>CAWFUT010000042.1:0-281438 GCA_963819055.1 uncultured Acidobacteriaceae bacterium | reverse complement strand
CGCTGGAGTTCACCAATCCTGCCGACGGCGGCGCGGTGATGCCGACGATCTCTGCCCATGTGCGGCTGCTGCCGGCTGGGTTCACCTCGCGGCCGCGGGCCTCCACCGACGGCACGATCTTCGTCGTGGTGGAAGGAAGTGGCACCGCGCACATCGACGACCGGGACATTCCGCTGGAGGTTCGCGATACGGTGGTGGTTCCGTCGTGGCGAGAGGTCGTGTTGCGGGCAACTCGGACTTGGTGCTGTTCGGGTATTCGGACCGCACGGCGCAGGAAAAACTTGGCTGTTCCGGGAACTTCGAGGGTAGTTTTCTGCTTAGGCCGCGCCCGTCGCAGGGCTCGACTTACGTCGTGCTATCCATTCCTCGAAATGCTGGAATACCACGAAGAAGCAGGCACGAACACCACCGCAAGGCAGGTCGAAGCCAGCATCCGGTTGCAACCGAAATGCCGATCGATTTGCGGGCGTTCGCACCGGCCCCGGTCGCCAGCACCAGCGGCAGCACCCCAAGGATGAACGCGAAAGACGTCATCAGGATCGGCCGCAGGCGGGCCTGGCGGCCCAGACCGCCGCTTCCAGGACGAGGCGTCTGCAGCAATCGTTGTTCCCGCGCGACCTCTACGATCAGGATCGCGTTCTTAGCGCCCAGCGCGATCAGCAGCATCAGCCCGATCTGGGTATACAAGTTATTGTCCACCCCCAGGGCGCTCGACGTGAACACCGGCCCAAGTAACGCCAGCGGCACCGCCAGCACCATGGACACCGGCGCAGGCCGACTTTCGTCTTACCAGCCAGCACCAGGTCACCGAGCAGGATCGCAAGTGAAAACACCATGTACACCTGGTTGCCGACCGCTTTCTCCTGATACGACATCGCAGTCCATTCCGACGCTGAGCCGGGGGGCAGCACCTTTCGGGAATGTGTTCCATCAGGCCCAGCGCGTCCCCCGAACTGAACCCCGGCGCGGGCTGGCCGATAATCGTTGCCGACGGATACAGATTATACAGCTGCACCAGCGCCGGTCCGGTGGTTGGTGTGATCTCCACTACCGTGCCGAGCGGCACCATGGTGCCGTCGCCGGCGCGCACCGGCAGCGCCTCGATATCAGCCGGTGTCACCCGGCCTGCGCGTCGGCCTGGGCATACACCTGGAAAGTCAGCCCGAACTTGTTGATCTGACCGACGAAGCTGGACCCGACATAGGTGGCCAGCGTCTGGAACACCTGGCCGATCGTGATACCCAGCGCTTCCGCCTCTGTCCTGTTCACCGTCACCCGCATTTGCGGCACGGTTGCCCGGATTGTCGTGTTCGTCCGCGCCAGGCCGGACTGAGTTCTCGCGTCGCTGACGATCGTCCGGGTCAGCGACTGCAATTTCGGAAAATCGCCGCTGCCGTCGCGCAATTCCACTTGCATGGAGAAGCCGCCGGAATTGCCGATGCCCTGAATGGCGGGTGGCGGAACGACCAGAATTGTTGCTTCCTCGATTGGCGCCACCGCGGCGCTCAGAGCGCGGTACATGCCCAGCAGGCCTTGGTCCGCGGATTTGCGCTGGCTCCAATCCTTCAGCACGACATAGGCGACGCCGGCATTCGACAGCGACGCGCTGTTGTCCAAGACCGAGATGCCGGCGATGCAAATGACGTCTTGCACGCCGGGCACAGGGCTTACGGCATGTTGCACCTTCGCCAGGACCGCCTGTGTACGGTCCAGGGACGCGCTGTCCGGCAGTTGCACGGAGACCAGGAAATAGCCCTGGTCTTCCAGGGGCAGGAACCCGGTGGGCACCCGCGACAGACCATAGAGGCCACCGCCCATCACGATCAGGGCCAGAATGACCATGGCACCGCTCCATCGCGTCATGGATGCGATCAGTCGGACATACCAGCGCTCCAGCCCCCCATAGACCGGTTGAAACCGCGATAAAATGCGTTGCGCTTTTCCATTGGCACCGTCGGCCGCAGCCACAACGCGCATTGGGTCGGCTTCAGGGTGGCGGCGTTGATCGCGCTGATCAGGGCGGTCGCGGCAATCACCAAAGCGAACTGGGCGTAGAGCTTTCCGGTAAGCCCGGGCAGGAACGCAGCCGGAATGAAGACCGACATCAGCACCAGGGTGATTCCGATGATCGGGCCGAACAGTTCGTTCATGGCCTTGATGGCGGCGTCATGGCCGCTCAATCCCATTTCGACGTAGTGTGCGGCGCCCTCCACGACAACGATTGCGTCATCCACAACGATGCCGATCGCCAGCACGATGGCAAACAGGGTCGAAAGGTTGATGGTAAAGCCAAGCGCCGCCATGGCCGCAAAGGCGCCAATGATGGTTACCGGCACCGTCGTCGCCGGGACCAGCGTGGCGCGAATGTCCTGGAGGAAAACCAGAATGACAATCAGCACCAGCACGCCGGCCTCGATCAGCGTATGATAGACTTCATCGACCGAGGCCGAGACGAACTTCGTGGTGTCGAACGGAATGTCGTATCGCACGCCTTGCGGGAACGCGCGCGACAGCGCCGTCATCTTCGCTCGGACTTCATTCATTACGGTCAGCGCGTTGGCGCCGGGCGACAGGAATATCGCCATGCCCGCGGCCGGCTTACCGTTCGAGGTGAAGGCCTGCCCATAGGTCTGGGCGCCGAGCTCCACGTGCCCGATGTCGCGGATGCGGGTCACCGCGCCGCCCGCGCCGGTCTTGACGATCACCTCCTCGAACTGCGCCGCGTCGGCCAGCCGGCCCGCGACATTGAGCGTGTACTGGAAGCTGTGTCCGGTCGCCGGAGGCGCGCCAATCTGCCCGGCGGTAACCTCACGCTCTGCTGCTGCAAGGCTGAGGTAACATCGTTGACCGTCAGGCTGCGCGCCTGCATCAGCGCGGGATCAAGCCAGATCCGCATCGCGTATTGGCCGGCTCCAAACACGTTGACGTTGCCGACACCGGGCAGGCGAGCCATCGGCTGCTGGAGATTGATCGCCGCGTAGTTGCTGAGATACAGACTGTCGTAGTGGCCGTCGGGAGCGGTCAGAGTGACGATGCCCAGAATCGCGGTCGATCGCTGCTGGACGACGACGCCCTGCGCCTGCACCGCTTGCGGCAGCGCCGCAATGGCACTGGCGACCCGGTTCTGCACCAGTACCTGGGCGAAGTTCAGGTCGGTGCCGATCGCGAAAGTGACAGTCAGCGAATAGCTGCCATCGCTGGCGTTGGTCGATTGCATATACAGCATGCCCTGGACGCCGTTCACCTGCTGCTCGATCGGCAAGGCGACAGTGTTCATGACATCTGTAGCGCTGGCGCCGGGATAGCGAGTGGTTACCTGAACCGTCGGCGGCACCACATCCGGAAGCTGCGCGACCGGCAGCGTGAACAGGGAAACGCCGCCGATCAGGACGAACAGGATCGCCAGAACATTGGCGAGGACCGGCCGCTCGATGAA
Source organism: uncultured Acidobacteriaceae bacterium (assembly GCA_963819055.1). GTDB lineage: Bacteria > Acidobacteriota > Terriglobia > Terriglobales > Acidobacteriaceae > Bog-257. The sequence goes on along the minus strand of CAWFUT010000042.1, from coordinate 278,002 downwards.
GAATTTGGCGATCATCGGGCCGCATCCGTCAGGCTAACCGTGGCGGGTTCGACGGTTTGACCAGGCACGGCGCGCTGCAGCCCATCCACGACCACGAGGTCATCCGCGGCGAGACCCGTCTCGATCACCCGCAACGTCCCTTCCAGCGGTCCCGTGGTTACGTGCTTTTGCACGACGACGTGATCCGGCCCGGTCACCAGCAGGTAGCGGCCGCCCTGGTCCGCCGCCAGCGCCGCATCCGGCACCAGCAAAGCCGCAACTCCGGTCTCCAGCGGCACCCGCACGCGGGCGAAATACCCGGGCAGCAGGACACCGTCGGCGTTCTCCAGCACGCCGCGTGCAATGATTGTTCCGGTTGAGGGATCGACCGTCGGCGCGACGTAATCCATGTGGCCGCGGTGCGGGTAACCGGTCTCGCCCTGCAGGCCGATCTCGACCGGGATTGTCTGGACCGATTCCACACGCCGTCCCTCGCGCAGCGCGGCGCCGCGGATGCGGATCACGACCTGCTCGCTGACGTTGAAGGTCACATAGATCGGCTTGATCTGCACGATCGTCGCCAGCTTGGTGGGCTGGGTTCCGACGAGGTCGCCGACCGACACCAAATGCGCCGACACGCGCCCGTCGAACGGCGCCAGGACGCGTGTGTAGCTATAGTTTATCGCGGCAATCTGGGTGTTGGCCTGTGCCTGCGCTACATTCGCTTGCGCCGTGTCACGCTGTGCCCGTGCATCGTCCAGGCTCTGCACCGAGGCCACAGAATTCCGCTGCAAGGATTCAGCGCGGACGAAATTTGCCTGGGCATCGACCAGGGTCGCCTGCGCCGAGGCTTCTGCCGCCTGGGCCTGGTTTAATTTGGCCTGATACGGCGGCGGCTCGATTGTAAAGAGGATATCACCGGTCTTAACCTCCGCCCCGTCGGTATAGCTGATCCCTTGCACGAAGCCTTGTATCCGAGCGACGAGATCAACCGACGCGAAGGCGGTGGTATTGCCGGTCGCCTCCAGGTAACGGGTGATCTTCTGTGCGACCGGCTTAGCGACGCTGACCTTAGGCGGCGGCGGCGGCGCGTATTGGTTCGACTTCTTACACCCAGCGGCCATCAGCATCACACCAACGAGAACCGCGCATCCGGCCATGATCTGACATCGCCGCATTTTTTGAGCCTCGTTGGTGAGTCTGGACGTGACCGAACCTTAATGGGCATCGCCCCGGATTGGCCAGTCCCTTCGCAAAAATCGAGCGCCGGTCGAATTATCTTTCGAATTATCTATTGTGTGGCGCGCAAGACGCGGGTTAGAGTTTCGAATTGCGCCATCCCGGCCATTCTGGAAGCAGCCGGAACCAGATCGGCGAATATCAGCTACCGGCGATTGTTCCCGCACCTGCTATTGGTGCCCACACCGGGAGAAAGATATGTCTGCATCGGACGACAAGAAAGATACTGTTTCTGAAAAGTTTAAGCATGCTCCGGAGCATGATGAGCACATGGAAGACGAGGAAAAAATCTTGGCAGGCCGAAAGGATGTCAACTATCCTGCGATGCTAACCAAGGATGTCCCGGGCGGTTGAGCCGTCTGGATTATTTTACTACTTCCATGGCTCCTGGTTCTGTTGACAAAACAAAAAGAGCCGGCCCGTTTGAACGGCAAATCCAAGAAATAGTTGGAAACCAGGGCAAACGCCTTCGCGCGCCGCAAAAGGAAGCTCGCGGTTGGTGAGCGCTGCCGTTCCTGTGGACCGGCCGCCCGGCATTGGCATCGTGCCGCTTCAGGCCGGACACTCGTTCGGGGCCGAGGTCACCAACGTTGACCTGCGGCGGCTTGACGATGCCGGCTTCGCCGCCATCCATGAGGCGTGGATCGATCATCAGGTGCTCGTGTTTCGAGATCAAAGCATTTCTGATGCGGACCTGATCGCCTTCTCCCGCCGGTTCGGTGAGCTCGATCATGCGCCGGTTCAGGAAAATGGCCAGCGCATCGCCAATGGCATGCCGGAAATTTATGTCGTGTCGAACGTCATCGAAAACGGTGTGGCGATCGGCAGTCTCGGCAACGGGGAGGCTGTCTGGCACACAGACATGTCCTATCTGCCCGCTCCCCCCAAGGCGAGCATGCTCTTCGCCCTGGAAATCCCGCCCGCGGGCGGCGACACATGGTTCTGCGACATGTACGCGGCGTTCGAGCGCCTCCCACCCGAGCTACGTCAACGGACCCTGGGGCTGAGGGTCAAGCACGACGGCACCTACAACAGCGGCGGCTATGTCCGGCAGGGTATCACTCCCAGCGACGATCCGCGCCGGGCACCTGGCACTTTGCATCCGATGGTTTGCACCCATCCCGAAAGCGGGCGCCGCATGCTGTATCTTGGACGGCGGCGCATGTCCTGGATCGAGGGGCTCGACCTGCCAGCGTCCGAAGCGCTTCTGGACGAAATCTGGTCGTGGGCCACAGCCCCAGAAATCAGCTTCAGCCATCGCTGGCGGGTCGGCGACCTCGTCGTTTGGGATAATCGTTGCACCATGCACCGGCGCGACCCGTTCGATGCGTCCGCCCGCCGGGTCATGCATAGGACTCAGATCAAAGGCGCCGCGCCGCTGGCCGCGTGATCGCCGGCGAAACGGCTTCATGCGTTTGTCTTCGGAACATCGATGGCCGAGTATGACACTATCAGCATTGGAGCCGGCCAGTCTCAGGACAAGCTAAACCGGCCAAACCGGCGGATGATAGCCAAGCGGAACCGACGGCCGAGCCCAGTAAGGTGGCGTTTCGGAGAGTTGGACGACCGGTTTCAGATGCTGCAACCGGCCCGATGGCGTTTCACTCACCATCGACCAGCGATCGAGTTCGTCAGCCGAGAACTCCGCCGGAATGTTCCGGTCACCGATTCTGCCGGCACTTCGCCCAGATCGACGATCCATTTGCCGACCTGGGCAAGAGAGATGCGCACCAGCCAGCTTCCGCCTTCCTCAGCCCGGCGGTTCAGCGCGACCATCGCTCCCGCGGCCATCAGGTAGCCCGTGCAATAGTCGATCGCCGACGCCGGATAGAATTGGGGCCCCGGCGAGCCGCCCGGAACGATTTCCGCCTGCCGCGCCGCTATGCCGCTCACGCTTTGAATGACCGTGTCGAAGCCGCGTCGCGATGCCCAGGGACCGGTGTGTCCGAAGGCGCACAGCGAGACATAAACCAGCCCCGGCCGCAGTGCCGCTAATTCCTCAGCCGACAGCCCGCGGGCGTCGAGCGTGCCAGGCCGGTAGCCTTGGGCGAACACGTCCGCCCGCCGGACCAGATCACGGAGCTTATCGACATCTCGCGGCTCCCTCAGATCAAGATAGCTGGAAAGCTTGCCGTGGCCGGTATCGAATTCCTGGTAACCGAGGTTCGGCAGATGGGGAGCAGAGATTTTCATCACATCGGCGCCGTGTTCGGCCAGCGTGCGGGCGCAGGTCGGGCCGGCTAACACGCGCGTGAGATCGACGACGCGAATACCGGACAACGGACGGTTTCCTTCCGGTAGCGGTTCTGGCGCACTATCGCCGATCCGCACGATCTCCATCAACGGCAAGGCCGCGATGGCGGCGGCCTGAGGATGGCGTGCCCATTCCTCCTGGCTCCGCACCATGCCCCCTGCCCCCTTGGCGGCAATGATCGCTTCCTCGAGGTCGGCGGCATTCCAAGCCGCTGCGGCGCGGGCCGCCGCTTCCCGGCTTTCCTCGCAGCCCAAAACCTTCAGCGCGGCCTCCCGATGGTTGACGAAGTTGGCGTGGATGTAGCTCCACCGCCCGTCTTTGGTCGGGTAGAACCCCATGATCGAGTTGCGCTCTGACGACACCTGGTCGTCTCTGACCTTGAGGTAATGGCCGCTCCGCAGCGAAGCGGTGGCTTGGCGCACATTCACGCCGATGCTCTGGCGACGGCCAGTCCGGCGCTGCCACAGATCCGCCGCTGCGATGCCGGTCGCCGCGAGCGCCGCCGCGCCCGCAACCCCGATACGGAATGGAGTTGGCAGGATCGGATCGGTATCACCGGTGAACTCAACCGCGCCGGCCCGGTCGGCAGACCAGCCGGTGGCCGGAAAGATCGTCCTTAAAGCGTCGTACGGCATTGCGCTCGTGTCCCACCAATACTTGTCGGCTGATCATGCCTCGGGTTCGTCAAGCGGGAAACCGTCTGCGCGAGGTCGCGTCGCGAGGATGACGCGTTTGGTGTCGACGCCGAAGCCCAGTTCAGGCGGCGGTCACGCCGCCGTCGACCACAAGGCCCGAGCCGTTCATGTATCCTGCATCGTCGGAGGCCAGGAACACGATACCCTTGGCGATATCCGCCGGAACGCCCAGACGGCCCCACGGCACGGTTTCCGTCACCGCCTGCTGCACCGCCGCCGTATCGTTGCTTCCCGACCGCTGCGCGCGAGACACGAAAGTCTGAGCACCCATATCAGTCTGGATCACGCCCGGATGAATTGAATTCACCCGGATCCGATAGCCCTTCCGCGCGAACTCAAGTGCCGCCGACTTGGTGAACAGCGTTACCCCACCCTTGGTCATCGAATAGAGCGGATCGAGCTGCGACCCCACGATGCCCGCAATCGAGGCGAGATTGACGATGGCACTGCCGTGCTCGCTCGACTTTGCGGCTTCACGCAGAGCCTGGGCGGCCAATCTGGTACCGAGAAAGACCCCGGTCATGTTCACTGCCACCAGCTTTTCCCATTCGGCGAGGCTGATCTCCTCGATCCCCTTGCCAATAAACACGCCGGCGTTGTTCACCAGGATGTCGAGCTTGCCAAATCGACTGGTGGCAAGGTTGACGGCCGCGGTCCAGCTTTCCTCCCTCGTCACGTCAAGATGCACGTATTCAGCTTGCCCGCCGGCGGTGTTGATGGCGGCGACGGTCTGCCGCCCCTGTTCGTCCAACACATCGCCGATCAACACGCGGGCGCCGGCTTGCGCCATCAGTTGGGCTGTCTCTCCGCCGATGCCTCGCGCGGCGCCCGAGATCAGGGCGACCTTGCCATCGAGACGACTCATTGTTCTTCCGCTCCCCACAATCCCATGAATACAGTGGTGCTTATCGACATGGACAAGTCAACCACGGTCGTAGCTCCTGAAACGATGAGCATTTCTGGGAAACGAACCCGTTCGCTGCATGGCGGGCGGAGGCGTCCGTCCTCCTCCTCAAAGCAGTTGTACGCCCCTGCTCGGGCGCCTACACTAATTGACCCGACGAATTTCCAGTGCTTCCGCCCGCAACCAGTTCGCGCAACACGTTGTCGCCGGCAACGATCGCCTTGTCCAACGCGCGCTCCGGATACCTTTCCACCGCAACCTTAGATTACTCTTGCATCTCAACCACAACCTGGATTAAAGAACAAACAATGAACACAACCGCTCAGGTGCCACAACCCATGTCGAACCAAACCCCAACTCAAGACCCCTGGGACGGCCTCCTGGTCAGTGTCGCAGTCCAACTCGCCCCGCTGTTCGAAACCGCGGACACCGACCCGGACTACGCGAGAAAGTCGGCGCTGAGCGCCCTCACCGCCTACCAACCGGAATCCCGGGCGGATTTCGTCAACATTGCCCGCATCCTCGCCTTCTCGATGGCCACCCTCGCCGCCCTCGGGATGGCCGCCGCGGACGACCTAACGCCAGCACTGAAAATGCGTTATTTCGGCAGGGCGAACGCGCTGAACCGCTCCGCGGACCAAAGCGAGCGCACCATGATGCAGCGCCGCCGCGACCAGCGCGCCAACCCATCCGCTGAACGCCCCGCTCACTTGGGTCCGCGGCCAGCCGATCCCGAACCATCGCCAGACGACGCAGCCATCGACGCGGCCATCGAGGAAGCCATGGCAGCCTACCGCGCCACCAAGGTGTCCCCGCCCGCCGAGGAACCCGCCCCGCGGGTGCAAGCGTCGACCCAACCGGCGCCGCGCCCCTTCGACACTCGACCCGCACAGCCGCCCGTCGCGATCCGCGCCGCCACCCCCGGTCAAGCGCCAGCGATCCCATACAAACAAAGCCTTCTGCAGTGCACCGCGATGCCCGCGTCGGTCGGTGCCATCCAACCTCGACCTTCGGCTTGACCCGTCGCCATCTGGCAGAGTGGGTCACAGCCACGGAACCTATCGTGGGGCGCGACGGATGTCCCGTGCCTCGGCCAGCAGACAGAGAATTTCGAACAACACCGAGGCCCCGTTGAACGCCGTCAGGGAGCCGACGTCGAACGGCGGCGAGACCTCGACAAGGTCGCCGCCGACGAAATCGATCCCGCGCAATGCCCGCAACAGTCGCAGCGCCTGCAAGGCGGTGAGGCCGCCGGCTTCAGGAGTCCCGGTTCCCGGCGCGTGGCTTGGGTCGAGACTATCGATATCGAACGACAGGTAGGTCGGCCCGTCGCCCGCGACGCGCCGAGCTTCCTCAGCTGCGTGGCGCCAGCCGTTGTCGTCGAATTCCTCCATCGGCAACACCCGCATCCCGCTGCGTTGACTGAAACCCCACATGTCCGGGTCGTTGGTCGTGCCGCGGATACCGATCTGGATGACCCGCCGCGGGTCCAGCAGCCCCTCCTCTACCGCCCGCCGGAAGGGTGCGCCGTGGTGAAAGCGCGATCCCATATAATCGTCGCCGGTGTCACAATGAGCATCGATATGGATCATCCCCACCGGCCGATGCGCCGCGACGGCTCGCAGGATCGGCAGGCTGATGGCGTGGTCGCCGCCCACCGAGAGCGGAACGATGCCGGCCGTCGTGACTGTGCGGTAGAAGGCCTCGATCTCCTTCAGCGCGCCCTGAATCTCGTATGGCTGCTCGATCCAGCAGTCACCTAGATCGCGCACCCGCGCGGTGGCGAACGGCGTGATCCCGGTGACTGGAATTGATCCGGCGCAGCAAGGTCGATTGCTCGCGCACCGCTCGAGGACCATGGCGCGCGCCAGTGCGATTGGTGACACCGCCGTCGAACGGCACGCCGATCATGCCGATATCCACGTCGTCGATTTCCTGCGTGGCTGGCGTGCGGAAGAATGTCGCGATGCCGGCGTAGCGCGGAAGCGCCTGTGGGTCGCGGAAGTCTTGATATTTCTCGGGCTGCTTGATCATCCGTCTCGCTCTTCCGAATCTGATGCCCAGGCATCTTGCCCGTTCCGACGCTGCTTTTTCAGCGTTTTCGACGCTGCTGCATGGTTGGGCCTGGCGTGTGCCGATCGGGATGAAGAGGCATCGGCTCAGGTGAATCCCCCTCCCGTTGTGTGCTGCTTCGAGCAAAACACGTTGCCGCGAGCGATCTCAGGCGCAGAAGATTTCTGCCTGAGGGCCGAGTTGCACGCGTGGAACCGTTCAGCGTCTAGGGCAGTTTGGCGGGCAGCGCCGGTTCTGGACAAGAAATCCCGGATCGAGAACGATGCCTGCGACAGCACTAACCGGCACCTATAGGGGAAACGATTAATGCAGGTCCAAACGGTCACCGGCCTCATCGGACTGGATCAGCTTGGCCGCACGCTAATGCACGAGCATCTCTTCATCGCCTTTCCGGGTGCCGAATTCGATCCTGCGGCAACCTTCGACCGCGCGGCCTTCGTGAAGGAGGCGGTTCGGCGCCTGATCCAGTTGCGCACCGAATATGACGTGCGCAGCTTTGTCGACCCTTGCCCGATCGAACTTGGCCGCGATGTCGCGCTGATGCGGGAGATCTCGGAGAAATCCGAGATGAATGTCGTCTGCACCACGGGATTTTATTTCGAGGCCATGGGCCTGCCGGTCTACTGGCGCGCTCGGACGGTGGAGGAAATCGCCGAACTGTATATCCGCGAGATCACGCGTGGGATCGGAACGACAGGGGTCAAAGCGGGCGCGATCAAGGTCGCGACTGGTGCACCGGCGATCACCGCGTTCGAACACAAGTTCCTGGAAGCCGCGTGCCTGGCGCAGCGGGCGACCGGCGTGCCGATCATCACCCATACGCAGGATGGCCAGGCCGGTCCAGAGCAACAGGAAGCCTTCGCCAAAGGCGGTGTGCCGGCACATCAGTGCCTGATTGGCCATTGCTGCGGCAATGCCGACCCCGCGTATCATCAGCGGGTCGTCGATGGCGGATCCTATATCGGCTTCGACCGGATCGGGATATTGCGGTTCCAGCCAGACGAGGTTAGGGCCGACAACCTCGTGCGGCTGGTCCGAAACGGGTATCGCGCGCAAATCATGATGAGCCAGGACCGCCACTGTGGATGGCTCGGCAAATTCGCCCGCCAACTCAGCGCCGAAGAACAGGCTCGGATTGACGCCCTGCGAGCCGAGGGACAATGGCCGCCGCACTACACCTATCTGTTCACCGACTTTGTTCCGATGCTGAAGCAGCGCGGCCTAGGCGAGCACGAGATCCAGTCTATCCTGCATGACAACCCTCGCCGCTTCTTCGCCGGCGAAGCGCTGCCATTGCTGAACCGAGGCTGAGGCAATGGACGCTGACTACGTCGTCGTCGGTGCCGGCTCCGCCGGTTGCGTCGTCGCCGCTCGTCTGAGCGAGACCGGTGCGCAAGTGATCCTGCTGGAGGCCGGCCCGAAGGATTCGCTGCCATGGATTCACATCCCGGCAGGCGTCCTGAAGCTGCTGCATCATCCTGTGGTGAACTGGAACTACAGCGCCGAGGGTCCCCAAGACCGCCGCATCCACTGGCCGCGCGGCAAGACCCTGGGTGGATCAAGTTCAATCAATGGGATGCTATATGTGCGCGGCAATCCAGCCGATTTCGACGGTTGGGCGCAGATGGGCTGCCGCGGCTGGAGTTTCGATGACGTCCTGCCTTACTTCCGCAAATCCGAGGACTACAAGCAAGGCGCCGACCCGCAATACCGCGGCAAGGACGGCCCGCTGAAAGTCGAAGATTACCGCACCATCCTACCGCTAACCCACAAATTCATCGAGGCCGCGCAGCAGGCCGGATACAAATTCAGCAAAGACCTGAACGGCCGCCAGCAGGAAGGCGTCGGCTACTCACAGATGACCCGCAAGGGACGTTGGCGCGGCTCAACCGCCCGGACATTCCTCCAAGAGGCTCGGGCACGCCCAAACCTGCGCGTGGAAACCGAGGCTTTAGCCACCAGACTGCTATTCGAGGGCAAACGCTGCACCGGCGTCGCATTCCGCCAGCGCGGCCAGACGATCGAGGCCCGTGCGCACAAGGAGGTCATCCTGTGCGGAGGGGCGGTCAACTCGCCGCATTTACTGCAAATCTCCGGCGTGGGACCGGCCGAGCATCTGCAATCGATCGGTGTGACCGTGGTGCACGACCTTCGCGGCGTCGGCTCCAACCTCCAGGATCATTACGTCGCTCGGGTCTCCCATCGGGTCAAAGGATCGATCTCGGTCAACCGACTGTCGCGCGGCATGCGTCTGGCGCGAGAGGTGATGCGGTTCGGTCTGGAAGGCCGCGGCGCCTTGACCTTCGGGATTACCACGGCTCAGGTATTTTGCCGGTCGACACCGGAAAAGGCCAGCCCGGATCTGCAACTGCTGTTCACGCCCGGCAGTTACGATGAAGCCAAATTCCTTGAACTGGAGCGCGAGGATGGCATGACGGTCGCCGTCTGTCCGGTTCGCCCCGACAGTCGCGGCACGATCATGGCTCGCAGCGCGGACGCCACCGAGTCCCCGGTCATTACGCCGAACTATCTATCCGATCCCGGCCGATATTCGTGTGCTGGCGGCCGGCGTTCGCTTCACTCGCGCGATTTTCGCGTCGCCGGCGATGGCTCAATATAGCGTTGCAGAAACGTTACCCGGTCCCGAAGTAACCACCGATGACTCCTTGCTGGACTACGCACGCCGTTATGGCACCACGATCTACCACCCGGTCGGCACCTGCCGCATGGGTGACGGCCCTGCTGCTGTCGTGGACTCGCGTCTGCGGGTGCACGGGCTGCAAGGACTGCGGGTGATAGACGCATCGGTGATGCCGACGTTGACGACAGGCAATACCAATGCGCCCGCGATCATGATCGGCGAAAAAGGCGCCGCGATGATCAGGGAAGATCACGGCATGCCGGTTTGATCAGGCAAGCCCGTAGATCCGCGTCTCCCCGAATCCCTGAGTGTTGAAGTGCTCTTCTTGCACACCCGCGAGGGTTCGGGCTTAGGCCAGCGCCTGGAGCGGCGCGTCGATCGCCTCGTCCGTGAGCTGGAATGTGCCAAAATGCATGCCGACCGAGCGGTGCGCGCCAAGGTCGAGATGGGCCTGAACGGCTTCGGCGGGATTCATGTGCGCGCCGGCCATGAACCAGCGGGGCTCGTATGCGCCGATTGGCAGCAGAGCGACCCCGGGCGGACCCAGGCGGGAGCGTATGTCCTGCCAATGAGGTCCGATCGCCGAGTCTCCGGCGAACAGGATTTGAGTTGCGTCGGCTTGTATCATGAAACCGGCCCACAGGGTTCGGTTTCGGTCGAAGGGCGTGCGTGCGGAAAAGTGCCGCGCCGGCGTCGCGGTAATCCGAAGGGAGCACGAGGTAACGTCCTGCCACCAGTCCAGCTCGGTGGCGCTGATACCAAGGCGGCGGAGGGCGTTCGCATTGCCGAGAGTGGTGACGAAGATCGGGGCGTGGCGGCGTTGGATCTCCCGCAGACTGGGGAGATCCATGTGGTCGTAGTGATTGTGCGACAGCAGCACGATGTCCGGGCGCGGCAGGTCCTGCAGCGAGATGACCGGGCGGGCGAACTCGCTTTGGGCCGGCCCAGGCGACCGGGGAACAGCGTTCACTGAAGATCGGGTCGGTCAGTACGACGGCGCCGGAAAACCGGATCAGGAAACTGGCATGATTGATGAACGTGATGGCCACTGAGCCGTTTGGCACTGACTCGGGCGGCGGGGGATAGACCAGATCCCCGGACACGGCGGTCGGCCAGGGGGTGCGTTCGCCGCGCAGCCGCCAGCGCAGACCTGGAGCAGGCCGCGGGAAGAGCGGGGGACGCCGGGATTGAAGAAACGGCGGCCGTCGTAGTGGTCGGAGAGCGGGTAGGAAATGTTCACTGATCCATGGCGTTCGGGCTGCTTCGCGCGCCTATGCCCCCTCGTCAAGGAGGTCGGAGATCGCGCGTTCCAGATGACGCAGCGTGTTGCACACCGTCACGAGGTCGCAAAACGGGGCGTAGCGGTACATGTCCGAATCCCCGGTGCCCCAGGCCGAACGGTATTCCGGGTTCAACCAGATGATGCGCTTCGACCGTAACGACAACCGCCCAAGAACGTCGGTTCGCGGATCAGTCCTGTTGCCGCGGGCATCACCGAGGATGATGATAGTCGTCTTGCTGGTAACGAACTTCATCCAGCCATCCTCGAAGTCGGCCAGCGAATTGCCGTAGTTCGAGGATCCGAACCCGATCAGCGCCATGATCTTGGTGATGGCTTCCTCGACCGGTTCTTTTTCCAGGATTTCCGAAACTTCCAGCAGCGATCCGGCAAAGGCGAACGATCGAATGTCCGATAGTGCCTCGTTGATCGCATACATGAACATGAGCAGGAACTGCGCCATCGCCGCGACCGATCCGGACACATCGCACAGCACCATGACCCGCGGCTTCTCGATCCGCTTCTGCTTCCACACGGTGATGAATGGGATGCCGCCCCAGCCCATGTTTCTCCGCAGCGTTCGCCGCGTGTCGAGCTGTCCTCGCAGCCGCCGCCGGCGGGTTTTCGCATAGCGGGCGGCGAGCTTTTTCGCCATTTGCCGCACCAGCACGCGCATACGGTCAAGGTCCCGCCGCTCCAAGTTTGACAGCCGCGTTGATTTCAACAACTCCTCGCGGAATTTCTCGGTCTCGCCTCTGGCGTAGAGGATCAGATTCCGTTCGACAAAGTCACGAACGGAATCCCGCAATTGTTCGACCTTCCCTTCCAGGAACTGGGCGCGGCCGAGCCCCTCCGGCGTGGCGGTTTGGCGCATCGCCTCGATGTCGCGCTCCAGCGCGCGCAGGCCCATGCGGTCCACGATACGGCGGGCATACAGGTTTTTCTGCGTAAAGAAGCGGATGTTCTCGATCCCCGCCGTCCCGCGCCGCCTGTTCCACCGCGGTGGCCAGAGCGGCTCGGTCGTCCGCGGAAAGCAACGATCCCAGGGATTGCCCGCCCTGGCCGCCAATGCCTTCGCCGCCCGTCCCGTTGGATGGGCTGGAAAACGGATCCTGTTCGGATGCCGGCGCATCGTCGTCGGAGCCAGGCGCATCGCCAGAGAATTCGTCTCGCTTGAAGTAAAGATCGAAGACCTCATTGTACGCGGCTTTTTCTTCAGGCGTTTTGGCCAGTAACAAGCCAAGCGTATCCCTCAACACCGTTCGATCGGCGAACCCGACGAGATCGACCGCGCGCGCGGCGTCGATCCCCTCGGCCGCCGAAACTCGAAGTCCGGCCCCGCGGGCGACCTGCAGGAACCGGCGTAGGGGTTCGCTGGCAGGGGCGACATCATGCGACACCTGCGTCCAACCTCGCCTTATGCGTCAACCCCGCAAGCTGCTTGCTCGCGGCCTCGATATCCGCCTCGAACTTCAGCAGCACATTCAGTGTGTCGCGCACCAGATCGACGTCCAGCACGGCCGTGTGCAGCAACAGCATTACCTTCGCCCAGTCGATCGTTTCGCTGACCGACGGCACCTTCTTCAGGTCCAGGGTGCGCAGTTGCTGCACGAAACTGACTAGTTGCTTCAACAATCGCGCATCGATGCCCGGCACGCGGGAGGCGATGATCCGAGCTTCCAGCCTGTCGTCCGGGAAGCCGATATGCAGATGCAGACAGCGGCGTTTCAGCGCGTCGCCCAAATCGCGGGTGCTGTTCGACGTTAGCAGCACGATCGGCGGCACAATCGCATGCACCGTCCCGATCTCCGGGATCGTCACCTGGTAGTCGGAGAGAATCTCCAGCAGGAAAGCCTCGAACTCCTGGTCGGACTTGTCGATCTCGTCGATCAGCAGCACTGATCCGCGCGGCTCCTGAAGCGATCGCAGCAGCGGCCGAGGCTCCAGAAACTCGTCCGAGAAGAAGATGTCGCCGAAGGAGTGCAGCTTGTTCAACGCCGCCGTCAGATCGTCGTGGTCCCCGACCACGTAGTTGATCTTGTCCTTCAAGATCTGGGTATACAGCAGTTGTTTGCCGTACTTCCATTCGTACAAGGACTTGGACTCGTCCAACCCTTCATAGCACTGCATTCTTATCAGCGGCAGTTTCAGCCACGACGCCACCGACTTCGCAAGTTCAGTCTTGCCGACGCCGGCCGGGCCCTCCACCAAAATCGGTTTCTGCAAGTGGTGAGCGATATAAACCGCGGTCGATATCTGGCGGCTGGCGATGTACCCGGTCTCGTTCAGGCCTTGCTCGACAACATCGATCGATCCCAGGGACGAGTTTCCCCGTGGCAGCGCATCGTCCACATCCGGCTCCGGGCATCTGTTCAAAACCCGGATCGCATCGCCGGGCGCCAATGTCAAACTAGGGCGCGACCGGACATGGAGAGAAGATGGCAGCTCGCCCCGCTTGCATCTTGAGGCATCCGGCTCAGACCGCTTCTATACTAGTCGCGCCGGCGCCCCGCAGGATCGATTCTGCCTCAGAACGCTTAGCGTCGTCTGGTGTGCGAACCGAGAGAATCAGGCTGCCACTAGCGGCCCGGTCGTCACGGTCGGTTTGCTCGACTTTATTCGCTAATCCGTGAATTCCGAATACGGACCCCCCGGCCGCTCCCCCGGCAACGACTGCCGCCGCGATCGCAGGCGCCGCGGCCCCGCCGGTTGCTATGGTGATGCCGGCCGCTGCCAACGCCGCGGCGGCGCCCGCAGTACTAGCGCCCAACGTTCGCGACTGCTGAGCGTCCGCCTCGGTGGAAGCGGGCTTCGTACCGGCTTCCGGCGTCTCGGTCCCATGCACTAGCTCGGGAGACGGCAGACTCAGGTCCGCGCGATCAAACCCGGAACTGGACAACTTGCTGACCGCATCCTGCATCTGAGCAGCGCTGGCGAATGTCGCCCGCACCTCGTGAAGTGGAGCGATGCTGTCTGCTGAACCATTCATTTCATCAATCCTTCAGATCGTTCAGTTGATTTGGCCTGGGGCCCGGGGACAGAAGCCCGCTCACGATCCTGCGCGAAGTTGCCTTGCGTTGTCCTCGGCGCCCGTGGAACGGGACCCTTGGCCATGTTTCACCAGGCCGCCTTTCCGGCCCGCTTCCGCAGCCCGCTCACGATCATTGGCAAAATTGCCCGAGCTGTGCTGGCCGCCGACGCGGCCTGCGCGGGAGGCCCTTTCCCGATCCTGGGCAAAATTTCCCGGGTTAGGGGAACGACGCTCTTCGGCCATCGGCTTTTCCTTCCTCCACTGTTCAACCAGGCACCAGGCAAGTCACCTGATCAGGAGTCCAACGAAGGGCCGCGCATCCGGTTTTCTTCAAATGTGCTATTATTCCGGCGGCTTAATTCGACATTATCGAGCGTCAGTTAAAAGCCTCGCCGCACTTTTCGATGACCGGAGCCGGAACGACTTTCCAGCACCGATCGAACGGGGCGTGAAAGTCGCCCTTACGCGGGCGAAGGACCTGGGATCGAGAATTTGCCTCGCCCAGCCGCGCCGGAGGTGTGAGCGTGCAGGTATTCCTGCGGATCTACCGCCAGGTAACGGGACGGACGATCCGCTTCATGCTGAAACACCGCGACGGAGGCCAGTAGCCGCTTATCATCTTCCGACAAGCGGATGGCCTGCCGCAGATGATCGGTCCAGCTTTCCATCAACCAGACCTCCACCCAGCCCTCGGGATGGGCGACATCCTCATACACCTGCCAGACCACGGCCCCTGCCCGGCCCCGAACATGGTGAAGTTCGTTCATCAGCCGCAGGAATGCGATCCGCTGCAGGGGTTCAACGCGATAATAAGCGATCTCCATGATCCGTCCCCGCGTACTTCGCAGCACAGGCGCGAACTCTGGTGCTGGCGCCTCGGGCAGCGGGGCACCTTGTTGATCGATGGCGGACGGCAGCCGCACAACAGCCTCGATGCTGAAGAACCGGGCGATCACCATCAACACCAAGCCAACCCCGGTCGCGGTCAGAAAAGTGTGGGGAATGCCGATTTGACCCCCAAGCCAGCCCCACCCGACTGATCCGAGGGTCAACGCTCCGTTTTGCGCGAGTTGATAGATCGATAGGGCGCGGGCGCGGACCCAGGGTGGACAGACCAGTTGGGCCGCCGCCTGGATTGTCGCAAACGCGGAGGTCCACCCGAGCCCGAACAACAGCATACCCAACGCCGCCGGGATCCAGTGGTGTGACACACCGATCACGGTCATTCCGGCGCAGGACAGTAGCGTGCATCCCACCACGGTGCCGCCGCGTGACACTTTGCCGCGCACGATCGGCAGCAACATGCCGGAGGTGACGCCGCCGATGCCCATCATACCCAGGATAACGCCGTACATGCCTGGCCCGAGCATCAGATCGCGGCGGACATACAACGGCAGGAGTGCCCAGGGAGCCGAAGCGGGGATCGAGTACGCCGCCGTGCGAACCATCGCCGCCTGGACCGCGGAGGTGTTGCGGACGAACCGCATGCCGGCCCGCATGGCGGACATGAAGTGCTCGCGCGGCAGTCCGGTGAAACGGCGTTCCCGGCGCCAGACGAACAGCGCACTGATCACCGCCACGATCGACACCGCATACATTGAAAACGCCAGGCTGGAGCCGCCGAGCAGGATCAGGAAACCGCCGATCGCCGGCCCCACCGCTCGGGTCAGGTTATAGCCGATGCCATTCAGGGCGATCGCCTGCACCATGTCCTCGCGCGGGACCAGTTCGGGAACGATCGCGCTCCAGGCCGGGGCCGTGAGCGCAGTGCCGATGCCAATCGCGAATGTCAGCGCTAGCAGCAAGCCAGCGGTCATCAGGTGCAGAACTGTCAGGACAGCCAGCAGCGTGGCGGCCAGGATCGTCCAGATCTGGGTGCCCAGCAGGAATACTCGCCGGTCGACGATGTCGGCCAACGCGCCGCCGGGCAGCGCTAGCAGGAACACCGGCATGATCGTTGCCGCTTGCACCATGGCGACGATGATCGGTTCGGGTGCCAGCGACGTCATCAGCCAGCCGGCGCCGGTATTCTGCAGCCAAGTGCCGAGCCAGCCGATAACGCTGGCAGTCCACAGGTGGCGGAAGGTACCGTTGCGCAGCGGCACCAGGGCAGCAGGCAGGCGCATCAGGTGTGATGTGCGATGAACGGGTCGGGCAGCACCACGCGGATTCGGATGATCGATCCACCGGTCAGCGGACTTCCGGTGATGCCCCAATCGGCCCGCCGCAGCTGCCCGGTCGCCACGACCCTTCCCGCCGAGCGGGTGTAGTCAAGCGTGAAGGGATGCGTTTGACCGTGCATTGTGAGATCGCCGATGACCTCTTTGCCATGGCAGGCACCCCTGAACGCGAGCTCTGGAAACTGCGCCACATCCATCATACCTGGAGCCACGATCTGGTCGCGGACTGTTTCGCTCGACATGGCCAGGCTTGCCGCCTCTATCTGGAGCATGACCTCGCATCGATCCGGGATTGAAGGATCGTAGCGCATCCAGCCATGAAAGCGGGTGAATGTTCCATCAAAAGGTATCAGGCCAAACCCATAGGTCCGAAGCTCAACCGCGCTTGCCGGCGGCTGCAGGCTGACCTGATCAGACCAGGCCGTGCTGGCGACAAGGAGCAGGGGCAGAAGCATGAGCAACAACCGCATGTTCATTCCTTTAACCGGCAATTGGCGAGATTTCCACGGTTGGTGTGCGGTTGGTTTGGGCAATCGCCCTCGTCTGGCCAGCGCCCCTGACGTGCTGCATACTCGAAATCCGACGAGGGAGGATGCGTGTCGTGCCGGTGGAGAAGCAAGCCTACCGTGAGGCAATGGCTCGTTTGGGTGCGGCTGTGAATGTCGTCACCACTGACGGCCCTGGCGGTCGCGGCGGTTTTACTGCCAGCGCCGTCACCAGCGTGACGGACGACCCGCCGACCCTGCTGGTCTGCGCCAATCGCACGAATGACTCCTACCCGGCGATGAAGCAAAATGGCGTGCTATGCGTGAACACGCTAACCCCGGCGCAGGAGGGTCTGTCGCCGGTGTTCGCAGGCATGACTCAACACACGATGAACGAACGGTTTGACGGCTACGCCTGGCACAGGCTGGAAACCGGCGCGCCAGTGCTGGATCAAGCAGTGGTGGTGTTTGATTGCCGGATCAACCAAATCGTTGAGGTTGGGACCCACGATGTCTTCTTCTGTTCGGTCGAGGCTGTCAGAACCGGATCGGCGCACGAGGGCCTGATCTACTATGGACGCGGCTACCACAGGGTGGCTGGCCAGACCTGATTGCGCATCAATGGTGGCGGCCGTCGCGGAAAGGTCTTCGTTACGTAGATCGCACGGCCCGATGAACGCAAACCGATGGCTGTGCGTTGGAGACACCCCTTTCGTTCCCCCGCTTGTCCCCGATCCGATATCTTCGGGCAGTTGCTTTTCGCGACATCTGGGCGCGAGCGTTCCGGCGAAGGTGGACAGTGGCTGTTTTCCCGCTGTCCACCTGACGTGCTGCCTACATCTGGGCGTAACTGCCGTCTTTCCAGACGTAGAAGACATAGCCGCCGCCGATCGGGTCGCCTTTGCTGTCGAAGCTGATCGGTCCGAGCACCGTCGGCCAGTCGCCGGTTGCCTTCAGTGCGGCAGCGACCTTTCTCGCGTCCGTAGTGCCGATCTTCTTCACCGCATCGGCCCACACCTGGACGGCTGCGTACGTGTACAGGACGTAGCCCTCGGGATCGATGTTCTTGGCCTTGAACTCCTTCACCACGTCGGCCGCCGACTTCATCAGGCGCGGGTCAGGTGGGAACGTCATTAAGGTGCCGGCACCGGCATCCCCGGCGATCTGCCAGAATTCACTGGTCACCAGAGCGTCGCCCCCGACCAACGTAGCCTTCATCCCCTGCTCTTTTGCCTGGCGGATGATCAGGCCTGCCTCGGTGTGGTACCCACCGACATAGATAACCGTGACGCCGGCCTCCTTCAGGCGCGAGACCAGCGAGGAGTAGTCCTTTTCGCCCGGGGTGTAGGCCGTCGCGAGAACTTCTTTCCCGCCGGCGGCGTGGAGCGCTTTCTCCGTTTCGTCCGCCAGGCCTTTGCCGTAGGCCGAGTTGTCGTTCAGGATCGCGATCTTCTCGCCCTTGAAGTGGGTGGCGAGATACTCCCCGGCGACCTTGCCCTGAGCGTCGTCGCGGCCGCAGACGCGGAAGGTGTTCCAGCTTCCCTCATCGGTATATTTCGGATTCGTCGATGCTGGGGAGATTTGCAGGATGCCTTCCTCGCTATAGACTTTGCTAGCCGGGATCGAACTGCCGGAGCAGTAATGCCCGACAACCAGCTTGTCACCCTTGGAGGCGAACTGGTTGGCGACGGACACGGCCTGCTTAGGATCACAGGCGTCGTCGCCGATATCCAGCACGAGTTTTTGCCCCAGCACGCCGCCCGCCTTGTTCAAGTCGGCGACCGCCTGCTCCGCGCCCTTTTTCATCTGGTCGCCGAACGCAGCATACTCGCCAGTCATCGGGCCCGCGGCGGCGATGTGGATCTGGGCCTTTGCTGACGTAGCGACGCCGGTCAGCACAATCGCCAGCGTCGCCGCGACGCCTATCAAGCCGCCTCGCATAGATCTTTTCAGCATTGAGCATCCCCGTCTGGTTGAATACCGCACAGCTGCACGGCGCCATACAAGTCTATCCCGGTGGCGGGAAAAGCGCCAGAATCCATCTAACAGATGTTCCGGAAAGATCGGATCGCTAGGGCATCGCTTCTTGAGCGCCAAACGCTCCCGCGATCGCAAAGGACGTCTCAATGTGAGATTGCGATTGTCAAAGAGGGAGAAGCTTAAAGGACGACTTTCTTTACTGCTTCACAGCCATAGGCGTCATTTAGTATAATTAACGGTATCATTTTCGGAATTACTTTCTGTCTATTAAGGTCAGCTCCTCAACTTTGACATATGAACGTTCCTTGGCCCTCCAGCGGTCGCAGGCTGGCGTCGCAAGCCTCGGCCCACTCGCTCCGTCCGATCAAGATAAGGCCCAATTATTCCAGCCTAATCCTGATTGCGTCGTCATGCGCCGCTTCCACCTCACCTACAATCGCCGCCTCGATCCCATCATCTCGCATCGCCCCAAGGCACCCCACCGCTCGGCTGGCGGGGAAGCCGAACAGCAGACCGCCAGACGTCTGCGGGTCGACGATCAGCGCGCAATCAGTGGCGTCGCCCAATATGCGTCTATTGTCCGGGGCCAGCGTGCTCTCGATCCCATGGAAGGCCAGTGCCTGTGCACCGGGCAGAGCCGGGATCGCTTCCCGCCGGAGCACCGCGCCGAGGTTGGACGCTTCCAGCATTTCCTGCAGATGCCCGGCGAGGCCGAAGCCGGAGACATCGGTCCCGGCGCGCGGCCGGTATGCCATCGCAATTCGTAGCGCAGCGGCGTTGGTCGTCCGCATGGAGTTGATCGCGGCCATCAGCCATTGCGCCCGCGTGTTGCCGCGCATGTAGCCGGCCAGCACGATCCCGGTCCCGAGAGGTTTGGTCAGGAGCAACTGATCGCCGGGCTGCAAGCCAGCCTTGCGCAGGATCTTTCCGGAATCCACCAGCCCGGTGACAGCAAAACCCAGTGCTGATTCCGCGGCCTCCGCGCTATGGCCCCCAACCAGCGCGCACCCAGCCTCGCGCAGGATCTCGTTGGCACCTTGGAGCATGGCCGACAACTCGGCCCGCATCTTGGGTTTCGAGGCATAGGGCACGGAGGCGATCGCCAGCGCGGACCAGGGTTCCGCGCCCATCGCATACAAGTCCGACAAAGCGTGTGCGGCCGCGATCTGCCCGAAGACAAATGGATCGTCCAGAAACGCACGAAAGTGGTCGACCGATTGGACCAATAACTTTCCCAGCGGCGGCTTCAGCACCGCGCCGTCGTCCAGTCTCGTCAAAAGGTCTGGTCTCGCCAAAAGATCCGGCGTTTCGGTACCTGGCAGGCTGGCCAGCGCGTCGGTCAGCACCTCCGCCGCCACCTTGGCGCCGCATCCGCCACATCGCATCGATGCGTCGGGGTCCGGCTCCATCTTCAGGTCGGTGTACTTTCGTATCCAATTACGGTCGATGCGGTCCTTGAGCCAGAAGACCTTGCGTCCTTGCATCGCGATGCCGTTTCGCCAGGCTACGGCACGCCCATGCCCCAGCCCCAGGATGACCAACGCATCGCGTTGTGGCTTCCATGGCTCCAACGGCCGCCCGGTCGCGGCGCGGCGGAGGTTGTCGGCCAACGGCGCGCCGGAGCGAACCGCCCAAACGCCGCCCTTCGGGCGCGAATCGCCATCTAGCGAGGCGCAATCGCCCGCGGCGAAAATTTGCGGATGGCTGATGCTGCGAAGATCGTGGCTGACACGGATGCAGCCGGAACGGTCGCAGGCCACCCCGGAGGCCGCCAGGAACGCCGGTCCCTCGACCGGGGTGGCCCATAGAGTTGTCTCGACCTCGATGTGGCTGCCATCTGAAAGGACCAGGCGACCGCCATCCACAGTGGTCGCGGTCACGCCACAAATCAGTTCGATCCCGGCCTCTACCAACGCTTGGCGCACGGCTCGCCGAGCGAGCGCAGGTGCGGTGGCGATTGGTTCAGGGGTATCGGAGACCAGCACCAGCCGCAACTGTCCCGCGAACCGGACGGCCAATGCCAGGGCCAGTTCGACACCGGCCGGCCCGGCCCCGACGATCGCAACGCGCGCACCGGGGGGAAGCTCAGCCTCCATCCGGTGCAGCCGGTCGAGGAAACCGCCGATCGGTTTGACCGGAATGCCGGCCCCACCCGGCACGATGGGAAAGCCACCGACGTCGACCGACAGCAGGTCGAACGGGACATCGGGCCGGCCGACGACAGTGACCGTGCCCTCAACTGGGTCAAACGCCGCCGCTTCCGCGATAATCAGCCGCGCATTCGCCATAGAGGCCAGGGGCGCCAGATCGATATGGGCTTCGTGAAAGGTGTATTCGCTCCGGATCAGCCCGGGCAGCATGCCGGAGTAAGGGGTCTCTGGTTCGCGGCTGATCAGGGTTAGGCGAACGCCGGGTTGGCGCCGCATGGCGAACCGGCGCAAAACCTCAACATGCGCATGGCCGGCGCCAAGCAACACGATGTCGGTCTGGATCGGGGGGGACAGTTTCACGGCGGGAGACTACCGCGTAACGAGATCGCGGCCAACGGTGGCTCGATCGGCGAGTTGGGCGCTCGTGGTCGATGGTAGCGTCTATGTCATCGCAGCGGCGCTGAAGATTTTGCCCAATCCTGTCCGATTGAGCGGATGCGGTCTGCGTCGCGCGTTTGGCAACACCGGGGGGTTAGACCGTGGATTAGACCCTACCCCCCTGTCACGCTCATATGCCGAGCCACCGCGGGCTTGTCGTGCCGACGATCGATGATGAAGTCGTGTCCCTTCGGCTTGCGGGAAATCGCCTCTCGGATTGCGTCGTCCAAACGGTGATCCGATACGCCGGCACGCAACAGCGGGCGGAAATCCGCCGAATCCTCCTGGCCCAGGCACATGTAGAGCGTGCCTGTACATGTCAGTCGCACGCGATTGCAGCTTTCACAGAAATTATGCGTCATCGGGGTGATGAACCCGATCCGCTGTCCGGTTTCCTTCACGGCGTAATATCGCGCGGGACCGCCGGTCTTGTAGTCCGTATCCTCCAGCGTCCAGGTCTTGCGCAGCCTCGCCCGCACCACTGATAGCGGCAAATACTGTTCCGTCCGGTCGCCGGTGATGTCGCCCATCGGCATGGTCTCGATCAGGCAGAGGTCAAAGCCATGCTCCCCGCACCAGGCGAGCATCCCATCGAACTCCGCCTCGTTAACGCCCTTCATCGCGACGGCGTTGATCTTTATCGCCAACCCAGCGGCCTTCGCGGCGAAGATCCCGTCCAGCGTCTGCTCGATCTTTCCCCAACGGGTAATCTGCGTGAACCGCACCGGGTCGAGCGTATCGAGTGACACGTTGATCCTTTTGACCCCCGACGCCGCCAGCGTCCCCGCATGTTTGGTCAGTTGCGAGCCATTGGTCGTAACGGTCAATTCATCGAGACCGTGACCAATCCGGTCGCCGAGCTTGCCGAACAACCGCATCACATCGCGCCGTACCAGAGGCTCTCCGCCGGTGATGCGAATTTTGGTCGTGCCAAGGCGGATGAACGCGGCGCATAAACGCTCCAGTTCCTCCAGCGTCAGCAGGTCATGCTTGGGGAGGAAGGTCATGTCCTCGGCCATGCAATAGACGCAGCGTAGATCACAGCGGTCCGTCACCGATACCCGGAGGTAGGTGATTGCTCTGCCGAATGGATCGATCATGATAAGAGACTGTCTCCTTCCAGGCCGGGCTCTGGGGCCGCTTGCCTGTCATTGTATCGCGTTGCCCATGACTTGCGCCACCGTGGCCACGTGTTCAAGCCCCCGGGCCCGCGGATGCTGCGGGTACTCCATTGCAACCAATAGCACCGCCCCGACAACTCCGCTCCGCCCAGCGGGAGATCCACCCCGAAAGCCGCGCCGACCACCCTGCGCCTCGGGGCCAGCCCGTCCGGAGGCCATCGTTCGCGACCGCCTGAACGGGATCGAGCCGCCGCGAACATCGGAAAGCCCAACGAGGCTGGGGAAAACTCGTTACAAGGCTCAACTCCTGCGAACAACACGATCATCGTGCGAGCGAATACGACCTCGCGGCGGAGAGCCTATGTCCGGCACACTCGGTGCCCTTCACTTGATCGAACAGACGGCGGCTCGATTGTGTCGCGCCCTCAACGGTTCGGTCGTCCGGTTGAACGAGGCACTGTCGGCACAGGCCCCAGACGAGACGGCGATACTGGAAGCCGCCAAACGGTTGACCAACCAAGTCAACCTGCTGCAGGCGGCGTGGGGTCCGGCCGATCAGCCGATCTCACTGCACCAACTAGCCGGTATGGCCCACGGCTTGCCGGACCACATCGCCGTCAATCTCTCCGCCCTGCCCCCGACTATCGTTTTTCCGGCTTCCCTGGGCCGCATCGTTTTGAACATTCTGCTTCTTGCCGCCGACAGTTTACCGGAAGGCGGTCAGATCATGCTGGCCGGCACCCCTGAAGACCTGTTCATCAGAATAGACGGACCCGCGGCCGCCTGGCCCACCGGCATGGCGATCTGCCTGGCCAACGAGGCGGAAGCCCAATCCGCTCTGACCGACGGCCGGCACCCGCAAATGGCGCTGACAGTACAGCTCGCGCATACCGCCCAGATCCGTCTGTCTGCCTTACTCGCGTCCCACACGCAGTCCGAGCCGGCAATTCTACGTCTGGGCCGATAAACCGAAAAAATTCCGGCCGGCATTTACCTTTTGTTTGCAAAGTCCTGCCATGGATTGTTCCCGCCCGACCATCGGGCTGCGTAGGGGAGCTGCCGTGGACGATCTTCTATCCGACTTCCTGACCGAAACAAACGAGAGCCTTGCCGAACTCGATGTCGCTCTCGTCACCTTGGAACGTACCCCGAACGACGCCGAAACGCTTGGTTTTATCTTTCGGATGGTCCACACCATCAAGGGTACTTGTGGGTTTCTGGGACTTCCACGGCTAGAACGCGTTGCCCATGCTGGCGAAAATGTACTAGGCAAGCTCCGCGATCGCACGCTGACCGTGACCCCCGATATTGTCACGCAGGTTTTGGCTGCAATCGACGCGATCAAGGCGATCGTGACCACGCTGAGCCAAACCGGTGCCGAACCCCCCGGCAACGACGCGGACCTCATCGCCGAACTGAACGCCACCGCGGCGAACGAGGCGCCGAAACCCGCGGTTCCTCCCGCCGCTGCTACGCTGCCCGCAGCCGAGCCCGCACCAGCCGCCATAGCCCCGCCTGCTGCTGTCGTCGCCGCTCGCGTTGAAGCTCCCGCCGAGCCGGCGCCCAACGAGCCCGTCGTGGCCGGCGCCGCGCCACAGGGCGCCAACACCGCAGCCGCCACCAGTGCTCCACCCAGCACGCAGACAATCCGTGTGACCGTCGATGTGCTGGAGAACCTGATGACCTCTGGTCAGTGAACTTGTGCTGACCCGAAACCAGCTTCTCCAATTGGCGCGCACGCACGAAAACAGCGCCTTCACCGTCCCGCTGCAACGGCTGTCGCACATTACGTCGGACCTTCAGGAAGGCGTAATGAAGACCCGCATGCAGCCTATCGGCATTGCCTGGAACAAGCTGCCACGTCTGGTGCGTGATCTCTCCCATGATATGGGCAAAAAGATCGAGCTCACCATGCTCGGTGCCGAGACGGAACTCGACCGCCAGGTTTTGGAGCTGATCAAAGATCCGTTGACGCATATGATCCGCAACAGCGGCGATCACGGGTTGGAGACCCCCGCCGAGCGGCGCGCGGCAGGCAAATCAGAAACCGGCACCATCATCCTCAACGCCTTCCACGAAGGCGGCTACATTATCCTGGAAATCTCCGACGACGGCCGTGGGCTCGCGGTGGACCGCATTCGCGCCAAGGTCATGTCCCAAGGGCTGGCGACCGAGGCCGAACTCGCCGGCATGACCGACAGCCAGATCCAGCGCTTCATCTTCCGCGCTGGCTTCTCCACGGCGGAGAAAATCTCCGCCGTATCCGGCCGCGGCGTCGGCATGGACGTGGTCAGGACGAATATCGAGAAAATCGGCGGCACCATCGAGCTGAAAAGCACCCAGGGCCAAGGCACCACCTTCACGGTGAAGATCCCGCTCACGCTCGCGATCGTCTCGGCGCTGATCGTTGAAGCCGGCAAAGAGCGTTTTGCCATCCCGCAACTCAGCGTCGTCGAACTGGTGCGGGCACAACGCGGGTCTGCTGCCGCGGGCGGGGAAGGAACCGGGAACAGCGTCATTGAACGGATCAACGACACTCCCGTTCTGCGACTGCGCAACCGTCTCCTGCCGCTGGTCAGCCTGACGGAGCTGTTGGCCCTGGGCAGCGATGACAGAGCAGGAACCGCCGCCCATGTCGTTGTGGCGCAGGTCGGCGCACATACGATGGGCATCATTGTGGATAGGGTGTTCGACACCGAGGAAATCGTCGTCAAGCCCGTCGCGCCTATCCTGCGCCATGTCACGATGTTTAGCGGCAACACCATCCTGGGTGATGGGTCCGTCATTATGATCCTGGATCCGAACGGCATCGCGCGAGCAAGTGGCGTTGGCGCCGGATCGGAGGGCAAATTGTTGCGCTCCAACCTGGTCGAGACCCAAACCTCCGCACAGAAGACCGCGATGCTGCTGTTCAGGGCTGGCGAAAACCGTCGTATGGCTGTGCCGCTCGGCCTCGTCGCGCGCCTGGAAGACATCCCGCGCGACAAGATCGAGCTGTCCTGCGGATCGCCCGTTACCCAGTACCGCGGCAAGCTGATGCCTTTGATCGCCATCGACGGCAGCTTGGATCAGCAAACCCCGGCGCAACCGTTGCTGGTCTTCGCTGAAGCTGACCGCACTATGGGGCTGATGGTCGATGAAATCATCGACGTAGTGGAAGATAGCCTGGATATCGAGCTGGCCGGCGCGCGCCCGGGCCTGCTGGGATCTGCGGTGATCGGGGGGCTGGCCACCGATGTGCTGGATACCGGGTATTGGCTGATGCAGGTCTGGGAGGACTGGTTCCGCGGCGTGCCACGTCAGGGGGCCGCAGCCGGCCAGAGGCACATCCTTCTCGTCGATGACAGCGAATTCTTCCGTCAGTTGACCGTCCCAATGCTCGGTGCCGCCGGCTTCCGGGTCACCGCGCTGGCCAGCTGCTACAGAGGCACTTCGTCTGCGCGACACGGGCGTCATGTTCGATGCCATCGTTTCCGACATCGAGATGCCAGAAATGGACGGCGTGCAGTTCGCCCGCGCCGTCCGCGCAAACGGGCCCTGGGCTGAACTGCCTCTGATCGCGATGACCGCCCATGCCGACATGGAACACGCGCGCATCGGCCGCGAGGCCGGCTTCACCGACTACGTCGCCAAGTTCGAGCGTGAAGCGCTGGTCGCCAGCCTCCGCGCCAATCTGGCGACAGCAGTTCACGCTTGATCGATCGAAAGGGACCAGCCATGGCCACCGACCTTCTGGAGCGGCCCGATGCCGCCGCCGCCAATGAGGACAATCAGGTTTTGGTCACGCTGACCGTGGGTGAGCAGCTTTGCGGTGTTCCGGTCCTTGCGGTGCGCGATATCCTGGGAGAACAGACGATTACGCGCATCCCACTGGCACCGCCGGAAATCGCCGGCAGTCTGAACCTGCGCGGCCGTATCGTCACAGCAATCGATTTGCGCAAACGGCTGCGTCTGCCAGCCGCTCCGCCTGGCCAGCCCCGCATGTCCGTGGTCGCGGAACAAGGCGGCGAACTCTACGCCTTGCTTGTCGATCAGGTCGCGGAAGTGCTGAGCCTGGATGCATCGATGTTCGAACGGAACCCGGCGACGCTGGAAAAATGCTGGGCTGATTTCAGCACCGGCATTTTCCGACTTGATGGACGTCTCCTGGTCGTTCTTGGACGTCTCAAGGCTGCTGGCTCTGTCCGGCGAAGGATAGTCGTCATGTCACGCACCTGCCTCGTAGTTGACGACAGCCGCGTCGTTCGAAAAGTCGCCCGCCGCATCCTCGAATCCAACGGCTTTGATGTCGCGGAGGCCGCCGACGGGCAACTAGCCCTGAACGCCTGCCGCGATCACCTGCCCGACTGCATTCTGTTGGACTGGAACATGCCGGTCATGGACGGCCTGTCCTTCCTCCGGCGCCCTGCGGAAGGAGTTCGGCCCGAGTAATCCACCCGTGGTCTTCTGCACGACCGAAAACGACATCGGCCACATCGAGGCAGCCATCTCGAACGGTGCCCAGGAATACATCATGAAGCCGTTCGACGAGGACATCCTTACCGGCAAATTAGCGCAAGTGGGGCTTCTGTGACTGGATTGTCACTTACCAGGCCTCCCGTGACCGCCGCCGGGCGCACTCCTGCCGCCACACGGAACCCGGAAACGGCGCGGGTCATGATCTGCGACGATTCCGCGGTCATTCGTGGGGCTCTTGCCCGCATTCTTGAATCCGACCCCGAAATCGCCGTGGTGGCGAAGGTGGAGAATGGCAAGCTTGCCCTGGAGCAGATGCGAACCGCCAACGTGGACGTCGTCGTCCTGGATATCGAAATGCCGGTCATGGACGGTTTGACCGCTCTGCCCCAGCTATTGCGCGCCGATCCCGGTGTCCGCATCATCATGGCCTCCACCCTTACTACGCGCGGCGCCGAGATCGCGCTTCGAGCCCTGCGCCTCGGCGCTTCCGACTATGTGCCGAAGCCTTCCACCATCGGCACCGTCAGCGACGACAATTTCAAGCGAGAACTGCTGGAAAAGGTTAAAGTGCTCGCTCGAATTCGCCATCGAGCCACGCTCCCGGCGCGCGCGCGGCCGGCGGTGGCGTTGCGGCCGGCCCCCTCACTCCCGGCCCGCCTGCTAGCTGTCGGCAGTTCGACCGGCGGTCCGCAGGCCCTATTCGCGCTGGTTCAGGGCCTGGGGCGCTCGGTCGGTGTGCCAGTCGTCATCACCCAGCACATGCCGGCGACCTTCACCCCGATCCTGGCCGACCACCTCAACCGCTTGGGCTTGATGCCCTGCACCGAGGCGCGCGACGGCGAATCCTTGGTTGCAGGCCGTATCTACCTCGCCCCGGGTGACAGGCACCTGTTGGTAGAGGGGGGTCGCCACGGCCTCCGGGCGCGCGTGACGACAGACCCGCCGGAGAATTTCTGCCGACCCTCGGTCGATCCCATGCTGCGCTCCGCCTGCGTGGCATGCGAAGGCCGCGTTTTGGTGGCCATACTCACTGGGATGGGCCAGGACGGTTTAGCCGGAACAAGGAAGGTTATCGAAGCCGGCGGAGCCGCCATCGGGCAGGACGAAGCTTCCAGCGTCGTCTGGGGCATGCCCGGTGCGGTCGCCCAAGCCGGCCTTTGCAATGCGGTGCTGCCGTTGCAGAAGATGGCGCCGCGGCTCCTGGAAATGCTGAAAGGAGCCCATGCATGACCGCGCCCTTGTCGCCTCTCGCCTTCGAGACCTTGGCCACTCTGCTGAAGACGAAATCCGGCCTGATTATCGGCATTGACAAGCTGTATCTGCTCGAAACCAGGCTGGCCGCCATCGTGAAGCGCGAAAAACTGGCCGACCTGAACTGGTTGGCGGAGCGTCTGCGACGCCCTGGGAGCGACGCCCTGGCGCGCGAGGTGGTGGAGGCAATGACCACCAACGAAAGCTTCTTCTTTCGCGACGACAAGCCGTTTCATCATTTCCGCACCCAGGCATTGGCACGACTGGTCGGCGCACGCCCTCCGGGCAGTTCGCTGCGCATCTGGTCGGCGGCGTCGTCGTCCGGGCAGGAAGCCTACTCCCTGGCAATGATCGTCGCTGAATTCGAGCGCCACCTTGGGTGGCCGCAAGGTGGAAATCGTTGGTACTGACATCGCCCGCGACCAACTTGCCCGCGCCCGTGAGGGGACTTACTCGCAGTTTGAGGTGCAGCGCGGGCTGCCTGTGCAGATGCTGATGCGATATTTCAAAAAGGAAGACACCAATTGGCGGATTGCCGAAACGATCCGCGAGCATGGCGCAATTTCGCGAATATAACCTGCTGTCGGATCTCCGTCCGCTTGGCAAGTTCGATATCGTATTCTGCCGCAACGTGCTGATCTATTTCGATCAAGCGACGAAAACACGTGTGTTGGATGCTATTGCCGGATTGATGCCACCGGACGGTTTGCTGTACCTCGGCGGCGCTGAAACCGTCCTTGGTATCACGGCCCGGTTCGCGCCAACGCCTAACGAGCGCGGCGTATACGGGGTGGTGGCCCCAGCGAATGCCGCGGCGCCGCAGAGGATGGCGGCCGCCCTCTGACGATCGGATGGGTAACGAGGAGCGGCTTACTCCCTCAAACGGTCTTCAGAAAGTCCGTGAGCTTGGTGATGGCTGTCTGCTTGTCGGTCTTGTCCAACGCTCCGAGTTCGGCGGCCAGCCGATCCATGGCCGCCTCGTAAATCTGCCGCTCGGAGAAGCTCTGGTCGGGCTGACCTGAATTTCGATGGAGATCGCGCACCACTTCCGCAATCGCCAGCGGATCGCCCGAGTTGATTTTGGCCTCATATTCCTGAGCGCGGCGCGACCACATGGTGCGCTTGACGCGCGCCTTGCCACGCAACACGGTCAAAGCCTCGTCGAACAGTTTGCGGGTCGCCAATTTTCGCAGGCCGGCCGTGCGGGCTTTGGCGACCGGCACGCGCAGCGTCATGCGGTTTTCCTCGAACGTGATGTGGATCAATTCCAGTTTGTGACCGGCGATCTCCTCGACAGCGATCCGTTCGACCTTACCGACGCCATGAGTCGGATAAACGACATGATCGCCCTCAACGAAAATCTCCGCCTTCGCGATAGCCCGTGGCGTTAGGTTCGGGCCGTTGTGCGTGTGGCCGGACGTTTGGACGGGGTTCGGTGGCCGTCGCCGGGCTCACCCCCACCGCCGCCGGTTCAGCCGCCTGATTCGAGATTTCTTCCACTGCCTGCTGCTCATCCATGATATTGCCTGTCGTCTTGCTCGCCCGGGCAGCCACGCTCGCTGGCTCCTTCAGGGCGTTCCCCAGGGGTCCCTGTGACCGCACCGGATTGGGAATATCGTTCTCCTGATACCCCAGCCCATCGCATCCCGGCACGCCGGGCAACCGACTAACGAGGCTACGTGGATCCTCGTCTGGACCATCTCAACCGGACGGAACAACAAAACACCATAAGTCAAGGTCGACGTCAGGTCAGCGCGGAAAAAGCGCCCCTCTCAAGCATCTCAAGGTTTGCCCGGATCCGGCGAAAACATGCTGCCCTTGCCCGGCTTGTCCTTCCACTCATCCGCATCATCCGGCGGGGCGCCCTTGCGAGTAATATTCGGCCATGTCTTTGCGTATTGAAGATTTTGCTCCAGCCACGCGGTCGCTCTGTCGTCGCTGTCCGGCAGGATCGCCTCAGCCGGGCACTCGGGCTCACACACGCCGCAATCGATGCACTCATCGGGATGGATCACCAGCATGTTCGCACCGACATAGAAGCAATCGACCGGGCAGACCTCGACGCAGTCCATGTATTTGCAGCGAATGCAGTTTTCGGTGACCACATAGGTCATTAGCGAACCCCTGAATTTAGGAAAACGCGGCGCGCCGCCGACGATCATGACGCGCGATATGCCGACGAATTCCATCGAAAGGCAAGATGTTGCTGGCACATCGCTGACATCGACATACAACAGCCGAGCCTCGGAAGCCGGGCCGCGGCGGGCTGCGAGACTGGCGACGCGCAAGACCCGAACCGCACCGTGCAGCGGGATGGTGAGGACGTCCCCTACCCTCAGCTTCGCGTGCGGCTTGCCCGTGGGCTGACGATTGATCCGGATCGATCCCTGCGCACCAGGTCCGCGCAGTCGGTTCGCGCACGCATGATCCGGGCACACCACAGCCACTTGTCCAGCCGCTGCCAGTCCTTGTCTTCGATGTCGGCTATCGGACACCTCCGCTTCGTAGCGCCGCCAGAGCGGCGAACGGTCCGCCGGATACCTTCAGTCGGCGAGACCGGTGCACCCGTCGCCGCGGGCCGGCGGCGGCGTAGCGGGATCAGCATGGCCGGTGCCGGCGGTCCCTGCTGGTCATCAACCAGACCGGCAGCCGGCAGAACTCGGAATCCAAGCTGACGCAGCACCGCCGGCAGCATATCCGGGCTTGATCGCAAAGCGGGATGCCAAGCCCGACGGCAGCGCGGCCGGGCCCCGGCGCGCGCGATAACCCAGTTCGCCGGCGACTTTCTCGGCGATATCCAGCCGCAGCAGGATCGGTCCGGCCTCCACCCAGCCCGCCATGGCGGCGAAACCTGGCGGCCAGTCGGGCTGGTGCGCCGGCACGGAAACCAGCGCCGCGTTCGGCAAGCGCGGGCATCGGGATGCCTCGGTGCATGGCCCAAAGCCGCGCCCGCATCGCCGCCGGACGGGGTTTCATCAGCGCCGGCATGAACAACGCGAACCGGCCGGACCGCACGCCCAGCGCCCGCAGCCGCGGGCGCAGATCGGCCGACAAGGTCTCTTCGTCCACGCCGGGTATCAGACCCGAGCGCCTCAGTCAGGCGATGCACCGGACCGCGCAGCGCCGGATGGGTCCGCGCCAGGGCCTCGGCCGCGAACAGCGGCGCGAGATCGGCACGGATTCTGCCCATCCAGCCACGATTGCAGCCGAACGCGGACCCGCTCCCGCTCCGCCCCGTCGAGAAATTCGCTGTCGAGCACTTGGACACGCGGCCGCAACGGCATGCGCCGCGCACCAGCCTCGGCGACCGGCACGGCGTCCCAGGTTAGCCGGTGATCTTCGGTCAGCGCGAAAGCCTCGTCGGGCGCGCCCTCCAGCGCCGCGACCCGCCGCGGCATTTCCGCCCGCAGAGCGCGCCGGGCCGCGCGCAGCACGAGCTTCTTTTCGTCACCCACCGCCAGCGGATCAGGGACGAAACCGAAGCCTTCGATATGGCCGACGTCATGGCCCTCGACGACCACCTCGCCTCGGCGAGTAACCGCAGACAGCAGTTCGTTGCCGTCGGCTTCCTCCAGGCGCCGCACCAGATGGGCGGAGCGGCGATCGACGAATCGGCTGGTGAGGCTTTCATGCAGGGCGTCGGACAGCTTGTCCTCGACTTCCCGGGCTCGAGCCTGCCAGTGGAGGGTGTCCTTCACCCAGTCAGACCGAGCGGCGATGTAGGACCAGACCCGAACCCCCGACAGCCGCTGCATCAGCGTGTCGATATCGCCGTCCGCGCGATCCAGTCCGGCGATCTGCGCCGCCAGCCAGTCGGTCGGCAGCGTGGTATCGGTTGCGACGTGGCCGAACACGCGGGCGCACAACCTTGCATGGGTGTCGTCGGCCAGCTTGCGGAAATCGGGAATCTGGCAAGCGTCCCACAACAGCCGAACACGCCGCCTTCCGATCGCCAGCTTCCGGATATCGGGGTCGCGGGCCAATGCGGTCAGCGTCTCCAGATCCGACGCCTCATTGCCGCGAACCAGACCCGGACGCGGCGGCGGCGCGTTCAGGCTGTCCATCAGCCCGTCCAGCGACGAAAAATCGAGGTCGCTGTTCCGCCAGCACAGCATTTCCAGCGAGTTGAAACTATGCGCTTCGACCGCCGCGACGACTTCGTCCGGGATCGGCGGGCACTCCGTCGTGGTGCCGAATGTGCCGTCTTTCATCCCGCGCCCGGCCCGCCCGGCGATCTGCGCGACTTCCGATGCGGTCAGGCGGCGGGGGCGATGGCCGTCGAACTTGCCCAGGCCGGCGAAGGCGACATGATCGACGTTCATGTTCAGCCCCATCCCGATCGCATCGGTCGCGACGAGGAAGTCGACCTCCCGCGTCCTGATAAAGCGCCACCTGCGCGTTGCGCGTGCGCGGCGACAGGCGCCCCATCACCACGGCGCAGCCGCCTTTGCGGCGCCGGATCAGTTCCGCCAGCGCATAGATTTCGGCCGCGCTGAAAGCGACGACAGCGGTGCGCGGCGGCAGCCGGACCAGCTTGGCCGGCCCGGCATAGGAGAGTTGCGACAGGCGCGGCCGGGTCTCGATCTGCGCAGAGGGCACCAGACGGCGGATCAGCGGGGCGATCGTCTCGGCGCCGAGGAACATGGTCTCCACCATGCCGCGCGCGTGCAGCAGGCGGTCGGTGAAGACGTGCCCACGGTCGGCATCGGCGCAAAGTTGTATTTCGTCGACGGCGACGAATTCGGCATGCCGGTCGAGCGGCATCGCCTCCACGGTGCAAGAGAACCACCGCGCATCCGGCGGGATGATCTTCTCCTCGCCGGTGATCAGCGCGACGTACCGTGCGCCTTTGATCGCCACCATGCGATCAAAGTTTTCCCGCGCCAGTAAACGCAGCGGGAAGCCGATGATGCCGGAGGCATGGGCCAGCATCCGATCGATCGCCAGATGCGTCTTGCCGGTATTCGTCGGGCCCAGGACGGCCTTGACGCGAGCGGCGAAACCGGAGTTGGAGCCGAGCATGGGAGCAATGTTTGGATGGCGCGCCGCGGAATGCAAGCGTAGAAAGTAAGGCCGGGCTCTGCACGCACCCGCCAAGGGGCCGACGGCCCCTTTGATCCCATTAATAGGTGGGTGGTCAGGAGGGGGCTGACCGCGGCGGTTAACGGGTCCGAGTTGCCCCCTCCTGACCGCCCACCAAATGTTCCAAGGGCCACCGGCCCTTGGCGGGGCGCGGGGCGGAGCCCCGAACTTGCTTCTACAGGTGCTCCGCCGCCTCGGCCGCCAGCATGGCGCCCTGCCGTGCCTCCTCGGGCGATGTGCGGTTGAAGTAAGCATTGAGCAGCACCGCCGTGAGCGAGGTCATGATGATGGCATGCCGAAGATCGGCTTCAGTTCGACCGGCACGATGCGGAAGAAGTTCGGCGAGACGATCGGGATCATGCCGAAGCCGATCGAGATCGCGACGATCAGCACGCGGCGTAATCTACCGTGGACAGGATCTTGATCCCGGTCGCCGCGACCATGCCGAAGATGATGAACCAGCCCCGCCCAGTACCGCATTTGGGGTACTGACGCAACGACGAAGGCAAGCTTGGGGAGAAGGCCAAGGCCAACATGATCACGCCGCCTGTCGCACAAACCCAGCGGCTATAGACGCCGGTGACGCCGACGAGGCCTATGTTCTGGGAATAAGATACGTATGGAAAGGTGTTGAAAATCCCGCCGCGTGCCGAGCGAGTTGGCGCGCAGTCCCCTGGTCACATCCGGTGGGGTGATCTTGCGCCCGGTCATGGCACCGAGGCACGCGGACGCGGGTTGCCGACTTCGCGCTACTCTTGGTCTCCCCGATTCTGCCAGTACGCCGCGGTCTCGTAATGATGACAGAGCGGACATACCCCGACAATCCAGTCGCGTTCGCGACTTGTCGTGCGTTTCGGCAGAGATTGAGTTCGCATACGTTCGTTCAAGCTGTCATACCCGCAGGGACAGTTACCTCAAACTCGTTGATCCGGCTCAACCGGCTGAGGAATGCGGGTGGATTTGACGTTTCACGAAGCGGTCGCCGCGGGATACACAAGTGGTCCCCAGAAAATCAGAAATCTAAGCGAGCACTGGGTCGGTCGCGAAATTTACTGTCCGAGTTGCGGGCATACCGAGATGACCCAACACGGCAATAATCGCCCGGTTGCCGACTTTTTCTGCGGCGAGTGGCGAGCGGATTATGAGTTAAAAACTCAAGCCCGGATGTTCGGCGCCAGTGTGACGGATGGCGCCCACCGCACGATGATTGAGCGACTAAATAGCAGCAGCAATCCCAACCTACTTCTTCTGCACTATAATCAAAACACTCTTTCGGTCGTTAACCTGGTAGTTGTTCCAAAATATTTATTTACTCCTGCTATGATTGTCAACCGACCGCCTCTTTCTCCCGGCGCCCGTCGGGGCTGGCTGGATCGGCTGCAAGATTTTACTCGAAGGAATTCCAGAGGCGGGTCGGATAGCGCTGATCAAAGACCGCGTTATCGAACCCAAATCCCCATTGTCCTCGAAAAAAGGCGAAGGACACTTTTCATCCAGGATCAGAAGGATGTCACGTCGAAAGGATGGCTTCTTAGCGTCATGAAGTGCATTGACCGGTTAGGGAAGCTCGAATTTTCGCTTAGCGAGCTTTACCAGTTTGAAGAAGAACTCAGGATGATCTCTACCCATCAAATCGCCACAGTAAAAGAGAAGATGCGGCAAAAATTACAAATTTTGCGAGATAAAGGCTTTTTTGGAATTTCCGGGTCGGGGGGTTTACCGGCTTAAGTCGGCTGCCTAAACACCCGGTATTCTTGGTTTCGAAATCACTATCGATGTGACCGCTGCGATGAAGGCTGGATGGATTGGTGGTCGAGCATGTGCGACGATGACTGCCCGTCTTGTGGCGCTCGGCACATGTCGCCGGACAAAAGCGATGATCTTTCGGTGGTGACTGATTGCGAGCGGAAGTCCCGGAATCACCGGCGTTTCCCGGACGCGAGACGACGGAGACTGGTGCGGGCTAGACGCCGCGCGAATTTGGCTTGCATCGACCGCTTGACTTGACCAACCGGCCGGGGCTTGTGTGCCGCCCTCTTTCAAGAAGGCCGCCAATACGGCCGTACGCGCACCAGGATACTCGACGATGCACGCCTATCGCACCCATACTTGCGGCGCCCTGCGTGCCGCCGACGCCGGCCAGGATGGGACGCGTGCGGCCCGCCTTTCGGGCTGGGTGCACGCCAAGCGCGACCACGGCGGCCTGCTGTTCATCGACCTGCGAGACCACTACGGCATCACCCAGTGCGTGTTCGCCGCCGGCTCCCCCGCCTTTGCCGCCGCCGACGTCAGTCCGCCCGGAAAGCGTGATCACCGTCACAGGCTCGGTCGTGATGCGCGAGGCCGGGACCATCAACCCCCGGCTGCCCACCGGCGAGATCGAACTCCGCGTCGCCGAATTGGTCGTGCAATCCAACGCCGAGGTCCTGCCGATGCAGGTCGCCGGCGAGGAACGCTTCCCTGAGGAAATCCGGCTCAAATACCGCTTCATCGACCTGCGGCGGGAAAAGCTGCACAGAAACATGATGCTGCGCAGCCGGGTCATCACCTCGCTGCGCCAGCGCATGATCGCCGCGGGATTTCTGGAATACCAGACGCCGATTCTGACCGCCTCCTCTCCGGAAGGGGCGCGCGACTTCCTGGTGCCGTCGCGTATGCATCCCGGCAAGTTCTATGCCCTGCCCCAGGCGCCGCAGCAGTTCAAGCAATTGCTGATGGTCGCGGGCTTCGACCGCTACTTCCAGATCGCGCCCTGCTTCCGTGACGAAGCCTCCCGCGCCGACCGCTCCCCCGGCGAGTTCTACCAGCTCGATTTCGAGATGAGCTACGTCACCCAGGAAGACGTTTTTAACACCATCGAACCCGTCATCGCAGGTGTGTTCGAGGAGTTCGCCGGCGGCCGCAGCGTTACTAAACCTCCCTTCCCTCGCATCCCTTACGATCAGGCGATGCTGGAATTCGGCTCCGACAAGCCGGATCTGCGCAACCCGATTCGAATCACCGACGTGACCGAACATTACGCCGGATCTGGATTTGGCCTGTTCGCCCGCATCGCGGCCTCCGGCGGCATCATCCGGGCAATCCCGGCACCCGGCGCCGGCGCACAGCCGCGCAGCTTCTTCGACAAGCTCAACGAGTGGGCCCGGGCCGAGGGCCAGGGCGGCCTCGGTTACATCACCTATGACGCTGAAGGCCCCAAAGGTCCGATTGCCCGCAATCTGGAGGCCGGTCGCGCCGAGGCAATTCGCAACGCATGCGGCCTGAATCCCGGCGACGCGGTGTTCTTTGTGGGCGGGAAGAGGGACACTGCGCCAAAATTCGCCGGCGTCGTTCGTACCCGTCTATGCGACGAGCTTGGCCTGCTGGAAAAGGGTTCCTTCCGCTTCTGCTGGGTAACCGACTTCCCAATGTTCGAACTGAACGAGGAGACCGGCCTAGTGGATTTCAGCCACAATCCCTTCAGCATGCCGCAAGGCGAGTTGGAGGCGCTGAACACTCAGGACCCGCTGACAATCAAGGCCTACCAATACGATATCGTCTGCAACGGCATCGAGCTGTCCTCGGGCGCTATCCGGAACCACCGTCCGGACATCATGATCAAGGCGTTCGAGATCGCCGGCTACACCGCGGCCGATGTGGAAGCGCGGTTCGGCGGCATGCTCAACGCGTTCCGCTACGGCGCGCCCCCGCACGGCGGATCGGCGCCCGGCATCGACCGCATGGTCATGCTGCTGGCCGACGAACCCAATATCCGGGAGGTGATCCTGTTCCCACTGAACCAGCAGGGCGAAGACCTCATGATGGGCGCCCCCGCCGAGGTCCCCCTGGCGCGGCTGAAGGAGCTGTCGTTGAAGATCGAGCTGCCGCCGGCCAAGCCGAAGGTGACCGGCACCTGATCCAGACCGTTCCGTCCGGTTGGCGCGACGATGCACACATGGCTATCATCGACGCGATGCGCCGCACCTTATCATCGGAGTTCTTCATGCGCCTTTCTGCCGTTCTCGGCGCGTTATGCCTGACCGCTGCCATCGCGACCCATCCGGCCGCCGCCGCCAATGCACCTGCGCCCGCCGCGCCGGCCCCGGGCACGCTTCTGGCTCACAAGGCGCTCTACACACTGACGCTCGATACCGCGAACGGCAACGACGTGATCGCCGCCCGCGGAACCATGGGCTACGAGGTAACCGATGCCTGCGACGGATGGGCGGTTCGCCAGCGGTTGCGGATGACCATCACCAATTCGGAGGGCCAGGACATCGAAATGGCCTCAGACTATGCGACCTGGGAATCCAAGGATGGCCTGAAGTTCCGCTACCACATGCGCCAGACCACCGACACCGCCGTCACCAGCCAGACCGACGGGGACGCATTCCTGCAAAAGGCCGGAAGCACGGGGGAAGCGCACTACACGTCGCCGCATGACGCCACCAGCCCGCTCCCCGCTGGCACGGTTTTCCCGATGGCCCACACCGCTGCGATCATCGCCGCGGCGCGCGACAAGAAGCATTTCCTGTCGCTGCCGCTGTTTGACGGCACCGATGAGTTCGGCGTGGAGGACAGCTTTATCGTATTGCTGGACTGGAAGCCGCCGATGCAAAGCAAGTGGCCGGCTCTGGTCCCGCTGTCCAGCACGCGAGTCAACATCGCCTTCTTCGATCATACCAAGTCCGCCGTCACGCCGACCTATGAGGTCGCGATGCGTTACTGGGAAAACGGTGTGGCGGACGACATGAAGATGAACTTCGGCGATTTTGTCATGAGCGCGAAGATGAAGGAGTTCACGCCTCAGCCTCACCGCTGCTAGGCGAGGTTCCGGACGCCGTATTCTGACATAGTGCTCTCGCCCCGCGAACCGACTACGCCGCCAACACCATGCGGGATGCTTTCTCGCCGATCATGATGGACGGCGCATTGGTGTTGCCGGAGGTGAGCGTTGGCATGATCGAGGCATCCGCCACGCGCAGCCCTTCCATGCCGTGCACCCGCAGTTGATCGTCCACCACCGCCATCGGGTCCGAGCCCATCTTGCAGGTGCCGACCGGATGGTAGGTCGTTTCGGCGTTGTTCTTGATCCAGCCGAGCAATTCGTCGTCAGCCCGGATGTTCACGCCGGGCGCGATTTCGTCGGTGGCGATCCCCTGCATGGCGGGCGCCGTCATGATCCGCCGGGTAATGCGCATCGCTTCCAGAGTTACTTCGCGATCGAGTTGGGCGGTTAAGAAGTTGAAGCGGATCGCTGGCGGCCGGTTCGGCACTTTCGACGATATATGCACGCTGCCGGTGCTCTCCGAGCGGAGGATGTTCATGATCGCGGTGATGCCGGAGTTCTTTGCCAGTTTGAAGTTCGCCCCGGCCAGGAACGGAATCCACGAGATCGCCGCATCCGGCGCATCCAGCCCGGCCCGGGTTCGAATATAGGCTCGGATCGGCGCCGCCGGCAGGCCCAGCAACCCCTTGTTGGTGAGCGCGTATTTCAGCGCTTGCCAGACGAGGCCGACGCCGCGACCCTTGTCGTTGTAGGTGATACCGAGCGAGGACGGCACCGTCCATTTCATGCGTGGCGAGTAATGATCGCGGAGGTTCTCGCCGACGCCCTTGAGCGCGTGACGGACCTCGATGCCGAGGCTTTGAAGCCGTTCCGGCTGGCCGATGCCCGACAGCTCCAGAAGCTGGGGTGAATTGATTGAGCCGGCGCTGAC
This sequence comes from uncultured Acidobacteriaceae bacterium, assembly GCA_963819055.1. Classification (GTDB taxonomy): domain Bacteria; phylum Acidobacteriota; class Terriglobia; order Terriglobales; family Acidobacteriaceae; genus Bog-257. Next base: position 239,063 of record CAWFUT010000042.1, on the reverse strand, counting down.
GATGACTTCTCGACCCGCGCGGGCTTCGTGTTGCTGGCCGTTGATGGTGTACCGCACGCCGACGCAGCGTTTGCCCTCGATCAGCAGGCATTCGGTCAGCGCGTTGGCCTGGATTGTGAGGTTCGGACGTTCTCGCGCGGGGTCGAGGTAGCAGAAGGCGGTGCTCATCCGGCGGCCATTGCGGATGGTCGCCTGGGTCATGCCGATGCCGTCCTGACTGGCACCGTTGTAGTCCTTGGTGTAATGGATGCCGACTTCGCCGGCGGCCTTGATCAGCGCGTCGTAGAGCGGGCCGGTTTCGAAGTTTTCGGTGACCTTCAGCGGGCCGCCGCGGCCGCGGTATTCGTCGTCGGCGTCGCCCTGGTAGCTTTCCATGTCGCGGAAGATCGGCAGGACTTCGCGATAACTCCAGCCGCGATTACCGAGTTGCGCCCAGGTGTCGTAGTCCTGCGACTGGCCGCGCACGAAGACCATGCCGTTGATTGAAGACGAGCCGCCCAGGAGCTTGCCGCGCGGGACGGGAAGGCGGCGGTTGCCGGTGGCTGCGTCAGGCTCCGATGAGTATAGCCAGTTGGCGGCAGGGTTTTCGATCAGTTTGGCGAAGCCTACGGGGATGCGCGACCAGGGATGGCTTTCGCGGCCGGCTTCCAGCACCAGCACGCGGTGCTTTGGGTTTTCGCTCAGGCGGTTGGCAAGGACTGAACCGGCCGATCCGGCGCCCACCACGATGTAGTCGAATGTTTGTGTTTCCATTTCTCGCCCCCCGACAGCGATACAGGGGATACTGTATTCTGGCCGAGGATCAAAATGGACGCTCGGAATTTTGGGTTGTAGCGGTGCGACTGCCAACGGGTTGCTGCTGGGTGATCGCCGCGACGACAACATTCCGCCGACGTTGTTCGCCGAGCGGTCGATCGCGACGAGGGGCCACGCCGGTGCTTCGGCTGGAGCCGCCAACTGTTCCCACGGTTGGGTATGTCCACGAAAACAGGTGGCTTTAAACACGAACAGTCCGGCCGAGACAACCACGGTTGACAGTCAGCTTTCAGCCGTGGTCAGCGACGGGGATTTGTGAACGACAAGTCACCGTCGCCGCGATCGAACCAAAATCTTGGCCTTGTCGGCCTTCAAGACCCGCCGCTTTCTAGGCGGCCTTGCTTATAGCATGTCATTTCTGTAGTATTCTGCCCCTGGGCGGTTTTTGCCCTACCCACTTGTGCCGACCGGCAAACTCGGCCGAGGTTGGTTAATGAATTCTCCCAATGAAAACATCAATATCTATTGGCATAGTTGTTGCTAATTAACATTCGTATTTGCCATCCGAGGACAAAATGTCAATTAGCGCAACATCGGGTTCATCGGGCGCCTGGGAACTATGGGCCGCTCAGCGCGAAGCGCAACAGAGCGCAAGCAATGCTGACAGCGGCGCGAATGCGGCCGTGTCAAGCCAGACCGGTGCGACAAGTGGCAAAACCGCGACCACTTCGACGACATCGGGCCTTTCTTCGTTATCGTCGGAAATGGCAGTGATGTTGTCGCAGCTTCAGCAGGTGCTATCGGCTGGCGGGTCAAGCGATACTTCATCCACTGCTTCCGACGCTTCGGCGAGCGGGACCATCTCAAGCCGACCGCCGGTGCCACCTCCCGGGCCGCCGCCGGGACCCCCACCGTCGGACACTGCATCAAGTGACAGCACGACAGGTGCGACATCTTCGGCCGCTTCCCTCAGCGCGGATGCATCAAGTTTGATAACCGATCTTCAGGCGCTTATTTCGCAGCTTCAGGGTGGTTCCTCGGCCGGAAGCACCACTGACGCAACATCCGATACCACGGCATCCGCGACATCGAACACGGCGGTCGCCAGCGTAGCACAATCAAGCACCAACTCGGCCACGTCGAGTCCAGCGTCGTCGAGTTCTGGAACCGATCTTGTCTCGAAGCTTTTCGGCGATCTCCAGACCTTCATGTCGGCGCTCGCCTCGGGGGCAGCGTCAGGGACATCGACGGCGGCCACGTCATCGTCTTCCGATGGCGGATCGAACAGCACCGCCTCGTCGGATGGGACCGCTGCCGATACCACGCAGAATGCGGCGTCACAACCGCATCACCATCATCATCATTTCGCTCAAGCTCTTGAGAGCTATTCGAGCCAGCCAACGAGTCAAGCCGCCACCACGTCGTCGCAAACCAACGTCACCGCTTAGGTTGCTTCGGCGCGTTGGCTGCGCCGATGAACGTTTTGTCCTTCTGCATCGATCGGAGAAATGACCTTGAGCAATATTAGTTCGGTTACCATGCCGCACGGCCCCCCGCCTGCGATGCCAGCGGGTAAAGCCAGCAACACGTCCTCGACACTTTCCACAGATCAGGCGGCAGCCAAGGAAGCAGATGCGACCGCAACCAAAGCAGCCGCACAGTTGGCTGCGGACCAAAAGGCCAAGGCGACGACGAAGGTCATCCAGGCCGATCAGTTGGCGGTCAAGGCTGCAAATGTTGCGCTGCAACAGGCAGACGCAAAGGTCCAGGCCGATGGAGAGGAAACTAGCGGACTAGACGTTACGGCCTGAGACGACCGCAGCAAGGCCGCCTAGAAAGCCGCGGTTCTTGGAGGCCGACAAGGCCAAGATTTTGGTTCGATCGCGGCGACGGTGACTTGTCGTTCACAAATCCCCGTCGCTGACCACGGCTGAAAGCTAACTTTCAACCGTGGTTGTCTCGGCCGGATTCTTCGTGTTTGAAGCCATCCGGTTTCAGCGACACCGTGGCCGCCAGGGTCAAAAGTCACCATCCTGTCCAAGCTGACAGCCTGACCGGCCGAAGACAGCCACGCCCTGTGTGGGACAATCGGCCTTAGCCGTCAGCGCGCGAGATCACACCAAGCTGACGAACAGGCTTGCGTCCTCACGTGCCGCCATTTCGAGGCGGCGGTCAGCACGGTCACTCCATAATCCCGCCCTCTCATAGACGGTCGTTTCTCGGAGATAGCGGGTAGACTCCTAAAAGGTGCCCTTGGGACGGGTTTTCCGACGTCCCGGAACCATTCCGATAAGCTGCTCTCCGGATACCGGCCCGTGTAACGGGTTTCGGGATGATGACCCCGCGAAGGGAGTGTTCGCAAAACCCCGATGCGACATGGCTCCAAGAAGGGATTTCCACGGTTCCAGATGTCGGTTTGAGTGTGTCCAGAACCATCTGTTTCGCGCGCCCCATGCCGGGGGCATGCTCCGGCGACGATTTTGTAGTGGTCTCACTCAATCGGGGGCACCCCTCGCGCTCAGATCGCCAATACACAGGGTGGTGGTCGCCGTGAGGACACTTTCGACCCGCGCATCTAGCCCGATGCGCTGTCGTGCTATTTCTGTGATCTGTATCCGTATAAATCGAGGAGCGACTGAGGCTGGACTAGGTCGAACTCCATCTCACGCATTGACGACAGCGACAGCCTCGATCTCGATCATGAAGTCAGGGCCGGCGAGGCGGGTAACGCCGACCGTCGTGCTGGTCGGGGTCGCTACGCCGAAGTAACGCATGCGTACATCGCCGCATTTCTGAAACTCGTCGAAGTCGGTAACAAACGTGTTCGTCTTGACAACGTCAGCCCAGGTCGCGCCGGCGGCCTTCAGGCATCGGTCGAGATTCTGAAATGTCTGTTCCATCTGCGCGCGCATATCGCCTTTGCCGACGCAGTTGCCGTCGATATCACGGGCCAACTGCCCGGCGATATAAACGATCTTCCCGGTGCCGCTTACCGTCACGACATGCGAATAGGAAGGCTGCCCCTCGGACATCCTTATATTCATCCCCTCGGGCTGAAACCGTTCGATTTTGACCGCCACCGTCATTCTCCTCGTCGCGTTAATCTGGTCTCGCAAGGTGTCGACCGGGCAACCGCCAGCGCAGGCTCCACAAGCCGTGGATGGCCGGAACAAGCCCGGCCATGACGGTGAGAGAGCGCTTACGGTCGCCCCCAAGGGCCGCTGGCATCAATCACCCGGCCGCCCGCTCGCGCAGCGTAAATTTCTGGATCTTGCCGGTGGAAGTCTTCGGTAGTTCCCCGAAGACCACCCGCTTGGGTACCTTGAACCGCGCCAACGATTGCCGGCAGAACTGGATGATCTCGGTCTCGCTGGCCTCGGTATCCAGCTTCAGTTCCAGGAATGCGCAAGGGGTTTCGCCCCAGGTCGGATCCGGCTGAGCCACCACGGCTGCCAACAGCACCGCGGGATGCTGCGACAGAACCTCTTCCACTTCCAAGGTCGAAATGTTTTCGCCGCCCGAGATGATGATGTCCTTCGACCGGTCCTTGATCTCGATGTAGCCGTCCGGATGCCACACCGCCAGGTCGCCCGACAGATACCAATCACCGACCAGCGTCTTGCTCGTCGACATCGGGGTTCGACAGGTAGCCCTTCATCACGGTGTTGCCGCGCATCATCAGTTCGCCCATCGTCTTGCCGTCCTGCGGCACCGGCGTCATCGTCTCCGGATCAGCGACCATCATGTCCGCGACGGTAGGATAGGCGACGCCCTGGCGAGCCATGTTGGCGTAGCGCTGGTCAGGTGGCAGAGCGTCCCATTCCGGCTGCGCGATGCACGACGTCGCCGGACCATAGGTCTCGGTGGCGCCGTAAAGGTGGGTCACGCGAAAGCCGATCTCCTCCATGGCTCGCAGCACGGACGAAGGCGGCGCCGCTCCGCCGGTCGCGCAGTTGACCGTGTGGGTGAAGGCGACGCGCTGCGCGGCCGGCGCCTGCGCGAGCATGTTCATGACGATCGGCGCACCGCAGAGATGCGTAACGCTGGTATCGCGCGATGAACTGGAAGATCATCGCGGTGTCGACCTTCCGCAGGCAGACCTGGGTTCCCCCTACCGCGACCACCGCCCAGGGATACGACCAGCCGCTGCAATGGAACATCGGCAGCGTCCACAAATAGACGCTGTCAAAGCTCAGCCCGAACATCAACGCGTTGCTCAGCGCCTGAAGGTAGGCGCCGCGATGGCTGTAGACCGCGCCCTTCGGGTCGCCGGTCGTCCCGGACGTGTAGAGCAGGCAGATGGATTGCCATTCATCGTCAGGCTCCCGCCACTCAAACCGCGGATCGCCGCCGGCCAGCAGCGCCTCGTAGGTGATGTCGCCGAACGCGGGGGCGTCGGGCAGCCCCGGGTTCTCGATGTCGACCACCAGCAAATCATGGTCGAGTTGGCCGCGCGCGACGGCGATCAGCCCAGCGAACTCCCGATCCACGATCAGCACCTTGGCTCGGCCATGATTGAGCGAGAACGCGATCGTCGCGGCGTCCAGCCGCGTGTTCAGCGGATTGAGCACGGCACCCAGCATGGGTACGGCAAAATGCGCCTCGACCATCTCGGGAATGTTCGAGGCGAGGATGGCAACCGTGTCCAACCGCCCAACCCCGCGACTGGCGAGTGCGGACGCGAGCCGGACACAACGGTCGTTGAGTTCGCCATAGGTGAAGCGGCGGTCGCCGTCGATCACCGCGGTTTTGTCGCGGAACGAGGCCACGGCACGCCGTAGGAAACTGACCGGCGAGAGCGGCACGAAGTTGGCGGGATGGCGATCCAGCCCGGTGTCGAACGGGTGCGGCGTCGTCTGCTCGTCCATCGTGTCCTCCTCGTTACTTGCTTGTACGCACCGGGGTTCGTGTCAGAGGCCGCTGACCAGATGGCCGCCATCAACCGCGACGATGCTGCCGGTCATGTAGGAACCCGCCTCGGAGGCCAGCAGCAGTAGTGGGCCATCGAGTTCCTTCGTTTCGCCCAGGCGCCGCTGCGGGATCCGCCGGATCAACGCCTTCCCGGCATCACTGCCGAAGAACGCATCGTTCAGCTCGGTCTCGATGTAGCCGGGGGCAAGTGCATTGACCCGGATCCTGTGTCGCGCCCACTCCAGCGCAAGGGCCTTGGTCATCTGCACCACACCGGCCTTCGAGATCGCATAGGGGGCGATGCCGCCGGCCACGCGCAGCCCGGTGATGGAGGCGATGTTGACGATACTGCCGCTGGTGGCGTGGTGGATCATCCGCCGCGCCGCGTGCTGCGCGACCAGCCAGGCGCCCTTGAGATTGGTGTCGATCACGCTCGCCCAGTCGCTCTCCTCCATGTCCAGCGCGGGGCGGGTGATCGTTACGCCAGCATTGTTGATCAGGATGGTGACCGGACCAAATCCGGTTTCGGCCTCGGCGAAGGCGTTTTCGATACTGCCCGCGTCTGTAACGTCCATGCGCACGCTTTGCGCTTTCGCGCCGCTGGCGCGGATCGACTCCACGGTGTCCGCCAGTGCCGACTCTCGGCGTGCGGCGACGGTGACGCTTGCGCCGGCCGCGCCAAGGACGCCGGCGAAATGCCGGCCGAGCCCGCTGGACGCCCCGGTGACCAGCGCATGCTGGCCGTCTAACCCGAAAATGTCGGCCATGCGGCTTCCCCTCTGCTAATCTCGTGTCAACTCGCCTGTACCTTGTCCCAGACCAGGATCGATCGCCCTTCGCGGCCGTCATGATAGCTTCGATAGGGGGCGGTCGTGATCGTCAGAGTGTCGCCGTCCAATTCGAAGAACCGAACCTGATCGGTGCCGGTCCATCCTTGGTTCCACGAAATGTCGATGTGGTGGATCACTTGCTTTTCACCCAGCGTGTAAGTGCCGGCGTAGGCGACCATTGAGCCGAGCAACTGCACGCCCTCTTCATCGGTCGGCACGACGTCGCGCGGCGCGACGCGGTCCTGCCGGATGAAAATGGCATACATCCGGCCATCCGGCGCATACCCCAGATAGCCGTCCGGCTGCGCCCCGAACTGATTGTGCCGGCGCCCGGTCTCGGTCTCCTCGCGTTCGTATGACCGCAGTTTCCAGGTGCCCAGGACTTGGTTGGCGTTCTGTGTCAACGGAACCTCCTGTTATTCGAGGGTGGTAGGATGGTGGTGCTTGGACACCGGGCGCTCGTGGATAGCGGCGGCGCGCCGGAAATGGTCATCGCATCCGTTCTCCTCGCCTGCCCGTTCGAGGTGCCGCCTGTTTCCAGCTGATCGGCCGGGTCAGGAAATCCCCGACAAGATCCGCGATCTCCTCTGGCGCTTCCCAGATCGCGCGATGCCCAAGATCGGCCAACAGTTCAAGCCGCGAATTGGGAATGCGCGACGCCAGGATCTTCGAGTTCCGCGGTTTCACCAGGACGTCGTCAGCGCCGGTTGCAACCAAGGTGGGTGCACGAATATTCGGTAAATCCCGATAACTGTCGAATTGCCGCAATGCCTCCATCTGCCGTCGAGCAACGAACGTCGGGGTCGGATGCTCCAGTTCGCGGCGCATCTGCTGTTCCACGGCGTCGGCGTGCGTCGCCAGATATTCGGGCGAGTAGGTCACCGGCCAGGCCTGCCGCGCCACGTCCTCGGGAGACTGATCGTCAGCCGCCAGAAGGCGCTTGAACACGGAATATGAGGCGGGTTCCGCCCAGACGCCGCCACAGAATGTGCCGAACAGGATCAGACGATCAAGCCGGTCCGCATTGCGGATGGCAAATTCCTGGGCGATCGCCCCGCCCATGGAAAAGCCCAGCAGGTGGACGCGCTGAAGCCGCAAAGTATCCAGCAGTCCCAGAACGTCAGTTGCCATGTTGGCAAATTCATAGCCACCTGGCGGCTTGTCGCTGCGGCCGGTGCCCCGGTTGTCAAACGATATTACCTCGAAACGAGATGCCAGCTGGTTGATGAAGGCATCCGGCCACGCCGCGCCGCTCAGGCGATAGCCGTTGATCAGGCAGACAGCCGGCCCTTGTCCGGCAATGTCGTAGTAGAGCGATATTCCATTTTTCGTCGAGAACGGCATCGGGCGGGTCTATCTTCCCGCGGTCATAGGGATGATTGTCACTTGCCGCCCCGATCATGCTTTTCCACAAACGAGCTGACGGCGGGCGCGAACAGAGTCTGCGACCGGCCACCCACGAAGACACCCACATGTCCGCCCGGAAGTGCCAATTCAGTGTAATCGGACGAAGCCCCGAGCATTGGTCCCAATGCCCGGGATGTGGCGGGGGGAATGATGTGGTCGTCCTTGGCGTACACGTTCAGCACAGGCATCCGGATGTTACCGAGATCCACCCTGTGGCCACCCAGTTCCCATTCATTTCGGACAAGTTTGTTTTGTTGGTAGAGATCCTTCATCCATTGCTTCGCCGCCTCGCCAGGATGATCGGGTCGATCTGCGATCCACTTCTCCATGCGGAGCCAGTTCATCAGCCGCTGTTCATCGTCCACGATCTCGAGCAGGTCCAGGTTGTATTTCAGCAAGCTGCGCATTGGCGACATCTGGTTGAAGATCGCACCGAGGAACTCGCCGGGCAGATTGCCGTTGGCGTCGATCAAGCGGTCGACATCCTCAGGCGAGATGCTGCGTGTCCAAATATTGATGAAGCCGTGGCCAAGTCGATTTTCCACGGTGTCGGCGTGGAAATCGATCGGAGTGATGGTCAGCGTGAGGGTGTTGAGCCGTTCCGGGTGCAATGCCGCAAAGGCCGTGGCGAACACGCCGCCCTCGCAAACGCCCAACAAGTTGACCTTTGGCACGCCGGCACGTTTCGCTATCTCGGCCACGCAGTCTGCAAGATAGCCCAGGATGTAGTCGTCCAACGTCAGGTAGCGGTCGGCTCGCGACGGATTTCCCCAGTCCACGACATAAAGGTCAAGACCCAGGTTCAATAGGTTGCGGACCAGCGACCGATCTTCCTGCAGATCCGTCATCGTCCATCGCCCGACCAGACCGTAGCAAATCAGCATGGGGACCGCGACACGCTTCTCGGCCAACGGACGAAAGTGGAAAAGACTGACCTTGTCCTGACTCCACACCAGGTCTTTCGGCGTCGTTGCGATTTGCACGTCGGCATCGCGCAAGCCCTGCAGCAGTTGTCCGCCTGCCAGCATCTTGGCACCGAGCTTTGCCGCGTCAGTCAGCGCGGTCGCCGGGCTTTGTCCGATCTGGGTCATGTGTCTGTCCCTTTCCGATTGACGCCGGGCCGTCGCGCGGGTCGTGGCGTTCGCGTCTGCTCGGAAGCAGCAGTAGGCGGTGGGGAAAGCGCGGGCGCGGGTGCCGCTGCGGCCATCTGCTGTTCGCGCCGTATCGCGCGCAGCTCCCGCCGAAGTTCGGTAACAGTGCGGTGCACGTCGTCCAGTTCGGTGCGCGTGGGGAAACCATACTGCTTGCCGAAGTGTTCGACCAGTTCCTGTTGGGCCAGCCGCAGCGCCGTGGTCGCGCGGATCAACGCTGCCTGGGACCGCAAAAACGGCTCGGATCGCTGGGTCTCCAGCAATTGCTGATTAGCCGTCTCCGTCCACAGAGCGAGCGCGGCTTTCGTGTCCAAGACCTTGGGGTCCGAACCTGACCCGCCTGCGAATTTTTCGGCAAAGCGGCGAGCCGATTGCAACCAGGCCTCGATCACGACGGCGTTGTGCTCAAGGCCACGGCGGCGAAGATCTACCCATGCCTGCAATACCCCGGCGTAGCGCCGTTCCGCGTACCAAAGATCGGCGAAGCGCGGTCCTTCCGCCATGCGGCCCAACACGTCGTCCATCTCGCCGATGCCCCCGCCCATCCAACTTCGCGGGTCGGCAATTTTGCGGAACGTTGCTTCGATGACCCCGTCGCCACCGGCTGTGGCGGGAACCATTGTGGCGAGCTTGCCGGACATCGAAGCAGCAGCCGACCACAGGTCCATCACGGATTTGCCGGCCTGTGCAAGCTCGGAGGCTCCGGACGAAAGATCGGCGGGCATATCGGGCATCGCCGGCAACTTGCCCGAAGTTACCGCCGTCATACCCTGTACCAGCGCGGCACCCGCCTGCGCCTGTGCCTTCATCAGGACCTGACTCTGCTTGGTCCAGAAGTCAGCGATAGCTTTAGAGTAATCGAACGGGTTCATCATGAGAACCCAAAGCCGCAACGCTGGATGAATTCGTTCTGCGGAACCATGGTTTGGGGTCTCCCAACAGGTCAGTCACTTCATTGAGTGGGCGGAGTGGTTGCAGCCATCGGACATCCTACGGCGCCTTTTCGTCGATCAGCCTCGCCACCCGGCGCAGGGCCAGCAAATACCCCTGCGTTCCGAAACCTGCGATAACGCCGTCGGCGCGACGGGAGACAAACGAATGGTGCCGGAACTCCTCACGCTTATGAACATTGGAAATATGGATTTCGATCACCGGCTCGTCGAACGCGTTCAGCGCATCGAGAAGCGCCACCGAAGTATGAGTAAACGCTGCCGGATTGATCACGATTTCCACCCGCGGTCTCCCGCGCTGAATGGATCCAGTCGATGAGCTCATACTCGCGATTACTTTGCTCGAACCGCAGCTCCAGGTTCAGCTCCTTGGCCAGTGCGCGGCAATCGCGCTCCACATCAGCCAGCGTTTCGTGGCCATAGATGTGCGGTTGGCGCTTGCCCAGAAGGTTGAGGTTCGGACCGTTCAAGACATAAACGATGCGGCTCATGATGGGCTCCCGCTAGTGGTTCAAACAGACGGATAGTGCCGTCTGATTTGAACCACTAGTCCCTGATTTTGTGGGCCGATTCACCCGACCGCATGGCATGCTTATGTCGGGATCGGACCACTAGTGGTCCAAATCAGACGGATAGTGCCGTCCGTTTTGAACCATAGTCGCTGATTTTGTGGGCCGATTTACCCGACCGCATGGGATGCTTCTGTCGGGATCGGACCACTAGCTGGTCCAAATCAGACGGATAGTGCCGTCCGTTTTGAACCATAGTCGCTGATTTTGTGGGCCGATTTACACGACCGCATGGCATGCTTATGTCGGGATAGGACCACTAGATGCGGCGTGCGTCATCGAGCCGCGGATAGGCCCGGTCACTCCTCCGCTTGAAGTTTGCCGACTTTGGTCGCGGCCGGTTGCCAGTTCTGCGGAAACAGCGTTTGCAAAGCTCGCACCTTCGGCATGTCGTTGATCGCGATGTACGGGGCGTCCGGGTGCTGGTCGAGGTAATCCTGATGATACCCCTCGGCCGGGTAAAACGGTCCCGCCGGATCGATACGCGTGACAATCGGACGACTGAACGCATGAGCCGCCTCAAGTTGAGCGATATATGCCTTGGCAACCCTTTCCTGGTCCGGCCCGTTCACGAACACTTCGGAACGATACTGGGTCCCCCAGTCCGGCCCTTGCCGGTCCTTTTGCGTCGGATCCAGCGCAACCGAGAAGAAAATCCGCAGCAGCGTCCCATAGCTGACCTGCGTTGGATTGAACGTCACGCTGACTGACTCAGCGTGCCCGGTCGCGCCCGAACTCACCTGCTCGTAATCCGGGTTGGCGACACTTCCGCCGGCGTAGCCGGAGACAGCCCGCGTCACCCCTCGAACATGCTCAAACACGCCTTGTACACCCCAGAAACAACCGCCAGAAAACACCGCGGTCTGCAAACCGGCACCGTTCGCCTCCAAGTCCTGCGCGGGCGGAGGAAGGGCGCGCGTGGCGCTATCTGCCTGGGATGATGACAGCGGCACGGTTAGGGTCAGAGCAACCAGTAGTGCGGAGCCAAGCGGGGCACTTGAAAGTGCTACCATGAGGATCTCTCCAGAAAGATATATGACACAACGAACTCGACTTGGCGGGCACTGCTACTCCCTGAGAAAGGCTTCGAAAGCATCTTTATAATCGGGGTGCCAGCGGGACAGCGCGGGGCGGTTGCGGGTGATGTCCTGCGCGGCCCAGAGAATTCTTCGATTGTCGATCTCGCGCGTCACATCGTTGTCAGGACAGATGATATAGAAATCACCCTGGCCCATCCCGGCGATCAGCATGTCCACAACCTGGTCGGGCGTCCAGGCGCCCGGTGGCTTCTCGGAGCGTCCCTGACGTGTCATGCCGGTGAAGGTCGACCCCGGGACCAGCAAATGCGCCGAGATGCGCGCGCCTTCCTCGTTTCGAAGGCTATGCGCCAACGCCTCAGTCAGGACCTTCACGCCGGCCTTGCTGACATTATAGGCGGCGTCGCCCGGCGGGCAGGTGATGCCTTGCTTCGACCCTGTGTTAACTATCGCACCCGCGTTTCGCTGCGCCAGCATGGGCGGGGCAAAAGTCTGCACGCCATTGATAACGCCCCACAGGTTGACCTCCAGCACGCGGCGCCAGCGGTCGATGTGCTCCCACGGGCCGCCCCCAGGCGCAGTGCCAGCGTTGTTCATCAGCACGCCGACTTCGCCGAATTTCGCGTACACTGAATCGCGCAGGGCCTGAACCGACTCCAGGCGGCTGACATCCGTGGCCACGGTCATCAGCGCGTCCCGCCCCCCGGCAGAGGCGGCGGCGACCGCTTCGGCAGCCCGATCCAGCGCCTCGGCCGATAGGTCAGCGAGACAGACTTTGAGGCCCATAGAGGCGAAGCGCATGGCGGCGGCGAGACCAATGCCGCTGGCCGCACCGGTGATCACTGCGACGCGGCCGGCGTTCAGAGCGGGATGGAGGGTCATGGGGATGCCCTCAGCTCGGCACGAAGTTCATGGCGATCCCATTGATGCAGTAGCGCTGATGGGTCGGCGGCGGTCCGTCGGGGAATACGTGCCCGAGATGGCTGCCACAGGTCGCGCAATGCACCTCGGTCCGGACCATGCCGAGGCTGCGGTCGGTCGTCGTTTCAACCGCTCCCTCGATCGGATCGTTGAAGCTGGGCCAGCCGGTATAGCTTTCAAATTTAAGTTTTGACTCGAACAGCGGTTGGTCGCATCCGGCACAGGTGAATCGGCCCGGGCGCTTCTCGGCCAGCAGCGCGCAACTGCCGGGTGCCTCTGTGCCTGTGCGCGCATCACGTAGAACTGCTCCGGCGACAGAATCCTACGCCACTCTGCATCGGTGCGGCTGACAGCGTAGGTTTTGTCCAGCATCTGTTCATCTCCTCTGACCATGCTTTACAACATCGCTCTCCTGCGGGGCCACGACAAGCGGGGCCAAGTTAGGCGGGACAGGACAACCGGTGGTCATATAAGAGGCTGCCAAGGTCGACCCATTGCCGTGATGGGAGCGGGCCACTCCCCGGGTATTGATGAAGCGCGGCTTCAGGGTCGAAAACATGTTGCTCTCGTCGGAGGAATGGGAAGCCGTCTGGCTCACACTATCGGTGGCGGCGAGGGCGGTCGGATTTGGCTTGCCGCTGGCCATCCTGGCGGCCTGGGTGCTGACCCGATGCCGCTTTCCGGGCCGGACACTATTGAACGCGCTGGTGCATCTGCCAATGGTGCTACCGCCGGTGGTCACCGGGTGGCTACTGCTGATCATCTTCGGCATCCGCGGACCGATCGGCCTGATCCTGGATCATTGGCTTGGCGTTCGCCTCGCGTTCACGACGGCCGGTGCGAGTTCTGGCCTGTGCCACAATGACCTTCCCCATCATGGTGCGGTCGGTGCGACTGTCGCTCGACGCCGTCGATGCCGGTCTGGAACAGGCCGCCCGCACCCTGGGCGCGGGATGGCTGGACCGGTTGTTCAACATCACACTGCCGCTCGCCTCGCCCGGGATTCTGGTAGGGGGAATCGTCGCATATGCAACGTGCCTGGGCGAATTCGGTGCCGTGATAACATTTGCTGCCAACATCCCCGGTCAAACTCAGACGTTGCCGTTAGCAATTTACGCCGCGCTTCAGGCACCGGGCGGCGAGACAAAGGCCGCCGAATTGTCGCTCGTCTCGCTGACGCTTGCACTAGTGGGGCTGCTATTGTCCGAATGGGTCGGCAAGCGGTTGAACCTCATGCTAGGCCGATGAGCTTTCCGTCGCGCTGCGCCATCGCTTTCCGTTGGTGCAGATGGATATCGCACACACCGGATCTTCGAGAATGCCCGTCCGGCTGTGGTGAAGGTCGCGCTTCCGGCTCGGTTAGTCGCCGGCTGCCACTTCTGTTCTGGCACTAATCAAGTACCTCGGTCGAGATATTTGAACAGTCGAGATGGATCGCCTTTCCCAGTGCATCCTTGCGAAATTCCATCGCCAGATCGTTTTATTAAAGTATCAACAGAACCGGGTGAATAAAGACTTGGGCTGGGATCATCGTGGTTTACGTCGGCCCAGCGAGCTGGCGACCCAGAAGGGTCTCCCGCTGCCCAGCGTAGCGGCGAATGTCGCCATGTCCACCCCAAGCACACCCGCGGCCACCCCGCAGGAGCAGCGCTGCCGCCTATTTCAGATCGGTCAAGTCGCGAGGTCGCAGCAGCCGCAACCGTCTGCTTCCACGGGCGTTGGAGGTAATGACCGGCACCGGGGCCGGGGAAAAGGAATCGCCATGTCGAGCAAGACGCGCTCTGAACGCACCCACGACAGGACATTGGAGGAGAGTTTCCCGGCCAGCGACCCCGCGGCCAATTCCGGCATCACTGGGTCCGAGCAGCCGGACAAATCCCCCGATCAGCGCAGCATCCAGGAACAACCCACGGGAACCCCGACATCCGACCGTCATGCGGTTGAAACGGCGCATCACCGGGAGAATGAAAGCAAGCCTTCGACGAAGCGATAAGTTTGCGCAGTTGCGCTTGCCTCGCTTGAGCTCGCCCCTTTTGTGCTCCCCCATCTAGGCCCGACAGTTCGGTCCGATGAAGTTGTCACTTGCTGTCGGCGCGTTTTTGCGTTCCCGCACGGGACTGTGGAGCCGCTTATGTTCTGGTTTCCGCTTTTGAGGTGCGGCCTGCGACTAAGGAGCCAAAACGAGGTCAACTTTAGACGTCAAGGCGAGTAATGTGTTATTTAATCTATCTATGGTAGTAATGCGGTATTAAATGCCTCCTTGAGGCGTGAGTTCGGCAGAAACCCCACCTCTACAGCGGGATAATTTGCGAATTGCACGAAAATCGATTGCCATCCATCTCATCTCCGTACTATTTCTACAACGGTCAATTGCGAGGCCAAAATATCTCCACATGCTTTATCGAGCTTTCTTCCTGGACGCGGACGACCGCATCTTCGCATTCCATCTAATGGAATGTCTCGATGACTGCGACGCCGTCGCCCAAGCTCAAGATCTTCCGGCCAAATGTAGCAGCATCGAGATCTGGGAAGGAGCGCGTGTCGTCGGCAGGTCCATCCGGCCACGGCGCAACGAGGTGACCGCCGATTCCTTGCAGATTTCCGCCTCAAGCGTTACCGGCGAAGTCAGCGACGAGCGCCCTCACATATTGGTCTCCCTTGCTATGCTCGAGTTGCAAGCCAACCGCAGAGAACGAGCGGCGTGCCTTGTTGACGCAGTCTATGCGGCCTTCGATCAGGCAGACTTGATAATCAAAACTGGTGCGATCGAGCAGACGGACGCTTACAATAGCCCCGGTCGTTCTAGCGTCCTGCCCTAAGTTCGCTGCATCATGCGGCGGACGCGGGTGACTAGCAGGCCACTGAAAATATAACAACAAAGTCTGGATCAGAGGGTTACGCTCAATAGCGAACTTCCGATCCAATACCTTGGGACATTTTTGTCCTCGCCGCCGCTCTGGAAGGGCACTACCCTTCGATGGAACCAACAGGAGACACAGCGATGGCCGAGGCCAAACTTGCACCTAACCTGCCGCAGTGGATGAAGGACCATACAGAACGTTATCTGTCGAGCGGCGGCACCGATGGCCATATTTACACGCTCACCCGGCCGGGCGCGGCCCGAGATCACCGTCCCGTCGTTGCTGCTGACCACGACCGGCCGTAAGTCAGGGGAAAAGTATCTGTTCCCACTGTTTTATGGGCAGACCGGTAACGGCTATTTCGTGATCGCGTCGAAGGGCGGCGCGCCGGAGCACCCCGGCTGGTATCGTAACATCCTCGCCAATCCGGAGGTTGAAGTCCAGGTCGGGACCGAGAAGATGCAGGCTCGGGCGAGAACAGCCGTTGGCGAGGAACGAGCGCGGCTTTGGGAGCAGGCAGTCAAATTCTTCCCGCCCTACGCTGACTATAAGGTCAAAGCGGCGGGGCGTGAGATCCCAGTAGTCGTGCTGGATCCTGTTACTTAGCGGTTCAAATCTAGCCCTGGTTTTTGAGGGCCGATTCACCGACCGCATGGGATGCTTCTGTCGGGATCGGACCACTTGCGACGCGATCCCGACGCTCACGCCCAGAGCGTCGGGAAAATTGGCCCTGCCGCAATTATGCGAACGACTCCGTCATCGCCGAGTAGACAAGCGTGCGCAGATCGCGGCGGAGCGTCAGCCGGGCGTCGCTGAACAGGACCTGCGTCATGAACACCACCGCGAGTTCTTCCTTGGGGTCAATCCAGAAGGCGGTCGAGGCGGCACCGCCCCAGAAGAACTCGCCCAGTGTGCCTGGCAGGCGCGTTTTGGCGACGTTGATGTTCACGCCACAGCCGATGGAGAAGCCAATACCCGAATAGCCAGCCTCACTGAACAGCCCGGGGGGCGCCATGTCTGCCAGCTCTTTATTCTCGGGCAGATGGTTCAGGCTGAACAAGGCAACCGTCTTTGGACTAAGGATCTGGACGCCGTCCAGCGTTCCGCCCGTGCAACATCATCCGGCAGAATTGCATGTAATCGTGCGCGGTCGAGACCAGCCCGCCACCCCCCGATTCCAATTTGGGTGGCGCGGCATAGGTGCTGTTGCCAGCATCGTCCTGCAGCTTGATCCCGCCCGCGCCATCCGGCTGGTAACAAGACGCGAAGCGGTCACGCTTCTCCGGTGGGCACCAGAACGCAGTATCCACCATTCCCAGCGGCTCGAACAACCGCGTGCGCAGGAACTCGCCGAAACTCAGCCCGCTGAGCTTCTGCACGAGATAACCCATCACGTCGATCGAAACCGAATAATTCCATTCTGTTCCTGGGGAAAACTCCAGCGGCAAAGTCGAAAGTTGCTCGATCATGGCGTCGAGACCACCTTCGGCATCGAACTCCGCGATGCGCGCGTGACGGTAGGCCCGGTCGACGCTGGTGCGGTTCATGAACCCGTAGGTCAGGCCGGAGGTATGCGTGACCAGGTCGACCACTTTCATCGGCCGAGCGACGGGCGACGTCAGAAAGCTCGGCGCCGCGGTCGGCAGCAGGCTCGGCAGGCCGGTCGCATAGACCCCCAGGTTCCTCCACGACGGAATGTACGTGGCAACATCGTCATCCAGTCCGATCAGGCCTTCCTCAGCCAGCATCATCAGGGCCACCGCCGTAATCGGCTTGCTCATGGAATAGATGCGGAAGATTGCATCCTCACGCATGGGCTTTCCGCGCTCGAGGTCCATGTGCCCCGACATTCCGGCATGGGCGAGCACGCCGCGCCGGTAGACCATGGTCAGCAGGCCAGGCAGACGGCCGCTGTCCACGTAGCGACGTTTCATAACCTCATCCAGGCGCGCCAACCGCGACGCCGATAGTCCGATCGCTTCCGCTTTCACCACCGCCCACCCTTTGATTGTCATGCAGTCTACTAACCGGCGCAGCGCCGCGGGTTGTCAATCCATTCCATAGGACAATCCCATTGCCGAGGCGCTTTCTCCTGGAATCGAGCCTTACCAAATCCTCGAAGCGCGCCCAGGAGGAGCGAGAACGTCAGCCCCCTCAGTGACCCAGCGCCTGAACGATCTCTTCCGTCATCTTCTTCGCATCGCCGAACAGCATCATCGTATTCGGCCGGAAGAACAGTTCGTTGTCCACACCAGCATAACCGGAAGCCATAGACCGTTTCACAAACAACACGGTGCGCGCCTTCTCCACGTCCAGGATCGGCATCCCGTAGATCGCCGAAGACGAGTCGGTCTTCGCTGCTGGATTGGTCACGTCGTTGGCGCCAATGACATAGGCCACGTCGGCGGTGGAAAACTCATTGTTGATCTCCTCGAGTTCGAACACCTCGTCGTACGGCACGTTCGCCTCGGCCAGCAGCACGTTCATATGCCCCGGCATGCGGCCGGCGACAGGATGGATGGCGTACTTCACCTCCACCCCTTCCTTCTTCAGCGTGTCCGCCATCTCCCGCAGCGCGTGCTGTGCCTGAGCGACCGCCATCCCATAGCCCGGCACGATGATCACCTTCGAGGCGTTCTTCATAATGAACGCAGCATCCTCGGCGTTGCCGGAGCGAACCGTCCGATCGCCATCCGCGCCGCCGCGAGCTGCCCCCCCGCTGGTGTCCGTGCCGAAACCACCCAGCAACACATTGATGATGCTACGGTTCATCCCCTTGCACATGATGGTACCTCGTCGCCGGGGAAGGCCTGTTGGTAGTGGCAATAAGAGTTCTACTGGTCGTCCGCGCCGCCACATGAGCGCGGCAGCTCGTAAACGTATTTCTGAGATGATGAAGCAGCGCTGGGCCGAGCGTAAACGTAAGGCGAAGTCCTAGTACTGTAGCTAGAAACCCGGGTCATCGCACAAGCTTTTTCTCATGCCACTCGCTCTCGAGTGGCATTTTTGTTGGGCGGCGTTGCAAGCTTAAGAATTCTAAGCCGGCGCCGCACTTTGAAGCCGGTTTCGGGTAGAGATCTCTCTCTACCCGAAACGCGAGCTAGAAGTGGAAGCCGATCTGAGCGGTAATGGCACGCGGACTTACATAATGCGTGCCGCTGAAAGTAGAGAGGAAGTTGTATAAAGCATAGTTGTTGGTGAGATTGACCAATGTCAATTGGGCACTCCATCGGTACTTATCCCCCTTGAAGAGGTTGTCGTCGCCGATCGCCAGATCGAAAAGGTTACGGTGTGAGATGCGCGGTGGATTCTTGTCATCGTTCTCAGTTCCCGGAGTCGGCACCTGGGTCAGCGTAGAACCGAACTGCGATGCCGGACATACAGACGGCAGAGGCATGGTCGGCGTGGCATGTACTCCGTTACAAGTGAACCCAGCCTGAAACTCCTGATCGGCGGTTAAAGGAATTCCGTTCGTACCGACCATTGTGATGGCCGGTACCCCGTTGAGGAAGGTTGATTGTGGGCAGTCGTTAGCAGGACCAATTCCGTAGCAAGGCACCTGTCCCGCTACCAGCCCGCTGTCATAACGCCAGTTGAAGCCAACCCATGGCGCCACGCGTTTCCAAGGTGTCTGATATTGCAGATGCGTGGTTTGATTGAAAGCTTCGTCGTGGTCGATACGGAAGACTCCCAAAGGCGCCGTGGGAGTGGCCCCCGCGCCACCGAGCTGCGGGGTGAAGAATCGAGCGGCAACGCTGGACATCACGACCAGCGCGCTGAAGCCATGGTTAACAGGCATGCTGGCGCGTATCGCAAAGCCCGGAATTTTCGAGTTGTGCCATTCGATCGGGAAGGTAATCGGAGTATTACCCAGAACGCTGAAGTCATAAGCGTTATGGGTGTACTTCCAGATGTATTCTCCATCGATGACCAGGTATTTCCCGAAGGCCTGCTGCAATCCGGCGTGGAATTCATTGCGGTAACCGGGACTCAACGGCGTCAGCGTGTTCGATGAGCAAGCCAGCAGAGGATTCAGGACGGCGGAGGCGCACCCCACGCTGGAGAGCACCAGGTTTTCATTGAAGGGAGTTTCGAGCGTGCGTGCGTAGGAGACTCGCAGGACCGTGTTCGTCTTCGCGATGTTGTAGGCAATACCCAAACGGGGCTCGGCCTGACTCGCGGTAGAGAGACCGTTATACAAATCGCCGCGGATGCCGAGATTGAAGGCCCAGTTTTTTACCGTAATGGTGTCCTGCACATACATTGCCAGTTCCTTGACATCGGTGTGGCCGACGAAGGGAAACAGCGTTCCTCCGCGCGTGAGGTCATAGGGCAACAGAGTAGGAGTAAACAAAGGGTAAAACGCGGAGTTAGGAGCATTTGGATTGGAGGCTATGTTCGGCTGAAACCCTGCCCCGGCACATTGCGCGGGATTGGTAAAGCCGTTCACAGGCACGCCGCCGGCATTCAAGCAGGGTGCGTTTAACGTTGGGTCGACGATCCCAAGCTGGTCATTCTCGTTCAGGAAGGTCTGCTCGTAGGTAACACCAGCCTTAATGTTGTGAATACCCTTTGTGTAGGTGATATTGGCGAGGGCGCCGGAATTCAGCAGGGTTCGCTGCTGCGCGATGGTTTCCCTCTGTAGATTCGCCGGCCCGAGATCATTGAAAGGATCATCGCTGGGATAGTAGTTGTAGGCATCCCGCCGCACGAATCCCGTGAGATTGAAAACGGCGTTGTTGCTGATCGTGTGAGTCCACGTAGGCGCTATGTCAAAGGTCAGGATCTTGGAACGCTGGTCGGTCGGCCCGAGCTGAACACCTGTCAAAGGGTTCAGGTTGGGAATGCCGTTGGGCGTCTGAAACTGCTGGTCGTACGAGTTCGGCGTCTGAAACCAGGAACGGGTGAACTGAAAGTTCAAGTGAAATGCATCCGCGTTCGAGAAAACATAATCCACACGATCGAAGACGTTCTCTTCATTGCCGTGGTCATGGAAAACCTGGAACTCCGGCGGATCGAGAAATCGCCCAGTATTCACACCGCTCAGAGCGATAAAGTTTCCCCAGTTCTTACCCCCATAGGAGAAATCGCCATCCAGGGTGGACGTGCCAAAAGTGCCGTACCCGGTGGTAATGTTGCCATGAGGAGTGGAAGCACCCAGTCCCGAACGGGTGGTCACGTCAATGATCAAGCTGGTTTTGTCGCCGTACTCGGCTGGCGGAGCGCCGGCAATCACGGTCATCGACTGCACGGCATCGAGCGGAATCTGGTTCGAGAAAACTTTGCTCTGCTGATCGGTAATCGGCTGGCCATCCAGAGAAAAAGAATTCTCGGCGTGATCGCCCAGTCCGTGAAAGAGGCCGTTGGAATCGGCGGCGATTCCAGGCGATGCCAATGTCACCAGCGAGCTAAGCTCCGACGATGTACTCTCCAACGGTATCTTCGAGAATAGTTGTCGATCCACGTCCGTGTGAAAGGTCGGGTCGTTTTCGACCAGATCGCCAGCTTCACCTTGAACCGTGACGCTTTCTGCGTTCTGGCCGATCTGCAGCGTGATTTTGACCGCGAGCGGCACCGCCGATCGCACATCGACATCCTGCGAATAGGGCGCGAACCCGGTCAAGCTGACGCTGAGGTGGTAAGGATTGAAGGGAATGTTCGGAAAATTGAACCTACCCTGGCTATCGCTAACGGTCGATCGGCTGAATTGGCTGACTGGATTTTGGATTGTTACAGTCGCACCCGGCACGACCGCGCCGCTGGGATCGGAGACGACTCCGCTCAGCCCCGAGCTTCCTGACGTTTGTGCGCTTCCACCGATACTCCCCAGGACCAGGTAGATCATTGCTACCAAACCCGCATTAACTAAACCGCGACGAAAACTCGTACCGATGGTTTCGTGCTTCGACATCGTCTCTCTCCAATTTTCGCTTGCTCTTTCCTTCCACCCGGCAAGAAAAACTCGAGGCAGAACGGGAAGCAGCTGGAAGAACAGATACCCCATGGATGAACGTGTCACGCAAGCGTGACTGTACGTTCCTCATTCGACAATTGGACTAGCCGATGGGAGGTGCGCGTGAAGGGAGACGAAGGTCAGCCTGTAATGAATCGTAGTTGACGGCTTGCAGTGCAGTGTGGATCCAGCGAGGGTTGAGTAAATCTATCTTGGGAAGCTTCGGGGTACCCGTGGCGTTGTGACCTACGCGACAGAGCTCGCACTGATCACTTGTCCCCGAAGTTTTGTCTGTGTTGGCAGGTGCGCTGGATACGGACAGATGAGTGCTGACTACTTTGCTGACGCCGATCGCATGCACCCAGGGATGGAGCATCACGTGCGCAAACAGCAACATCAGTAGCCAACCACGAAACTTCAAACCAACCCTCGCCCAGACAGAGACCTTGCTGGAGACGTTATTGTCACCTACACGGGCGAAACTTGTAAAGCCCGGCCGCAGATTGCTCCTTGCCAATCTTTGTAAGCTCTTTTTCGATTGCGAGGCGATCGAGACTCTCAGTCGGCAAGGGGAAAAACCTGGCGGGGCTGGTGGTTCACCGCCCAAAAGAAGTGGGAGCGGCAAGCCCTGAGCCGCTTCCCACTTGTTTAGTTGGCCTTGACCTACGGCGCGAAATAGCTGGAGATATCTATGATCAGTTGCGTCAACCCGGCGGCATAGGAGTCGATGGAGCCATTTGAGGTAGGAACAATAGCCATATTCGAGGTGACAACCCCGTCCCCGGCGTTCAAGGTTGAAACCAGCGGTTGAAGTTGCCCGTCGGGCCACAATGTCAGATAACCAAGCGGGCCGGTGGGAACCACGGTCGCATTCAATCCATAACTGGTGGCGCTCAAGGGCACTGAGCAGGCACTGCCCGCAACATTCACGGTTCGCTCTCCGGTAAAGGGAGTACCGGGCGGAATTTGCCGTGTGTCAAGCACACGACATGGCGTCAGATTGTAAAGCGACAAGGGATTTGGACCGCTGTTGGCTGGTGCGAAGTAGCCGTTGATGTCGATGATCAAGTCGGTGTTATTGCCATTGGCGTAAGCCATGATGTCGCCGCCGGTGCCTGCGGGAATGATGGCGGCATTCGCAGTGTTAGTTCCGGTGGAAGCGTTGAGGGTGGAGACGGTCGGGCGAACCGACCCCGCGGGCCAGGTCGTAACGTAGCCCAGGGGCTTTCCTCGTTGTGGCAGTGCAGTCACGTTGAACGAGTATGCCCGTGCGGAGCTCGGGATATTGCATGCCGTCGCGTGCAACACCGGGAAGTCGCGTTGCTGCCCATTCTGCAGCGCCGGACCACCCAATGGTCCGCTGGCATTGCGCGTATCGACGACGCGGCAAGGGGTAAGGGGAAAGAATGCGTACGCCGAGGGGTCCTGAACAAAGTAGCCGCTGATGTCGAGCACGACGTCGGTTGTATTGCTCGCATAAACGCTTACTGACTCGGAAGCGCCAGCCGGAGTAATAGTAGCGTTCGCTTTGATACGTGCGTCCGGCGAATTGAGCGTCGACACGACAGGCCGCGTCGCTCCAGTCGGCCAGACCGTCAAGTAAGAAAGCGGCCCGTAAGGAATGACGGTGGCGTTCAACGCATACGCCCGAGCCGTCGTGGGTATGCCGCAACTTCCCTGCGGAATAGCGAAGTCCCGTGAAGTTCCCCCGCTGATCGCTGGGCCTCCGAAGGCGCCGCGAGCGCCGCGTGTGTCTACCACGCGGCAAGGTGTGGCCGGCACAAAGCGAAGCGCAGGCGTACCTTCACCGACGATTACGTCGTCCAGGTACATGGACGTGATATAGCCATAGCTGTCTCCATCTTCATGGACGTTGAAATAGAGTTGCACGGTTTGACCCTGGTACGGAGTCAGATCGAAGGAGATGTAGGTCCACGCCTGTGTGTTCGACGCAACTTTCATCACCTGAGCCAGCATGTGGCCGCTGGTATCGCGAATCTGAGCTTCCTGCCAGTCATAGCCGATGCTGTCCTCGCTGGCGGGCCGGAACCAGAAGCTCAGCGTTGGACTCTGAAGATTGCTGGGGACGGCCACCGTCTGGTAGATCCAGGAGTCGCCCGTCGGTTGTGGCAGGCCAATCGCCCCGAGTTGTGCACTGAAGCTGCCGCCGCGAGCCTCTAGCGTCGATACGTCCGGCGTTAGCGCTCCGCCGGCGGTCCAGCAATCCAAGGTGCCGCTTTCAAATCCGCCGTTCGACAAGGTATTGCTGATACAGTTGGCCGGCGTTGTGCCCAATCCTGTCAAGCTGGCGGTACGCGGACCAGCGGGTCCATTGTCGGTTACGGTAAGAGTGCCGGGCCTGACTCCGGGGGCTGTGGGCTGGAAGGTGACGGTGATTGTGCAGCTGGAATTGGCGGCCACAGAGGCGCCGCAGTTGTTGCCCTGCTGATAATCGCCGGTAACCACGACGCTGCTGATGATCAGCGCAACCGATTGGTAATTGCTGAGCGTGACCTGCAGGGACGAGCTGGTGGTGCCGACCGGCTGAATGCCGAAGTCCAGCGTGTCGGGATAGAAGCCTATGTAAGTTCCCGTGGCGCACCCCGGAAATTTGAAGTTCGCGATCCGGGTATTCCAGTTCCAGGTTCCATTCGTGACCAGGTACTCCTGGGTGTACCAGAAAGTGCAGTCGTCGGCAGGATCCACCGTCATCGCACTATAGTCGCCCCAACGTGACAGCGTTCCGGTTTGCGATCCACTGCCGCTCATGATGGTGGTCTCGGCTTCCAAAGCGCCCGCCGGATCGGAAGGCACGCGGCCGGCAAAAGCCACGCCCGGATAGACCGCTCCGCTGGAAACGCTATAACCGATGGCGAGATCTCCGATCTTGTCCATGGCCGCGCTGCCCATCCAGCGATAACTGGAATCGGGGGCATAGGTTCCCTGCTGCGCGACAATCGGGGCGCCGTTGGGGGCCTGTATTTCGTACCAACGGACACCCCCGCTGCCGCTTACCGTAACCGACTGGCTGACGACCAGGGACTCGCGGCTACCAAAGTTTCGATACGCCAGGCGATACATCAGGCGATCGGCCAGCGAATCCAGCTTGTTGCTCGTGCCGGGCTGCGGCACACATTGCGACGCTCCATTACAGAGCGGTGTGAAGGACGCGACAGGAATCGTCCTCGGCCCAGTGAAGGTAGAGTTGGAAGGGGTACCGAAATCGACATGAAACTTGAACAGCAGAAGAGAGTCTGTCCCGTAGGTCAGCATGTAATTGGGTGACCCGCCGGGAGGTGCAGTAGTACCGTCCAGGTCGGAAGGCAACAAACCACCAACCGCCGAGCTTTGTTGAAAGCAGATCTGCGTCGCCGGCTGTCCATTCAACATGGCGGTGCGGTTGTAGGCGCAGGCATCACTGCCGACGAAGAGATTGCCATTAAACATGTTGAAGTTTTCGTAGTAGGCATCGGGCCAGACACCCATCTTGGGGTAGTCGTCAAAATACGTGTACTGAAACGAGTAGCGATGCCAGGCGCCGGTAGCATCCGACGTTGACGACACTGCGATGCACTGAAGATAGGGAATCGTCGAAACCGAAAACTGGCTCATCACCCAGCGATTCGCCAGCTTGTCGTAGATTACAACCGGGTCGCCGTCGTTATTGCTTTCGCATCCGCCGCCAAAGCCGGACCACAGAACATTCCCGGGCATGGGACCGGCCAGCAAAGCGCCACTGCGCTTGTCGAAGACGGCGAAGTAAGTGTTCACCCACTGTACGTACTGTGTGGCTCCGACTGCGCCATTGGTGTCAGGAGGTGCGTATTCCACAGTGAAACCGTATTGGCCGTCGCCGATTCCCTCGAAGTTCAATCCCACTTGTGGAGAAAATCCCGAGGTCATCGGCTGCCGCAGAGGGTCTTCCTGTAGATTTTGCAAACCCAGCGGAAGTGGGATGGCACGCCGCGGTTCGGCTTCGTGCTGTGCATATGGCTCGGGCCGGAAGCTGCGCATCATATCGATCAGGGGCAGCGAGACATCATGATGCAGATCGCGACGGACCGTAGTTGGACCAGTCTGCACCTGCGCCAACCCAGCGCTAGCCAGAACCATACATAGTAAGAACGAAAAGATCGCGCGGACGGGGAAACGCATTGTATTCAACATGCCCACTTCTCCGGGGACGGCTCCGGCATACCGCGTCGGCGCGGAAATGCCTTCCACCGTTTGCATCGGCAGAAGCAGGGGTATGCGATTAGCGAATTTGAGTTAGAAATACCTAATCGAGCAGAGAGGGAGAAGCGGCGAGCCCGCGATGGTTAGGTCGCGAAACCTTGCATGGCGCCGAACGTTCTAGGGAGCGAAGTAGCTGGAGATATCGAGGATCAGCTGAGTCATCGCCGAGGCGTACGCGTCGATCGAACCGTTACTGGTCGGCACGATGGCCATATTGGAGGTGACCGCACCGTCGGGAGCATTCAATGTGGAAACCGTCGGCTGTCCCTGTCCGTCGGGCCACAAGGTGAGATATCCGAGGGCACCGCTGGGCAATACCGTGGCATTCAGGACATAGCCTTTGGCCGCGCCGGTAACGTCGCAAAGACTGTTCGCCACGTTGATGGTCATCCGACCGTTGAAGGCGCCACCACTTCCTCGTGTGTCCAGCACACGACACGGATTGAAGGTGTACAACGAAAGCGGAGTACCCTGCGAGGAAGGCGCTGCCAGGTAGCCGTTGATATCGATGAGCAGGTCCGTATCGTTGCCCGAGGGATAGACGTCGATATCACCGTTGGTTCCTGCCGGGACGATCGCGGCGTTGGCCGTAGTTACTCCCGTGGGAGCGTTCAAGGTGGAAACAACGGGTTGCGGCAATCCGGTCGGCCACGCGGTCAAATAGCCCAGCGGTTGCTGGTTCTTTGGAAGCGCGGTGAAATTCAGCGAATAGGCTTCCGCACCGGACGGTATGTTGCAGTTCGACTGAAGAATCGGGAAATCTCGCACCTGCCCGTTCGCCAGAATCGGCCCCCCGAACTGCCCGTTGGGTCCCCGCGTATCCACAATGCGGCACGGCTGGGGCAATGAGAAGAAAGCTAACGTGCTACTTCCCGGAGTTGTAAAGTACCCGTTGATATCGAGAATGACATTAGCGGTATCTGTGACGTAGAGGCTGACAGAACTTTGGCCTGAACTGTTTTGGCCCGCGTTCAAAATAGCGGCATCGGCTTTGGTTCGTCCATCGAGCGAATTCATCAGCGACGTCTGGGGACGGGTAAATCCTGTCGGCCAGGCGGTCAAATAGCCAAGACGCCCTTGAGGCGCGACTGTGACATTCAGCGAATACGCCGCGGCGTTCAGAGGAATGTTGGGACAGGGACCTTGTGGAATCGCGAAGTCGCGGGAAGTACCGCCGGCGATTGCCGGACCACCAAATTGTCCATTCGCTCCCCGCGTGTCCACCACGCGGCACGGCGGCAAGGGAACAAATTGTAAGGCTATGGGAATGTTGAAAACCGCTGTGACGGTTCGAGCGGCTGTCATGGTCACGGTGCAACTGAATCCAAAGCTGGAATCGCAGTTCTGCCATCCCATGAAGTTCGATCCGGCAGATGGACTTGCGGTCAGGGTCACTGGCTGCTCATCGTAATAAGGCGCCGAGCAGTTACTGCCGCAGTTGATGGCTCCATCCATGCTCGTTACCGTACCCTGACCGGTGCCGGGCTTGGTCACTGACAACGTGAACTGGGTGTTGGAGTCAATATAGAAGCAGCTAAGCTCGGAACCTTCCTGATTGCCGGCTACATCGATGCTGTAGCCCTGCGCACAGTGGTATCCCGGAAGGTAAGCATAGACCGGACCGGCGTAAAGCTGAAACGGAGCGTAATCCACCGAGAACCAGGTACTGGCTACGCCGCTGGCATTGTCCGTGGCGCTCAACGAAATAAGCACAGGACCGGTGTAGTGCTGCTGCTGTTGCTGGTTTCCGGTTAGTGCGATTTGCGTAACAGGCGGAATATTGTCGAAGCAGAGCGGGCCGTAGGCCGACAAACTGGAGTTCCCGGCATTGTCCCAACCACGAACATATGCCGTGTGACAGCTTTGCGAGAGGTTGGCCAGACCATTACCGGATCCACTGGCGCTGTAATTCTGCAAGGCGTAAAAGTTAGTACCTCCGCCAGGAGTAGGCTCGGAAGCGGGATCGCCCGGATCCACATCCCAAGCCGCGCCGAAGCCGGCTACTCCGATGGCCCGGTGACCGTTTCCGGTTTGGTCAGTCAGGGTCCAGTTAATGGTTTGGTCAGTGTTGTACCAATGATTGACCGGGGGGCCGCTGAATGACACGGAGGGTCCAACACCATCGCCCGCAAGCGCATAATTGATCGACCAGGCGAGTTGGAACATGTTGACGGAACCCCATCCGGTTACCCGATCGTACCCGGGGGCAGAGCAGAAATATTGCAAGTGCAACAACTGCGTAATGTCGTTGTTATTACAGCCCTGCGTGATGTCATAAAACGGATAATGGGGAGCGTAGCGATAGTAGCCCTCGTTATAAAAGTAGCCATTCGCATTTCCCAGCGGAGCACAGGGCGCGGAGCCATTAGGTCCGCAAGTGTTCCCAATGACGTTCGCCAGGTATAGAAGGTAGGAGTTTTCCTGGGCGATAAATCCGGAGAGCTCCGGCGCACCAATGCTGGTGCCGCCAACCGCATACCAGATTCCCATGAAGTAGAACACTTGCGGCGAATTGTCCGCGTCCGCATTAAGAGCAATGTCGGGGATACTGCGTTTGTGACTACTGCAAGCCGGACTGGCCTGATATCCGGGCGCTGCGAAATACGTACTGCACCCACCACCTCCTCCACCGTCATTCTGTTGGCAGCCGTATAAGCCTCCAGTCCAGCCGTATTCATAGTTGAACTGTCCCTG
The DNA here is from genome assembly GCA_963819055.1 of uncultured Acidobacteriaceae bacterium. GTDB lineage: Bacteria > Acidobacteriota > Terriglobia > Terriglobales > Acidobacteriaceae > Bog-257. The sequence continues at coordinate 210,787 of CAWFUT010000042.1, read as the reverse complement.
GGAGGTCGAAAGGGTGGTTCCGCCTACCGCAACGACATCGGGATCGGAGGCCGGATAGCTGACCGAAACGGTCTCGCAGTCGGCGGTTGCCCCACCGTCGCCCCCCGCTACCACGATCGTCCAGCCTCGGCCCACCATCTGGTTGAAGACGTTGTGGTAGGCGGTCATCTCAATCGTGCCGAAGCTCGCAATCTCGCCTCCTCCCCAGCTCATGTTGAGTATCCGAGCTTTGTCGGTTTGCAAGGCGCAACTAACTCCGTCCAGCATGGTGCTCAGTCCCCAGTTGGCCGCATTGTAGTAATAGACCCGGGCAGTGCCCGATGCCTGACCGAAGTTATTCGCTATTGCCGTCGACCATTCGGTATCCAAGGTTCCTTCATCTGAGCAGCAAGGAGCAGTGCCGTCGATTGCATACCGTTGCACGTTGTAGGCCTGCCCGTACGTGGAGGCAAAATCCTGTATGTCGGAATTCCGAAAATCCCCTTGGATAGAGATGGCGATTGAAGATTCGCGCGGCGAATTGCCGGGATTGTCCAGAGGGTTACAACAATGCCCCAAATCAATAAGTGGCCGAACATCGTAAGCGTAGGAACTGTAGATGTCGGGCGGTTCATAGGCGCCGTCATCCAAGAGAGGCTTTGATCTGCCTCCCGCCTTACTTGCCTTCTCCAAACCTCCGGGATTGCCATTGCCTTGTATCTCTGTCCCCGCAGCACAGTTCGCGCCCGGAGAATATACGGGATAATCGGGCTCGTCGAAATTTCTGCCCGCCGAGAAGGGCCGGACTACCTGAATGTTATTCAGTCCCAGAACAGCCTGAGCTTTATCCGCCAGCGCGGAGGGGATCGTTGCCTCACGATCATTCGAGAAATACTGCTTCTGTCCAATCTGGTAGGCGTTGATATTTACCTTCAGCGCCTTCTCGATAACTGCAACCGTCCCCTCTACATCGACCAGCAAGCGGCTGGAGTAGCGCTGGGTAACCCGCAGTCCCTGGCTCTGTGCCCAATCCACCACGGCCTGTTCATCCGACGCTGCGGGAGCAAAGCGCTCATCCCACTCCTGCTCGCTAAGGTATTGGTGAAATTGTGCCGAATTGGGATCCTGCAGTTGGCTTAGAAATTCTTCCTCCTCCTGCATGTGCGGCGGTTTTAGCGCGATGAGCAATCTCAGCATCTGCTGAGGATTGTAGGGACCAACCAGTTGAGCTGAACCATTCTGGACAGCGAGCGGAACGCGCGACACTGTAACCTGTTGCTCGGCTCGCGTGTCGCCGCAGACGATCAGCGCAAACAGCAACACGAAGGAAGAAAGTTTCTGCGCCTTTCGCAAGGCAATACATCCGGGAGGAGATGAGAATGGACGAAGACAACGCATCGGAGCCCTGCCTCGGGGGTGGTTAATACGTGGGAGCGAACTATACCGGGACATTGGCCAGACCGGTAATGAAAGCAGAGTAGCACAATTGTTTCGTAAATTATCGTTAATTTCGCCCGACGGTGCTATCGAAAACCTATAGGAATTGTAAAAAGTAAGCTAGCGTGGCGGCGCAATCCAAGCAAGTAAAGGGTCAGGACTAGATCGAGACTGCCGGTGGCTGATAGATCGGCCAATCCTAAATCGGGAAGATAGGAGTAATGACCTGGAGCAGGTTGCCGCAGGGGAGGCTTCCGAGCACGTGGGCTCTGGGACGAAAGGATTATAGAGGGTATGTTAGGAAGGCCTCGCGGATGTCCAGAGGAAAGCTCAGCGTACGCGTCAGTAGGAACCGACAGCAGAACACACGCCAGGCGCTTCTTAGTGCCGAAAGTGCCGCACTCCCGTTAGAACCATGGCCAGCCCCAGCTTGTTCCCAGTGTCAATGACCTCCTGGTCGCGTACGGAACCGCCAGGTTGAATGATGGCCGTTGCACCCGCCTTCGCGATCTCTTCGACGCCGTCAGGGAAGGGGAAGAATGCGTCAGACGCCGCCACTGAGCCTTTGATCCCCAGTATCGATTTCATGGCGCCGATCTTCGCGGAATCGACGCGACTCATCTGACCAGCCCCCACGCCTGTGCTCTGGCCATTGCGGGCATAGAGGATGGCATTCGACTTTACGTGCTTGCAGACCTTCCAGGCGAATAGCAGGTCTTTCATCTCCTGCGCAGTGGGCTTGCGCTCGCTCACGACCTTGAGATCAGCTTCGGCGATGGGATGCATGTCATTGTCCTGCACCAGAACACCACCCGAGACATTCTTCAGCACCCAGTTCTGCTCCATCGGAACGACTTCAACCAGGCGCAGGTTCTTTTTCGTAGCAAAGATCTCGCGCGCATCAGCGTCGAAGCCAGGCGCTGCAATGGCTTCCACGAATAATTTTGCCATCTCCGTCGCGGTGTCCTTATCAATTGGGCGATTCACGCCGATCACGCCGCCGAACGCCGATACTGGATCGCATTCCAGCGCGCGTTTGTAGGCTTCAGCCAGAGTCGCTCCCACCGCGGTTCCGCATGGGTTTGTGTGCTTGATGATGGCGCAGACCGTCTCCTCGAACTCCAGGGCCAGGTCCCACGCAGCTTGCAGGTCGACGATGTTGTTGTAGCTGAGTTCCTTGCCCTGAAGCTGCTTACCGTTTGCGATTCCCTTGCCTGTGCCATCGGAGTACAGCGCCGCCTTCTGATGAGGATTCTCTCCGTAGCGCAGGTCAAACGCCTTGCGAAAATTAAGGCGCAGCGTCTCGGGGAATCCGCCGGAGCCTCCAAGCTGAAACTTCTTGTCATCACCCTCGGGAGCGCCAATTTGCTCAAGCGTCGAGGCGATTGCTGAATCGTAAGCGGCCGTGGTCGCGAATGCTTTCTGTGCCAGACGCCACTTGGTCATCAGCGAGAGCGATCGTCCACCGCTCTCCATCTCGCCGGCGATGGCGTCGTAATCGGACGGCGAGGTGACGATGGCAACATCTTGAAAATTCTTGGCAGCCGAGCGCACCATCGACGGGCCACCGATATCGATGTTCTCGATGACATCTTCGAACTCGACGCCGGGCGCGGCGGCTGTCTTCTCGAACGCATAGAGGTTCACCACCACCATGTCGATGGGCTCGATGCCATGCTCTTTGCAGGCGGCGAGATGCTCCTTCTTACCGCGCATGTGCAGAATGCCTCCATGCACCTTGGGGTGCAGAGTCTTCACCCGTCCGTCAAGCATCTCGGGGAAGCCCGTCAGGTCGGAGATATCTTTCACCTTGACGCCCGAGTCGCGCAGCAGCTTGGCGGTGCCGCCCGTCGAGACCAGATCGACGTCCATTGCAACGAGACGCCGGGCGAAGTCCACCAGTCCGGTTTTATCGGTAACACTTAGAATTGCTCGCTGAATCTTTGCCATGAATGCCCTTCTATCTGGCCGCCTGGCCAAAGCGAAAATAGGATAAACGCGTGCACGTTGGCTGGCACCGGAAAAGAGCTAAGTCTAACAGCTGTCGCTACATAGATACAGCATGGGCCGGAGGACCTAACTCGTTGCAGTCGCTCTCTCCAGAATAACGCATCCCAGACCTGCTCTCGCGTGCATCTAATGTCGACGGATGACGCAGAATCAAATTGGCATCGTTATCGCTGACGACCACATGGTCTTGCGCGAGTCATTGACGGCACTGCTGCAATCGCAGCCCGATTTTAAAGTACTGGGAACGGCTGCGAACGGCGAAGAAGCCGTCCGGCTGGTGCAGCAATACACCCCTCAAGTCTTGGTGTTGGATCTATTCATGCCCGAAAGCGACGGATTTGAGGTGTTACGGACTTTGGAGCGCACCGGCAATCGGGTAGCCTCGGTTGTCCTGACCGGCTCGGACAGCCAGAACGATTACGTTCAGGTCGTGCGTCTTGGAGCTCGGGGCTTGGTCCTGAAGGCTGACGATCCGCAAAAGCTGTTTGGCGCCATCCGTGCTGTGGCCGAAGGTGACCTCGCCTTCTCCGACGACATAGCCCACACCATTTTAGACGCGATGGTTTCAGACCAGCCGGCAGTGCCTAGTTCGATGGCACGGCTATCGGAGCGCGAGCGGCAGATCTCGTACATGGTGGCAAGAGGAATGCGGAATCGGGACATCGCCACAGATCTCAGCATCAGCGAGAACACGGTCAAGCGGCATCTGCAGAGTATCTTCTCGAAAACCGGCTCGCGCGACCGCCTGGAGCTGGCGGTATTGGCTCTGAGCGAGAGCGGTAAAGCGGCATAAAAAATCCGCGGCATAGATGCCGCGGCGTTGTGATGACGGGTGATTCTTTACCTTCCGGCGGTGGCTGCCATCTTCTTCACCATCGCAATAACCAGCTTGCGATCGCTCTCGTTCAAATTCGGCGAGTAGCGCCGGATCTGCGTCAGAAAACGGACTTCATCTTCGGCGAGTTGTGGAACCGACTTGTTGCCGTTCTCGCCGATGCTCTCGCTGAAGAAGCGCGCCAGCGGAATGTCCATGGCGGTTGCAATTCTTGCCAACGTATCCAGCGACGGGATGGTGTGGCCGTTTTCGACACGGGACAGATAACAGCGCAGCAGCCCAGTGCGCTTTTCAATGTCTCCTTGCGACATGCCTTTTTGCAAACGGAAGTTTCGAATCGTCTCGCCTATGTTCATGAAAGGTTCGCGTCCTGAGGGGAAGTGGCCATGGGGTTGACTGCATAGTAACCACTGCGGGAGAGACTGGCAAGTGAATTCTCGGGCTGTGCAGCGGGCTTGCCGAACTGCTGATGCAATTTGCAGCGTTGAGTAACCTTACCTGGATGACCAGCAGTGATTACACCAGGGACAATTCCATGTAAATCAGGCCATCGATGGGCTCCAGGGGATCAGGACTGACCTCAACGAATCCCAGGCGGCGGTACATCTTCACCGCCGCTCCCATACTCGGAGGATGCGAATCCAGACGCATGGAGCGATATCCAAGGCGGCGCGCCTCCTGCACGATGCGCTCGGCCAGTTCTCTTCCGATCTGGTCGCCTCGAAACGGCGGCCGTACGTATAAGCGCTTCATCTCGCAGCTTCCCTCAATCGGGAATGGCCGCAAACCAATGCAGCCCACCGGCTGGCCTACTACCTTGGCCAGCAACAACATCCCTTTTGGAGCCGCGTAGCTACCCGGCAAGCTGGCGATTTCCGCATCGAAAGTGCGAAAGCATGGTTCCACGGCGAGCTCGGCACGATACTCGGTAAATAAGTTTCGAACCTGATCGATGTCTTCGTTTGAGGTGACTTCTAGAATCTCGCCCACATTGCACCCGATAGAAATTATCCCATCAAAATGCCGCCGTTCACGTTGAGCACGTGACCAGTGACATATCCAGCCTCATCGGACGCCAGAAATTTGACAGCATGTGCAACATCCATGTCGCTGCCCGAACGACCCAGAGGAATGTTCTTGAGCATGTTTTCCTTCAACTCCGCGGGAAGAATCTCAGTCATGGCGGTCTCGATGAATCCGGGGGAGACGGCATTAACGGTGATGTTTCGCGATCCGACTTCGCGGGCGACGGCCATCGTTAAACCGATCAGGCCGGCTTTCGACGAAGCGTAATTCGCCTGCCCCGCCTGCCCAATCTGCCCGAAGATGCTGGTGATATTGATGATCCGTCCCCAGCGCTGCTTCAGCATGGAACCGATCGCCGCCTGGGTGAGCAGGAACGGAGCCGTCAGGTTGGTATTAATAACGTCATCCCAGTCGGCGCGCTTCATGCGCATAACCAGCTGGTCGCGAGTGATACCCGCATTGTTCACGAGAATGTCCAGCTTTCCAAACTTCGCCACCACGGCCTTTATGACGGCTTTGATCTCGTCTTCGCGGCTTACGTCGAGTTTGAAGGCTGCGGCTTCGCCGCCGCTATGGCTGATCTCACCTTCTAACTGGTCGAGCTTCTCCTGATTGCGAGCGCACAGCGCGACCTTCGCTCCCGAACTGGCCAGCAGCAGCGCGCACGCGCGGCCAATTCCCTGCGATGCTCCTGTCACTAGCGCGACCCGGCCTTCCACTCCTGCCATGATTCCTCCCGGATGCAAGCAAAGCAGGATTATACCGAGCGCGGGCTCAGCCCATGGGAACGCGTTCCTCTTCGTCGAGGACAATTTCAGGATTAGCAAGAATTTCGTCGCGAAACAGATAGCGCAGTAGCGGCGGCGGAATGAGAGTGGTCACCGCGGTCATGAAGATGACGATGGCGTATGCGCGCTGCGACACCATATTCATCTGAAGCCCGATAAGCGCGACGATGAGAGCGACTTCGCCGCGCGGCGTCATGCCCACACCGACTTTCAGGGCGTTGCGCCAGCCTTCTTTCAGCATAGGCAATCCGCAGCCCACCACTTTGCTGATCAATGCCATCACCGAGATGATGATGGCCACTACGAACACTCCGCCTCGAAAGACGTGAATGTCGAGACGCGCGCCCATGGTGAAAAAGAAGAAGGGCGCCAGAAACTCGTTGATCCCGTAGACGCGCGGGCGCAGACCCCACTCTGGCGAGTAATCGGAGAAGATGAGGCCAGCGAAAAATGCTCCGATGATGGCAGCCATTCCGATCTTGGTTGCGGCCACGGACAGCAGCAGGCAGGTGGCCAGGGCCAGCATCAGGGGAGCATCGCGGGTTGAAAGCTGCTGCAACCCGGGTCGCATTCGCCCGACAACTCCAGGGCCGAAGTAGATCATGAAGACGGCGAAGCCTACCGCTTCGGCGACGACAACTCCCAGGTGCAGCCAATGCACGCCGGTTCCCGAGGAGATACTTACGACAACGGCCAGCAGCACCATGCCGAGGATGTCATCGAAAACGGCCGCGCCCAGGATAATTTTGGCTGCCCTGGTCTTTAATACATGTAAGTCCTGCAGTACGCGAGCGGTTATGCCCACGCTGGTGGCGACCATGGCTGCGGCGATGAACACGGCCTCGTGAGTCGTCTCATTGCGCAGCTTCAAATAAAGCAGGCCACAGCAAAACGGCAGGACGATTCCTGCGATGGCAACGTTAAGAGAGCGTTTACCGATGCGGATCAGTTCATGTGGGCTGGTCTCCAGCCCGACGGTGAAAAGCAGAAAGATAGCGCCGATCTCGGCGAGGGAGATGATGGTATCGCTGGGAGCGATGATGTTAGCTGCGTAGGGGCCGAGAAGAACGCCGGCAAGAATTTCGCCCAGCACAGCAGGCAGGGACAGCCGTTCGAATACCTCTCCGCAAATCTTCGCGCATACAAAGATGGTGAAGAGTTGCAGGAGGAGAGTGTCTGTTCCGTGCGGCATACCTCGGGGACAGCATTACAATCAGAAGCGCCCGCCAGAGCAATCGTTGCTCACAGCTTTCCGGATTCCCGCCTAAATCGTGAGTAGCCGCTGCTCCTCTTGTTGTTGCGTTCCGAACAGCTTTCGAATTTTGCGGCGTGACTCCGGATTCGTGCCATGATTGGCCTTCCTCGGACCCACGCACTCTTATCGGGGAGATTAGACTTTGAATCTCAGAAGGCCTGACTCCAGGGTGTTTCGCGTGCTGATAGGCGTGATGCTCGCGCTGGCTGCATCCTTGGTTTCCGCTGGAATCTTTGCGGGAACGAATGCCAGCAGTGCAGTTCCGTTGTGGTTCATTCTCGTACTTTACGCATTGGCTTGGCACTACGGCTTTGCCGCCGGCGTAATTGGTTCGCTTCTGTGCGCTGCAGTCTTTGCTCATTTCCTGTTCGATCCGACAGGAAGTTGGCACGTCGCGGATGCGGCTGCGCGGAAGAGTCTCTTGTGGATGGTCGTCGGCACAACCGCATCTTCTTACCTGCTAGCTCCGCCACGCTCTGAACGGAAGGGGTCCTGAGTCCTGGCAGCCGCGGGCAGAGCTGGCCTTTGGGCCAGCGTCGCGGCGGCTCGTCTTCGGATCGGAGGTCGGCTTCAGCCGACGACACCGGATTGTCATTTCAGCGGCTTGCGTCCGCCATTCCTGACACCTAGAGCAAGCGCTCCGGCGCCCAGAACAGCACTTTTAACTCACGTACGAAGAAGGCCAGTTCCGCTTCCGGCGGAAGCTGCAATCCAGTGGGCTGCGCCATGGTGTTCTGCTGCATCTCGACTTGAGCCTCCTGCAGATCCCAGGGCAGGTGATGGATATCGCCGCGATACAGGCGTTTACGCGTCGTAGTGTATAGGCAGTAGCGCTCCGTGAGGAAATGCTCCAACGAGCCGGGGCGCGCGTGAAAGGCGCGAGGGCTCGCCGGTCCGTAAGCGCACTTCAACTCTGCCGGCTTGGGACCGTGCTGGCGCTTGGAGTCGTACTCGATTTTCATCCCGCCTTTGCCGCTGACCTTCATCGAGGCTTGCCAGTAAGGCAGCCGATAAAAGACTCGCGCTCCCCAGACAGCCGAGAGGTTGCTGGCGTCAAGGCTGAAGAAGTACACGCCGGGCTTGCCGCCATAGCTGACGTAGGTGCGCACGTTGATTTCATTGAAATTTGAGAACCACGGTACTGAGGGCACCCCCGGCGGACGCAGGTGATTGATCCAGAAGGGAGCCACGGTTACCCAGGCGCGCTGCCGATAGGTATCGAGCGTCAGGACTTCCGGAACCTTGGCGCGTACCAACTCGGGGTCCAGCGAATAATGAAGAAAGAGGAGATCGTTCCAGCGCTGAGTCATGATCCATGGTGCCGTCGATAACGGCCAGGGACGATGCGTGGTGGCAAACAGAATGGAGTCCGCCCCGACCCATCGGGTCCGGACGTCCTCCTGGCCTAGTTCCGTCGGAACTTTCGTTCTGGACATTGGTTCTTGCCGGTACCTGAAATCTAACCGTCAGGCACCCCTTGTTTGGCAATGAGATGCAAAATTTCCCACAGGTTCGCCGGTTGCCTGCTGCACTTATACCGCATATGATTCTGCGCAATGTCTTCTGGTTACAAACCTGCCTGTAACGGCGATCGTACAGTCGACCGTGAACCGAGCACGCAGGTCTATGCGGTTCACGGCGCCGATCCCGAAGTGCAGGCCTACGGTATGGCCAAATATTCGCGCTCGGCGCTATCGATGCGTGAATCGCTGGCCGAGATTAACGATCAGAAGGCCGAGAAGTTCCTGAACACCTTCTACTTTCAGTACGGCCATCGCAGCATCGCAGATCTGGCGCACATTGCCTTTGCTATCGAGCGGCTGTCGATTCTGGCAGCGACCATCGCGGTCGATGAGCCGCGCTGGGATGGGCAGGAGCGTTCCACCCGCTATCAGGACTTCCAGAAAAGCGGTTACTACGTTCCCGATTTTGCTGGCGACGACGCCGCCTGCAAAGCATACATCGAGACGGTCGACCAGATTTTCGGCGACTATCGCTACTTCTCCGAAGAAATGTTCGGCTACTTGAAAGAGCGTACGCCGAAACCGGAGGAGATGAAGCAGGAAGCTTACGAACGTACCCTGCGCGCGCGGGCGTTCGATCTTTCGCGTTACCTGTTGCCGCTTGCGACCAATACGTCGCTCGGCCAGATCGTCAGCGCCCGAACCTTAGAGAACCAAGTCTCACGGCTACTTTCGCACACGCACGCGGAAGTACGGGGCCTGGGGGAACTGCTGCGACGCGCGGCTCAGGAGCCCGCATACAACGTCAGCCATGCGAAAGCCCTCGAACTGCTGGAGCAGATCAGCAGCGATTCTTCGGACATTGCCGAGCGCGCCGCCGACTTCCTGCTACGTGAAGTTCGGGTAGCGCCCACCCTGATGAAGTATGCGGAGCCCAACGCGTACGAGATCGAGACCCGGCAGGATCTGACGGCAGCGGCAGCTGAGATCTTCAGGGGCGTGCCGATCGAGGATGCTCCCACCGTCGATCTACTTGACGATGATCCGCTGGAGATTGAACTGGCCGCGACCCTGCTCTACCAGTACTCGCACCACCCGTATCGCCAGATCAAGAAGGTTGTCGCTGACATGTCGGAACAACGGCGTAGCGAAATCGTCGATCTTGGATTGCGGCATCGCGGCCGGTTCGACGAAGTCTCACGCGCGTTTTGTGCAGGACAACAGTTTCGCTTCGACATCCTGATGGACATCGGTGGTTTTCGCGACATGCACCGTCATCGGCGCTGCGTGCAGATCATGCAGGACTATACGACAGCGCATGGCTACGAGATGCCGGAGGAGATCGAATCGGCGGGCTTGACGAAACGCTATGACGCGACCATGCAGCACGCGCGGGAGGCTGTCGCGCTGTTAGGAAGCCGCGCTACGACGGAATCTGGGGAACAGGCGCAATACGTCATTCCTCTGGCGTTCCGCAAGCGCACGCTCTTCAAGATGGACCTGGCAGAGGCTATTTACATATGCGAGCTGCGTACAGGCGCCGCCGGACATTTTTCCTACCGCAATGTGGCTTTCGCCATGTACGAAGCTGTAGCCAAGCGGCACCCCGCGCTGGCAAAGTACATCCGCGTAACGGACGTGCGGGAGCCTGTGGACCTGTTGAAGCGATGAGCCTTAATACGGTGAAAGCATGAGAGCCGTCCCACACCAGATACTGTTCTGCATCATGTTATCCGTGGCGTTTGCGTGTCTGGCGCAGACTAGCGCGCCAAAACCGACCCCCACAAATCAGAAGGAGATGAAGGTGACCATGCACGCCAAGGGGCCGTTCGATGTGAAAATCACTCCGCTGGCCTCTGACGAGTTGCCGAAGGCGCTTGGCCGAATGTCGATCGACAAACAATTCCACGGTGAGTTGGAAGGCACCAGCAAGGGCGAGATGCTGACTGCCGGGACCGACGTCAAGGGATCCGCCGGCTACGTTGCCTTGGAACAGGTCACGGGTACTGTGAACGGGCGCAGCGGAAGCTTCATCCTGCAGCACAGCGCGACCATGAACCGTGGTGTACCTCAGCTTTCTATCACCGTGGTCCCCGATTCCGGCACGGGTCAACTTGTTGGACTGAGCGGCAACATGAATATCGTTATCACGGACGGAAAGCACTCATACGACTTTGAGTACAGCCTGCCGGAGGGCCACTGAAGCCATTTTTAACCTATCGGTTAATAATCACACCGTAATGGCGCGGCGTGGTCTTGCCTCACGACCGCCAGCCACGCCGAAAAAAACAAAGCTCAGTAATTTTGGTCACATCTCAATGTGAGACACGAACGTACTAGTACTTTCGTTTGCCCCTATTTCGCTATTTCTTCGCTTTTTGCAGATAACTGGATGTATAATAAGGCGTCAGTATCCATGCGCTCTTCATCGCGAATTACCCATTCCACGGCGCCTGTCTCACTGACCCATCGCAACTCATATTTTCCTGCTCTCCCGGACCTGTGCGGTCGTGGGAAAGAGCAGCCAAGGAGCGGCACTCATGGCCGACGAGAAAGCTGAAAAGGGCCGGGCCATCGACCTGGCGCTGTCGCAAATCGAGAAGCAGTTCGGTAAAGGCTCCATCATGAAGCTGGGGAGCAAGGGAGCGGTTGTTCCCGATATCCGTGATCTCCACGGGAGCTATTTCTTTTGACGCAGCGCTGGGCGTTGGCGGTTTTCCACGCGGCCGCGTGGTCGAGGTATTCGGGCCGGAATCATCAGGCAAAACCACCATCGCTCTGCAGGTAATTGCCGAGGCGCAGAAACAGGGCGGCATGGCTGCCTTCGTTGATGCCGAGCACGCTCTCGACCCGATTTACGCGGCCAAGCTGGGAGTCGACGTTGACAACCTGCTGGTTTCGCAACCTGATTACGGCGAGCAGGCTCTGGAAATCGCCGAGGCATTGGTCCGTTCCGGTGCGATCGACGTGCTGGTGGTGGACTCGGTTGCGGCGCTGGTTCCCAAAGCCGAACTCGACGGCGAGATGGGCGACAGCCATGTGGGACTGCAGGCGCGCCTTATGTCGCAGGCCCTGCGCAAACTGACCGGCATCGTGGCCAAGTCGCACACCTGTCTGATCTTCATCAACCAGATTCGCGAGAAGATCGGCGTCATGTTCGGCAATCCGGAAACCACAACCGGCGGCCGCGCCCTCAAGTTTTACTCGTCCGTGCGTATCGACATTCGACGCATCGGTGCCATTAAGGACGGCGATCAGGTGGTCGGCTCGCGTACCCGCGTGAAGATTGTCAAGAACAAGACAGCTGCGCCCTTCCGCGAGGCTGAATTCGACATGATGTACGGCGAGGGCATCTCCAAGGAAGGCGACCTGCTGGATCTGGCAGTGAACGGCAACCTGGTGGAGAAGTCCGGCTCCTGGTTCAGCTACAAGACCGAGCGTATCGGCCAGGGACGCGAGAATGCCAAGCAGTTTCTGAAGGACAATAAGGACATCATGGCGAAGATTGAAACTGAGGTTCGTAAGTCTCTTGGGCTGATCTCGGTTGCAGACAAGGCCCAGGCGGCCGCGGCCAACGCGGAGGCTTCGCCGACGCCGGTGCCTAAAGGTCCAGCCGGGCGGAAGTAGCCGATATCCAATCCGAGGCCCATAGAGGCTCTGCCGGTCGGGCAGAGCCTTTTTCCGCAGACGGTCCCGGGGTCGGCTTTCGCGAAAACGCGCTGTCCTCCATTCCCGTTGCCTCTAACGGGCGCGCGAGAATAAAATCATCGAACGTAACTCCGCGATTCCCGAGGGTTCTTGAAGAACACTGTCGCCATCTATCCCGGATCCTTCGATCCTGTCACGAATGGTCATCTGGATCTGATCCACCGCGGGAGCAAGCTGTTCGACAAGTTGATCGTGGCTATCGCCCGTAATCTGGAAAAATCTGAGACACTTTTTTCCATGGAAGAGCGGCGCGAGATGCTGGTGGCGATGACCTCCGAACTCGACAATGTGTCTGTCGATACCTTCGAAGGCCTGCTGGTCAATTACTGCATCAAGAACAATGCGAGTGCGGTTCTGCGCGGCATCCGGGCTATCAGCGATTACGAGTTTGAGCTGCAGATGGCGCTCATGAACCGCAAGATGGAGCCGCGGGTCGAGACTGTATTCATGATGCCCGCGGAACAGTATTCTTATCTCAGTTCACGCATTGTGCGCGAAATCGCGAAGCTGGGCGGACCTCTGAACGGGTTGGTGCCAAAAATGGTAGAAGACCGGGTTCGCGAAAAAATCGCGCATTACCATACCGCTGCTCACGCAACGCATCTCCTATAAGGGTCAAGCTATGACTGCTGTTGGAACTCAGCTCTCGTCGTTTCTCACCAACCGGATTCAGCGCATCGAGGTTTCCGCCACCATGGCGGTAGCCGGGGAAGCGGAAAAGCTGCGCGCCACCGGAGTCGACCTCGTCGATTTCGGCGCGGGCGAACCACACTACGATACGCCGGCGCACATCAAGGAAGCGGCGATAGCAGCCATCCAGAATAACTTCACCAAGTACACGGCAGTCGGAGGAACGGCCGAACTGCGCGACGCCATCTGCAACCGGCACGCTGCGGATTTTGGCTCGGACTACAAGCGTGAGGACTGCATTGCGTCCACTGGCGGCAAGCACGCGCTGTTCAATGCGATTCAAGTGCTGGTAGATCACCGCGATGAGGTGATCCTCCCGGTGCCCTACTGGGTCTCGTTCAAAGACATTGTTCGCTACGCCGGTGGAGAGCCGGTGTACGTCGCCACGGATGAGAAGCATGATTTCGCACTGACTGCGGACATGGTGGAAAAGGCCATCACCCCGCGCACCAAGGTCATCCTTCTGAATTCTCCGAATAATCCGTCAGGCTCGGTGATGAAGCCCGCGGACATGACGGCCGTGCTCAAGCTGGCTCATGATCGTGGTGTCTACGTTGTTTCGGACGAGTGCTACGTCTATCTGAACCACACCGGACATACGTTCTCGGCGGGTTGTGTTCACGAGGTCAAAGAGCGCCTGATTATCATCGGTTCGCTGTCCAAGACGTATGCTATGACCGGCTGGCGTCTGGGCTACGCGCTGGGGCCGGCGCCGATTATCAGTGCCATGAGCAAACTGCAAAGCCAGAGCACTTCGAATCCGACATCGATCGTGCAGAAGGCAGCCGTAGCAGCGCTGAGGGGTTCGCAGGAACCTGTGAAGCAGATGCTCGCCGGCTACATTTCGCTGCGCGATCAGGTCGTCGAAGGCCTGCGCGGGATTCCAGGTCTCTCCTGTGCTGCCCCGAACGGCGCATTCTATGCATACCCCAACGTCAGTCACTACTTCGATCGCGGCGGGATGGGTTCGGGCTCTGACGTGGCGCGCAGGTTGCTTCACGAGGCGCACGTCGTGGTGGTTCCGGGCGAAGGCTTTGGCACGCAGGACCACATCCGGGTGTCATACGCCACTTCGCCGGAAAACCTGCAGCGCGGCTTGGAGCGGATGCGCAACTTCTTCGCCAGCGTATAAGCGATGACGCAACTGTATCCATTTTTGATGATCCCCATGTTTGACGAGCGGCCATGGGGGGTACGCGATTTGCGCCCCGTCTACACCAGGGTCGTCAACGAACGGATCGGCGAAAGTTGGCTGACGTGGGAGGATAATCGCGTTGCCAATGGACCTCTGGCGGGACAAAGCCTCGGAGATCTCGCCAAGAAATACGGTCGCGACTTGGTCGGATCTCTGGCGTACTACGAAGATCGCTTTCCCCTGCTGATCAAATTTCTATTTCCCGGCGACAAGCTGTCAGTGCAGGTCCATCCCGATGATGATGGCGCGCGAAAGCACGGCCAGTCCTGCGGCAAGACCGAGTGCTGGTATGTGCTTCAGGCCGAGGCCGGAGCTCAAGTCGCGCTCGGATTGAAGCCGGGAGTGACACTGGACCAGTTCCGCAAGTCCATCGAAGAGACGCGCGCCGAAGAAGTACTGAACTGGGTGGACGTTTATGCCGGTGACATGCTTTACGTCGCAGCCGGCACGGTACACACGATTGGCGGCGGAATGGTGCTGGTGGAAACCCAGCAGACCTCAGATATCACTTACCGGCTCTACGACTACGGGCGTCCGCGCGAGTTGCACATTGACAAGGGTCTTGAAGCCGTGAAATTGCAGACGAATGCCGGCAAGGTGGTGCGAGGCTCTGCTGGCAAGTATTACGACATGCTTGTGCGGTCACCGTTCTTTCAAGTGGAAAAGATAAATGTTGCCGGACCTCTTCGAGCAGAGATGAACGGGCAGTCGCCGCACATCCTTGTCGCGGTGAACGGCGCCGGGATGCTGGAATCGAAAGAGATGGAACCACTGAGCTTCGCCACTGGTGACGCCGTGATAGTTCCTGCCTGTGCGGGGGAATATGCGGTGCGGCCGCAGTGGGAGCTGGATCTGATGCGTATGTCGCTGCCTCACGATGTGGTAGGCGAGCCTGAGACGATCTTGACGCAATCGCTCGGCGTGCGTTAGCCCCCTCTTAAAACAAATGCACAGCGGCGCCTGCCACTTACGCAGTCTATGCAGCCCTTGTTGATACAATTTACGGTTTAAGACCTCCGCGCATTCTGTAGTGAACACAAGGAATCAGGTGCCCAACTCAGCTAGATTCAACTTTTATCCCGTCATTCTCGCAGGTGGACGCGGAACACGCTTCTGGCCGTTGAGCCGTAAGCGCATGGCCAAGCAACTGCTGCCGCTCAACAGTAAGAAAAGCATGATCCAGGAGACAGTCGAGCGCTTGCAGCCGCTCACGAAGAACAAGAATTTCTGGGTCATCACCAACGAAGATTTGCGCGGACCTATTCTTCGGCAGCTGAAAAAGCTGGAGAAGAAGCAGGTTGTCGCCGAGCCAGTCGGTAGAAACACCGCTCCGGCAATCGGCCTGGCGGCGTTCTTGTTAGCGCGTCTCGATCCAAACGCAGTGCTCGGGTTGTTTCCGTCGGATCATGTCATTCTTGAGGAGAAACGCTTTCGCGACGACATCGGCCGCGCTGCTGAAATTGCCGCGCAAGGCGCGAACATCGTCGTCATTGGCGTCAAACCTACTCGCGCGGAAACCGGCTATGGATACATCGAGGCGGGCAGCGTGGCGCAAAAGGGAGTGCTGCAAGTAAACCGCTTTACCGAGAAACCAACTGCTGACGTCGCTGCGCAGTTCGTCAAGGCCGGTAACTTTTTCTGGAACAGCGGCATGTTCATCTGGGGCGCACGCACTTTGGCCGACGCGCTATCCGAACATCTGCCAAAGACCGCTCCCCTGTTGCAGGAGATCGCCGACAGCTACGGCACTCGTAAATTCGAAAAGACCTTTGCCAGGCTTTACCCGAAGTGCGAAAACATCAGCGTGGACTATGCGGTTCTCGAGCCGAGGTCGGCCAAGGGAGAGAGTAAGTCGGGCATCTACTGCATTCCCGCGAGCTTCGGATGGAATGACCTGGGTTCGTGGACCGCGCTGTACGAGCACCGCAGCTCCGGCAACGGGGACGGCGCAAATGTCATCCTAGCCAAGCAGAGCTTCACCTTGAACGCGACCGGCAACTTCATCGACTCGCGAGGCAAGTTTGTCGCGGCTGTCGGAGTCGATGATCTGGTGGTGGTTGAGACCGACGACGCCCTGCTGATCACAACCCGCGAGCACTCTCAGGATGTCGGCAAGGTTGTGAAATATCTGGACGAAAAGAGGATGAAGCGACTGGTGTGAAGCGAGTAATCCGCTATTCGTAGGTCGTCTTTGCATTGAGATAGGCACATCAGAAATCAACCTTCATGAGCACTGAGATCAAGTTCGGTACCGATGGCTGGCGAGGCATCATCGCCGATGACTTCACCTTCGACAACGTCCGGCGCGTCGGCAATGCCATGGCGACCTACGTTCACAAGAACGAGGATGTTCGCAAAGGTCTGGTGGTGGGTTACGACACGCGCTTCGTCTCAAAGCAAGCCGCCGAAATCATTTCCGAAGTGCTGGCCGGTGCGGGCCTTCAGGTGCGGCTGTCCGACGATTACACTCCGACTCCGGCGTTGTCCTATGCTGTGAAGAACCTTGGTGCGGCCGGCGGCGTAATGATCACCTCCAGCCATAATCCATTCAACTGGAACGGAGTGAAGTACAAGGCGAGCTATGGCGGTTCGGGAACGCCAGCCATCATGCGCTTAATCGAGCACGAACTCGATTCGCCGAGGCTGCAACGCGATGGGGGCAGCGTGACCGTCACCGATCTCAAAACGCCATATATCGCGGCAATCAAGGCTTTTGTCGATCTCGATGCCATCAAGAAAGCGAATTTCAAATTCGCCATCGACGTAATGTATGGCGCGGGACGCGGAGTGCTGAAGGGGATTTTCTCCGAAAACGGCATCAATCACGTCGAAATTCGCGGGGATCTGAACCCGCTGTTTCCCGGAATCAATCCCGAACCGATTCTGCCGCACATCGCCATGCTGCAGCAGACCGTAGTGCACCAGGACTGCCAAGCGGGAATAGCCACAGACGGTGATGCTGACCGTCTGGGCGCCGTCGCTGAAGACGGCAGCTTCGTGGATGCGCACAGGTGTTATTCGGTCATCCTCGAATGGCTGCTCAAGCGGAAACAGTGGCCCGGCGAAGTCGTGCGCGCTTTTAACACCACGCGTATGCTCGATCGCATTGCAGCGAAGTACGGCCGCAGGCTGCATGAGTGCGGCATCGGCTTCAAATACATCTGCGATCTAATGCTGGAGCGCGACATTCTGATTGGCGGCGAGGAGTCGGGTGGCATCGGCATCACCCGTCATCTCCCTGAGCGCGACGGCCTTTTGAATTCCCTGCTGCTGGCCAACATCATGGCCGAGGAAGGCAAGCCGCTTGGCCAGTTGGTGCGCGATCTGCAACAGGAATACGGAGAACATCATTATGGCCGCATCGATCTTCACCTGAGTAACGAGGTGAAAGACGACGCCATGCGCCGCGCCAATGAGAAGCCCGGCAAGATCGGCAGCTTTAACGTCCAGAGAGTTGAAACTCTCGATGGCGTGAAGTTCTACCTCGATGCGCCGACGAACGGCAACGGCGCCGAAGCCTGGGTGCTGGTTCGCGCGTCAGGTACCGAGCCTCTGTTGCGCATTTATTGCGAGGCGGCGTCTCCTGAATTGGTATCGAAGATATTACGTGAGACGGAAACGTTCGTGCAGAGCCAGAGCCGCTCTCAAGTGACTGCGCCGGCGACAAGCTGATCTCGCTCCGCTTTCTTTATCCTCCTATAGGTATTCTCCAGGGCTGAGGGCCGTCTGCGTCCGTCGATCAGTTTCTCCAGGAAGGGTACTCAGTGACAAAGATCACAGACCTGAACCAACTCCAGGGGGAACAATGTTTACAGGATGCGGACCAGACAGCAGCTACGAAGGACCGTTTCGCTAGGCTTGGCTCTCGCTTTGATGCTCTGGGCGGTGGCACCGGCGATGTCTCCTTCGCTCACGTATGCGCACGCCTGTCGTGGAATGTCTCACGGCGCAACGCACGGTACGCAGCTCAGCTCGCACCATTGCTGCCCCCAGCAACCGCTCACGACCTCCTCGCTGCCTGGACCGAATGTCATCAGTACGGCTCCGTTGTGTCACCAGGATTGCTGCACGGTGCGGCGTCAGCCTATGCGCACTTTCACCTTCCTGGCGAGCGACAGCAGGCCGCCAGCAGACAGTATTCGCACCTCCGTGGACGCAACTGCGATACCATCGGCGACCACTTTCGAAGTTCGAGCCGCATATTCTCCTCGCTTCATCAGAGCTGTCTTCGACCTCAAGACCGACCTTCGAATCTAGACTCAGGGATATTGGTCCCAGACGATGCGCGCGCGCGACCGCTTCGCGGCCCACTGCGCGAAACTTAATCGCGGACAGCCTGTCCGCCCGATCGAAGATTCTGAGGAAGACATGAAATCGAAAGCTCTCATAATTGGTAGCACTCTACTAATGGCTCTGGCACTAATGGCCCAGAGCACGTCTCAAACCACGCCCGCCCCTACCGACAATACTGCCAAGTCCTGCTCCTGCTGCGACCATGCCGAAGCAGACGGCAAGATGGCGTGTTGCGGCAAAGGCGCAAGCAGCTGCGCCAAGGGCGGTGATTGCTGCAAGAAAGGCACCTGCTGCAAGGGCAAGGATGGCAAGTCCTGCTCCATGATGTCCAAGGAGTCCAGCGGTAAGATGTCGTGCTGTGCCGACGGCAAATGCGCCCTGTCATCCAAGGACGGGAAGAGTTGCTGTGACGGTGGAAAGATGTGTGCCCGACCGCAAACCGGTGCATAAGAACTTCCCGCCTTCGGCACCTAGACGACAGCTCGATCTATAGGACAGCGCCCCGAATCCTCCCGGGGCGTTGTTTCTTGCCTGAAAAGCCAAGGCGCAACCGCTGCCCGGTGGAGCTCTCGCATATTCCATCTGTCAGAGTAGCGCCACAAAAATTTTGACAAAGTTTGAGGCGCAACCAGCCTGCATCGGGTATAGAATCAGCCCACTTACGTCGCCGAAACTCGGAGGTGCTTGCTGAGTTCATTTTCTCTGAATCTTTCGGCGCCAGCTCCGGGCAGGTTTCGCAGCTCCACTCCAGTAACCATGCCCTTGACCCGCGGGATCGGACGACTGAATACCGTCTCGGGGAGGTTCGTATGCAGCACCTGCGATATTTCGTTCCCATCCTGACTTCCCTTCTCGTCAGTACCGGGCAAGCCCAATTCAGAGGCGGCCCGTCTAGCATCAGCAGCGTTGGCAACGTTCACATTCACGTGGTCTTGAGTGACGATCGAGACGCCGGACCGTACCTTCTGGTTCGGTTGATAGCGGGATCAAGCAGTATGGCGGTAGGCACAAGCTACACGGATGATCGTGGTGAGGCGCAGTTTCTCGGCGTGCCGGTGGGCGACTATCACGTGGAAGTCAGCGGCGATGGAATTCAGGCCAAGGAAAGCGATGTCTTCGAAGTAGACGATCGCAAGATGAGTCAAGCCCAGTATGTGGTCGTGAGCAGAACCGGAGAGTCTGGCCCAAAACCCCTTTCGACCCAATCCCCCACAGTGTCTGCCGCGGATTTAAATGTCTCCCCGAAAGCTCGCAAGGAGGTCGACAAGGCCAATGAAGAGATGGCACTGCACAACTGGAAGAAAGCTCTGGAACACCTGAATAAAGCGGTCTCGCTCGCGCCCCAATACGCCACGGCTTACAACAATATGGGGGTTCTCTACGACAAGATGGGCGATATTCCCCACGAGGAGGAAGCACTGCAAAAAGCTGTCAGCCTGGATGGGCACTTCGCGCCAGCTCTACTAAATTACGGCAAGCTGTGCCTGCGCCAAAAAAATCCTCTCCAGGCGGAAACACTGCTGCAAAGGGCCGCCAGTTCCGACCCGAATGATGCCGAGATCGTGACCCTGCTCTCTTATGCTGAGTTCATGAATCGCCACTTCGACGCTGCCATCAACAATGCATTGCAGGCGCACTCCTCAGGCCGCGATCACTCTGCTTTTTTGCATTACATCGCGGCACGCGCCTACCAGCAGGAAAATCAGCAGCAGCGTGCGCTCGCCGAATTTGAGGATTTTTTGAAGGAGGAACCGAAAGGCCCACGCGCAGATCTGGTGCGAGCCGATGTCGCCAGAATGCAGCAGCAAGCGCAGGCGGGGAGCCCGCAATAGCCGGCGACAAAACGTGCCCCTCAGCTGAGCAATATCATTCCGGTAGGTGAACGATAGAGTGCGGGGATCGATCAGCCTTCCGCGTTCTTAATCTTCAGGTGGCTTTTATTTTCCTCCAGAAAGGCTCGGATCGGCTCAGCCTGATCAAGCAAACGGATCCACTGTTCGTAGTATAGCGTCACCGGAAATCGGCCTAAGCCATAAACGCTGACGCCGCCCTTTTCGCTGACCTTGAAATCCAGTGCGCCCCGTTTGCGGCCCTGTACCTGCTTTTCCAGTTCGGCCAACTTCGCTTTTAGCTCTTCATAGCTTGGTTCTGCCATTACCTGTCACCTCAGGAATCATGTATGACGTTCACCATCGACGATTACCTCGAACCACAATCTTAGCCGAAACCGGCCTCGACGTGTGTGCGCCCGGGCACCGCCCAAAGTTCAAAAACATGCTGACATTCAAGGTAACTAGGCTTCCGGAGAACGCCACTTTGCGATGTTGTACCCGTAGATGGCGAAGCAGAAAACATTGGCAGGGATGAAGCCGAGTTGCGCGGTGCGAAATCCGATCAGACAGATGATGGCGCTATTGGCGCAGGCGATAATCCATCCCTGCCACATGCGGCGGCCCACCAGCAAGGTAGAAATAACGGTGAGAAAACAAGACAGATAATCCAGACGAAATGCCACGGACCCAACCTTCACGCTCCGTAATTACGGTCGGCGGAGCGCTCAAGCTGTACTATGCCGCACAATTCCTCAGTCGTCTGCTAGTTCGATCACGAACCCAGGTGAGCATCGTCACAAACGGCCGAATCGAAGGACCGATCGGGCTACTTCTTTTCGCCGGTCGAATTGCCGACGGCAAAGTGCTCTGTCTCGCTGGAAATCTGCCGGGCGGAGTCGCGAGCACCGGGCTGATTAATGGGATGCAGAGTGTCGAGGAACGACACCAGGGCATCGATTTCCGCGGCGTTCAACTGCTTGCCGTAGGCGGGCATGTTGCCGCCTCCCTGCACAACTTGGCGAACCAATTGAGCGTGCGTTTTGCGCACGGCCACGCTGTCCAACGCCGGCCCGCGCAGTCCACCCGAGCCGCCGATGGAATGACAGTTACGGCATTGCTTCTCCTGAAAGACAGCTGCACCTGCCCGCTCCAGCGGCGATCGCCCGTTCAGATACTGCACCGGAACAGGATCGCCGCTCCAGGCGTTCATGATGGGGCTCCAGGGCGTATAACTAGCCAAGTGCGTCAAGGTGCCGAGCGCCACAGCAGTCAGAAGAATTGTTACGATCGCCACGGGGCGGCGGGACCAATGCTTCTCGCCCTCGCCGGCGAAAAATGGCAGACAAATCAAGAAGCCGATAATGATGACCGGCCCGATCAGTAGTGCCGGAGTTTCCATCTGTGGCGGCAAGAATGCCAGCAGCGCGTACAGCCACTGGAAGAAGAAGTCTGGCTTGGGCACGGTCTGAACGATCGTCGGATCGGGTTGTCCGCTGGGCCCGAACGGACCGAAGTATGCCGCGCACGCCATCACGCTGAAGATGACGAACGCCGCGAAGATCATGTCCTTCCACACCGCACCAGGCACAAACGGCATGCCGTCTTTGTGGGCCAACTCTTCGTATTCCTTAACGTAGGTGGAGCGACGCACCAGGCGCCCCGGCATCGGCCATTCATTGATTCCAAGCTTCAACACCATCAGCAGGTGCACGGAAACGAAGGCGAGGAGCAGGCCGGGAATCACAAATACGTGGAAGTCAAAGAAGCGTGATAGCGTATCGCCCGCGATGATCGGACCGCCCAATAACAGATGCACCACCCATGCGCCGATCACCGGTACTCTGCCGCAGATGGACGCTCCAATTCCCAGACCCCAATAGGCGTCCTGATCGAATCGCATCACCTGGCCGGTGAAAGCCATGCCCAACGTCATCAGTAGAAGAAATACGCCGACGATCCAGGTCAGTTCACGCGGGAATTTATACGCCCCGAACATGGCCACCTGCACCATGTGAACGAGCACGATGGCAACCATGAAGTTGGAGCCCCATCCATGCAAGGCCCGGATATACCAGCCCAGCGTGACCGCGTGATTCAGATATTGCAGGCTGTTCCAGGCCTGTCCGGCCGAGGGCACATAGATGAGCGCCAGCATAATGCCGGTGACTATTTGAATGATGAAGACGGTGAGTGCTGCACTTCCGAAAACATAGAACCAGCTGGCTGATTTGCGCGGTACCGGGTGCTCCATGGTTTCGCGTACGACCGGCCAGATCTTCAGTCGCTGCTCAAACCAGTCGCCGACCCGCTGTATCAGCCTTGGCATCCGTTGCTCCCCTTTTGAAGGCTGGCGCTGGTAGATAACGTCGGCAACTCTCCGCCCTCGATCATCAAGTGGCCATCTTGAACCTTGTAGGTGTATTCGAAGAGCCCACGGGGAGGCGGACCGGAAGCCCGCGAACCATCCTGGTAGTACACGCCTCCGTGGCACGGACACATGAACAGCCCCGACTGTGGGAACCAACGCACTGGGCACCCGAGATGAGCGCAGTTGATTGCGAACACCTGAAACTGATCGCCTTGGACGCGCCGAACCCAGCAAGGAATATTGTCGGTCTCGCCGTCCCACGGATTTGAGATCGGATTTTTATACTTTGCGAGCCTGGTCTGGCCTTCAGGAAACTCGTCCAGTTCGCCCAGATCGATCCACTTCTGATAACGACCTCCCTGGCCGCGAATCAGAGGCGCCAGCAAATATCCGACGATGGGCGTAGCTAGAGCGACGGCGGCAAAGCCATTGAGCACAATTCCAAGCTTCACAAAAAACTGCCGTCGAGAAACATCACGATCGCTCACTGCGGCCCTCCGGGCACAGAATTATTCGCCGCTGCCGGCGTGGCCGTAGCCGCAGTTGCCGGCCGTTGCGAGGCCAACCACGCCACTACGTCGGTGACCTGCTGGTCCGTCATCGGATGGCCGGGGACATTGTTTCGCCAGTCAGGCGCATTGAAGTCCGGCCGCCCGATGATTACCACGGTTCGCAAGCCTTGATTCGTAACCAGGCTGAGATAGTTCGGGTTGACGATCGAGCCGACCTTCGCTGAACCCTTCCCGTCAGCGCCGTGGCACGATGCGCAGAATGTAGAAAAGACTGCTGTGCCCTGTTGCGGGGTGGCGCCGGACTTTGCCGCATACGAAGGGGCGGTCACGTTCTGCAGGATCTGCGGTTGTCCCCAGCGTTGGCGCATGCCTTGAACAATCGCGTCCACCTGTTTACTCGTCAGCATGCCGCCTTCACTGACCGCAAAAGCTGACATCGGAGTACCAGGTCTTCCCTTCGAAATGGTGTTTCGCAACGTCTGGTCGTCAACAATGGCGAGATATACCGGATCGCCGATAGGAGGAGCCGGTCCTTGCTTGCCATCGGCGCCGTGGCAACCCGCACAGTTCTGGCCGTAGAGCGCGACCGGATCCAGCACGTCGGACGGGCGCGGCACTACATCCGCGGGAGTGGGCTTTCCGGGCAAGTTGCAACCAACCAAGACCAATAAGGTCAGCAATGAGAATGCGGAGCACACCGGGCGCATCTTCATGGCTTCTTGCCTTCACCCTTGCGCTCGTGCATCAGGCCGGGAGCCTCGATACCTGCCCGCAAGGCCAACGGCAAGTTCTCCGCGGTGAGGATTTTATTTTGACGTGCCACCACCAGCCCCGCCACGATTCCAAATGCTGCCTGCGAGGCTGCGAACCACCACCAGTTAATGCGCTCGTCCAACATCGGATTCACGTAGCCGATAACGTGATACAGCAGTCCAGTCCAGAGCAACGGGCCGATGATTCCACCGAGAACGATGGGGCGCCGTGGCAGCAGGGGTAACATGGCGCCATAGAGCAGTCCCACAAGCAAGCACATGGTGAGGTGCATCGCCAGCGCGAAGAGGAACCAGCCCATGCGGAAGTGCAGCATCTCCTCCACTGTGGGAGTAGCAGACGGAGAGTACAGGCTTCCAGCCAGCAGATTGATCGGATACCAGATGCTGTGATGGGACACAACTCCGTAGATCACCGCAAAAATCGCCATGGCAACTCCGCCGGCCAAGCCGCCCTTCACGCCCGCGGAAATGGGATAAATCCTGAGCGGCACCCAGGCTCTGTGAATTTCCTCGGCAATCTCCAGCCGCTCAACCCGCCGAGGCGGCAGGACGCGCGGCGGCTCGGCCAACTCCACCGGCACAATTTCCTCATGCTCGTGAGGAAGCACTTGGCGAAACCAGCCGACGGCACCGCAGATCGTCAGAATTCCACCGAGAATGCTGACCGAAACGTCGGTGAGCAGACCCATGAAAGTCAGCGCCGAACCCAGCGCCATAGCGAAGGGCCATGCCGTGGGCGCCGGCATCACTACGCCCGGCCGTCCGGAGCCGCTACCCGTTTGTCTCTGCTCTGCCATGCAAGTTATCGCGTAATGAAATAAACCACTGACAACACCACCGCCCAGATCGCGTCTACAAAGTGCCAGTACATCGCGAAGACGCTCACCCGGGCTGCATGCTCCTGCTTCACTGCTCCGAATAAGGTCAACAGCAGAATGATGCTCAATCCGGTTACGCCGACGATCACGTGAAACGCATGCAGCCCGACCAAAGAATAGAAGGTCGTGCCAAACAGATTGGTGCTAATGGTCAACCCATCGTGGTAGATCAGGTGATACCACTCGCGTCCTGTTCCAATCAGGAAGATCACGCCTAGTGCGATCGTAAGGAACCAGAAAATTCCGAACCGCTTGATGTTTCCGTGGTGCAGCGCCTTCTCGGCCAGCAGAATCGTCGCGCTGCTGGAGAACAGGCAGATGGAGTTGAACCAAGGCACATCCAGCACCTGTGCCGGGGTCGGACCGCTCGCGCTTTTGCCCGCGTAATATAGATAAGCGACGACGAAGATGCTGAAGATGGCGGACTCCGCCGTGATCAGGCACCACATCCCCACTTTGCCGCGATAGCTGGCCGCCAAAGGCATCTCGCTCTGCGGAACGGTATATGTCGCTGCTGCCAAACAACTCTCCTTATTGATCCACTCCCACAGAGTGGGACTTGTTATTCATATTTCCAGTCAGGATCTTCCGGATGTTTCAAGTCCCACAACGGCCGACGGCTTCTCACCACCGGAATCTCGGCGAAGTTATAGTCGGGCGGCGGCGAAGTGGTATGCCACTCCAAAGTCCAGGCGTCCCACGGATCATTTCCTGCCGCAGCACCCTTGTAATGCGTCCAGATGATGTTGATGACCCAGAACAAAATACCCAAGGCTTGGAAGACCACCCCAATCGACACGATGAGGTTCCATATCTCCCAGCCACGGCTGGCGTCATAGGTATAAATCCGGCGCGGCATGCCCAATAGGCCCGGGATATGCATGAAATCGAAGGTCAAATGAAATCCGATCACGAATAGCCAGAAATGCCATTTCCCAAGGGTTTCGTTCAGCATCTTGCCGGTGACCTTGGGATACCAGTAGTACGCGCCGGCGAAAACGGCCATCACAATGCCGCCCAGGATCACGTAATGGAAATGGGCTACCACAAAGTAGGAGTTGCCCAGCTGCCAGTCAAAGGGAGCGGCTGATAGCATGATTCCCGTCAAACCTGCGATCAGGAACTGGCACAGGAATCCCACGCAGAACATCATGGGCACGGCGAAGCGGATCTTGCCTCCCCACATCGTCCCCAACCAATTAAAGATCTTGATGCCGGTGGGGACCGCAATCGCCGCCGTGGAGGCGACGAAGAACGCGTTGGCATAAGACGTCATGCCAATGGTAAACATGTGGTGCGCCCAAACTCCCATGCTGATGAAGCCGATGGCCAGCGTGGCAGCCACCATGATGGAGTACCCAAAAATCGGCTTGCGCGAGAAGACCGGAATCACTTCGGAGATGATCGCAAACGCCGGCATCACCAGGATGTAAACCTCCGGGTGTCCGAAGATCCAGAAGAAGTGCATCCAGATGACCGCCGAGCCGCCCGCCTGTGTATCGAAGAAATGTCCGCCCAAGTAGCGATCAATCAGCAGCATGATCTGCGCCGCAGTCAGAGGTCCGAGCGCCACTAGCACCAGGAATGCCATCAATCCATTCATCCAGGCGAATAGCGGCATACGTTTCAGAGTCATGCCCGGACAGCGCATGCAGAAGATCGTGGTCAACACGTTCAGCGCCGTGCCGATGCTGCCAAAGCCACTGACCAGAATGCCAATGATCCAGTAATCCGTGCTATGACCAACCGAAAATGCAGGTGATGTCAATGGCGCGTAGGCAAACCATCCAACATCTGGCGCGCTTCCGGCGCCATACAATCCGAACCCGCCAACAAAACTGAAATACAGGATGAGGCCACCAAACGCGCTCATCCAGAAACTCCACGCGTTCAACCGGGGAAACGCCATATCGCGCGCGCCCACCATTAAAGGCATGAGGTAGTTGGCGAAACCAAAGACGATCGGCATGGCGGCGAAGAAAATCATCGTCGTACCATGCATGGTGAACAGGCGATTAAAAACCTCCGGCGAAACCAGATGGCTGTTGGCAAATGCCAGCTGGGCCCGCATGATCGAAGCCTCGATACCTCCAATCACCAGGAAGATGACGCCGTAGGAGAAATACATTATCCCCAACTTCTTGTGATCGACGGTGACAATCCAGTCGTGCAGCACCTGCACCAGTGGCCGCGAAGCTTCGCGCTCCGTCGAGATCACCATCGGTGGCAGTATGGGTTGGGCGTCAGCCATCAATTTCTCCGGGGCTAGTGCAGGCTCATGAGGTAGGCCATGAGGGCATCCACGTCGTGATCGTTCAGTTGCATCGCGGGCATCAAACAGCCGGGCTTGATCGCGTCCGGTGTCTTCACCCACAATCGCAGATTTGCTTCGTCGTTGGGAGCAGCGCCGGAAGCAATCGTGCTCCGGCTCATCAAGTGCGTAAGGTCAGGACCAAACCGCCCGTTCGCCGCGGTTCCGGTAATGGTGTGGCAACTCATACAGGCGTTGGCTTCGAACACGCGCCGGCCCTCCGCAGCGTGCGGAGCCATTGCAGCTGGGGCCTTCTGCTGTTCGACCCAACGCTGGAAATCTTCCGGCGACTGGACAATGACGCTCAGAAGCATCTTGGCGTGCTGGGTTCCACAATACTGCGCGCATTGTCCCACATACGTTCCGGTCTCGTGGGGCTCGATCCACATTTCGTTCTTACGGTTGGGAATAAGGTCGGTCTTCCCTGCCAGCTGCGGCACCCAGAAGCTGTGATCCGTATCGGCCGAGAGCAAAATGATGTGAATGGGTAGAGATTGTCCGTTTGCGCTAACCGGAACGTGCATCTCGTTTGCAGTTACAAATCCATACTTGGGATATTGAAATTCCCACCAGAACTGATGCCCAGTTGCGGTCACCTCAATGGCGGTCGGCGGGAACTGCACGTCTTCCACAGCGTGGATCACGCGAGCCGACGCCAGAAAGAGCACTACCACAATCAGCACAGGAATGACTGTCCAAGCCAGCTCTACTTGATTGCTGCCGTAGACCTGCGGTGGTTCGCAATCGTCATCGGAAGGCCGACGCCGGTACTTAATCGCCGCGTACATAATCAGGGTGAAAACCACCAAGAAAATGCCGGCACAAATCGCCAACACGAACAGCGACAGGTGATAGATATCGTGCGCTGGCGTCGACGCCGGATCGAAAATAGAAGGCACGGGCGACGGGCCGGATGTCGTCGCAAAGAGCGATCCCCCACATCCGAACACAAAGAGGAGGAGTGACGCGGCCAAAGCCCAAGGCGAAACACACCAACACTTCCGAGATGCCGTATTATGACGTTCGCTGTTCGCGGATCGCGGGTACATGTGGACTGGGAACACTAATAGCCAAGCCTGTCTTGGACTGCTTTGCCCCACCTTACGAGACCGGCTCCGGGAGTTGTCACACCCGGATTGGCCACGCCTTATGCCAGCTCAACTGAACCGGCTCCCTGCACGAGCTCTGAGTGAGTTCGTTTCCTAGCCGAAAAACCATAAAGCAACTGAGAGAATGTCTCGCTTTATACCTTCAAAGGAAGAGATTTGCAAGAACTCATTGGGTTCGCTACGCATTTGTGTTGCAATCGCATAACCAGTCGGTGATCTGTCCATCTTGGGATCAAAATTTGATTTCTGAAAGCACTTCTCAACGGGGCTGCCGACGCCAGCGGAATATCGCGAACAAGAAAATAGCGCCGAATGTGTGTAGCTTTTCGCGACGACCGGCGATTTTCGACATCTCACAGTAGATAAGCATGCGTTGGCCCGAGGCAGGACGGAGGACGTTCGCCAGCTGCCGATCAGTGATCTGGCTGGCTAGCTGGCTTGTGCCCAGATATCACCGGGCCAGCTGGCGGGCTAGTTGGACCCGGCAGATTTGGCACTGGAGCCAGTTTCTTGCCGAGAATGATCAGCTTAACCGTGAACGCAAGCTGGAATTGGCACGATTCTGCTGGAGCGCCTTCCCTTCGGCGTTCTGGCTTCGCTTCGATCAGCAGGCGTTTCGGCGAAGAAGCGAGCATTTGCGCCGCTCTCCTTCCATCTTTCTGATCTCGATTTCACTGGCCATTATCGTCTTGGTTCTGTCCGGCGGCATCATTCCTGCGATCCGATCGTTGATGGCTTCTCCAATCCCCGATCCCGATCACGTGTGTGTCATCAGCCTGAACGGAAAGTTTCGTCGCGTGCACTCTGAAACTCTTCTGGATCTGGCGGCAGCTTGGCAAGGTAGCAAGCTATTGAAAGACGTCGCCGCTTTTTCCTGGGGTGCGACCCAATTGCTAGCTCCCCGGCGAACGTTGCCTGTTCTGTCGGCACAGGTCGCGCCCGACTTCTTTCAGGTCCTGGGCCTCCATGCGAGTGTTGGAAGAACCTTTCAACCAGGTGACGACAATAGTTGCAGTGGGTGTGTCGTCCTGAGCGATGAAATCTGGCATTTGCAATTCCACCGTGATCGCTCGGTCATAGGCCGCCAGCTCACGGTTGGCGGCATCCCGCGCACTGTCATCGGTGTGCTGCCCCAGGACTTTTATCTGCCCGCACCCGGAATTTCGGTTTGGACCATGCTTGATGCCGGGACTCCGTCGTTTACAAACTCAGTCGAGCGTATCGGCGCGGTGGCTCGCATCCGCCCGGCCGTGTCGGCACGGCAACTGGAACTCGATCTTGCCGATCGTACCGAAAATGCGGGCTACATCCTTCCCGCTTCGTTGCTGGTGGTCACCTCGGGACGCGCCGAGATGCAGCGATACATCAGTTCATATCTGCTCTTCCTTCTTCTGGCTGTGGGATCTGCCATGCTGATCGTGTATGCGCGTTTCAGCACTGGCGTCGGACGTTCCCCGTTGAGAATGCGCGACCGGCTCCGTTGGTGGTCCTTCTTCGCGGCGAAGGCCGTGTTGCTGCTGACCTGCACGGGGCTTCTTGCCTGGACCAGCCTGAGCATCTTGTCGGTCTATGTTTTCGGCTCGGTGCAACCGATTACAAACGGTGTTGCACTCTGGCTCTTCCTCATCCTGTCCATTGCACCACTCTCCTGGGCAATTCGCGACCAGCAGAAACGCTGTCGCGTGTGCCTGCAACGCCTCGGGACCCCAATACAAATTGGAGCGCCGGGACATGTCCTGCTGGACTGGTCGGGCAGCGAGATGATGTGTCCTCTGGGACACGGCGTTCTTTACTTGCCGGATTCGCAAACGAATTGGCTGGAGCGCGACCGCTGGGACAACTTGGATGATTCGTGGGCAGGACTATTTAAGGACTACTGACTCCGTCAGCGATCCGATTTGGCGGTTCGTGCTTGCCCGTGTTCGGCGATTAGGTTCGCGATCAAGCCGGTCCAGCCGGTCTGATGATTCGCTCCCATGCCGCGGCCGTTGTCGCCGTGGAAGTATTCATAAAACTGCAGATGATCGCGGAAATATGGATCGGTTTGCTGTTTGGTATCGTCGCCCAGCGAAGCGCGACGGCCATTTTCGTCCCGCAGACATAGCTTCATCAGGCGGCCAGCGATTTCTTCTGACACCTCCCACAATGTGAGATACTTGCCCGATCCTGTAGGACATTCTACCTTGAAGTCATCTCCGTAGTAGTCGTAGAAACGACGCAAGCTCTCGACCATCAGATAATTTACCGGCATCCATATAGGGCCGCGCCAGTTGGAGTTCCCGCCGTAGATACGGGAACGCGACTCAGCCGGGTCGTAATCTACTTCATAGTGCGCCCCGCCTAAATCAACCACATACGGATGCTCGAGATGGTAGCGCGACAGTGCGCGAATTCCGTAAGGCGAAAGAAACTCGTTCTCGTCAAGCATTCGCGCCAAAATGCTCTTCATGCGAAAAGCACGGGCCAACGATAGCAAACGCCTGCTGTTGGAGCCACGCTCGCCCCATCGCGAAACCAGGGACGACAGATCCGGGCGCTTGTCCAGAAACCATTTCAGACGTTCCCGGAAATGAGGCAACGCATCGAGAAACTCTTGCTCGATCACTTCCACAGCAAAAAGTGGAATTAACCCGACAATCGAACGCAGACGGATAGGGACGTTCTGTCCGTTGGGCAGGTTCAGAACGCTGTAGTAGAAACTATCGGTTTCGTCCCAGAGGCCGATTCCTTCTCCCGCAATGTCAGACATCGCCCGAGCAATATACAGGAAGTGCTCGAAAAATTTACTGGCGGCGTCTTCGTATATGTAGTCTTCGCGCGCTAACTCCAGCGCGATGCGCATGAGATTCAGAGCATACATCGCCATCCAGGCGGTTCCATCGGATTGATTGACAGTACCGCCAGTCGGCAGGGGCTGCGAGCGGTCAAATACACCGATGTTGTCCAGGCCAAGAAACCCGCCCTGAAAGATATTCCGGCCCTGCTCATCTTCACGATTGACCCACCACATGAAGTTCAACATCAGCTTATGGAACACTCGTTCCAGAAAATTCCGGTCGCCTTTTCCAGTGCGCATTTGCTCCATCCGGTAAATCCGCCATCCCGCCACCGCATAAACCGGCGGATTCACATCGCTGAAGTTCCATTCATACGCGGGAAACTGGCCGTTCGGTTGCATATACCATTCGCGTCCGAGCAAGACGAGTTGACGCTTAGCAAATGCCGGGTCGACAAGCGATAAGGCAACGCAGTGGAAACCCAGGTCCCAGGCGGCGAACCAGGGATACTCCCATTTGTCGGGCATCGACAGAACTTCGTCGCCATTCAGATGCTGCCAGTCGTGATTGCGACCATCCTGCCGCTGCTTGGGTGGAGGCGGCTGACCAGGGTCGCCTTGCAGCCAGTCGAAGACGTTGTAGTGATAACACTGCCGGTTCCAGAGCATGCCGGCCAGGGCCTGCCGCTGCACACGACGGGCATCCTCGCTATCTAACCCGGCGTGAACTTCTTCATAGAATCGATCTGCCTCTTGCAGACGCTTGGTGAAGACTTGATCGAAGTCGGTGAAAGCATCGCCGCTGGACGAAGCTGCCAGCCGCATTCGCAGGCGCGTGGTTGCGGCCGCCCCGGGTGCCAGGCTGAGGCGGTACAGACCAGCGGCCTTCGTCCCCTTGTTGGCCGGATTCACCGCTTGCTTCCCGCTGTGAACGACATACTCGTGAAACGCATCTTTGCAATAGCCGTCCCCGCCTTCGGTATGGAAGACACGACGCTCGTTGGTTTCATTTTCGGTAAACAGAAATTCTTCTGGCGGATCGAAGTCAATCTGAAATGTACCCAGCGTGTAGTGTGTCGCAAGCAGGCGAGTTGCGCTTGCCTGTGATAGCTCAGGCTTATGCGGGTCACGTCCCCAACTCCAGGTGTTGCGAAACCACACGTGCGGCAACAGCACCAGCGAAGCCGGCTCCGGTCCACGGTTGTAGACCGTAACCCGCATGAGAATGTCTTCCGCATCAGCCTTCGCATACTCGACGAACACATCGAAATAGCGATTGTCGGCAAAGATGCCGGTATCCATCAATTCGTACTCGCGGTCGTTCAAGCCGCGCCGGTGGTTCTCATCGAGCAACTGCTGATACGGATACGCCGCTTGCGGATACTTGTACAGCATGCTCGCATACGAGCAGGTGGGCGTTTCGTCGAGATAGTAATAAAGCTCTTTGACATCTTCGCCGTGATTGCCCTGCTGGTTAGTGAGCCCGAAGAGCCGCTCCTTCAGGATGGGATCCTTGCCGTTCCACAGGGCGATTGCCAGGCAGAGCGTTTCTTTCTCATCACAGAAGCCGGCGATCCCATCTTCGCCCCAGCGATAGGCGCGGCTACGGGCGTGGTCGTGAGGAAAGTAATCCCAAGCTGAGCCGTCCGCGCTGTAGTCTTCGCGAACCGTCCCCCATTGTCGCTCGCTAAGGTACGTGCCCCAGCGGCGCCAGGGCTTTATCGTGCTCTCGGCTTCCTCGAGGCGGCTCTTCTCGGCGTTCGTTGCAGGCTGGGGGGCGCTTGGATCAACAGGAGTTGGCATTGTTTGGTCAGAGAGACTGCCGTAGCTTTTCGATTCAGAACAACCGATCCCTCGCCGGCGCTATTGCCCGGCGATGACAACATGGCAATGAACTGTTACTGACGCGTAAGCTCGCGAACGCCGGCCTTGGCAGCCACTACCACCGTGTGGGTCAAATTCAGAAATAGGCCATGCTCGACAATTCCCGCTCGTTGTTCGAGCTCGCGGGCCAGCTTTGCAGCGTCGGCAATAGGCCCGAAATCGCAATCCAGGATCAGATTACCCTGGTCCGTATGGTATTCCCTGCCATCGGGAGTTTGGCGCACAACATACTTCGCGCCGAGCGACTCCAGGAACCGCGCCTGCGAACGCCATCCGAAGGGCAGCACTTCGACCGGCAAAACATGCAGCGTTCCAAGCCGCGAGGAAAGTTTGCTCTCGTCGACGACGATGATCTCACGCTTTGAAGCTTGTGCGACTAGCTTTTCCCGTAGAAGAGCGCCGCCTCCGCCCTTGATCAGGTTGAGCTGCGGGTCGACCTCGTCCGCCCCATCGATGGTGACGTCGATACCTTTCGGTAGATCGTCGGTCAACATCGGGATCTTCAGTTCGACTGCCGCATCCCAGGATGCCTTCGAGGTAGCGAAGCCGACGATGTTTTTCAACTCGCCGCTTTGCAGCAGCGCACCGATGTGCCTGATCGCGAAGATGGCCGTCGAACCGGTACCCAGCCCAACCGTCATGCCCGACGAAATGTAGCGCAGGGCATGTTCTGCCGCCTCCTTCTTCAATGCGGCATGAGGATCGCGCGATGCTGTCGGTGCGTTCAGAGCAGCTTCCTCTTGGGCCGAGCTTATGTAAGGGGCACCGCAAGTGCGCCCGTTCAGATCAGTTCTTTCTGCCTAGCGCCTTGCGATACCGACCGATCAAATTATTCGTCGAACTGTCGTGCTTCAATGCCGGAGCAGCATCGCTCTCCAATTCGGGGATGATGCGTTTTGCCAGGACCTTGCCCAACTCAACGCCCCACTGATCGAATGAGTCGATATTCCAAACCGCACCCTGCGTGAAGACATTGTGCTCATAGAGCGCAACCAGCGTACCCAACGCCCGAGGCGTCAGTTTATCGACCAGGATTGTATTGGTAGGACGATTCCCCTCGCAAACGCGGAACGGCGTTTGGAAATCGGGGGACCCCTCGGCCTTGAGTTCCTCGGCGGTCTTGCCGAAAGCTAATGCCTCGGCTTGCGCAAATACGTTGGCAATCAAGTAATCGTGCATGACGGTCAGCGGGCTCAAGGGCTGGAGGAAGGCAATGAAGTCACATGGAATGAGCTTCGTCCCCTGGTGAATTAACTGGTAGAACGAGTGCTGGCCGTCGGTGCCGGGCTCGCCCCAGATAATGGGACCGGTCTGCCAGTCAACGTGATTCCCTTCCAGGTCGACATGCTTGCCGTTGCTCTCCATCTGCAACTGCTGAAGATAGGCCGGAAAACGCTTCAGATTGTCCGCATACGGCATGATCCCGACAGTCTGCGCGCCGAAAAAATTGTTGTACCACACTGTCAGAAGCCCCATCAGCGCGGGCAGATTCTTCTCTAGCGGGGTGGTGAGGAAGTGCTGGTCCATGGCGTGGAAGCCGGCGAGCATTTCCTCATAGTTCTGCGGCCCTATGGCGACCATGGTGGACAGGCCTATAGCCGAATCCATCGAGTAGCGGCCGCCGACCCAATCCCAGAAGCCAAACATGTTCGCCGTATCGATGCCGAACTTGGCCACGCCTTCCGCATTGGTCGAAACGGCGACGAAGTGCTTGGCCACTGCCGCATCATTCTTCAGCGAATCCACGATCCATTTGCGAGCGGTCGCCGCATTGGTCATGGTTTCCAGCGTGGTGAACGTCTTGGAAGAGAGAATGAAGAGCGTTTCGTCCGCCTTGAGATCGTGCGTCGCATCCGTAAAAGCCGCGCCGTCAACGTTAGCCACGAAGCGAAAGGTCATGCTGGGATCGCTGAAATCGCGCAAGGCGATGTAGGCCATCTCCGGGCCCAGATACGAGCCGCCAATACCGATGTTGATTACATTCTTGATGCGCTTTCCGGTAAAGCCCTTCCACTCACCACTGCGCACGCGGTTGGAGAAGGCTGCCATCTTGTCCAGGACGGCATGCACGTCGGCGACAACGTCTTTGCCGTCGACTTCGATCTTCGTTCCGCGGGGAGCACGGAGAGCGACGTGCAGTACCGCGCGCTTTTCTGTAATGTTGATCTTCTCGCCGCGGAACATGGCGTCGCGACGTGCTTCGACACCGCGCTCGCGCGCCAACTGGACCAGCAGACTCATGGTCTCGTCGGTGACCCGATTCTTCGAGTAGTCGAGATATAAGCCAGCTCCTCCCGCAGTTAACCTTGTGCCTCGCTGTGGGTCATCCGCAAAGAACTGGCGCAGCTGCATGTTCTTGATTTTTTCGTAGTGCTCCTGCAATGCTTTCCAGGCTGCGGTGTCGATCGGGCGCTGCGTGCTCATTTTTGGCTCCGGCATGAGTGCTCCTTATTTCAGTGCTTTGCTCTTGGATTCAATCGAACTCAACAGATCTTTCCATGAGTCAACGAATGATTTTGCGCCTTCCGACTGCAGGTCGGCAGCCAGTTTGGCTACGTCAATACCTGCTTTACCGAATGCGGCGAGAACCCGCTCGCAGTCTCCGCCATCTCGAGGCAAAGCTTTTCCAACGCTGCCATGCTCTGCAAAAGCCAGCAGCGTCTCCTCAGGCATTGTGTCGACTGTATTGGGAGCGGCAAGCGCGCTGATATAGAGCACGTCCGACGCTTTGGGGTCCTTGGTTCCTGTACTGGCGAAGAGCAACCGTTGCGGCCGCGCTCCAAGGTTTTCCAGCCGCTGCCAACGGTCCGAATCAAGCACATCGCGATAGGCCTTGTAGGTTTGGCCTCCGACTGCCGGTCCAATCTTGTCGCGCAATTCGCTGGGAACTTTGTCCATGGTCGCCTTGTCCCAGCGACTGACGAACAGCGAAGCGACCGACCGCACGTCGGCGCTCAGGCCGGCTTCCACGCGCCGTTCCAGTCCGCGCATGTAAGCTTCGACCGCGCCCAGATAGTGGTCGCGGCTGAACAGCAATGTCACATTCACAGACACTCCAGCGAAGATGGCTTCTTCAATCGCCGTGCGTCCTTCGGTTGTTCCGGGGATCTTGATAAACAGGTTTGGGCGCGCGGCCTTCTGGTGCAACTGCTTCGCCACGGCAGCAGTCTTTACTGCGTCGTACGCCAGAAAAGGTGAGACCTCCAGCGAAACCCAGCCATCCACAGTGGCCGTGCGCTGGTGAATGTCCGCGAACAAGTCCGCCGCTCGGCGTAAGTCATCGATCGCCATCTCGAAGAAGGCGTCCTCCACCGACTTCCCGGAGGACATGAGCTTCGCCATGTCGCTGTCGTAGGAGTTGCCTTTGGTCATGGCGTGATCGAAGATTGTCGGATTCGACGTCAGTCCGGTGACCGAGAGATCGTCGATATATTTCTTAAGCGTGCCGCTGTCAAGTAACTGGCGAGTGATGTTGTCGAGCCATAAACTCTGCCCGAGCTTATTCAGTTGCTGTGTGGCTTTCATTTCGTTGCCTCTTTTTTACGCACCCATGAGCGCAATTCAATGTCCAGCAGATCGGCGATGCGACGGATGCTGATGTCCGCAGGCCGATATTGTGCGATGGCTTTCTTATCTCTTGCGTAGTGACCCTGCTGAACGAAGACGGTCGTAACTCTATCCTTCCAGATGTCCTTGATAGCCTGAAGGAGTCGCAATTTGTCATCGACCATCACGTAGTGGCGGGCGGGATAAATACTCTCCACGCACGCCAACTCTTTTTCCTTATGGATAAAGATGAGCACGTTCCCGCTAACGGCTTTCCATATCCCGGAGCGCTCCACCTTGCGGGGCTGGAAAACAGCGTCGCCATCGGACAGAACTACCGCTTTCCCCCACTTACGCACACGCTTTAGAACATCCAGAGCTCCCGGATAGAGTCGCTGGGGAAAAGGATATTCGATGACCCAGTTCGCCATGTGAAGAAAGCGCGGATCGTGCAAATCCTGCTGGCGATAGCGCTCAAGCGCTCCCAGGTAGTCTGCATATCCCAGCTGATCACGTAACTGCTCGAAGATCTCCAAGTAACGTTCACGGGCATCGCGACCGAACTCCCGCTCAATGTGCCGGAAGAGATCGCTTTGAAAGCGGTCATTGTCCAGAAGCGTATTGTCGACGTCGAACAGAAACATCAAGTCCGTGACGCTCTTCTTCGATCCAGCGCGGACTGAGGTGCTTGACTTTGCGGCTTTTCTCGCGATCATTTAGCTCCGGCTGGCGGCTTGCGACCGGCTCTCTTCTGGCGCTGTTGTGGGATTGATCCAGGGACCATCCGCCCCAATCAACTGGCCGGCTTCATCAGGTCCCCATGTTCCCGGCTCGTAGGTATACACCGGAGTGACGTTGTCGAGAATCGGCTGCACGATGCGCCACTGCGCCACAACCAGATCCTGGCGCGCGAAAAGCTCGCCGTTACCCCGCATGGCATCGCCCAGCAACCGCTGGTATGGCGGCATGTCCGAGGTGGCATGGCTCTTCAGTTGCAGCTCGACATCTTCACCCACCATGCGCTCGCCGGGAACTTTCACGCGCACTCCGAAACCGATACTGATATCAGGGCTCACTCGCATACGCATGTGCGAGGAGCGTAGCGGAACGATCTCATTAAAGGTCTCGCGCGGCGGCCGTTTGAATTCGACCAGGGCTTCCATGCAGGTAACCGGCAGACATTTGCCGGCGCGAATATAGATGGGCACTCCTGCCCACCGCCAGGTATCGATGTAGAGCTTGATGGCGATGAAGGTTTCCACCGTAGAACCGGGAGCCACACCCGCGACCTGTTTGTAGCCGTTGTATTGACCGCGAACTACATCTTCAGGCTTCAGCGGACGGACCGCTTTCAGCAGGGCTGACTTCGAGTCGCGTTCCGCTTCGTGATCTTCTCCGGTTGGCGGATCCATGGTGAGATTTCCCAGCACCTGCAGCATGTGATTCTGCACCACGTCGCGCAGCGCGCCGGTCTCGTCGTAGAACTTGCCGCGGTCGCTCACACCGAAATTTTCCGCCATCGTAATCTGAATACTGCGTACATATTCGCGGTTCCAGATGGGCTCGAAGACCGGATTGGCGAAGCGCGTGTACAGAATGTTCTGTACCGGCTCTTTACCGAGATAGTGGTCAATGCGATAGATATTTTCTTCCGGGAAAAACTTGTGCAGCGTGCGATTCAACTCCTCCGCCGTTGGCAGGTTGTGGCCAAAAGGTTTTTCTATGACAACCCGCGCATTATCGGCACAACCGGATTTTGCGAGGCCTTCGGCAACCGTGCCGAACAAACTGGGCGGAACGGCGAGATAATGCAGCGGCGCCTTCGCATTTCCCAACTGCTTGCGAAGCTCGGTGAATGTAGCGGCGTCAGCATAATCGCCGTCGACATAACGCAGCAAGCTGATGAGCTTTTCAAATGGACCTTGCTCGAGCCCGCCATGCTCCTCCAGACTCTGCTTGGCACGCGCTTTCAGTTGATCGAGATTCCAGCCAGCCTTAGCCACACCGATGATTGGAACATCGAACCCCTCATCGCGAATCAAGTCCTGCAGTGATGGAAAAATCTGCTTGTAGGCGAGATCGCCCGTGGCTCCGAAAAATACAAACGCATCCGACATTCCATTCGACATGTTTGATAAACTCCGCCCCGTTCTTACTGCTTCGAATTCGCAATCGCTTGTTTTGCCGCCGATACCACGTGCTCAACGGTGAAGCCGAAATGCTCCATCACAACCTTCATTGGCGCCGACATCCCGAAGGTGTGCATACCCAGCACCACGCCGGTGCGTCCGGCATAACGGTCCCAGCCAATCTGGGACGCTTCTTCCACGGTGACTCGCGCCCCAATTGAAGGCGGCAGGACGCTCTCGCGGTAGGCCTGGTCTTGCGCATCGAACAGCGCCCAGCAGGGCATGCTGACGACGCGTGTCTTGATGCCCTGCGCGGTGAGCTGCTCCCGCGCCTGAACGCAGAGCCCAACTTCGCTGCCGCAACCGATAAGAATAACGTCCGGCTTTCCATCAGGCGCGTCGACCATAACGTAAGCGCCCTTGGCCAGGCCGCTCGCCGCTGCAAACTTCGTGCGGTCGTAAATCGGAAGCGCCTGACGGCTGCAGACGATCTCGCAAGGATGGTCTTTGGTCGTAAGCGCGACCCGATACGCCTCGGTCATCTCATTCGCATCAGCAGGACGAATCACAAGCATTCCCGGCACCGCGCGCAGCGAGACGAGTTGCTCGATTGGCTGATGCGTCGGCCCATCCTCACCCAGGCTGATGGTGTCGTGCGTCCAGATATGCAGCGCCGGAATTTCCATCAAGGACGACAGACGAATGGCGCCTCGCGCGTAATCGGTGAAGATCAGAAACCCTGAACCGAAGGCGCGCAGGCCGGTCAGAACCATGCCATTTACGATGGCGCACATGGCGTGCTCGCGAATACCAAAGTGGAAGTTACGGCCCTTGTAGTTCCCCAACTCGCCCTTCGCCTGGAAGTCGCCGGCAAACTCGAACTCCAATCGGGTCTTGGTACTGGGATAGAGATCGGCTGCGCCTCCCAACACCCAATTCACCTTCTGCGCGACCGCATTCAGCACCTTGCCGGAGGCGTCGCGCGTCGACATACCGCTGGCGCTTGGCGCGAACGTCGGCAGAGCCTTTTCCCATCCTGCCGGCAGATCGCGCGCCTTTATGTTTTCGAGGTCCGCCGCGAGATCGGGATACTGTGCCTTATAGCGGGCAAACATCCCATCCCAGTCCTTCGACAGCTTGGCGCCGCGCGCGCCCATGCCTGAGGCGAAGTGCTCGCGGACGCCGGTTGGAACAACGAACGATTCGTCCGGCGAGAAGCCAAAGAACTCTTTGGTCAGTCTCACTTCTTCGGGACCCAAGGGCTCGCCGTGAGCCGCTGAAGTGTCTTGCTTATGCGGAGCGCCGTAGCCGATATGGCTATGCACGATGATCATGGTCGGGCGGTCCGTGGTGTCGTGGAAGCGCTTGACAGCGCGCTCAACCAACTCAATATCGTTGGGATCGCTGACCCTTGTGACCTCCCAGCCGTAGGCCATGAAGCGCCCCGCTACATCCTCGGTAAAGGCCAGATCGGTGTGACCTTCGATGGTGACGTGATTGCAATCGTAGATCCAGCAGAGGTTCGACAGTTTGAGATGACCCGCAAGAGACGCTGCTTCGCTGGAGATGCCTTCCATGAGGCAGCCATCACCGCAAAGCGCGTAGGTGTTGAAGTCGAACAGGTCAAAGCCTGGGCGGTTGTAATTGGCCGCCAGCCACTGGCCGGCGATCGCCATTCCGACGCTGTCGGAGACACCCTGCCCGAGCGGGCCGGTCGTGGCTTCCACGCCCGTCGTCCAGCCGTATTCCGGATGACCCGGACAGCGGCTTCCCGCCTGGCGAAATGTCTTAATGTCGTCAAGCGTCACCGCAAGGCGATCCTTCTCGGTATAGCTCGCGTTCTCCGCTTTGATTCCCGCAAGATGAATCAGGGCGTACAGCAGCATCGAAGCGTGACCTGCGGAGAGGACAAAACGGTCGCGGTTCGGCCACCAGGGCTGCTGTGGATCGTAGCGCAACACTTTCTGCCAGAGGGTGTAAGCAGTGGGAGCCGCTCCCAGCGGCGTGCCCGGGTGCCCGGAATTGGCTTTCTGCACGCCATCGATCGCGAGCGTGCGGACGGTGTTGATGGCCAGTTGGTCCATATCTGTGCGAGTAGTTTCCTTTGCCTGTTGCGGAATCATAGCCCGACCTCGTTACATAGCGCTCATAGCACAATTGTCATCTTCATTGCTGAACCGAAACAAACAGCAGACGTTTCGTTGACGTGCCGCTGGGAGAGAAAATTGAGCTGTGGTGCAGTGGCTCAGAACGAAAGTGCCGCACATTCTATCCCAAACGGGACAAGAATAAAAATACATTTCTACACCCACACTGTGGGATATGCAGGCAGGAGGATCAGCGAGCCGCAAGCTTCACCGGCTCGCCCCGCACCACCCGCTGGAGAAAGGAAATACCCTGCCGCTCGGCCCAACGCCCATCGTAGCCATTGGCATCCGCCAGGAAGGCGCAGTGGCCGCCGTGAGCGGTTTCGATGTAGGTAATGTTCGGATTTCGTAGCACCTTTTCGCGTGTCTGCGGCAATACGCGAATAAACGGGTCGTCCAGAGAATGCAAAATCAGAGTTGGTACGGCGATGCGATCCACCACCCGC
Organism: uncultured Acidobacteriaceae bacterium; assembly: GCA_963819055.1. GTDB lineage: Bacteria > Acidobacteriota > Terriglobia > Terriglobales > Acidobacteriaceae > Bog-257. The sequence continues at coordinate 169,397 of CAWFUT010000042.1, read as the reverse complement.
GCAGCAGCAGCTCGCGTGTAATAGTCCTGGGCATCGCGAAATCCGGAGTAGCGGGCCGTGATCTGATCGTCGAAATCCCGCAGGCTGCGCATGCCGCGCAAATGGCGGACGTCATAGCGTTCCGGATAAAGCGCTGCCTTCCTGCGCATGCGCCGGCGCAATCCCTGTAAGAATTTCCACTCATAGATACGGTTGGTCGGATTGTGCAGAGCATCCGCCGAAGGCGCCAGATCCATGGCTGGCGAGACGCCCACCCCGGCCTTCACCTGCACAGGCGCGTCGGGTCCCCATTCCCCGAGCAGCTTAAGCACCAGATTGCCTCCCATCGAGTAGCCCACGAACGCCAGCTTCTGCAGACCGTCCTCGGCGATCAGCGTCCTCGCGATGGCCCCCACGTCGGCGGACATACTCGAGTTGTACAGGGTTGGCCCCAGATGTTCGGTGTCGCCGCAGTTGCGCATGTTCATGCGGACAACGTTCATCCCCGCTGCCCAGGCTTTGCTGCCGGTGCCGATCACATACTGCGAATCGCTGGATCCTTCCAGTCCATGCACGATGATCACGGTCATCGCAGCCTCGCGCTGCGCCTGCCAGTGACACTGGCAAAGCACTTGAACCCCAGGTTCGACGTTGAACAGGCGATCCTCGGCCGGAGGCAGAACGTTGCGGCGCGGCAGGAAATTACCCGCAATCGTCTGCGCGTGTCCGTTGAGGAAGGGACGGCGCGGACGAAATGGTTCCCCGAAAAAATCGTGGGGGCGCGCCGTTCCAATCGGCACGTTACGAGGCGCCGAGGAGACATTCGGGTATGGATCTTTGGCGGCGATGAGAAGCGGCTCCTGTATCTATAATAGAATCTCTGATCGTGTGCCCGGTTCGCTGAACCGGAGTAAAGCTGTTTTGTCAGAGCTGGAGCTATTGATGCCGATCTTCGAGTACCGTTGCGAATCTTGTGGACACAAATTTGAAGCTATCCTGTTTGGCGAGCAGACGCCGGCGTGTCCTAAGTGCCATACCGAGAGGTTGGAGAAGCAGCTCTCGACCTTCGCCGTCAGCGCGAAGAGCAGTTCCGCGTCGCCGGGTGCAGGATGCGGCCAGTCGAACTGCTGCATGATGAACGGCGGCGGCTGCGACGTAAACTGATTTCCCCTGAGATTGCAGTTCCGCGCGAGACCACCGATCCTCCGGTTCGCCGTGCAGCAGATCGGCGCGCTGCGCTGGTGGCGTATCGGATGATTGCCCCACCCAGGTTACGTTGGACTCATCCCCAAAAATAGGTATTCCCATGGCTGTTATTTTGCAGTACATTTCCGCTTCCGGACATTGCGTCTCTCCGCACTCATTTGAAGCTGGGCCCTGACCGCACTGCCTGTTCGCAGGCAATTGTGGATGTGCGCATCAGTTTGCCTGGCCGTGAGTGAATTTTACTTACAAGCGGAGACATCCATGCCACAGTTGCGTCGTCAATTAAGCTTATTGCCCCTAATTGTCCTTTTCAGTCACATCTTCTTGATCTCTGTCATGGCCCAAACGCCATTACGGCTAAAGGCGGTCACCCCTTGCCGCTTGGTCGACACGCGTAACGGCCAACCGATTCAAGGCGGAACAGCTCAAGCCTTTAACCTGCCCAGTCTGGCTCAGTCGGGAGGAGTTGGAGGTGCCTGCGGATCGTTCGACCTTTCTTCGGCCTTAGCTTATTCGCTGAATGTGACGTTGGTCTCGGGCGGGACGCGCGTCCGGTATCTGACGATCTGGCCAACGGGAGAGCCCCAGCCCGTGGTCTCCCTAATGAACTCGTTCGACGGCCGAACTAAGGCAAACGCTGCCATCGTCCCTGCGGGTAATAGTGGCAAGGTCAGCGTTTATGTCAGCGATACCACGAACATATTGATCGACATCAACGCCTACTTCGCTTCGGCAGCCGACAGCTCGGCATTGGCTTTCTTTCCGCTACCTCCATGCCGAATCGTCGATACCCGAAGCAGTGGTGGCCCCATTCCGGGTCGCCAGGAACATGACTTCTCCATCCCCGGGAACTGTGGCATACCCACCAATGCGCAGGCCTACTCGTTCAACATTACAGCGCTACCTTCCGGGACGCTGGGCTATGTGAGCGTCTGGCCAGCTGGCGAGTCGCAGCCAACGGTATCCACCCTCAACGACTACACTGGCACGTTTGTCGCGAATGCAGCTATCGTGCCGGCGGGTACGGAAAACAAGACCGCCGTTTACCCCAGCGCGACCACGAATCTGCTCATTGATACGAACGGGTACTTCGCACCCGCCAGTTCCGCAGCCAGCCCATTGTCGCTGTACACCATTACACCGTGTCGTGTCCTTGATACCCGTCAGACGATTGGCCCGTTCAATGGCACAATTCCGGTGGGCATCGTCGGCAGCTTGTGTGGAGTGCCCAACGTTGCCCAGGCGTTCACGTTGAACGCGACCGTCCTGCCCTCCGGAGCTCTCGGCTTCCTGACCTTATGGCCGGAAGGTTCGACTCAACCAGGCGTTTCCACTCTCAATGCGCCGGACGGCGCCGTTACCTCGAATATGGCAATTGTTCCAGCTGGATCCGGGAATGAATCGATCAATGCTTTTGCGTCCGGCACCAATCCAACTCACCTGATCTTGGACGTAGCCAGCTACTTCGCGCCAATCGCTACCCTCGCGGTGCTCACCTCTACCCTTCCAGATGGAACGCTGAACAGCGGGTACACCGTGCAGTTGGTCGCGACTGGTGGAGTTCCGCCGTATACGTGGCGCAAGACCACCGGAACCTTGCCGCCCGGGCTGAGCGTCTCATCGACAGGCTTGCTTGAAGGCACTACGACGGCCACCGGAAACTACAGCTTCAGCGTCGAGGCGACGGATTCCAATTCGCCCGCCGCAACCGCTACGGCCAACCTGCAAATCACAGTCAACGGCAGTGCCGGAACTTTAGTTATCAGAACCAGTTCCTTGTCCAACGGGACAATTAACACGCCCTACAACGCATTGCTATCGGCCAACGGAGGCATAACCCCCTACAGCTGGACCATACTTTCCGGCGCCCTCCCAATCGGGCTCAGTCTAGACGCTCACTCGGGACTCATTAGCGGCACGCCTGGAGCAGCCGGAACAACCAGCGCCACCATCCAAGTCACGGATGTGCAGAACGACACAGCGACGCAGCTATTGACGCTGACCATCGACACGGGTGGCGCGAACGGAACGCTGAACGGCATGTATGCGATCAGTTTCCAGGGGTTTGACCACAGCGTGGCATTTGCTGCAGCGGGCAGCCTCACCTTCGACGGTAATGGCCACGTCACGGCCGGCGAGACGGATGTGAACGGCTTCGCCTCGGGAGTCGAGCACGATCAGATTACAGGCGGGACCTACTCGATCGACCCCAGTGGGCTCGGCCTGATCAACTGGACCGATGACCACGGCGGAAATGTGCAGATGCTGGTGGCGACGGGTAGCGCTGAAACCATGCGCATCATCGCTTATAACACCAACGGATTGAATGGGACCTGGGGTGCCGGCGTCCTTCGACAGCAAAATCCGTCGGACTTCAACGCTCCAGCACTGGCCGGAAATTGGACCTTCGGCTTGCAGGGCTTCGACCCGGCCGCCAATCCTACGTCGTCCGACGGCAACTATTCCGAGAGTTCAACAGGCGTGTTCAGCAACGGCGCCGAAGACATCAATGATTTCGGCAACCACAGTCAGGTCACCTTCACCGGATCGGTTTCCGGCACGATCGACGCCAACGGGCGCAGCACCTCGCAAATCCACATCGGCAGCGAGACCTTCAACTACGCGGCCTACGTCATCTCGGCCAATGAGGTTCTGCTGGTGGAGATCGACAGCGGCGGCAGTGTCACCATCACCAACACGCTGCGGCAAAGCGGCACCATGAACAATGGCATACTGAACGGCAATTCCGCAGCTCGCGGAAGCAGAATTCATCACGCCGGCGAAGGTGATGCCGCCAACCAGGCCGTCGTGCTGCTGATCAATTCGTCCGGCACGGGGAACATGAACCTGTCATTGGACACTAACACCGGCGGTACAGTCTCGCTAGGCTCCGAAGCGGGGACCTATGCGGTTGAGCCAAACGGGAGAACCAGCATCAACCTGCCGGGCGGAGCCGTGATCGTCTGTTACGTGGTCGCCAGCAACGAAGGCTTCTGCATTAATGCCATCCCGGGAACCGGAGACGTCAAGGGAGCCGAGGTCTTGTATTTCGAGCCGCAGTCGGCTGGACCATTCAACAACGCCTCACTGCAAGGAGAATATCTGGGAGGTTCGCTGGCGCTCTACAAGGGTGACACCGATAGCTCGATCAACACCCTTTGGGCGGATGGCGCTGGAAACGGCAGCCTGATTTATGACCAGAGCGGCCCGGATGGCACACAACTCAACCAACCCGGAACCGGCACCTACACCGTGGACAGCACCGGTGCCGTGACCCTTCTGTCGAACGGTAGTCCGATCGGGTACGGATTCATGATCTCGGCAAACAAGTTCTGCATGATTTCCACCGATAGCAATCCGCGAGCGCTGATCCAGGTAACCTCCTCAGCGCCGCACCACCACTAGTTCGGCCGGATTTCGGTTTCTTTGAGCCCGCCATCCCCGGCGGGCTTTTTATTTAGCTAAGAGAAGCCGCGATTTTCCTGCGGCTGCTCGCCAGCGAACCATCTTAGTAAACCCATTTTATTGTGTAGATTGGACCGGAAGGGCCCTACGAGTTGTGGAGCGCCAAAGGAAAGCACGAAAAACCCAAAAAACCCCAATTTCTGCTTGACAGGCAACGGTTTAGGAGTACGATACGTCGTAAGTGGTACAAAGTGGGAGGCGGTGGAACAAAACCCTCAACCTCGGAGAAGTTTTGGATGCGAACACGACTCATTGCTATTGCCAGATCGCAACCACACTTTGAGGTTAGTGATATTCACCTCCTTCGTGAGATTTGACACTAAAGCCGAACGCTATGTTTCGCGGCACTCATTTAACCCGACTGGACGAAAAAGGGCGTTTAAAAATGCCCGCGGAATTCAAGCGCGAAATCGACGAGAACTACAGCGCCCAATTCTATATCACCAGTTGGGACGGCAGAAGTGCCAAAGTTTATCCCATGCAGGCCTGGGAAGAGATCGAGCGCAAGCTGGCGGCGCTGCCCGAAATGCACAAGACCAAGCAGAAGTTCCTGGAGCGCACCAGCTACTACGGGCAGGTTGTCGAGTTTGATGGCCAAGGCCGGCTGCTGATGCCGCAAATTCTGCGGGAGACCGCGAGTCTGAAGGGTGAGGTTGCGGTAATGGGCAATCTCAAGCACCTGGTGGTGCGGAATGCAGACGACCTTCGCAAGTCGATTGCCGAGCCCTTCACTGAAGACGACGAGAACACGCTTAGCGGTCTGGGGATTTAAGTAGTGCGGGTTGGGTAGTGCGGCGCTTCAGCGCCGCGTCAGAGGCTCCCCCATCTTGTGATTGCGAGCGGACTTCAGTCCGCGAGAGATTTGGGGGCGAGTGGACAACGAGTTTTCAGAAACGAACAGCGCCCCCCGGGGCGGACACTGGGAGAAGCAATTTGCCCATGTCTCAGTTCTTTTAAAACCAGCGATCGAATTCCTGGCCGTTCGGCGCGGCGGGACCTTCATCGACCTGACCCTCGGCTTAGCTGGGCACGCTTGGGAAATCGCCAAGCTCCTCGGCGCAGAGGGTCATCTGATTGGCTTCGATAAAGACCCGGCAGCGTTGGAACGGGCGCGCGAGCGGTTGGGCAGGCCGCCGGCAGAACTGGCAGGCGACTGGCCCAAGGTTGAGCTGGTACACGCCTCGTTCGCCGACGTAGCTCAGCACGTGACGGCCGCATCGGTGGATGGACTGCTTGCCGATCTCGGAGTCAGCTCCATGCAACTGGAGAATGCAGCGCGAGGATTCAGTTTTCAGGCGGAAGGCCCCTTGGATATGCGGATGAATACGCAAGCGGGGTTGACCGCCGAACAAGTGGTAAATCGTTTCGACGAGCGCGAGCTTGCCGATGCGATTTACGAATTCGGTGAGGAAAGGAGGTCGCGGAGAATCGCCAGAGCCATTGTTCGGGCGCGGCCGATTCATACCACCGCACAACTTGCGGGTGTGATATCGGCCGCGGCCCGGCCAATGAACCAGGCTGAGAGGCGGATTCATCCGGCGACAAAGACTTTCCAGGCACTCCGAATTCTGGTGAACCGAGAGCTAGACGACTTGCACGCGCTGCTAAGGAAAGACGCGGCCCCGCAGGTGCTGAAGCCGGGCGGCAGAGTAGTGATCATCAGCTTCCACTCGCTGGAAGACCGCATTGTGAAAGATGCGCTGCGAGATGGAGCACGAGACGGACGGTACCGGGTGCTGACCAAGAAACCGGTGATCGCTGACGAAGAAGAGATCGATCGCAATCCGCGGTCCCGCAGCGCGAAGCTGCGAGCAGCGGAGAGAATGTAGAGAGATTTATTGGTTTAACGATTGCGCAACTTCGCAACCTTCCTTTGGGTGGCTGCGGAAAAAGCTGTGGGGAATGTGAATAAGTCTGGGGCTCCTGGAATTCGGCCCGTGTACCCAAAAGTTCATCGCTACCGCTGCATCTAGAAGCGGCTAAGCAGGAGAAAGCTATGGCAGCCGGAGTTCTTTACCCAACCTTGGCGCAAGCTGGTGAGTGGAACGAGCAGGTCGCCGCGCAACAGCAGCCCCGCGGCATGTTCATCGGCACGCCGGAAATTTACTTTACCAAGCGCATCGATAACTCACGCGTGGCCATGGTGACTGATCCCAAGCGCCGTCGTGAGATGGTGACTTTCGGCATTACGCTGGCCATGCTCTTTCTTCTCGTCATGGTGTATCTGTGGCAGCACTTCAGCGCAATCGAATACGGATACAAGATCGAACAGCTGAAGTCGCAGCGCGACACCATCGCTGAGGTCAATCGCACGCTGAGCCTGGAAGAGGCTTCGCTGAAGGACCTGCCGCGCATCGATCGTCTGGCGCGTGAGTTGGGAATGCAGCGTCCGGCCGAAGGGCAGTGGCAGTCGATGGACGCCGGCGCCACCGATCCGCCTACCCCGGTTATGGCGCGGGCCGGCGGGATCATGGTTGTTTCCGGATTGCAATAGTGGAGGAAGCTTTGGCTCGCAATGCTTAGCCAGTAAGCTTCTGTTCGCGGCAGTTCAAACCATAAATCTCCACCGGCGGTCCGCTCATCACGGACCGCCTTCGCCGCGTAAAGCGGTCTGTTAGTGGCGACGTCAAACGGGCTCATCCCAGGCCCGAGACCAGCGAAACGGAGTGAATCGGAGAATGCGGGCGAATGCTCCCAGAACGCCGAGCAAGCGACTGTACATCTTCGCCGTGCTGCTTTTCATTTGGATACTGATCATCTGCTTCCGGCTGGTTCGGCTACAGGTGGTGAAATACCACGACTTCATACTGCGGGCCGGGCGCCAGCAGAACCGTACGATTCCAGTCGAGCCGCGCCGCGGTAACATCTACGATCGCAATGGTTATGCCCTTGCGATGTCCATCGATGTCGACTCCGTTTTCGCCGTTCCCAGTGAAATCAGCGATCCGCAACAGACCGCAAACCTGCTCGGCAAAGTTCTCGACATGGATCCGCAGGAAATCGTCACCCGCCTGCAGGGCAACCGGAATTTTGTTTACCTCAAGCGCAAGATCGACGCCGACACCGCGAATCGGGTGCGCGAGTTGAACTTGAAAGGCATCGGCTTCCGCAAGGAACCCCAGCGTTTCTATCCCAAGCGCGAATTGGCAGCGCAGGTGCTTGGTTACGTCGGTATGGATGACGAAGGCCTGGGCGGCTTGGAACGTGAGTTTGACGACGACCTCCGCGGCATCCCCGGTCAGGAATTGATATCCATCGACGCGCGCCGCAAGTGGTTCAGCCGGGTTGAGCGTCCGCCTGATCCGGGCCAGAACCTGGTGCTGACGATCGATCAGACTATCCAGTACATCGCCGAAAAAGAACTGCAACAGGGGATGGAGGACACGAAGGCGATCGCCGGAACCGTTGTAGTGGAGAATCCGCGCACCGGCGAGATCCTGGCGCTGGCAAATCGTCCGACCTTCAATCCCAACGTCTTCAACAATGTTCCTCTCGACGCCCTGAAGAACCGGGCTGTGAGTGATATTTACGAGCCTGGCTCGGTCTTCAAGATCGTCACTTACTCAGCCGCCATCGATCAGCACCTGGTGACTCCTGACGACAAGGTCGACTGCCAGCACGGCTCCATCGATGTCTTCGGCATGAAGATCCACGATCACGAAAGCCTGGGCGTGATCACGATTGCCGAGGCCCTCGCGCATTCCAGCGACGTGGCGGCGATCAAGGTCGGCATGAAGCTGGGGGAAGATCGGCTCTATCAATACCTCCACAACTACGGCTTCGGACAGCAAACGGGGATCGAGTTACCTGGCGAAACGCGTGGTCTGGCCAAGACCGTGAACCACTGGTCCAAAGTCTCCATCGGAGCAATCTCCATGGGCCAGGAGATCGGCGTCACGCCACTGCAGACGATCTCCCTGGTATCGACGATCGCGAACGATGGTATGTACACGCCGCCGCGAATCGTCGCCGGCGAGTTGCCGCCAGACAGCAAGGCGTTGCCGGTTGTCTATCACCCGGCGCAGCCGCATCGCGTCGTCTCGACCATGACCGCCGCCGAAATGAAAAAGATGATGGAAGGTGTGGTGCTCTTTGGCACGGCGCGCCGGGCGATCCTGGACGGCTACACGGTTGCGGGCAAGACGGGAACTGCACAAAAAGTCGATCCGACAACGGGAGCCTATTCCAAGACCAAGTACGTGGCATCCTTCATCGGCTTCTCGCCGGTCAACACTCCGGCTATTACGATTGCTGTGATCCTCGATTCGCCGACCGGACTACATCAAGGTGGCCAGGTTTGCGCGCCCGTGTTTAAGCGCATCGCACAACAGGTACTAGAGTATTTGCATGTCCCGCACGATTTGGATGTGAAGGCTCCGCAACGCCAGACGCTGGCAGCTTCTGCGAAAGATGATGAGGATGAATCGTCCGATCATTTGGGCGCACCGATTCAGGACGATCAGACTGTGGCCTCGACCTCGCCTGCCACGCCTTCTCCGACTTTAAGCAAGGTCACTCCTTTCGCAGGTGTGAAGGCCACGGTAGCTCCGCCAACTACGTCCGCTCCCGAGGCGGCTCAGGCGCTGAACACACCTCCGGCAGAGCCCGCCTCGCCGCCTGACCATACCCCGGCGGGTGGCACCGTCGTGCTGGATGTCGGCGGCGGAGTTGTGGTGCCTTCCTTCTTGGGCAAGCCACTGCGTTCGGCGGTAGAGACTGCGCAGCAATCCGGGTTGGAGATCAATGCGATCGGCAGCGGAGTGGCGCGTGAGCAATGGCCCGCGCCGGGCAGTCGGCTACTGGCAGGCCAGCACATCACGGTGCGCTTCGGGCACTAAGGTTTTCATTAATAGAATTACAGCGCAAGGCTCTTCGGGCTCAACTCACGATGCGCAAATAGATAGCTATAATGCGGGTAGAATGAACTTTTTCGAGCTGTTGGATGGTGTTGGATACCTCGCGCGGCAAGGCAATCCTCCCATCGCAGGATTGGATTACGACAGTCGACGTGTCAAGCCGGGCTGGTGCTTCGTTGCCATGCGCGGCGAATCCACCGACGGCAATCAATATATCGATAGTGCGTTAAAGGGCGGCGCGGCGGCCATCGTCAGCGATTCCCTGCCGCCACGAGCGGGCCTTGCCTGGGCTCAGGTGGAGCATGGGCGGCAAGCGCTGGCGCGTCTAAGCGCGAACTTCTACGGACGTCCGGCCGAAAAGTTAAGAATCTCCGGGGTCACGGGCACAAACGGCAAGACCACAACCTCGTTTCTGCTTAACGCAATGCTGCGCGTCAGCGGACGTAAGACCGCACTGGTCGGCACCGTCGAGTACCGCATCGAGGACCAGCACTTTCCTGCGCCGCACACTACTCCCGAAGCGCTGGAGTTGAACCAGTTCTTCTCGCGAGCCACGCAGGCCGGCTGCACCGAAGCTGTGATGGAGGTCTCTTCGCACGCACTGGAGCAGCAGCGCGTTTATGGCATCCCTTTTGACGTGGCGATCTTCACCAATCTGACCCGCGATCATCTCGACTATCACGAGACGATGGAGAAGTACTTCGAGTCGAAGGCGGTCTTGTTTCAAGGATCGGGAACCGAACCGCCGCGGGTTGTTGTGGTCAATATCGACGACGACTACGGCAGGCGCATCATCAAGCTTTGCAAGAAGCAGCAGGAAGTCTTCACCTATGGGATGGAGAGCGGCGACTTCCATGCCGAAGAGGTAAGCATCCAGAGCAACGGGACCAAGTTCACTCTGGTGGTCCCATCGGGTAAGTATCCGATCTGGAGCCCGCTTCTGGGACGCGTGAACGTATACAACCTGCTGGCTGCTGCAGCAGCCGCCTACGCGCGGGGGGTCGAACCGAAAGCAATTGCTGATGCGGCGTTTCAGCTCGACCGTGTCGACGGACGCTTTCAGCGGGTCGACGCTGGCCAGCCGTTTACGGTAATCGTCGACTACGCGCACACCGATGATGCGCTGCGAAATCTCACGGCGCTGGCCCATGACTTTCTGGCGCAGCGCGGCGGAGCAGGGCGCGTCATTACAGTCTTCGGATGCGGAGGCGATCGTGATCGCAGTAAGCGTCCACTGATGGGCGATGCCGCCGGCGTGGGCAGCGATTTCGTGATTCTTACCAGCGACAATCCACGCAGCGAAAATCCCATCGACATTATGAACGACGCTCTGCCCGGTTTGCAGCGTAGCGGAACGAAGTACACGTTGGAACCCGACCGCCGCAAAGCTATCTCCTTGGCCATCGATGAAGCCAAGTCCGGAGACATCGTCCTGATCGCAGGCAAGGGTCACGAGAAGGTACAAGTGACGCGCACCGGTACCGTGCCCTTCGACGACATTGAGGAAGCCACGAAAGCCTTGCTGGCGGCGGGTTACGGAACGGCACAGCAGGCGGCGAAGTCATGAAGCTTACGCTGGCACGTGCGGCTGAATTCATGCCTGCCACCGGTGAGTTCGCTCCCGAAGTGCTGGCCGGCGGCTACTCCATCGATTCGCGCACGCTTCAACCGGGCGATCTGTTTTTTGCCGTGCGCGGCGAGCGGTTCGATGGCCACGATTATGTTGAGGCGGCGCTGGCTAACGGCGCAGTCGCGGCGGTGGTGGAAAAGCAGCAGGCCGAACGCTTCTCTACTGAGTCACGCTTGCTGGTTGTGGAGGATTCGCTGCGGGCTTTGCAGCGCCTGGGGGCGGCCGTGCGCCGGCTATGGGGAAAGCCGCTGATCGGCGTGACCGGATCGGCTGGCAAAACCACTACTAAGGAAGTCATTGCGCACGTGCTCTCGATGCGGCATCGCGTTCTGAAGTCCCAGGGCAATCTGAACAACCACTTCGGCCTGCCCTTGCAACTGCTGAAGCTCGAGCCGGAGCACGAGATCGCCGTCATTGAGATGGGCATGTCGCATGCTGGCGAAATCACTGCTCTGGCTAAGCTGGCGGAGCCTGACTGTGGTGTCGTAACCATGGTGGCGCCGGTTCACCTGGAGTTCTTCGAGTCGATCGCCGGAATCGCGCGCGCCAAGTACGAACTGATTCAGTCGCTGCCGCCCGGCGGGATTGCCGTGCTGAACGCCGATGACGAATACGTCTCGCAGTTCGGACGCGATTTCCATGGCCGAGTGGTGATGTTCGGCCGGCATACTGCGGCGGACGTCTCCGCCCAGAACGTGGAATCCCACGGATCAGAAGGTTCGGCATTCGATATCGTGGTCCAAGGAAATCACGCTCCCGCACTGCTGCCGCTGCTGGGCGAGCACAACATTTATAACGCGCTGGCCGGAGTCGCCGTCGGGTTGCAATATGGTGTTTTGCTCGGCGAGGCCGCCGAGTCGCTGGCCACGTTATCAGCTGGTGACAAGCGTGGAGAAATCCTTCACATCAACGGCGCGACCGTCATCAACGATTGCTACAATTCGAATCCGAAGGCGCTGGACAGCATGGTGCGCTCGTTGGCGAAGATTCCTGCACGGCGCCGGATCGTGATTGCCGGCGAGATGTTGGAACTTGGTCCCGCGGGCGAAGAGATGCATCGCGCGTCGGGACGGCACATGGGCGAAGCTGGCATCGATCTATTGATCGGTGTGCGCGGGTTGGCCCAAGCGATCGTGGAAGGCGCTAGGCAGTCGGGAATGCGGGCGGAGTTTTTGAGCACCCCAGAAGAAGCGGGCGAGTGGCTGGCGCGAGAGGTCAGACCGGGCGATGTGATTTTGCTGAAAGCCTCGCGCGGTGTGCGCCTGGAACGGACGCTGGAGACGTGGAAGGGTCGATCTCCGGCAGTCGCACTTTAAGTTTGAGGACGGGTCGGTACACCTTCGCATGGTAGCTAAAGCCTGATGACGGACGGCTCGTCGGCTGAAGGCCTCGCCGAGACCGCAAGAGAGGGCGCATGGCTGCACGGCTGAAGCCGTGCCGTTTCAAGGAACTTAGCATCGAGTTTTTAGGATAAGTGATTGCACCGCTGAAGCGGTGCTCCACCCTCAAAGTGATTCAGAACGGGGACGACTTTGCTCTATTGGTTGCTCTACCAAAAAGGATTTGTCGTCTTCCACATCGGCCCGTTCCGAATCTTCCGCTATCTTACGTTTCGTACCGTCTTCGCCAGCTTAACCGCGCTGTTCATCGGTCTGATCATCGGACCGGCGGTAATCCGCCGGCTGCGAGAATTTCAGATCGGACAGTACATTCGCGAGGACGGCCCCAAAGATCATCAGAAGAAAGCAGGCACGCCTACGATGGGTGGCGTGCTCATCGTCGTGGGCATGGTGATCCCCACGCTGCTATGGGCTGACCTTACGAACCGCTTCGTGTGGATCGCGGTTCTGTCCACACTGGCCTTTGCCGCCATCGGTTTCGCCGATGACTACCTGAAGGTCGTGCACCGTCGCAACTTGGGTCTCACCGCTCGAGCTAAGCTGCTGTATCAGTTCCTGGCCGCCATCATCGTTGGGGGCGTGCTAAGTGCGCTGGAGACCCATGGGCTGTACTCGACTCGCCTGATCGTCCCGTTCCTGAAGCACTTCCGGCCCGACCTGGTGATCAGCAAGTGGGATCACGGATATATGGCGCCGCTGGCGTTTCTGCCGTTCGTGGCATTTGTCGCGATCATCATTGTAGGTTCCAGCAACGCCGTGAACCTCACAGACGGACTGGACGGCCTGGCGATCGGCTGCACGGTGATCGCCGCAGGCGCACTGACCGTGCTGACCTACGTCAGCGGCCATGCGGTCTTTGCCGATTACCTTGAACTCGCGAAGATGCCACAGGTGTCGGAGGTGACGATATTCTGCGGATCGATGGTCGGCTCGGCCATCGGCTTCCTCTGGTACAACGCTCATCCGGCGGAAATTTTCATGGGCGACGTGGGCTCCCTTGCGCTGGGCGGAGCTATCGGAACAGTCGCGGTCATCATCAAGCAGGAGTTGCTGCTACCGTTTATCGGCGGGGTCTTCGTGATTGAGGCGCTCTCGGTCATCCTGCAGGTAGGCTCGTACAAGCTGCGCCGCAAGCGCATTTTCAAGATGGCGCCGATCCACCACCACTTCGAACTGCTGGGTTGGAGCGAGTCGAAGGTGATCGTACGGTTCTGGATTGCGTCGCTGGTGTTTGCACTCTTTGCTCTCACCACCTTGAAGTTGAGGTAGCGGCACCTGGAACGTGGCACAATGGCGAGTTGGACGCGATAGAAGAAATCAGCCTGATAGGGGCCCTTTGACTCCGCGCCCGCAGCAACGGCGGACGCTACGCTCAGGATGACAGATGGATGTAAAAGGCCAACGCGTACTCGTCGTAGGACTAGGGAAATCCGGCGTGGCCAGTGCGTTGTTTCTCGAGAGCCGGGGAGCCAAAGTCGCTGTCTCCGATGCCAAATCGCCGGAGCAGCTTCGCGACGGAATTCCTCAACTGCTCGATCACGGCATCAGCGTCGAGACCGGACAGCATGGCGAGCGCACATTTCGCGATCAGGATCTGATCGTCGTCAGCCCCGGAGTCCCTTACGACGTACCGCAACTCGTTCATGCCCGCGAGCGTGGCATTCCAGTCATCGGCGAGGTCGAACTGGCGGCGGGCTTTCTGAAAGGCCACATAGTCGCGATCACCGGCTCCAACGGCAAGACGACGACGACGACTCTAGCGGGCGACATTATCGCTGCCGGTGGCCGCAAGACACTGGTTGGGGGAAACATCGGTACTCCGGCGATCACATTTGTCGATCAGGCTACCGATGACAGCTGGCTGGTTCTGGAAATCAGCAGCTTTCAACTGGAGACCATCGAGACCTTCCATCCGCAGATTGCGGTGGTGCTCAACATCACGCCTGACCATCTTGATCGTCATCACACGTTCGAGAAGTATGCGGCTGCCAAAGCCCGCATTTTCGAGAACCAGACCGCGAAGGATTTCGCCGTCCTGAATGCCGACAACGAACCGTGTGCCGCGCTGGCTGCGCGCACGAAGTCCGAAGTGTACTGGTTCAGCCGCCTGGACGAAGTCGATCGCGGAGCCTTTGTTCATGGCGACAACGTGGGATGGCGAGACAGCCTGGGCACGCGGGACGTCATACCGTTGAGCGAAATAAGTCTGAAGGGTTCGCACAACGTGGAGAACGTCCTCGCTACAGTTTGCGTGGGAATGCTGGCCGGAATTCAGCCGGAACAGATTCGACGTGCAGTCGCTGCGTTCAAGGCCGTCGAGCATCGTTTGGAATACGTGGCAACTGTCGGCGGCGTCGAGTACTACAACGATTCAAAGGCGACCAATGTCGACGCGACCATCAAGGCGCTGGAATCCTTCCCGGGACGAATTCACCTCATCCTCGGCGGTAAGGATAAGGGCAGCGATTACAGCGTTCTGAATCCTCTGCTGAAGGAACGCGTGAAGCGCGTGTATACCATCGGTGCGGCGGCGGCAAAGATCGAATCCCAGGCGCGCGGCGCGGAGATTGTAGGAGTTGGCACGCTGGAAGCGGCAGTGAAGCGCGCCACTGAAGCGGCAACTGCCGGGGACATTGTACTGCTTGCGCCCGCTTGCGCCAGCTTCGATCAGTTTGACAGTTACGAACATCGCGGACGTATCTTCAAGGATCTGGTCCGGCAACTGGCAGCAAGGAAGCAGGAGCGCGAGCAGGTCGGAAGTAGCTCTCCTGGAGGCGACGAATAAATGGCCAAGCGCGTCAGCGTCGATAAGTGGCTGTTCACGGTCACGTTGTTACTGGTCTTCATTGGACTGGTGATGGTGTTCAGCGCCTCGGCCGTGATGGCGAAGGAGCGCTTCGGCTCGCCCTACGGTTTCCTGGTGCGCCAGATGGCATGGGCGGCGGCAGGGCTGATCGCCATGATCGTGGTCATGAATGTGAACTACAAGCAGTTCCGCCGGCCGACGGTGGTGTTCACCTTCCTCGGCGTTACGTCGTTGCTGCTCATTGTCGTGTTCTTCTTCCGTGACTCGCACAACACGCACCGCTGGATCAAGTTCGGAGGCTTCTCATTCCAGCCCTCGGAGGTCGCGAAACCGGCGCTGATTCTGTATCTCGCCTACTTCCTTGAATCGCGCTGGCAGCAGATCACCGACATCAAGAATGTGCTGCTCCCGGCAGCCGCTCCCACTCTGCTGTTCGCCTTACTCATCGTCAAGGAGCCTGATCTGGGCACGGCTCTCGCGTGCGTAGCGATCTCGACCGCGGTGCTCTACGTCGCGGGCATGAACATGAAGTATCTGTGGGCCGGAGCTCTGGCTTCCCTGGTTCCGCTGTACTTCCTCATCGTGCGCGTAC
This sequence comes from uncultured Acidobacteriaceae bacterium, assembly GCA_963819055.1. GTDB lineage: Bacteria > Acidobacteriota > Terriglobia > Terriglobales > Acidobacteriaceae > Bog-257. The sequence continues at coordinate 153,463 of CAWFUT010000042.1, read as the reverse complement.
CGTGGCGATGGGCCCGCATGCAGGCGTTCTTCGATCCGTTCAAGGATCCGCAGGGCAAAGGCTTCCACATTATCCAGTCGATGATCGCCGTGAGTACCGGCGGCCTCACTGGTCTGGGCCTGATGGAGGGCAAGCAGAAACTCTTCTATCTTCCCGAGCCGCACACCGACTTCATCTTCGCCGTCACTGCGGAAGAGCTGGGTTTATGGGGATCGGTGCTCGTGGTCTCGCTTTTTGGCATCTTTCTATATCGTGGCATCCGGACAGCGTTGCGCACCGAAGACATGTTCGGCAAATTTCTTGCCACCGGCATAACGGCAATGGTTGTGGTTCAGGCCCTCTTCAATATCAGCGTGGTGCTCGCCCTGGTTCCGGCGAAAGGCATCCCGCTGCCCTTCATCTCGTACGGCGGGACATCCCTGTTCATCACGTTGGCCACTGTTGGAGTGCTGCTCAACGTCAGTCAGCAAGCAGGGTGAGCATGCGCGTCATTATGGCAGGAGGAGGCACAGGCGGCCACGTCATTCCCGCGCTCGCCATCGCACAGGAACTCCGCTCCAGCTATCGCGCTGAAGTGATGTTCATTGGCACTCCGCGTGGCATTGAGAAACGGCTGGTGCCCGCAGCCGGATTCGATCTGCGCCTGATCGAAATCGGTGCGTTGAATCGCGTCGATCTGGCTACTCGGGTGAAGACCATGCTGGATCTGCCGCGCGCGATGATTTCTTCCTCCAAGTTGATCCGTGAATTTCGGCCGGAAGTGATGATCGGCGTCGGCGGTTATGCCTCCGGCCCTGCAATGCTGATGGGCGCAATTCTGCGCGTCCCGACGATTGCCTTCGAACCAAACGTTGTTCCCGGATTCGCCAATCGCCTGGTAGCTCGGACCGCGAAAGCGGCGGCGGTGCAGTTTGAGAAGACCTGTCGCTACTTCCGCGCTTGCCAAGTCACCGGAGTTCCAGTGCGGCGCGAGTTCTTCAGCGTTCCTCCACGCCCGCAGGATGCGTCGCCGACGCTGCTGGTCTTCGGCGGAAGCCAGGGAGCGCACGCCATCAACCAGGCGGTGCTCGATGCGCTGCCGCGGCTGTCTGCGGCGGTTCCGGGACTCTGCATCATTCACCAGACTGGCGAGAAAGACTACGTTGAAGCGCAGGCCATCTATCTGAAACATATGGTCGCCGCGGAGGTCTCGCCCTTTATCGACGACATGCCGGGAGCATTTGCGCGCGCCGACCTGGTGCTGTGCCGCTCCGGCGCGAGTACCGTTGCTGAGATCACGGCGGCTGGCAAACCTGCTATCTTCATCCCTCTGCCTACTGCGGCCGACGATCACCAGCGGCACAATGCCGAGATCCTGGCTGCGGGCAACGCTGCGCGATTGCTGCCGCAATCCGAGCTTTCCGGCGAGCGGCTGGTGACCGAGATCGGTTCCCTTCTTTCCGACCGGGCGCGTCTGGCAACCATGTCCGAAGCTGCACGCCGCTTTGCCCATCCCGATGCAGCCGCTACAATTGCCGCCATGGCTGTCCGTTACGCTGGCATCCGGAGCCAGCACGCGATAGCCTAGATCAGGTAGTCTGTGAACTGGGTGGACCACGCCTTCAAGCGTGCATTTGAGCCTCTTATTAAGCCTAGCCCAATGGCACCGCTGAAGCGGTGCTCCACCCCGCTAGATCTCTCGCATGTTTGCCAAGATTCAGCGCGTCCATTTTGTCGGCATCGGCGGCATCGGCATGAGCGGTATTGCCGAGGTGCTACTGAACCTTGGCTTCAAAGTGTCAGGTTCTGACTTGCGAAAGTCCGCGGTCACCGCGAGATTGGTCAACCTGGGCGCCTCGATCTCCGAAGGACATCAAGCCGCGAACGTCACAGGTGCAGAAGTCGTCATCATCAGTTCGGCTGTCCACCGCGATAACGCTGAGGTCGTCGCCGCGCACGAGCAGCATATTCCTGTCATCCAGCGCGCCGAGATGCTGGCGGAACTCATGCGGCTGAAATACGGCATCGCCGTCGCGGGCATGCACGGCAAGACCACGACGACCTCCATGGTTGCGGCGGTGATGGCCGCCGGTGGACTCGATCCGACCGTCGTCGTCGGCGGACGCGTCGATGCCATGGGCTCGAACGCGAGGCTGGGTAAATCGCACTACCTGGTCGCCGAAGCCGACGAGAGCGACCGTTCCTTCCTTAAGCTGTCGCCGATCCTGTCGGTGGTGACCAACATCGATCGCGAGCACATGGATTGCTACCGCGACATGGAAGACGTGGAGCGGACGTTCCTGCAGTTCATGGACGCGGTTCCGTTTTACGGGATGGTCGTCGCCTGCAACGACAATGACGACCTGCGGCGGTTGCTCGCGGGCGCGAAGCGCCGGACCGTGACCTACGGTCTGCGCGAAGACTCGGACTTCCGTATTTCGCATCTGCAATGCGGACCTAGCAAGGACAGCGCCGCGTTGAGCCGTTTCCGGGTCAATTATCGCGGCCAGGACCTCGGTGAATTCGAGCTGCGCGTTCCGGGCGCACACAACGTCAGTAATGCAACGGCGGCGATTGCGGTTGGCATTGGTCTCGATGTTCCGGTCGAACAGATTCGGCAAGGTCTCGCCGGCTTCAACGGCGTCGACCGACGCTTCCAGTTGGTGGGCAGCGCAGATGGCGTCACCGTGATTGACGATTACGGGCATCATCCCACCGAGATTCGGGCCACGCTCGCTGCGGCGCGGCAATGTGGCTTTGGGCAGGTCCACGTCATCTTCCAGCCGCACCGTTACACGCGAACGCGGCTGTTGATCGACGAGTTTGCGACCGCCTTCCGCGACGCCGATTCCGTGCTGGTGCTCGACATCTATCCCGCCAGTGAGCCTCCGATCCCGGGAATTACCGGCGAGATGCTGGCAGACCGCATCGCCGAAAGGGGCGGGCAGGAAGCGCTCTACGTCTCTTCGTTTGCCGAAGCCACCCAGCTTGCCTCACGTGCGGCGAAACCGGGAGACATGATCCTCACGCTCGGCGCGGGCAGCATCTGGCAGCTGGGACCGCAAGTCGTCGAGGCCCTCGAAACCCGCTCTACAGAGAGCGTGGGCTGAGTTCCGCAAGTTTCCATTTACCTTTGTGGTTCATGTTGTCCTGCCCGCACATCTAGCACCAAAAGCCTTGCCGCAACGTCTGGGAAAACAGTTATAGTGAGGCGAATAGCCGAAGTTTTCGGCGTTTTCACCCTGTTTTCATGGCGCGCAAAAGCTCATCGGTAATTTCGGACGACGAACTGGAAAGCAGGGTGCGCGCGCCATACGCTCGCTCGCTGGGTGCCGACGAATCGCCGCTTGACCAGCGCATGCTGGACCTCGACGAAGAGGCCGAGTCACCATTCCTGCGCGGTCAGAAGCGCGTTCCGGTTCGCCGCGGAACGCTGCCGCGCAATGCTGCCGGCCGGCTTCGCTTGATCCTGACGATCGCCGCAGTGGTCCTGGTCTCTGGTTTGGTCTGGCTGGGATTGGAACGCTACGGCACGCAATCCTGGCGCTTTCGGCTCGACTCCAGCGACAACATCAGCATTTCCGGCATGAACAATGTGGCGCGCTCGCAGATTCTCGACGTAATGGCAGGCGACATCGATCGCAACATCTTCTTTGTTCCCCTGGAGCAGCGGAAGAAACAGCTGGAACAGATCCCGTGGGTGCAATCTGCTGCTGTCATGCGGCTTCTGCCGAATCGCATAAAGATTGTCGTGACCGAGCGAACGCCAGTAGCTTTCGTCGAGGTGAATTCGCACATCGAGATGATCGATGCTAACGGCGTGATCATGGAACTACCTGCGAATCAATCGCGGTATTCGTTCCCAGTGATCGTCGGCGTTTCCGACACCGATCCGCTTTCGGTGCGGGCGGCACGCATGAAGATCTTCACGCGCTTCATGCGCGAACTGGATGCCGGCGGCGCACATTACTCGGCTGACATCAGCGACGTTGACTTGTCCGATCCCGACGACGTGCGGGCGACCGTGACCGATCCGCATGGAGCCGTGCTGGTGCATCTGGGTTCGTCGAATTTCCTGGAGCACTTCCGGGTGTACGTCACGCATGTGCAGGAATGGCGCGCACAATTCCAACGGCTGGACTCGGTAGATCTGCGCTACGACCACCAGGTAATCGTCAATCCGGACTCGGCGAGAGCGACGGCGAAGCCGAATGCGGTACGTGCCGGGAGCGAGAGTGGGCCGGACGCAAAGCCGGCTGAGCTCAAGAAAACGCCAGGCAAAGTGAAGAAGCACACGTAAACGATGGGAAGCCAAACAGAGAATCTGCTTGCGGTGGTCGACGTCGGTAGCGCCAAGACATGCGTTATCGTCGCCGAGGTAAACGACTACGCCTTGCGTTATCGCGGACACGGCATCTCCGATTCGCGTGGTATGCGCAAGGGCGTCGTTGCCGACCTGGACAAGGCCGTTTCCTCAATCAAGAAGGCCATAGAAGAAGCCGAGAACATGGCGCAAGCGCCGGTGGAACACGCCATTGTCGGGGTTGCTGGATCGCATATTCGCGGTGTCAACAGTCATGGTGGAATCACTCTAGGCTCCCGTTCGCGTGAGATCAGCCGCGAAGACGTTCGCCAAGCGGTCGACAAGGCCCGCAGCATCAACATGCCTGAGGACCGCGAAGCCCTGCATCTGCTGCCACAGGAATTCATCCTCGATGGTCAAGGTGGGGTGCGTGATCCCGCGGGACTGATGGGCCGCAAGCTCGAGGTTCGAGTACACATCGTTACGGCGAGCGCGACCGCAACGCAGAACGTCGTAACCGCGCTGAATCGTGCCGGCGTTCACGTCGATGACACGGTGTTCGAAGCGCTGGCCTGCGCCGACTCCGTGCTGCAAACCGACGAGCGAGAACTGGGCGTCTGCCTGATCGATATCGGCGCGGGATCGACTGACCTGATCGTGTATTACGAAGGCGTGGTGATTCACACCGGAGCGATTCCAATCGGCGGCGATCACTTCACCAACGATGTCGGCGTCGGCTTCCGCACGCCGCTGCCTGACGCCGAGAGCATCAAGAAGATGTTCGGCTGCGCCATCGTAACGCGCATTCCGGAAGGCAATGAGATCGAGGTTCCATCAGTTGGCGACCGTCCCGCGCGCATGATGCAACAGCGCATGCTGGGGGAGATCCTCGAACCCCGCGGACGCGAACTTATGGAGATGCTGCGCGACCATCTTCGCCACGCAGGCATGGACGAGCTTCTGGGCGCTGGACTGGTCTTCACCGGCGGAGGATCGCGGCTGAACGGGCTGCTCGAAGTAGCGGAAGACATTCTGCGCCGTCCGGTTCGCCAAGGCTATCCAGTGCCGATCGCCAAGCTGCCTTCCGAGCTGCTGGAGCCGGAGTTCGGCACCGCGATTGGAATGGTTTTGTACGGGCATCGGGCGCGTCAGGCGCGCATGAACCTGGACCGCAGTCTGGGCGCAAAGATCAGGGCGCTGTTCGCCAAGCAAGGCGTGTAACACGTTAGGCAGGATTTGGTTGGGGACCGCTGCGCGGTGCTCTGCCGAAAAGCAACGAGTCAGCATGAACCGGGCGCGAAGGCGCTCTTTTGAGGTAGAGATGATCGAAGACTTCAACGACAAGAACCAGCCGGAAAGCGATATTCGCATCCACTTCAACGAAGAGCTGCTGAACAGCGCCAAGATCAAAGTCATTGGAGTTGGCGGCGGCGGCGGCAACGCCGTAAATCGCATGATCGAATCGCACCTGGAAGGTGTGGAGTTTGTCGTCGCCAACACCGATCTGCAGGCGCTGAAGTGCTCGAAGGCTCCGGTCAAGATTCAGCTGGGCGTGAAGCTCACGAACGGCCTCGGCGCCGGCGCGAATCCTGACGTTGGACGTAAAGCCGCGCTCGAAGACGCCGACAAGGTTATCGAAGCTTTGGAAGGCGCGGATATGGTGTTCGTCACTACCGGTCTGGGCGGTGGAACCGGAACAGGCGCGGCGCCGATCATTGCTTCACTCGCCAGCGAAATGGGCGCGCTCACCGTTGCAGTCGTGACCAAGCCGTTTGGCTTTGAAGGCAAACGTCGCCTGAATCAGGCTGAGCGCGGTTTGCAGGAGCTCATCGATTCCGTCGACACGACGGTTGTGATCCCGAATGAGAAGCTTTTGGCAGTCGCGAAAGACGCCGGCTTCTTCGAGTCGTTCCGCGTGGCCGACGACATTCTCCGCCAGGCCGTGCAAGGAATCTCGGACATCATCACGATTCCCGGCATCATCAACCGCGACTTCGCTGACGTGAAGACGATCATGGCGGGAATGGGGTATGCGGTGATGGGCACTGCGACCGCGAAGGGCGAAGGCCGCGCGACCGCAGCGGCGCAAGCGGCAATCGCTTCTCCGCTGCTGGAAGCCGGCGCAATCGACGGGGCGCGCGGAATCCTGATCAACATCACCGGATCCAACTCGCTGCGGCTGGCCGAAGTCAATGAAGCCTCCAGCATCATCCAGAGCGCGGCGCACGAAGACGCCAATATCATCTTCGGTGCGGTGCTCGACGAGAAGATGAAGGACGAGGTGAAGATCACCGTAATCGCAACCGGCTTCCGAGAAGTACAAGGCCGGCGCGAGCATTTGGACTCGCCAGCGACGGTGCGACATACCAGCGCGCGCTCGGCTTCAACCAGCGTTCACGCGACGTATGAAGTTGCGCCTGAGATTCAGCCTATCGTCGAGACGAAAGCTCCTGCGACTCCACGTCCGATCAGGGCCGTGGATTTGGAACCGCCTCAGGAGCATCCGCAGGTGATGCCCTACAATCCCGACGATCTTGATGTGGAATCTGAGATTGTGCGACACGCTGAGCCGGTAGAGGAGATGCTGCTGCGGCAGAATGTCGCGGCGGAGCCGGTCGAGACGGTAAGCAGCAGCGTCGACCTTAACTACAACTCTGACGATCTGGAAATCCCGGCGTTCCTGCGGAAACGCGCGGAAGGCTAGATCACGGAATCGGCTGCGGCCGCTGAGCCATCAGGTCCTCAAAGCGCTTATCGGTCCGCAGCGTCGCGAACTCCTGGTCCTTGTACACATCATTGATGTGCTTGTAACCGTTCTCCATAGCTTTCCGTAGATACTCAATCGTATGGTCCACATCTCCCGCGCGTGCATACATCTTGGCGACCATGAAGGAGAAAGCAGCACGATCTTCAGGTGAAGTCGTCTGCGCCATCACGCCGGTGCGCGAAACTCGGACAAAGATATTAGGATCCAGCGCGAATGCGGCCTTGTAGGCTTCCGCCGCTTTCGCATATTCGTGTTGACTGAAGTATGCGGAGCCGATGTTGTACTGGAAGACAGCATCGCTCGGCCGCAATTTTGCTGCCTTCAAGTAGTACTTAATCGCTTTGTCATACCTCTTCTTCGTTTGCTCAATATAGCCGCGATTGTTGTAGCCTTCCGGAGCCTGCTTGTCGGCCTTGATGGCGTGGTCGAAGCATTTCGCAGCCTTGTCGGGACGCTGCAGCATCAGGTAGGACATTCCTTCCTTGTTCCACAACAAAGCCGTGGGCTGTTTCGCTAACGCTGCTTGATAGAAGTCAATCGAATCGAGGAAACGCTTCTGTGCGCGCAAATCGTCGCCTTGGTCTTCCAGGTCAGCCGCGGAAGCATTCTTATCCGGGACCGCAGGCGCGAGAGCTTGCGTTGTGGGAGCAGCTTGAACAGCCGGCGTGGTTTGCGCGTCCTGGGCAAATTGAAATCGGGGCGCAAGCAGGACGAAGCCCAGGCAGCAAATAGGGACCAGCAACTTCCGCGAGCGGAGACGAGCCACGGCTAACCTCCCAGCTCCGAGCACCCCACATCTTGACGCAAGAACGGCGCAGAAGGAGCCCTTTACTGCCCAATAATAGACCTATTTGGGGTTAGAATTGTTCCCATTTTGTGCAGCGTTCGTCCCACTATTTTGCTGTTCATCCCCGTTATCACCTTTACCGAACAGACGGCTGAAGAATCCGCGCTTCTTCTTCTTGGTCTGTTCCTGTTCAGACTGCGCCGCTTGAGCATTCTGGCCGTTCTGCGTAACGCCGTTCTGCGCTGGGCCATTTGTATTCGGAGGCGGAGCGGCGACCGGAGGCGATCCGAGACCGAAGATCTTGGTGAAGAATCCGCGATGATCCGCCGAGGCCTGATCGCAGCTCTGTTTAGGCTCGGTGCCCGCAATGAACGCGACCGTGTAGTCTTCCGGACAGGATGGAGTCGCGATCAGATTCGTCGCCTTGTCCAGCTGCAACGTGACGACTCCAGAAGGCGCTGTGAAGTCGCTGACTTTTGAGTACTGTGGCAGATTGACGGCGCGCTTCATGAACTCGGCCCAGATGGGCGCTGCCGCTGCGCCTCCGGCGAGTTTGATGTCGGTGTAATCGTCGTTCCCAACCCAAACGATGCACAGCAAATTGCTGGTGTAACCTGCAAACCAGGCGTCGTGCGAAGTACCCGTTTTGCCCGCGGCAGGCGACTGGAAGCCACGCGCACGCACCGGATATCCAGTGCCGTTGTTGATCACCGCTTCCATCATGGTGGTCAGAACGTAAGCCACGCGCGGATCGAGAACATCCTTGCTGTCACTGTGATAGTTGTCGAGGATGTTGCCTTGCGCGTCGCGAACCGACTTCACCATCAGCGGCGAGAGTCGGGTTCCGCCATTGGCGAACACCGTATAAGCGCCGGCCATTTCAACCGGAGTCGCATCGTAGGCCCCGAGTGCAATCGCCGGCGTCGCGCGCACGCTGGAGATTCCCGCAGCCTTCGCCAAAGCAGCTACCTTGTCGAAGCCTACTTCCTGACCTAGACGAACGGTAGCGTTGTTGAGCGACTCCGCCAGCGCATATCGCGCCGTGACCTCGCCGTGAAATGTCTCGTGATAGTTACGCGGCTCGTAGACATCGTCTCCATTGGCGATGCTGACCTGGGAATCGTCGATCAGGCTCGCAGGCGTGAATACGCCACTGCTTTCCGTAACGACACCTGTGTCAGGATCGGCGTCTCCCGCAGTCAGTGTCTGTCCAGTCACTGCGGTATTAACCGCAGCAGCGTAGACAAATGGCTTGAAGATCGACCCTGTAGGACGTTTGGCGATGGCGTGATTCAGCTGGCTCATGCCGTAGTTGCGGCCACCAACCAATGCCAGCACTTCTCCGGTATGCGGATCGAGCGCGACCAACGCGACTTGCGGCATTGGACCAGTCTCGATCTTGACTTCGGTCTTCGCGTCTTTGCCAGTGCCAATCTTGACCTTGTGCGTGCGACGCTTTTCCACCAGGTCGTCGACTGTCTTCATGCCGACATCGACTGCTTCGGCAGCGGCGCGCTGCAGGTCAGGATCGATGGTGGTGTAAATCCGCATCGCGTGGTTGTTCAGCTCTTCCTCGTTGAACTGGGGCGAGAGCTGGTCTTTCACCAGGTCCACGAAATACGGAGCATCGCTGGCTTCCACATTCGGAGCGCTCAGCTTTAGCGGTGCGGCTTTGGCAGCGTCAGCTTCGGCACGGGTAATCGTTCCGGTTTCCACCATGGAGTCGAGCACCAGGTTGCGGCGTTCGAGAGCGCGCTTCGGATACTTGTAGGGCGAAAGATAGTTCGGCCGTTGAATCATTCCCGCCAGCAGAGCAGCTTCAGGCAGAGTCAGGTTTTTGACGTCCTTGTTGAAGTACGCGTGCGCTGCTTCGCCAAAGCCGTTGATGGTGAACGAACCGCGCTGCCCCAGGTAAACCTCATTGGCATACATCTGGAAGATGCGTTGCTTTGAGAACTTCTGCTCCAGCTCGATGGCGATCAGCATCTCCGTGAGCTTGCGTTTGATGGTCTTCTCCGGGGTGAGGAAGAAGCCGCGCGAGAGCTGCATGGTGAGCGTCGAACCACCTTGTCCATGACGACCTTCGCGCACATCGACAATCGCAGCTTCCATCAGCCGGAAGTAATTCACTCCGCCATGCTGGAAGAACCGCCGATCCTCGATGGCGAGCACTGCATTCACCAGCACCGGCGGAATGTCCTCGAACTTGATCAGTTCGCGCTTGGTGCGCTCTTGACCTTCGAACAGCGCAGTCACCAGTTCCGGCTCAAGTTCATACGCCTGAAGCTGCTCGCTGCTGCTATCGCCTGATTCCCTGATCGACGCGATTTTGCCGCCGCTGAACCGAATCTCCGCCGTGTTCGAGGCGTGGAACGACTGCGGTCCAGGCATGATCTCGATGCTATTGTGCGTGAGGGTGTAATGTCCGATGGCGGAACTGCTTTCGCCGGAACCTTCTGCATATCCGGCGCGACGCAGGGAGGCCGCAATCTCAGAGGCTTCGAGCTTCTGACCTACCGAAATCACCGAAGGACGCGCGTAAATCCTGGCTGCGTTGCTGAAGATTCCGCCAGCCATGCGGCGATCAACCACGCGCTCATACTTGAAGTAGAAGTACGCAAACACAGACATAAACGCTATGCCTGCGCAAACGAAGGCGATGACGAATATCTTGACCAGCGGATCGCGAACCGAGAAATGGCGCACGCGAGCCGTTTTGGCCTTGGGACGAGCGTCACTCTTCGACGCTCGAGGGGCGGGACGACGATCAGGTACTTTCAGTTTGATTGCCACGTTTATGAATACGCAGAGAAGCCGCTGGTGCTTGAGAATAAGACGGCAAAATGGCGCCTTTCGTTATCTTGGATGCCAGTTCGCCCGAGGAAATCCTCGTCGCTCCAGGAACTCAGCTCGGACGAATGACTTTTCGCCCAGCTGACGTGGTCAAGGTTAATCACTACGGCCAAAGCAGACTCCATTGTAAAGCACATAGCGATGACGCATGAACGAAGTGCTAGACAGGTAACGGAAGCTGCACTTCTTAGCATTCAGCAGTCAGCATTTGGCATTTGGCATTGAGGATGTAGAGCTTAGCTCGCTCCGAGATCGATTGACGCTTCCGATCAGTCGCGATCTTGAACCGCAAGCTGCGTATTGCACTTAGTTACTTTAGTTACTCCCCCTCTGCGTTGGCTTCTAAACGATTGAAAATAATAGCCCTGAAATGGGAAGCCGCTAAGATCCTCTATCCATTGGAGTTACAATCTAAAGTCTTACAAGTAAACGAGTTACGACGCAATGATAAGAACTGACACGCCGACCGGATTCTGAAATAATTTCCCGATGGAGCCGGTCTACTACATGTTGCTGGCTGTCGCAGCCTCCGTTGGCCTGTTTGTGTGGCTGTACAGGAGGGATCGGTAGTCCTCGCCGACACGTCCGCCACGATTGACGGCATCCGATTCCTCGACGGCTACTAGCGTCTTGGAGTCATAGTGAATTCATCACTTGACGTTCAGTGCTACTGCGCTCATCTCCCCTGACGACTCAAGTATTCGCATCGAACTGGCAATTAATTGCGATGGCTCGGAGTGCAATTTAGCTACTCGCGACGAGCACGAAAACTTGATTGACCTTCCGCCTCACTACCACTGAATCGAGAGTCAACCTGGATGCGGTTCACGCATCTACGCCATCGGCGGGGAACAAGGATATATACGAACCTGCGCACCTAATAGACCAAGCCGTGTGCCAACCAATGTGCAAAACGAGACTAGCCCGCTAACGGGATTCCCCCGCAGTGGTTTGCCTTGCCGGAAACGTAGTAAGATCACTCTCTTCCTCTTTCTGAAAACCATCACAATCCGAAAGGCGAATCCCATGCGCAGGCCCCTGCTCTCAACAGTCATCCTGATCCTGTTTGCTTCGCTCTGCGCCTCCACTGCTGTGGCGCAGACCTGGTGGGTGCAGAGCGCCGACTATGGGGCCGGCAGTCGCGGTCAGGATGTCACCAGCACGGTGCGGCGCCTGGTCAATGGTCCGAATTTCCGGGTGAATAATGCCACGCTGGGCGGCGACCCCTACAAGGGCGCCGACAAGACGCTCCGGATCGTGGGCCGCGACGCGCAAGGCAACGTTCGGGACTTCAAGTATGGCGAAGGCTCCACGGTAAACTCGGCTATCTTCCGCGGTCAGGCATGGAACGGCGGCAGCTCGAACAACAACTACATGTTGCAGATTATCTCCGCCCGTTGGGGTTCCGGCTCAAGATTTCAGAACGTGACCCAGCGACTGCAGGGAATGGTTCGGAACAACCGGCTTTCCATCAATGTGACGCCGCAAAACCTGGGAGATCCCACGCCCGGCACCAGCAAGACGCTTATCGTCGACTATCGCTATCAGAATCGACAGCGGAATGTGAAGCGCGTCGAAGGGGAGATGCTGATTCTGCCGTAAAACCTCTAAGCGAATCGTTCACGGAGCCGCCTTCACAAGCTCAGGTCACACCTCCGTTGTGAACCGCTGGCCATCGCGATTCTGCTGCAGAGATGCTCCTGGTTAAACCCGAATCCAGATATGGCCGATGGCATTGACAGACCTGCCATGTCGATGATCTCCATCAAGCGCTACCTGGATTTCTCCTCCCATGAAAGCTATCAGCACATGCTGGCACTGCTGGTGGAGACTGTCACTCACACCCCGGTCGAGGTCGATCTGGCGGAATGCGAACGCTTTCAGCATGAACTTGCCGACATACAAGGACACTTTCCGCCCAACGCGGGAAGCCAGGACTTGTTCACTGCGGCGGAGGCAGTAGTACAGGCTGTGGAACGTCATAACCGCTTGATCGATGGAATGATTCGCGGCCAGGGCAGCGAGTTGCAGCACATGATTGCGATGTTGACGTTTACTCTGAGCTCCATCAGTTCCGCCGGCGACACGTCCGTGAAGAACCTGGACCTGATTGCCTCACAGCTGAAACATGCCTCTGCCCTGCACGACATCAAGGAGATCCGGCGGCGCATGGAACAGTGTCTGACCGACCTGCGGCAGGAGGCGGTGCGGCAAAAAACTGAGGGCCACAGCAACATTCATGTGCTTCGCCAGGGGCTGTCTTCGGCGCGCCAAAGGCTGGCGGCTCACGGTCTCGACGCCAACCTCGATCTAGTGACAGGGTTCGCGGGACGCAGCGCGGCCGAAAAAGCCTTGCTGGAGTTGGTGGAGCGGCGGGAACCACGCTACGTGCTCGCCGTCGTCCTGAGCCGGCTGCAGGCCGTCAATGTGCGTTTCGGTGACGGAGTGGGCGACGAAGTTCTACGCGAGTTTGCAGCCCGCGTCGCGGCGGCTTTGTGCACCGACGCCCAGTTCTACCGCTGGAGTGGGCCGACCGTTCTGGGGATCCTGAAACGTTACCAGCCGCTGCATGTCGTACAGGCGGAAATCTCCCAGGTGCTGGACATCCCGATCATGAAATCGCTTTCCGGAGGCAAACAAAACGCCTTTATCACGCTCTCGCCCACCTGGGTCGTGATTCCCGCGTCCCAACTTGCCAACGACATCATCTCGCGCATCGACAATTTCGTCGGCGGGCTAATCCCTGCCGAGCACCCAGTGGAACACACCAAACCGGCGGCGCCAGCGCCTTAACCTAAGGCCGCAGCAATCCTGCCTTGGGCAATGACTTGCGCCACCTTCGCAAAGTCCGTGGCGAAGATGCGATCCTCGGTGATGGGAGGAGAGACGGCGCGGATTGCCTTCAGCGCCACCTGTCCCCGCTTGCTGGTCTGCAAAGGAGCGCGGAAATCATGCGCCTGCGCAGCCGCCAGGGCCTCGATCGCCAGAACATTACGCGTGTTGACTACGACGCGCAGCAGCTTGTTGGCCGAGGTCATGCCCATCGACACAAAATCCTCTTTGTTGCCGGACGTGCTGATCGAGTCCGACGACGCCGGATGCGACAGAACCTTGTTCTCGTTCACCAGCGCAGCAGCTGTAACCTGCGGCATCATGAAGCCCGAGTTGAGGCCCGCGCCGGGGGCAAGAAAGGCCGGCAAACCCTCATTCAGCGCAGGGTTGATGAGCCGCTCCAGGCGGCGCTCGGAGATTCCGGCCAGGGCGCTTAAGGCAATTGCCATGAAATCGAGGGCGAAGGCCAGAGGTTCGCCGTGAAAGTTACCCCCGGAGATGATCACGCCGGGGTCGGCCGCGCCCACCGGGCGCTTCGGTGCGCCAACCTTCTTCTCCTCGGGGAACACCAGCGGGTTATCGACAGCCGAGTTCATTTCAGTCTCGAACACCTGGCGGCAGTGCGTGAGGGTGTCGCGCACCGCGCCGTGCACTTGCGGCATGCAGCGCAGCGAGTAGGCATCCTGCACCTTCTGGCACTCCAGATGGGACTCGCGAATGACGCTGCCCTCCAGCATACGACGCAGATTTTGAGCGACGAGCAACTGCCCGGCGTGCGGGCGTGCCCGGTGAATGCGTTCATCGAAGGCCACATCAGTACCCTTCAGCGCGTCAAGGGTAAGAGCTCCCACAACGTCGGCGGTGTCGGCGAGAATCTCCGTCTGCAGGATGGTCAGCAAGCCTACAGCCAGCATGGCCTGCGTGCCATTGATCAGCGAGATCGCTTCTTTGGCTTCCAGAACAAGCGGCTTGATATCGGCGCGCTTGAGGGCCTCCGCCGCGGTCGTGGTTTTGCCCTCGAAGACCGCTTCGCCTTCGCCGATCATTCCCAGCGCGAGATGAGCTAAGGGGGCGAGGTCCCCACTGGCACCCACGCTGCCCTGCGAGGGGATGACCGGATGCACGCCGCGATTCAACATGCCGCAAAGCGTATCGATGATGATAGGGCGCACACCGGAAAAACCTTTAGCCAGAGAGTTGGCCCGCAGCAACATCATGGCGCGGATGACATCTTCCGCCAGCGGTGCGCCGACTCCTACAGAGTGGGAGCGGATGAGGTTCAACTGAAGTTGGCGGATGTCCTGCCGCGAGATGCGCATGTCGGCGAGATGGCCAACCCCGGTATTCACCGCGTAGGCGATGCGCTCGTTCTCCACCAGATCGTCGACGATAGTGCGGGCACGTTCGACGGCCCCGCGCGCTTCCGGCTGCAGCAGCACCGGGCGGCGCTCATACACTAACTGCCGCACCTCTTCCAGGGTCAAATTGTTGCCATTGATATGAAGGGCTTGCATAAACATTCAGTGTATCGCGCTAGGCCTTGCCGGCGGCTTGCAGAAAACGCTGGCGGTACTTTTCCGGCAGGGGGATGCGCTTGAATTCGCCATCGACGACCAAGTGCACTGTCTCGCCCTCAGCCAGCCGAGCGCCATCGGCTTCGCGGAGCACTTCGTATCCGAAGTGCAGCAGCGAATCGCGAACATTCAGCAGACGCGTGCGTACGACGATGGAATCATCATATAGCGCCGGAGCTTTGAAGCGGCAACGGACCTCGACGACCGCGATGTGGGTGCCGTCCTCGATCTCCATCTCGCGATAGGTGAAGCCCAGGGAGCGAAGCATCTCCACCCGCCCGACCTCAAACCAGATGATGTAGTTGGAATGGTAGACAACCCCCATCTGATCCGTCTCCGCGTAACGCACACGGAGCTTGGTCTCGAAGACTTCGACCGCACTGCTTGACGCCTCTGCCAATTTCAGCCGCGCTTTCCACTTGCGAAAAAAACGGACGCAAACCTTATGGGCGCGTCCGCGGAACAGGATATTACCCGCCAGATTACTTCCTGGCTGGCGGAGGTGTAGCAGGAGTGCTGGCAGCGCTGGCAGCCGCTGCCGGATTGTTCTTCACGAACTGGCCGCGCTTGGGCTCGCCGGAGTCGACCGGCTTTCCGTCAGCCAGGTAATGGACAAACAGAGCCGGCACCGGATTCCCCCCACCTCTCTGCAATTGAAAGTGCAGGTGTGGGACGGGACCGGCTCCGCTGTTGCCACACTCGGCAAGCTCCTGGCCCTGCTTCACCTCGTCGCCGACCTTCACTTTCAGACTGTTCTGTTTCAGGTGATTCATGACTGCAGTTTCGGTGGTGTCGCCGCTGCCGAAGACGACGCTGACCACGTTACCCTCCGCAGGATCGCCGGTCGGCTTGCCGGGAGGATTGTCGTCATAGCCACCTTCTGCCTTGATGACCTTGCCATCCGCCGGCGAAACGATAGGCTGTCCAAAGCAGTAATACTCCTGCAGCTTGCTTCCGACACCGCCTGCGCCGGAAAACATGCGACCGTCTTTCAGATAGACAAAGTCCACAGAGTAGCGGGTGTCATCGTTCACCGCATAGCCGTTATCAAAGAGGTTACGTCCGCCCTGAACCACCAGCCACTCGTTATTGAAGGGCAGGTGCAGGTTGTTCTGGCTGGAGTATCCTGCGTATTTGCCTTCGGCGACTGTGGGCACGGGCTGAATCGACATGGCATCAATCTGGCCGCGCTGATTGATGGTAATCATGGTCATCACGGGGACAGGAACGTTCTGAAAATTCGAGAGCCGCGAATAGACCGTATCTGGAGCGAAGACGTAGGGAACGATGTTCTCCTCCAGCATCTGGGTCTCGGGGCCCATCTTTTCGCGCAGCTTTTTGTTATATGCGCTGTAATTCGCCTCGGTCTTGGTCCGCTGCTTCAAAGGCTCGACTAGTAGAGCCCACATTTGGGCGCCTTCCTCATGGTTGAACATCTCAAACACCTGTCTCCCGTGGTCCTCGGCTGCCTTGCTCATCACGGGATAGGGTCCGCTCATTACAGGCTTGGCCGGAGCCTCCGGCGGTGTCTGCTCGTTGGTTGTGGCTGGAGGCGGAGTTCCTTCCTGGCCGGCGGACGGCGTGCTTCCCGGCGTCGAGGTTGCGGCACCCCCCTGTGCCACAGCCAGGCCCGAAAGCAGCAAAGTAGTTAATAAGATGACCACCATCGAATGCAGACGAAATCTCATCATGTTCTCCCCAAGTTCGCTGCGGCGAGCCCTTCCTCTGACAAGAGCCTCCGCATTCGCTAACTTTCCCTTTCCAGATCGTTTTCCCGCGAGCACCACAGTTTTCCAGCCCTTCGTCGGACAATGACGAGTCCTAATAAGAATGCTCGAAGAGAGGCATTGTAACAAGAGAAGGGCGAGTGCTGCTGGACCTGCCCTGTATCATAGACGGCGCCGACCCGATTCGGCACCTGCCGCACCAATTCCCACCACTAAAGACTTGCCAAGCATCGCTCTCCTGAAGTTCAGCGCCCCGTCCAGCGTGGATTGCGCTTTTCCAGGAAGGAAGTCACCCCTTCGCGGAAATCCTCCGTCGTGCGGATACGAGCATTCTCCCCGACCGCGGCGTCGAGCTGCCAGTCCAGTTCCTGCGCGGCATAACTCTTCAGCAGCCGCTTGGTCGCCAGCAACGAGGCTGGGCTGTTCTGCAATAAAGTGGCGGCCAGCTCGCGAGCCCGACCCTGCAATTTCTCCGCGGCGACGACCTCGCTGACCAGGCCCATGCGGAACGCGTCTTCCGCGCCGATGATGCGGCCGGTCAGCAACAGGTCGCGTGCCTGCTTCTCCCCTACCTGACGAAGCAGGAACGTGGAGACGATTGCGGGCACAAATCCGATGCGCACCTCGGTATAGCCGAACTTTGCTTCCGTTGAAGCCAGCGTGAAGTCGCATAGCGTTGCCAGTCCGCAACCGCCAGCGATGGCTGGTCCATTGACTGCGGCGATGCTGACCTTGGGAAACTCGTAGAGGGTGCGAAACAGGCGCGCCATAGTGGCGGAGTCCGCACGATTTTCTTCAGCGCTGCGTCCGGTGATGGAGCGCAGGTTGTCGAGGTCCATCCCCGAACAGAAGGCCTTGCCGCTGCCGGTGAGAATCAGGATTTGGGCGGGCGAGATTGCGACTTCGTCCAGCGCACACAACATATCGTCGATCAGCTCGTAGCTGATGGCGTTGCGCTTCTCAGGCCGGTTTAGCGTAATGATAGCCGAAGCGCCGTCGTAAGTGAGGGTGAGTGTTGAGTAGGAACTATTTTGATCAGACATAGAAAAAGTTAGCGCAGAGCGACTGGCGAACCGCGACTCGTCTTACATTTTGGGCCCGCTGAAGCGATCGCCGATGTCTATGGCCATTCGGGTTAATTCGGTGATGGGCTTGTTCAAAGGCACGGTGACGCCACGGCTCTTCAACGCCTGCAAAACCGCTTCGGTCGCGATGTTGCCGACCAGTACGTCCTGCGCGAAGGGACATCCGCCGAGCCCGCCGATGGCCGAATCGAAGCGGCGGCAGCCTGCGTCGTATGCGGCCAGGACTTTCGGCGCCGCATGGTCAGGCCGGCTGTGCAGATGTACGCCGATCTCGACATCCTCGAAACGCTCCAGAACGGGGCCCACCACGTCGGCAATATGCTGCGGCGTCGCCAGCCCTACGGTGTCGGCAAGAGAGACCGCTTGCGGGTCGAGGTCGGCGATCAAACTGACGCCCTCGATCAACTCTTCCACATTCCACAGATCGCCGTAGGGATTGCCGAAGGCCATCGAGATATAGACCACCGTATCCAGCCCGGCTTCGTCGGCTTTCTGCTTCACCTTCTCGAGGGTTTCCAGATTCTCTTCCGGCGTCTGGTTCTGATTGTTCTTCAGAAAGGTTGGCGAGAGCGAGTACGGAAAACCCAGCGTACGAACCGCATCAGTGGCGATGGCGCGCTCGGCACCACGCTCGTTGACCACGATGCCGATGATCTCGACGTCATCCGGAGGATCGAGTTCGCTGAGAACATTTTCCGAGTCGGCCATCTGCGGAACAGCCTTCGGGGAAACGAACGACGCCGCGTCGATATGCTTGAATCCCGCAGCCACCAGAGCCTTCAGGTATTCGACCTTGATCGACGTAGGAATCTGGCCGCGCAGACCCTGCCAGGCATCGCGTGGACATTCAATGAGTTTGATAACGTCCGCCATTATTGATTAGCCGAATGCCTAATCCTGGTCAATTGCGTTGGTCGACAGGATGGGGCAGTCTTTACTTATGCCAGCGAACCGCAGATCCCTCGGCTTCGCTCGGGATGACAATTCATAAAGCTGGGATGACAACTCATAAGAACGTGCTTCGCTCTTTACTGCCCCGAGCCGATAGCTGACAGGTAGACGGGCTTTCGCGCCTCCCTACGTCTGCAACACGCCCACACTGAACTTGGGCACATCAGGATTCAGCGACGCCGCCTCCAGAGCGGTAATGATCGCTTCGCGCGTTTCCGCCGGATCGATAATCTTATCAATCCACAGGCGCGCTGCGCCGTAACGGGGATCCATCTGCTCGTCGTAGGTGGCTTTCACCTCGTCGTACAACTTCTTCCTGTCTTCCTCGCTCAGCTTCTTTCCGCCGCGCTCCAGTTGCTTGATCTTGATCTCCACCAGCGTGCCAGCCGCTGACGCGCCGCTCATCACCGCATACTTTGCCGTCGGCCAGGCGAAGACGAAGCGCGGATCGTAGGCCTTGCCGCACATGGCATAATGTCCTGCGCCGAACGAGCCGCCAACGATGACCGAGATCTTCGGCACCACCGAATTCGATACCGCATTCACCATCTTCGCGCCGGCGCGGATGATGCCGCTCCACTCAGCGTCGCGCCCGACCATGAAGCCGTTGACGTCATGTAAAAAGACGAGCGGCACCAGGTTCTGGTTGCAATCCATAATGAAGCGCGCCGCCTTCTCCGCCGATTCGGTGTAGATCACCCCGCCGAATTCCATGCGCTTGTTGCCGGCGTGATCGACCTGCTGCACGTGTGTCTTCTGGTTGGCCACGATGCCGACGGCAAAGCCGCCGATGCGAGCATAGGCGCACAGCACCGTCTCGCCATATTCCGACTTGTACTCACTGAACTGACTGTCATCGACGATGCGGGCAATAATCTCGCGCATGTCGTATTGCCGTGCCGGATCGCTGTCGACGATGCCGTAAACATCCTGGGCCGTGTGACGCGGCGCAAGCGGCTCCTTGCGATCGAAGACTCCCTGCCGGCGCTGGCCGATCTTGTCGACCAGGAGGCGGATGCGCGCGATACAGCTCTCGTCGTTGGGCTCGCGGAAGTCGACGGTGCCGCTGATCTGCGAATGCATCTTGGCGCCACCCAGTTCCTCCGAGGTGTATTTCGCGCCAATCGCCGCTTGCACTAGCGCCGGCCCGGCCAGAAACAGGCCGCTGCCCTCGGTCATCAGGATGTGATCGCACATCAGCGGCAGATAAGCGCCGCCCGCGACGCACATGCCCATGATCGCAGCAATCTGCGGAATACCCATCGCCGACATCACCGCGTTGTTGCGGAAGACGCGACCGAAATCGTCGGTATCAGGAAAGACATCTTCCTGCAGCGGCAGAAATACGCCGGCGGAATCGACCAGGTAAATCGTGGGAATGTGATTTTCGATCGAGATGTTCTGCGCCCGGATGACCTTCTTCGCTGTCATCGGAAAGAACGCGCCAGCCTTCACGGTCGCGTCGTTTACGATCAGCATGACCAGACGGCCATGCACGCGGGCCAGGCCGGTCACGACGCCCGCAGAAGGAGCGCCGCCCCATTCCTCGTACATGCCCCACGCAGTGTACGAGCCCAGTTCGAAGAACTCCGTGCCCGGATCGATGAGCAGCGCAATACGTTCGCGGGCCGTGAGGCGCCCCTTCTTGTGCTGCGACTCAATGGCCTTCTCGCCTCCGCCCTGCCGGATGATGTCTTCATCATTGCGAATCTGGCCGACCAGATCGGCGACGGCCCTTTGGTTGCGCTCAAAGCGGGATGAGTCCGGCTTGACCTTGGTTTCGAAGGGAGCACCGGCATGCTGTGGATGGTCAGTCATAGGTTTACGAAGCAAACCATCCACGATAAAGCAGGGGGGCGAGGGTGCGCAAACGCCGCGGCAGATCACAAACAGAAGCGCCCTCTCGAGATTACGAGGGCGCTGGGCAGGGGGCGACTAGAGCAGCTTGCGGCGCAATAGGGCAGTCAATCCGAAAACTCCCGAGCCGAACAGGAGCAAACTCCCAGGCTCAGGCGTCGTGCCGGTTCCCGTGCTGCTGCTGCCGAGGATCGTGAAGGACTCGGAGGGAATCGTGCCCACGGAGCTCTCAGAAGCGAGCGAAGGGCCGCTGTTCTGGTCCCAATAGACCGGATCGCCCGTGTTGACGACTGCATTCTGCAGGTTCAGCCAGTAGTTGCCCGCGTTCAGCTGCACCGCACCGAAGGTACCGCTCTCGGTGCAGACGTTGAAGGCGAATTGATTTTCGAAGCAGGTGCCCACCTGCGTGAAGCTGACGGTCTGATCGAAGTAGCTCGTACCCCCGAATTCGCTGGAGGTGATCGAGACTTCGGCCGTTTCCAGCACATCACCGGGAAACAAATGAGCTACAAAGTTAATGCCGTTTATCGTCGAATCAGAGCTTAGGGTGAACTGGTCGCTGACGGTAAAGCCGAAATTCATTGTCCAGCCGACTTCTTGGCCATCGGTGGCTCCGTTGTCGTAAAGGTCATTCTGGGCGATGGCGGGAGTAACTGCCAGACACAAAGTGAGTGCCAAGAGGACAGCGAGACGCAGCCGCATAAATCACCTCACAGTAATTGATCCGTGAGCACTTGCAATCCTGCTGCCGGGCTAAATGCATGGAAATGCGGACCTCCGCCCTCCAGTTCGTGCACAGCATTGCAGCAAAGTTCCCGGACTGTGGCTAAACCAAATGGTTTCACGCAGCAACAATTGGACAATAGGGCTGGTTCTAACTAGCGAAGGAGGGGGCGCGCCAAGAGAGCAAAAGCCACGATGGTCTGGCCGTGGTGACCGCTGTGGCGAAGCTCGTCGACCAGCTCGGCTTCCAGCCCATTGGGATCCACCAGCATCTCGCAGGCGGCGATCTCCTCTTCCGTAGCGCCGTGGTAGCACAGCTCGCAAACGCCGAGGCCTTCTTCCGTGCGCACCGGTGGTCCGAAGACGCGGCAGGTCATTGGCCTCGACGGATACAAATCGCAACCGCCGGTTACGGGATCGAGCACCGGACAGGGCTCGTCGTTGGCGAAGTTTTCAAAGCGCTCCGCTGCCTCATCGCTTTCGTCCAGAACGCCGGTCTGGGGATCACCGGGAAATTCGGCTTGCAGCCGCGCGATCGAGGCGCCGGCTCGTTCGCTGACCCGTGCAGCTCGGGCGGGATCGGAGCGCTCTAGCTTGGCGAGTCCGCGCTGCAAGCGCAGCACGTCAAGCTGGTTGATGGCGAAAACGCCGACACAGCACTGCGTGCATCCCAGTTTGCAGACCAGCCACTCGCCGCTGCGGCGCGCGGCGTCCGCGAGCGCGGCATCCACGATCTGCACCAGCTTCTGATCGCCGGGTGGTAACGAAACGGACATCAGGAAGATGATACCGCCGAACTCCCCGCGAAACTGAGAGCTGCCTTGAGCGGATCATCGGCGATGGCATCCACCAGGCCGATGCGAAGGGCTTGCGGCGCGTGCACCTTCTCCGCCGCGAGGAACATCTGCAGCGCGCGGCCTTTGCCAATCAGCCGCGGCAGCCTTTGGGTTCCTCCCCATCCCGTGATGAGCCCGAGCGCTGCGCCGCGATGTCCGAAGAGAGCATGAGGCCCGGCGATGCGATGCCGGCAGGCCAGCGCGAGGTCCAGCCCTCCGCCCATGCAGTAACCGTGAATCGCGGCAATCGTGGGAGCGGGAAAGCCGGCCACCGCATTCATCAGACTCTGACCCATGTGGGCGAAGCGAAATGCCTCGGCTCGGGTTAGCGCGGATATCTCGTTGAGGTCGGCCCCGGCGGAGAAGAAGTGGGCATTGCCGGTGATGATAAGACGCGCGGGCGGCTGAGTCACCAGATCTCGGAGGACGCCTGTCAGGGCTTGCACTCGGGCCCGGCTCAGGCGATTGGTGCCGTCGCCGGAGACGAGGCGCAGGATAGCGGCTTCGCCATGAGGCTCGAGTTTGTACAGGATTTCGTTCTCGGCAGGCACCTGAGAGAAGAGTAGCAAATGAAGTGTTGCCGGAGCCGCGCTAGCTCAAAGGACGGGCTAGAACGGGGCACCCACGTTCTGTCTATCTATTTGTCCGGTGATCAGAAGAGCTTCAGGTAGATGGTCAGGTACTTCTTCGGATTCTGGCGAACGGCCTTGATCAGGTTGCGGGTTTCCACCAGCAGGTCATTGGTATTGTCGTACAGCGCGGGATCTTTCAGGAATTTGCCGGCACTGCCCTCGCCCTTATCGAGGCGGTCGGCGATATTGTTAATCCGAGTGATGGTGTTGTCGATCTTCTGGGCCATCGCCTGATCTTTGGTCAGCATGCCTATCGTGCCTTTGCCCGCATTGATATCGGCGATGAGCTGATTGCCGCCGGCCACAGCCTTATTAGCGTTATCGTAGAGACTCGGGTCCTTCAGCAACTTGCCCACGGTCCCGTTCCCTTTGTCGACCTCGTCGATGATCTTGTTGATGCTATCGACCGAGGCATCGAGCTTGTTATAGAGCTCCTCACTGTTGAGCAGCTTGCCGATGGTGCCATGCGGCGAATTGATCTGATTCGTAATCTGCTGCAATTGGCCAACCGTGGCGTTCGCACGATCGAAGAGCGACGGATCGTAGATGATCTTGCCGATCGAACCTTGACCGCTCTGAATATAAGAGACGATGCCGTCCACGCGCTTGAGCAGAACATCCAGATTCGCCAGCGTGCTTTGACTGGCACGCACGACGTCCTGGAACTGCGGAACATCTTTGTTGGCCAGAATGTCGCCGGTCTCCAGCGGAGGGCCCTTGGCCTGCCGGCAATCCATATCGATGAACACCTCACCCAGCACGCCGGCAGTGGTGAGCAGAACCTGACAATTCTTGCCCATGCTCTGCTCGTACTTGGTGGTGATCTTCATGGTGATCTGGACGGGATCGGCGGGATGCGAGGGCTCGGCAACAACCCGAATTCCGGTAACGTTGCCGATATCGACGCCTTCCAAACGCACCGGAGCCCCGACACGCAGACCGCCGGCGTTGTCGACATAAGAGCGAATAATGATTTTCTTGGTGAACAGACCGGTGGTACCGGTCATCAGGAAGATCAGCACAGCCAAAGTGATCAGAGCGACAAGGACAGTAATGCCCACCCTCAGCTGTGACCATCGAACCTGTTTTTCGCTTGGCACGCTCTAAACGATCGCCCCTCGGAAGCGCCGCACCGTCGCGCCGGCGCCAAGTCACTTCAGAAGACCCACAGCTACCTTCTGCGGACTGCCCTGTGCGTTTGCATGATACCATGCTACCCTTCGCTGCCAAGCCGGTTGTGGCAGCTTTCTAACGATTTGCTGCCATTTGGCTGACGCTCTTTAGGTCTCCCTAGCTCAGCCAGCGGGTGACGCCCTTAAATGTCAGCGGCCTTCACTGGGACATGTTCTCCGCAATCGGCCCAGCGATGGGCAGCGCAAAGCGGGATCCCGAAGCGGCTTTGACAATGCAGACAATCCAGAGGACGAATGTCAGCAGTGAGAAGATGCTCAACAGCCCGAGCCCTACGCCAAAGGTGCCCCAACCGCCGTATCCCATGTGGTGATGATAGCCACCGAAGAAGAAGCCGACGCCAAAGATCATCGCCAGCACGATCCGAATGATGTGTAGACCGCCGAAGGTGATGATGGATTGCGCGGCATGAAAACGTACGTAGGGCCGCTTGTCGATAACGAAGAAGATGATGCCGGTAATCCATCCCAAAACGTAACTGAGTGCGGCGGCTGTGTTCTCCGTCATCCCGGTTTGGCTGCCGGCGACAGGCAGAATGGGAGGTGGCACGGCCGACGCCGCCGGTTGAGGTTGGCCACACGTCGGACAGAACTGGGCCGTCGTGGCAACTTCGCTTCCACACTTCGTGCAATGAGGCATGAAATTCCCTCCGCGTTTGCACGCCATAGTAACAAAACGAACCGGCAACGACCGCCAACGGTTACAGAAAGAAAATCTTCGCCGCAGGCGGCGCGAAACGTTAGCCCCGGCGTGCAGCCCGGGATTAGACCGCAAAAATGTGATTCAAGCCCTTCAGGCATGACGGGCTTTGCGGCTCAGGCCGACAGAGCCTCTTCGGTCGGCTGCGGGGTCGCGTTCAACAATTGTCCAAAGAAGCGGTCCACGGCGTCGAGGATCTGCTCACCGGTCTTCGACTCGTACACCGCCTTGCGCAGCTGCGCACCGTGCGGCACACCGTGCGTGAACCATGAGGCGAACTGCTTCATCTTCCCTTCCTCGCCACCTCGCTTCTCGTCTACCAGCATGGCAAAGTAGGTGCGAATCATGGCGTAACGATCAGCGTCGCTCGGGAGATCGTAGGAGCCGGTAAGCGTATACTGCTCAATCTGACGGAAGATCCATGGGTTCGACGCTGCGCTGCGACCGATCATCACGGCATCGCACCCGGTGTGCGCCACCATCGCGGCGGCGTCTTCGGGCGAGCGCACGTCGCCGTTGCCGATCACGGGAATCTTCACCACATCTTTTATCGCGGCAATCCACTCCCAATTCGCCTGGCCGCTGTAACCCTGCTCGCGAGTACGCGCATGCAGCGCGACGGCGGCAAGTCCGCACTCCTCGGCCATCTTCGCCAGGTTGATGTGCACGACTTCTTTGTCGCTCCACCCGGCACGGAACTTCACCGTGAACGGAACGGTTACCGCGGCACGAACGGACTCGAAGATATTCTTGATGAGCGGCAGATCGCGCAGCAAGCCCGACCCGCCATTACATTTGACGACCTTCTTGGCCGGACAGCCGAGGTTCAGATCGACCAGATCGAAGCCCAGGTCCTGCACTACGCGCGCGGCGTCGGCCAGGGTTGCCGGATCGCTGCCGAACAATTGCGCCGAGATGGGATGCTCGTTGCCGTAGAACGTGAGGTACTGCTTGGCCTTCTTGTCCTTGTGGCGAACGATGCCGTCGGCCGAGGTGAACTCGGTCATCATCAGTCCACAGCCTCCGAGATTGCGGATGAAGCGGCGGAAGACCGTGTCGGTGACGCCGGCCATGGGTGCCAGCACGGTTGCGGGGCGTACTTCGACGCCGCCGATCGAGACGGACGCGGGCACGCGAGCTCCTGAAGGCGCAATCCGCTCGGCTGGATTGTCGAAGAACTTGTGCACCTAGCTATTGTAAATGCAGCGCGAAAAGCGGGCTATTGCGGCAGTCTCGCTTTGAAAGGGGGCACGCCTTCAGGGCGTGCTACCACAACCTCTTCATCTTCCGTTCGTAAGCGGTCTTCAGGCCGACGACTCGCTTTCTCCCATCAATAACGGTTACGGCATTATCGCCGCGACATTCGGCGGATTGCTGGCACCCTTGCTCGGCGTTGAGTCCGGCTTCGGCGCGGAATTCGGAGCTGCGCTCGGCGTGGTGGTAGTCGCTTTCTTATCAGCTGTGGGCAGGCGGAACTGCACGCCGCGATCATCGTTCGCCTTTACCGTGGCAGGAAGATCCAGTTCCGTCAACGCAATCTTCTTTCGACCCTGATCGAAGACATAGATCGCATCACCCATGATGGCGTAGCTATTCACTTCCTCTTTGTGGCCATTGCGAAACACTAGCTCGGTAGGATCGCCAGGCTTGTCGTCCGGCAGTGGCTTGGGAGGAAGCGCCATGTACGCTTGCGGCTCCGGTGGATCAGCGGGACCGTAAGAACTCGCCTGCGGTTGCTCAGCGACGATATGCAGAGAAGGATCGTACGGTCCCGGCGGAGGCCCTGAGTATAGATCGGGGCCACCGGCTCCCACGTAATCATAGCCATAAGCCGAATTATCGACCGGATAGTAGTACGGGATGGAATACGCCCAGCCACCGACATAGCCATTGCGGTAACGACCGTATTGCCCATTGTGATAATTGCCCCCGCCGGGTTTGTACCCGTAGTTCGGAATCGAGGTAACACTCGGCAAAGCATTGGGCGTGTGCCGGCCCGCGGTAGACGTCACGCTCGGCGGCGGCGCAAGAAAATGCCCACCGACCTGCGTCGTGGTAGGCGGATGAATATAGACCTGTGCGGCCGCCGGCAATGCCGCGATTACGGCGAAAGCAAAGATAGCGATAAAAAGGTTTCGCGTTGGATGCCCGACGATCGGCCTTACGGATTGGCCCCCGCTCTGCATGATGCCTTCAGTGTATTCCAACCCTTTAGATGCTGGAAAGTTTTTAGCGGGTTCGGGAAGTGAGATTCGCCAGATCGTAGACTTCGATCATGACGTTGGCGATGAGGGCGCCAAAGATGACAGCATTGAACGCCAACGCGTAACGGCTTTCCAGCAAATCGGCCGAAACTCCTGCGATAAACAGCATCAGGAAGGGCAGTCCCAAAATGAGAAAGAATGTTCCCGAAAACTGCATGCGTACCGCGAGACTAAAAAGTAACAATGTCACCAGCAGCGGAGCGGCCGTCCCAAAAAAGCGGGTGTGCTTCCAGACAATAAAGGTCACCAGTGTAACCGCCACCAGGATGAGCGTGCCCAATCCGTGATCCAGGAATAAGCTGTGCCATAGCCACGACATTCCCGGGCTAACATATTGCCTGGAGCCGATCTCCAGCCAGTTCGCGTTTCTGAGGGCGTGCGCGAAGATGGCAGGACGAAATCCGTAGAAAGCCCAGAGCGCGATGGCAGCCACAAAACAGGCGGCGCTGAAGATCGCCAGCACTGCCCCGGCCCGCACATGTCCTACCCACAGCATGAACACCAGTGCGGGCAGCAGCAGCACCCAAAACGAAAACTGCGCGCCGATACAGATGGCGATGGAAAGTCCCATCAGCAGGATGCGACGCCAGTTCCACAGCACCACCTCGCGCGGAGCGTAGAGCGTGTGCGCGACGGCGATGCTGGTGAAGATCAGGCCGAAGCCTCCCCAGGCCCCGACCATGGCGGGCCCGATCTCACTTGCCGAGCCGATGGTCAGCGGCGAGAAGGAGTAGAGCAGCAGCGCGACGTATCCCCCGGTATTCCCATAGAGACGGCGCGCCACATACCACAGCGACGCTCCCAGCAGCAGGCCCGCGATTAGAAATGGCAGCCGCATGATCATGCGGTAAGTGTTGAATTCCTCGACATGCTTCTCAGCGCCGCTCACGCGCGCGGCCAGCCCGACCATCAAGGGCACCAGCGCGCTGTGCTGCGGAGTGTTGGCGTTCGTCAGACCCTCGAGATGAAGCAGCCCCGCTTCGACATAGACACCCTCCATCGCCGACAGCGGAATGTGCGCCATGAACCACACGCATTGACCGGCAAAGATGAGCAGCAAAACCAAGGCGATGATCTGCGGTGCACCAAGACGGGAGAGCAGAGAGCGAATCGACATGCGCTTTTGTTGTAACACGGCGGCAGGGCTGGACGCGAAAGCTCGCCGTCCGCGGAAAAGGGACGCCGACGGCGTCCCTTGAAGAATGTACAGTGTCCTTAGATATCCAGGTTCTTCACATCCAGCGCGTTCTCTTCGATGAACTTCCTGCGCGCCTCGACGTCTTCGCCCATCAGCGTGGTGAAGATCGTCTCTGTCTCGGTGATGTCTTCCAGCTTCACCGAGAGCAGCGTGCGGCGCTCGGGATCCATGGTGGTGTCCCACAGTTGGGTGGAACTCATCTCGCCCAAGCCCTTATAACGCTGAACGTCGTAGTCTTTGCGGCCCTCGTTGAAGACGTAGTCGAACAGATCGCGCGGCGAACTCTTCTCCACGGTTACGGCTTCGGTCTTGCGCTTCGAAGCTCGCGGAGCTTTCTGCTCGGCCTTCTCCAGATCGGCTTTCGCGGCGTCGCTCAACTCCTCAGTACCGTTCGTGCTGGCGCCATCTTTCTTCAGCGGTTCTACGAAATACGGTGGCTGCATATACTGCTCGATCTGCTTGTACTTCGACATCATCTGCCGGTACTCGGGCGTCGACGCCAGCTCCCAGTTGATGACGTGCTCGGCGCCCTGCGAGTTGACGTAAGCCAGTTCCCACAGGCTGTGCTCTTCCTCGAAGCGCGGCTCCTTCACTTCCTTGATCTCGCGCTCCTTGGCAATCGCCTTCAGCGCTTTTTGCAGTGCGGCCAGCTTCTGCGGCGGCTTCTTGCTGTCGCCTTCAAAGTCGACGCGCTTGATCAGATCGGCGCGGGAGAGCAGCTCGGTAATCTTCTGATCGCGAATACGCTTGTCGACCTTGTCGTAAAAGCCGATGAAATCGTTCAGCGTAGTCATGAACTTGGTCAGCGGAGCGCCCTCGAGAACAGCAGCCCCTTCCCCGTAGCGCACCACGATGCCATCGGCCGCGCGCTTCACCATGACCTTCACCAGCTCGGCGTCGTTCTTGATGTACTGCTCGAACTTGCCCTTCTTGATGCGGTAGAGCGGCGGCTGCGCGATGTAGACATTGCCGCGCTTGATCAGCTCCTGCATGTGGCGGAAGAAGAACGTAAGCAGCAGCGTGCGGATGTGCGAGCCGTCCACGTCGGCGTCCGTCATCAGGATGATCTTGCCGTAGCGCAGCTTCGAAATGTCGAAGTCGTCTTTGCCGATGCCCGTGCCCAACGCCGTAATCATGGCGCGAATTTCTTCATGGCCCAGCATCTTGTCGTAGCGCGCTTTCTCGACGTTAAGGATCTTGCCCTTCAGCGGCAGGATCGCCTGGAAGCGACGATCTCGTCCCTGCTTAGCCGTGCCGCCGGCGCTCTCTCCCTCGACCAGATAGACTTCGCAGCGCTCCGGCTGCCGCTCGGAGCAATCGGCAAGCTTGCCCGGCAGGCCGCCGCCATCGAGTGCGCCCTTGCGGCGCGTCAGATCACGGGCCTTGCGAGCCGCTTCACGCGCGCGTGCCGCTTCAATCGCCTTGTTGATGATCTTCTTCGCTACGGCAGGATTCTGTTCTAAGAAGGCTCCGAGTCTGTCATTTACAAAAGCCTGAACATTGCCTGCGATGTCAGAGTTGAGCTTGCCCTTGGTCTGACCTTCGAACTGCGGTTGCGATAGCTTCACGCTGACGACAGCGACCAAACCCTCACGCACGTCGTCACCGCTCAGGTTTTCCTTTACGTCTTTGAATAACCCCAGGCTCTGTCCCGCAGCATTGATGGTGCGGGTCAATGCGGTACGAAATCCTTGCAGGTGCGTGCCGCCATCCACCGTATTGATGTTGTTGGCGAAGCTGAATACAGATTCCGAATAGCCGTCGTTATATTGCAAGCCAATTTCCATCTGGATGGAGCCATAACGGGCATTGTCGCCGGATCCAGACGCAGGCGTCTTACTTGGGTCTTCAGCCCACTCCATGTAAATCGGCTTGTCGTGCAGTACAGCCTTGCCGCGGTTCAGATGCTTAATGAACTCGGCGATGCCGCCGTTGTACTTGAACTCCGCCTTCTTGGACTCACCGGTCTTGGGATCGGTGGTGCGCTCGTCGGCCAGCGTGATCAGCAGGCCTTTGTTGAGGAAGGCCAGCTCACGCAGGCGCTGCGCGAGCGTGTCGTAGTTGTACTCGGTGACGGTAAAAATTTCCTTGTCGGGAACGAAGTGGACTTTAGTTCCGCGCTTCTTGGTGGTGCCGGTCTTCTTCAGCTTCGAGGTAGGTTCGCCCTTGGAATAGGTCTGCTCAAATACCGCACCGTCGCGCCAGATTTCCAACTCCAGCAGATGACTCAGGGCATTCACGCAGGAGACACCGACACCATGCAGACCGCCGGAAACTTTGTAAGTGGAGCTGTCAAACTTGCCGCCCGCGTGCAGCACCGTCATCACGACCTGCGCGGCGGGCAGGCGCTCGCCATCCACATCCATCTCATCGGTAGGAATGCCGCGGCCGTTATCAACGACGGTGATCGAATCGTCGATGTGAATGGTCACGTCGATGCGATCGGCGAACCCAGCCAGCGCCTCGTCCACGGAGTTGTCGACGACTTCGTAGACAAGATGATGCAGTCCCATCTCGCCGGTCGAGCCGATGTACATTGCGGGACGCTTGCGCACCGCTTCCATTCCGCCAAGAACCTTGATGGAATCGGCGTTGTACTCTCCATCGGACTTGCCGTTGCCGTTCTTCCCATTCTTCGTGGAAGACTTCTCGCCGGAAAGATTATTGAGCTTGTTGTTGTCGTTGTCCGGGGCCGCCGCAGCGGCCGACTGGGAATCTTTCGAAGGCATCCTGCTCCATTCGTGAGCAACGGTTTCGTCAACCGATTGCCCCTTTTCGACGGGTCGAAACTATCCTTGAGTTAACCGGGCATATAAGGGATATCTACTAGAGATATCAGTAACTTAGGCATCCAACGACCCACCTTTATTTTAGCACAGATACGGTTCGCTATCGATCTTCTTAGGTCGGCGTAACTGCTTTGCACTTAGCAGCTTGGAACGGGCTTTTTGAGGCCTCCAGTCGGCTCCGAACAACTCTTGCAGGCGTACTCGGAATCCTATCCTGCTCAGTAACAAATTCGTAACAACCACGACCGTGGCAAAGAACCATGCCCAAATCGAGAATGCCTCAAATGAAATAATTGTTTCCGTTTCTGGCACCCATCTGGGGATCGATACCTGCGTTCTCACAAGAAGGAGGATAAGTGCTTGACATCTCGTTGCGGGTGATCATCGGTGGAGTTCTCGTGTCTCTCTTTGCAATGGTCGGCGATGTGCTGATGCCCAAGAGCTTCGCCGGCTTGTTTGGTGCGGCACCCTCGGTAGCACTTGCGACCGTGGCTCTCACGGTCAAGGAGCATGGCGGTGCGTATGCCAGCATCGAGGCACGTTCCATGATCCTAGGTGCGGTGGCTTTCTTGCTCTACGCTTCGCTGGCAAGCTGGCTGATGATCCGCCGGAAATGGGCTGCTTTGCCGGTGAGCAGTGTTGCGCTGCTTCTCTGGGTCGGAGCTGCATTGGGGCTCTGGTACGGTTTACTGCGCTGAAATCGTGAAGATCGAGATCAATGTCGCCGCCCTCAAGTGCACCGAATGGCAAGAATATATTGTCCGCTTCATCTTTGGCGGAGCCGTCACGGCCCTGGCCGGAATCATTGCCAAACACTTCGGCCCGGGAGTAGGAGGCCTGTTTCTTGCGGCCCCGGCAATCTTTCCTGCGGCTGCAACCCTGCTGGAAAAAACTGAAGAAAAAAAAGCGCGCGAAAAATCCGGAAAAAAACGGTTCGCCCACCAGGTAGCCGGCGTGGATGCAGCGGGGGCCGCCATGGGAAGCGTTGGACTCATGGCGTTCGCAGCCGTGGTGTGGCAACTGGCACCAGACCACTCAATCGTAGCCGTGCTGAGCGTGGCAACGCTAGCGTGGCTCGTGGTTGCCGTGGCGCTGTGGTTGCCGTGGCGCTGTGGTATATGCGCAAGACAGTCTGGAGAAGTTTGCGCATTAAGCTTAAGCGGGCGGTGCAGCCTTCCAGCGTAGCTGAAAAAATTCCGCAAAGAAGGAGACGGCATTCGTAGCATCACACCGGCTGCGTACAGAATGCGCAGCGATGGGCGTCAATCGGAATGTCGCTCTGGCATTCAGGACACTTCTTCTTGTCGGGCAGGGCTTGCTTCTCGAAGCGTTTCATCAGCGCGTTGACGGGAAGGACCACGAAGTAATACACGGCGGCCGCGACCAGCAGGAAGGAAATGAGCGCATTGATGAAGTCACCGTAGAGGAACTTGGCTCCGTTCACCTCGAAGGCCATCCCGGAAAAATCCGGCTTCTTCACCAGGGCCGCAATCACGGGTGTAAGCAGGTCTTTAACGAAGGCCGTAACTACCGTACCGAAGGCAGCACCGATCACGACGCCTACAGCCAAATCGACCACGTTGCCACGCAGAACGAAATCGCGAAATCCTTTGAACATGCGCTCCTCCTGAGGATGTTTACGCCGGTGCTGTGGTGGAGGTTCTTCACGCCCACGCTGGAATGCCGATGGACCAGACTCCACGTAGTCTGAGCAGTATCGTCGTTACGTAGCCGGTTTCGCAACCATAAACTTGGCGACGTCGCCGGGAAACTATTTCCTTGGCTTCCCGACACGTTCGGCTGTGGCCAGCATGAGCGCGACGGTGTTCATGTCCTTCGGTTGTACTCTGCCTGCTGGAATACGCCTGTGGGTGACATCTTCTAGCTTCAAGAGCAGATCGACCAGCGCCATCGAGTCGATGAGTCCGGAGCTGACCAGCGGAGTGGTTTCATCCAGCTGCAATCCCGGTTTGCGGATCAACCTCGTCACTTCATCCAGCATCTGCTGCGCTTCGGATGTCATATTCATTCCTATATTTCGGTAATCAACTCAGGGTGCTCGTGCAATAGCTTCTCGCGGGTGGAAGAGCGCGCCGCTTTGCCGGCAGTACTTTTCACAATCCACTTCGGAGGCTTCAGAAAGATCGTACGCACAGCCACTCCCATTTCGCCGACGATTCTGCTGCGAATCTCGCGCTCGATCTCGTCAGCCTGCTGCAAGTGACTTTCGTCTTCGACTTCAGCTACGACGACAAGATCCTCCGTCCCCAGATCAGGATTGTAGATCCCCAGCGCGATGGCGCGGCCGTCGTGAACCGCCGGATGTCCGCACACGATCTCTTCGACGTCCTGCGGATAGATGTTTTCGCCGCCGATGATCAACAGGTCTTTCTTGCGGCCAACGACATACAGTTCGTCATCGAAAAGAAATCCGAGATCGCCCGTGTAGTACCAGCCGTCGCGGATGACCTGGTCCGTGAGATCGGCGCGATGGTAGTAGCCTCGGAACAACGAATCGCTTCGAATAGCGATCTCCCCGACCAATCCTTCTGTCCGCGTCTCGCCCGACTCGTTCACGATTCGAGCCTCGTTTCCCGCCAGCAAGCGTCCCGAAGAGGTGAAAGAGATGGATCCAGGAGAACTCTTCTCCACCGGCTCGATGAAGTGTTCGCTGCGGAAGCGCTGGCCATCGACCCAGATCACGCTTGAGCCACCTGCTCCGCCGATGCCGGATTGGGTCACGGCGAAAACATTCTCGGCCATGGCGTAGGACGATTGCAGCGCGGACCGCTTCAGGCCAATCGCCGCAAACGCTTCGTGGAACTCGTTCATGCTGGATGCGCGTACCGGCTCCGAGCAATTGATCAGCAACCGCGCCGACGACATGTCATAGCGCGACCAACGTTCTCTCGGGGTACGCCGCGGCACAAACTGGAAGGCGAAATTCGGCAGCCACGCCAAGGTGCATCTGTGTTCGGTGAAGATCTGCAGCATGGTGTCGGGATGCATCACCCAATCGAGCGGGGACTGCATGACGACCGGCAGATGGCAGACCATGGGCAGCATGAAGCACGCGATGAGTCCCATGTCGTGATAAAGCGGCAGCCAGCTGTAGACCGAGTCGCGACTCTCATCAATGTTCAGAGCGGCAGAGAGATGTTCCAGATGTCGCAGCACGGCCGCATGCGTCAGAGCCACACCCTTCTGCAACCCTGTGGTTCCGGCTGAATGCTGGATGAATGCCAGCGAGTCCCGTGCGAAGCCGGGCTCGGGCAACTTCACTTCAAGATCGCGGTCCGAGGTCGCGGCCCGCAGGAGTCGACTGTCATCCGTAAGAGACACGTGCTCCAGCAGATCATCGGGAAACTCGTCGTCGATGACGATGGCTCGTGCCTGCAAATTGGCGGTCACGCCCGCCAGACCGAAGCGATATTTGCCCGGTTCGACCTTGAAGTTGGGATAGGCAAGAATCGCCGGAACAGCACCCAGCAGCATCGCTCCCGCGAAAGCTGCCATCAGCGGAATGCCCTGCGGCATGATCAGCACCACGCGGTCGCCGAAGCCTACACCGTTGCGCCGAAGCATGGCTGCCTGCGATCGTGCACGCCGGCGGAACTCCCCGAAGCTGACCGTCTCCCGCTCGTCCTCGTCGATCCAGGCGGTGACGAAGGGACGATCCGCGGACGCTGCGTCCAGAGCCTCGATCAGAGTCCGGTATTTCGTCGTAGGCATCAGGCGGTTGGCTCGACTCGGACTAGCATCGCACAAAGCAACAATCGCTGCGCACAATTCACGACGAGCTCTCAGGCTTGTAGATCATGCCCCGGCTGACCTTGCCGTTCATCGTTACCATTAGCGGCGACTCGAAGCGCAGATGACGAACGCAGTCGAGTTCCTCGACCGCAGGCTGCTCGGCGAGCCACTGCCAATCGATGAAGCCTTCACCGGCATCCGGATTGACGGTGAAATATCCGATCTGGAAGGCCGTGAGGTTCTGGAAGAAGTGGCTCCCTTGTGAGGGCGCCACGCGAAAGTCGCGGAAGCCCGATTCGACGATCACGCGCGCGCCCGAGATCTGGTCCCATGCGACCGGAATCCCAAGCCACGGATCAGTCGATCCCCAGCGGCCCACGCCGACCAGCAGGTACGGCCTGTTCTCACCGCTGAGCTTGGCATTCAGATGCGCTACTGCCTGCGCGACTTCCCGGCTGCGTAGCCGCTCGAAGCGATGTGAGTCAACCACAATCGCGTCCCGCAGATCGTGTACGCGTCCATGTCCCAGCACAACTGAACTTTGGCAGATGAGTTTCTCGGGGTCGACTTCTTCTAAACGAATATCTTCGCCTTCGCGCGAAAGGACGAGAGGACGCAGTTGCAGGAAGCCGAAGTCCGCCGGCTCTGCTTCGGCTTGCGGCAGGCGCACCGCAAATTCAATTTCTACCGGCCGCCCCAATGCCTGCTCGCCGGTCGTCATCAGGCGATCCAGCAACTGCGGTAACGGGAAGCGTCCGTGCTTCAGGATGGGCGCGAAGCTTACAATGCGTGCGCCAGGCCTGCTCAAACCGTCATAGACTGCGTGGTTGTCGACCGAATAAGTGGAGGCCAGCATCTGCAGCGTGCCATCGCGCTCAGCCACGTTCAATCCGAAGGGAAACTCGCGCAGGCTGTTCGCTGGATCGGAGGATTCCGCCGTGTGGTTCAGCTCGAGCGCCCAGAACTCCGTCTGCGAGTTTGCCAGCACATCCTCCACCGACGAGAACTGCACCAGATGCTGCGGATGGCGCGGGCTGAAGGTCAGGCACTTGCCTCCGCTGACCACGGCGCGTCCCAGTCCGAGCGCAACTGCGGCGAATCCGTCAGCAACCGTGATGTGACCCATGGGATAAAAATTGCGCGAGCGTACCACGCCCGAAAAATCGGGATAAAAGCGGTCGGCATGTGTGGCCCCAACTACCTGTTGCAGCACCACCGCCATCTTCTCTTCTTCCAGACGATACGGCGTGGCTCGCACATAAGCTTTCGCATGCTGGCTGAAGGTGGAAGCGTACACAAGCTTGATCGCCTCCAGCAATTGCTCCAGACGAAGTTGAATGTCCGGATGCGAATTGGCCAGCATGAAGGTTTCGTACACGCCCGAGAATGGCTGGTACTGCGAGTCTTCCAGCAGGCTCGACGAGCGCACGGCGAGTGGGTAGCGCACGCCTTCCAGGAACGCCAGCAAATTGTCGAGGGTCGCAATCGGAAACGACGCCTGCAAAAACCGGCGCGTGATCTCGGCGTCATCGTCGCTGTGAATGGCCAGATCCAGCAGTTCGTTATCGTTGAGGAAGCGATCGAAGACTTCTGTCGTGAGCACCAAGGTAGGCGGCACCGTGATTCGAATTCCCGGGAAGCTGCGCGCGATGCCACGTTGCCGCAGGATGTGGCGAATGAACGCCAGGCCGCGCGCTTTGCCGCCCAGCGAGCCGCCGCCAATCTGAAGAAAGAAGGTTTCGCTGGGCTGAAACGTTGCCGGATTAAACTCCCCGATCAGGGCCTGACTCTGCTCGCGGCGATACTCGGCGATGGACTCGATCAGGTCGCGGCGTAGATGCTCCAGCGAACCGAAATCGCTGACCGTGCGCGGCCGCAGCTTCTGTGCCAACGCGAATTCGGTGCGCGCCATCAGCCAGTGCGAGAAGTGATTGCGCTGTCCGTGAAAGGCGAGGCTCTCTTCCGGCACAGTACGCAACAGTGTCTCCAGGGCGTTGAGGTCGGCCGCGCGCGCCACTTCAGTTGTGCCGTCGGGCTGGCGAAAGACGAAATCGCCGAAGCCCATCTCCTCCGTCAGAATCTTGCGCAGATCGCCAAGCAGCGTGGGCGAACGCTTTTGCAGAAACGAGAAGCCTTCCTGATAGGCGCGGTCCATGAAGCCGGTGCGGCTGGACTGCAACACGATGGGGACGTCGCGCACGGTGTCGCGCACCATGTGCGCCAGTTCGAAGCCGGCTTCGCTGGTCAACTCGCCGGCGCGGGGAAACTCTACGTCGGAGATCACGCCCAGAAGATACTCGCGATATTTCAGGACCTCGCGCTCGGCTTCCTCGTAGTTGGAGCACAGCAGAATCTTCGGACGCGCTCGCATGCGTACCAGCTTGTGCGCGACGTTCAACGCCTCGCTCAGCAACCGCCGCGACTGGCTGATGATCTCGGTGTAAATCACCGGCAGGAACAGTGAGTAATACGTGATGTCATCCTCCACCAGCAGGAGGACGGGAACGTTCATCGCCCGAGTGTCGTGCAAAGCGTTGCGCTTGTCTTCGACGTAGTTGACGATCGACAGCAGGATGCGGGCATTGCCCTGCCACAAGAAGATGCGGTCGATGTCGGTAACCGGATTGCGTGCGATGAAGTTCTGGATCTCGCGGTAGTCATAGGCCAGTACAACCACCGGAACATCCAGACCCGCGGCTTTGACGTGACGGGCGAGCTGCGCGGCATCCATGTCGCCGACTTGCAGGTTGGTGACGATCAGGTTGAAGCGCCGCTGCGAGTGCGCCATCTGCACAGCTTCTTCACCGCTGGAGACGTGGGTGATTCCGGGAACCTGGTGAAGATTGAGTTCGAGCGATTCGCCGATGAGCAGTTCGTTCAGGCGTCCGTCTTCGCGCAGGATGAATGAGTCGTAGAGGCTGGAGACGAGCAGGATGTCGTTCACGCGGAACGGCATCAGGTTCTCGAAGCCTTCGAAGAGGCGTTCAGAGGACGGGGCGGGCTCGGGCGTGGGGCGACTCGAAACCATTACAGCTTCGTTTCAATCAAAGCGTGTCTTCAGTCATGCTCCAGGGGATTTCGGTGGAAGCCGCTGCCATCGAAAAACGCGGGGTGGATCGCTCCACCCCGCATGATACCCAACCATGAAGCCGGAGCCTACACAAGCCCCTGATCCAGCATCGAGTTTGCGACTTTCAGGAAGCCGCCGATGTTGGCGCCGTTCACCAGATTGCCCGGGGTGCCGTACTCTTCGGCGGTCTCGAAGCAGGTCTTGTGGATGGCGATCATGATGTTGTGCAGCTTGTGATCCACTTCCTCGCGAGTCCAGCTCAGACGCGCGCTGTTCTGCGACATCTCCAGACCCGACGTGGCCACGCCGCCCGCATTCGCCGCCTTCGCCGGACCATAGAGGACTTTCGCCTCCAGGAACAGCTTGGTGGCTTCCAGCGTGCTCGGCATATTGGCGCCCTCGGCAACCACCGTCACACCATTCTTGATGAGATTGGCGGCGTCCTTGGCATTGATTTCGTTCTGCGTAGCACTCGGGAAGGCGCAGTCGGCCTTGATGTTCCAAAGCGGGTTGTAGCCCAGCTTCAGATCGGTCGGCATGAAGATCGCCTTCTTGTACTGATCGGCGTAATCGCGGATGCGGCCGCGCTTGGTGTTCTTCAGTTCCATGACCCACGCCAGCTTCTCTCGCGTGATGCCATCGGGATCATAGATCGCGCCGTCGGAGTCGGAGAACGTTACCGGCTTCGCGCCCAGATCGAGCAGTTTCTCCACCGTGTACTGCGAGACGTTGCCGCTGCCGGAAACCAGGCACAGCTTGCCTTCCAGCGTCTCCTTGCGGGTCTTCAACATCTCTTCGGCAAAGTACACGCAACCGTAGCCGGTCGCTTCCGGACGAATCAGCGAACCGCCCCAGTGCAGGCCCTTGCCGGTCAGCACGCCGGTGAACTCGTTCCGAATGCGCTTGTATTGGCCGAACATGTAGCCGATCTCGCGGCCACCTACGCCAATGTCGCCGGCGGGAACGTCAGTGTCCGGCCCGATGTGCCGGCACAGTTCCGTCATGAAGCTCTGGCAGAAGCGCATGACTTCGTTATCGCTCTTCCCTTTGGGATCGAAATCCGAACCGCCCTTGCCGCCGCCCATGGGGAGCGTGGTCAGCGAATTCTTGAAGACCTGCTCGAAGGCGAGGAACTTCAGGATGCCGAGATTGACGGACGGATGGAAGCGCAGGCCGCCCTTGTAGGGGCCGATAGCGCTGTTCATCTCGATGCGGAAGCCGCGATTGATCTGGATATTGCCTTGGTCGTCAAACCATGGCACACGGAACATGAGGACGCGCTCGGGTTCGGTGATGCGCTCAAGGATGCGAGCCGAGATGTATTCCGGGTGACGCTCCAAAACGAGGCGTAGCGAGTCGAGTACTTCCTGAACAGCCTGATGAAATTCTGGTTCGGCTGGGTTCTTGGCCTTGACCAGCGCCATTACGTCGTTGATGTAGCTAC
Source organism: uncultured Acidobacteriaceae bacterium (assembly GCA_963819055.1). GTDB lineage: Bacteria > Acidobacteriota > Terriglobia > Terriglobales > Acidobacteriaceae > Bog-257. The sequence continues at coordinate 114,149 of CAWFUT010000042.1, read as the reverse complement.
CCGGAGTCTTGATGCCGGGCGTGGTAGTGATTCCAGCACTCATAGAGGTCCTCCTCGAACCGTTTAGCTCTTAGGGCCGGTACTGAGATAAGGCGCTCGCCAAACAAATAGGCGAGCGTAAATTGAGGCCGGTTTTATTTCAGTCCTCTTACCATGGCTTGGCAGTGACTGGTATCACCCGAAGGGGTGACTATCCAAAGGTATGGTAACGCCGTGCGCCTCCGGCCGTAACACCGAAATAGCTGTGTGATACAAGTCCGGGTTAGAGCTCCTGCCTAGTGAGTGAGGCTACAGCTCTGATCCGGGTAGCTGCTGCTTAGGCCTTCGCGACTAAGCGCGGGCGCATCCGGGAGACATCTCGCCAGGAGAGATAACCATCGAAGGTAGTGTTGGAGTTACTAACTAAAGTATTACAGGGAGCTAACCATGGAGAATCAGAACCAGCAGAATCAGAACGATCCCAACCAGAAGAAGCAGCAGGGTCAACAGGACAAGCAGGGTCAGCAGAGCGGCCAGCACCAGCAGGGTGGCCAGAAGACTCCGCAGTCTGACTGGGACCAGAACCAGGACAAGACCCGCAAGCAGGCTTAATTTCGTAGCCTGAGTAACTGAGTCGTTGAAGCCAGCCCCGACCTTGCGCCGAAAAGCGTGATGTCAGGGCTGGTGTTGTTTATGCCGGGAACGGAAGCGTGAAGGTTTAGTCCATATTCACGTGGCTCGCAGGATGCTCGAATCCCGGGTAGCTGCAGTTACTGGTGACGTCGCGCACCTGATCGGCGGTGATGGTGTACCAGCCGACGCCTGTGGTGGCTTCCCGCTGGTCCCAGTTCTCAATCATGGCTTGCGGATTATTCCTGCGGGTCGGTCCATCGATCTCCACCGTATGTCCTACCTTCCCGCGCAGCGCGTCCACGTCTCCGCCAACCACACGATACTGTTTGGGCCCGTTACTCACGACCGCCAGAACATAGCTGACACCGTTATAGGCGAGGCAGCCCTCGATCCGGCGGAATTCGCCCCCGTTCGCAACAGAACTCTGAGACTGTGCGTTAGGGCCTGCAGCCATGCTGTCCTGAGCAACTGCACCTACGTATGCTGCCAGGCTGAAACCTAGAATCAGCAGAACTGATCTCTTGTTCATAACCTATCTCTCCACAACAGCCACTGGATTTTCTCGTGGCCTACTCATTAGACAAGCGAGCAGCCGTGGATAGATCAGGCCAATGAGCCGGGACGCTTCTTACTTGCAGGCAGAGAAAAATGAGAAGCGGAAGTTTACTGGCGGGAAAGTCGTGGACAGGTCGAAAAGGTCGTGCGGAAAGAGACCTTACCTTCCGCACGTGAGGGGAATTTATTCGCAGCTATTCGCGGTAGTGCGCTCCGCCGTGCCGGACATCTGCTCCGCGTACCCAAAAGATCACGTCTTCCGCAATGTTCGTCGCGTGATCGGCGATGCGTTCCAGATTACGCGCGATCAGCAGAACATCCAGCGCCTGCCGCGTGCATGCAGGGTCGTCGTGCATCTTCTGCACCAAGTTTACGAAGGCTTCGTCCTTCATGCGATCGACGATGCCGTCCATTTGCAGCACGGCTTCGGCAACTTCGGCTTTGCCGTCGAGGAACGATTCCAGCGCGCGTTGAACCATCGTGCTCACGCCATCGGCCATGCGCGGGATGTCTACCGGCAATGGGATCTCCGGCTCGCTGATGAGATCCAGTACGCGTTGCGCGATGTTGACCGCCTGATCGCCGACGCGCTCCAGGTCAGCGTTGATCTTGAGCACCGCCAGAATGAAGCGGAGGTCGACCGCCATCGGCTGCTGCATGGCGAGCAGATCGAGCGCCAACTCGTCGATTTCGCGCTCAGCCTCGTTGATGGCAGCTTCGCCGGTCAACACCATTTGACAGAACTTGCTGTCGCGCGCACGATACGCCTCAGTCGCACGGTCGATGGCCTGTTCCGCCAGGCCTCCCATGCGCAGGAGCTTCTCTTTTAATTCATCCAATCCCTGCTGAAAGCGGCTTCGCATTATCCGAACCTGCCTGTCACGTAATCTTCCGTCCGCTTGTCGGCGGGGGTGGTAAAAATCTTCTCCGTCTTGTCATACTCGATGAGGCTACCCATCAGGAAAAATCCGGTCAGCTCGGCGACGCGCGCCGCCTGCTGCATATTATGCGTAACGATGACGACGGTATAGTGCTGCTTCAACTGAAAAATCAGCTCTTCAATCTTGCTCGTGGAAATAGGGTCCAGGGCCGACGCCGGCTCATCCATCAACAGGACTTCGGGCTCAACTGCCAGCGCGCGTGCGATACACAGGCGCTGCTGTTGTCCGCCGGAAAGACTGGCTCCCGACTTCTTGTGCAGGTTGTCTTTCACTTCATCCCACAAGGCCGCCAATCTCAGTGAACGTTCCACCAGCTCATCCATCTGCTTGCGATGGCGAAAGCCGTTCAGCTTCAGCCCGGCGGCGACGTTGTCATAGATCGACATCGTGGGAAACGGATTCGGCTTCTGAAAGACCATGCCGATGCGGCGGCGCACTTCAACCGGGTCCGATCCACCGCCGTACACGTCCATCTCGCCGACCTTCACGGAACCTTCCGCACGGGCTTCGGGGATGGTCTCGTGCATGCGGTTCAGACAGCGCACGAAGGTACTCTTGCCGCAGCCCGACGGCCCAATGACCGCGGTGACATGGTTGGCAGGCACGGTCATGTCGATGGACTTCAGCGACTGGTTCTTGCCGTACCACGCATTCAGTCCACGCACTTCGATTCCGACACCCATACGAGCTCTTACGCTCCCTTCAATCTTCCGCGGCTGGTCGTGATGCGCACCGCCGCAACCGCGCCCACGATAAGAACGATCAGGATCAGCGACCCGGCCCAGGCCTGCTTATGCCAATCGTCGTAAGGAGAGATGGCATAGGTATAAACCTGCAAGGACAACGCGGCCATGGGCTGATTCAACTTCAAGTTCCAGAACTGGTTTCCGAATGCCGTGAACAATAAGGGGGCAGTCTCGCCTGCCACGCGCGCAAAAGCCAGCATACAGCCGGTGATGACGCCGGCTGAGGCCGTACGCAGACTGATGGAAAGCGTGGTTCGCCACTTGGGAATACCCAGTCCGTAAGCGGCTTCGCGAACCACGTTTGGAACCATCAGGAGCATTTCTTCGGTCGCACGGGCGACGGTCGGGATCATCATGATGCCGAGCGCGACTCCGCCAGAGAAAGCCGAGAAGTGTTTTTGCCGAATCACGATGAGCGAATAGACGGTGATGCCCACCACGATTGACGGAACTCCATTTAATACGTCCGCCGTGAACCGAATAAGGTCACCAAATCGATTGCGGCCGTATTCCGCCAGATAGATACCGGAACCGATACCCAGGGGAATTCCGATGACGCTGGCTACAGCCAGGATCAAAGCGGTACCCACGATGCCATTGGCCATGCCTCCGCCCAGTTCGCCGGGCGGCTTCGGGGTTTGGGTAAGAAACGAGATGTTGACGGATCCGATGCCTTTCACGAGGAGATAAACAAAGATTGCGAGTAAGGGCAAGATCACCAGAATCGCTGCGAGGACAGCGAAGCTCGTCGCGCCCCAGTTCGTCATACGGCGCCACAAACTGACCTGTTGCGGAGAGGAGGTTGGCACAGAATCAGGCACTGGGCCTCGCAGTTCCGCCGGTGATGCTCCACACCAGCAATCGCGCCAGCGCGTTGACGATCAACGTCACGATGAACAGCGCCAAGCCGATTTCCACCAGCGCGCTCAAGTACATGTCGCCGGTGGCTTCGGTGAACTCGTTGGCGATCACGCTGGCCATGGTGTAGCCGGGGGCAAACAGCGATTTCGCCATCTGGGGCGTGTTGCCGATGACCATCGTCACCGCCATGGTTTCGCCCAGGGCGCGACCCAACCCGAGGATCACGCCGCCAACGATGCCGATGCGCGCATTGCGCAGCACCCCCATGCGAATCATCTCCCAGCGCGTAGCTCCGAGGGCGAGAACCGCCTCGCGCTGATTCTGAGGAACAGCGGTCATCACCTCCCGCGTAATCGAGGCGATGACGGGCACCACCATGATGGCGAGAATGATGCCCGCGGCCAGCATGCCAATTCCATACATGGGCCCATCGAAGAGGCCTGTCCAACCGAGGGTCTTCGCCAGGAAGGGCTCAACGTAATCGCGCAGCAACGGAGCCAGGACGAAGATTCCCCACAAACCGTAAATGACACTCGGGATGGCCGCCAGCAACTCTACCAGGAAGGAGATGTAGGACCGCAGGCGTTGCGGGCACATCTCGGTGACGAACACCGCTACTCCGATGGAGAGCGGAACTGCGAGCAGCAAAGCCAGAAACGAAGACACCAGCGTACCGAAGATAAACGGCATCGCACCAAAGCTGTTGTTGACCGGATCCCAGTCGTGTCCGTAGAAAAAATGAAGGCCGAACTGATGCAGTGAGAGCCGGGATTTATCCACCAGCTCCCAAACCACCAACACCACGATGGCAAACACCGAAACGGCGCTGAGGATGATGATCCAGCGAAATACTTCATCCGGGACGCGGCTGCTGCGCGGGGTAGAGTGCCGGATCTTCTGGAGAACAGCGATAGGTTTTTGCGCCTGCCGGTCAGTATCCACCTTGGCCAGCGCGGGCATCGATGTAACCGGCTTGGGAAGGCGTCCAAGTGGCTGCGGCGAGTTCACGGGATCCACGCTATCAGACATGTGTTACAGCCCGGTTAAAGCGGATGCGCAGTTAGCACTTGGCATTTGGCAATAGCTTAAGGCGGTGATGACTCGGTATTGGCGGAATCTGCCTTAGCAGCCGGCTTTCCAATCCTTCAACTGCCTGGAGATCGGTTTTGCCAACTGCTAAGGGCCAACTGCCAAATGCGGCCTTTACGGTTTCACCTGTGCCGTGATTGCCGCCTTCTCTTTGGTTACAACCTCCGACGGCAACGGCGCATACGATAGCGCCTCGGTCATCGTCTGACCCTTGTCGAGCATCCAGAAGAGGAAGTCCTTCAGGATTTTCCCCTTGCTGGCATCAGCCGGATTGGTCGGAATCAGCAGCCAGGTGAAGCTGGCAATCGGATAGGCGTCTTTGCCCGGAGGGTTAGTGATCGACACGCGGAAGTCGGCCGGCATCTTCACCCCTTCGGCAGCCTTCGTGGTGCTCTCCAGACTCGCCTTGATGAAGTTGTGCGAGGAGTTCTGCACGACGCCGAAGGGAATCTTGTTCTGCAGCGCGTAGATCAACTCGATGTAGCCAATCGATCCGGGCAGCTGGCGGATGGTGCCCGCAACGCCTTCGTTACCCTTGCCGCCAATGCCGACTGGCCACTTGACCGAGGTTCCTTTGCCTACGATGCTCTTCCAATCGTTGCTAACCTTGGAGAGATAGTCGGTGAAGATGTAGGTCGTACCGCTGCCGTCCGAGCGGTGGACTACGGTAATGTTCTGGTCGGGGAAGTTGACACCGGGATTGGCCTTGGTGATGCGACCATCATTCCACTTCGTGATTTTGCCGAGATAGATGTCGGCCACCACGTCGGGAGTGAATTTCACTTCCGCGTTGACGCCGGGAATGTTATAAGCCGGAACGACAGCGCCCAACACGGTGGGAACATGCAGAACCTTGACCTTGGATTCGGCAATTTGCTGGTCGGTCATCGGTCCATCGCTCGCGCCGAAGTCAACCGTACCAGCCTGCACCTGCCGAATGCCGCCACCGCTACCGATGGACTGGTAGTTAATCTGGATATTGGAATGTTCGTTGTGGTACTCGTTGAACCACTTCGAATAAATCGGGTACGGGAAGGTCGCCCCCGCGCCATTCAAGGTCGTCTGCGCCAACGCGCAGCTCGCAAGCACAGCGATGCACAACAGCACCCTGAGAGAGCGAATCACGTAGTTTCCTCCTGAATTTTACTGTGTATAAGAACCACTGGAGTTTTACGCCCGGCGTGTTACAAACCGGTTACATGGCAGTGAATATCGCGTAAAGACAAGACTTATGGGCTAGGCGGGCGGGCCGGAAGCTGCTCGCATTGCGGGAGTTACCTCATTCCGAGGGCATCATAACGCCGCCGCTCCAACACGTTCAGAAGTTCCCCGATGAGCACCTGCTTCCAGACCTGCCACGGGGAAGGGGCGCCGGAACGTCGATCCTGGTCTCTGCCTCTTTGTGGCCCTCCTTTCTTCTCGAATTCCATGCCATCGTTGTCGGGAGCCTTGGCCGAACCTGGAGCTGACATTCGTTCTCACCTCCGCTAGGAACTTGGATTCGCGCGGCGCGATGGACACCGATGAATTCTCCATGAATTCCCGGCCATCTATTTCGCCTTCTTCTGGCGGCGCTTCAGGTCCTCAATGAACATTTGCTCGACCGGCATATCGTAGGCGCGCAGCACATGCCGAACGCTGTGCCCGCTGACCAAATGGCAGATCTCTTCGGCCAGGTTCTTGGCATGGTCGCCCGCACGCTCCAGCGATTGCGTCATGAAGAGCACGTGGAAGCTTTCCGTGCGCGGCGCACCGTCATGGTTATCAATGTGGCGCAAGAAGATGAGATTGCGCAGACGATCGATTTCGGCGTCGGAGCGCAGCACCGAGAGTGCCTTGTTCAGATCCCGCTGGCTGAAAGCGTCGTGGACGTCGCCCAGCATTTTCTCCAGCCGAGAGGCCATCACCGTCAGGTCGCGGATGTCCTGCAGCTCAATACGGCTTCCGACTGATGCAGCACGGTTGCTGCAATTCAGCAGCAAATCGCCAATACGCTCCAGGTCGATAATGAACTTCAGGCAGGCGAGCAGTTCGCGGGCCTGGTCTGGTCCCGCTTGCGTGATGATTGAGGTCACGCCCTGGTCAATAACGCGGTCGAGATTGTCGAGTTCCTTCTCGCGATCGCGCACGCCGTCCAGGACCGAGGCCACACCGGTGGCGATACCTTCGGCGACAATGCCGGCTGCAGCCTTGGCGATCCGGCAGGCCTCGAGCGTCTGCTCATGAAGTTGGGCGCAAATCGCTTCGGGAGTCGGGAGCGTGGGATTGGCTGAACTCATTCTGTTCTCACGGACTCGGTTAACACAACAGCACGTTGTCTGGGTCCATGGGCAGCGGAGCCAGCCTTGCAGCCGAAGTTATGGAAGTCCTGCAGCCAGATTAGGGGACGGCTGTAAATTCTCGATGAAATGTGGATGAAGTTCGCTTGAATTCACAGGCTTGGCGAAGTCGGATTGCTATGGCGTGAAGCTGGGTGGCTTCACGGGCTGCGAGAAACTCGATGGTGCCCAGCTTTGCAAGGATACGGCTTCAGCCCTGTCATCCCCGGCTTTATTCTGGTGCAAGCGAGGCGGCCTTCAGGCCGACGAACCGGTTTACCCTATTCAGCCGTGCCCTTTCGTAGCGACGCTGTACTCCTCACACGCTGATCGGTATCGGTTGCCTGGGCAGGATGAAATAAAACGTCGACCCGTGGTTCAACTCGCTCTCCGCGCGAATGTTTCCGGAGTGCGCACGCACGACATGTTTCGCGATCGCCAGGCCCAGACCGGTGCCACCCGATTCTCGCGAGCGTGCCTTGTCCACGCGATAGAAGCGTTCGAAGAGCCGTGGCAGATGTTCGCTGGGAATTCCACCGCCGAAGTCGCGTACATAAAACTGAACGCCCTCTTCCGTCTCGCAGGCGCCCAGCAGCACTTTGCCGCCCTGATCGCCGTACTTAAGAGCGTTATCGATCAGGTTGCCGAAGACCTGGTGAATCGCGTCGCGGTCCACCCACACGGCCGAACTTGCGGTGTTCATCATGGAGAGCTCGATACCGCGGCTGGCGGCGATTTCCTGAAACGTCTGCAGCGCGTCGTCCAGCAATTCCTGCGGCATCGCGATCTGGAAATTGAGTTTCAGCTCTCCCGATTCCACCCGCGCCAGCACCAGCAGGTCTTCCGTCAGACGCGACATGCGGGATGCATTCTTGCGGATGATTTCTACAAACTCCCGCAGATTTTCGGGCAGGCTGCGACTGTCGAGGATGGTCTCAGCGTAACCCTGCACCGAGGTCAGCGGCGTCCGCAGCTCGTGGGAGACGTTGGCAATGAAGTCGCGACGCGTCTTCTCTACCCGTTCAATGTCGGTTTGATCGTGCAGTACAGCGACGGCGCCACCGCCCGGCATGGGAGCGGCAGTCACATCAAAGATCCGGCCGGAGAAAATCTTTGCGGCGCGCGCCATGGTTACATCGCGCGTAGTCACGGCTGTATTGATCGCCGCTAGAATTTCGGGATCACGCACCGACTGCACCAGGGGCGCGCTCAGGCGAATTCCACTTGGCAGCAACCGCTCCATCCGCTGGTTCGCCCATAAGACCCGCTCATCCTGCGACACCGCGATCACCGCCTCCTGCATCGAGTTCAGCAGCGTCTCCAGTGTCTGCCGGCTGGTTTCGACCGCGTGAAACCCTTCTTCCAGCTTGCGCGCAGTTTTGTCGAGCGCCGATGCTACGTGCGCGATCTCGTCGGTGGATGATTCCTGAATACGCGCAGAAAGGTCGCCCGCCGCCACGCGCTCCGCAAAGTCGGTAATGCGCAGAAGCCGACGGCCGATCGATTGAGTGGCGAGAAAGGCAAGCAGCAACGCCAGCAGGGCCGCGACCGCGGAGGCTTCGGCGAGGTCCCAGCGAATGCGCCGGTTGGCTTCGTGGATCGCGCTCAGAGGATAGGCCATGCGAACCGCGCCGCCAGGAATGGGGACTGCAACGTACAGTAGTTCCACGCCGATGGTTTTACTGACGCGGGTAGAACTGCCGACCTGACCCTGCAACGCGGCGATGAACTCCGGCCGCGTGGAGTGATTTTCCATCCGGTCCGGATCGGCTTCGGTGTCGGCCAGAACTTTGCCAGAGGAATCAATGATGGTGATACGAGTTCCCGCCGCTTGCGCTGTCTGGTCGGCGATCTTCTGCAGATTCTGCTGGGGAGTCGCCTGAACACGGAGGGCGAACATCTGCGTCTTCTGCCGCAGCGAAGTGTCAATCTCGCTGCGCAGCATGTTCTCCCAGGCCCGGTGGATCAGCACGTCCAGCGAAATGGTGCAGGCGGCGATGACCACCAGGGCTGCGGCGAACAGCTTAACGAAGATACGGCTCTTCACAGGGTGAGCTCGTCAGGACTTGGGTATCTCGAAACGATAACCCGCGCCACGCACCGTCTTGAGGTAGCGCGGCTCGTCCGGATTTTCCTCGATTTTCTCACGAATGCGGCGTACATAGACGTCCACCGAACGGGGCGTCACGTAGTGGGTGTCGCGCCAGACGGCGTCGAGCAACTGGTCGCGAGTGAAAACGCGTCCGGGATGACGCGCCAGATATTCCAACAGGCGGAACTCGGTCGCGGTGGTCTGGGTGAGATTACCGCGGACGGTCAGAGTCATGCCGCCGCTATCGATCTCTATATCGCCGGCCTTCACAATCGCCGGGGCCAGCGGGCGTTCGAAGCGGCGCAGCACGGCGCGTACCCGCGCCACCAGTTCGCGCGGACTGAACGGTTTGGGAATATAGTCGTCGGCGCCCAGCTCCAGGCCGATGACGCGATCTGACTCGCTGACTTTCGCCGTCAGAAAGATCACCGGAATCATGGCGAGGGAAGACGTCTGGCGAATGCGGCGGCACAGCTCCAGGCCATCACCGCCCGGCACCATGATGTCCAGCAGGAAAAGCGCCGGAGCCTGCTTCTCAGCTTCCGCGATGACGCCGGCGGTGGTAGCGAAGGTACGAACGCTGTAGCCCGATGCTTCCAAATGGTGACGAACCAGCCGGGAAATATCGGTGTCGTCTTCCACAGCAAAGATAGTTTGCTTCACGGCTGTATTGTAGCCGACGGTGGGCGATGTGCTGTCATATGTCGGAATCACGACTACAGGGTACATGTATCAGTGTTACAGGATGATGAAAGTTGGAGCGAAAGGAGCGGGGCAGGCCCGCAAAACTCACCTCCTTGAAACTCTCACTATGTGGGACAGTCCTGCCCGGTTTCCCGCTTATACCACAACGTAGGAGCTACCGCGATCCAGCCCGCAAATAAAGGCGCTCCACCGGGGAGCGCGCGCCTGCGATCCAAGCCATCAACGGTCCTAGTGGGAGATGTAGGTCGACCAGCCCCGCGTCAGGTAGTCGGTCATGCTGAGCGAGAACATGATGAGCAGGAAAAAGATGGCCGCTACTACGGTGACCATCGTCAACTTAGTGCTGTAGCGCAGATGCATGAAGAACAGCACAACCAGCGTGCCCTTGATGGTGGCAATCAGCAAGGCCAGCACGATGTTGAAAATGCCCAGCTCCACCGAGGCCGCGTACACCGTCAGTCCGGTGAAGACCATCAGCGCCGCCCAGATTCCTACATACATGCTGATGGGGGCAAGATGCGAGGTGTAATCGAAATGTTCCTGGTTCGCGCCAGGATGGAAATTGGGTTCGCCGTGTTTCATCGTTTAACCATGTTTCTTGCTGATCAAATAGAGCAGCGGGAATAAATAGATCCACACCAAATCGACGAAGTGCCAGTACAGCCCGACGTTTTCCACCGGACTGTAATAAGACGGGCTGTAGGCGCCCATCAGTCCGGCAATGATAATCCAGGTCACCAGGCCGATACCGATGATCATGTGCAGCGCGTGCAGTCCGGTCATTGCCCAATAGAGCGAGAAGTAGATCTCCGTATGCTGCGGATCGACAGGGGGATGCTTATCGATGGTTTGAAAGTGGAAGTTCGGTCCCGGGAACTCATGGTTCTCCCAGTGCTCGTGGTACTCGATTGCCTTGATACCGAGAAACCCAAAGCCAAAGATGATAGTAATGACCAGCAGGATCGCCATCATTTTGGTCTTGCCCAGCTGAGCACATCGCACCGCCAGCGCCATCGACAACGAACTGCAGATCAGCACCGCGGTATTCGTGGCACCCAGCATGATGTTCATCTTCTGGCTGCCTTCGACAAAGGCCTGGTAGTAGGAGGCGCGGTAGACCAGGTAGGCGCAGAACAGCCCGCCGAAGAACATGATTTCCGTCAACAGGAACATCCACATGCCGAAGGTGGAGGTCTCCCGCTGCTGCTCCATGTCAGCGAAATGATGTTGCAGCGCGTGCTCAGCGATCTGGATATCGCTAGTGGCCAACGGTGACCTCCTCTTGCGGCTGGTGCTCGTAGTCGTACGCTTCCCACGTCACGATGGGAGTCTCATCGAAGTTATGAGTGGGCGGCGGAGAGGGTGTCATCCACTCCAGACCCACAGCGTTCCACGGATTCGGCGGAGCCGGCTCTCCATATCGTAGCGACCACAGGAAGTAGATCATCGGCATCACGTAGCCCACGGCAAGGATCGAAGCGCCCGCGGTAGACAGCACGTTCAGTACCTGGAACTCCGGCGGATACGCGTGATAGCGGCGCGGCATTCCCATGTAGCCGAGGATGAACTGCGGGAAGAACGTAGTGTTGAATCCGACGAACACCAGCAGCGCCGAGAGTTTGGCGAACGCTTCCGGATACATTCGGCCCGTGATCTTCGGCCACCAGAAATGCAGGCCCGCCATATAGGCCATCACCATGCCGCCCACCATCACGTAGTGGAAGTGAGCTACCACAAAGTAGGTGTCGTGGACGTGCACGTCCAGTCCGAGCGACGCCAGGAAGACGCCGGTGAGGCCGCCGACGGTGAACAGTCCAATGAAACCGAAAGCATAGAGCATCGGCGTTTCATAACGTATCGAGCCCTTGTACATGGTCGCCGTCCAGTTAAAGACTTTGACCGCGGACGGAATCGCCACCAGGTAGCTCAGCAGCGAGAAGACCAGCGCAGCGTAAACCGAGATGCCAGCGACGAACATGTGATGCGCCCACACCAGGAAGCCGAGAACCGCGATCGCGATCGAGGCCAGGGCAACGAACTCGTAGCCGAAGGCGCGCTTGCGCGAGAAGCAGGTGACCACCTCGCTGATGACCCCCATGCCCGGCAAGATCATGATGTACACGGCGGGGTGCGAGTAGAACCAGAACAAATGCTGAAAGAGCAGCGGATCGCCGCCCAGTTGCGGATTGAAAACGCCGATATTGAATGCACGCTCGAGAGCTACCAGCAGCAACGTGATGGCGATTACCGGCGTACCCAGCACCATGATCAGCGCAGCTGCGTAGTTCGACCAGCAGAACAGCGGCAGGCGGCGCCAGGTGAGGCCGGGTGCGCGCATGCGGTGGATGGTGACGATGAAGTTCAGTCCGGTGAAGATCGAGGAGAATCCGGCGATAAAGATGCCGATGGCCGCGCCGATGACATGCGTGTTCGAGTAGGTGGTGCTAAAAGGCGTGTAGAAGGTCCAACCGGTATCGACGCCGCCGCTCACCATGGCCACCAGTGCGGTGATGGCGCCCGCCATGTAGATGTACCAGCTCAGCAGGTTAATGCGCGGAAACGCCAGATCTTTCGCGCCCACCATTAGTGGAATAACAAAGTTGCCGATAACGGCAGGCACGGACGGGATCAGGAAGAAGAACACCATGATGATCCCGTGCATGGTGAATAGCTTGTTGTACGTGTCGGACGAAACCAGGTCGCCGGCCGGAGTCAGCAGCTCCAGGCGGATCAGCATGGCGAAGAAGCCGCCGATCCAGAACATGGCGGTGATGGAGATGAGATAGAGCAGCGCGATTCGTTTATGGTCGGTCGTGAACAGCCACGACTTGATGCCATAGTTCGAATTCAGGTAGTTCTCGCGCTCGACAGTTTGTACCGCGGTTGCCATGTCACACACCTTCGGGTCTAGCCTTACTGCACGCTCGACGTCTCAAGAGGCCGATTGCTCGGCTGTTGGGGTTGCGCCAGCGACTTCACGTAGGCCACCAAGGCCATCAGATTTTCTTCGGAGATCTGGCCCTGGTAGCTCGGCATAATTGGTTTGAAACCGGCCGCGACCTGGGCGCCGGGGTTCAAGATGGATTCGCGAATATAGTTTTCATCGGCCATAGCGGTCCGGCCGTCATCCAGCTGCACTTGCTTGCCGTACAAGCCATCCAGGTTGGGACCGCGTCCCTGGGTATCCGAACGATGGCAGGTCGAGCAAGCCAACTGCTGAAAGAGTTGCTGTCCCGTCGAAGCCAGCGTTCCGGTTGCGCCCCCGGAGGTCAGCCAAGCCTGATAGGCGGCCGGTTCCATCACGATGACCTGGCCGATCATTCCTGAGTGGTCCGTTCCGCAGTATTGCGAGCAGAAAATGTGGTACTCGCCGGTCTTGGTCGCACGGAACCAGGTCTGGGTGAAGCGGCCCGGAAGCACGTCGGTCTTAATGCGAAACGCCGGGATAAAGAAGCTGTGAATCACATCCTGCGAGCTCATTACGACCTTTACGTCTCGTCCCACTGGCACGTGTAGTTGGTTGATCTCGCGTTGGCCGGTCTCATGTTCGATTTTCCACATCCACTGCTTGCCTACGACGTAGACCTCCATCGCTCCCTTGGGCGGCCGCGCCTCCTGGAAATAAATCAGCGAACCCCAGGCGAAAAAGATCATGCAAATGCCCAGCGGGATCAGCGTCCAAGTCAACTCCAGCGGCAACGAGCCTTCAATCGGCACTGGATGCGGATGCACCGAGCGGCGGTACTTGATGGCGAAGATAAAGATCAGAAGGAATATCAGTATCGTAAAAAACGCCGACACTCCGATCAGCAAGAAATAAAGACCATCCACCTGCCATGCCAGTGCCGAGGCACGCGGGGGAAAGAGTGGTAAGTTCTGCCACATATATCAGGCCCGTCCTGTTTCCTTTTTGCCGTCCTGCGGATCTTGGTTGCCGTGCGAGTCGTGCCGGAACATGATGAAAATCATGCCACCCAGAATCAGCATGGTGGCGGCTCCGGCCAGTCGCATGATATTGGCGATTGCCGCGCCGTATCGTCCGGTTTTCGGATCGTATTTACAGCAGTACAGCAACACCTCGTCGACCATGTTGCCAATCTTCTCTTGCGAGGCTTCAATCAGTCCGAGGCGAAGGTCGCGGGGCGCAAACTCTACCCCGTAGTAATACTGAGCAATCCTGCCGGCCGGCGTCACAATGGTCAGACCGGTCGCGTGAATGTACTGCCTGGTCTGCGGATCGTAGCGATAGTGAAATCCCACCGCCTGCGCCAGTTGCTGGATCTGCGGCTGTTGCCCGGTCAGGAAGTGCCAGCCCGTGCCATCCATCTTGGGGTCGAGGTGCTCGTTGACGCGATCCACGTACATCTTCTTCTTGGCCGCGGCGTCTGCCGGAGTTTCGTCCGGATTGATGCTCACCGAGACGACTTCATACTGATTGCCCGGCGTGAACTTCAGCATCCCCAGAGCACTGGCCTCACCCGACAGCTCTTCGCCGCACAGCATAGGACATGTGTAATAGACCAGGTTCAAAATCACTGGACGGCCGGATTCGAAATAATCACCGAGTCTCACGGTCTTTCCGGTCTCATCCTTGAACTGCAGATCGAGCGGCAATTGCTGATTGAGCCGCTGATCGATACCGATATCCTTGAATTCGGGCGGATTGACCTGCGACGCCGTCCCGCTCTTCGGGTCCATGAAGCTGGATGGAGCCTGGGCAAACACAAAGGCGCTGCCTATCAGCATCCATCCGATCACGAGTTGTTTCAAAAACCTCACTGCTTGTACATCCGCTTTCCGCGCTGCAGCGCAGTTGCTGCCGCTTTAACGCTGCTACTTGCCTGGCTCTGCCGGACTTGTTCCTGGAGCGCCCGCTCCTCCCGGAGGCAACGGTCCCGGCGTTTCGTTCAGGATCTCGGGATTGCCCGCGCCCGTCTGGCTATTCAGTTCCGGCGGCGGCGACTTCGGACGCACCGGCAATCCCCGCTCGGCGATCAACTGCATGGCCATCGCGATCGGAATATGCACCGCGCCTGTGGAATCCATGAACGGCTGCTTGGTATCCAGCAGCTCGTTCTCGGAATTGAGATACTGCGACATCTCGCCGGCATCATTCGTCTGCAGGCGAGGATAGGGAAACACATTCAGGTTCACGCCCGGCGTGTTCTGCAGCACCGAACGGGAGTTGGTCTCGTCTTTCGAGTTCTGCGCCGTCATCGGGGTCTTCTGGCCCTGCACGAAGAGAATCTCGCTGCGCGCCATGAAATGGAACATCCCCCAGATCACCAGTTCGATAAAGACGCCGGTGATGAACAGCCCGATCAGGAACCACAAAATACCGCTGGGGCTCAGATCGGAGCGGTCATAATCGACCTGCGGATTCCGCAAAGGATCGTGCTTGTTGTTATTAGTGGCCATGTCCCGATCCTTGATGCAAGAAGTTCGGTATCTGCGGATCATAAAGCGGCAACAACGGCCGCTTCCGGAAGTTGTAGAAGAAGTAGCCCAGCCACAGTCCACCGATCGCAATTGGCGGCACGATGTACCAGATGCTCAGGTAGAAGTGTCCGCGCTCGTGGGCGAAGTTAGGCACCACATACCAGTAAATATCGACCACCCGCATGAACATCAGAAAGATCGCGATACCGATCAGACGGCTGCCGGCGCGTTTGCGTTCGCGTGAAAGCAGCAGCGCGAAAGGCAGTGCGAAGTGAAAGAGGATGATGATGAGCGCGACGACGCCCCAGCCTCCGTGGATGCGGTTCAGGAACCAGCCAATTTCTTCCGGCAGATTGCCGGCCCAGATGATCAGCCATTGCGAGAAGGAGAAGTAGGCAAACAGCATCACGAAGGCAAACATCAGCTTGCCCAGATCGTGAAACTGCGTTGGCTTGATGATCTCGCGGTACGGGCTGTGGCGCGTAAGCAGCGTAAGAATGGTCACGCTGAACGCTAGCGCTGACAGGCCTTGACCCGCGATGAAGATCAATCCATAGATGGTCGATCCCCAGTGCGGATCGAGCGACATGACCCAGTCCACCGCAGCGAAGGAGATGCTCAAGGAGTAAACCACCAGTCCCAAGCCGCTGATTCCCTGAAAATGTGGAAGCGGGCCACTCAACGGACTGTAGAGCCGCTCGCCGCGACGGTTCAGGATCGTAGCCAGACCAATCCAGAGGACGAAGTAGATGATGGCGCGCGCAAACCAGCCGCCCAGTCCACCGGTATGCAGCCACCAGCTATTCCGCGCGGTCAGCGACGGATCGCTCATCCATGCGTAAAGATCGTGGCGAAACAGTGCGATGGGGATGAACAACACGGCCATCAGCGGCAGGCCCTTCACCGCCGCTTCCAGTGTGCTTCGGATCGCCAGACCCCAGAAGCCGCCGGAGAGATACTGCACCATCAGCAGACCCAGACATCCCATGCTCAGGCCCAGCCAGAACATGAAACCAATCAGATAACCGCGCATGAACTGCTCGCGCGAGACCACGGCTCCGGCGATGCAGGCGAGCACGCCGACCAGACCTACGCCGAGCCAGATGTTCTGCCAATGGGCCGCCTGCACCGGAACCACATCGTCGGATTGCCGTAAATCCAGAATTGTTTTGCTCATTGCTTAGGTTCGCCTCCCGGGCCTGCCGGAGATCCGGGCGTAGGCGGAGTCGAGGCGGCCGCCGCGGTGCTCTGCGTGTCATACGGCGGATTGAGGATGACGCCCGGCGGCGGAGTCTTGGCGACCGGCATTCCGGCCGGCACATCCGCTTCGGTCGCGTGCTGGCTCAATTGCAGTGCGCGAATGTAGGCAGCGATGGCCCAGCGGTCTGCCGGCTGCACCTGCTGCGAGTAATCGGGCATGGCGCCGTAGCCGTTGGAGATCACGTCAAAGAAGTAGCCGATCGGCGCCTTGCGCAGACGCTCGATGTGATACGACGGCGGATGCTTGTAACCACGCTGCACGACCATGCCGTTGCCGTCGCCGAGTTCGCCGTGGCATGGCGAGCAGTAAATGTTGAAGCGCTGCTGGCCCCGGGCCAGAACCTGCTCGGTTGCAGGGAACGGAAGATAATCGCCGTCGTTACTGCCGATCTTGCCGGTATAGAAATACGTGTCCGCGTCCAGATGTCCACGGGCCACGGTGCCCGCAATAATGGGGCGCGCGGAACGGTGGTCGGGATAAAAGTCGCTGGATACCAGGGGCCGCTCGTAGGGCTGGTTCTGCATGTCTTCGCGACAGCCGCCCAGCAGCAACAAGGCTATCGCCGCCAGCAGGCAGGCAGGAGCCTTGCGGCGCCAGAGTGGTTGGCCCGACAAAACCGACTTGGAGGAAGCCGTCTTAACTTGCGCTAGCCGATTAATGCGGCACCTCCGAAATCGAACGCGGATGCAGACTCTCCATAAACTGTTGCGTCCTGACCAGGTCGAACCTGCTATCGGCGGCCTCTACGCACAGGAAAAACTTCTCGCGGGTCACCAGGGAAAAGCGGTCGACATTGAACAGTGGGTGATGCGGCATGGGCAGACCGTTTAAAGCGAACATCCCGAAGACACCGCACAGTCCGGCAAACAAAATCGTCAACTCGAAGGTCGGCACCATGAAGGCCGGCCAGGATTGATACGGCTTGCCGCCGATGTTCAATGGATACGAGATGCAGTTAATCCAATACTGCAAGCCGTATCCCGACGCCCCGCCTAACAAACCACCAAGCAGGACGATGAGGGGCACGCGGCTCTTATGGAAGCCGACGGCTTCGCTGGCCTCTTCAATGGGAAACGGGCTATAGGCTTCCATCTTGCGATAACCGGCCGAATACGCAGCCCTGGTTGCGTTCACCAGCTCCGTCGGAGTATCGAACTCCGCCAGCAGTCCATAGATGGGCGGTGAGAGCTTTGCCTGGCTCATTCTGCTTTCACCTCCGCCTCAGGCAGCAAGCTCCGCATTTCGAAGATCGAAATCGAAGGCATGATGCGGATAAAGATAAACATCGCGGTTGCAAACAGGCCGATGGTTCCGAAGAACACCGCATAATCCCAGCGGGTCGCAGTGTAGTGCCCCCAGGACGACGGCAGGTAATCGCGCGACAGGCTGGTCACGATGATGACGAAACGCTCCAGCCACATACCCACCAGAATCACCAGCGAGATCAGGAACAACCATCCTGTCTTGGCGCGGACCTTGGGGAACCACAGCACCTGAGGAAGAAGAATGTTGAACAGAATCAAGCACCAGTAGAAGAACGAATACTGGCCGAACCAGCGGTTCTGCATCATGAAGCGCTCGTAGGTAGAGCCGCTGTAAAAGGCAATGAACGCCTCGAAGGCATAGCCGTAAGCGACAATCAGACCCGTAGCCAACATGATCTTGGCCGAGTTCTGCAGGTGCCGCATGGTGATCATGCTTTCGAGGTGGTAATACTTGCGAATCGGGATGGCCAGCACCAGCACCATGGCGAAGCCGGAATAGATGGCGCCGGCAACGAAGTACGGCGGGAAGATGGTGGTGTGCCAGCCGGGCATGATAGCGACCGCGAAATCGAAGCTGACGACGGTGTGTACCGAGAGCACCAGCGGCGTCGCAATGCCGGCCAGCAGGATGTAGAGCGCTTCGTAGTTCTTCCAGTGCCGGGCCGAACCGCGCCAGCCCATGCCCAGCAATCCGTAAAGTTTCTTGGCCGCCGGATGCGTGGCCTTCTCGCGCATGGTGGCGAAGTCAGGTACCAGGCCCACATACCAGAACACGGCCGAAATCGTTGCGTAGGTCGAGACCGCGAAGACGTCCCACACCAGCGGACTGCGGAACTGCGGCCACACACCCATGCTGCTGGGATAAGGGAACATCCAGTACGCCAGCCAGGGGCGGCCCATGTGCAGCAGCGGGAACATGCCGGCGCAAGCCACAGCAAACAGCGTCATGGCCTCAGCGAAGCGGTTGATCGAGTTACGCCAGGTTTGCTTGAGCAGCAACAGAATGGCGGAGATCAAGGTGCCGGCGTGGCCAATGCCAATCCACCACACGAAATTGATGATGGCGAAGCCCCAGGCCACGGGAATCTCGATGCCCCAGATGCCGACGCCAATCAGAAACAGGTAAGTGACCGCTGCCATCAGCACGCCCAGCAGGGTCATGCCGACCAACAGGCCGAACAGCCAGCCTAAGCCGATAGGACGCGTCAATACGGCATCGGCGATGGTATCGGTCACACTGCCGAACGTCTGCCCCGGCAGCATTACCGGCGGTTCGTCCGGCCAGGGCACGTCCTGCAGAATCGTTTTTTCTTCTGGTCCCTGCTGCATCGCTAACTGGGCTCCGACTCTTCAAGTTCCGGATTGAGGTTCTGCACCACAGCCATGTAGGTAGTGCGTGGACGCGTATTCAGATCTTCCAGCAACTGGTAATTCCGCTGCTGCGCCTTCAACTTCGAGACCCGGCTCTCGGGATCGTTCAGGTCGCCGAAGACGATCGCTCCTGCCGGGCAAGCCTGCTGGCAAGCCGTGATCACTTCGCCGTCGCGCACCTTGCGGTTCTCTTTCTCCGCGGTAATGCGGCCGCGCGTGATGCGCTGCACGCAGTAGGTGCACTTTTCCATGACGCCGCGGCTGCGCACGCTGACTTCCGGATTGCGCATCATCTTGTACTGCGGCGTGGTGAAATCCTGGAAGAGCAGGAAGTTGAAGCGGCGAACCTTGTAAGGACAGTTGTTCGAGCAATACCGCGTGCCGACGCAGCGGTTGTACACCATGTCGTTGAGGCCTTCAGTGCTGTGTACGGTCGCGCCGACCGGGCAAACCACTTCACAGGGAGCGTTCTCGCACTGCTGGCACGGAATCGGCTGGTAGAACATGGCGGGATTTTCGGTGCCGCCCTCGTAGTACACATCGACGCGCAACCATTGCATCTGGCGGCCGCGCATGGTCTGCTCTTTGCCGACCACCGGGATGTTGTTCTCCGCCTGGCAAGCCACGATGCAGGTCTTGCAGCCCACACAGGAGTTCATGTCGATGGCCATGCCCCATTTCAACTCTGTGTACTGGTAGTTGGTGTAGAGCGTCATTTCCGGCGGCGGCGTCTCGATGCCTTCGTGCGCGAAGTCGGGATTCTTGATGAAGTCGGTAAGCGTCGCCTTGCGAATGATGTGCCGGTTCGACAGGGGCTCGGTGAAGCCCGGCAAATCCGAGTGATCAATGTACTGGAAGCCTTGCGGATGCGCGAAGCCGAAGCCCGAGCCCACCTTCTTGATGCTGGCGGCGTCGAACCAGGGCGCGCTGCTGCTGCGAATCTTGTACGCGCTGAAGCCTACGCCGGTGCCAATATGCCCTGCGTGCTCGCGTCCGTAGCCGAGAAATACTGTGATCGAGTTGTCGGGATGTCCCGGCTGCGGCCAAATCGGCCCGTTCACCTTGCGGCCGTTCACCTCGATCTCGACGATGTCGCCGGTGTCCAGGCCGGCCTTCTTCGCCTGGTTGGGACTGATCAGCACAGCGTTGTCCCAGCACAGATTCGTAATCGGCTTGGGTGTTTCCTGGAGCCACCCGTTGTTGGCCCGACTGCCGTCGTAGATCAGGGGGTCGCGGCGGAACATCACTTCCATTGTTCCCGCCCCGACCGGGCTGGTCGCCGGAATGTTGCCGCCCCTGGCTGCGACCGTCTTCGCCGGCAATGCCGTGTTGGGCAGGTAACCGTCGTTCAAAGCCTTGCGCCATGCCGTGTCGAAGTCGCCCTTGATCTGGCCCTGCCAGTACTCACGAACAATGTCGTAGCCGGAGTTGTCCGAGGAATTGATCAGCGCGGAAATGAATTCGTATTCACTCTTGCCGCTGTAGAGCGGCGCAATCAGCGGCTGAATCAGCGAAACCGTTCCGTCGAAGGCGCGGACATCGCCCCACTGCTCCAGATAATGAGTTCCATTGACGTGCCAATGGCAGAGCGAGCCCGTCTCATTGACATAGAGGCCGTGCTGCACACGCGTCGGAACCTTCTCCATCGCGTCGGCGAAGCCGAAATCCGCAGGGGCATCGTAGACCGGGTTGCTGCTCAGCACCAGCAGCATGTCGACCTTGCCCGCATTCATCTCGCCGATCAGTTCCTTCAGCGCAGCGGTCTGGTCTTGCGGCTTCACCTGCACCGGTTCGGTGAAGATGACCGTGCTGCCGCTCGCTCCCAAGGCGCCGTTGATCGCATGCGCCAGGGCGTGTACCGCGGGTGGCTGATTGTCGCCCGGAATCACGACCACTGCACCCTTGTGCGCCTGCAGATCTTTCACCACCGCAGCAACAAACTTCTGAGCGTCCGGACTCAGTCCCGTGCTCGATCCGCCGCCAGCGCCAACTCCAGCAGCAATAGCGCGTGCCACAGTCTCCACCTCCGACGCGCGCACCGGCAGGCGATGATCGGCCTTGCCGCTGGTGTTCGTCGGCGTGCCCTGCACCGAGTAGAAGCGCGACATCTTCTCTTTGAGGTCGGGACTGCGCCGCATCGCGAACTGGCGCGTGTAATACAGGAATCCGGGGTACCCACTGGAGAGAAAATCCCCGTCCAACGACAGAATGATGTCAGCCTTCTCCAGGTTGTAACGCGTCTCGACGTACTGCCCGAAGGCCAGCATCGATCCGGCACGGACGTTGTCGCGATTGACCGGCTCCCACTGAATCCACTTCGATCCGGGATAAGCCGTCTGTACCTGCTCCATCAGCGAAGCCATGGTCGGCGAACTGGTAGGCGCGCTCAGAATGCGCAGGCCCGCGCCTTTATTTGTCTTCTGCAGATTCAATGCGGCCTGCAGCGCAACCACGTAGTCGCTCCAGTTGCGGATCTCACCCTGGTAGGTGACGATCTGGGCGCGGTCCGGATCGTACATATCCAGAATCGACGCCTGCATGAAGAGGTCGCTACCGCCCAGTCCCGCGGGATGTTCGGGATTACCTTCAACCTTGGTCGGACGTCCTTCGTGACTTTCCACCAGCGCCGGCAAACCGTAGGCGCCGAACGGCATTGCGCTGGCAAAGAACAGCGGATTGCCCAGCACGATCTCATTGGGCTGGCGAACGTACGGAACGATCGGCTCCAGCGGCTGCTTTACGCACGCCGACAAGCCGGCTAGCGCCATGGAGGCGCCCATCAGCTTCATGAAGTCGCGGCGCGAAGTGCCTTCGGGCAAGAACGAAGCCTGACGCGGAAATTCGCGATGCAGCATCTCGATGAAGGCATCGTTCTGCGCCAGTTCTTCCAGGCTCCGCCAGTATTGCGGACCCTTCTTGACCCGCGCCAGCTGGTCCCGCACCTCGGCGAGTTCCATCTTGCTGGGACATACCGCCTCGGTTTTTCCGTGAGTCTCGTTTTCCATCTTCTCGTCGGTTCCTTGTCCCTCCGCCGGTACAGTCACCCGATCGCTCGTAAGCTCAGAGCCTGATCGTTGACCGAGAACCTTGCCCGGCAGGGACCATCCTTAAAACGCTTGCTGTGCCTCGCTGCCCGTCGCCAACCCCACTAGCGATGGCAGGTACTGCAACTCGTAATGTCCTGCACCGTACGAATGTTGTACTTATGCTTCAGGGCATCACCCAATGCGATCTGATCGGTATAAGCGGTGCCGTCCAGCGTGATCTGGTTGTCTTCGCTGGGCTGTTCGTACTTCATGTTGAACACCTGGTCGCGCGGCCGCAGGAATTTTTCCGGCGCACGATGGCAGTTCAGGCACCACTCCATGCGCAGCGAGTTGGCCTCCAGCATCAACGGCATCTTGTCGACTTGGCCATGACAGCTGACGCAGCCCACGCCCTTGTTCACGTGAATGCTGTGATTGAAATAAACGTAGTCGGGGAGATAATTCACCCGCGTCCACTCCAGCGATTTGCCGGTGCGATAGCTCTCGCGGACCGGCTCCAGCATGGGGGCATTCGTCCAGATCTGCGAGTGACAGTTCATGCAGGTCTTGGTGGGAGGAATGCCGGCGAAGCTGGAGTTTTCGACTGAGGTGTGGCAGTAGCGGCAATCAATGCCATCGCCGGCGACATGGTGCTGGTGACTGAAAGGCACCGGCTGCGCCTGGGCGACGTCCTGATAAGTAGCATAGGGCGAGCGCTGCATCTCCAAAGCCGCCCAAAGCACGACGGAGACTACCACCACCACCGCGATGATGGAAGCCCGCGCAATTGTATTCGCACTACGATGGAAGATCTGGGCCATTTACGTGAAGTTTTCCACTCTGCGGGTTCGGGTACCGGACTACCCACTCGGGACCCAGTGCGTGCGGTTGAGGTGACATGAGCACAACTTGCTGTGACATGCATCACCCAAACGAGTGATTATAGCAACGGAAGTTGCATTTGGGGCAACTGCGGGGCAGCTACGATGAGAAAAAATTTGCCTGGCGCGAAAAGGCAGTGCTTCGGATTCTCGCGGAGCCGCGAAAATACTGAGCGAAAAGCACGTCATCAAAATCGAAAAAAATCTGCGAGTGGCTGCACCTCAAAGCTCGCCTCTGTTTTCAACGCTGCAAATTGTTGTGATTCTCAACAATGTCGCGCCTAAGCGAGCCCTTGATCAGACCTGCCCGGCTAGTTGCCAACCGCTGCCTTCCCGAACGTCGGCAATAACAACATCGCGACCACATACGCAACAGCCCCACAGGTCAGCGTCACGGTCAACCCGAACTGGATCGCGATCACGATTGCTAGCACCGATCCCAGCACGCTCGACGCGGCATTCATCGCCCACGCCCACTCCACCGCGCCATGCTTTGCCGTTGCCGACGAGATTGCGCGCAACCCGCTGGGGAACGGCATCCCCATCGCAAACCCGAGCGGCACCAGAAGCAGCGCACTCATTGCCAGCTTCCCAGCGAAGGGCAGACCGATCATCGCCTCCAACATTCGCGGTAACGCGAAAACGTAAGCCAGCAACGCGATCACGATGAATCCCAGCGCCATCACTACTCGAGTCGGCTCGCTGAACCACTTGCGCGAAACCAGGCTCCCCGCTCCGCTCGAGAGCAGCATCAGGAAGATCACCACCGTCAGTGCGTAGGTTGGATATCCCAGGAACAGCACGAAACGCTGAATGAACGCGATTTCCACCATGATGTAACCCAGGCCGATCGCGATGAAGTACAGCACGCGCAGGCTGCTTCCAGAACGCGTGTCGGGAGACAACGCCAACGGCAGCACCAGGAACAGCAGCACAGCTGCGATCGAGACAATCAGCACGATCCCCAGAATCGCGATGCCGAGGTTCACCTTCCAATCGATGCCGCCTTGATCGGAGCCGCGAAGAACCTGTTCCGGTTTGAGGGTGAAGAAGAAGAACGGTGCGTTGTCGGTGACTGGCGTTATGTTGTATGGGTAGGACGCCGAGAAGCCCTGCGGATCCTGACTGAGAATGAGCTTCGCGAACGCCCGATGCGCCATGCCGGCTCGATCCCCGGTCGCTGGCATGTAGAGCACGTGCAGGTTCAGGTTCGCACCGTTTCCATCGGCGCCTTCAATATGGTTGAGCACCGCCTTCTGCTCCTCCAGCGTGAAAGGCGTCTTCTTCGCCAGCACCACCACCGGCTCACCATCAGCCGCCAGTGAGCCGTCACTGACCACGATGAAATTCTGCGTGGTGTCCTGCACGCCTAGTTCGTGCAAAGCCTCCATTGCCTGCGAGACCACGCGCAAGGCTTCACGTGGCTTGGCAAACTCCCAACGGGTGATGGCGATCATGCCATCCGGCTTCAGATGATCGAAGTACTCGCGGAAAGCCTCGACCGTATAGAGATTGTTTTCGCTCAGCGCGAAGGCGCCGGCTGCTGTAGAGGCCCAGGTATCGACCAGCGTCATCTGCACTACGTCGTACTTATCGTGGCTGTTGCGGACAAACGACCGCCCGTCGCTGACATGCATGTGCACCTCAGGAATTTGGTAGAGGTGGAATGCGTAGTCGGCGAATCGGTCGCGCATGATGTTGCTGGCGATGATCGGATTGATCTCGATGCCTGTAACATTTTGGCTTCCGTTGGCAACCGCTCGCAGTACATCCACGCCGCCACCCGGCCCTATGATGGCGTAGTCACCGTGCGGACGCAGCACATTCGCCAGCGACGGCGCAGCGGACATCAAATTGCGCCGGTAGTCCTCACGCCAGCGGTGCGGGTCGGTATTCATCAGCGAGGTCTGGGCATCGGCGTCGATCACGATCGCCCTGCCTAATCCCTGCTGGTCAACCTCGACCCGCGACAACGCATTCCACTTGGCATAGAGCGGCGCGTCACGCTTCATGCCTTTGGCGTAAACAATGTCGATGAGTTTGTTGTTGAAGTTGCCCGCGATCAGCAACAGCAGCGCGACCGCGATGCCGGCGGGAACCAGACGCCGCCCCGGAGCCGCCCAGGCCACAGCCGCCAATGCCGTAACCACACTGGCAAAGACGATCGTATTCGGTCCGCCAACGAAATTGAGCAGCGGGACCAGCGCCAGGCATGCCAGCGATCCCCCGAGCAAGTCGGCCCCATAGAGCTGCGTGATGCGATCCGAATGCCGCGCGAAGACGACTGAGAACAGCAGGCCGGTCATGAAGAACGGCACCGCAGCCACCAGATAGAGAAGGGTAAGCCGCCAGAAATTCGGCCAGTTCAAGCTCAACGAGACCGAGGTGTGAAGCACCACCTCCAGCACGGCCAGAATCAGCAGCGCATTGACGGCGCACAGCGTGGTACCAAGCCGGCTGACGGTCCACTCCTCCAGCCACTCGCGCCGCACACACGCAAACACCGCTCCCGCGCCCAGCCCAAGCAACGCCACCGAGATCGCCAGGAAGGCAAAGTGGTAGAACAACACCACCGAGAACAGCCGCGTCAGTCCAAGCTCCAGCAGCAGGGCGGTAAAGCTCATGAGAGCGACAGCGATGGTTACACTGCGAGAGGACGCCAGAGTTGCGGGCGCGGGCGAGACCACTGTTTCGGTTGTATCAATCATGAAAGATCGAGATTACTACGAACCGTTCACTGATCGTGGCGCGACCTGGCCGAAGGCAGACGGTCAAATCAGCCGGCTCAAGCCACTGCAATTCATCCCTTATTCGAATAGCCCGCGGTCTTAGACGGTCATTCCTGTTTAAAATCTACGAAAGTCCAGCCCAAGATCAACCGGCTGCCGAAACTTTGGTATAAAACCAACTCAGGGAGTTCCTATGAGTGCACTGCAAGATTCTCCTCGCATCTCACCATTTTTGTGGTTCGACTCGAATGCCGAAGAGGCGGTCGATTTCTATCTCAGCATCTTCAAGAATTCCCGTAAGCTGGGCGAATTTCGGAATCCTAATGACAACACTGCAGGTCCGAAAGGCAAGGTGATCACCATCTCCTTCGAACTCGATGGCCAGAAATTCACGGCTCTAAATGGTGGACCGCACTTCAAGTTTACCGAAGCCGTATCGTTCTTCGTGCGTTGTGAAGACCAGGCGGAGGTGGACTATTACTGGTCGAAGCTGACGGCCGAGGGCGGCAGCGAGAGCCAGTGCGGCTGGCTCAAGGACAAGTTCGGGTTGTCGTGGCAGATCGTGCCGGCCCGCTTGCCCGATCTGCTCAAGCATCCCAAGGCCATGCAGGCGATGATGGGCATGAAGAAGCTCGATATCGCGGAACTGGAGCGGGCGGGAGAATCGTAAGCCGCGTAACCAAAGCCTTCCAGCTTAGTACACCGCCGAAAGCGTGACTGCCGCGCAAGCATGGCACTTCTTGCGGGCAACGATCGCGACGTTTAACTCCGCCTGTCACGCGCGGGTGCGGCGCGGGTCACTGACAAGCGGCGTGTGATTGCGTTGCAATCACAATTGGTTGTCGTTCGGGGAAAGACCCATCGGCCCTGAACTTAATCGTGGCAGTCGCTCGCCGCTGAACACGCAGACCCGTAGTCCCTCCCCCTCGAACCGCCCGTTCATTTCACATGCAGGAGGCCAATCTTATGAGGCTCACATGCACGCTCCCGATGCGCTGGTTTAGGGTGCTTGCCCTTTTGATCAGCGCCCCACTGCTTGTCGCTGCACAGAACCCCACGCCGTTCCTGAGTCAGCCTCTTGTGCCGGATTCCATCGCACCAGGCGTGCAAGCGTTCACGCCTATTCTCGCGGTGAACGGAACGGGATTTGTTCCGGCGTCCACGGTGAATTGGAACGGCAATCCCCGGATTACTAAGTTCGTTACCAACTCGCGGCTGATGGTGCAACTTCTGCTATCCGACCTGGCTGTGCCCGGCAGCGCCTGGATCACCGTGACAAATCCATCTCCTGGCGGCGGTACATCGAACACCTTATACCTGCCGATTCACAGCCCAATTCATGCCCTGTCCTTTCGCCGAACGGATTACAGTGTCGGCGGCAACCCGCAGTATGCCGAGGCGGCTGACTTCAGGGGCAATGGCAAGCTCGACTTGGCTGTAGCAAATAATGGTACCGGGATGGTTTCAATATTGCTCGGGAATGGCGATGGCACGTTTCAGAATGCGCATAACTACAGCGCCGGCTCCTGTGCCCAGATGCCGATCATAGGAGACTTCAACCGGGACGGAAAGCTCGATATCGCTGTGCCGTACTGCGGCGGTGTAGCTATTCTGCTCGGCAACGGCGATGGCACCTTCCAAACGCCGGTCAGCTACCCGATAGGAGGAGGGCCGATCCAGGGCATCACGGCTGATTTCAATGGAGACGGGAACCTCGACCTCGCCATTGGCGGCTTTTCTTCAGGCATATCAGTTCTCTTGGGCAATGGTGACGGAACCTTTCGGCCCTATGTACTGTATCCCGTCAATGGCAGCGTCCAAACCGGCGTGCAGACGGGAGACTTCAACCGCGATGGCAGGCTCGATCTCGCCGTAGCCGACTGG
The DNA here is from genome assembly GCA_963819055.1 of uncultured Acidobacteriaceae bacterium. GTDB lineage: Bacteria > Acidobacteriota > Terriglobia > Terriglobales > Acidobacteriaceae > Bog-257. The sequence goes on along the minus strand of CAWFUT010000042.1, from coordinate 86,374 downwards.
GATACGAACATGGTTTCGATCCTGCTCGGTAATGGGGACGGCACTTTCCGTTCCCATGTCGACTATGGCACCGGCAGCAATCCTGGTGTGTTAGCCATTGCCGATCTCAACGGAGATAGCAAGCTGGATCTCGCGATTCCTAACCAAAGTTCAGGTACAGTTTCTATCCTGCTGGGCAATGGAGACGGTACTTTCCGCAGTCACGTGGACTATGCAGCGCCGGCTTCGGGCGGCTTAGACATTGCCGACTTCAATGCAGATGGCAAGCTCGATTTAGTGGTTTCGAGTGGGTCAAACTTTGACATCCTCCTCGGAAACGGCAACGGTACGTTTCAGCGATACCAGTCGTTCAACACCGGGCCTGAAGCATGGAATCCGTTACCGGGCGACCTCAACCGCGACGGCCGCACCGATTTTGCGAACAGTGATTTTGCCAGCGGGACCGTTTCTGTATTTCTCGCGCAGCCGACGCCATAGCCTTTATTCAGCTAAATTCAAGAGGGGCTGCTATTCCGCTTCCAGAATCACCTGCGCCATTGCCGAGTCCTTGGTGTGGGTGATCGACAGGTGCGCCCGGACGGCGCCGAGCTTGCGAAAGAACTCGCCCGCCTTGTTATGAAAGAGCATGGTGGGACGGCTGCCGGGCGCTCGTCGTACTTCTACATCCTTCCAGGCAACACCATGGTTCCAGCCGGTACCGATGGCTTTCATGGCAGCTTCCTTGGCCGCAAAGCGGCCGGCGTAGCGTTCTGCCTTGTTGGCCTTGGATTCGCAATAGCGGATCTCGTCGGCGGTAAAGACGCGTTCCAGAAAACGGCGGCCAAAGCGCGCAATGGAATTGGCGATGCGGTCTACCTCAGCGATATCGATTCCGGTTCCTACAATCATGGATGCTCGGCTTTTAGCTCTTAGCCATTAGCTCTTAGCCATTCTCGCTCTCCATCCACTTCTATCATCCCAAGCCTGCCTTGGGTAGGTTCAGACTTGAACCGCGCTCGAGGGAAGCATGGCAGCGATTCGGAGTTGCGGACAACGACAAAGCTCGTGACTCGGGTGATAAGCCTCGAAAGGTCTTTGCTTAAGCAATTGAAAATAAATAGCGTCTGCGCTTTTCAGCGCGCGTGCGTATCGAAATTGCTTGGGCTTTTGAGAGCTGTACTGCTATGATGACCGTGCTCGATTGATCGACGTTGTACGCAGCAAAGTTCCTGCCTAGCAGCACTCCCTGCCTGCATCACATCCCGATCGAATTGCAGCTATATCAATTTTGAAGGAACATGCATCACCATGGAACAAGGAACAGTTAAGTGGTTCAATGACGCGAAGGGCTACGGCTTCATCAGCCGGCAGAATGGCGAAGACGTATTTGTTCACTATTCTGCGATCCAGTCGAACGGCTTCCGTAGTTTGCAGGAAGGCCAGGCTGTCCAGTTCAACGTAGTCAAAGGGCCCAAGGGCTGGCAGGCGGAGAACGTACAGCTTCTGTAGGTCTCGAGCTAGAGTTCAGGAAAAGGCGGCTGCCTAAGCCGCCTTTTTTATTTGGACAGGATCGAATTCAACGCCTGCTTCATGACCGCATAACGGTCATCCGTCGCCGGACCCGCTGTCTGCCACATGACCCGTCCATCCGAAGTTGCGACCACGACATAAGCGGACTCGGGCTGGCCGTAGCTGATTAACTTCTTCAAGTCGGTCTCATGTTCATAGATCGGCATGAAGTGAGCTTTCTCGTCGGCCGGCACCTCGCGCCGCATACCATGCAGGATCATGGGCTTTACCATCCCGGGCACACCTTGCAGTTCGGGAATGATGAAATAGGCGACATTTGGATTGAAGCCAAAATCGTGCCCTACCCGCTTACCCCATGCTTCCGTCTGGTCGGCCGACTTATGAGAGAAGCCGAAAATCAACACCATCGCCCGATAACGGGCGGCATCGGGCAAAGCAACTTTCTGGTTGTTGAGAGTAGTTCCCTCGATGTGAGGGAGATTCGGAGCCGATTGCGCAAATCCAGCGACGCTCAGAACGCAACCCAAGGCCAAGACACAAAATGACTTTTCCATGTAGCGAGTCACCAGTTCCCCAGGAGTTGATATCTTCCCACGCCGAGCGCGAAAAGCTCCAGCCGGCGAATTAGCGGTCCGAGCGGGCAGCCGGCGAACCGCCTCTTTCATTTCCTCTAAGTCTCAGACTATCTCGTATATCTTTATCTCATCCCGGTCAGACTATAATCGCCCCATCCATGACTCTCACCTCTGGCGAGAAACTAGGCCCCTACGAAATCCTTTCCCCTCTGGGCGCAGGCGGCATGGGCGAAGTGTATCGCGCCCGCGACGCGCGGCTGGGCCGCGAGGTCGCCATCAAGGTTCTGCCGGAGTCATTCGCGTCCGACGCTGACCGCCTGCGGCGCTTTGAGCAGGAAGCGCGCACCGTTGCCGCGCTCAATCATCCCAACATCCTTGGCGTCTATGACATTGGCCAGTACCAAGGCTCGCCTTACATGGTCAGCGAACTTCTTGACGGCGAGACGCTGCGCGAGAAGATGCAGGAAGGCCCGATCTCTCAGCGGCGTGCGCTCGAATACGCTTCGCAGATTGCCGAGGGGCTGGCGGCCGCGCACAACAAAGGCGTGGTGCATCGCGACCTGAAGCCGGAGAACGTCTTCATCACCAACGACGGCCGGGTCAAGGTGCTGGACTTCGGGCTGGCAAAGCTGGCGCGGACGGAAGCCGGAAGCTCTCAGCCCGGTGACGGAGCCACCGCAACGGTCGCCGTCCACACCATGCCGGGCATGGTCCTGGGCACTGCGGGGTACATGTCGCCCGAGCAGGTGCGCGGCAAGGAAGTTGACGCGCGCACCGACATCTTCGCCTTCGGCGCAATTCTGTACGAGATGCTGAGCGGTCGCCGCGCCTTCAAGGGCGAATCGTCGATTGAGACCATGAACGCGATTCTGAAGGACGATCCGCCGGAGCTGACCAGCGACAGCCTTCGCATATCGCCCGGGCTGGAGCGCATTGTCCGCCGCTGCCTGGAGAAAGAGCCGGCACGACGGTTCGACTCCGCACGCGACGTCGGATTCGCGCTCGAGGCAATCTCGGGGACCTCGAGCAGCAGCAAGCTGGCGGAAAGCGCGCTGCCGCCGGAGCGTAGCCGCTGGTTGAAAACCGCAGCGCTGGCGATCGTCGTGGCAGCAGCCATACTGGCGGCGTACTTCGTCGGACGCGGACACGCGGCCTCCGCTGCGGTCAGCTATCGGCAACTCACCTTCGAGCCGGGCTACGCGGGTCCGGCAAGGTTCACCCACGACGGCGGAACCGTGGTGTACTCGGCGGCCTGGAATGGCGGAGCCCGGCAACTCTACTCGCAGCGCAGCGACAGCCAGCAAGGGACCTCGCTTAACCTCGATGCCGATGTTCTCGGAATCGCCGACAACGGCGACATGGCGGTGATTTTGAAGCGCCACTTCCTCGCCAGTTGGCTGCAACGTGGAACCCTGGCGCGCATGCCGCTGGAAGGAGGAGCGCCCCGGCCCATCCTCGAAGATGTCTATGACGCCGACATTACCCGCGACGGAAAAGAGTTTGCGGTGGTGCGCCGCGAACGAGGCAAACAGCGGCTCGAGTATCCCATCGGCAAGGTATTGTTTGAAACCTCCGGCTGGATCACCGACGTTCGCATCAGTCCCGATCAGACACAGGTAGCGTTCATCGAGCATCCGATATTGCCTGACGATCGCGGAACCATTGCGCTGGTCGACAAGCAAGGCAGCATCCGCCGTTTGACGCCTTCCTACTCCACCGGGCGAAGCATGTGCTGGACGCCCGACGGCAAGGAGCTTTGGTACACGGCGAGCGTCCAGGGCGAAGACCCCGGTCTGTACGCGGTCACGCTGGCAGGAAAGATACGCACCGTACTGCATTCGCCGACCGAGTTGGTGGTCGAAGATATCTCGTCGTCGGGCAAGGTGCTGCTGGAAAGTGTGCGCTTTCAAATTGAGTTGGGCGTGAAGCGCGGGAGCGACGAAAGTGCGCGCGATTTCGCCAGTTCGGTCGATCTGGGTTCCATGTCTCCCGATGGACAGTGGATTGTCTACAACCTTTTCCAGGGCGACGACTACCAGAGCTACGTCCGGAAGATCGACGGCGAGGCGCCGGTCAAGCTGGGTGACGGATACGCGGCCGGAATCACGGCAGACGCCAGCATGGTAGCCGCATCCCAGAATGCGCAGCCGCACAAACTGTACCTGTATCCCACGGGCGTTGGTGAATCGCGAGTCATCGATATCGGCGAACTCACTGCTGCCTTCGGCACGTTTGAGAATGATCTCACCTTTTCACGCGACGGACGGTTCGCCGCCTTTTCCGGCTTCGACAAAAGCGGTGAGATTCGGGATTACTTGCTCGATCTCCACGATGGCAAGATGCGAGCCATTACGCCGCCGGGCACGCGATCCGGCAAGCTCTCTCCTGACGGAACGCGCATCGCGATCCATGATGTTGCCGCGGAAAAGTACGTACTGGTGGATGTCGCTTCCGGCAAGGTAAGCGATATTCCAGGCCTCGAGAAGGACGACGAGGTCCTGGGATGGAACGCCGATGGGAGCGGTATCAATGTGTGGAACCAGCAGCTGCCGGCTCGCGTCTCGCAGGTGGATGTCGCCAGCGGAAAGCGGCAACTGATTCAAACGGTCGAGCCTCTGGCGATGCTGGGCTCGATGTACGCGCGCATGGTGACCTCGGCCGACGGCAAGACAGCAGCGTATCGAGTGCGGCGCGGGCTGTACGCAATCTACATTGCGGATGGGTTGCAGTAAGTGCCTGATCGTGAGTTCTTATGGATTCGTCAGCGCGCGAAATTGCGGGTCTTGCCGAAGCTTGGCGAATGCGGGCTCGTCGTTTAGCCAAGTCGCGAAGCTGGTGGCATCCTTCGCCTGTTCCTTCGCCTGACGCAGCGTCTTGAGGCTGCCCTTGCGGTCGTTGCCCAGCGCCTGTGCTTTGGCAAGTTCCTTCAATGCGCCCAACGAAGTTGGGTTTGCATCTACCGCGAGTTGATAGTATTCCCGGGCCAGGTCGAAGTTCTTCGCGTCGGCACTTTCATCCCCGAACTCACCGGTGGCGATAAAGACGCCCGCCAGCGCCCGGCGGTCCACGCGCAATCGATCCTGGTTCTTCTCTGATGCGGTGCGGTCGCGCAGGCTGACGATTTGCTGCTCGGTCTCGTGAAAAATGTCCGAACGGCTCTCGTCATTAGCCTGCGGAGCGGAGGGTGCCGCCGAGCCACGCTGTTGCGCCAACTGCGATGGGGTATCGGTGCCGCTGGCCGTCGCACGACGTAATGACACCATCCCCGCCTCGATGCCCGCCACAAGCTGCTCCTGTTCCTTTGCTTCTTCTTTCTCCCGCTTCTGCCCATCGAGCACAGCTTTTTGTTGAGCCAACGATGCTGCGGCCTGGCGAAAAGCCGCTGTGTCAGCCAGTCCATCGAAGGTAGCTGCCGCCTGGCGATATTCGCGCCAGGCTCCGTACGGATCGCCGGAATGCTCCAGCGCCTGAGCACGTGCGAGCGCCTCCTTCTGCTGGCTGGCGATAAAGTTGTCATCGCGCGGCTCGCGGTTCTGCTTCATTGCCATCAGTTCAAACCACGCGAAGGCTTCGGTCATCACCTCCGCAGGCGCCCACTGGTGTGGCCCATCGAAGTGCCGCAGCTCATGCGGAAAGCCTGCGGCTTCCAACTTCTCATCCAGGTCGGAGAGTTCGGGATAGTTGAAGTCATAGACACCCACGGCGGCGAAGACGGGAAACACGATGTCGCGTGAAGGAGGAACTCCGGGAAAGCCGGCTCCGCTCAGCAGCACGCCGGCCGCGCATTTGCAGCTCTGGGCGAGCGCCGCGGCTACCCTGGCTCCGCCGGAAAAGCCCGCAAAGTAAATGCGGCGATCGTCGATGGCAAAGCGCGAGCGAGTATCGTTCCACATGGCTTGCGCCGCGTCAGTCTCCATTTTCCACGATCCATTGCGCGAGTTGTTCGATCCCACAACGATGTAACCGAAATGTTCGGCGGCATCCTGCATCAGCTTGACGGGAATTTCGCCGCGCGCGTCCGGATCGAACGCATACACGATGGGCCACTTCTTATTCAGACTGTAATGAGATGGCAGATAGAGCGAGTAGCTCTGGTCCGGCTTGGCGGCGCAGGTCTGACTTGCAATGACGGTTCCCTGCGAAATCTGCGGCGCCCCCGGCTGATTCTGCTGTGCCAACGCAGACACCGCCAGCGCGAAGATCCAAACACCACGCAATACTTTAGACACGGCTCGAAGTATAAGCCGGAAACTCCACTACCCTTCTGCTCCGCGTTGCGGGTCGCTAAGAAAGGCAGGCGAAAAGCACTTTTCCGTTTGACGCCGAAGGAGGCTTGGGCGGGGGGCAGAAACGTTGGACAGCGCTCCAGCGGGTCTGCCTCGCGCAAACCGGGAACTCCACACTCCGCCGAGGGCAAAACCGCGCCGTACCTCGACTTAGGCGCGGACTTTACACGATTTACATGGTGGATAGGTTGCAGTGAAGCCTGCCGCCGCGGGAAGGGACGTCGCAGTTCAGCGCCGTCGAACGACATTGCTTATGAAATGGGGATATTACAACAGCTATAACGCTGGCGAATCTTGCGAACGCTTTCTAAATATTCCAGCAGCGGCGCTCACTCCGACCCAAGCTGCGTTGAACACTACGAAGAGAAGGACTGCCGCGCTCGTGTGAAATAGCAGCATCGCCTTGTCATTCTCTCGCCTTTGCTCCTCAAACGCTGCTTGCGTGGCTGGGGATGGATTCTTCATCAAGGCTACGACCGCAGTTGCAAGCTCGTGACGGTCGAGAAAGACAGGCATCGAGAAGGAGATGCCAATGCAAATGGCAAGGCTAAGAATAAGCCGCACTGCAACTTGTCTTCGCACGGGAATCATCTGTATGACTCGTTATAGCTAGAGATTACCGCAATCACCAGTCAGTTGGCGAAATCAGGCCATTTGATAAATGATATCCAAAGCACGCTTCCATTCGCGCACTTACCCATCCACGATATACCGCCTTACACGCCTGCTGCCGCCACTCCTTCGTAGTGACGCGTCGTGCGCGGCAGCTTCTGCGAATATCCCAGCAGGAAGAAGACTGCAGTCGAGAGCAGGCAAACCACCAGCCGTACTCTTGCCAGCGGCAGCGGCGACAGATCCATGAACTTGCCGAAGCGCCATGCTCCCCAGTTGATGACCTGTGTTGGAACCACCGTCCAGATGGCGACGTAGAACCAGGCGCGCTCGGCGCCCTCGCCAAAGGTGTCGCGCTTGGCGCGAGGCGTCCAGTCGATGACCGTCCCCAGCACCACCGCGAGTGCCAGCGGATAGTAGCCGTAGTGGTAGAGATCTTTGAGGATCCAGCGGCCATCGACCGAAGCGATGATCAGGCCGATGAGGTTCAGCGCGTACGGAACGATGATGTCCACCCACGCCGCCGTGTAACACACCACGCGATACCAAAGGTTCGGCTGATGCACACCGTAATGCGTGATGTACGGTCGCGGCTCGCATCCCGGCAGGCGACCGGCCAGCCCGCGCCACGCGACAAACGCGAGAATGATGGCCAGCCAGATCCAGTGACGCCGGTCAGGCCCGTGCGTGTAGAGGTCGTAGGTCAGCGGCCATCCGGGAAGCACCCAGAAGACCCAGATCCAGATCGGGGTATGCAGAACGCGATAGTAGCGCTTGTTGCGCTCGCGGAAGACCGCCTGTTTTGCCATGGATATTCGATGGTAGCAAAAAGAAGCCGTGAGCCGTCAGCTGTGGGCTGTGAGCCCGATCGTGCCACCTTTGACCTTCCATTCTAAATAAGCACCAGGGGGACGGTCCTTGGACGCAAGGCGGCGGAGTCGAAGCTTTCACGAGCGAATATGTCTTAGCTCACAGCTCATGGCTCATGGCTCACAGCTCAAAGCTCACGGCTCAGAGCTCACAGCTAGAAAAGTTCCTGCGCGTTATACAGCAACTGCCCGTCCACCAACCTCGCTTCTGCCATCAGCTTGTGCAATCGCGGCGCGCGCTTCTCGTCGCCGATGTGCAGCACCGTGTGACCATGCGCCGTCAGATAGTCGCTCACCAGCATCCGGTGACATTGAAAGTAAACTCGCTCCGCACACATGTAAGCAGTGTTTCCACCGGGTGTCCCACCCTCCTCGTCCGATTTTGGCGAAAGGGTGGGAATCGAATCCGTTCCACCCGTCATCCCGAGCGCAGGCGAGCTTCTCGCCGGAGCCGAGGGATCCGCGGTCTCTTCCGCGATCGTCAATAGCCGCCCAATCGCGGCCGCGAACTCCGGCGTCAACATGTAGTCGGCATAGTTGCGGAAGGAATCGTTGCGCAGTCCGGTGTTCGGCGAATCGTCGCGGATCTTCTTGCGATGTCCACCCAGCTCCTTCATCCACACATAACGTATGCCGCGCTTGGGCAGCTCGACTTCCAGCGATTCGCGATTGAAGCGCGGCATGCGCCGCGACATGGGGAACGCGCGAATATCCACCAGCGTCGAAACCCCGTGCGCCCGCAGCGCGGCGGCAAGCTGGTCGAAGGTACGCGTGGAATGACCGACAGTGTAGAGGGTGGACAAGAAGCTTTTAGCCTCTAGCTCTTAGCCTTTAGCAGGAAACGGCAGAACTTCAACTGTGATATGAAATCCATGTGAGATAAAATTGTCATCACGAGGAGGTCGTCAGGCCGACGAGGGATCTGCTTTCCCGTCCGCGGCAAGACTTCTCAGCGCCGCCAAAATCTCCTCCTCCTGCTCCGCCACAACGGTCCGCAAATCCAGCAGCACGCGATCATTTTCCACGCGCGCAACAATCGGCGTGCGCCATCGCCGCAAGCGCTCGAGTGCGCGATCCGCTGACACATCCGCAACTTTCACGGCTAGCGCCCTCGACGGCAAGGTCGCGCCAGGCGCCGAACCTCCACCCAGCACCGACCGCGACTCAATGACTTCAACCTCAAGCTGCGGCGAACTGACGCGGAGCTTCCGCGCGGTGTGCTCGGCACGATGCTGCAGCTCGGCTTCACCAACCCGCATCATACGCAACGTCGGAATCGAATCGTAATCCTCGCGGAGATACGCCAGCAGCGTCGCCTCCAGCGCGGCATAAAACATCTTGTCCACGCGTAGGGCGCGGAATAACGGGTTACTGCGAATCTTCGCCACCAGCTCGCGGTCACCGCTGATCAGCCCCGCCTGCGGCCCGCCCAGCAGTTTGTCACCGCTGAACGTCACGACGTGGACTCCAGCGCGCAGGCTGTCGGCAATCATGGGCTCGCCGTGTACGCCTACGTTGCGCAGATCGAAGAGCTCACCGCTGCCCTGGTCTTCCATTACCGGGATATTGTGCCTGCGTCCGAGCTCGGCCAGTTCCTGCAACGAAGGCTGTTCAGTGAAGCCGACGATCTGGAAGTTCGAGCGGTGTACGCGCAACAGCAACTTTGTTTTGTCAGTGATCGCGCGGTCGTAGTCGGCGATGCGCGTACGGTTGGTCGTGCCGACCTCGCGCAATATCGCGCCGGACTTCGTCATCACATCGGGAATGCGGAACGATCCCCCGATTTCCACCAGCTCGCCGCGCGAGACAATGACCTCGCCACCTTCAGCCAGCGCATTCAGCGTCAGCAACACGGCGGCGGCGTTGTTGTTGACCACAATGGTCGAAATCTCGCGCTCGCCACAGTTCAACAGTTTCGCAAACCAGCGGCTGACGTGGACATCACGCTTGCCCCGCTCCCCAGTCGCGAGATCGAACTCCAGATTCGAGTAGCCTCGCGAGACTTCGAAAACATGTTGGAGCGCAGCATCACCAAGCGGGGCGCGGCCGAGGTTGGTATGCAGGATCACGCCGGTGGCGTTGATGACCGGCAGCAGCGAGTAGGCCATCGACTCGCGGAGATGCTGCTCGATCGTCAGCGCGCCTTGTGCGATCGCCGCCACGAGTTCGTCATCGTCGAGCGAGCCGCCGGCAATGTTGGTGCGCAGGCTGTCGATGAATTGTCGTGAAGCCTCGACCGTCGCGGCATGACCGAAGCGGGCCGCCAACTCCCGCAGGGCAGGAACGCGCAGCAATTCGTCGATCGAGGGCAGCTGGCGGAAGAGCTCGGGCTTGGTGGTCACGGTTGGATTAGTGTGCTCTGTACTTCAAACAGTTTCAAGGCGATTCACCTCCGACAACGCAATGCGCGCCGCAATAACAACCCCAGCACAACTCCTCCGACCACTAATCTTGCTGCCATCTTCGGATCGAAGAAGCGGATGAAGCGCGTGCCGGCTTCCGTAACCTCGATCACGCCGAGCGGTGTAACCTTCACCCCTCCGCCGCCACCCGAGCCGCCCACCGCGTCCTCGGAGCCGGTCTTGTTCTCGCCCCCACCACCGGCGCCCAGTCCATACTTCACGCTGGCGACAGGGATGATGATCTTGCCGTGCGCCTCGATGGGTTCGCCAAAAACGTTTTGCACTTTGCCGGTGGCGGCGAAGCGATCGGCCAGCGATGTCAAAATTTCTTTAGGATCAAGCATGAGTGCCTCCTGCACAGTTGGATGCGGAGCGTTTGCGGGCGATGCGATGCAGCGGATGGGTCGCGATCGGCGAAGTCCGTCCGGCGATAGCGGTCCTTCGACTCCGGCTCCAAAAGCAGGGGCCTGTGCTCAGGATGACGCTGGTCAGGGGCGCTAGCACTGGACGACGCGCCTCGTTATCCCACTTCTACCAACCCATATCGCCGATTCCAGTGGCTGCGCAGATGTTTCACGACGCGATCGATCTCCGCGCTGCTGACGTCGGCATTCGGACCGGCGAGAACATACCGCGCCTCCTTGCGCGCCGCCTCCAGCAGATCGCGATCGCGCAAAAGATTTGCCACACGGAAGTTCGGCATGCCCGCCTGGCGCGTGCCGAAGAACTCGCCGGGCCCGCGCTGCTGCAAATCCAGCTCTGCAATTTCGAAGCCATCCTGCGTGCGCACCATCGCGTCCAGCCGCTGCTGCGCTTCAATCGACACCTTGCCGCTGGTCATCAACACGCAATACGACTTAGCAGCGCCGCGCCCAATGCGCCCTCGCAGTTGATGCATTTGCGACAGCCCAAAACGCTCGGCGTGTTCGATGACCATCACGTTAGCGTTCGGCACATCGACGCCGACTTCGATCACCGTGGTCGAGACCAGCACGTGAATCTCGCCGCGCTTGAAATCGGCCATGGTCGCATCCTTTTCGTCGGCGCTCATGCGCCCGTGCAGCAGGCCGACCCGCAGACTGGCGAATTCGTGTGAGCGCAGTCGCTCATGCATTTTGATCGCGGCTTTGAGCTCTCCCTCCATTGCCCCTTCCTCGATGACGGGATACACGACATACGCCTGATGTCCGGCCGAAACCTGCTTCTTGACGAACTGCCACACCTCTTCGGCCCGCTCGTCGCCGACACAGCGCGTGGTGATGGGCGTCCGCCCGGGTGGCAGTTCATCGAGCACGCTGGTGTCGAGGTCGCCGTAAATCGTCAGCGCCAGCGTGCGCGGGATAGGCGTCGCGGTCATGACGAGCACGTCGGGCTCGCGCGGAACCTCATCTCCCGGGGCCCCCGGCAAACGCGGACTTTGCGCCGGTTGAGGCGGTTCGTTTTCGGCTTTCTTCATCAGCTTGAAACGCTGCATCACGCCGAAGCGATGCTGCTCGTCAACAATGACCAGTCCAAGCTTGTCGAACTCCACCGTCTCCTGGATGAGCGCGTGCGTGCCGATCACCAATTGGGCGTTGCCCTGCGCGATGTGGTGGCGCACCAGCTTCTTGCGGCCTGCTTCCTGCGATCCGGTGAGCAGCACGATGCGATAGCCCGCGCCTTCTAGAATCTTTCGCGCCGAGAGATAATGCTGTGTCGCCAGGATTTCTGTAGGCGCCATCAGCGCCACCTGGTAACCGTTCTCGATGGCGATGACCGCGGCTTCGAACGCAACGATCGTCTTGCCTGACCCGACATCGCCTTGCAGCAGCCGTCGCATCGGTGATGGCTCGGCCATGTCGGCGGCAATTTCCTTCAGCACCCGTTTCTGCGCCGTTGTGGGATGAAACGGCAGGATGCGCTTGATGGCGGAACGCACGTCATCGTTGGTTGCAAAGCCGATGCCGGTCTGCGTGCGCATCTTGCGACGCTTCAGCTCTAGCCCGAGTTCGAGAAAGAACAGCTCTTCGAAAATCAACCGGATATGCGCGGGAGTTCGGGCAGCCTGCAGATTCATCAGGCTCTCACCGACCTCAGGCCAGTGCGCCTGCCAGAACGCGGTGCGGCGATCGATCAGCTGCATGCGCCCGCGAACCGCCGCGGGAATCGCGTCGGCAATGTCCGGCTGGAGGTTCTCGAGCATCGCGTGAATCACGCGGCGAAACCAGCGGGTGGTCAGGCGGCCGTTGCCGGCGGCTTCGTAAATCGGCACGATGCGGCCGACCTCAAGCGACTGCCACTTCTGCTCGTCATCGTTGCTGCCAGCCGGAGTTTCTCCTGGATCGTGCAGGATCTCGAATTGCGGCTGGAGAATCTGGAAGCGATGCCGATTGCGATCGCCCGCTTCGACCTTGCCGTACAACGCGACCAGCATGCCGGCTCGAAATTTATCTTCCAGGTATCTCGCATTGAACCAGACGCACTTCAATGTATCGCGGCCCTGGCCGACGGTCATCTCGAAGATCGGCATGCGGCGCGTGCGAAACAGTCCGAAGGTGCGCACCTCGGCAATGACGCTGGCCATCTCGCCCGCGCGCAGCTCGCCGATGCCGCGCGGATTCAGCCGATCTTCGTAACGAAACGGCAAATAGTAGAGCAGGTCTTCGACCGTGCTGATGCCCTTCTCCAGCAGGATCTCGGCGAATCGCGGGCCGATGCCTTTGACGTACTGAACATTGGTGGAGAGCTCGAGCACTGGGATGATGGTAAATGATGCGGCTGTCAGCTCTCAGCTATCGGCTGTCAGCTAAAACAATTTTCAGCCGAAAGCTGAGAGCCGACGGCCGACAGCTGTTTTCCTGGCATCAAATCATCCGCTTCCGGTGTCCAACCTAGTACGTGCTGCGACGACTCCTCAAACAGACCCTTGCCGTAGTTGCCGGAAACCTCTTGTATTTTTTCGTGTTGATGCCGCATTTGCCGGCCGCCGGACGGCATCGTCCGGATCAGCTTGATCTGGGATTGATCGTGGATTTCTGGATTTGCGTTGCAATGTATGGAGTGATTGAGTTGATCGATCGCCGCTGGCGACGAGCGATGTAGCGTCCGCTAGCGTTCTTGTGACGGTAGGGGTCCTTCGACTTCGTTCGCCTGACGGCTCACTGCGCTCAGGATGACACGGAGAACTTAAGCCTCGGGGGGTGCCCCGTTTTAGCCAATCCTTTGGCCAGGGCGGGTCGGATGGCTAGCCGCTTCGACCAGCACTCCTACTGCTGGAATCCCTTCATCATCTGCTGCAGGTCGAGCTTCTGCTGTTCCATCTGCTTCTTCAGCTGCTCCATTTCCTGCCGCATCTGCGGGGTGAAGTTCTTCATCGAGTCCTGAATCTGCTGCCTCATCTTGTCGAGGTCCTGCTGGCTCGGCATTGAGGCCTGCATCTGTTGCTTCATTTGGTCGAGCTCCTCTGGCGTTGGCATCGACGCCTGCGTCTTCTGCTTCATCTGGTCCAAGTCCTGCTGGCTGGGCAGCGAGCGCTGTATCTCCGCGCGCATCTGCTCCATATCTTTCTGCGAGAGCTTCGACGACTTCGCCAGCTCCTCCGACATCTTCTGCATTTCCTTCTGCCGGGCCTTCATCGCCTCCTCAATGTCGCGGCGCATCTGCTCCATCTCTTTATCGCTCGGCAGCGCTTGCGCCATCTCGGCCTGCTGCTTCTCGATCGCAGGACGCATCTCCTCCAACTGATCGCGTACCAGTTGTGCGTTGGTATCGAAGTTCAGCAGGTCGTCGGGGGAGAGCCGCGAAGTGTCGCCGGGACCCGGAACGTTCATGGTGAAGGTCCATTCCTTCCGGTCGCGCCAGATCTGGACGGCTACCTTACCCTGTGAGTGCATGCCGCGCTGCCAATCGGACATATCGTGCACGTCCAGCGTATTGACCTTCAGAATGATGTCACCGGCTCTGAGTCCGGCCACCGCAGCTGGGCTACCGCCTTCCACCGAACGCACCAGCACGCCGCGTCCGCGAGTTACTCCGAAGTAATCCGAAAGCTGCGGACTCAGGCTTTCCACCACCAAACCATGCCGCTCAGACAGCAGCGTGAACGACGGGATCTCGAGGTCTGGGACAAACGCGCGCGGGGGCGCAGGTGACGCCAGATTGTTGGCGGCATTGAATGTGTGCGCACGCGACATCACGTTCCAGCTGCCCAGCGTGACTTTCACGTCCTTGCGCAGTCCGTTGCGCACGATGGTCAGCATAACCGTCTTCTGCGGAGGCGTGACGTGGATCATGTTCTGCAATTGTTCCGGACCGTCAACCTTGGCGCCGTCGAACGCCACTACTACGTCGTTCTCCAGCAGGCCGGCGTGACAAGCGGGACCATCTTGATCGACGTAGGCGATGATCGCGCCTGAGGAAGCTTGCAACTTCAACGCGGCAGCGCGTTCCGTAGTGACGGCCGTAACCTGCACTCCCAGGTACGCGCCGGAGTGCGCTTCCGGCCAGGGGGGGGCACCGCTAGCGGCAGCCATGGCCGTCAACATCGTGACTGCGGCGAAGACGGCGAGAAACGATTTTGAATTGCGATTACGCATATGCTAAACCTGATAAGAAATCGGAGCCCTGCTTGTGGCTCGCCGGCCTGAAGGCCGGTCTTCCTGAACATCAGATCAACCCTTCAACGACACGGCTGAAGCCGTGCCCTTGCAAAGCTCATCACCTGACACCGGCGACTTACTGACATCTGCGCAGAGCAATCTGGCCAATCGTGGTGCGAATGCGCAGCATAGGACCACCGCCATTGATCGCACCTTCCACCCAAACCGATCGCGGACTAAACTGCCCACCTTGCCAGGTAACATTGAGTCCGGGGAAATCCGTAACTACGCCCTGCCCGCTGGCCATGTCCGATTGCGCATGGACGCTCACACCTTCGCTCGGGGCGAAGCAGACCTTCACATCTCCCGACGCGGTGTGCAGAAACGAATCGGTAACGCTGTGATTGCCGATAAACTCCACCGTGATCGGACCCGCCCCGGTTTCTACCTGTGCGCCGCGGCTCAGGTTGAACAGCTCCACACTTCCGCCGCCGGTGGTCACGCGCACCGGACCACTCGCGCTTCCCAGCCGGACACTGCCGCCTTGCGTATCGGCTTGGACCGCGCCTTCCACGTCTCCGAGATACAAATTGCCTCCGCCGCTGGTCACATGCAGATCGCCAATGCACTTCTGAATCTGAATACTGCCGGCGCCGGTTTGGATGGTAGACGTGTGCGATGAGCCGATGTAAACGCGTCCTCCTCCTAGATTGACTTGTGTCTGGCCTCCAACGTTAGCAACCCTGACATCCGCCGCGCCGCTGGTCACGGTGAAATCGTTAGCCAGATTGCCGCCTTCGATGTTGCCGCCGCCGCTGACAATCTTCACCGGCCCCGCCAGGTCGTTCAGTTTGATCAGGCCCGCGCCGGTCGACGCCACGATGGTTGCCGCAATCGAGCTGAAAGACAGCGATCCGCCGCGCGTATCGACCTTGACCAGGCTCATCTCTCGAGGCACTTGCAGGATGAACTCTGCGCCGAATCGCGCCAGATTCTTGCTGGTGAGTTTGCCCTGAATGAGGTCGCTCTCGCCTGCCTTGGCCACCGCAATCCTCATCTTCTCGAATTGTTTGCGCGCCATCTCCTGCGTGGGAGCGTAGGAGCGCTTGCGGATCGTGTATGTGACCTTCGGCGCATTCCCCTGTACTTCCACCGAACCAACATCGGTGAAGACGTGCAACTCTCGCGCCACTGGAAGCGTACCGGTCATCTCCTCCACCCAGGAATTGCCGTCACGATAAATATGCGACTGCTGTGCCCATACCGGAATAGCAATGCTGAAAAGCACCACCAGGGCACTAAAGCAAAGAGGAGTTTTTTTTAGGATGTTGCTCTCCGTCTCTGCCTCTGGCCTTTGATTGTGACTCTCTTTCTGGTTACGCTCGCCCATTCCTGAGAATCGGTTCCTTTGCTTTAGTCGATATTCGGCATCGAGGACAGCTCACGCTGCGACTCGCTGCGAATGTACGCGCTGGGATCTTCCTTGGCCAACTGCTGCAGCGCCATGCGCACACTGCTGTCGGCGCGTACCGGATCAAGTGCCTGCAACGCCCGGCTCCGCACCCCCAGGTTGCTGTCATTCAACAGCGCGTCCAGCACCGCATTCCGCACCCGAATGTCCTGCTTCACATACTTGCTCAGCCCGTCCAGCGTCTTCAAACGCACACCGGGATTGCTATCGTAACGCAGGGCGTAGGTGAGCGCCTCGCGTACCTGCGGATCATCGGCCTTGCCGCTCAGCATGTCCACCGAATCCAACCTCACGCCGGAGTTGTTGTAGTTGCTCTTGGCGGCGAACGCCAGCATCTCCTGGATCTTGGGATCGCTGACAGTGCCTTGCATGGAGTCGGGAACAATACGCTGGTAATTGATTTTGACGTGATCGGAATCTGGCGTGCGGTCGATGGAGGTGATGCCGCCGATGGAACTTTGTACCGACTCTGTCGAAGGTGGCTTGGGCCCATTCCCTCCCAGCACTTTGTACATGGTTCCGATCCCCGAACCAAAGCCCACCATCAGTAGCACTGCGGCCAAGGCCGGCGAAAACTTCACCTGCCGCAACCATGCGGTCGGGTCGAAGGCCAGCCGGTGATACCACGACCGGTTCTGCTCCGCCGTCTCTAATGACTCCTGCAGCCGCATACGCGCAGCCGCCAGGAAGCTCGCCGACGGCTCTTCCACCGGCAGCACACTCATCTGCGCCTGAAATTCCTGCTGAGCCGCCAGCTCCGCCGCGCAATTGGTGCAGCGCCGGATGTGCTGCTCCACTTCATGCCGCGCATCATCGGCCAACTCGTTATACAGGTACAGACAAATGTTCTCTTGTACCCAATCGCAATTCATACTTACCTCTCGAAGCTTTCGGCTATCAGCCGTCAGCTCTCAGCTTGATCCGTGGATGCCCCGTTCTACGCCTGCCTTTGGCGCAGGGCGGAGCTACCTCATGTCCTTCAAGGCCGCCCGCAACTTCTGTGTGCCGCGGAACAATGTATTCTTCGCCGTCTCTTCCGTCGTATTCAAAATCTCGCCGATGGTGCGCAGCTTCAATCCCTGGTAATGCTTCATCTCGAAGACCATGCGTTCGCGCGGCGTCAGCTTGGTCAGGGCTTTCGCAATGCGCCCTCCCAGCTCGCGGCGCATCAGGTCCTTCTCCGGACTCGCGCCCGCGCGGTCGTCGGCTACCGAGTCCATCAAGTCGTAGGTGCCGCCTTCGGAGTCGGTCGCAATCGCCGAGTCCTCTTTGCGCACTTGCCGTTTTCGCAGGAGATCCAGACACAGATTGGTGACGATGCGGTAGATCCAGGTGTAGAACGAACACTCAAAGCGGAAGTTGCTGATGTTCCGATACGCCTTGAGGAAGGCTTCCTGATAAATGTCCTGCGCATCCTGCTCGTTGCGGGTCAGGTGGTAAGCCAGGCGCAGCACGGCGCTGTCGTACTGGCGTACGAGATCCTCGAACGCGGCGCGATTGCCGCGCTGTGCTTCCCGGATCAGCTCCGTGTCATTCATGCGGCTTCGGACCTGCCCCACTACATTCCCTCGCTCGGAGGGTACTGCGGACGCCGTCTCCTGCCACGCCTCAGGAGTACGGAGTACCGGGGTTCCCGCACCGCGTCGCTTATCCGCGGGTTGGGTTGCAAGTCCCGGGCCAACCGTGAGGGGAACTGCTACCGCTTCGGCCGGCATGCTGGTTTCTACCTAACTTTGCAATTGCAAACCAATTCTTGTGTCTGCAACTACATAGACGAGCGCGGCAGGAAACCGTGAGCGAATTATAGCGCCCAGTAATCGTTACGCACCGAAGGCAGTGGCGGTTCGGACCGGTGAACCACTTCCGTGGCCGCTACGGCCCAAGGAAATAACCGATTCTTGCTTGAAACGTCCAGCAGTCTTGACCCTGCCAGGTTAGCTAAGTAAACTTAGCTAATGAGCTATACCGTCCATCAGGCCAAGACCAATCTTTCCAAGCTCCTCAAGGAAGCCGAAGAAGGCAAGGAAGTTATTATCACCCGCGGAAAGACGCCAGTCGCGAAGATTGTACCCATCAGTCAGGCTACTAACAAACGCACACCCGATATGCTCCAGGGCCAGATCTGGTCGGCGCCGGACGCCTTCGATCCATTGACCGATGACGAAATGGCTGAGCTTGGGTTTGAATGATCGGACTGCTCGATACACATACCTTGCGCTGGTGGCTGGATGGTTCGGTTCGGCTGTCTGATGTGGCGCGCAGGACGATCGACGCCGCCGGCAACGCGATGGTTGTTTCGGCGGTTGTTCCGTGGGAATTAGCGATCAAGACCAAGATTGGCAAATTTAGTTCACAGGTGCTGCTTTCTCAATGGGACCAAATTCTCACGGCTCAGGGGTTTTCCGAGCTGGCTATTGACTCGGCGCATACAATTCGGGCCGGGTTGCTGCCGCTCCATCACCGCGATCCCTTTGATCGCCTGCTTGCCGCCCAGGCCCAGGTGACCGGATGGCCAATCATAAGTGCCGATTCAATTTTCGAGCGATATGGTGTTTCGCGCATCTGGTGACTCGATGAAAGTCATAAGGCGGCGTGGAGCTCTCAAATTTCTGATTGGTAGGTTCCCTTGTGCGTATTATGCTCGCCAGAGTTCCGGAAAAGTAAATCATGATGGGCCGCCAACATTGCTCCGTATTGGTCTTGCTGCTACTGACGGCGTCAACGGCATTCGCGGGCAAGCCTACGTGGGTCAAGCATGCAACCGGCTTTTTCGGCCAGTGCCCATCGGAATGTCGGCCACTCACGATCACCGCTCCCGATAAAACCACCACGGTCGAAGTGCTTTACCAGGAAGGCAGCGCTTACCTGCGGGTCACCCAGACGGGCAAGCCGGCGCGTGAGATTCACGACGTCTTCACCAGCCCGCGCAACGATCTGCTGTGGGCTCCCGACTCGAAAGCGTTTCTGGTCGACGCCGGCGAGGGCATGACCTCGCCCAGCTTCGCGCAGGTCTACATGCTCGACGATCCGCAGCTGCGCTCGCTCGACGTCACCCATTTCGCCTCACAGGACATGGTGAAAACCTTTCCGCCCTGCCAGGCGCTCTTCGTCGATCCAGTCGCCTGCCGCAAGATCGAGGCCAATCCCGACTATAACCTGACGGCGATCACCTGGACGAAGGATTCGGCAGCGCTAGTGGTGCTGGCGCAGGTGCCTTGCACGTCGAATTTCGGCGGCATCAGTTGCCAGTCGATGGGGTATGAGGTGGAAGTGCCAAGCGGAAAAATCCTGAACCGAATTTCCCCGGCGGAGTTCAAGAAGGAATACCAGAGGTTCATGGAGCAGAAGTACGAAATCCCCGAGCCGCCGCAGTACGTCGCGCCCCTGCAAGGACGATGAAGGCCGGGTAGTGCTGGCCTTCAGGCCGACGTTTGGGAAGAGGCTGCCTTCAGCCGGCGGCGCCTGCGGGCCTGAAGGTACGCTCTACCCGAACGAGTGCGCCGAAGGGGCGCGCCGGGCGAAGCGCTTCTCGAGCGAGAACTAGTCGCTAATTGCTCGCCGCTAGTTGCTCTTACGCTTCCGCGCTGGCTTCTTCCGTCGCAGCAGGAGCGGCTGGCTCTTCGCTGCCGCCTTCTTTCAGGATCTTCACCTTGATCGGCACGCTGACTTCCTTGTGCAGCTTGAGCGACACCTGGTGATTGCCCACGGTCTTCAGCGGCTCGTTCAGCTGAATCTTGCGGCGATCGACATTGAAGCCCTTGCCTTCCAGCTCGCGCGCAATATCGGACGAGGTGACCGAACCGAAGAGTTGATCGTGCTCGCCGGTCTTGCGCGTAAAGGTGATTTCGATCCCGGCAAACTGCTTGGCCAGCGTTTCGGCATCGCCCTTCTCGCGCGCCACTCGGCGTACGGAGGCGGCCTTCATCTGCTCGATGACGGCGCGGTTGGCGGCAGTCGCTTCAATCGCGAGTTTGCGCGGCAGCAGGAAGTTGCGGCCATATCCTTCGGCCACCTTCACCACGTCACCGCGGGAACCGAGCTTATCTACGTCTTCTTTGAGAATGACTTCCATTTTCAAACTCCGTGTGGACGCTGGCTGATGCCCTCGTCCCTTGTGTCGTCCCCGAAGGGACTCTAATCCTTGGCGATCTCATCCAGCGCTGAAGCGCCGGGCTAAGGCTCTGCCGTCCCACTTCGTGGGACTTGGCTCTTGGCGGGTGAAAACGACGTCGCCGAAGGTTGCTGCCGCATCAGCCAGTTTCCACTGACAACCGACAACCGGCCACTGGCAACTGTCGTTCTACCGTCCGCCGAAGGGCAGCAACGCGATGTTCCGCGCCTGCTTGATCGCATCGGTCAGACGGCGCTGGTGTGGCGTGCACACGCCGGTCAGGCGCCGGGGAACGATCTTGCCGCTCTCCGCCACGAAGCCCGACAACAGGCGCACGTCCTTGTAGTTGATCCCGTCGATCTTCTCGACGCAGAACTTGCACACTTTCTTGCGGCGGAAGAATTTCCGTCCGCCTTCGCGAGGACCACCTGGGCCGCCGCCAGGGCGCCCACCCGGGCGCGGGCCGCGAGGACCGCCGCCGCCTTCGCGAGGTCCGGAGCTGCCGCCGCCTTCGGGACGGGACGCCGGTGCGTCGTTGGCCGGAGCCGCTGATCTGATTGGTTCGTCTGCCATGATTCTCCTTCGGGCCTGAGCCCCAAACTTTTCCGGAGCGGAAAGCTCCACGATCTTCGCCGGCCTGAACGGCCAGCCGGGGCTGAAGCCCCGATTCATTTCTGTCCGGAGGCGCGGACCTGAAGGTCCGCTCTACCCATCTATGCGCTGACCGGTGTCGTCTCGGCGCCTTCGGCCGGAGCGCTCTCGGGCGCAGCCGCTTCCGGAGCCGGCGCATTAGCTGCCGCCTCGGCTGCTGCTGCTTCCGCCGCTGCCGCGCGAGTGCCCTTGCCGCGAACCTTGGTGTCGCGGATGGCCTTGATCTTGGCCAGCCGCTTCTGCTCCTCGTCCACGCGCACGGTGATGAACTTGATCACCGGCTCGGTCACACGCAGGCGGCGCTCGACTTCCTTCACCATGCCGCCGCCTTCGCCTTCCAGGGTCATCAGCATGTAAATGCCGTCCTGGAATTTGCGAACCACGTAAGCCAGCCGGCGCTTGCCCATGCGCTCCACACTCTTCACCGTGCCGCCTGCGCCGCTGACCTGGGTCTCCAGGTTCGAGATCAGTTTGTCCTGGTCCTCTTCCGGCATGTCGGGCCGAACGATGAACATCAATTCGTAAGTACGTTGCATTGTTTTCTCCTGGCCATCAGCCGTCAGCTCTCGGCCTTCAGCCAATGCCGTTCTCCAAACTCGTGTTACTTAAACTCGTGTTACTTAAACTCGTGTCATCCTGAGCGGAGGCGATCCGTTTTTGAACGCCGGAGTTGAAGGACCCCTACCCACACAAGGCTGCCGTCCCTACGGGACTTCGACCGTTTTGCTTACTCGTGCACCGCGGGCTTACGCCCACGGCTAACTCAAATCGCGCCCTTCGGGCTCAGTGGCATCTAACCCCTATCCTCTGGCCCCTGCTCTTCTTCCGGCTTGCGATTGAACCGGTTCATGGCCGCCTGCAATCCGTCCGCCAGTATCACTCTGACAGCGTCAGAGGCCTGTTCCAGAACCTCGCTCACCGTTTCGAGCTGTGCCTTCTTGAACTGCGACAGCACATACCTGGCACCGTCGCCCACCGGATAATCCGGCCCAATTCCCAGCCGGATGCGCGTGAACTCCTGCGTACCCAGCGCCCCGATCACCGACTGCACTCCGTTGTGTCCTGCCGAGCGGCCCCGCGGGCGCACTCGCAAAGTGCCGAAGGGCAGATCCAACTCGTCGTAGAGCAGCACCAGATCTTCTTCCGGCTTGGCCTCGTACTCGCGCACAAGCTCGCTCACCGAAGCGCCGCTCAGGTTCATGAAGGTTTCCGGCTTGGCCAGCACCACTTCGTGTCCGGCGATACGCGTCCGCGCCGTCTGCGCGCGGCAGTGACGATTGTTCACGCGTACGCCGCACTCTTCGGCGATGCGGTCCACCGCCAGGAAACCCATGTTGTGCGGTGTGAACTGGTATTCGATGCCCGGATTGCCGAGCCCGACGATCAGCTTCACAAGCCTTACTTCTTCTTCTCGGACTTCTCTGCCTTGGCGCCCTTGTCGCCACCCTCGGCAGCTTCGCCCTCGTCTGCCTTGCCCTTCTTGATAACTTCGGGCTCGGCCGTGGTCGCGGCAACTTCGACGCCTTCCGCCGGAGCAGCTTCGACAACTTCCTTGACTGCGACGACGTGTGCCACCGTCTGATCTTCGTCGGTGATGAATTTCAACTTGCCACCGTGCGGCAGATCGGCAACGCGGATCGAATCGCCAAAGTTCAGGTTGCTGATATCCGCGTCGATGTGACCCGGAATGTCAGCCGGCAAGCACTCGACTTCGACCTCGCGCAGAACCTGCTCCAGAATGCCACCCTGCACCTTCACGCCCGGAGCTTCGCCTTTGACCGTGATCGGCACGCTGACTCGCAGCACCTTGTCCATGGCGATGCGCTTGAGATCGACGTGCAGCAGCGCGCTCTTGATGGGCTCATACTGCCAGTCCACGATCATCACCTTGGCGGTGTTGCCGTCGAGGCTCAGATCGAAGATCGAGTTGTGGCCCTGCTCGGAATTCAGGATGCGCCGGATCTGCTTGGGATCGACGGCGACAGGCTGCGAGTCCTGTCCCGCGCCGTACACCACGGCCGGAATCAGGCCGCTCTGGCGCAACCGGCGAGCGTCATTCTTGCCGCCACCTTGCCGCGGCTTGGCTTCTACATTCTTTTCTGCTGTTGCTGTAGCCATAATCTTTTCCTTTACAAAAACAGTCTGCTGACTGAAGTCTCTTCGTGAATCGACTGAATGGCGCGTCCGATCAAGCCGGCAATCGACAGCACTTTGATCTTGGGCTCATTGCGCCCCGCTTCAGTCAGCGGGATGGTGTTGGTCACCACTACATCGACCAACGCCGAATTCGAAATCCTCTGAATCGCTTCACCCGACAGCACCGCGTGCGTCGCGCAGGCATGCACCTCGCGCGCTCCCGCTTCCATCAGCGCCTGCGCGGTCTTCACCAGCGTGCCCGCGGTATCGATGATGTCGTCGAGGATCAGACACGTCCGGCCCTTCACATCGCCGATCACGTGCATCACCTCGGTCACGTCCATCTCCACGCGGCGCTTATCGACGATGGCCAGCGCTGAATCCATCTTCTTCGCGAAGAAGCGCGCGCGCTCCACGCCGCCTGCATCTGGAGAAACCACCGTCAAATCCGGAAAAGCCAGTTCCTTGAAATGCCCCACCAGCACCGGTGACGCGAACAAGTGATCCACCGGGATGTTGAAAAAGCCCTGGATCTGCGGCGCGTGCAGATCGACAACCAGTGCGCGATCGGCGCCCGCGGTGGTCAACAGATCCGCTACCAGCTTCGACGAAATCGGAACCCGCGGCTTGTCCTTGCGATCCTGCCGCGCGTAACCAAAGTACGGAATCACCACCGTGATGCGGCGGGCCGACGCCCGCTTCAACGCATCGATCAGCAAAAGCAACTGCATCAGGTGCACGTCCACCGGATCACAGGTGGGCTGCACCATGAAGACATCGGCGCCGCGTACGTTCTCCTCGATCTGCACATAGGTCTCGCCGTCGGAGAAGCGCTTGATACATGCCTTCCCTAGCGGCAATTCCAGAAAGGTGCAGATATCTTTCGCCAGCGCGTCGTTCGCCGTGCCCGAGAAGATCTTCCAGCGATCATCCTGGCGCGTCCGCTGCGGCTTCTTCTCGCTCAGCGGCCGCTGATCGGCAACCGGAACCTGCTTAGCGCCGCTGCCATCGGCCTGCGCCACGACTGGAGGAACTACGCTCGTTTTCGTCGCTGCATCCATCGCATCAATACCCCGCTTCACCTGGTTTGGTTGTACGCCGGGTTCTGAACTACAGCCGTCGGTTATCAGCCGTCAGCCAGGGCAACTGCAAACCTAATTCGATCTAAAGGGCGGCCCGTTCTACGCCTTCTCTTGGCGTAGGGCGGGTGCTGTTCCGATAATGCCAACCTGATCTTGCAAAACGCCCCGCCTGATTCGGGGTTGCAACCTGACAACTGACTTTTGGCTGGGCGGCTAGGATTCGAACCTAGACAAAGTGCTCCAAAGGCACTTGACCTACCATTAGTCGACCGCCCAGTAGAAGCAACTAGCAATCAGCAACTAGTCTCGGACGCCCATCCTCGCGGGTACCCCGTTCTAGCCCTCTTCTGGCTAAGGCGGGTGCCGTCCCCTCAAATCGGCGTCATCCTGAGCGGAGGATCGCGTTTTTTGCGATCCGGAGTCGAAGGACCCCTACCGTCATCATGAATTCTGTCGTCCCTGAAGGGACTCGAATCCCTCGTGAACCACCCTACCCAGCACTCCGCTACGCTCCGTGCTGGGCTAAGCTCTTCCGTCCCGCTTCACGGGACTCGATCCTTGTGTCAGAAACATCAAGGCCGGCACGGCAATTTCTAAGGCACATGAGCCTAGAAAGCTCAAAGCTCAAGGCTCCTGGCCACGGCCTTCCAATACTCATCTCGCGTAAGCGTCTTCGTCGCGACCGCTGCATGTCCATTGGCACTCATGCGCTCGGCGGCGGCTTGCGCCTGATCCTGAGTTTCAAAGAGCCCGTACAGTGTCGAGCCAGACCCGGACAACGAGGCATAGCGCGCGCCTTCGCGCAGCAACAGTGCCTTTACCTCACGCAAATCGGGATACTCAGGAAAGACGACCTTTTCGAAGTCGTTTTCGATCCCGGCTCGGACGAGGTCGAGAAGCGGTGTCTCGGCCCGGTCCCCGCCTCGTGCGGGAACACCGGATGCAGTTTGAGCCCCTACTTCAGAATGGCCCACCTGCGGAAAGCCTGCGCTCAGCCAGGCAAACACACTTTGACTGAACTGCTCAATTGTACCTGTGGCCGAAGCACCGGTCAATGCGCTCTCCAGCGTGTCCAACTCGTCCCAGCGCGCGAAGGCCCGCGGGGTCGAAACCCCAATCGGCGGCGTGACGACAACTACATGCAACGGCGGCAGATCGGGCAGAGGAAATACTTCTTCCCCGCGTCCGACTCCCAGCACCGTTCCCCCAATCAGGAACAGCGGCAGATCGCTTCCGACCTCGGCGGCAATGCGCAGCTTGTCCTGCGGAGGAAGCGCAATGCCCAGAGCGCGCTCCATCGCCAGCAGCGTCGCCACACCGTTGGAGGACGCCGCTCCCATTCCGCCCTGCACGGGCAACCGTTTTTCAATCTCGATGACGACCTTGCCGCGGGCAGCACTTTGGATTTCGTGCTGCACCCGGGCGGCGTGCGCCGTGCCGTACAGATCGCCGCCTATTGACTTGTCATCCCGAGGGAGCGAAGCGAGTCGAGGGATCTGCGGTGCGCCGGTGCCGACGACTATCTTCCCCTGCTGAACCGCCCGCATCACTCGGTCAGCAATTTTGTAGCAGGTATTCGAGGCATCGAGCGGCACCCGAGGATCGTTGCAGCGAATCTCAATCCCCTCGCCGCTCTGCACGTCGACGCGAATGACATCATGCAGCGCCACGGTCTGGTAAACGGTACGGAGCTCGTGGAAGCCATCCGGCCGAGCCGAACCGATCTTCAGTCCGAGGTTGATCTTCGCGAATGAGGGGATGGAAATCATAAGGCAGTTGTCAGTGGTCGGTTGCCAGTTGTCAGTTTACCCGGAGTTGTCAGAAGGACAACGCCGTTTAGGCTCGCCGCTTCTTTGCCCCCACCACCCTCGGTATTCCCTGCAAATCCGGCACCACACGTACATCATCCCACAATGTGGGATCAAGCAGATTCACTACCGCATCGCGCATCGAGTACCCAATCTCCATAGCCAGCCAGCCTCCGGGCTTTAATGCCTGATGCGCCTGCTCGATCAGCGGGGCAATGATATCGAGACCGCGCTCTCCGGCGAAGACCGCCATCTGCGGCTCGAAGTCGCGAACGGATTTCTGGACCTTGTCGGCTTCGTCGAAGCCGACGTAGGGAGGATTGCTGACCACGAAGTCGAAGTCGTGGAAGGGAGACCCTTCGGGGATAGGCGTCCCTCGACTCCGCCCGAGGCGAGCTCCGCTCGGGATGACACCCAACGTTGGTACGGCTTGCTCATTCTCGCTCGCGATGGCACTCTCGTTTTGGATTGGCGTGAGCACATTGCATTGCGCAAACATCACGCGCCCATCCAACTGCAACCGCCCTGCATTGGCGCGTGCGATTTCTAACGCGTCCGCCGAGAGATCCACCGCATAGACCTCCGCTCCCTTCATTTCATGCGCCAGCGCCAGAGCGATCGCGCCAGATCCCGTTCCCACATCCACCAGCTTGGGATGAGGGACGTCGCGCGCCAGCTCCAGCATGGTTTCGACCAGGTGTTCCGTCTCAGGGCGCGGGATGAGCACCGCCGGCGACACCACAAAGTCGAGCCCCCAGAATTCCTGGTGACCGGTGATGTACTGCGACGGCATGCCCGTCGCTCGCTGGGCGAGAACCTCGTCGTAGCGGGCTTCTTCTTCAGCAGTGAGTTCGCGCTCGGGATGAGCGTAGAGGTAGGCGCGATGAACGCCGAGGACGAACATCAGCAGCACCTCGGCGTTGAGCCGAGGCGAGCCCACCTCGGCAGCTTCCAGACGATCGATGGCGGAGGTAAGGGCTGGCTTGAGGTACATAGAGAGGAAGTCGCTGTCGATCGCTAACGCTGAACACACCCCGAATTGTCATCCCGACCGGAGGCGGCTGCTGTTGCCGCCGGAGCGGAGGGATCTGCAGTCCGTGCCTGGGAGAACATTCTACCGCCGCACGCGAACCGCAGATCCCTCGGCTGCGCTCGGGATGACAATTCTAAAAACTGGGACGACAATTCCTGAAAGAAAAGAAAGAAAGGGCGGGTGCCCCATCCTCGTCGCCTTCCTTTAGCGACAGGGGTGGGCCGCTGGGTTACGCCATTACTTCCGACTGCTCCTTCATCTTCTCCGACTGGAAGTGCGTAATCAGCGCATCAATCATGGGCTGGATGCGGCCGTCCATGAACTCGGGCAGCTGGTGCGCGGTGAAGCCGATGCGATGATCCGTGACCCGGTTCTGCGGGAAGTTGTACGTCCGGATCTTTTCGCTGCGGTCGCCGCTACCGACCTGAGCCTTGCGCTCTTTGGCCAGCGCGTCGGCCTGCTTCTGCTGCTCCATCTCGTAGAGACGGGCGCGCAGCACACGCATTCCCTTCTCGCGATTCTTGATCTGCGACTTCTCGTCCTGGCAGCTGACCACGGTATTCGTCGGCAGGTGGGTGATGCGCACGGCCGAATACGTCGTGTTCACCGACTGGCCGCCCGGCCCCGACGAACAGAACGTGTCGATGCGAATGTCCTTGGCTTCGATCTTGATGTCGACATCTTCGGCTTCGGGCAGCACCGCAACCGTCACGGCCGAGGTATGCACGCGGCCCTGGGTTTCGGTGGCGGGTACGCGCTGCACGCGATGCACACCGCTCTCGTACTTCATGCTGGAGTACACCCGCTGGCCTTCGATGATGGCGATCACTTCCTTCAGCCCGCCCACGCTCGACTCGGAGCTCGACAGCACTTCCACCTTCCAGCGCTGCGACTCGGCATAGCGGTTGTACATGCGGAAGATCTCGGCCGCGAACAGCGTGGCTTCGTCGCCACCGGTCCCGGCGCGGATTTCCACGACAACGTTCTTCTCGTCGTTAGGATCTCTCGGAAGCAGCAGGACCTTGAGTTCCGCCTCGACCTCCGCCAGCCGCTTTTCCAGCTTGGCCATCTCTTCGCTGGCGTAGGCCAGCATCTCGGGATCCGTCTCGCCCTCGGCGAGCGCCTTGCTCTCAGCGATCCCGCGCGTCAGGTCTTTGAACTCGCGATATTTCTCGACTATGGGCGCGATTTCGCTGTGCGCCTTGGCGGTCTTCTGGTAGCGCTGCGAGTCGGAGACGATGTCCGGCGAAGCCAGAGCCTGGTTGAGCTCTTCGTATTTCGATTCGATTTGTTCTAAGCGTTCAAACATGGGTTCAACCCTATTGTACGGAAAACGGTGGTGCTTCCTCGTCAATCTTTTTGGGGTGTCATGCTGAGCGGAGGCGCGTTTTTTTGCCTCCGGAGTCGAAGGATCTGTGGTTCGTCGTTGGAAGCAGTCTTCCGCTGCCCGCAACCGCACATCCCATTGAATACCGAGGCTGGCCTTGTGTCAGGGCACGACTTCAGTCGTGCCGTCAGCAGACCTAATGGTCTGCGGCTTTAGCCCCTGCTGCTTTTTGTCGAGCCAAATATGCGAAGGAAAAGGGGAACTCGTCCACCGAACCCGCAAGTCCCTTCTTCACCGGGTTCTGAGCTATGTATTCTCGATGCCGCAGAAAGCTTTCACGATCCTCGATGCGAACATCTGAAAATCCGCGTTGCCAAACTTCACCCGAATATCCGAATTCTTTCTTCAATCGATAAGAAAATCCGCCTTTGATGAGCTGCACGGCTTTCTCAATCGCCATCTCCTGATCGACTGTGATCAACAGATGGACATGGTCCGGCATGACCACGAAATCGTGTACGCGGAACCTCCCAGCGGCGACGTACGAACGCAACACATCGATGAATAGAATTGCATTCCGCTCCGACTGCAACAAAGCGCGTCCCATGCTGGTCTTTGTCGTTACAAAGAACGTCCGTGAACGAAGAATTTCCGCAGCGCTCGAATTGCGATCCGGCTTCGACATGGTGCAGGGGCTAAAGCTCTCTTTCTTGGACGACGGTTGCGGCACGAGTGAACTCGTGCCCTGACACAAGGCTGATCTTCGCGGCCGAATGCGGATACATATTCGCGCCGCCTTCACTCGACTTATGAAATTGGGTATCGCAGTATTCGCGGGGAGCCCCGCTAGGCAATCACCAGTTCGCCGCCCTGCTGTTTTTCCAGTTCCATAGCTTCGTTCAGGGCAGCGATGGCGGTTTCCACCTGGTCGTCCTCAGGAGGCTGCGTGGTGATGCGCTGCAGCCACAGGCCGGGCTTGGTCATCAGGGCGAACAGCGACGAGCCGTGTTTGGCGGCGAAGCGAATCAGCTCATACGAAATGGCGGCGATCACCGGCAGCAGCGCCAGGCGCGAGGCAAAGCGTCCCCAGAACGTCACCGCCGGAACCAGCATGTAGATGAACATGGCGATCAGCATCACCGTCATCAGGAAGCTGGTGCCGCAGCGGGGATGGAACGTGGTGTAGGCCTGCGCATTCTTCACCGTGAGAGGATCGTTGTGCTCGAAGGCGAAGACCGTCTTGTGCTCGGCGCCGTGATAGCGGTAGACCCGCTTGATATCCGGCCATAGCGAGATGCCCCAGATGAACAGCAGGAACAGGCTGATACGGATCACACCGTCGACCACGTTGAACAGGATCTGATTGCCGAACGCGGGGTAGTGGTTCTTGAGCTTGGTGGCTGCCAGCAGCGGCACGAACTTGTACATGAAAACGAAGAATCCGAGCGACAGAATCACGTTGACGGCAAGCACCCAGCCGCTGACTTCCGTCTTCTTTTCTTCTTCCGGCGACAGATCCCCGAGCTGCACGTTGGCCGAGTAGCGCAGCGCGCGAAATCCCAGCGCCATCGCATTACCCAGCGTCATGATGCCGCGCACAAACGGCCAGGCCATCCACTTGTGCTTGTCCGAAGCTTTCTCCAGCGGCTCAGAGTGCGTCGCCAGCGAGCCGTCAGCCCGGCGGATGCAGATGCCCCACGCATGCGGCGAGCGCATCATCACGCCTTCGAGCACGGCCTGTCCGCCGACCAAAGTTGTTTCCTCGCCGCTCTCGAGAGCCGGCAGAAGTTGGAGGGCAGTCAAAAACCGCAAATGGCAAAGCAATGAACGCATAGGGATTGGATGTTCCTCGATGGCGCTGGACGCACAGTATCGCTAGCTTAGGGTAAGCAGGCCACAGAGCGATGTCAATCCGGGAAAGGTCGTAGATGCGGTACATGGTCTTGCCTGACTGGACGGATTCGCGAAGAACACACATGCCGCAGACGCAGTCGCAGCAGGAACCACCGCCGATGGCCCGGAGGAAGCGTTCCCAACTGCGCTGCTCTGCGGCACGGCAGCCGGCGCCCGATCAACGGCGGCGGCTGGGCTGGAAAGTGAATCCGCGTCGATTTTCTGTTGCACTTTCCGTCCTGCTTGCATCAACTATAAAGAAAATTAATTGTCATACTATGCAAAGCGGTGTCAGGCAGCCGCTGCCTGTAACTGTCAGGCAAGAAACTGGGAAAAAATTGATTTTCAAGAAAAGGCAGGCGCAGGAGGCTTCATGCTGAACCAGACGATCGTCGATGGACTGGAACCTTATCGGGTAGGCGAGAAGATCCGCACATTAAGACTGCGCAAGAGCATGGGGCTGGTTGAACTGGGCAGGCACACTGGACTGTCGCCGGCCATGCTGTCGAAGCTGGAGCGCGGCAAGCTCTTTCCCACGCTGCCGACGCTGCTGCGCATCGCGCTGGTCTTCGGTGTCGGCCTGGAGCATTTTTTCACCGATGAGCGCAAGCGGCACGTGGTCTCGATCGTTCGCAAGAAAGAGCGGTTGCGCTTCCCGGAAAGTCCAGGTGGTGGGCCCGTCGCCTATCACTTCGAGAGCCTCGACTTCAAGACCACCGAGCGCAAGCTGAACGCGTTTTATGCGGAGTTCGAAGAGGTGTCGGCGGAGAAGCTAAGACAGCATCAGCATCCCGGCATCGAGCTGCTGTACCTGATCTCGGGTCGGCTGGAAATTACGATCGCCTCGGAGGGCTACCAGCTCTCGGCAGGCGACGCCATCTACTTTGATTCCAGCGTGCGGCATGGCTATCGGCGACTCAGCAAGTCGTCGTGTACCGGGGTGGTCGTCACGGCTTGAAAGAACGCGGCCCTAGTGGCTGTCCGAAGGCTGGCTGTAGACGGTCACCGCCGCGCGTCGCGCGTAAACGCTCCCGTGTTCGCCGGTGTAATAGTAATACGCGCGGCCCTCATAGCTGATCGTCTTGCATTGATACTTTTTCGCTTGCGCAGCAGTCAGGGCGCAGTTTGCCGGTGCGGTCTGTATGCCGTCGGGCCATTGCGTCGGGCGCAGCGGATAGACCCGGTACTCATAGCCGTCCCTGAGTTGCCACTTGCCTTTGTCCTGATTGGTTTTGTTTTGATCCGGGCTGGCGACGGTTTGGGCGCAGGCGGTTGTGGCTAGCACGCTCAAGCCGAGGGCAGCCAGCAGGGCAAAGACAGCGATGAATCGTTTCGTCATTTCTCCTCCGCGGTGTTTGGATTCAGACAGAGCTGCTCGCGGCGAGGGTTTTGTGTAGCAACAAGTTTCGCGCGCCCGGCTCGCCGACGCAACCACAAATCAAATTGGCAACCCCCAAGTCAGGCCGAAAGAGGGCCGAACCTAGGGCACCGTCAAGTCGTTTTCGCCCGCGAAAATCCATCGTCGCTCCAGTCTTCGCTGCCGACGCCGTGATGCACGAAGAACAAACCCGCGGGATCGTATTTCGCTTTCACCGCCTGCAGTCGCGGATAGTTCGTGCCCCAGAACGACTGCTGCCACTTCTGCTGGAAGTAGTTGCTCTCGGAAACGTAGGAGGCGGGAGTGGGCGCAACGTTGCGAAGCTCGCTCATCGCGGCGTGCATTTGCGCGGCATCGCCGCGCGCCGCGCGGTAATCCGGCTCGTGCCCCGGAACGCCAGGAATCGCCCGATTCGTTCCTCCGGCAATGATGGCGAGCGCAAAACCATCGAGCACCGCGGGATTGGTAGCGGTGTCGCGGGCGGCGGCGATGGCGTCGGCCGGAGCGCCCGCCAGTCCCTTGTTGAAGTGCAGCTCGACGTCCCAGTGACGCGAGCACTCAAACAGCGCGTTGGCCAGCGCATCCTGAGAACCGCTTTCCAAAAGCGATGCCGGCAACCACTGCGACTCGTAGCCATACAGCACCTGCCCGGCCTGGCCGCCGTCTCCCGTCCACCAAACATCGTTGGCGCTCGAGCCGGGACGAGGGTCCTGCGTGAAGACTCCCGGAGCGACCTTCTGCATGAAGTCGACATTCCACAAATCCCGCGCCGGAAGACTGGCGAGAATTGGATTCTCCAGCTGGCTGTAGTCGTTCGGGAAGCGCGCCACCCAATCCAGAAACGGCTGCCAGATGGCCTTCACTTGCTGCGTGTCGAATCCCTGGTGTGCCATGCGGATCTGGAGGATGTTGTTCGACTGGATGTGGGCCTGCTCGCCCCAGTGATCGTTAAAAAGCTGCTCGTTGTAGAACGCGACAAACTGGCGCACCAGGCGGCGGTAGGCATCGTGCGATTGAGCCTTGATGTCGAGGTGAGCGGCTCCGAAAAACTCCGGCAGCTCGCGCACCCGCACCGTAACCTTGCTGATCACGCCGAAGCTGCCGCCTCCGCCACCTTTCAACGCCCAGAAAAGGTCGGGATTGGTGCAGGTATTGGCGATGCGAATCTTGCCGTCGGCAGTCACGACCTCGGCTTCCAGCAAGCCCGCGGCGGCGGTTCCGTAGTGTTTGGAGAAACTGCCAAAGCCGCCGCTTTGCACCAGGCCGGCGACGCCTACGGTGGTGCAGCCTCCGCCCTGCACATACTGACCTGCTTTGGTGGTGACCGCGTCGTAGGCATGGATCCAGATCACGCCCGCGCCCATCGTGACTGCGGGTTGCGCCGCAACTTTGCCCGCGCATCCCTGGGGCACGAAATCCTGATGCAGGGCGATGTCGTTCAGGTGGCGCGTCCAGATCAGCAACGAGTCCGGCGCGCATGACGTGCCTTGATAACTGTGGCCTCCTCCTTTCACCACGAGTCGCAGATTATGCTCGCGGGCAAAATTCACGCCGGCGGCGATGTCCTGAGCACTTTCGGCTGCGACGGCATAAATGCTGGGCGCAGTCGTCCACGCGTCTACCCATCCGAACGTTTGTGTAATGCCGGGCTGGTCGCCGAGATAAAACGGATTGTGCAGGTCCGCGAGCAGGCTCTTGAGCGAGCCCGGGTCGTCGATGGCTGTCTTGTACGCCGGCAGTGGCGACTGCACCGGGATGAGACGTCCGCCAACTTGTTTCTTCAGATTGTCCCAGGCAGCGGCACTGGGCCAGCCGGGATCATTGAAGCGTACACGCGATTTCTGGAGACCAGCGGCAGTGAATGCCAGCGCGTCCGGCGACAGGCGCGACAAGAGCGGCGCAGCGGCCAGGTACTTCAACAAGGTTCGTCTGTCCATCAGAGTCGTCTCTAGTTGAGGATCACCGCATGCGAGGGCCCTGAAACACCGTACTATTACACGGTTTCGGGGGGGCAGACTAGTGGACGAGTGGCGCGCGCGTCAACGCGGCCTGGTCATGGAGGCCGGGGAGCTTGCGGGATGATCCGACGGGGCCGCGGGAACCGTTGCGACAGCCCGAACGACCGTCGCCGCTGGAGCGCGGCCGTCATGGTTGGCTGTAACCGTTTGCAGGTCCAGCAACAGGATCCTGCTGTCCGAGTGATACTCCTCGCCCGAGGCGGTCTTGGCTTCGAAGACCGGACTGACGCCGTGCAGGTATTCCCGGCTGCTGACCGATGCCGTTTCGGTTAGGTCGCCGCCAATGAAATCGCGCTCCTCGTCCACCTGGGGATCGATGCGATGATTGATCAGCCGCCCGTTCTTGGCGATCTCGATGGCGACATCATGGGTGGCGGAGCCAACCCAGATGGGGATTCCATCCTGGGTGTAGTCGGTCTTCCAGATGCGAAGATGATGACGGCGCGAGACCACTGCCTGCGGGTCGGGCAAGGCGTAGGAGTAATCCTGCACTCTGCCGAACAGGTAGAACCTGGCCATGGGCACGTGCGCATCGCCAGTACCGTGCTCCATCAGGTGCCAGACGAAGATCGGGTTCCACTTGTCGGTCTGCACCCAGCCGGCGCGCTGGAAAGCATCCTGCAATTGCTTTTGCTGCGCCACGAAGATCAGGTTCACCATGTCGCCTTCGCGGCCTTCCGCACTGAATACGCGCGGCGGCAGGTAATCCATCATCTCGGCCAGGTCGGAGGTCGTGGCGGCGGAGCGCGCCAAGCCGGCAACCCGGACCGTAGCCGGGCCCTCGACTTGCGCCGTGATCTCGGTGCTCTTCACCACTGTGCTTTCGCGTCCGCGGGTCAGAAGAAAAACCGGAGTAGCCGGCAGGAAAATAATCGAGGTCGCGATCATTGCG
Organism: uncultured Acidobacteriaceae bacterium; assembly: GCA_963819055.1. GTDB lineage: Bacteria > Acidobacteriota > Terriglobia > Terriglobales > Acidobacteriaceae > Bog-257. The sequence goes on along the minus strand of CAWFUT010000042.1, from coordinate 51,744 downwards.
CCCGCCATCAGCTTGGTGCGCGACCCGCCTTTGACGACCTTACTGGCCCGCAGTCTGAGGGTCTCGCCATCTGCCAAATCGACAGAGTCAAGCCGCAAGGAAATCCTGGCGCCGATGCCGACAAAGCGTTTGCCCTTCACTTCCGTGATCGTTCCCCGCGCCATCGTCCCCGCCGGAACCAGCTTATAGCCGTCGAGGTTCACATCCTTAACCACGATAAAATTCAGGCGGTCGCCCTTGTGGGCGTGGTTCGAGGAAACGCTGTCGACCAGGCGCAGGTCAATCGGAGTGCCGTCGGGAATCGTCGCGTCTTTTACCTGTTGGGCTGAAACCGAAAAGGCAAGGAACGAGATAAGGAGAATGTAGACACATGTCCCGCGGATATAGAGCTTAGGCAACGATGGCGTCCCTCTTGGAGGCGTGCCCTCCAGACCCCTGACGGCCAACGTTTCTTGACCCGATGGCAAGTTGGGTAAACCATCGTAGCCCAAGCGATGCTCAAGGTGGAATTAAATCTTCAAAAAAGCGTGATTACAAATCTGACAGAAATAGACTGGAGGCGCCGCATCCAACCAGAATCCCTTGGGATGCAGCCCTATCACAGCCCTATGCAACAGCTAGCTGAACTATGCGAATGCGTCGCCGGCACCACGAAGAAGACCGAGAAGATCGTTATGGTGGCCGAGTATTTTCGCTGGCGGCAGTTGGAGGACGCTGCGATCTCAGCGGTTTTCCTGGCCGGACGGGCGTTCCCAGCCTGCGATGAGCGCACCCTGCAGATCGGCGGATCGCTACTGTGGAAGCTGGTTGGGGAACTGATTGCTCCTCGCCGACTAAAGCCGCCTCGGCACACAAATCAAGGCGACGGGTATAGTGCGTCGAAAGGCGCGCCCCGTCAACCCGCGGATGGTGTGCTCACCGCAGCCTATCGCAAGCGCGGCGACCTGGGCGCGGCCGCTCACGATGTGCTGATTGCGAATGCGCCTCCCGTCTCGACCATTACGCTACAGCAAGTGCGCGCGACTTTCGACCAGATCGCGGAGACGCGAACGGCCGCGGCCAAGGCGGCGGTGCTCGAAGCGCTGGTGGAGCGTGCCACCGCGCTCGAAGCCAAGTACATCCTGAAGATCATTACCGGCGATCTGCGCATCGGGCTGAAGGAAAGCCTGGTGGAAGAGGCGATTGCCAAGGCGTTCGAAGAACCGGTAGCAACGGTGCAGCGTGTCAACATGCTGCTGGGCGATATCGGAGGGACGCTGCTGCTGGCCGCCGGACATCGCCTGGCCGAAGCACGCATGCGGTTGTTTCATCCTATCGGCTTCATGCTGGCCAGCCCGGCAGCCGACGCGGAGGAGGCGTTCCAATACTTTGAGCACGCGCAGGTGGAAGATAAGTATGACGGCATTCGCGCGCAAGCGCACTGCGGTTCAGGTACGGCGCGGCTGTTTTCGCGCACGCTCGACGAGGTTAGCGGATCGTTCCCCGAACTCGTCGGGCCCCTCAGCGACTTCACTGACGAGGTGATTCTCGATGGCGAGATCGTTGCGTGGCGTCATAACGAAGACGGTGGCCACGCCATGCCGTTTGGCGAAATCCAGAAACGCCTCGGGCGCAAGCAGGTCAGCCAGAAGCTCATCCGTGAGGTGCCGGTGGCGTATGTTGTCTTCGATGTGATCTACGCCGGCGGTGAATTGACAATCGATAAGCCGCTCAGCGAACGTGCGCAGATTCTCGACCGAGTCTTTGCGGGAGCCGAGCGGGTCGCGCCGCGCCCCGTGATCAACTCGCAGGGCAACCTGATGTTCGAACCGGAGCTTGCGGAGCAAGCCGTTTCAGGCTGGGTACTGCGCGCTCCGTCGCTGCGCGCCGACTCAGTCGAACAGCTTGAGAGCTATTTTGAACAAGCACTAGCGCGCGGCAATGAAGGCTTGATGATTAAAGATCTCGCTTCGCCGTACCTGCCGGGCCGCCGCGGCCGTTGGTGGCTGAAGCTGAAACGCGAGCTGGCGACGCTGGACGTTGTCGTCACCGCGGCGGAGTTCGGACACGGCAAGCGTATCCACGCGCTCAGCGACTATACATTTGCGGTGCGCAAAGGCAAGGAGCTGGTCAACATCGGCAAAGCGTATTCCGGTCTGACAGACAAAGAGATTGCCGAGTTAACGGAATGGTTCTTGACGCACACCACCGCCGACCATGGACATCTGCGCGAGGTGGAACCGAAGATCGTGCTGGAAGTGGCGTTCAACGCCATCATGCGCAGCGATCGGCATGACAGCGGCTATGCGCTACGCTTCCCGCGCATCGTGCGCGTAAGAGAAGACAAGCTGCCGAAGGACATCGATACGGTTGAGGCGGTGGAGAAGATTTACAAACGGCAGCACGGGAGGGAAAGCTAGGGGCTAGAGGTCAGGGGATGGGGGATAGGCTTAAGCAGAGCCGCGTCGTCAGTACAGTGGAAGATCAACAACAAGAAAACGGTGTCATCCTGAGCGCAGCGCCCGACGGTTTTGCGGGCGCAGAGTCAAAGGACCCCTATACTTCCATCACGCCGGCTGCGACACGTCGCTGACGCTCCACCACGGAGTACACGGCAACGGCTGAAGCCGTTTGCGCGCCGGCACCCCGCGCTGCCGCAAGAGTTCTGCGAGCAACTCCAACGCCACCGGCATTGCGTCCTGCACCACATCGCTCAACGCCGTCGTTACCTCGAAACTCGCACCCACAATGCCAACCAGCAGCACATCCGGTGGGCACACATCGGCGGTCTCCGCAGCGAACAGCGTCTCCTGCAAACATGGCTGATGCGCGCTCAGCCGCATGTTGGGCATGAACTCTCGCAACTGCTGGCGATCGAAAATAACGATCTCGCCGGGATCGCCGCCCGACGACACAGCGTCAAGGATGATCAGCGCATCGCGGCCGACCAGGTAATCGACGAAGTCCAATCCCGGGGTACCGATATCGATCAGCTCTACCTCGCTGCCAAGTTCATATTCTGCCTCCAGTCGCGCGATGGCGTGCGGACCGAAACCATCGTCCTCGAGCAGAACGTTGCCCACGCCGGCAATGAGGATTCTAGGGATCACAGTACCTTCACCGATGCGATCTTCTTGCCCTCAGGATCGAAGGTGTGGCAGGCGCAGGCCATGCAGGGATCGAAGGAGTGCACCGTGCGCAAGACCTCCAGCGGCTTTTCCGGATCCGCGATGGGATTGCCCAGCAGCGACATTTCATACGGTCCGGGCTGTCCGCGATTATCGCGCGGGCTGGCGTTCCAGGTCGTAGGTACCACAGCCTGGTAGTTGGCCAGCCGCCCGTTACGAATTACCACCCAGTGGGATAGCGTGCCGCGCGGCGCTTCATGCGTACCCACGCCTTCGACTTCCCCGTCTGGAAACTTTGGCGGATTGTAAGTCGCGAAATCGCCGCGGCTGATGTTGCTCACCAGGTACTCCCAGTGCTTCACCGCCAGCTCTGACAACATGGCACAGCGGATGGCGCGCGCCACATGCCGGCCCATGGTCGATTGCAAGTCGTTCACCGTGACCTTACGCTTGCCGATGGCCGAGATCTTCGCCAGCGCCAGGTCGGTCCACTTCCTGGTCAGCGGATGCCCCTGCGCGTAGCCGATCAGCACCTGCGCAAGCGGGCCAACCTGCATGGGATGTCCATCGTAACGCGGCGCCTTCACCCAGGAATATTTGCCGTTCTCTTCGAAGTCGGTGTACTGCGGCTGGGTCTCGCCCTGCCAGGGATGCTGCGGCTCCGCGCCCTTGTACCAGGCGTGAGTAAGGTCTTCGGTCACGGCATGACGGAACTCCGTATCGGCCGCCGTGTAGAAGGTCTTCACGCCGGCGAAGTTGCCGTCCATGATGACGCCACCCGGAAGATCGAAGGCCGAAGCCTCGGCATTCAGCGGCAGATCGGGAATCGCAAGGTAGTTGCGAACTCCCCCACCGTAGGACATCCACTCGGGATAGAGCGCCGCAATGGCGCAAGCATCGTTCAAGTAAACCTGCTGCACGAACGGGATGACTTCATCCATCAGCGACTTGATGGTGTACAGCCGGTCCATATTCAGCGTGCCCTGGCTGTCGAGGTTGATGGCATTCATCACGCCGCCGACGGCGAGGTTCTGGATATGGGGCGTTTTGCCGCCGAGCACCCCGACCACCTGCAACGCCTTGCGCTGATACTCGAGCGCCTGCAGATAATGCGAGAAGGCGAGCAGGTTCACCTCCGGCGGAAGATGCATCGCCGGATGTCCCCAATAGCCGCTGGCAAACATGCCGAGCTGACCGCTGGCGGCGAGCCCTTTCACCTTGTCCTGTGCCGCGGCCAGTTCCTTGTCGGAGTTGTTGGTCCAATCCGAAAGCGTCTCGGCCAGCGCGGCCGCTGCTTTTGGATTGGCGCGCGGGATGGTCATGATGTCGACCCAGTCGAGAGCCGACAGTTGATAGAAATGCACGATGTGGTCGTGCAACGCATGATTGATGAGAATCAGGTTGCGGATGAACTGCGCGTTGGGCGGAATGGGCAGGCGCAGCGCGTCTTCGACGGCGCGCACGCTGGCCATGGCATGCACCGTGGTGCACACCCCGCAGAAGCGCTGAGTGAAAAGCCAGGCCTCGCGAGGGTCGCGTCCCAGCAAAATGTTTTCAATGCCGCGCCACATGGTGCAGCTGGTCCACGCCTCAGAGACGCTGCCGCCGTTCACTTCCACATCGACGCGGAGGTGACCTTCAATCCGCGTAACTGGGTCTATATTGATCCTTGTCGCCATAACCACTCATTTGTACGTAGGGATAAATGCGTTTGTAATACTCTTCCAGGCCGTACCACTGTTCGACCGGCGCCGGCAAAATCGGCAGGCGCTTCACTGCCATCAGGAACAGAACGATGCAGGTGGAAACGAACCCCAGGGAAATCAGAATCTCGATCACCGACGGCGTGTAATACGTCAGGCTCCATGGCCGATACGCAAAGGTCGTCGGATCGAAGCGATATGCCATCCCGCCCAGCACGATCAAGGCGCAGCAACTGAACAGGTGATAGTTGCTCTCGCGATACTTCTTCTTCATCAGGAAGAGCGTCGGCAACAGCACCAGCTGGATCTCGTCCCAAAATAAGAAGCTGCGGAAGCCGGAGTTGAACATCAACAGAAACTTGCCGCGCAGGATGATATCGATGAGCCGCACCGCTATCCAGGGCAGGATCAGCACGGTCATGACCTGCACGAGTTCATCGAGAATCGACTGATCGAGCGGCCGCTTCCACGCCAGGCAGCAGAGCATCACGGCGCCGATGGTGGTGGCCACGCCAATGAAGGCCGCGGCCCACATATACAACAGCGGCAGAAGCGGCGTTTGCCACAGTGGATATACCTGGTTGCCAACCAGCAGCATCAACCCACCCAGCGCCGACTGGTGGAGCATCGGCAGCGTGTAGGCGAGGGCGACGACGAAAGGATAGGTCTTGCGAATTACCGGAATGAGCCACAGCACCAGTCCGCGAATCGGCGGGAAAAAGTAATACCACTGCTCCAGGATCGGCGGGGTGTTCTCCAGAAAGAGCGGGAACAGGCAGTACAGGGGCATGCACCACAGCACCTCCCACATGGGAGACCCGGTGTTCCAGCGGAAGACTGAGACCAGGTTGTAGACATTCCATGGCCGCGATACATCGACCGCAATCGCCATCAGTCCGGTGAGGTAAACCAGGAAGCTGATCAACAGCGTGATGCGCATCACGGCGTGCAGCTTGCGTTTGTGGAAGATCCAGGCGGCAATGCCGATGGGGAAACTGCCCGAGCCCAGCGCGGTCAGCGTCATCACGTTGAAGGTCTTCCAGATGCCCCAGGGGTAGCCGTCGCTCAAACCGGTCGCTGCGCCCAGCCCGAAGATCTGCCGGTAGAGAATGAGCAGGTATCCCACCCCGGCCAGCCCGCAGAGGAAAAGGAAGTTCCTGGTGACGATGGGCACACCGAAGATGGGCACTCCTCGCTGCCACTTAACAACTGTCAGATCGCTGGTGGATTGTGCGGTCATTTCACTCGCTTAAATCTGCGGTAGCAGTCCTGTCTTCTTGTGCTCTTCGTTCATTTCCTTGTCGTGCTCGCGGAAGTTCTGCTTGAGGAAGCCGACAATCACGCCATACACACCGATGGGCAGAATGAAGCCCTTCATGATGCGCTCCTGCCAGCGCAGCCAGCGGCTGGGATGCTCATCGGGACTCAGCTTGGGCAGTCCGAGCTTGTTGAAGTCCACTGCCGACAAATACAGCACCTGCGTTCCGCCGCCTTCCTTCTCGCCGTACACGCGGTCTTCGAAGTACTGGCCGGGCGATTCCTTGATGCGGCGACGGGCTTCGCGCAACATCAGGTCGCGGCGTCCGAAGATCACCGCCTTCTTGGGACACACGAACGTACAGGCCGGTTCCTGTCCCTTCTCCAGCCGCTCCTTGCAGAATTCACACTTGATGATCTTGGCGTTGAAGGCGTCCCAGTCGAACTTCGGCGTCTCAAAGGGACAAGCCAGTTGGCAGTAGCGGCAGCCAATACACTTGTCGGCGGTCCACGAAACCACCCCGGTGGTCGGGTCCTTCGACAGCGCGTGGAACGGACAGGCCGCTGCGCAGAAGGGATCGACACAGTGCATGCACTGGCGCTTCACAAACGAATATGGACCGCTCTCGCCCGCGGCCGGGGTGTACAGCTTAATGATGTTCTTGGTGAAGGAATTCAGATCAGCCGGCGCCTGGTGCAGGGGATCGACCCGGGTATCGGCCGAGAGACCGTTGGCATTCGCGCAGGCCACCACGCACGATTTACAGCCGATGCAGAGGGTCGCGTCATAGAGCATGCCTACGGCGTCATGCGGAGCAGCCGGCTCTTCTTCGGCGAACGCTGAGCCGGTCAGCGCAGCCGAGGTTCCGCCTACAACTCCGATTTTCAACAGCTGGCGGCGAGTCAGCGGCATGTCAGGCCCCCTGCCCGCGCCCGTTCGACTGCGGCTGGTCGTCCTCCACGGGCAGCATCTCCTTGGGCGGCTCCGGCGGATTCGCCTCGGCGCCCTCCTGGCTGCTCTGGAAACGTTGCGCCGCGGTCCAGGCGGCTCCAATGGCCGATCCGACAATCAGTCCAGCGAGGCCGGTGGCGATGTGCGCCGGATGGCCAGCGCCGGTTTCTATCGGGGGATAGGTCGCCGGGGGAGTGAAGTTGTGTACCGATGCCTGTTGGAACATCGGAACCTTGAAGGCAATTTCTTTTTCCGTGCAGCCTACGCAGGGAGCGCCAATGCCGATCGGCCACACATCCGGCATCTCGTTAAAGCTCCGCGTTGAGCAGGCGGCATGCGTGTCGGGACCCTTGCAGCCCAGCTTGTACAGGCAATATCCGTGACGATGACCGTCGTCGCCGAAGACCTGCGCGAAGCGGCCATTGTCGAAGTGCGCGCGCCGCGGACATTGTTCGTGAATCAGGCGGTCATAGGCGAACTTGGGGCGCAGATTGCTGTCCAGCTCGGGCAGCGAGCCGGTGCGCACGAATTCCAGCACCGTTCCCAGCAGGTTGTAAGGATTCGGAGGACAGCCGGGCAAGTTGACGATGGGCACGCCTTTGATCAGGTCGGCAACGCCGTTGGCGCCGGTGGGATTGTCACCGGCTGAGGGCAGTCCGCCCCACGAAGCACAGGAGCCGATGGCGATGATGGCGCCGGCCTTGGAAGCTACATCTTCCAGGAGCTCGGTCCCGGGCTTGCCTGCCAACTTGAAATAGATGCCGGCTTCCTTGGTGGGAATCGAGCCTTCGCAGACCAACACATACTTCCCGGCATACTTCGTCATTGCCGATTGCAATTGCTCTTCGGCCTGCTTGCCGGAGCCGGGCATCAGGGTCTCGTGATATTCGAGATCGATGATGTTGAGGATGAGGTCGGCGACCCCCGGGCGCGAAGTGCGCAGCAGGGTCTCGGTGCAGCCGGTGCAGTCCTGAAAGTGCAGCCAGATCACCGGCGGCCGTTGCGCCTTCAGCAGGTCGGCGGCAACTTCTCCCGCCCACGCTTTCTTGGTGATCGACAAGCCGATGGGCGCGACGATCATCAGCTCGGTGCAGAACTTCAGAAAATCGCGGCGGGGAATGCCGGCACGGCGAAGCTGTTCGCCTATGGTTGAGGTATGGTTCTCGTCCTTCCTGATCATCTCTCAGGGGTCTCCGATCAGAAAATGCTGGTGCAAACGAACGTTCGAATTTCCTGGGTGCTGCAAGGAGTGTCTTATCCGGGCGGCGATCACAGTAGGATGGCCGGCACAGGGAGACGTGACTTGGGTCACGACAAAATTGTTTTGCGCTCACACTTGGCGGATATCGGAAAGAGGGTGCCCGTGGACACCCTCTTCTTGAGGCTCAGGCGAGCTGGGATTTGCGTTCTGGAGCGATATCGGTGGCCGATTCGGCGGCTGGCGCCAGCCTCACGCTTTGCGGCGGTTTCCTGCGGGAGCCGACAATGTCAATCGCAGGGCTAGACCGGTTGACCTGCCGCTGACGCCGGTCCGGATCGCCTTCGCGAAGCAGCCTGGCTTGCAGAAAGATTTCGCTGAGGCAATCCAGAGCCTGGTTGAACCACTGGCGGACCAGGGTTCGCGAGCAGTGCATCATCCGGCTGACCTCGTCGTAAGAGTAGTCATAGAGTCCCAGCAGGGTGAGGACTTCGCGCTGGTCCGCACGCAGTTTCTCCAGGCAAAGCTCCACGTCGCGGACAAAGACGGCCTGTTCCTCGAAGCTGGGGATGGCATGATGCGAAACCCGCGAGCGAAAGAATTCGCGGCCCAGCAGCGAAGACACCCGGCCCACCTGGGACGAGATTTCGAAGAAGTGACGCACCAGCGCCAGAGTCTGTCCCCGGAAGCAGACCATCTCCGGCCGCGGATCGATTTCCCCGGCGAAGTCGGGGGATTCTACCAGCAGCAGCTTTGCACGGTAAGCGGAAAGGCGGGAGACGCTCATTGCAACCTCCCGCTGGCCAGTTCGGCTTCGCCCTTGATCTGCAGCGGCATCGCTTTCTGGTCCCTGGCCCCGCGCAGACGCAGCCGACGGCTCGCGGCGCCAGGAATAAAAACATGTGTCAGGATCTGCGCACAAGATTCGCAGTAAGTGTCGGAGGAGTGAGCGCGACGCGTGCCCAACGATCCGCAGCGCTCGCAATACTTCAGTTCATAGGTCCCTGGTTCCATTACGTGTCCCCTTTTTCGTGCAAAAAATCGAAGCCCTGCGCCGCACCCCATTCACATCCGGGGAACGTGCGCAGGGCTCGTTTCAGTTACGATGACCTGCTTTCGGTTATTTAGTTCGTGAGAACGGGCCAGCCGGGGCGGGTGAGCCAATTACGGAGATGATGGCGTCTTGCAAACTCTCACTCCGCTTCCAGCCCTCCGGATTTCAAGGAATCAACCGCTCATCCTCGCGGCGGGTGAAGTATCCCTCTTCATATCCGGACTTCAAAATCGTTCCGTTCTTCACAATCACGCTGAGTCGGCCAGAAAAGCGCAGACTACGAAGAAGCTTCTCAATCGCCGCCTGGAGTATTTCATTGTGGCGCACCTTGCGGCGAAACTCAGCGAAGCTTCTGTCTTCCATACTGGGTTCAGTGTCCCTCATCGTTTCCTTTACCCTAAGTGAACCGCAGAACCGGGACACAAGTCGACTGTGGCATGGGGGAATCCGCATAGTCAACAAAAATGTTGCAGTACGCAGGTTACTAAAGTACATGTATTGCTTCTAGAAATAACCTCTGAAAATGACCTTCCTAATTTTGCAGGACCAGCTGCGTGATCACATTCGCTCCCGCATCCGCAGAAGAGAGCTGACCGGCAGCGGTCTGGCTCGCGCAGCGGGATTTCCGCAGGGGCACCTCTCCAACTTCCTCAACTTCCGCCGTGGTCTCAGCCTGGAATCCATGGACAGGCTGCTCGCGACCCTGGGCATCGGCGTGGTAGACCTGATCGGCGGGGACGAGATTCAGCAGCGAGCGGTGCCTTACGAAATCGATGGGACTGTCGAACAGGTGGCGCTGGTGGCGCGCGAAAATGCGACTCTGGCGCGCTTCACTTCCGAACAGATCCTGGAGACGCGGGGCTTCAGCAAGTCTTTCCTGCGCCGATTGCAGCCGAGCCAGCAGCACCATCGCAGCGATTGGCGGCGCTTCGTGCTGATCAAGCTGGACTTGGCTGCTGCGCGCGACCTCTTCTCCAGCGACGTCGCTGCCGCCACCCTGCTCCTCGACCGCCACTACAGCTCGCTCGAACCTTATCGCCGCATGCAACCCAATCTCTATGCGGTGAACCTCGGGGGAAGCTGCCTGGCCGGATACCTTGACTTCGTCGAGAACAATCTGGTGCTGCGCACGCGCGATACCCGGCGGCCGTTGCAGAGCGTACGCATCGCGGCGGGTAGAAGCTATTCGCAGTACATCATCGGCCGTATCTGCCACGTGGGCCTCGAAGTCTGAGGCCGCTTGCTCTGCTATGATTTTTGCTACTACGTGAGGAGGCCTTCTTATGGAGGAACGTGGCGCAAGCGCGCCGGGAGTACGCCGCGACGAAGACATCGCGCTCGACATGATGAAGTTTATTGCGGTCAATACGGGCTATGGCAGGACAGGCGCCACGGCAGCCGGATTCCAGTCCGGCGGCGAGTCCAAAGCGGAGGATTACGCGCGACATCTGCTGGACCTCTATGGCCAGTGCCTGACGGCGGTGCAGGGCAAGAAGTAATAGGCTGGACTGTCAGCATCGGCTGCCGGCCATCAGCCGAGCAATTCTGGTTGTCATCCTGACGGAGCCGGGCTGCTAACGCAACGCTTCCCTGGTCACACCCGCCCGTGATCTTGGTCACTGCTCAACCGGTATCCGAGGCCGACCATCGTCGCAGCGAGGTGTCCCATGGCAAGCCTGGATCCCAGCTTTCACCAGCAGACCGCAAACATCCATCGTGAGCATGAGGAGTTGATTGCCCAGCTCGACACACTCGACGCCGCTCTGGAGCAAATCGTCTGCTACGCCGAGATCTTCTCCGATCTGGCCACCGCAAACCAGGCCATCAGCAGCGGCCAGTGGATCGCGGAGTGGCTGCCCAGGCACCATGCCGCGGAAGAGACGACGGTGCTGGAGACCATCGCCAAAATGAGTCCCGAGCTGACCTCTTTCGCCCGGGAGATGAAGCGGCAGCACATCGAGATGCGCATGCGCCTGGAAGCCTTCCGGGATCACATTACGCACTTGGGCGAGAACCGCGACCTTGAAAACGCCGTCTCCGAACTCAAACGCGAAGGCAAGGATTTGACCCGCATGATCCGCCTGCACATGACTGCCGAGGAGAAGAAGTTGAGCGGGTTGGAGAACTAGCGGCTGACAAAGTCCGGGCATCAAAGTTCCGTGTCAAAGCATCCTCGAATTCTTCATGTCCCAACCCGGCCATAACCGACTCTTTCATCGCCAATAACAATTTCTGATGACGAACTGCGCGTCCTCAACCGCGCCGCGGTGATCTACTGAACAGAACGGGCCGGATTGCAAAGGCCTGCCTGGAGCTCCGATGGATTCACCGCGCCCGCCCCGCTGGAAGATCCTGCTCGCTTTCGCCATCGTGTACTTCGTATGGGGCTCGACGTTTCTCGCCATTCGCGTCGGCGTACGCGAGGTGCCTCCCTTCCTGCTGGCGGCCATGCGCTTCCTGCTGGCTGGCGCTATCTTGTTTGCGTGGATGCGTGCACGGAAAACTCCCTCGCCGACGGTGAAGCAATGGGGCTCGGCGATTCTGCTGGCGTTCCTCATCTTCGTGCTCGATTATGGCCTGCTCTTCTGGGCCGAGCGGCGCGTGCCCTCTGGCATCGCCGCGGTCATGATGGCGACCATTCCGGTGTTCATGTCGCTGTCGGAAATTCTGTTTCTGGGGACGCAGAAGCTCACGGCTCGGCTGGCCTTCGCGCTGCTTGCCGGAATTGCCGGAGTGCTGGTACTGGTGAGCCACTCGCTTGGTCTGGGCGAACAGCCCATTGCAACCTCGGGTGCGATTGCGCTGCTGATCGCATCGATCAGCTGGTCGATCGCCTCGGTGCTGTCGCGCAAGCTGCCGCTGCCGGAATCGAAACCCATGAGTTCGGCCGCACAGATGCTCTGCGGAGGCGTGCTGCTGGCCATCACCGCCACCTCGCTGGGCGAGTTCCACGAATTTCGGGTGCAGGACGTTTCGCGCGGAGCATGGTTCGCCCTGGCTTATCTGGTCGTCGCCGGGTCCATTGTCGCCTTCACCGCCTATGTGTGGTTGATTCATCACGAATCGCCGACGCTGGTGGGAACTTATGCCTACGTGAATCCGGTGGTCGCCGTCATCGTCGGATACTTCTTTGGCGGAGAAGGCCTGGGATTGCGGACATTGCTGGGAACTCTGCTGGTGCTGGTCAGCGTGGTGGTCATCACGACCAGCTCACGGCGCGCCGGCGCAAAGCAAGAAGATGCAGTTGTCGACGCCTTCGCAGGCGATCAGACTGCCGGGGATTGAGGGAATCTGCGCTTAAATCCTTTTGTCATCCTGAGCGGAGCGTCTGCCCGGTTTCTTCGATCCGCTGTATTGCGGGTCGGGGAGTGATGGTATAGAGGTCCTTCGACTGCGTTCGTCGGCTTCGCCTCCTCGCTCCGCTCAGGATGACAATCGTGAAATGAACTCCGCACTTTGCACGTCTTTGTTTGCCAGCGAATCCCGCACAAACCCACACGCGCTCTCGCTGATTTAGAATCTCCTGCGAGGGTGGCAATCGTTCATGGCTGCAGTTACTTATCTTGAGGCAATCCGGCAGGGCATCTGGGAGGAAATGGAGCGCGATCCGTCCGTCTTCTGCATTGGCGAAGACATCGGCATCTACGGTGGCGCATTCAAAGTTACCGACGGCCTGATCGACCGCTTTGGCCCCGAGCGGGTGGTCGATACGCCGATCTCGGAGATGGCGATCATCAACGCCAGCTTTGGCGCGGCCATCACCGGCATGCGGCCGGTCGCTGAGTTTCAGTTCATGGACTTCATCAGCTGCGCCTTCAACCAGATCACCAACCTGCTGGCCAAAGCGCATTTTCGCTGGGGAGCGCCGGTGCCGGTCGTGGTGCGCGGACCGTCGGGCGGCGGCGTTCACGGCGGCCCATTCCACTCGCAGAACCCAGAAACCTATTTCGCGCACACCCCCGGACTGAAGGTGGTTTGCCCGGCCAGCGCGCGCGACGCCAAGGGGCTCATTAAGTCGGCCATCCGCGACAACAATCCGGTGCTGTTCTTCGAGCACAAATTCTTGTACCGCCGCATTAAAGAAGAGTTGCCGGTTGAAGACTACACCGTGCCGATCGGCAAGGCTCGCATCGCCCGCGAAGGCCACGACGTCAGCGTGATCACCTATGCCGCCATGGTCTACACGGCACTGGAGGCGGCGGAGATCCTGGCGAAGGAAGGAATTTCGCTCGAGGTAATTGATCTTCGCACGGTGCTGCCGCTGGATCGGGACGCCATCCGCGAGACCGTCGAGAAAACGAATCGCGTGATCGTGCTGCACGAGGACACGAAGACCGGCGGCATTGCCGGCGAGGTTGCGGCCATCATCAACGAAGAGTGCTTCGATTCGCTGGACGCGCCGATCGTGCGTATCGCCTCGTTCGATTCGCCGGTACCGTTTTCGCCGCCGCTGGAGGAAGTGTTTCTGCCGAGAGTAGAGGATGTGGTGCGCGAGGCGACACGGTTAAAGCGGTATTAAAGCTGGGCTCGAATTGACGCACAGTACACCCAAAAGTCCCCGGTGTCATCCTGAGCGCAGCTGCGCCCGCTTTTGGCGCAGCGTAGTCGAAGGCCCCCTATCCCAACCACGCCGGCGATAGCGGTCCCCTCGGCTTCGCTCGGGGCAGGCTCTTTGGCTGCGTTCGATTGCTAACGCAATCTCTGTCCGCTCAGGATGACACCAGAAAAAGACGGGGCACCGTTTACTGCGCCGCGAACAGGACGCCATTGGTTGTGAGGTTCATGCGCCCCAGCCGCCACCTCCGGGAGTTTCCACGCGAACCCGTTCGCCACCCCGCAATCGCGTGCTGCCCTTACTGGGGAGCTGCTCTTGCGAGCCATCGGCGCGCAGGATGGTGGTGCGCCCGGGAGCTCCATCGCTGCCGCCATTTAATCCGTAGGGTCGCGTCCTGCGGCGGTCAGAGAGCAGAGTGACTTCGGCGTCGGTCAGCATCTCCAGCTCACGCACAATTCCGTCGCCGCCACGATATTTACCATCCCCACCGCTGTCGGGGCGGAGAGAATATCGCGTCACCCGAAACGGATAGCTGTACTCCAGCGCCTCGACCGGGGTGTTGAGCGAGTTGGTCATGTGGGTATGTACGCCGGATACTCCATCGTGCGCGGCGCTCGCTCCGGAGCCGCCGGCAATCGTCTCGTAGTAGGCGAAGGGAATTGGCTCGCCGCTGCGCTCATCCATTCCACCGATCGTCAGGTTGTTCATCGTTCCCGAGGAAGCCGCTGGAATGCGATCGGGCAGCGCCTGCGCTAACGCCCGTAACAGCACGTCGACGATCCTCTGGGAGGTTTCGACATTGCCGCCCGCGACAGCCGCGGGAGGCCGTGCGTTAACGACCGATCCCGAAGGAGCGACGAGCTGGATGGGACGCATCAGCCCCGCCGTAGCAGGAACATCATCGCGCAGCAGGCAGCGAAAGACATAGAAGCATGCGGAGTAGGTGATCGCGCTGACCGCATTGATGCTGCCTGCGACCTGCGGCGAGCTACCGGTGAAATCCACAGTGACCGGCCTCGCCTTCGCATTGCGCGGGATCGTGATCTTCACGCCAATGCGGACCGGCTCGCCGGTGACGCCGTCATCGTCGAGAAAATCTTCCGCTGCGTACGAGCCGGGCGGGACAGTCGCGAGAAACGCGCGCATCATCTGCTCGGAGTAATCGAGCAGGGCGCGACCGGCTTGTTGAACGCGTGCCAGTCCATAGCGTTCGCAAAGTTCTTCCAGCCGCGTAGTCCCGGTGTGGCAGGCCGCAAGCTGTGCGCGCAGATCGCCCTCGCGCTCCTCGGGAGTGCGCACATTATTCAGCAGCAACGCCAGGACGTCGCGATCGACTTCGGAATCGCCAACGATCTTTACCGGCGGAATGCGGAAGCCTTCCTGGTAGATTTCGCGGCACGGACCCATCGATCCGGCGTAGGTCCCGCCGATATCGGCATGATGGGCTCGCGCTGCGACGAAAAAATCCGGAGCTACGTGCATTCGGCCAGACCCATCGCGTCGCGAACCCCGTCCCATGCGAGAAGTCCTCGATTTCTTCCCCGCAACAAACACTGGCGCGACCACGGTGATGTCGGGAAGATGCGTGCCTCCGCGAAACGGATCGTTGAGCATCGCGACATCGCCCGGCGCCAGATCGAGATCGTCGATCGCGGCACGCACCGACATCGGCATCGAGCCCAGGTGCACCGGCATGTGGTCGCCCATCGCCAGCACTATGCCCGCACTGTCGAAGAGCGCGCAGGAGTAGTCGCGTCGCTCTTTGATGTTGGGCGAGAAGGCGGTGCGGCGCAGCGCAGCGCCCATCTCTTCCGCGATGGAATGGAAGAGATGCTTGAACACTTCAAGTTCGACGGGATCGACGTGCATGCTGGCGAGTTTAGCGCGACTTGATCGCGCCGATGCGTAACAAGAATGCTCCACGAGTTGTGCATCACCACAAAACCGGGAGCTGCGCAAGAAAATTTTGTACGATTTTTGTTGACATTCCATGACAGTAACCGCAATATCTTGCGTAGCTGTATTGCCCATGCAAGATGTTGGGCAGGCTTAAGGGCCCATCAAGGGAAAAAGTTCCACAAGTTCTACAAAGGAGGCTTTAACCATGGCAACGAAGAAGAAGGCCACCAAGAAGGCTGCCAAAAAGAAAAAGCGGTGACGGATCGCGGCGAGGCAATCGGCCTCGCTCTTTTTTTGTCTAACGAAAACGGCCTCCGCAATGTGGTATCGCGGAGGCCCTTTCCTTTTAGCGAAACATCTTCAATTTACGGATGTCCCTCCAGGTGCTGATCGCAATCCCCATTCGTCGGCTGGGTCGGCAACGGTGGCACCGTCAACATCTGCGGTGAGCTGAAGTCGAAGAAGCCGTTTGCCGGATCGGTCATATCACCCGCAGTCGCATCGCGCTGGGTGAGCGGCGGTACGTTAAAGCGGGTTTCGATCAGTTTCAGGATCGCCGTGTAGTCCATGGGCAAGTGCGAGACGTAGTGCGGCTTCACCCACGGCGATACTACGATCACCGGCACACGGAAACCGGTCACGTTGAACAGACCCTGCTGGTCCCCTGGTTTGAGGTCCTGCGGAGGCAGATCGTCCGGCGGCGTCGCCAGGATCGGTCCTACGTGATCGAACAAGCCGCCGCCTTCATCGTAGGTCAAAATGAATGCGGAGTCCGGCCACGCTGCGCTGTTGAGCAGCGCGGTGATGATGTTCTGCACATCGGCCGCGCCGGTTTGAATGTTGTTATCGGGATGCTCGTCCAATCCGGTGGCGCTGGCCCGTTCGATAAAGACCACCTGCGGCAGGTTCTGGTCAGCGTTGGGACTGGAGAGAATGTTGTAGTACTCCTGGATGTTCCGCACATTCCCCTGAATCGCCGGGTCGTTCCAATCGGCCCAGTTTGCCAGGAAGACGCTGTTGTCCTGGTAGTAGTAACGCCAGGTGACATGCGCATCGTTCAAGGCCCGGAAGAACGTCTCCACCTGCCAGGCGGGATCGCTGGGGCTGTTCGGCGGGAAGGCGTGTCCGTGCGAGGTGGCGGAGAACAGGTACATGCGGTTCGGAACCGTGTTCGCCGGAATGGGCGAGTACCAGGTGTCGCTGGTGGCAAACTGCGCGCCCAGCTCGTAGTAGAACGGCAGATCGCTCTGATCGTAATAACCGAGCGGCCGGGAGTGCGTGGGATCGTACTGATCGCCGCTGCCCCCCGACAGGGTGGTGTCGAGGAAGCGGTCCATCTTGTACATCGAGTTCTGCGACAGGTTCAGCCAGTCGTTGCCCACCAGGTCCATGTCGTAATGGGTCTCGTCCCATGAGGGCGAGAGATTTTCGATACAGACGGTGCGGGCATGGAAGGGTCCGAAGCACCCACCCTGCGGATTGCAGATCTGGTAATTCGGAGGCAAGGTGTGCAGATCGTTGACGTCGCTTAACTGCGCGCCCGGAATATGATCGACGTTCACGCGATAGTTTGCGAAGACGCCGAGATAGTTATCGAAGGCGCGGTTCTCCTGCAGCATGTAGATGATGTGGTTCAGGTTCCCCACACCGCCGGTATTCACCGTAACCGTCACCGAAGCGGTGACCGGCGGCGTATTCGGATAGATTGAAGTCGCCGTCGCCGTGTACGTGGTGGTTTGCGCCGGAGTCACTGTTGCCGATCCCGAGAGCGGCTCGTTGCCGAGGCCCGGAGCGATGGTGACCACCGAAGCATTCTGCGAAGCCCAAGTCAAGGTAGAACTTCCGCCCGGCTGAATGTTTTGCGGGTTCGCCGTCAAGGTAATGGTGGTAGCGCCGCCAACGGTAATGGGGAGAGCGGTCGATTCCGCTTGCCCGCCGACCGGGCCATTCGCCGCGACCGTAAACGTAGTGTTCGCGTTCAACGGGCTGGTGGTGTAGGTACCGGTACAGGTGTTGCCACTGCACGTCGGAGTGGGCAGTGGCGTGGGATTCTGGTTCCCGCCGATGAGCAGCTGCCAGGTGCTGTTATTGTTCGGGCCACCATACGTCAAGGTGACTGTGTTTCCGGCCTCGATGGTGGTCACGTTTGAAGTCAACGTGACCGGAACTACGGTCAAGGTAACGGTTGCCGGCTGCGAATTGGTTGTCCCGTTCGAAGCGACGCCACTGAACGTGGTCGTCTGCGCGGGAGCGCTGGTGTCCTGGAAAGGACCCTGCAACGGCAGCGCCTGATCGTCACCATTGATGGTCGGCGTCACGGTCATTGTGGTCGCATTGGCCGTGGTCCAGTTGAAGTTGACGAACTGGCCGACACCGTTTGCGCCAGTACCGGCGATGGTCGGCGAGAGGCTGAAGTTGGTCAGCGTGGGCGCGGCCGTTCCACCGCCTCCGCTGCCACCCGAGCCGCCTGAACCACCGGAACCGCCTGAGCCGCCGCTGCCGCCATTGCCATTACCATTGGAATTGCTGGATCCTCCGCCACAACCGACGGCGATCACGATTGAGAGAAATGCTGCCATTGTGGCAGCGCTGCGTAGCCGGAACATAGATGCAACCTACCTCTGCCTGGCGACCTGACGAAGCTCGCTTGAAGTTGGGAACTGCGAATCTACACGCAAGGTTTGAGCCGCCATCGGGCAACCTTGCCAGACTCTAGGATTCAGCCGCTCAGAATGGAGTTGTTCCGGCTCTGATCTTCGTTTGACTGGGGTGGCGCATGATTCACGAAATTTTTACTGGCGGGGCGGATTCCCGTTTAGCGGCGAAACGAGAGTACATGGCCGAGTCGACGAGGGGCTGTGGATCACGCGTAGCTTGCGCCGAGTTTGCCAGGGCGGTGGGTTTGTGGCGAACCCGCCAGCGCATGGCGGGGGCGGTATCGCTGCCTACATCAAAGCGTGCAGGGTTGTTCCGCACCCGGGTTCATGCTAAAAGTGCTGCAGACCGCAACGAACGTGGGGTCGGGTATTCTCTTGCAACTCGGGGCGTTAAGCCCGAAACTGTCACTGCATGGCTGAGAAACAAACACGCCGGAAAAAGAGCGCGTCGGCCCAGCCGATCATTCCGGACAAACTCTACTTCCGCATCGGAGAAGTCTCCAGCCTGTGCAAGCTGCCAGCCTACGTGCTGCGCTTCTGGGAGACGGAATTTCCCCAACTGAAGCCGGTGAAGAGCAGCACCGGTCAGCGCATGTACCGGCAGCGCGACGTGGAGAACGTTCTGCAGATCAAGAAGTTGCTCTACGACGAGGGCTTCACCATCGCGGGCGCGCGCCAGCAACTGAAAGATGAAGCCAAGCCGGCCCGCAAACAGTCCGGCCTGCCCTTCCCCAAGCAAAAATCCGCGGACGGCATCAAGAAGGTTCGCCAGGGACTGCAGGAAATCCTGGGCATCCTGTCGAAGAGTAAGAAGGCAGGGGTTAGGGATCGGGATTAGGGGATAGCCTAGTTCACCCACTCGTCGCGAGTTTTGCTGAGTCATGGATTACGACCACGGAAGCGTAGACATCACTCGGATTTGCCGGCAAACATCACGGAGCATCCGAGGATCAGTTTCGAAACCACACTAACCCCTAGCCTCTGACCCCAAGCCCCTGTCTTATGAAGACCAATGCCGTCCGCCTGCTCGACAGCCTCAACATCGCTTACCAGCTGCGTGAGTACGAAGTCGATCCCGACGATCTTGCGGCAGAGACGGTTGCAGCCAAGATCAACCTACCACCCGAGCAGGTATTCAAGACGCTGCTGGCACGCGGCGATCGCAACGGCCCGGCCTTCGCCGTCGTCCCTGGCAATTACGAACTCGACTACAAAGCCCTGGCCAAGCTGAGCGGCGATCGCAAAGTCGAACTCGTGCCGCTGAAAGAGGTGCAACCGCTGACGGGATACATTCGCGGTGGCGTGACCGTGCTGGGCGCGAGGAAGGACTACCCGGTGTACGCCGACGAGACCATCGAGTTGTGGGACGTGGTTTCGATCTCCGCCGGAGTGCGGGGAACTCAGATCCTGATCACGCCCGGCGATTACCTGCGTGTAACAAACGCTTCTGTGGGCGCAATTGCCCGTCCGAAGAGCTAAACTCTAAAGACAATTGTGGAACAAACCATGTCTGACATCAGCACCGCCTACCTTGACGATCTCTTCCGTAGCTTGCGCGGACACAAGCGGCTCGCGGACAATGCCATCGCGCAGCTCAACGATCAACAGTTCTTCGCTGCTCCCGATCCCGAGGACAACAGCGTGGCGATCATCGTCAAACACGTGGCGGGGAATCTGCGGTCGCGCTTCACGGATTTTCTGAACAGCGACGGCGAGAAGCCCGACCGGCATCGCGACCAGGAGTTCGAAGTCGCGAAGGATGCCACACGTGAACAGATCATGAGCTGGTGGGAGCAGCATTGGCAGCTCCTCTTCGAAACCATCAATTCGCTGCAATCCGATGACTTGGAGCGCACGGTCACCATCCGCGCGCAGCCGCATTCCGTCCTGCAGGCGCTGAACCGCGCCATGTCGCACCTGGCGTATCACACCGGTCAGATCGTATGGCTCTGCAAGCACTGGAAAGGCGCGGAGTGGAAGTCGCTCAGCGTGCCCAAGGGGCAGAGCGAGCAGTTCCGGGCGAAGATGATCGAGAAGTACAAAGCTCAGTCGTGAGGTGCGGCAGTTACCTCTCTACCGTTTTAATTCTGCGAGAACGCAGGCGATGAATTTTACCGACCGCGCTTATCTCGCGGTGCACGTTGTACTGGGGCTTCTGATCTGCGCCCGTCACGAGCACCTGCCGCACTGGCCCGCTTATCTGGCGTGGGACGTCGTCGCCATCCTGCTCATCCTGCTGCTGGCGCGCAAGCAACACGACAGTGAAGTCTGGCGCTTCGCGCACGACTGGCTCCCGGCTATCTTCTTCATCACCGTCTTCGAGCAGGTGTCGTTTCTCTCGCTGTCGCTGCGCGGGTGGCAGAACGCACACATTATCGGCTTCGAGTCCCGCTTATTTCGCGTGCCGCCGATGGAATGGCTGCACGCGCACGCGCGCGATTGGCTGATTGAGTTTCTGGAGTTCGGCTACTTCGCCTTTTATCCGCTCTACCCCGTTGTGGCAGGACTGTTCTGGGGGTGGCGAGACCGGCCGCCATTTCGCGGCGCCTTTCGCCGCCTGACCGACACGCTGACCGTCGGCTACGTCATCTGCTATACGACGTACTTGCTGTTTCCCACCCAGAGCCCGGCTAACCGGGTAGGCGTGCAGCAGATCGGCAGCACACATGGCGGCATCTTCGAGCACGCGGTCCGCGACATCCAGAACCACGCCGGCGTCCACGGTAATGCCTTTCCCAGCGCGCACATCATGCTGGCGTTTGTGGTGCTGGTGTTTGCCTATCGCTACCTGCCGCGCGTGGCTCCGTGGCTGCTCTTTCCGATCCTGCTGATGTGCGTAGGCGCAGTGTACGACGGATATCACTACAGCACTGACGTCGTAGTGGGGGCGGCGCTTGGGATTGTCTTGGGGATGATGGGAAGTTACACCGACGCCATACCGCGGGACTTGCAATGATTCGGTCCGGCGAATAGCGAATTGCAATCAACAAGCAAAACCCTCTCCGGGAGGAGAGGGTTTCAAAAATCGCAATAAACCAACGCTACGCCTTGGTAACTTTGCCGCTGCGCAGGCAGCTGGCGCAGACGCGCATGCGCTTGTTCGCGCCGCCCTGCACTTTGGCGTGAACCGGCCGCAGGTTGACGTTCCAGCGGCGTCGCTGCACATTGTGCGCGTGACTGATGTTGTTTCCGAATTGCGGCTTCTTGCCGCAGACTTCACAAACTTGTGCCATGAGTAACTCCAGACGATTGCCAAGCTGGCTGGGTAAATAAGGATTATAGCGGTTTCGGGCCAAGTCCGGCAACTCACCGGATGTTCGGCAGCTCGCGGTTCAGTTCGCGCCGCAGCCGGCGTTCATGTCGCAGGCGCAGCGGCCGCCAATAAGTAATCAGTCCGAAGGCCGCGATGGCCGCCAGTAGCAGCACGCTGCTGACTCCGAAGAACACGCTCGGCGCCTTTGTGGTCGCGATACGCGCGATCACATCGACGTTGCGCGGCTTCAGGGCGAGCGCGAAGGCCAGCGTCAGCATGCCCATGCCCGCCAGCAGGTTGGTGACGTTCTTTGCCCAGCGGCCGGTGGCATGATACTTCGCGAAGAGCGCAAAACCGCCGAAGGTCAAGCCTCCGATCAGCAGAAAGTTGGCCAGGATCGCGATGCCGTCACGGATGTCCACATGGAATTAGACGCCTGCGGGCAGCAGCAGGTTGCGAGCGAGTTGCCGGCCAGAGTTCCCCGCGTCAGCCATTAAGCTCCCATTCAGCTTTACAGGCCTACAATTCCGGCTAGGATAAGGCGTAATGCGTGTCCTGATCGTGGAAGACGAGCGCCGCCTGGCGGAGAACGTTGCTCGCAGCCTGCGAGAGAGCGCCGGGTATGCGGTCGACGTAGCCTTCGATGGCGAAGAAGGTCTGTTCATGGCCGGCTCGAGTCCGTACGATCTCATCCTTCTCGATCTCATGCTGCCGAAGATGGACGGCAAGACCGTGCTGCACAAAATCCGGCTGTCGGGGTCGGGCGTGCCGGTGCTGGTGCTGACCGCGCGCGATGAGAAGGAGTCGATTGTGGCGCTACTCAACGCCGGCGCGGACGACTATGTGGCCAAGCCCTTCGATCTTGGCGAACTGATGGCGCGGGTGAAGGCTCTGATCCGGCGGGGCAAGGGACAGAGTGCGGCGCTGCTGAAGGTTGGCGACCTGGAGATCAGCACCTCGGACCTGACCGTGCGCCGCAAGGGCAAGCTGATCAGCCTGACCGCCATGGAGTATCGCGTGCTCGAATATCTGGCGCACCGGCCGGGCGCGGTGGTTCCGAAGACCGAGTTGCTCGAACATCTCTACGACTTCAACTGGGAGCGCTTCAGCAACGTGATCGAGGTCTACATCTCGGGGCTGCGGCGCAAGCTCGACGACTTCGGCGACGACAAGCTGATTCGCACCTTGCGTGGGCAGGGATACATGCTGCGCGGCTGATGCCAAAGACTTCTATCCAACGACGATTGATCGCGGCGGTGGTGATCTCGCAACTGCTGCTGGCCGTGGGCCTCGCCTTCGTCGCCGTTTACTTCACGCGGCGGCAATTGCGCGAGGCCTTCGACGGACAGCTGCGCGGCCGCGCCATGACCATTGCCGCGCTCGTGCGTTACTCCGAAGAAGAGCACCCGCGGCTAATCTTCGAGGACGACCTGGTTCCGCCGCCGCTGGAAAAGCAGCATCCCGACCTCTACCAGGTGCTGGGCAGTGACGGACACCTGATCGCGCGCTCGCCGGATTGGCCCGCGGGCTTCCAGCCGGTGCCAAGGAAGAATCGCATTCACGCCGACTTCGATGTTGGCGGCGTTCCCTATCGCGCGGTGATTCTGCCGAAGCTGCCGGTGCTCGATCGCGAGCCGGACATTCCGCCCGGCGACGTGCTCAACGTCATCTACGCGGCGCCGACGGATGACATGACCCGCGCCGTGGCCTTCGCCGGTGTCGGCATTGCAATTGGAACGGCGGTGCTGTTGCTGATCACGGTCGGTATTGCCGTGTGGGGCTTGCGACGAAGCCTGCGTCCACTGGCAGAGCTCGCCGGGAGCGCATCGGCGATTTCGACATCGAACTGGGAGCTGAACCCGAGCGACGCCGCACGCGACACCACGGAACTCGCACCCTTAACGCGGGCCATGACCACCATGCTCGACGGCCTGCATCGCGCCTTCGATCAGCAGCGCGAATTCCTCGCTAACGCCGCGCACGAACTGAAGACTCCGGTGGCTATTCTGAAGTCGACATTGCAGTCGCTGCTGCAACGGCCGCGTCAGGCCGAGGAATATCGCGCGGGCCTGGAAGAGGCGCTGGACGACATGGCGCGGCTGGAGAAGTTGCTGCACTCCATGCTGCGTCTGGCTCGTGCCGAGCAGTGGGCCGCCGGCAGCGCGCGCCGCGATCTGGAGATCATCGACATCGCCACCACCTGCCAGAGCGCGATCGATCGTCTGGCGCCCATCGCACGCGAGCGCAACATCGCCATCGATCTCACTACCGACGGGACGATGCCGGTGCGCGCCGATGCCGAAGATCTGGAGCTTGTCTGGGCCAACCTGGTAGAGAATGCGATTCGCTTTAGCCCTGATGGGGGGCGAGTGCAGGTTCGTCTTCACACTAACGCCACACGCGGCACAATCGAGGTTGCCGACAACGGTCCGGGCATGTCGGCGGACGAACTGGCGCACATCTTCGAGCGCTTCCATCGCGGCGACAGCTCGCGCGCGCGCGATACCGGTGGCTATGGCCTAGGCCTCGCGATCTCCAAAGCCCTCGTCGAGGCCTATGGCGGAACGATCACGCCTGAGAGCGCGTCCGGCCAAGGCACACGCATGATCGTTTCAGTGCCGCTCAAAAGCTGAAGGGCCGCTCAGAACCGGAAGTCAATGCCCATGTTCTGCGCCATCTGGCGGGTGGCGTCGCGGAACTGTCCCGGGCTGCTGATGAATCGCGACTGTCCGCCGGTGCTCGCGGCCAGCGCCTGCAAACGAGCGCGGCCGTCGTACTGATTCACATCCACCCCAATACAGAAAATGCGCACGCCGGCAGCATTGATCTCCGCCGAAGTCTCCAGGGGCGAAGCGTGGCTGTCGATATTGTTGCCGTCGGAGATCACCAGCAGAATGCGATTGGGATATTTCGCGATGCGCGCCAGATGCCCCGCAGCAAAGGCGATTGCGTCGTCGAGCACCGCGCCTTTCTGCGGTTTGATGCTCTCCATCGCATCTTCCAGTGCATGGGGATCGCTGGTCAGATCCTGCTCGAAGACCAGGTTGTTGTCATAGGTGAGGATGAAGGCTTCATCGCGGTCGTTAAGGTGGCGCAGCATGTCGATGAGGCTGTTGACCACCGCGGCGCGATTCTCCTTCGTCGTAAGCGAAGTTTCTACCAGGATGCCGAGCGACATAGGCCCGGTGGTTGCCGGAATGCTCCGCTTGCGAACGATCGGTGACGTCGTCGTGTCCTCCCACACTGAGGGAGCAGGCTGCGACTTCGGAGTTCCAACCGAAGGCGGCTTGATCGACGCGGTCTGCACCGGCTTCGCTTTTTCCGGCGGACGAGCGACAGCAGGAGGAGGAGTCGGCAGCGACGCCATCGCCGCGTAGGAGGAAGTTGGCGTCGCGCCTCCCGTGGGCTTCGCTGACGCCAGAAACTCGGTCCAGTCGGTGGTGCTGCCGCCATCTTTCACATACTGGGCGCGAGCGAATCGCGCCATCTCCATGCCCTGCGGCGTTCCTTGCGCAAGATTCACAGCGCGCGCCATATACCAGTAACCCTCTTTCGGGTTCTTGTCGGGGCCGTTGAGATCGGCGAGCGCCAAGGCGTAGGTGTCTTGCGCGCTGTTGGGATTGACGTACACCGCGTTGTGCAGATAACTGCGCGCCGAAACATAATCCTTCAGGTGCAGCTCGGCCGTACCGGCAGCGCCGCTCAGCATCGCATTGACCTGGCGGCTGAGGAGGGTGAAGTCGGCCCCGCTCATTCCAAGTGGCCGGCGCAACTGCGGCAGGGCATTCAAGCCCCGAGTCGACATGGCGAGTAAACGATCGGGCTTCATGCTGCCCTTCTCCAGCAGTTGCCTGGCGTCGTTGGCGAGGAGCGCCAGCGCGACCGCATTTTTCGCATCGGCATCGGCCAGCGGATGCGCCCAGGCCAGGGCATGCGCGTCGTTGTGCGTTCGCAGATATTCCCAGATCACATATTCCAGCGCGTCGATCTTCAGCGGACCCGACTGCGCATTGATGGCGAAACGCTCCAACTGGATCACACGGTCCGAGGGCTGCACGCGCGCGACCGCGTTGGTGTATTGGCTGAGTTCGTTCGGGTATTGCTGCGCGACGGCGGGCATGGAGGAGAAGGTCGCGAGCAAGAAGACGGCGATACCGGTCCAGCACGATTTGTGGTGTCGATCAGACATAGGGCACTGCGGCGATCCGGTGAAGGGTCGCGATCACACTCACGGCCAGGGGACTGGGAAATGGCTGCTGATTGGATGGACGTGGAGAAGCCGGGGCTGGCCGGAGCTGTTGGAAATTCCAGCTACTCCGGTTATTTCGACAGGTAGGGCGGCCCTAGTTCTTAGCTCGAAGCGATTGCTGCAGCTGAATGGGGGGCGCCCCGGCAAGCACGATCTCGCCGGTGGGAATATGCTCCAGCTCGCTCGAGCTGGGCGCCATCAGCGACCATACCAGCAGCATCTTGTTAAAGCGCGTGGCATAGATGGTCTGGGACAGGCGCTGCGAGAGATCTTCGGTTCGCGAGACTGTATCGTAAAAGCCATTAAAGACCATGAACAGGTGATCGGAGATCGTGCGCAGTTGGTCGGTATTGATCTGACCGAACTCGCCCAGTTCCTCCAGGGTCGCCGCGGTTTCATCGAGCGGCCGCTTATCGGCGAGGGTGACGGGCGTGCGCAGCGAGAGGCAGTTGTAGTCGAGCGCGCGCAACACAATCATCGGCCCGTCGAGGTAGCTCTTCCCGGCCGGGGGTTGCGGTACCGCGCGCAACAGCGTCTGCGAACAGGCGTGCAGGAACTGGTACTCCCGCGACGCATCTTCAGGCGGCGAAATGTTTCGATTCTGCGGCAGCGCCTGCCATCCCTGCGGCAGCGCGTACTGCAGGCCGATGTCGGCGTTGCGATAAACGCCAGCCTTGACCTCGCCAAGCGGAATATCCTTTCCCGGCTGCTCTTTCAGAGCCTTGTTGACGCGGAAGGTAGGCACCGTCGGGCCCTGATAAGGTTCGCCGACAACTTTCACCGGCTTTCCCTTAAACGTCGTCAGGGTGCCGTCCTCCTGCGTGCAATAGAACTGCACCTCCGCCATCGCGGTTTTCGCCTTGCTCAGAAAGTCTTTGTCGTTGGTGTTGATCACCACCTTCACAACGTAGTTATTGATGGCAGTCCAGTACTGCGCCGCGAAGACTTCGTTCTTGTGCCGCAGAGAGTAATACCAGTGTCCGGTGTGCAGCATGTAGTCGGGCACGGGAATTTGCGGCGGCAGACCCATGGGGCCGCCGTTCTGGGCCCATATCCGGAGCTGCTGCTGCTGTTGCTGCTCGGGAGTCTTGAGGTCGAGCCCCGGCTTGGGATCGAGAGCCGTGATGCTGAGGTAGCCCTTCTGCTGCCCCTTCTCGAATTGCAGCGAGAGCAGAGCGTGCTCGCGCTCAGGCATTACCGGCAGCATGATCTCGTGGCCCTGTACCGTCAGCGGCAGGTCCATCGCGAAGCCGAAGAACTGGCTGGTGTAGTGCGTGTCGGATAGAAACCCGGCCTCGGGCAGAATCGGCTCCTCCAGCGGCGGAGGCTGTTTGGGATCCGGAAACTTGGTCATACCCGGCGGCATGGCGTCCGCATCGTCATTCTGCGACGGACACTGCGCGACCATCGTGGAGGCGCCCAAGACGAGCAGCAATACGAAGGTCAGCGCGCCGAGCGGACGAAGGACGGGAGCCGTGGCTGGACGGATGAGGGTCATGCCAGAACGCCTTCCCAGGGCTGTGGGAGGTGTATGGGCATGATGCCAGCAGCCGCGAAGCCACGCAAGTAGCGCGCACCTTAGTTCCCGCTGCCGAGGTGAAACTACCGGGTGCAACTTCTGCTGAGCACCTGCAAGCTGAGCACGCGCAAGACATGATGCGACGTGTCAGTCTGTGGATTGGTGGACGGATTCTGTTGCTGCGACGGCGGCACCTCCTTGCCCGCTATGCTTACGGCCTGAAAGATGTGTTTCGAAAGATCGACGTCGGCACTGCCTGAAACCAGTTCCCAGGTCGTGCTGTTCCGGTCGGTGATGACATACCTGCCCGCCTGACCGCGCTTCAGGCAGCCGGTCACGAGGATCTGATGAGTCGTCCCCGGAGGCTTCACGGTTTGTTCGTTGCCTTCGCTTTGGGCGAGCAGCAATGGCGCAACCAAGAGATACACGGCAAACCCAAGCCGGCAGCCAAGTCTAAAGAAATGCTTCATCGCGCTTCGCCCTCTGGTTATTGTCACAGCATGGTTACAAATCAGGGAAACATTCTTCGGATTCGAGCATTTCCGGATAGCTGGGCTCACCAATCAGATAGGCCAAGCGTACGTTTTCGGCGGCTGAAAGGTACTCCGGCGTGCAGATTTCAGCAAGTTGCGTCTCGCGAACTTGCTCCAGGTCAAGCTTCTAGCGCATTTCCTCCAACGGGCGCAAGCTTTGGCACCAGGCTTGCTCCTAGTTAGAGACAAAGGGAGCGATAGGAGTGGTGCTGGCAAGTCATCATTCCTTGATATCTTCTCAGCGCGGTCACGTGGAAGTTGAGACCGCGCTGAGAAGAATGGTGCTCCACGATCTTCCAAGCCGACTGCCGAATCAGCCCAGAGCATAGTAATCGATAGAGCGCCACCCAGGACGGAATGTCCGGGTGGTCGGGCGCGAGTGGTGCGACCGCTCGGGTAGTGCGGACCTTCAGGTCCGCGTTCAAACCCTCTCTTACTTTTTTCCTCGAGCCGACTTCAGTCAGCGACAGAGATCCTAAGAAGAGATTTCCGCCGATCTACCGCACAAACACGCTCACCTCAAACCCATCTTCTGCGGACCGCAGCACCTCATGCCAGCCGCTTTTGACAGGCCGTAACGCGGCGCCAGGCTGCAAGCTGGACTCGACGACCAACTGCGGATTCTTGGCCGGAACTTCCATCGACAGCACGCCGTCCATGTATTGCGCGTCTGCCGTGCGCTCGCTGTGCGTGACATACATGCGCCGTAATTCCAAAAGCCTCCGATACCACTCCAGCATCTCGCGGCTCTCCGCGCCATCGGCCCAGGTGAGCTTCGAACGCTCGAAGGTCGCCGGGTCCTCCGGATCGGGCACCTGGTTGAAGTCAAAATCCTTAAACTCGCCGCGGCGGCCCTCGCTGACCGCCTGCTTCAGCGCCGGATCCTGAAAGTCGGCGAAGAATTGGAAGGGCGCAGCCTCGTCATATTCCTGTCCCATGAAGAGCAGCGGTGTATGCGGCGCTAGGAGCAGAAACGCCGCTGCCAGTTTGCGCGCTCCTCGCGGAACCAGTACGGTCAGCCGCTCGCCCTTGGCACGGTTGCCCACCTGATCGTGATTCTGAATGCAGATGACATTGGCCGGGAGCGGCAGCTCTTTGGGGCTGGTGCCGCGAGGTTTGTTCCAGAAGGTGAAATTTTCGCCCTGGAAGACATAGCCGTCGCGCAGCGCGCGGGCAATCTGCTGGGGATCGCCGAAGTCCTGGTAATAGCCTCGCTGCTCGCCGGTGAAGAAGGCGTGAATGGCATGATGAAAATCGTCACTCCACACGGCATTCAGCCCGTATCCGCCAATGTGGGAGTCTTTCACGTAGCGTGAATCATTCTCGTCAGTCTCCGCGATCACGCAGACCGAGCGCCCCAACTCGCGTGCCAACTCCTGCACATGCTGCTGGATTTCGGCAACGATGTGCTGCGGCGAGTCGTCGTTAATCGTCTGCACCGCGTCCAGCCTCAGGCCGTCGAGATGGTACTCGCGAATCCAGTACAGCGCGTTCAGCACGACGAAGCTGCGGACGTGCTGCGAGCCTTCGCGATCGTAATTAACGGCGTCGCCCCACGGCGTCTTATGCTCCGCAGTGAAGTAGGGGGCGAACTTCGGCAGGTAGTTTCCCTCGGGCCCAAGATGGTTGTAGACGACATCGAGGATGACCGCGATGCCAAGCCGGTGGGCCGCATTGACAAAGCGCTTCAACCCGTCAGGGCCGCCGTAATTCGCCTGTACCGCGTAAGGCGAGACGCCGTCGTACCCCCAGTTGCGGGCACCCGGACATGCGGCAACCGGCATGATCTCGACCACGGTAATGCCCAGATACTTCAGGTATTCCAACTTGCGGGCGGCACTGTCGAATGTGCCTTCCGGCATGAACGTCCCGATGTGCAGTTCGTAGACGACATAATCGCGCAGTACTAGACCGCGCCACGTCGAATCGCTCCAGCTGAACTGTGCGGGGTCAACAATTTCAGTCGGCCCGTGAACGCTGTCCGGCAGAAATCTTGACACCGGATCAGGGGCGGCCAGTCCATCGGGAAAAACATAAGCGTAGCGATCGCCGGCCAGCGCTTCCGCGGTGACTACAAAGTCTTCGCCTTCGCGAAGCATCGGAATGTCGTGCGAGTTGCCGCCCCTGCGGAACAGGCGCAGCGTCAGCTTCTCGGGCAGCGGCGCCCACACCCGGAAGTCGGCGTTGCCACCGTTGATCGCGCTTCCGTAGAGGAAATTTTGGGTCCCGGACTTCACTCCACATCAGACGTGCCAAGCTGCCCCGAGGATGCAGATAGCGGACTCGATACAATCGGAGCCATGCTGATTCTCGCCTCCGCGTCGCCGCGCCGCTCTGAACTTCTGCGCAACGCCGCGATTCCCTTCACCGTCGACCCGGCGCATGTCCGCGAAGAGCCGCTTCCGCAGGAAGAGCCGCTGGCCTATGCGCAGCGCCTGGCGCGCGACAAAGCGCTCGCGGTCTTCGCGCGGCACCCGACGGACGTCGTGCTGGGCGCCGATACGGTGGTCGTGGTCGATCAGCACCTGCTGGAGAAGCCCGTCGATGCTGACGATGCGATGCGCATGTTGCGCCTGCTGTCCGGGCGCGCGCACCAGGTGATCACGGGAATTTGCGTCGTGGCCGGAGGATTCGAGCGCACCGAGGCCGAGATCACGCAGGTGTATTTCAGTCCGCTCTCCGACGACGAGATCGCCGATTACGTTCGCAGCGGCGAGCCCATGGACAAGGCCGGGGGATACGGCATCCAGGGGATTGCCTCGCGCTGGATCGGGCGGGTCGAAGGTTGCTACTTCAATGTGGTGGGATTGCCGGTCGAACGCGTGTATCGACTACTGCGCGCGGCTGATGCGAAAACCGGGCACAAGGTCCTCTAGCTGAGCGAACTTCTGGCAGCTACAGGGTTCCGGAGATTCGAGGAATCACGGGTAGAGTGGACCTTCAGCTCTGCGTCCAGCGCGCATCTAATGGCGCAAGCCAGCTTCAGCCGGCGAGGCAACCCCGCCGCAGGCGGGGTGCAACTTCTTCAGCCTAGTGCGGAAGCGCTGGGTCGACATGGCAACAATTTGGATTCTGAGCCGGCTTCAGCCGGCCGCACAGGTTGAGCGGCGTCACGAGGCAGGTCCTATTTCTTCTCTTCCGGCGGGTTCGTCACCGTGGGCGTCGGTGCGGTGGTCGTCGCGGGCGGCGTGGTCTTGGCTGCATTCCCCTCGTTCATCGACGACTTGAAATTGCGGATGCCTTCGCCCAATCCTTTGCCCAACTCTCCCAGCTTCTTGGGGCCAAAGATCAGCAGGACGATCACCAGGATTACCAACAGGTGCATGGGCTGGAACAGACCTTCCATAACTACCTCCGTAAGCACAGCCCGGTGCCGCTCCGATTCGCAACGGGTGCAACTGCTCAAATTCTAGGCCGTTGCCAGAGGCGCGTCAAAACAAGCTTTTTCTAGGGAATGGCTTGAATCAACCCCGCCAACAGCGCCGCCCGCCGCGGCAGCTCGGCGGCAATCACATGCTCGTGGACGGCATGCGCGCCATCGCCGACCCCGCCGAGTCCGTCGAGCGTTGGAATTCCCAGGCCTGCCGTGAAGTTGCCATCAGAACCACCGCCCACCGCAACTTCCTTCAGCTCGAAGCCGATCTCCCGCCCGATGTCGCGTGCCATCTCGAACAACTCCGCCACCTGCTTCGTGCGCTCCAGCGGAGGGCGGTTGATGCCGCCTGTAATTTCCAGCTGACACTTGGTATTCACCGCCTTCAGCGCAAAGACCTTGCGCTCCATGGCTGCGCCGTCCTGCTTGTGCGCGATGCGCAGATCGACTTCGGCGCTCGCCTCCGCAGGAACCACGTTAGTCCGCGTGCCCCCGCGAATCACTCCGACGTTCAGGGTCACGCCGCGCTTCAGATCGGTCAGCCGCGAGATGGCGTGGATCTGGTGCGCCAGCTCGACAATCGCGCTCTGGCCCTTCTCGAAATCGAGCCCAGAATGCGCCGAGACGCCTGTGACCTTCAGCGTGAATGATCCCACGCCCTTGCGTGCAGTCTTCAGCGCGCCGCCCGGACCGGAGGGTTCGCAGACCAGAACCGTCGCGCACTGTTTTGCAACTTTCTCGGTGATGGCGCGCGAGCTTTCGCTGCCCTCTTCTTCATCGGAGACCAGCAATACTTTCACCGGGCGCGGCAGGCCACCCATCAGCTCGCGCAGCGACCACAGCGCAAACATCATCTGCACGACGCCGGACTTCATGTCGAAGACACCCGGCCCGTGGAGCCGCCCCTTGCTCTCGCGCCACGACATCTTTTCCAGCGCGCCCAGGTCGTAGACCGTGTCGAAGTGCCCCAGCAGCAGGACCGGCTTCCGCGCCCGCGGTCCGGCGAAGTTCACCTGCAAGTGGTCGCCCGCCGTGCGCTGCTTGTGGATCTTCACTTCGCCGCCGAGCGAGGCGAACTCATCCGCGAGATGCGCACACAGCGCGTCGCAATCTTTCTTCCTGTGCGTCGGCGATTCGCGCAGCACCATCTCGCGCAGGCTGGCTACCATCTCGGCCTGGCGTTCCGAGAGCCACGCAGCGATCTTCCGGATATCGACGTCCCGAGCTGTGTTCTTCGGCATAGTTCTGCAGGCAATCCTAACCCGCGCGCGCGTTCGCGACGACACATTTCGCAAATCAGACAAGTTCGAAATGTATAATCGACCTTTTCACGATGCCACAATGACCGATCAGCCCAATCCTGCTCCTGAAAGCATTGACATCGGCGGTATCCTCAAGCTTCTGCCGCACCGTTATCCGCTGTTGTTGATCGATCGCGTAATTGAAATCGTGCGCGCCAAGCGGATTGTCGCCATCAAGAACGTGACCATCAACGAGCAATTTTTTGTCGGCCATTTTCCCGGCTACCCGATCATGCCGGGCGTCCTGATCGTCGAAGCCATGGCCCAGGCCGGCGCTGCACTGCTGTTTACGGAAGTCACCGACCGCGACGACAAGCTGCTGGTCTTCACCGGAATCGAGCGCGCGCGCTTCCGCCGTCCGGTAACGCCGGGAGATCAACTGCGCATCGAGGTCGACGTGCTGGCCTTCCGCGGAACCGCGGGCCGTCTTCAGGGCAAGGCTTACGTCGATGGCAAGCTTGCCTGCGAAGCCGTGGTCACTTGCCGGCTGCTGCAGCGTCCCAAGGCGCAAACGGCCGAAGCGGCTCCCGCGACTGAGACGACCGAAGCTTCATAACTCAAGCATGAGCATTCACCCGACCGCGATTGTCGATCCATCCGCGAAGATTCCTGCGTCCTGCAACATTGGACCGTATTGCATCGTTCACGCCGGCGTCGAGCTGGGCGAAAACTGCGAGCTCATTTCGAATGTCGTACTCGGCGGTCCCAGCCGCTTCGGCAGCAACAACAAAATTTATCCCTATGCCGTGCTGGGCATGGATCCTCAGGACATCACCTACAGAGGCGAGCCCACGCGGCTGGAAGTGGGCAGCGATAACGTCATCCGCGAATACGTGACCATCACCCGTGGCACCAGCAAAGGCGGCGGCGTCACCCGGATTGGCAGCCACATCCTCATCATGGCGTATACGCACATCGGGCATGACTGCTCGATCGGCGATCACGCCATGCTGGTGAACGCCGCAACGCTGGCGGGACACGTGACAGTTGAGGAATGGGCAGTGGTCGGCGCACTGTGCCCGGTGCACCAGTTTGTGCGGATCGGGGCGCACTCCTACATTGGGGGAGGCACGACGATTACGCAGGATGTGCTGCCCTACTCGATGACCAGCGCTGAACGCGACACGCACGCTTACATGTTGAACAAGGTTGGATTGCAGCGCCGTGGATTTTCGCCTGAGCGCATTGCCGCCCTGCATCACGCGTTCAAGATACTGCTGGCGTCGAAGATGAACACCTCGCAGGCGATTGAGAAGCTGCGCTCCGAAGGCGCGCAAAGCGAAGACGTCGACGCGCTGCTGGGCTTTATCGAAAGCGCGAAGCGCGGGATCATTAAGTAGTCAGCCGGGTTTTGAAAGGGCACGGCTTCAGCCATGCCTTCATAGGTCCCTTCTATTATCGCTTTTAGGGAGGCGGCAAAAGCGGAGGGCTCGTCGGCCTTCAGGCCGCCTCGCCCGGACAATAACATATAACCTTTGACGGCACACCTGAAGGTGTGCCCCTTCAAAGCATGGCAGATACTGTACAGCCACGAATCGGCCTTATCGCCGGCAACGGTAAAATGCCCTTGCTGGTGCTGGACGCCGCGCGCTCGAAAGGCCTCGATGTCGTCGTAGCCGCAATCAAAGAAGAGGCGTCCCCCGAGATCGAACACCACGGCGCCTCCGCTGTCTACTGGCTCTCGCTGGGAGAACTTTCCAAGCTCATCGACACCTTCAAGCGCGAAAACATCGCCCGCGCCATCATGGCGGGACAGGTGAAGCACAAGCAGATCTTCAGCAGCATCAAACCCGATTGGCGACTCGCGAAGCTTCTGCTCTCGCTCACCACGCGCAATACCGACTCGCTGATCGGCGCGGTCAGCAAGGTTCTCGCCGACGAAGGCATCACTCTGATGAATTCCACCGAACTTCTGGAGCCGATGCTGGCTGCGGAAGGCGTGCTGACCAGGCGCGCTCCCAGTGACGCCGAACAGACCAACATTACCTACGGCCGCGCCGTTGCGCATCATCTGTCGCGCTTCGACATCGGCCAGACCGTGGTCATCGCCGAAGCCGCCTGCGTTGCCGTCGAAGCCATGGAAGGCACCGACGCAACCATCCTGCGCGCGGGAGGAATCATGCAGTCTCCGACATTGGGCAAAGAACCGTCCACATTGAGCCGCTCGCTGACCGTGGTAAAGGTTGCGAAGCCGAACCAGGACATGCGCTTCGACGTGCCGGTTGTCGGCGTGCATACCATCGAAACCATGAAGCAGGCGGGAGCTAGCTGCCTCGCGCTCGATGCCGGCCGCTGCCTGATGCTCGACAAAGACGCCGTGCTCACGGCCGCCAACGATGCGGGAATTTGCATCGTCGCCGAGACCCCGGTCAGCCACATTCCGCATCATCAGCTTTAAACTTCTTGTTATGCATTCTGAGCGGGGACGGGTTC
Organism: uncultured Acidobacteriaceae bacterium; assembly: GCA_963819055.1. GTDB lineage: Bacteria > Acidobacteriota > Terriglobia > Terriglobales > Acidobacteriaceae > Bog-257. The sequence goes on along the minus strand of CAWFUT010000042.1, from coordinate 16,701 downwards.
ACGAATTGCGTGTTTTCCTCTCCGCACCAACATTCGACTGCAAGGATGAATTCCTGGCGGCCACAATTCGCAGCGAACCCCTGCATCATCCCTGGGTTTTCCCTCCGCGAACGCAAGAGCAATTTGCCACGTACCTGCAACGCGCCACCGATTACCGGACTATTCCTTTCTGCGTTCGTCTGCGTGAGAATCATCAACTTGCGGGCGTTATCAATATCGGCGAGCCCGTCATGGGCGTATTCCAGAGCGGCTATCTCGGCTTCTACGGGTTCGCTGGATGCGAGCGGCAAGGCTACATGTCGGAAGGCCTGGCACTTGTCCTCGACAAAGCTTTCAGCGAACTCGGCTTCCATCGGCTCGAGGCGAACATCCAGCCCGGCAACCTTGCGTCGGCAGCGCTGGTCTCGCGCCTGGGCTTTCGTAAGGAAGGCTTTTCACCGAAATATCTCTTTATCGATAGCGCCTGGCGCGACCACGATCGCTGGGCGATCCTGAGCGACGAGTGGCCGGGCCACCGCGATCGGCTCTTTGCCTCCTGACCGCCGAATGCGCGAGAATCAAAACATGTCCAGCAAAGACGGCGCCTTGCGCGTCGGAGTGGTCGGCTGCGGGTCGTTCGGCCGCAATCATGCCCGCGTGTATCGCGACCTGCATAAGGATCCCACGCAAAATGTCGAGTTCGTCGGCATCGCCGATTGCGACAGCAACCGCGTCCAATCCATTGCCGGCGAGTTCGGCACGCGGGCGTTCAGCACTCCGGAAGAATTGATTGCCGAAGGCGTGCAGGCGGTTTCGATTGCCGTGCCTACCGTTTCTCACCTCGAAGTTGCCCGCACCATGATGGAGAACGGCGTCGATGTCCTGATCGAAAAGCCGCTGGCCGCCACCGTTGCTGAAGCCGATGAGTTGATCGCACTGGCGCAGAGGCACGGACGCGTCGCGCAGGCCGGACACCTGGAGCGTTTCAACCCCGCGGTGCGCGCGACTCTTCCGCTGCTCAAGCATCCCATGTTCTTCGAGGTACACCGGCTGAGTGTCTTCACGCCGCGCTCGCTCGATGTGGACGTGATCCTTGACCTGATGATTCACGATCTCGACGTCGTACTCTCGTTCGTGAACTCGCCGGTGAAGGAAATTCGTGCGGTCGGTCTGCCGATCCTGTCGAAAAAAGTCGACATCGCGAACGTGCGCATGGAATTCGAGTCGGGCTGTGTAGCGAATTTCACCGCCAGCCGGGTCAGTACCGAGCGCATCCGGAAGCTCAGGTTCTTCCAGCCGCATCAATACATTTCGCTCGATTACTCGCGGCAGGATGTGCTGGTGCTGACCGTCGACGACACCAACGACAACGCGTCTGACCTCGACCCCTTCAACCCCGCCAGCGTGGCCGCCAGCGCGTTCCCCGGCATCTCACCTTATAAGCCTAAGGTGGAACAGCAGGAGCCGTTGCGGGCGGAGTTGAGCAGCTTTCTGCGGGCGGTGCGCCAGCGCTCGGAGCCAGAGGTAACGCTGGAGGATGGACGCCGCGCGCTGGCCGTCGCCACGCAGATTGTGGACGCCATCGCCGAGCACAGCCGGAGGGCCAATTTGTTGCAATTGACTCAGGCCGAAAGCTAGCCTAGGCTACCCGAAACAGCCATGCTGGAAGAACTGGTGACCATCTCAAAGTTTCTGAGCTTGGGTGAGGCTAAGCTGGCTCAAGGCAAGCTCGTCTCCGCCGGAATCACGGCCTTTGTGTGCGATGAAAACATGCATGCCATGAACTGGCACATGGGCATGGCGTTGGGCGGAATTCGGCTGCAGGTTCCCGACAGCCAGGTGGTGCGCGCGCTCGAGGTGCTGGACGACTTCGAGCCGGAAGATGGCGAGGCGCTGCAAGTGGAAAGCCTCGACGAAGACGAAGAGGACGGCGAAGTCGAAGAAGTCGCCTGCTGTCCTGAGTGCGAATCGCTGGAGATTCGCGAAGTGCCGAACAACAGGCCGCGTCAGATTACTCTCTGGTCCGCGGCTATCCCATTTCCCGAAGCACCTGCGCAGACCAGCCACCGCTGGCGCTGCCTGATGTGCGGCTATCAGTGGCGCAACGCCGAAGAATAGTCTCGGCAAAGCTCTGATTCAGTCCGGGTTTCGATGGCTTTGAAAGGGCAACGGCTTCAGCCGTGCCGTGAAGGTCCTCTTTCATGGCTTGAGCGAGGCGGCCCTTCGCCGACGAGCCAGTCTACAATCCCGATTTCCGCAGCTTCATGTAATAAAACATGTAAGCCACCCAGCAGAAGAAGCCGAAGAAGAAGAACATTTTCGCCATCTCGGGACTATCACGGACCATAAACCACCACTGCCCTTGCTTCTTGTAGCACAGCAGCGGGAGCATCGTGTAGGCGAACGCGAAGCCCAGCCACAAGTTGCGCGTCTGCACCATCGCACGGGTTTTCTTCAGGACGCTCTTCTCCATGGCGGCCTCGGGCGCGGGAACGTCACGCACCAGCTTCTCGCGAACGTCGCTCATGCGGCGCGCCAGGTGAGCGAACTCGGGATCCTGCCGAAAGAATTCGTCGACCATCGCCACGGTGTCGGCGCTGGCTTCTCCTGAAAAGTACAGCGGCAACAGATCGGTAATCACTTCCCTGGTGACGTTCATAACGTAACTCCTTAGTCCCTTACCAATTGCGCTGTCCCGGCGTTTGCCTGCATCAGCTTTAGACGGGCGCGGTGAATCTTGACCTTCACGGCCGGCAAGGTGAGCCCCATGGTGTCGGCGATCTCCTGATACGACATTTCTTCCTCGGCGTATAGCAGCAGCGCGGCACGCTCCAGCTCCGGCAGCTTTTGCAGATTGGCCATCACGTTCCGCAGCTCAGACGACTTCTCGCTGCGCTGCTGCGGTGAGACTCCCTTGTCGGGAACGTGGTCGTCGAGTTCGGTCCAGCGCCGCTCCCGCCGCCAGTGGTCGCGATAAAGATTGCGTACGATCGTGAACAGGTAGGCCTTGACTGTCGCTTGCCGGATCTCGCCGCGCGAGGTCCAGACACGAACGAAAGTCTCGGACGTGAGATCGTCGGCCAGCGCTTCGTTTCCCGAGAGCAGCAGGGCAAAGCGGCGGACATCCTGGGCGTACTTGACGTAAAGGCTGTGAAAATCGAGCATCGCAGGCCGCAAGATCGTTCAGTCAGAATACGGGTGCAGGAGAGGAAAGTTACAGGAGTTTTCCGGGGCACGTTTTGCCTCGGACGTGCGACAATAGAATTTCCTTCCTAGTTATGAACCCAGTTGAGAGTGCTGCCAGCCACGCCAAAGAAGCCACCATTACTCCCGAGGTTTTGCGCGACCACGGCATCTCGCCGGAGGAGTACGAGCGCATCCTGAAGGCGCTGGGCCGCGAGCCCAGCCTGACCGAGCTCGGCATCTTCAGCGTGATGTACAGCGAGCATTGCTCCTACAAGTCGTCGCGCGTTCACCTGCGCCGGCTGCCGACGCATAGCCGACGCGTCGTCCAGGGGCCGGGCGAGAACGCCGGCATCATCGACATCGGCGACGGATGGGCCTGCGCTTTCAAAATCGAGTCGCACAATCACCCCTCGTTCATTGAACCGTTCCAGGGCGCGGCAACGGGCGTCGGTGGAATCCTGCGCGACATCTTCACCATGGGCGCGCGGCCAGTCGCCATCATGGATTCGCTGCGCTTCGGGCCGATCACGCAGCCCACCCTCTCGCCAATAACGGGCGAGGAGGATGGGGCACCCGGCGTACCCGCGATCGATCAGGCAACGCTGCACAAGAACCACTCCGTGATGGAAGGTGTGGTGAGCGGCGTGGCCTCCTACGGCAACTGCTTTGGCGTGCCCAATGTCGGTGGCGAAGTCAAGTTCGAGAGCTGCTACTCGGGCAATCCGCTGGTCAATGCGTTCGCGCTGGGGTTGGTCCGGCGCGATCAAATTTTCTACGCGAAAGCCGCGGGCGCGGGCAATCCTGTGATCTACGTCGGCTCGAAGACCGGGCGCGACGGCATTCACGGCGCCACCATGGCCAGCGAGGAGTTCAGCGAGGAATCCGAGGCGAAGCGTCCCAACGTGCAGGTGGGCGATCCGTTTATGGAGAAACTGCTGCTGGAAGCCTGCCTGGAAGCCATGCAGACCGGCGCGGTCATCGGCATTCAGGACATGGGTGCGGCTGGTCTCACCTGCTCGACCTGCGAGATGGGTGGCCGTGGCGGCGTCGGCCTGGAGATCGAGCTCGACCTGGTGCCGCAACGCGAAACCGGCATGACGCCTTACGAGATCATGCTGAGCGAGTCGCAGGAGCGCATGCTGCTGGTGGCGGAAAAGGGCCGCGAGGACGAGGTTTTCCGCGTCTTCCAGAAGTGGGGCTTGGACGCAGTCACCATCGGCCGGGTCATCGATCAGCCGACCATGCGCGTGCTGGAGCATGGCCAGGTTGTCGCCGAGATTCCTAACGCCTCGCTCACCGACGACGCGCCTGTCTACAAGCGTCCGCTGGAGCGCTGGGAGCCTCCGGTGCCGCGCGAGATGCCGGAGAACATCAAGCTCGGCGAGCGCACGGAGTTCACCGACGACCTGAAGCGACTGCTGGCCAGCCCGAACATCTGCTCCAAGCGCTGGGTCTACGAGCAGTACGACTCCATGGTGCAGACCAACACGGTCGAAGGGCCGGGCGCCGAGGGCGGCGTGATCCGCGTGAAGGAAACGAATCGCGGACTGGCGATGGCGCTCGACGGCAACAGCCGATGGTGCTATCTCGATCCCAAGCTGGGTGCGATGCACGCCGTGGCCGAATCGGCGCGCAACGTGGCCTGCACCGGAGCGACGCCAATTGCGGCAACCAACTGCCTCAACTTCGGCAATCCCGAGAAGCCGCACATCATGTGGCAGTTTTCCCAGACCATCGACGGCCTGACCAAGGCCTGCGAAGAGCTGGAAACGCCGATCACGGGCGGCAACGTCAGCTTCTACAACGAAACGCTGGGCGAGGGCATTTACCCGACGCCGGTGATGGGCATCGTCGGAATCATTGAGGACGTACACAAGGCTATCGGCCCGCACTTCCGCGAGGCGGGAAAATCGCTTGTGCTACTACGGGGCTCGGAGCCGGGCGACGCCTCCGATGTGGAAGCCGAGTTTGGCTCGTCGGAATACGCCAAGGAGATTCTGGGACAGATCTGGGGCTTCCCGCCATCGCTCGAGCTGGACCATGAGTCCGCTCTACAGAAGGCCACCATCGAGATGATCGACCAGAGCCTGGTTGAGTCCGCCAAGGACTGCTCCGAGGGCGGCGTGGCCGTGACCTTGGCCGAGTGCGGCTTCGCCCGCGGCGTGGGTGCGAAGGTCGACCTTAGTTCCAACGACTTAGTGCCGGAATTCGCGCTCTTTGGCGAGGATGCCAGCCGCATCCTGATTTCCTGCGACCCGCAAAACCTCGGGCGAATCAAAGAAATAGCGTTAAAATACGAGCTCTCCGCGGAAGCCATCGGAGAGACGGTTCCGGACAAGTTGGAGATTCGCGTGGCGGGCGAAATTGCTGCTGCTGCAAGTGTCTCCGAACTGCGGGAGGCGTGGGCAAGCGCACTGGAGAAAGCGCTGCACATCGAGACCGAAGAGCGACTGGTTCCGGAAACGCTGCAGAAGAGCTAGGGCGCATGCGGTTCTGACGGCGCGAACAGCAGGTCCCTCCGCTCGGACTAACCATCCCAACGAGCGCAAAAGCGGCGCTCATTGGGAGCCCTGGTCAGTCCTCGGTCGGGATGACAAATGTTGGATAGGTGCAAGGAACGCGAGACTAAAGGTTCGCTCTACTCTGATCAGGTGAGCCATGGACATTACATCCGATAAGCTGCACGAAGAATGTGGCGTGGTGGCGATCTACGGCCATCCTGAGTCGTCCAAGCTGGCTTACCTGAGCCTCTATGCCCTGCAGCATCGCGGGCAGGAATCGGCGGGCATTGCCTCGTCCAACGGCGAGAAGGTGCAGCTCCACAAAGTCGATGGGCCTGGTCTCCGACATCTTCAACGCGGACGTCCTGGCTCGCCTACCAGGCTCCATTTCTATCGGTCACACGCGCTACTCCACCACCGGCGACTCGGCGCTGCTGAACGCGCAGCCCATCATGGTGGAATGCAACAAGGGGAAGATCGCCCTGGCGCACAACGGCAACATCATCAATGCCCTTGAAATACGTGCGCAACTGGAGCAGGCCGGATCGATCTTCCAGACCACCAGCGACACCGAAGTCATCATGCACCTCATTGCGCGCTCGCGCGAGCAGGCACTGGCCGACGCCATGGCCGACTCGCTGCGCCGGCTTGAAGGCGCATTCTCGCTGGTCATGCTGACGCCTGACCGCATCTTCGCCGCACGCGACGCTCGCGGCTTCCGTCCGCTGGTCATGGGCCGCATTCCTGGACAGGCGGCGCATCGCGCCGACACCGTTGTTTTCGCCTCCGAAACCTGCGCCTTCGACCTGATTGGCGCCGTGTACGAGCGCGAGGTTAAGCCCGGCGAACTGGTGATTGTGGGTCCCGAGGGCGTGCATTCGCGCTTCTATGCATCGCAGCAGCCGCAGTCGAGCTGCATCTTCGAGCACGTTTACTTCTCCCGGCCAGACAGCATGGTCTTCGGACGCGCCGTTCAGGCGACGCGCGATGCGATGGGGCGCCAGCTAGCGCTGGAATCGCCGGTGGTGGCTGACATTGTGGTGCCTGTGCCCGACTCCGGCGTGACCGCCGCGATGGGCTTCTCGCATGAGAGCGGCATCCCACTTCAGTTCGGCTTGATCCGCAACCACTACGTCGGACGCACCTTCATTGAGCCCGAACAGCGGGTGCGCGACTTTGGCGTGAAGCTGAAGCTGAATCCGGTGCGGCATGTGCTCGAAGGCAAGCGCGTGGTGCTGATCGACGACTCCATCGTGCGCGGCACCACCAGCAAGAAGATTGTCCGCATGGTGCGCGACGCGGGCGCAAAGGAAGTACACATGCGCATCTCCTGTCCGCCGACGATTTCGCCCTGCTATTACGGCGTGGACACGCCTTCGAAGAACCAGCTCATCGCCGCCAACAAATCGGTCGACGAGATTCGCGAATACATTGGCGCAGACTCGCTGGCCTATCTCTCGCTCGAAGGGCTGCGCAAGGCGGCTGGCGAAGGCGACGAGAAGTTCTATTGCACCGCCTGCTACACCGGCAAATATCCGACCAACATTGTGGACGTAGAAGACATCACGCCCGCGATGGCAGCGGGCGACTAAGCCAACTCGATACGTCTCAAGAACTGGTTGCGCTCCGGATCTCCTGCTGGCGCTGCTGCGAAAGCCTGTCCGCAATCTCCGCATCGATTTCCGCGTTCACCTCCGCTCCCAGCAGCAGCATCATCCCGGTCACATAGAACCACAGCAGCAGGACCATCACGGCGCCCAGGGAGCCGTAGGTCGCGGTGTAGGAGTGTGAAAAGTGCAGGTACAGTCGGAGGGCCACCGACGCCAGGGCCCAGGTGATGATGCCGACCAGTGCGCCCGGCGTAATCCAGCGCCAGCGCGGCCGCGGGATGTCGGGACAGAAGTAGTAGGTAAACGAGAAAACCAGGGCGACAAAGGAGAAGGCGATCGCCACTTGCACAATCTTCCAGCTCCAGGTGGCAACCGGGTCCAGAGCAACCCGGCTGGCGACAAAGTTGGCCACGGTGTCCCCGCAGAGAATGACCGCCAAGGCCACCAGAACCAACAGGCCGCAGACGATGGTGGCGGCAATCGCAATGCCGTAGGTCTTCCAGAGCGGGCGTGACTCCTTGACGTTGTAGACGGCATTCAGCGTGTCTTCCAGCGCGCGCATGCCCGCGGTGGCCGACCATAGGGCGGCAAGGAAGCCGAAGCTGATTTTGCCTCCACCGCTGGTCGCGATGGTGTGCTCCAGCGTTCTCGCCACCAGCTCGAAAACCGCGCGCGGCATGATAGTCGACAGATAGCTGACCAGCGTGTCGTGGAGGCGGGAGCCGGATCCCGCGAGCAGCCCCATCACTGAGGTCAGGCAGATCAACGCGGGAAAGAGCGCGAGGAAAAAGTAATACGCCAGCTGCGCCGAACGGTTGAAGATGTCGTCCTCATTCAGCGATCGCCAGAGACGCAGGACGAACTCTCGCCGTAACAAGCCTCCGGGCGTCCACGGCGAGACCGCCTCCGGTACCGGGCTCGATTGCTGTTGCTGGGTTGCCATCTGCGCGCCACCGAATGCTACCACTGTGGGGCTTAAGCCGAGCGAGTGGGGCACGCCTTCGGTCGTGCAAGACAGTCGACCCCGTGAGATTTCGGGTATAGCTGGCCTTCAGGTCCGCGTCCAGGCTGCCTATTTCCGGCTCAGCGTCGGCTTCAGCCGATTGCAGCGTTTCCGCTGCGGAAAAGCAGGTCCCTCCACTCGGCCTGAAGGCCTCGGTCGGGATGACAATCTGAAAAATATAGCCTGCGACGCGAACCTGAAGGTTCGCTCTACCCGATAAGGACGAGGTCAGCAGGATAAAGTTGTTCGGTGACAATGGGCCGCCCAAAGTCAAAATGGGGGCTTAGAACAGACCCCCGTTGCGACATCTGTCCTCCGTCGCGTGACTTCGTACGGTTCTGTCACCTCCTTCCACTCCCACTGGCGAGGACGACAGCGCCGCTGCTACACTGCGCCTATGCTCGCTTCGTATGCCGTCCGCGTTGAGGACTCGCGTGGACGCCGCTATCCCGAGCCGCCGCACCCTTACCGTAATCCATTTCAGCGGGACCGCGATCGCGTCATCCATGCCCGCGCATTCCGTCGGCTGGAAAACAAGACGCAAGTTTTCACCCGCCGCTACTCCGACCACTTCCGCACCCGGCTGACACACACCATGGAGGTCGCGCAGATCTCGCGCACCATCGCCGCGCAGTTGAAGCTGAATGTCGACCTGGTGGAGGCTCTGGCGCTGGTGCACGACATCGGGCATCCGCCCTTTGGGCATGCCGGCGAGCGCACGCTGGACCTGCTGATGCGGCAGCATGGGGAGTTTTTCGACCACAACCTGCAGGCGCTGCGCACCGTTGAAGAGATGGAGCTTCGCTACGCGGAGTTTCGCGGGCTGAACCTGACTTTCGAAGTGCGCGAGGGCATCATCAAGCACTCGCACGATTACAGCGAAGCGCAGCACCCGGAGCTGGCTGAATACCTGCTTGACCTGCGTCCCCCGCTGGAGGCGCAACTCATCGATCTCACCGATGAGATTGCCTACAGCACTGCCGACATGGACGACGGGTTCGAGGCGAAGCTGCTACGCCTGCCGCAGATCCGCGAGGGCCTTCCGGTCTTCGAGCGCTATTACGTTGAGGCCGAAGCAAAGTATCCCGACGCTCCCGAAAAGCTGAAATTCAACGAAGCTCTCAAGCGCATACTCGATCGCTTTGTTACCGACTTGATCGAGAACACGCAACGTCGGGTAGAGCAGGCCGGCGTCACGACGCTCGATGAGTTGCGCCGGTATCCGGATCGGCTGGCGGCTTTCAGCCAGGAGGTCGAGACCGAACGTCGCCAGGCCAAGACTTTCCTCTCGGAAGCGCTGTACAACATCAAGCAACTGGAGCCGGAGAAGCGTCAGGCGGAGAGGGTTATCACCGAAGTCTTCCATCATCTGATGGCGCACCCGGAAGCTATGCCGCACTTGTATCAGGAGCGCGAGGAGAACGAGAAGCCGGTGCGCGTGGTTTGCGACTACATCGGCGGCATGACCGACACCTACATTGAAGACCTGCGCAAGAAGCTGACGACAGCCAGGAAGACTTGAGCCGGAAACGATAAAGGCGCAGCCTAAGCCGCGCCTGAATGGCAATCAGTCGCGCTACTTCTTGTTGACGGCTTTCTTTAATTCGAGTCCGGGCGTAAATTTCACCACGCGTTTTGCCGGAATCTTGATCGCGCTTCCGGTCTGCGGATTGCGTCCATTGCGCGCCTTGCGCTGAGAGATGGAGAAGGTGCCGAAGCCCACCAACGTTACTCGGCTGCCTTTCTTCAGCGCGCTGGTCGCCGAATCAATAATCGTGTCAATTGCGCCGCCGGCGGCGGTCTTGGTGATGCCGTGAGCTGCCGCGATTTTCTCGACCAGGTCCCCCTTGTTCATGAGTCGCTCCTCGTCAGGTGGCTACCTGAATGTGAAGCGAGTATTTACATGCGAAGCACAGGCCTGTGTCAAGAAAGAAGTGACAATTCAGCAGAGAGGTTTTGAAATGCGGAGCCGGCGCTGCCGCAACCACCGCTTTTTCCACCCCACCGCACCCAACAATCCCGATCCCAGCAGGATCAGGCTGGCCGGCTCGGGCGTGGTCTGCGACACTTGCGCGTTCAGCGTAGCCTCCTCTCCAAACTGCTCAGAATAGTCGTCGGTAAAGGTGCCGTAGCCTTGCACGCCGTTGCTCCACACACCGGAATAGGAAAGCTCCGCACCGAAGGTGATCGGTCCGCCTGTCTGATAAGCGTCGCCGCCGGTGATCTCCCCGGCGAAGATAAGCCCGGCGGGACCATTCATCAGGAACGATCCGCCCGCACCGAAGGCCGCATGCTAGTCGCCGGCCTGCTCGTTGTAGGACCAAGTAAGCGGGTCGCCGGTTTCGAAGGTGAAACTCCAGGGCTGCCCGATGGCGTTGAAGTCAACCATTCCGGACTCCGGGCTGGTTGCCGCAGGGAGATACGAAGCAGGCCTGGGGTGGACAGGTCATGCTCAGATTGACCGTCAAGTCGACCGGAGCAGGAGCGGAATCGGCCAGGGCCACGCCGGTTACCAGGAATAGTAGGGAGAGCAATAGGGGAAAGCAAACAAAGTTGCGCAGGGTCGTTGTCCTTCGTAAGAACCGCGGAGGCGCCATTGAAACTGCGCCGGACAGAGAAGCACAACTTCTTGTCCGAAACCAGCGCCAGCCATCGCCTATCTGCGGTTGCACCTAGGTACCCATGTTTCCGCGCTGAAATGCTAATTAGCCCGATGAACCTGGCCGCACGATTGTGATACACTCCGCTGCACTTGAGTAGCGAACGGCCCTCTTTCAACTCCTGTTTTACAAGCAAGCCAACTTCAATCCCTGTTGTCGATGAGGACTCGTGATGAGAAAAGCAATTCTGGCCGCGCTGGCGTCGCTTGTGGTGCTTACCATGTCCGCCTGTGGTGGAGGCGGCACTCCGCCACCGCCCAACAATCCGGTGGTGACTGTGTCCCCGGCAACCGCGAATGTGCAGGAAGGATCGCAGCAGCAGTTCACGGCAACCGTTACCAACACCAGCGACACGACTGTTACCTGGCAGGTGAATGGCGTTACCGGCGGCAACGCAACGGTCGGCACCATCGGCACTGCGGGCCTTTACACCGCCCCTGCCGCCATTCCCAGTCCGGCCAGCGTGACTATCACGGCCTTTATCAGCGACGTAAGGACCCGCAAAGCTGTCAGCGAGCTGGACGCGGGACCTAACGCCAAGTTGCTGACATAATAGACGTGATGTCGCCGGCCGAAGACCATGCAGCACCTTCCCGAGATGCATAATTCTCCGGGTCATTCCGCAGCCATTACGACGGAATCCGCCAATTGCATGGCCATTAAGCGCCGATCCTGAGCGGCGCATAGGCGGTCCATTTTCTTCAAGTCGGCAACCGTGAGGTTCAACGCCGCTTCAGCCCAGACATCAACAACATCGGTCAATTCGTCGAGTGTTACGGGGCTTACTATGCGGCGAGCGCGATAGGTTGCCTGATGCGCATTAAACTTGCGGTGATGGGCCGATATGAAATCTTCCACCGCCTGGTGACCCTTGCCATCCTCGGCCAAGACATCGACGACTCCCATCGTGTGCAGTTCTTCGGCCGTATAGACGCGGCCCGATAGAATGATCGCCTCTGCGCGCGCCCGATCCATGCGGCGTGACAGAAAACTATAAGCCCCCATGCCCGGAAACATGTTGAATAGAATTTCGGGCAACCCAAATCTGGCGCTACGCTCTGCCACGATCAGGTCAAAAGATAACGCGTGCTCAAAGCCTCCGCCCAAGGCATCCCCTTGAACCAACGCGACGGTAATCACGGGAACGCCAAATGCGATGGTGTTGCGGTAGATTGCTTGAACCGCGACATGGCCGTAATGCCGAAGCGCTTCCAGATCGCCGCTCTCGGATGCGCTGTGCAAAATGACCAAGATCCCCGCCGAGATTGAAAATTCCCGGAACTTCCGAGGCCATTACGAACCACGAAAATGGCTTTTGAGCGGTTGACGGAATTTTTGCGAAGGCGGTAGCGATCGAAGATTGCATCTCGCCAATCTCCTTCATCAGGTCATGCGTGTAGGAAGGTCTCCCGACCGGCTTCATATGACACCAGAACGTATCGTTACAGTGATCTAAATCTGTTCTCAGGTTCTCATAGGGAGCATTTCCCAAATCCTGGTCTGTCTCGAGGCTGAGGGGCTGGCTCTCCCAACTGGGCTGGCCATTCAGCTTCTTTGACGCCATTCCGTTGACAGCGGGCGAAATATTTGCAGCCTTCATAAAGGTCATATGCATTCTCCTGAGTTGTTGCTTGGTTCAAAGGTTGAGCCGCGCTGGCCAGCCCTCACCAACGAAGGCAATTTAGCGAGGGAATTACTCTTTTGTCCGAAAAATCTGGGGGCACATGAATTAGAGACGATTGCAGGCCTAAAGCCAGGTCAGCATTGACTGAGGCGTGCAAGCCAGACGAGAAAGCAAGCGGTGACGGCGTAAGCGCTGCTCGACGCAGTCTCGGGGGCGCCCGAGCGGGTTTCGGGTCCGTTGCAAGATCTGCGCTTTCGGAGCGCATAAGCGCGGCCAAGCCTGCTCGAGTTACCGGATGAGCATCGAGACCTTGCCACGCCCGAGATACTTGTGACGCTTCTCTAACTGCGGCTCGCTCTAGCCAGGAGTAGCGATCACCATTGTGACTGAGTCTGTCGGACTGCCTTACTTGCGTGCGCCTGGTACGAGGGGCCAAGCACTGCAGCGCGCGGCCGAGCGCCACGATCTCGCCGACCGTAACATCGAAACTGTCTCGTTTGGTAGCTGGGCGCAGCTTCAGAATAAGCAGCATCGCTCAGAGAATTCGTTGTGGCTTCCTCGGTGGATCCAGCACCAGGCACTGAAGATGCGGTGATCCGTGGTTCCATTTGGCAGTGGTCTGAGGCATGCGATGGCCGCCACGCATAGCTATGAAGGTCCCTGAGGATCGTTTCCCTCCGGTGACGACCGTCTTGCGGGGTAGCGGGATGAGCGTGTTGCTGCACTCTTAAGTCTGAACTTAAGAGCGCAGCAAAGGACACTTCATGACGCAGATGACGATTATGACTGGTGAGGATCGTCGACGGAAGTGGCCGCTTGCTGAGCGGGAGCGGATTTTGGCGGCGGCCTTTGCGCCTGGCGCCGTGGTTGCAAAGGTGGCCAGGCAATTCGACGTGGCCAGTAGCCTGATTTACACGTGGCGCCGGCAGGCGGCTGGTATTGCCACTGCCAAGCCTGTGGGTTTTTCACCTGCCATCCTGATCGAGCACGCAAGTGATCCGTCGCCCGAGGCGCCGCCAGCGTTGCCACCATTATCATCGGCTCCAGACGACCCTGCCTCGGTTGAGCCAGTTGCGATCACCGTGGAATTTTCGGCCGGCGTGAAGGTGACCATCGACGCGACCGCGCCGACAGCTCTGGTCACGGCGACACTTCTGGCCCTGCAATGATCCCGGTTCCGACTGGGGTCAGAGTCTGGATCGCCACCGGACACACCGACATGCGCCGCGGCATGCGTGGGCTTGCACTCCAGGTACAAGAGGGACTTGGCCGGGATCCATTCGCAGGCGATGTGTTTGTGTTCCGCGGCCGGCAGGGCTCGCTGATCAAGGCGATCTGGCATGACGGCCTGGGCCTGTCGCTTTATGCCAAACGGCTGGACCGCGGAAAGTTTGTCTGGCCGCAAACGGTGGACGGAGTGGTATCCCTGACGGCGGCGCAGATGAGTTACCTGTTGGAAGCCATCGATTGGCGCAACCCGCAGCATACGTGGCGCCCGCAGTCGGCCGGATAAAAGTCCTGAGAATTCGACACAAAAACATAGCCAAAACCTTCAGTTTTATGATTCTATCGCGGTCATGGATGTCGATCTCTCCGCGCTGCCGGATGATGTCGCCGCGCTGAAGGCGGCAGTGATTGCGGCCTTCGCTAAGGCGGATGCGGTGACCGCCGAACTGGCCAATGAGCAGGCGAGGCGCGCCGATGATGCCGCACTTATCGCCCATATGAAGCTGCAGATCGAGAAGCTGAAGCGCGACAAATACGGCCCCAAATCCGAGCGCTCCTCGCGCCTGCTCGACCAGATGGCGTTCGAACTCGAGGAACTGGAAGGCACCGCGACCGAGGACGAGCTGGCGGCGGAGAAGGCCGCCGCCAAGACCACCAATGTCGCGCCGTTCAGCCGCAACCGGCCGGCCCGCAAGCCCTTCCCGGACCACCTGCCGCGCGAGCGGGTCATCGTTCCAGGCCCCACCGCCTGCACCTGCTGTGGCGGGGCACGGCTGGCCAAACTGGGGGAGACAATCACCGAGACGCTGGAGGCGATCCCCCGCAGCTGGAAAGTGATCCAGCATGTGCGGGAAAAATTCACCTGCCGGGACTGCGAGAAAATCAGCCAGCCGCCGGCGCCTTTCCACGTCATCCGCCGCGGCTGGGCCGGTCCCAGCCTCCTGGCCATGCTGGTGTTCGAGAAATTCGGCCAGCATCAGCCGCTGAACCGCCAGGCCGAGCGCTATGCCCGCGAAGGCGTGCCGCTCAGCCTCTCGACGCTCGCCGACCAGGTGGGCGCTTGCTGCGCCGTGCTGGACCCGATCGTTGAGCTGCTGGTCGCGCATGTGTTTGCCGGCGCGCGCGTGCATGGCGACGACACCACCGTGCCGGTCCTGGCCAAGGGCAAAACCGACATCGCCCGCGGCTGGGTGTATGTCCGTGATGACCGCCCCTTCGGCGGACCAGCACCGCCGGCCGCGGTGTTTTATTATTCCCGCGACCGCCGCGGCGAACATCCGCAGGCTCACCTGGCGAAGTATTCCGGCATTTTGCAGGCCGACGCCTTTAGCGGATACAACAAGCTCTATGAACCAGACCGAACGCCGGGGCCGATTATCGAAGCGGCATGTTGGGCGCATGCCCGACGAAAATTCTTCGAGCTCGCCGATCTGACGAAAATTGCGAAACGCAAGGCGCAAGGTGGAAAGCCGGCTTTTGCCTCGCCGATGGCGCTGGAAGCAGTCCGCCGGATCGACGCGCTGTTCGATATCGAGCGCGACATCAACGGCAAGCCCGCCGCCGAGCGCCTGGCCGTGCGGCAGACATTCAGCGCGCCGCTGGTCGCGGAACTGGCGGACTGGATGACGGCAGCCCGAGCCCGGCTCTCGCCCCATGACGATGCCAGCAAGGCCATGAACTACATGCTCAAACGCTGGCCAGCGTTTACCCGGTTCCTCGACGATGGCCGAGTCTGCCTGACGAACAATGCCGCCGAGCGCGCGCTCAGAGGAATTGCCCTTGGCCGGAAATCTTGGCTGTTCGCCGGTTCCGACCGCGGCGGCCAAAGGGCGGCGAAAATGTATAGCCTCATCGTCACCGCAAAAATGAACGATATCGATCCGCAGGCTTGGCTCGCCGACGTGCTTGCCCGCATCGCCGATCACCCGGCGCACCGGCTCGAAGAGCTGTTACCTTGGAACTGGAAGAAGCCAATGTCCGCAGACACTGCAGCCCAGGCCGCCTGACAATGGCGGCGATAAGCTCATTACTATACGATCGCCCGTGCCGCCGAAATCCTCGACGAGGATGAAGAGTGGCTGCACGAATTGTCGATCGATATGTTTGCCGAAGACGGATGCGTCACCATATATGGGGTCGGCGAGGAGAGCATAACGGCGTTCAGCGACTTTGGCATCGACAACCTGCGCGAAACCATTCTCGAAGCACGATCATCAGGCGATGCGCCGCCCAAAGGTCAATCAAAACCTTCGACCTTGAAACACGTCAATCAGGCAGTCTGATCGCCGCGGCGCTCACCGGATGGATACTGAGGATCCAGCGTCGCTCGCAAAGAAAGCGTTGCCTGGTGTCTTTTGGCCGGATCTTGAGATGCCGATGACAGCGAGCAAGGTTCCGCAGAGGCATTATGGGATCAATATTCCCGAGCTCTCAGAATGCAGAAACTCTACGTTCCTAAATCAAAACGACAGCTCCAAATTGCGAAGCTCTGCCATAGCGTTGGCTCGAACCGATCCTAATCCTTGATCCGGGACGTTTAATCCCATTCAGCATGCCAACGGCCTGGCCAGCCTCGATGGCGGCCAAGGCAGGAGAAGCAATCTCAAACAAAAATATGAAATCGAAATTATTGGTGCCTATCTGGCCGTCGCTCAGCCGCAAAGCAAACGGCGAGATAGCATAACTCCCAAGACAATCGGAAGTTGCTGATCCTCTGACGCCTACAGCTTATAAGTCTTAATCCAAGCGCGTGCCCAGAGAGGAACACAATCGCTTCCTTTCGCCTAATCTCTTTGCCAGAACGACTAGGACCCCTCTTATCTCACATTTTTCGTTCTAAGTCCCCCGGAAAAAGCGCAAATTGTACCGTTCGGCCCGATTTCCTCAGCCGCTTGCGATGCTAGCTGCTCAC
>CAWFUT010000041.1:0-12386 GCA_963819055.1 uncultured Acidobacteriaceae bacterium | reverse complement strand
ACCATCCATCGTGTGGTTTGCAAGCAAGCAACAACTACCCTGGAGAAATCTGCATGAGGGAAGACATGGCCTTCTTCCCGCTATGGATGCTGCTGTTCGCCAGCTTCGGCTTCATGATCGGCTGGGCCCTCGGTGACGAGGTCCGCCGCCGCAAGAATGCCGAGGAGAGGGTCGAAGATCTTCGCGATCAACTGAAGCATTCTGCAGTACCCGCTCAGGTCCGAGAGATTCGCAGCGTCATCAACGACGCTCACAAGCACATCCTCGCTGTCTCAAAAGGCCTGCAAAAACTAATCCCTTAACCCCAACAGAATCAATGGGCGCATCTCTCCTATCCGCCCGTCTCAAAACCTATGGGTTCTGAGACTGCGATGGAGGCGGTGAGACGAGTTGATGACGGCACTATGGGACGCGATTCATGCGAAAACAAACCGAGTTCAGAACGAGAGGAAAACTATGACGCCGAACCTAGCAAGGTACATACGAATTGCCCGCCACCATATTTATGGCACACCTCTGGATGAAGAAAGCCGGATCGAGCAGCAAAAGATTAGCGCTATTGAGGACCTGCAAACTTACGTCGTGCGCAAGATAGACACTTCAGTCCGCGGGGAGCTGTTTGCTCCCGCGAATTGGTATTGGGACGACGCAATCGGGGCGTCCGTTCAGTTCTCGATTGATGGTCAATGCTTCTTCCTGGCTCAGCAGGACGAAGGCTGTCACCTCCTTCATGAACTGAATGGAGATAAGGTTCTACTTACGGTACAGCCGGATCAAGACAGGCAGCGATTGACCGATCAACTCCTGGTCGCAATTGGTGATGCCTTGGAGCGTCCGAGTCTGTCATAAACCCGGAAGACTGCGAGCAGGTTCGGTAACGATCCGGGTTCAACGAGTGACTTGGCGATTTTGCATCAACTGAGATTGCGCCGGATCACTTCCTGATTGCCGACAATACGGAAAGAGAGTCGGATCGGCCTCTAGGGGGAGCGAACCAGTTCCAGGGTAGAAAGCAGGAGCGTGTCTGGAGAGCGATCTCTTCTATACATCGCATGGCACACCTTTTATGTCATTCTTACTACGGGTCGTTCCGTCGATGAAGATTCTGCTCAAAAGAGCGTATGAAGAGCCCGACAACGCAGATGGTTTTCGTGTGCTGGTAGACCGGCTTTGGCCGCGCGGCAAGAAGAAAGCCGATCTACGTTTGGATATGTGGGCAAAGGATATTTCCCCGAGCACGGAACTGAGGAAGTCGTTCGGTCACGCACCGGAGCGATGGCTCGAATTCTGTAGGCGTTACAAAGCCGAGCTAAGGGCTTCAGAGATGCAAGATGCGATTGCCCGGGTCGTGAACGCAGCACACAAACATTCCACTTTGACGCTGATCTATGGAGCAAAGGATACGGAGCACAACGAAGCGGTGGTCTTGCTACCTTTCTTCAAGCGAGCAGCCGCACACCTGGCGAAAGAATAATCGCACCAACGAGGAACTTCTCCATGCCGAATCCGAGTTCAAACGACGATGGAACGATGATCGCTGACCTGGCACAGTTCGACCTGCTCAGCGAGATCGCCGAGGCCGAGCAGCAGAAGCCCTGGGCTTCGGGTATCTACTCTCGGACGCTCTTCAAGAAGCCGGATCTTCGGGTCGTTCTAATCTTGATGGAAGCCGCGGCGCAGATCAAAGAACATCACGCCGATGGCACAAGCTCCCTGTACATGCTGAAGGGACGAATCCGCTACAGCACGCAGGGACAGATATATGACCTCCGTGTCGGAAGCCTCTTTACCCTTGGTGCTTCGATTAAGCATAGCGTTGAAGCTATGGAAGGATCGGCATTTCTTCTCACTCTCTCGTGGCCAAGCGATCAGCAGTTGCACGATATGCCGCATCGCGGCTACGGCACCTAGTCTTTCGCATGGGCCGATCCAAAGACCTCATGCACGTGTCTCAGGAGTGACGAAACTGCGTGTGTTTCGGTGGACTGCCGAAGCACCGGGAACGGATACAGTTTGGGGGGGTACCAGGATGATGGTTGGGATGATTGCGCGAGGTCTCCGGAAAAGACTGGGCTGATTCTTGTAAAGATGAACCATGAATCTTCTTAGCCGAAACCTCAATCTCCCTGGGAGGGACATATTCCGGGCCGGTGCGTTTGCCAATCCTCTTAAATGTTTACCGGAATCGATTCTTATTTTTCCCATCGATTTAGGGCTTACCGCCCCCAGTAGACGCTTACGATGCCTAGGTTTTCGGAAACAGATCCGCGGATAGGTGCCGGATTATCAGACAGAACAGGACCAGGACGGCAGCGAGCAATAACCGCGGATAGAGGCCGTTGGTGCGAAAGATTTCGACAATCAGAATCAGATTCGCTAGAACAAGCAACGTAAGCGACATAGCGCGATGGAATCGTTGCATTCCAAATTGCAGTCCGCTCGTATTCTTGCACTCGATCTCGCGTCCTTTGTCGGAATCGGTGCACCCAGGCTTGCTTCTGCAAGCATTGCAGGCAGAAGCGGGCGCCCGATAGACCACTGTTCCCTTCGCGATATCGGCAAAAACAGGAAAGAGGTGTTGCTCCTCCGGACAGCGCCAGATATCGCGGTCGGGATGATAGGTGAACCCAACAGTGCTGATACTCAAGGAGCGGCGATGCGCATGACGTGCCGCCAATTCCAGTAGAAGAGCGATGGAAGCCAGAGAGATAGCGTATCCCAGCATGAGAATGAACTCGAGCGATACGCGGGGCACAGCTCAGCGCTCCTTCGGCTGCGCAACGACGTCAGTAAAGAGAATTTCTATCGGCTCCTCTGTCGAGCTTCCTTTCTTCATGTAGCGAATTCCCAACAGCGAAAGATAGAGAATAGGAAGCGTGCCTCCGACGATGAAGACGATATCGCCGGGCATCCGCAGCCATTCCAGTACGGAGTTGGCATGGTTGCCGATGTAGTTGAGCGTACGGGCATCATAGTAACTAACGCTGATGGAGTGATAGAGCTGTAGAATTCCCAAAGGAAAAAGAGTGGCGAAGACCATCCACGCCAGACCGAGGTTCAGCGACCAGAAGCTGATCCGTGCCGCTTTATCCGACCAATGCTTTTGC
Organism: uncultured Acidobacteriaceae bacterium; assembly: GCA_963819055.1. GTDB lineage: Bacteria > Acidobacteriota > Terriglobia > Terriglobales > Acidobacteriaceae > Bog-257. The sequence goes on along the minus strand of CAWFUT010000041.1, from coordinate 9,279 downwards.
GGAATGATGTAGCGCAGGCAAAAGAGTGCCAACCCGACCGCCAGCATTCCATACACTCCCATCATCGCCGCATGGGCGTGATTCGCAGTCAGAGCAGTACCGATTTCGTAGTAGGAGACAATAGGCAGGTTGATAAGGAAACCGAAGACTCCTGCCCCAAGAAAGTTCCAGAAGCCCACCGCTGCCAAGAACATCACCGCCCAATAGTGTGGAAAAGGGGTCGCGGACTTTGACTCCTGGACGGTTCCCAGCTGCAGGAAACCCCACGCTTCCACGGTCAGAAACGTCAGCGGGATCACTTCGGCTGCGGAAAAGAAGGCCCCCAAGGCCATGTGAAGCGCCGGTTCGCCCGAGAAGTACACATGATGCATGGTGCCTACGATGCCGCCCGCAGAGTACAAAATGACGTCGAGATAAATCATTCGCAGCGCGGTGCGCTCGTGAACAACTCCCAGCAATACGAAGATGTATGCGACCAGAATGGTAGTGAACAGCTCGAGAAAGTCTTCCACCCAGAGGTGGACAACCCAGAACCGCCAGAAATCCGTAGTCGTGAAGTTTTCCGCCCCGTTGGCCAGCAGTCCGACGCCATAAAAGGCCGGAATGGACAGCGCCGAAAAGAAGAACAGCCAGGGCATGTTTCCCACGTGTTCGGAATTGAGTCGGCCGCGCAGCCCCCGGTACAGAATCACGACCCAGAAAAATAATCCGATGGTCAGGAGAATCTGCCACACCCGGCCCAGGTCGAGATATTCAAAGCCCTGGTCACCGAACCAGGCGTTGTGGATCAGCCCCTGAATGCCGGCAAACTCTCCCAGCAGACTTCCGACCACGACAATAACAAGCGCACCCAGCAAGCCATACGCAAGCGCCTTTTGCCCTCGCGGTTCCCGTCCAGCAATCATCGGTGCAAGGAAGATGCCTGCCGCAAGGAAGGAGGTAGAAACCCAGAAGATCGATAACTGTACGTGCCATGTTCGAACGATATTGAATGGCAGGAGTCGGCCAAGGTCGATTCCGAAGAAGCTCTGCAGGTCTGCGCGGTAGTGTTCTGAAGCGCCACCGAGCAGAGTCTGAACCAGGAACAGTGCAGCCATCACAAAGAAGAACCATGCGCATGCGTTTTGAGCCGGAGTCAGCGACACCTCGTCCGGAGCGCGGAACGACATGCTCTGCTGTTCTCGTCCATGCCATCCAAGAAGGTTCCAGCGTCCGAACGTGGCCAGCAGTAAACCGGTACCGCCCAGCAGGGCGGCGAGCGAGAGCATACTCCACACAATGGCATCCGCCGTGACGTGATTGGCCACCAGCGGCTCCGGAGGCCAGTTGTTGGTGTAGGAATACGTGTGACCGGGCCGCGCCGTCGAAGCTGCCCAGGCCGTCCAGCTGAAGAAGGCGGTCAGCTTGCGGATCTGTTCCGGATCGCGGATCGCATTGGGACGAAGACCAAACCTGGTCGTGGGCGTGCCGAAGAACGACGCATAGTAGGCCTGGCATTCCTTGAAGGCACGCGCTTGCGCATCCGTGTAGATCAGTGTGCCTGTCGCCTTGTCATACCGGTTCGTCTTGAAATCCTGTATGGTGCGGGTTCTCGCCGTATCTGGATTTGCCTTGTCATAGAAGTCCACACTGGAGAGGGCCGCGCGGTGGAGATACTCGGCGGTGAAATCAGGTCCCAGATAAGCGCCATGGCCAAAGATCGAGCCGTACTCCATCAGACCATTTCCGAGAAAGATGCCCTGACCCGCCAGGATGTCGGCGCCAGTAAAGAGGACGGCGCCATTCGCATCCTTGACGACCTGAGGAATGGGCGGCTCGTCAGTATAGGTGTAGTACGTGAGGATTCCCATGATGAAGAAGCCGACAATCAGAACGATGCCTGCCGCCTGGATCCAGCCGTTCGCGATCATTCGCGGCCGTTTATCGGTGATTTGCATAAGAACTCCACAATCGGAATAGAGCATCCGGCGTAGTACTCAAAATTAGGGGCCAAGTATACAGAGAAAGGCTGACATCGCGCCATCGATCAACGGCATCCGAAAAAAAGGAGGCAGGATCGAGCGATGCAGGGCAGACCATGCGAGAGACTTTTGGTAAATTCATGCCACGGTACCTTGTGCAGCAGATGGCATTCTCATGGCAGGACGAAGATGAGCAGGTGGACGCAGGAGCGTCCCGATTATGTTGGCGGCGAACAGAACTACCGCAGTCAGCTCCACGACTGCAGAGTACGGCAGCAATTTCCAGGCAAAATTCCAATATCCTTCGTAGGCCAACGGCTCCAGCGTGATGCGCAGTGCACAACCCAAGTTCAGCAGCAGTAGTGACCAGAACATCAGGCGAGTACTCCACAGAATTCGCATGCCACAAAAGGCAGGTAGAACCCGCTGACCGATGACGAAGACCATTCCCGCAACAAACCCTACAGTCAGTGCGTGGCGGCTGGCGCCCCAGATGCCGCCGGCGGAGTCGTAGCGCACCGCGAGCGCATCCAGCAAACAAGACACCACCAGCCATACATACGCAAGGCGGATGAACTGCGGAAACGTCCTGGTAACATGCAACAGCTTGGCTGGCTGGACGGCTGGCTGCCATACATGCAGCGCGTGAATCGCCAGGAACGCAGCCACCAAAAATACGACTGCGGCGATGGGTAGCCATGGCAGAAACACCGCGACTACGCCCGCCACACTGAAGCCATAGGCCACCAGCAGGCGAACGCTGTCCGGTTTCTGAAATCCGGCAAACACTGGCAGCCAGCGAGCGTTAAAACCCCAGATGGTCGGCACCAGCACGCCCCAGACCGCCAATACGACCAGTTGCAGATCGAGAACTTGCGGAAGTGCGGGTGATTTTCCATAAAAAGCGAGATAGGTCGAAGCGGCACAATTTGCCGTCACCGCGACGAGGAATGCAATGGTTGCTGCGATCACAACCACAATCCAGGCTTCCGGGCGACGTCCCGGATCCGCTGGCCGATGGCGCCGCACCGCACGGTAAAACAACAGGCAAGCGATCAGTTGTAGCGCGCCGGAAAGCGGCAGGAGAATTCTCCAGTGCCAGGCCGCAACACCACCGGTCCAGCGCATCGCAATTCCAACCGTCCACAGGATCCACGCAGTCCACGCGGCTCGCACCGGAAAGCTGAGCGTGTTCTGCATCTTGGTCAGGGAATAAAATCCAATCCCTAAAATGAATGAGCCAATCCAGCCAAATATTTGCGCCTGACCGTGTGCCTGTAACCATGCGGGAGATAGGCCGCTGAGCGCCCGGTGCTGGGAGATGCCAATTAAATTCCACACTCCCAGAAAGGTCCCCGGCAGCAGCATGAACAACATGCCGCTTGCGATGAAAGCAGTCACCAGCCGCTGGCTATGCCGCTCCATCGCAACGCGTGCCGCATTCGCCGATTGCTGCAACGAATCAAGCGCTGTACTCACACCGTCTCCATAGTCTGCGCCAGAGTACGCGGGAAAAGGATGTTGTTCTCCAGGTGGATGTGTTGGTGCAGGTCCTGCTCCAGATCTTCCAATCCGCGATAGAGAGCGCGCCAGGTGGGGCAGGCGGCCGTCGGCGGCGTGTAGTCATTGGTCAGACTGCGCAGTTCACGAAGTTCTCCGCCAGCCTGGTCGTGGTCCGCCATCATACGCGCGATAGGCTGCGCTACGCTGCCAAACATCGGCGGCAGTACCGCTGGCTGGCCCCCATCCAGCTTCGCTATATAGGGAAACAGGATCGTTTCTTCACAAACAAAGTGGTGCGCCAGCTCGGCGCTGACCACGGCGAAAACCTTGGCGATTTGCGACACTTCCGGATGATCGGCACCGTGACGCGCCTCTACCTTCGCCATCAGACCGCCGATCAACTGGATCTGCTCCCGTGTGAACGCATGATGCCTGGTCACAATGTAGTCGGCGAGTTGCTTCAGCGGCGCACTTTGCCACTGGACTTCGGACGCCCTGGTTTTCTGCAGTTGGAGTTCCAGCTCTTGTAATACAGGATCGACGTCTACCGCCCGCCGTGTGCAGGCTTCCGCCAGCGTATGCTTCCCTCCGCAGCAAAAGTCGATACCGAAACGCTCCAGTACCGGGATCGAGGTTGGATATTCCACTGCGATGTCGCGAACCTGTGTTTCCGATGTAATGACCATGATTGAATCTCCCAGCCTGACACTAGTGATTCGGCGCACCAGACTCAGTGACTTTCATCACAATGTTTGTTTTTCCTATGAATAACGCCGCCGATTGCCAATCTCGACGCGCATGCGGCAAGATGGCGTCATGTCTCTCGAGCACCGTATGGATGTTCTGGCCAAGTCCGCCTGGTTTCAAAACCTGCCTGAGAATGCATTGGCAGGACTGGCGGCCCAAGGCCGAGAGCGCAAACTTCATCGGGGCCAGATTCTATTTACCGCGAATGAGCCGGCGGAGGGGCTGTATGTCGTGCTCTCCGGCTCTGTGCGCGCTTTCCGGGAAAACGTCGAAGGCCGTGAGCAGACGATCCATGTGGAGGGCGTGGGCGGCATACTGGCTGAGGTGCCCGTTTTCGACGATGGCCCGTATCCTTCCACCACCATGGCGGAAGAAGATTCGGAGCTGTTGTTTCTGGCAAAAGAAGATGTGCGTCGGTTCCTCTTGCAATATCCCGCGGCAGCACTGACGGCGCTGGCAATCCTTGCGAAGAAACTCCGCACAGTCGCGTCCCTGGCCGAGCAACTCGCACTTAAAGATGTGACCCAGCGGCTGGCGACGCTGCTGCTGCATGAAGCCCAACGAAAGACTCCCAAACTCCAGGATGGAGTCTCATTTCCACTTCCGCTATCGCACACGCAATTGGCCTCACGACTTGGCTCAGTGCGCGAGGTGGTCACGCGCAGTTTGCAGAAATTGGTGCAGCAGGAAATTGTTGCCACCCAGGGCCATCGCATCGTCATTCTCGATCTGGAAGCGCTCCGCGAACTGACTGAAAGTCATCAATCTTAACCGGGGGCACGGCTCGTCAGATCCCATAACTGGGATTTCCAGTTATCAATCCGCCTCGGTGAGTGCATTGGCGATTTGCCAACAACTGACGCCAGGAAAACGTCGACTACGATCTAACTCCAATGGTCTCGTAGTTGCCGAAAACGCCGTTTTCATGCACAAGTCGCTTGCTGATTCTTGTTACTGGCGAGACGTTTCCGTCTGGAGAGCATATCAGCCGGGGCACTGGCAATCTCATTCCAGTCAGGTTGTAAAAATGCGTAGGAGAGCTAACCGAAGAGCCTCCTCTCGTCCTTTGCCGCCGATCGATCACTCTGAAAGGTGAACTGGTTCTCCTTAGGCAGGCACCGGTGACGCCATCTGCAGGACGGGACGGCGCTTTACACCATAAATCGACCCACAGGTCCACGGAGGTAATGCCAACAACATCCTCACCGCCGTCCAAACAAGGAGATCGGTGTTCTATTGACCTCTAGTCGCCGTCGCCTCTGTGCGAAGGCGTAACGATGGGAATTCGCGGCGTGCTGGGGTCGAGATTCTTCTGGATGACCTTCAGCAGTGAGTGTGGGTTGGCGGGATCGTCCTGACTGAGCTCCCAGATCATGGCGCCGCCATATTGCGCACTCAGCTGCGTTAGTTTCGCGACGGTGGCTTCTCCTTGGTAATTCATGACGGCGCCGTTGCGGAAGGTGCCGCCGCCAACTGTATCGACTGCCCAGGCGTTTGGATAAGCAGCAAGGATCGCGCTGTAATTATGGAACCCGATGCCGAGCGTGAGCTTGTCCTTGGGAATGTGCTCGTTCTTGACCCACCATGCCATATCGGCAACGCTGCGATCGTAGCCGCCGTAGATCATGACATTGATAATGTCGAACTGATGCAGGACCTGGTCCTGCACGCCAGCCTGAATGTACTGCGCAACCGCCGCGGTGACGAGTTTTCCTTCAGAATGGAGCCGCGAGGCAAGAGCATTCACGAACTGTGTGTAAGGCACCCCCATCTGATCGGGGCTCTCAATGTCGACGTCCACGCCATCGAGGTTATGCTTTTTCACGTAGGCATCCACAGCATCCGCGATCTCGTCAGACAGGCCAGCGTTGTAAAACTGCATATACCTGCGATCGCCCTTATCGCCGCCCAGCGAGGCCAGAACTTTGGTGCCCTGCGCATGCGCGGCATCGACAATGGTCTTGAGAGCTTCGTCCGTGAAGGATGGGTTGGCGTGAAGCGTCATATCGCTTTGCGCGGTGCATGGACCGTCGCATGGTGGTGGGTTGATAAATGCGAGGTTGAGGTGCGTCATCCGGGTGAAGTCAAGCGTCTTGGCAAGTGCAACCCAGTCCGCCGGGCGGTAGACGCCGAGATAGCCGACGAGATAGGGGTGCGTGTTGGGCGAGCCATTGGGGATCTCGCAGGCACACGCAGCATTGCGATTGTGCTGCGCCGGAGCCATTGCAGTGGTGAAAACAAGAAGAGCGAGTACGCCAAGATAACGGAGTCTCTTGCTGATCCTCGTATCATAAATTTGAATCTCTTCGCGGATAGCGCGTGCTGCCATAATTGCCATGGTCATCTGGTCCTCTCAGTTAGTCTTCCGACTTATGCAGAAAAAGACTGGCGTGGAACTCGGTGCCTCGGGTACCAACAAAGCTACAAGTACGGCCAGCAAATGAGCTCTCAAGTTCACGCCATCATCTTACCGGGCCTAGGCGAGCAGGCTGTCGAAAAGTCTGCTTTTTCGGAAAGAACGATCCTCAGTTGGTGCTAACAGTCCTTAGCATGTTTCCAGAATCCAAGCGTCTTGAAATGCGCATTGGCGATTTGGTGGAAACCGACATCGAAGCTGAGAATCAGTTCAACTTCGGGTTCCCCATCACTCAGTCCCAATCTCCACCTTCTCTCCCCGACAAGCGTCTAGGGAGATGCTTCGACGGGAGTGACCTCGGTTCCGGTTTGTCTAAACTGAAATCGCAGGATCCATACGCTGGAGACGGCCTGACCATCAACTTGCGCAGGCTTGAACCTCCAGTTTCGCGCTGCTTGTAGAGCTAGGTTGGCGAAATACTTGCTGACTCCCAGCGAGTCAAACGCCGCATTCGAAACATCGCCGCTTGGATCGACCGTGACACGTATTCTCACCTCGACTTTGCCCTGAATGGTCCTACTCGCACTTCGGGGTACGTCGGGCAGAACTCGTTCCGCGACTGCGCCCTTCACCGCCACGCTTTTGGGGATCTGCGTTCCCGGAACTCGAGGCCGAGGTGACAGCACGGCGGTCGTGGGCACAGGTCTCTGTTTTCCGGTTGGCAGCGATGGCCCGGTCTGGTGCGAGCGCAGTTGCAGCGCTGCGATTACCGCAAGCACGACGAGCACGGCGGCGATCAGTGCCGTCACCCGGAGCTTGGCAGGTACCGTGCTATCGGTTTTGCGGGCCGGGTTCGGGACAGATCGGGCAGGTTCGAGACGAGCCTTGACATCGCTGAGGGCGCATCGGCGTGCGGGATCGAACCGTAGACATTCCTGGGCTATGTCCGCGAAGGGTTGTGGAATGGATTCCGGCACTGCCGCGTCTCTATTTGTTGATCTGTCCCAAATCGGCGGATGTTGGGTAAGAGCTTCAACCAAGGTGACACCGAGCGACCAGACATCCGCAGCCGGGGATATCCTCTCGATACCGACTTCGGGTGCGTCATAAACACTTAGCGCCGGAAAGTGTTTGCCAAGCTCGCCCGTGACTTCAAGGTTGTCCCCAGAAAGTTTCACCTGATTGTCGACAACCATGATGTTCGACAGCTTGAGGTGCCCATGCACGAAACCTTTTTCGCGAAGATAGAACAGCGCGTCGAGGACTGGGGCGAGCATCTCATTGGCCTCGCGGGGCGTGAGTGGACGCTCCGGAATAATCTCTGAGAGAACTTCCTCGGCATATTCCGTTACGACGTAGAGCAGCTCGGCGCTGTCGAGCTGACAACGTCCGGTATGAAACAGGCGCATCAGGTGAGGGTGAGAGAGGGTCGTTGTTACCGCCCAGCCAGCGATGTATGCTTCCGCATCCCCGGCATCAGCCGGAATGAGCTTGATTGCGGCTTTTTGCGATCGCGGTCCCTGCAGTTCCGTGAAGTAGACACCACTCCATTCAGAACCGCCTAACCATTGGAGGAGGGTAAATCTTCCGTCGATGATGCGCCCTACCCAATCACTGCGAATTGCCGCTGTGGTCATGGTCTAAACCATTCTATCCGAGCACAGTAAGAACCAAAGTGCGAGAGCGCAGATTCGAGCTGAAAATCTTCAGAGAGATGCACGCTTGAAGCGGGGCTGCCGTCATCCAACCGTCCGCAATCGCGAATCGTAGTCCGAAACCCAACGCCCCTTCCGCGAAATTGATCGCCGCGTATTGGGATTGTCGATCGCCAACACTCAACCGGCGTGCGGTTCGCGGCCAAACGGTTTGTCAGTTGACGACATCAGGCCAAGGCACTCATCCAGAAATGGGTTGGGCTATATGGAGGATTGGTGCACAAAAACGCCCGCATAACTAGGAGCAATTCTCGGCTGATGCTAAACTTTCAGCCTTCGTTACCCATTAAGCGGCACCATTGTAAGTACCGCTCACTGGAAGATGTCTCATAACCCATACCTTTTGGGACTGCTGAATCGAGGCGATGCGCCATTGATTCTGTTGGGGTTAAGGGACTAGTTTTTGCAGGCCTTTTGAGACAGGGAGGATGTGCTTGTGAGCGTCATGGATGACACTGCGGATCTCTCGGAGCTGCGCGGGCATTGCAGAGTGCTTCAGCTGATCTCGAAGACCTTCGACTCGCTCCTCGGCATTCTTGCGGCGGCGGACCTCGTCACCGAGCGCCCAGCCGATCATGAAGCCGAAGCTGGCGAACAGCAACATCCATAGCGGGAAGGAAGGCCATGCCTTCTGTCATGCAGTTTTCTCCTGGCAAACCACGCGATGGATGGTGGCTCGAGAGACGCGGTAACTTTTCGCCAGCTGGCGAAGACTTTGACCCTGCTTGCGATCGCGCAGGATGCTGCTAACGGCTCCGCACGCACACCTTTTTTTATCACTCGTCACGAACTGACCGGCTGCCTTAGCTAAAGCGGACCAGCGCGCAGCCGAACTCCTGGTTCTACCAACTACGGAGCAGGTGGAGCAAAACAAGCTGGCGCGGCAGTTGTTTCTCCGAAATGGTGTTATACCCAAGAGATGAAACTGAGACTCGTTCTTGCCAGTTCTCCACTCGCAGATATCGACCTTTGCGACTGTTCCGGGATGGCCTGACGG
>CAWFUT010000040.1:0-19894 GCA_963819055.1 uncultured Acidobacteriaceae bacterium | reverse complement strand
TGGAGCAACAGATGCTTCAGAGAACGTGCGCGGCGGAATTGGGGCATGACTCTCTGACAATACTGATCGGGAACACGGCTGAACTCCACCGAAAGGATGAGAACTCGCTCGGCACGATGGGCGACGCGCATTGTGGTGCCGCGCTGCTACCTTCGGGGAGATTCTTCACACAGGTTTCTCCCGTACCTGTGGTACATCCCCGAGGGAGATTTTGAGGTCAGTTCTGTTTATCGGAATCGGAGAAAACAAAAATGAATAAGCTCCTGCTGCGGAGCGTAGCCCTTCCTGCTGCGCTGTTCGTTTCCCTCCTCTGCCTGCAACCTGCAGCACATGCGCAGGGTTGCGTGGCCGCCCACTCTCCCCAGCCCATCATTTCGGGGCTCGATCCAACCAACCAGGCCGTCATCGCCCACTCTGCTGGAACAAGCTTTCTGCATGGGCTCACAATCTCGACCGGCTACCGCGTTTACAACTCGTACCGGCATTACATTGGCACGGTTTACCAGGTTCAGCGGCAAACGCAGCACTCCGCAGTTGTGAACCACGTAAATCTTTTCGAGATGGATCTGAATTACCAGATAACGCCGCGCCTGAGTGCGATCGCGACGATACCTGCACTGGAAGCGACGCGCCACGGACAGTCGAGCCCTCTGAATGTCTACCGTTCCGGCGGAATCGGTGATGTCACCGTCGGCGTTCAGTCGTGGATATTCCGGCCGCCGACAGAGAGCCATGGCAACGTCGCAATCTCAGGCCAATTGAAGCTGCCCACCGGCATCAACGACGCCAAGGGAACCAAGACTTCATCGAACGGGTCGACGACCATTTTGCCTTTCGACGAATCTGTACAGCCGGGCGATGGTACGTGGGGATTCAGCCTGGCCACCGAGGCCTACCGCGAACTCTACTGGCACACCTCGACGTATTTCACAGGATCCTGGCTGTTTAATCCGCAGGACACAACAGGTGTCGCGACGGGTCGCGGGGCTCCCGGCGAGGGCGTAGTCTCGGCAGCAGACCAGTACCTCTGGCGCGGCGGATTCTCGCGGCCAGTCACCGGGGTCAAGCTGCTGCGCGGCCTTGCTCTCAGCATTGGTGGGCGCATGGAAGGCGTACCTGTGCGCGACGCTTTCGGGTCGAGCAACGGCTTCCGCCGGCCGGGATATGTCATCTCCATCGAACCGGGCATGATGTATGAGCACGGACGTTGGGGCTTGTACGCGAGCGGTCCCTGGGCGATGGAGCGCAATCGCAAGATCAGCGTGACGGACATCGAGAACCACACGCATGGCGACGCGGCATTTTCTGACTACACGGTGATTGCGGGTATGTCGCGGAGCTTTTAGAAAACGGAAAACAGTGGTCAGTGAATAGTGGTCAGGGGTGCCAGACGGCGCCAGAACTCAAAGAAGAGTGCGACAAAATATCCCCGGTTCAGAGATGAACCGGGGATATTGTTTTTGAGTGAATCGACAGGATGGATGCGGAGGGTTGGTGTCACTCCCGGCTATTGAGTGACGGTCAGTGCAAGCGTTGTGTATCGCGTTGTTGCGGTCACGCCGTTGCTCGATTGCGCGGCAATCTTCACACTGTAAGTGCCCGCGGGCGTGGGCAGGTTATAGGGCGGACCGTGGTTGTGATAGTTGTAGAGCGGCGAGCAGGCCACCGTGCCCAGGACGGATACAAACGCTACCAGACCAAGCAGTACAAGGCGGCTCAGAAAGCGACGACGGCGCGCGCCAAAAGCGATTCCGCCGAGCACCAGGGCACCGGGCAGCAGGATTGCCAGGACAACCGGCTGCGTTCCACGTTTCGGGTTCGGTTCGGCTTTGGCGAGGGACGTGGCCTGCGTGGCGAGCACCACCGAACTGTTAAGCGCGGCGGTGGCCCCAACAGGTATCTCAATATTCTCCGGCGTAAATGAGCAGGAACTCTGGTCAGGCAGGCCGGAGCAGGAGATGGTTACGAACATTGGCGCGGTCAGGGAAGCAGCATTGATGGGCGTGACAGAAACCACCGCCGACCCCGACTGCCCCTGCTTGAGCGAAATGGTTGCGGGTGCGATGGAGACGGAGAAATCAGGAGTGGTGCCGGAGACCGCGTGCACGGGCGTGACCAAAGAGCTTGAGCCGAGGTGCGCAGCGTCGCCGGTGTAGACAGCGGAAAGGCTGTGATCGCCAGCGGCGAGGTCGATGGTTGCGGTTGCGTGCCCGGCAGCATCGAGGACGAAACCGGCCAGAGGCTTGCCCTGATCCTGAACTGATATCGAACCTGTGGCAGCCTGCCCATCCGCTCCGATAACCGCGATTGAGAGCGTGGCTTGCGTCCGCCCATTCCCGTCGCGCGTGTCGATACGAAGCGAAGTTTGCGTAGCTTGTTGGGTACTTGCGGCATTCGCTGCCAGGCAGGGCATCGCAATCGCAACACCCAATGCAGCAACCCATGGAAGCCGCAGACCGCGGCGGAACATACGTATCACGTGCACCTGCTCCAGATTCAAAGAAAAATCGGTATTCGCCCGGTTTTCGCGCGTACTCCCATTGTATCCGGCTTGGGCCGAGGCAGCGACCAGCCAGTGCTTCTGTTTCCCTGGGATACAGGGATTGGACGGATCAGGGGGCAATAGGGAAGTTTACCGACGCCGCCCATGCCGGCGCCGGGCCTCGAGCGGAGGCGATTATTCCTGTCGGAGAAGGTGGGCGGGATTGATGGTGATGGCACGGCGAGCCGGAATCCAGGTAGCGACGAGGCCAATGAAGGCCATCGCGAGCACGGCGCCGATAAGCACCAGCGGATCGCGCGGAGTGGCCTCATAGACCAGTCCCGCGAGCAGCCTGCTGGCGAGCACGCCCAACACCAGGCCTGCCAGCGATCCGGAAAGCAGCACAAGCATGGGGCGACCAAGTGCCGCACGCATGATCTGGCTGCGGTGGGCACCGAGAGCAACGCGAATTCCCAGTTCGCGCATGCGTTTTGAGACGCTATAGGTCGCCATGCCAAAGACGCCGGTGATGGCGAGCATGGCCGCCAGAAGACCCATGACACCAAGAGCGACGGTGGCGATGCGCGGCGGGAAAAGAGCGAGCGAGAGTCTGTCTGGCCACGAGCGCAGCGTGACCGGAATGCCGGCATCGATTCCGGTGAACATGCGGTTGAGCGCGGACGCTATATCAGGGGAGGGAAGATCAGATCGCACGATCAGTATGGTATTTGCCTCGTGAGCCTGCGCGAGCGGGAAGAACATAGCAGGACTGGGATCTTCGGTCAACATTTCGTATTTGCCGTTCTCAACGACTCCGACGATCTGATAGCTGCTCTTATCTCCGCCGAGGAAATGTCGGCCGATGGCCGACTGAACATCGCCAAACATTTTTCGGGCGAAGAACTCATTGACGATCGCAACATTCGGAGTTTTGTGGCCATCGTCCCAGGTAAAATCGCGGCCTGCCACCAGTGTGGTCCGAGCGGCCTGGAGATACCGGGGCGAGATGCCGTAGCTGTGGGGAGTCATCACGCTGTTGGACGAACGAAGGTCGGTGGTTCCCTCGCGATAAACGGGCCAGTTGCTGCTGCCGCCACCGAGGGGCAATGAATCGATGGTTCCAGCCGCTTGGACGCCGGGAATCTCAGAGGCCGCTTGGATCATGCGTCGCTGAACGGGGAATGCAGAATCGTCAGAGTAGCCGGCCATCTGCATGTCGGTGTCGGCGACCATCGTCCCTTGCGGAACAAAGCCCATGGGTGCGTGGAGCGAGCGGTTCATGCCGCGCAACGCAACGAGGGAGGCTGTCATCAGAAGCGCGCACAACGCGATCTGGATACCGAGCAGAAGATCGCGCATACTAAGACGGCGTACGATTCTGGCGGAAGTTGGGCCGCTCTTTAAGACGTCGGCGGCATCGGTTCGCCATACCTGGCGCGCGGGCAAAAGGCCGGGGAGAATTCCAGCGGCGAACGACAGCAGCACGGCGATGATGTAGGTGCGACCGTCGGCGATGACGGTGACGTGGATGGGATATTCGCTGATGGGCTGCCATTGAGTGAGCGCTTTGAGCATGGACGTCGCGAGCAATGTTCCTGCAGCGCCGCCGACAACGGAGATCAGCACGGCCTCCGTCAGCAGTTGACGCAGGATGCGCCAGCGCGTCGAACCGATCGAGAGCCGGATCGCTAGTTCCCTGCTGCGATCTGCCGCGCGTGCGGCGAAAATGCCGGCAAGATTGACGCAGGCAGCCACCAGAACAAGCAGCGCGAGCGCCATGATTGCGGCCAGAAAAGGCTGGGCTGGTCCGCCGAGGATATCGCCGAGAAGTCCTGGCTTGACGAGCCTCACCGCAAGGCCGTCATCGTCAGTTGGGTGCTCGCGCGTCATCTGGTGTGCGACGGCGTTTAGATTGTCTTCAGCCTGACGAGGTGTAACTCCAGGCTTCATCGAGCCAATGACGAAGATGTTGTGGGTTCCGCGCTTGACCAAATAACTGTAACCCTCGATCTGTTGCTCATTGACCATCGGCATCCAGAACTCAGGCCAGAAAAAGATTTCTGTCCCGTTGAAGCTCTTCGGCGCCACACCAATGATGGTGAAGGGATGCTTGTTGAGATCGACGGTGGTGCCTACGATACGCGGGTCGGCACTGAATCGTGTGCGCCACAGCTTGTCGCTCAGCACAATGTATGGCGCGGAGTTGGGCCCGTGTTCGTCGCTGGCGTGGAAGAACCGGCCGACCTGGGGCTGAATTCCCAGCATGTCGAAATAATTGCCCGAGACTTCGTACTCCCAGGACTTCTGCGCGCTGCCGCGGGAACTCAGGCCGACGTAACCCAGCCGGTATGCCGCCATATCGGTAAACGTTGAGTTGCGTGCCTTGAAGTCGACGTAGTCGGGGTAGCACTGATTGTCGTCGCCATGTCGCTGGCCTGCCAACTCAAACAGCCTCTCGGCTCCGGCAACATTTAGCGGACGCAGAATCATCGCGTTCATCACGCCAAAGACCACGACGTTCGCGCCAATGCTCAGGGCCAGGGTAAGAATCGCGGTGAGCGCAAATCCCGGCGAGCGGCGTAACTGGCGCGGAGCATAGCGAAGATCGCGGCCCAGATCAGCGAGGCTGAGCGTTGCATCGGAAGCGGCAACGCGTTCCCTGGTTGTGGTGGGGTTGCCGAATCGTACGAGCGCGTCTCGTCGGGCTTCTTCCAGCGACATGCCCGCCACAATATTCGCGTCGATGCACAGGTCGATGTGCGCCTGCAGTTCGGTGCTGATGTCGTGATCGATTTTAGAGCGGCGAAACAGATTCGCAAATCGACGGAAGAGGGCCATGGGGAAGTCTCCAGTCTTTGTTTATTCGCCTCGCAGAGCTTGCATGGGGTCAACTTTTGCGGCGTGTCGGGCTGGAATCCAGCTGGATGCGAGCGCGATTGTCGCAATGGCAGTGGAAACTCCGACGAAGATGACGGGATCGTGTGGACTGACGCCGCGCAGAAGGCTGGCAACCAACTGGGCGAGGCCAAAAGCGAGGAGCAGACCGCAGCCGAGTCCAATCGCCGTAAGCCACGAAGCCCGGCGCAAAATCATGGCCAGCACGCGCTCCCTCGGCGCACCCATGGCAAGGCGAACGCCAATCTCCCGCGTTTGTTCGCCGACAAGGTTCGCCATCACACCGAAGATGCCGATGGCCGCAAGGAAAAGAGCGATGAGCGCATCGATTCCCAGCATCACGGAGGCGTCGATCAGCCCGGTTAACGATTCATGCAGAGATTGTTGGTAAGTCATTACCTCATCAAGCGGCAACGCGGGATCGATCGAGGCGAGGGCCTTCCGTGCGGGGATGGCGAGGGCCAGGGGAGCCCCCTCTGTTATGACCGCATACGTCACGCCGGGCGGAGGGATCTGCGTCGCGCTCATGTAGACGACGGGTTGGATCGACTGGTCCCATGTGGAGTAGCTGGTGTCTTCCGCGACGCCGACGATCGTGAGCCATGGTTCCTGTTTGTCGCTTGGGCTGCCCATTCGAATGCGACGGCCGAGCGGATTCTCGCCGCTGAAATACTGCGTCACGAACTTTCTGCTCACCACCACTACTGGTTGGGAGTTCACTACATCGCCTTTATTCAGTGCGCGACCTGCAATCACGGCAAGGTGGAAGGCGGCAAAGTAGCCGTCGCTGACCGGGATGCGGAGCGCACTTTGAAATTTTCCAGGCACCGCGGGGCGATTTTCGATGGCCATGTCCTGCATCCACCCGTTATCGCCGTAGGGCAGCGCAGTGGTCACTTCGGCATGCGTGACGCCGGGAAGAGCGCGCAGCCGGGCAAGACTGTCAGAATACCAGGCGGCAAGTTTCTGCGGCGTGTTGTAACGAGTGGCAGGCGGTGTCACGTTGAATGTGAGCACTTTCTCCGGTCTGTAGACGTCTCCGAGGTGCAGCAAACGCAACATGCCTTTCGACATCAGCGCCGCGCCGATCACGAGGGCGACCGCCAGCGCGATTTGCGAGACAGCAAAGACGTTTCTGAGACGGCGATGACGCCCGGATCCGGTGGCGCCGCGGGATCCGGACTTCAGCTGATCTACAAGATTCATGCGCATGGCTTCAATGGCGGGCGCGATGCCTGAGATGACTCCCGCGCCCAGCGCGATGAGCATGGAAAAGGCCATGACCCGGCCGTTCAATGAAGTGTTGGACCACCCGGCCATGTAGCGCGCGATGCGCGGGGGCATGTTGATGATGAGGAAGTGGAGATAGATACCGCCGAGGAGCAGGCCACCGCCGGCACCCACGAGTCCCAGAAGAATGTTTTCCGTCAGCAGTTGGCGCATGATCCTCAAGCGGCCGGCGCCGAGGGCGGAGCGCATGGCGATTTCAGGGCGTCGCGCAATCCCGCGTGCGAACTGGAGGTTAGCTACGTTGGCGCAGACGACGAGCAAAACAAACAGGGTCGCGCCCATCAGCATCCGGTAATAAAGCGGAGTGGAATCGCCGTTGATGCCATCGAGCAAAGGCTCGACCTTCACTGACCAGCCAAGGTTGGTTGCCGGGTAGTCCTTTGCCAGGCGCCCTGCTTCGATGCTCATGTCGGACTGGGCTTGTCGGACCGTGACTCCGCCGCGCAGTCGGCCGATGACGAGGTAGTCATGGGTGCTGCGATCTGCAACCTGCTGCGGCGTTGGCGCAAGCGGCAGAAAA
Source organism: uncultured Acidobacteriaceae bacterium (assembly GCA_963819055.1). GTDB lineage: Bacteria > Acidobacteriota > Terriglobia > Terriglobales > Acidobacteriaceae > Bog-257. Next base: position 12,707 of record CAWFUT010000040.1, on the reverse strand, counting down.
AGGTCGGCCATCGATGGATACTGCATGGTCTTGGGCATAACCCCGACGATCGTGAATACGCGCTGATCAAGCTCAATCTGCCGACCCAGGATGGAAGGATCTCCGGCAAAACGGCGTTGCCAGAAACCGTAATTCAGAACTGCCTCGGCATCGCGACCCGGCTGGAACTCGCTATCGGCGAAGACGCGTCCCAGCAGCGGTTGCGCGCGAAGAACCTTGAAGAAATTCGCCGAGGTCAATGCCGCCTGAACGTGCTCGGCATCTCCGGAGCCGGTCAGACTCATATCGGAGTAGGCGTACGCGGCCAATTGGTCAAACGAGTGGTTTTGCCGGTTCCAGTCGTAGTAGTTCGCCAGAGTAACTGAGTGGTAGTTGCCGCTTCCCTGCTCTTCGGCAAGGGTCATGACCTGATTCAGGTGGGGGACAGAGATCGGATGCAAGACCACAGCGTCCATACTGCTGTAGATCGCCGTGTTCGCCCCGATGCCGATGGCGAGCGTCAACACAGCTGTAATGGCAAACCCAGGAGACTTTACCAACTGACGTCCTGCGTAGCGCACGTCAGACCAGACGGATGCGAGGCTGAGGACAGCGTCGGCAGAGGCCACGCGTTCGCGGGTGGAAGTCGGGTTGCCGAAACGAAGCAGGGCGTCGCGGCGCGCTTCCTCGGGGGACATGCCTGCAGCGACGTTGGACTCAATGCGCAGGTCGATGTGCGACTGGAGTTCGTCGGCAATGTCGCGGTCCACGCGTGAGCTGCGAAAAAGATTGGCGAAACGGCGAAGGGCGGCCATGACGATCCTTTCTGGGATGAACCTCAGGCGTAACGAAGAACGGCGCGCACACCTTTGACCAGTTGGTCGAAGCTCTCTTCGGCCTGCTGCAACTGGCGGCGCCCGGTAGCGGTGAGCTTGTAATATTTTGCGCGACGGTTGGTTTCCGTCATGGCCCATTCGGCGGCGATCCAACCGCTTTGCTCCATGCGATGGAGGGCCGGATAGAGAGAGCCTTCTTCCACGCGCAGCATGTCGTTAGAGGCGCTTTGGATGTGGAGCACGATACCGTAGCCGTGCAGTGCGCCGTTCTGATCGAGCGTCTTGAGGACAAGTAAATCGAGCGTTCCCTGGAGGTCGTTCTTGGCCATGTGTACCCCTAGCGATCTTTGTATTAAGAAGTCTAGGCATAGATGGCTAGGCGTGTCAAGAGAAACAGGGAATAGGGAGTAGGGAGTAACAAGCGTGCAGGCCGGGGATGATAGAACGGTGGGATGCGGATGTTCTTGACTGTGCGTTCACGCCCATCACGCCGGGATTGCTTCGTCACCGGTCTTGCGCGGATTGCGTTGCTGGCCGTTATCGCGATTCCTGCGACCGCTTTCGCCCAGAATGCCGCGGAGGCGTGGCTCAAATACCGCGCGGTTGGCAAGCCGCTCACAGTGCCGACGCGTGTGGACAGCCTGGGACAGAGTCTCCTCGAACAAACCGCCGCCATCGAGCTTCGCCGCGGTCTTCTCTCGCTCTCCGGCGGTGCTCCGCTCGAAATGGGTCCCAACAAGATCCTTCTCGGCACGGTGCAGGAAATGCGCTCGGCCCATCCTAAAAGCACTGTATTTTCTCTCCAGCCCGATGAGTTCCTCATCTTCGCGCGGCATGGCGACCTGGCCCGCGAAATCGATATTATCGGCGGCAGCGACCGCGGTCTGCTCTACGGAGTGTTTGCATTCCTGCGGAATCTCTCGCAAGGCACCGACATGAGCAAGGCCAATTTGCGCGAGCATCCCTCCATGCCCATCCGCTGGGTCGACGAGTGGGACAATGCCGACGGCTCCATCGAGCGTGGGTATGCCGGGCGCAGCATCTTTTTTGACAACGGGCACGTTCGCGAAAACCTTGGGCCGGTCGCCGAATACGGGCGGCTCTTGGCCTCGGTCGGCATCAACGGATGCAATCTGAATAATGTCAACAATGCAGCGGTCTTTCTTACGCCGGACATGCTGCAAGGGATTGCGAGGATTGCCGAATCGATGCGGCCGTATGGGGTGCGCGTCAGTCTCTCGGTCGATATCGCCAGCCCGCAGAAGATCGGGGGACTGAATACCTATGATCCACTCGACCCGGCAGTAAAAAAGTGGTGGGCTATCAAGGCCAACGCAATCTACGTTCTGATTCCGGACTTCGCCGGGTTTACGGTAAAGGCCGACAGCGAGGGCCAGCCCGGGCCCGCCAGCTTTGGCCGCACGCCGGCGGACGCCGCGAACACTCTTGCCGCCGCGTTAGCTCCGCATCATGGAGTCGTTCTGTACCGCGCCTTTGTGTACAACCATCACCTTGACTGGCGCGACCCGAAGGCGGACCGTGCGCGCGCCGCTTACGACATCTTCCATCCTCTCGACGGGAAGTTTGCGCCCAATGTGATCATTCAAACGAAGGAAGGCCCGATCGACTTTCAGGTGCGCGAGCCCGTCTCGCCGCTGTTCGGCGGCCTTACGCAAACGAGCCAGGCGATGGAAGTTCAGATCACGCAGGAGTACACCGGGCAGCAGCGCCACCTTGTTTATCTGGCGCCGATGTGGAAAGAGGTTCTGGACTTTGACATGCGTGTCGGCGGCGCTTCCACGCCGGTGAAGCAGATCATTGGCGGCCAATCGTTTCATCGGCAGGTTGGCGGAATGGTGGGCGTGGCCGGAGTAGGCCAGGAGGCGTGGCTTGGGTCGCCGCTGGCGCTGGCCAATCTATACGCATTCGGACGGCTCGCGTGGGATCCCGATCTGACACCGGAACAGATCGCGATCGAATGGACGCGCCAGACAATCTCCGACGATCCGTCGGTTGTGCGTACCGTTGTCGCGATGCTGATGGAGTCGTGGCCGGCGTATGAGAGCTACACGGGGCCGCTGGGGTTGCAGACGCTGACCGACATTACCGGTAGCCATTACGGGCCGAACATCGAGTCAAGCGAGCGCAACGGCTGGGGGCAGTGGCACAAGGCGGACCATGAAGGCGTCGGCTTCGATCGCACGGTCGCGACCGGAACGGGCTTTGTGGGCCAGTATCAGCCGGAGGTTGCGAAAGTCTACGAGAACGGGGTCACTACGCCCGACGATCTGCTGCTCTTCTTCCACCATGTGCCCTACCCCTACAAGCTGCACGATGGAAAGACGGTGATCCAGTATCTCTACGACTCGCACTACCAGGGGGCGGCGCAGGCGGCACAGTTTGTGGGCGAGTGGGAGTCAGTGAAGGGACGCATCGATGCGGGGCTTTATGCGAATGTGCTTCCGCGGCTGATCTACCAGGCCGGTCACGCTGTGGTGTGGCGCGATGCGGTGACGCAATACTTCCTCAAGCTGAGCGGCATCCCCGACGACACGGGCCGCGCTGGCCACTATCCGCATCGGTTGGAAGCGGAACACGCCCGCCTTGCCGGGTACAAGATCATCGACGTCAATCCGTGGGAAGATGCGAGCGGAGGGAAAGCCGTTTCCTGCGATCAGAGTGCTTGCTCTGCCGAATGGACGTATAACGGCACCGCTGGCCGGTTCAATATTGCGGTGCAGTACTTCGATCTGCAGGATGGTATGGCGAAGTTCGCGCTCAGGATCAACGGGCAGTCGCCGGGGCCGGATGCCTCGTGGTCTGCGGACGCGAGCCTTCCAACGCCGCGCCCGCACGGCGATAATTCGACGCGGCACATTGTTTACGATGTGGCACTCAAGCCCGGCGATGCGATCCGGATTGAGGCAACGCCGGACGGACACGATGCCGCCGCGTTCGACTATATCGAAACTCTTCCGGCAACATCGGCGCCGCAGATTTGATTGACATTCCGTTTGTCAGGGATGTATTCCGAAGTCATGGTTCGCCTCAGCGTGATGTATCCGGTAACTGCCGCGTCGACCTTTGACTGGAACTACTACCTTGGCCCGCATCTCGTGATCGCGCGCCGATTGCTTGGGACGCGCGGGCTCGTCCGCATTGAAGTGGATCGCGGCATCGGAGCCTTTCCGCCGGGGACTCCTTCGCACTATCACGCGGTCGGCCACCTTTACTTTGAAACGATGCTGGAGCTTGACGTCGCGCTCGCGGCGACGGCGCCGGAGCTGATCGCCGACCAGCGGAAATATTACAGCGGAGAGAGTGTCGTGCAGGTGAGCGAAGTGGTGCCGGTATGAGCACGGAGATGCGGCTGGCTTGTGTCTTTTCCATTCCACCGTGTTGAAAAGATGCGAACGCTTCAACGGGGTTATCATTCCAGCGTGAACTTCCGCACGATTTCTCCTCTCATAGCTTCACTTCTTGTCGCCATTTCTGCCTGCTCTGCTCAATCCCCGAGCGATCAGAGTGGCGCGGCATCGCTGTTGCGCGAACTCACCGTCGACTTTGATCGCCTGGCGCCGCAGACGATTCGGCCGGCGGATGGATATATTAAGCATCCGTATCTAATTCCGGCGGGCTACTACAACCAGATGTGGGACTGGGACGGCTTCTTTATCGGCCTGCACTGGGCCAACCAGGACGCGGCGAACGCGAAGTATCTGCGCGACTGGGTTCTGGGCTTTGCAGGCTCCGCGGATGCCGACGGCTACGTTGCGGGATGCATCACGCCCAAGGGCCCGCGGCCCCTGTTCGGAAAATTTGCGATGAAGCCTTTTCTCGGACAGGGCGCGCTGATTGCCGCGAGGGATCTGAACGATTACGAATGGATACGCCCGGTGTGGCCGGCGATGAAGCGCGTTCTCGCGTATCGCCGCAGGACGCAGTACGACGAAAAGTGGAAGCTCTGGTTCTGGGATAACGCCATGCAATCCGGGGCCGACAACAACGCGGCGCTGACCAACGATCCAAAGGACCGCAGCGCTATTCTCGCGGTCGACGCGTCGGTATACGCAATGCGCGAATATGCCGCGATGGCCGTGCTGGCCGATCAGTTGGGGGATCCTGTCGATGCAGAGACGTATCGCGCGGAGGTGTTGGCCACGCGCCACGCCATCCTTCGCCAGTTGTGGGCTCCGCATGACAGCATGTTCTGGAATCGCCGCCGCGACACAGGGGCCATGGTCCATGTTGTCGCGTGGTCCAACTTTCTGCCGCTTGTGGATGGCCTACTGCCACGCGATGAGGGGAGGCGCATGATCTCGCTCTATCTGCTCAATCCCATGCAGATGCGCTCAGAACATGGCTTCCGCAGCCTGTCGCGCTTCGATCCTGCTTACAACAATGATGCCATCATTAACCCCTATTCCAACTGGCGCGGACCGATCTGGATCAACGCCAACTTCCTCGACTGGATCGCGCTGCGGAGGTACGGATTCGACGATGAAGCTCGCTGGCTGGCGGTGACGCTGGCCACCGATCTCAATCGCGACATTGCAAAGTGGGGATCGATGCACGAGGACTACGACGCCGAAACCGGGGATGGCCTCGCGCCTACTGTTGCACAGTCACCGGGCGGAAAATTCGCGGGCTTTGTCGGATGGAATTTGCTGAGCGAAGACATGTTGCAGTGCGAAGTCGAACAGCAACACTGTATGTCGTTCGGCATTGATGACTGGAAATTGAATCGCAGCAAGATGGTTGCAATTCCCTGGATGTATCAATCAGTGATTGCATTTCCTGGTTGACCGATTACTCTGAGAGCAACCGTCGTAACCCATTTCGCCGGGAGGCCTATGCCCCACCCATCCGCATTGACCCGCCGCAACTTTCTGGGAGCCGCGACTGCAGCTGTTGCGGCGACCGCGCTGCCATCGGGGGCGGCGCAGGCTATCACCGGCAAAGATGTTCCGTCTGCCATTTCGGTATTGCCCAATCTTTCCAGCCAGGCACGGCCGTTCACCAATGAAGAGCGCGTGGCCCGCATTGAACGCGCCCGGCGGCTGATGACTTCCGCGAAGGTCGACGCGATCGTTATGGCCAACTCTACTGCCTCTTCTGTCTATTTTGCCGATTTGCGGCTTTATGGCGGGGAGAGGTTGTGGGCGCTTGTGATCCCGGCGCGCGGCAAAACGTTCCTGGTCTGTCCGGCGTTCGAGGAAGGCAGGGCGCACGACTTGCTTGCAGCGGGGCCGCTTGCGGGCGACGTTGACGTGCTGACCTGGCAGGAAGATGAAAGCCCATTCGTATTGTTGAGCAAGGGCCTCGCAGATCGTGGCCTCGGAAGCGGCACAGTCGGCCTGGACGAGCATATGGCTTTCGTCTTTTCCGAAGGCATCCGGGCTGCGAATCCGCATCTGAATCTGGTTTCAGCGACGCCGATCACTGCGGGCTGTCGCATGATCAAGGACGCTCACGAGCTCGAATGCATGCGGCTTGCCTGCCGCGCCACGTTGCTTGTGTATCGTGCAGTTGCGCAGTCGCTCACACCCGGCATGACCACGGCCGACGTGCATTCGCTTGTGGGCGCTGCATACCATCGTGTCGGCTTCGCAGGTGAAGCCAGTCTCAACGTCGACGAGTTTACGGCACTGCCGCACGGCTCGGCCAAGCCGCAGACGCTGCGCGAGGGTTCCATTCTGATGCTCGATGATGGCTGCGATGTTGAGGGCTACACCTCGGACATCACACGCACGTTCGTCCTGGGCAAACCGGCGGACAAGATGAAGACCGTTTTCGAGATTGTGCAGCGAGCGCAATCCGCGGCATTAGCAGCGGCGCATCCGGGTGTGCCGATGGCCGATGTGGATGCTGCCGCGCGCAAGGTGATTGTCGATGGGGGCTATGGCCCTGGATTCAAGTACTTTACGCACCGGGTCGGCCATGGCATTGGGATGGACATGCATGAGTGGTCCTACCTGGTGCGGAATAACATGTTCGGTTGGAATCTGGCGCCCAAGATTCAGGCGGGCATGACCTTCAGCGACGAGCCGGGCATTTATATCCCCGGCGAGTTCGGCATTCGGCTGGAGGATGACATGCACATCACCGAGAATGGTGCGGAACTGCTGACGCCGCAATGCCCTTCGCTGGAGGATCCGTTCGCGAACGTGACGTAAGGGGGCGCCGTCAGTGCGCATCCTTGACCATTTTCACGATGGGAAGCGCCTCGCCGTTCTTGAGAGGCACTGCGATGTGCTCAGTTTCGATGTAGCCCTTCAGGCGGTAGAGGGGCACTCCCGTGAGTGTAGATCCCATTTCGAACCGGCGGAAACCCGACGCGCGGGCCGCATTCTCGACTGTGGCCAGAATGAGCGAGCCCAGTCCAAGTCGCGCAAAATCCGGATGCACAAAGATGGCTCGCACTTTCGCCGCGTCCGTCTCCGGGTCAAGAAGATCAGGTTCGCGGCCTGGGCCGGCGTCGGCGCCGAAGAGCGTCTTCCGTTTCGACCATCCGCCGCAGCCGGCGGCATCCCGCGCTTTCGTGTTTTGGTCGAGGGGTTCAGCGATGAAGTAAGTACGATCGCGGATAAGTTGCGTATCCAGCCCCAGCACCGTGCCCAGCGCGCCGTCAATCTGTGCCGGAGTGTAGTCGCCAGCCTGCAGACCACGCACGGATGCCTCAATCAGTGCATGCAGAGTCGGAATATCCTCTTCGGTCGCGAGACGCAGCTGAAAAGCAGATTCCATGGTGGTATTGTGCGAGATTCTGCGATCAGCGGTTGGTGATAATCTTGCCTGCGCGTTCGTACGACCCCAGGTTGAACACATTTTTGTAACCGAGAGCTTCAAGCTTCTTCTTGGCCATTGAGCTACGTACTCCCGAGGAGCAGTGCAGGAGGAGCGTCTTGTTTTTATCCATGATCATCGATCCCGCGAGCATTTCAATCCGTTCCAGAGGCATGTTCTGTGCCTGCATCAGGTGCCCTGATTCAAACTCATTGGGGTTTCGAACATCGACAATGATGGCGCCATTCCTCAGGTATTCTGTAGCGTCCTTGGTCGAAACCTGCCCGGAACGCTTCATATACATATAACCAAGGGCAAGTACGAGGACAACTAAAAAGGGGATCCAAGACATAAAACCAGTTTACCGCCCTTTTATCAGACATTCGCCAGCACGTGCGCAAGTGCTGCGCTAACTTCGGTTGCTCTCTAAACGCCAGCGGATCGAACAGTCGCAGACGTCAGGCCTTGGCCACCTCGACGAGCACGGAGTAGAATGTTGCGCCGTTGCCGATGTCGGTCAATCGCTCGCTCGTCAGTGCGTTTACATTCACGCCGCCATCATTGAATTTGGCCCAGTCCAACCGCCCCGCAACTACGCCCTCTGGAACGCTGCCATCGACCAGCGCAGTCAGCAGGATTTCTCCGCGATCGTTCCACACGCGCACCCTGTCGCCATTTGCGATGCCGCGGGCCCTGGCGTCAGTTGGGTGTATTTCCAGCCGCTGGTTCGTGCGGGCTTCCATTTTGCGGTGTCCATCGAGATTGGCGAAGGTTGAATTCATATAGTTATCCGCCTTGCGGCCGAGAAACTCCAGTGGGTATTGCCTGGCTGTTTCGCTCAAGCGGGATTCCGCCGGTGGAACAAACGCCGGCAGCCCATCTTTCCCCTGCGCAGTCAAAGTTGACGAATAAAACTCGATCTTCCCCGAGGGTGTTGGAAGCGGCCCCGAAGCGAAGGGCAGAAATGGCGCGCCATCGGGATCGCGGTGAAACGCCAGTGGAATGTGCCCACGCTCCGCCAGATCCTCGAAGCTGATGTGTTCCATGCCGGGGTTTTTCGAGCGACCGTCGAATCCAATTGACAACGCTTGCCGGATCAATTGTTCTTCGGTGTCACGGAAGCATGACTCGGTGAAGCCCATGGTCCGGGCGAGTTGGCTGAAAAGCCAGACATTCGAGCGCGCTTCGCCGGGAGGCTCGATGGCCTGATTCGACAGCTGCACGAAGTAGTGCCCATAAGCGCCTTGGATATCTGTGTGTTCGAGGAAGGTCGTGGCCGGGAGGACGTAGTCAGCGTAGTCGGTGGTGTCGTTAAAGAAAAGTTCGTGCACCACGGTGAACAGGTCGGGACGGGAGAGCCCACGGCGCACTGCATTCTGGTTTGGCGCAATTGCGCCGGGGTTTGAGTTGTAGACAAACAGGGCATGTACGGGGGGGCCACCGCTGAGGACATCGTTCGCGGGCGTCGTGGCCACAGGGGTTGATCCTTCGGTCCCGGTTTCCTGCGTAAGGGCGTGGCCCAACACCGACATATTGACGACGCGCGCCTCGCGGCCCAGGGGCGAATCGAGCGCCAAGTCCCGCCGCTCCAACTCCCGCCTGTTCCAGGCAAATGCGCCGGAGGTCGACAGCGAACCGCCGCCGCCGCGATATTTCCAGGCCCCGGTCAGCGCCGGCAGCATGGCAATGGCCCGCACCGCGGTGCCGCCGTTTTCGCTGCGCTGCACGCCATAGTTGAGGCGGAGGGTGGCCGGCCGGGTCGTCGCGTATTCGCGCGCCAACTGCTCCACTTCGGCGGCGGACATTCCTGTCCATGCCGCGACGCGCTCGGGTGTATATTCGCGCGCCCGTTCCGCAAGCTGCACGAACCCATGTGTCATCTCTTCAATGTAGGAACGATCTTCGAGGCCTTCGCGCAGGATCACGTGCATTATCCCCAGCGCGAGAGCCGCGTCCGTCCCGGGCCGAATCGCGATATGCCAGTCGGCCAGGGCGGCCGTGCGTGTCTTGTAGGGGTCGATCACGATCAGCCGCGCACCATTGCGGCGGGCCTGCTCCACCATTGGCCATAGGTGGATGTTGTTGCCGTGAATGTTCGCGCCCCAAGCCACGATCAGCTTGGCCAGACTGAAATCTTCCGTTGGTGTACCGAGCTTCTTCCCGTACACCAGATTCCAGGCCACGCCTCCGGCTTCGGAACAGATCGTCCGGTCGAGCTGGCTTCCGCCCAGGCGATGAAAGAACCGGCGGTCCATCGACCCGAATCCAAGCACCCCGATGGTGCCTGCGTAGCTGTATGGCAGGATGGACTCCGGCCCATAGTCCTCGCTGATTTGTTGGAGCCGGGCTGCTATGGCACTCAGCGCTTCGTCCCAGGTGACCCGCTCAAAGGCTTCATATTCCTCACCGCGCTTCAGCGGACCCTTGGCAATGCCGGGTTTTCTGCGAAGCGGATAGAGGATGCGCTGCGGCGCGTAGACGCGGTCGAGATACTTCGCGACTTTGCCGCAAAGAAATCCCTGCGTGACCGGCTGCGAGGGATCGCCCTGCACTTTCACGGCTCGCCCGGCGATGTCTACGGTTACGAGCACGGCACAACTATCGGGGCAGTCATGCGAGCAGACGGTGTGCACCACGCGAAATGGGGAAGTTGCGGCCGCTGCCGTCATGGACTCATTGTAAGCTGATTGCGAGTCCCCCAACCTCGGAGGTTAGCCCATGAAACGCGCTCTGCCCTTCCTTCTTCTTGCCCTCGCTGCTCTGTCTGCACAGTTGCTGTCCGCGCAAGCGATGCCCGCCGCATCGGGGGAGTCAGCTGAAGAAGCCGAGATTCGTGCGACGATCAGAGCCCAGGCCGAAGCATGGAATCGCGCCGACATTCCGGCCTTCATGAAGGCTTACGAGGACTCTCCCGAGACCACGTTTATTGGTCTTACACTGCGTAAAGGATTCCAGCCCATTCGCGAGCGCTACCTGCTCAACTACACCACCCCCGAACAGATGGGCAAGCTGAGCTTCAACGACCTCGACGTCCGCCTGCTTCCCGCCTCCTGCGGGAAGACGGAGTACGCGGTCGTAACCGGCAAATTCCATCTCGACCGAAGCGCGCACGGTGAAGCGAAGAAGGATGATGGCATTTTCTCTCTCGTCTGGCACAAAGGTCCGGATGGGTGGAAGATTATTGTCGACCACACAAGCTAGACGATCATGATAAAGATGCTGCAGCCATTGCAATGAAAGCGGACGCGGGATGACGGGCGCCAGCGGGCTCGAGGTGCTGACGAATGGAGGCATGGACTTCGTTCAGGAAGGTGAAGCGGCCAGCATCAAAACATCTGTGAGAGTGCCGTTAGCGGCGAAACAAAAAGCCCGCCTGATGGCGCCTGACGGCGGGCTTTTTGTGTTGAAGTGCAAACAACACCTGCTCGATGCGGATGCACTCAAGGCAGACGTTACGTGGAGGTTGTTCTCAAGTCAATCCACTGTTGGAGTAACAAACCAGATACTTTAGTGCAATTCGACAGTTACGTGATAGCCGGGCTTGACTACAAAATCCACCGGATTTGTCTAGCACAGTTGAATAGTCGAGCTACCTATACGCCACGAGCATCAGGATGCCTTGCGAGCGCGTTGAGTACGTTTTCTGGGTGCAGCGGGCGCGGCAAAATCTCAAAACCCAACCCATGAATCCGTTGAACCAATGCAGTGGAGACGGTATGTGCTGTGAACAGGATGATTCGGCAATCCGGATGCAGAGACCTTATGCCCTTTGCGGCCTCAATGCCGTCAAGCCGGCTCATACGAATGTCGCTGAGTACCACATCGGGCCGAAAGCGGCCGGCTAGTTCGAGAGCCTCTTCCCCGCTATACAACGCAACCGGCTTGAAGCCGTGCTTTCGCAGGATGTCGGAAAGCGTGTCGGCGAGGATCCGATCGTCGTCGATCACCAGAACTGTTCGGCCGTCAGGTTCCGCGGTCATGCATGCTCCATTTCGGCGCGAAAGTCCATGTACTTTCCACGCACCCTAATTTGATGCGAAGGACGATCGGGATGGTGAGTTCAGAAGACATGTATAAATGCAATTTCATCAATGCAATCAACCAGATGCATACCGGTTAAACAACCTTGCCCTCCTGCTTCGGCATCTGTGTCAAAGGTGCGGTCGTGTTGCGAGAAGCGTCGCCGGAAGTTGCTCATTTGTTGAGGTGACCAGTGAATTCCGATATTTCCTGCATTGTTATTCAATCGGACAGGCAGTCCGGAAAAATTCCTTTTCTGGGTGAGGTGGTACGGGTCGAGGGACGGAATGGCTCTTTCATCGTTATGCACTTGGACCGATTTCGCCGGGTAGCCCAACTGATGGAACGAAGCGGCAAGCATCGCCTTATCGATGTGTCTTTCGCTGCCGTTCGGCCTATCAAGCGGAATCTCTCCCAGGTGATTCGGCGTTTTCTCGACGAACGGGATGAAACGCAGAGGCGTGGGCGCTGGAATCCGGAAGAATCCTGATCTGCCTGCGCAGCCATGTTCCTCGTCCGCTCCAGATAGTGCTACCGCCAATTGCAGATTTTGAACCAGGAACCGACGTGGGACTCGGCCTGCGGTAGACTTCCTTTAATCATGAGCTGCCTCTTTTGCCAGATTATCGACGGAAGGATCCCTTCGAAGGCTGTCTATCAAGACGATCAGTGCTACGTTTTTGCGGACATCAACCCGCAAGCGCCGTTGCACGTATTGATTGTTCCGCGTGAACACATCAGCTCGATTGCCGATCTGCCCCATGCTCATAGCGCGCTTATCGGCCATCTGCATTGGGTTGCTGCAGAGATTGCGCGGAGCAAGGGACTTAGCAAGGGCTACCGAACCGTCATCAATACCGGAGACGACGGCGGCCAGACGGTCGGCCATGTCCACGTCCACCTGCTTGGGGGACGGCCAATGTCGTGGCCGCCCGGGTAAAGCGTGGGTCAGGGAATGAGGTGTAAGAAACGACGAGGCGCAAAAGCAATCTGAAGAGAGACAAAGGAGACAGTCTCGGCCAGCGCTATCGGGGATCTGGAAATGCGGATATGGAAATGGAAGAGGGCGCCAGCATCGATGTTGGC
>CAWFUT010000039.1:0-27287 GCA_963819055.1 uncultured Acidobacteriaceae bacterium | reverse complement strand
TGACCCAGAGCTTGAATGGGCCATGGGCCTTGATGGCTTTCTACGCTTTCATTATTCGGCGACTTACGGGCACAGAGAGCGGACCACACCACTCGATAGGTGCGTCGGGCCGTCATCGCTGTTTGGGATCAGGATCCAATGTTCAAGCGCGATCAGTGACGCGCTTTTCTTCGTAAGGATTGCGGAGGCTCTCGTAGAGGCGTAGGAAGGCACGCCTCATTCGTTCTGGATCTGAAAAGCCCACAGCGGCTGTGATGGTTTCGACTGGCTCGCATCGCTCTCGATTTGCTCTCGCGCTACCTCTGCCTTAGTCGTTCCACGGCCCTGGCCGGCGTTTCGCCCGTCTCTGCTTTGAAGACTCTGCCAAATTGGCGAACGCTCAGGCATGCGACTTCTGCTAACCGTTTCAACGACAATGACTCTGTCAGGTGTTCCCGTGCATAGCTAAGGACCATTCGTATGCGGTCCGATTGAGGGGCAATCTCAGACATCGCGGAGAACTGAGATTGGCCACCCGGTCTCCGGGAATAGACCACCAACTCCTGGGAGACTTGTAGGGCGATTGACGCACCATAGTCTTCCTCAATCATAGCGAGCGCCAAGTCGATCCCGGCAGTAATGCCGGCAGAGGTCCAGACGCCGGCATCTTCGATAAAGATCGAGTCGCTTTCAACGCGCAGCGCTGCGTATTCGCGTTGCAGTTCGGCCGCTCTTCGCCAGTGAGTTGTCACTCGACGCCCGTCCAGGAAACCGCACTGTGCAAGTACAAAGGCTCCGGTGCACACACTGGCAAGGCGTCTTACGTTCGACGATGCACGTTGGATCGAACTGATGTCCGGTAGCCTCATCGGCCAGCGCGCGCCACCGACCACTATGAGCGTGTCGAATGATCGCCGCTTCAGCGGGCATGTCTCGATAGACATGTCAAAGCTGTTGCGGATCGGGCCTCCGCCCACAGACACCACTTGTGTGCAATAGAGCCGTTCGTCACTAAAACGATTGGCCAATGCAAAGGCAGACATCGGGCCTGCTAAGTCGAGTAGGAGGTAATTCGGATAGACGAGGAATCCGATGTTTTTTGACATGGCGTGATTCGAGGGATAAACGTCCTTTACGTCATTGTACCCATTCGCCGATACTCGGAGATGTTGAAACGGCGCAAAGGCAGCAGCCTTGTCGCTGCACGAGGAGCGCAATGATCCTGCACATCATCTGATGTTTGCACTCGCGAATGATCGGTGGAAAGGAGAAATCTAATGTTCGCAGTCATGGGAATCACGGGAAATGTAGGCGGAGCAGTCGCAGACACTCTTCTTCAGCATGGGAAGAAGGTGCGCGGCATCGTACGCAATGCTTCCAAGGCGCGGACCTGGCAAGAAAAGGACGTCGAAATCGTCATGTCGGACTATGACAATCATCTGACAGCGGCCTTGAGCGGAGTTGAGGATGTTTTCGGCATGATCCCAACCAATATGGTCCCGGAGCCGGGCTTTCCGGACAGCGTTGTGCGCATAGCCGCCATCAAGAAGGCCGTCCTCGCAGCCAAGCCTACCCGGGCCGTCTTTCTTTCGTCGTGGGGTAGTGAAAAGACCTCCGGTATCGGCATGATCACTGCCAACCGCATGCTTGAACAGGAGCTTGGCGACACCGGGGTTCCCAACGCCTTTCTTCGACCGGTTGGTTTATGGAGAACCTTGCGTATAGGCTTTCTTGCGCTCGCTCCACGGGCAACTACTTCTCTTTCTACCAGCCGTTGGAACGTCCTTACGCGATGGTTGCGACGAAGGACGTGGGGAGGATCGGCGCGCAAATACTGGCACGGGACTGGCAGGGTAACCGCTTTGTCGAGATCTCCGGCCCGGTCTCTTATTCCAGCAAGGACGCTGCCGCAGCCCTGGGAGCGGCGATCGGCCGCCCCATCGCCGCGGTAGCCGTTCCTCGCGACCGTTGGGTTGAGACCCTGGCACAGAACGGTATGCCCGCTGATCGTTCCGGTGCATATATAGAAATGATCGACGGTCTGAACTCTGGATGGATCGACTTCGGCGTTCCTGGGACGGAGCAGATAAAAGGCACGATCGATCTTGTAACCACCGTGAAGGCCTTGGCCGCCAAATCCAATCGACCGGTCGAGCCTGCGACTCACTGAACCCGCAATCACAGGCCACCGTGAAGCCAATCCAAGGAGATACAATTGACAACTTTTCCCATCCACACGCTTAGTTCAGCCCCAGCAGCATCGAAGCCCGCCCTCCAGCAGTTGCAGGACGGGTTCGGCTTCATCCCAAATGTTGCTGGCGCTATCGCGAACTCTCCTGCCTTGATGAAGGCGTTTGCTGCCGTCTTTGCCAACGTGCACAGCGGCAGTTTTGCTGAAGACGAAATCCAGATCGTGCTGCTGACGGACGCTGTTACGAATGCTTCTGCCTGGGCCGTCGCTTTTCACAGCGCTTTGGCGCTTGAGAATCAGGTATCGGATGAAGACGTTCGGGCCATCCGGGAGGGTCGATTGCCGAGTACCCCGAAACACGCGGCTCTTTCGGGGCTAGCGCGCCAGCTGATCGAGAAGCGAGGACACGTCAGTGCCGCAGAGCTGCAAACCTTTCTGAATGCCGGCTTCATGCGAGAACACATATTGGAGATCCTGACCATTCTTGCGGCTTCGACCATCACGAACTATGCAGCCACCATCGCTAACCCGCCGCTAGAACCGCAGTTCCAGAGCCACGCCTGGAGCCCGAAAGCATAAAGCAACATGTTGTCAGCAATTTGATCTCTTTAACTTGTGGTCTGCGTTCTTCTAAAAGGGAGAGGGCGGGGTTCGCGCTGCTAACGTTTGAGGCCGTAACGAGCAAATAGAGCATCCTGTTCGGCAGGCGGCCAGTTCTGATGATCTTTCCAAGCTTTCTACTCGCTGCAGCAATGAGTTGGTCTTTGGATCGGAAATGGCGATAAAACCCACCCGGCGCTAGACTCGCACCGGCCATGATGTCGCGCATTCCCACCGTTGCAAGACCTTTGTCTAAAACATCCTGGTAGCCGTTGAGAGAATCCGCTCTCTTGTTGCGGCTGACTGGGCCCGCGACTTTCGCATTTTCCCTCTCCATAGAAAATACTTGCTACCTTTAGGGTACATTTGTCCTCTAATTACGCGAAGGGAACTGTGTTCCCAAGCGTCATGCAAGAAAGGGTTTGGGTGCGAATACATGGATACTTCCGCGAAGGTCCCTGCTTTCTGGAATCAATTCGCCGAAAATCTGTACCTTAAGGATCTGTCCACCGCGGAGGTCAGGCTGTCTGAACGTTCCATGTTCCGGTTCGGGAGGTTTAAGAGTAACGAAGGTTTGCCAGAAATTACGCGCGGGTCGGGTGGTACGAGAGGCTACCTGGTTGCATTGCAGCTCAAGGCCATACCTTTTATCGAGCAGTTTCTTGGCGCCAGGACAGTTTCGAGCGGTTCTTACCCAATTGGCGGCGTCAGTGTACTCAACTTACAAGAAAAGCCGACGATTTTGCTTCCAAATCCCTTCGACACACTGGTGCTCCACGTCACTCAATCTGCTCTCGATGAAATCGCCTATGCCCATAAGACGCCGCGAGTTGAGCAATTGGTTTGGCCGTTTGGGCATTTGGATCCTGTCGTGTACCACCTGGGAAAGACTCTCGTTGCTTCGCTCGATCAACCCGATCACACATCGAAGGTTTTCCTGGACTATGTTTTGCACGCCTTGAACTGTCATTTTGTCTGCTCGTATGGTGGTCTGAGGATATCGGCCCCGCGCTCTCGAGGTGGGCTTTCTCCTCTCCAGATGCGAAGAGCGACAGAGTTCCTGGAGGCGCATCTGGACGGCAATATCAACCTCGATCAGGTTGCAAGAGTATGTGACTTATCGGTAAGTCACTTTGCTCGGGCCTTCAGGCAAACCTTTCGCAGGCCGCCTTACAGGTGGTTGATTGAGCGCCGAGTGGCCAGGGCCAAAGACCTTATCGTGAGTTCCCACCTGCCCCTTGCCGAGATCGCCATTCAGTCTGGATTTGGAGACCAGGGTGCAATGAACCGCTCATTCAAGAAAATTCTCGGGATAACGCCGGGAGTATGGCGCCGGCGGACGACCCGCTCCCGCACCGGTTTAGGGAGTCAGCTGTTGGCCGACAGAGATTAGCGACTGGATGTCTCATTCCGGCGCAGGTCAATGGAGGCCAAGATAGCCATAGACCGCGCTCCGCACTCGTTTCTCTAATCATCGTTTCTCGAATCGGTGCGCATCTGTTTCCCACGCTCTCCTGCTGCACCTGCGCACGGCGATTGCGTTGGTGGTGCAACCCTCAGCACCATGCCGCTACAAAATGCGAGTAGCTACTTCGAGCACAGCATTCACCGTCTCGGTGGCGCGCGATTGAGTGGGCGGTTTACGTGGTTCCAGACGCATGCCGATTGATCAACAAGTTGCTCTTCGTCTCGCTTCAGGCACCTTCATGAAGGGCATTCTATTTTTCCGATGACGCCTGACATATGCCGCAGACAAGGCCAGGTCTTGATGGTTTTCGCCTATTTGGATCGCTTTCGCCTATATGCTTCCGCGCATCCGCAACTACGCTCGAACCTAACAGGATGGCGAATGTGAGGACGGGCACTAGAAAGTGTCTTTGCTCGCGCTAGCTCGGTTAGCACAGCGTCAAGCCATGCGCTGATCTTCGCCAGAAAAAGGAGAAACAATGCAAGCATTCAAGTTTGTTCGAAACGTTGTGGTGACGTGCGCCACACTCATCGCGATCACTGGTCCCGCCCTCAAAGCCTCAGCGCAGACAGCCGCCGCAGCAGGAGTGAAAACCGTACTCCTCGTCCACGGAGCATGGGCGGACGGTTCGAGCTGGTCAAAGCTCATTCCATTGCTGGAGGCGAAGGGCCTGCATGTGATCGCTGTCCAGATCCCGCTCACCTCCTTCGCAGACGACGTTGCAGCAACCCAGCGGGCCATCGCTCTCGAGGACGGGCCCTTATTGCTCGTCGGTCACTCGTACGCCGGGGCTGTCATCACCGAAGCTGGGAACGATCCTAAGGTGGCAGGACTCGTCTATGTGTCGGCAGTAGCTCCAGATCAGGGAGAGTCGGCTTTTGGTCTTATTACAAGCGTTCCAACACCTGTCGGGTCAGAACTACGCCCCGACAAGAGTGGCTTCCTCAAACTGACTCCCAAGGGGATTGCTGAGGATTTCGCACAGGATCTTTCCGCCAAAGAGATTGCCGTTCTGACTGCAACACAGGTGCCAACAAGCGTTGCTGCCATGAAGGGAGAAGTTACGACTCCAGCCTGGAAGTCAAAACCCTCGTGGTACATCATCGCCGCAAATGACCGGACCATTTCGCCCGATCTCGAAGCGGCTCAGGCGAAGAAAATCGGCGCGACCACAACCACTGTCGCCTCCAGCCACGTCAGTATGCTGGCTCAACCGTCGAAGGTCGCGGGTGTGATTTTCGATGCGGCGTCAAACGCCAGTTCGAAGTAAGGTCCCTGCAATTCTTTTCGGAATGAATGCAGGAGGGATGCGGGACAGACGAAAATGACCCTAAAGAATGCGCTTCCTTGGCATTTACTCTCGCGCTTTTTCCTTTAGGGTCATGTTCGTCGGTCCTGAGTTTCCTTTAGGGTCATGTTCGTCGGTCCTGAGTTTCCTTGTCCTGAGTTTCCTTTCCTGAGTTTCCATGAGTTTCCCTCTTTATCTTCCAGGGACGGCGTGTTTTACAGATTGTGTACTGTTCGTCTGTCCACCCTCGGGCGAGATGTCACAAATCTCCGGGGCTGCGAGGCGCATCTGCAAATCACCACATTGCTTCCGAAACGAGGTGACCGTCCCCGGGCTACCCCGCCCCCGGGTTACCCTATCCATACCGCGAAGCTGCACGATATTCTGGACCCCTCCGCAAGTGCCTCTGCGTCCAGGCGCGCTGCGACTGAGTTGAGAGGACCACTATGATTGACCGTTCACGTCGAACCTTTTTCAAGAAAACTGCCGGGGCTGCCGGTCTGTGGATGCTCGGCCCCTCCTCAGCCATACAGGCCTTCGCTGCCGCCCCGCCTGAGCATCCCCTGGGCAGGCTCGAGCCCTTCCCGCTGACCTCGGTGCGCCTCGGGCCCGGCATCTTTCGGGATCAGGAGGAGATCAACGCGCGCTATCTCGACTCGCTCACCGTCGACCGCCTGCTGCATTCCTTCCGCATCACCGCCGGCCTTGCCTCCAGCGCCACACCCTATGGAGGTTGGGAGGACCCCACCTGCGAGCTGCGCGGCCATTTTGCCGGCGGCCACGTTCTCTCTGCCGTTGCTCTGGCCTCCGCCTCTTCGGGAAACACCGTTCTCAAGAGCAGCGGCGACAGGCTCGTCTCCGGGCTCGACGCATGCCAGAAAAAAATCGCAACTCGCTATCTCAGCGCATTTCCCGAGGAACTCTTCGAGCACCTGGCGCAGGGTATTCCGGTCTGGGCGCCCTTCTACACCTACCACAAGATAATGGCCGGCCTGCTCGACATGTATCTCCACACCGGCAACTCCGATGCTCTGCAAGTCGCCGAAGGCATGGGTCAATGGGCACAGCAGTTCATGTCGGGCTTCTCCGCCGATCAGCGCCAGCGCATGCTGCGCACCGAGTACGGCGGCATGAACGAGGTCCTGGTCAATCTCGCCGCCGCGACGCAAAAGGGTCGCTACCTCACCGCGGCCCGCCTCTTCGAGCAGCCCGGCTTCCTCGATCCGCTGGCCGAGCGCCGTGACGAACTGCAGGGGCTGCATGCCAACACGAATGTGCCCAAGATCATCGGGGCGGCCCGCATGTACGAGGTCACCGGCGATCGCCGCTACCGCGATATTGCCGAGTACTTCCTCGCCGAAGTTCTCACCGCGCGCAACTACGCCATCGGCAACACCAGTCTTGATGAGCACTGGACGACCCCGCCGGATCAACTCAACGGGACCCTGGCCTGGGCCAACGCCGAATGCTGTGTGGCCTACAACCTGATGAAGCTTCAGCGCCATGTCTTTAGCTGGACTGCCGACGCGCGCTGGATGGATGCCTACGAGCGCACGCTCTTCAACTGCAGGCTGGGCACGCAGAACCCGCAGGGCCTGAAGCAGTACTTCTTTCCCCTCGCAACCGGGTACTGGCGTGCGTACAACTCGCCGGAGGAATCGTTCTGGTGCTGTACCGGCACCGGCGCTGAGGACTTTGCCAAATTTGTCGACACAATTTATTTCCGGCGCGGCAGCGACCTCTTTGTCAACCAGTTCATTGCCTCCACGCTTGACTGGAAAGACGAGGGCCTTGTCCTTGAGCAGGTCACGCAGTTTCCGCGCGAGCAGGGCACGACCCTCAAAATCAAGTCTTCGCGTCCGGCGCCGCTCACCATCCACATACGCATTCCCCACTGGACGACGGAAGATGCGAGCGTGAAGATCAACGGAGACCCGCTCGTAGCGATAGCAGATCCGGGCTCGTATCTCGCCCTGCGCAAGGTCTGGCAGCAAGGCGACACCATCACTCTCACCCTGCCCATGGGACTCCGGCAGGAGGCTCTGCCCGGCGACGACTCCGTCATTGCGCCGCTGTACGGCCCGCTTGTCCTCGCTACCGATCTGGGAGCAGGTCCACCCGACGGCCCCATGCGGGTGGTTCACGGCCGCCGCACTGCGCCGGAGCATCTTCCACCGCCAGAGCCCTTGCTAGAGGTCGCGGCCGCAAGAGATACAAACGTGCCGCAATGGCTTCAGGTCGAATCCGAGCTGCGCTTCACTGCCGCCGGCGAAAAGGCGAGATACCACTTGGCCCCCTTATATTCGATTGCCGGCCAGCGTTACTCTGTTTACTGGAAAGTACAGAACTGAAAACGGGGAGACACTTTCATGCCATTGGATCCGAAAACGACAGCTCTGCTGCTCATCGAATACCAGAATGATTTCACTACGGAAGGCGGCGCGCTGCACCAGGGTGTAAGGGCGGTGATGCAGAGCACCAACATGCTCGCCAATTCCGTGCAGGCTGCCAACCAGGCGCGAGCAGCCGGCGTCACTGTGATGTTCGCTCCCATTTCTTTTGCCCAAGGCTACCGCGAGATCACGGCAGATCCGTATGGCATCCTCAAAGGTGTGGTCGATGCGAATGCCTTCGTGCGCGGCACCTGGGGCGCCGCCATCGCGGATGTTATTTCCCCTGCTCCTGAAGATATTGTCGTAGAAGGAAAACGCGGCCTTGATACCTTTGCCAGCACAAATCTGGACTTCATCCTGCGCTCCCGCGGCATTAAGACCTTGGCCGTTGCCGGCTTCCTGACCAACTGCTGTGTGGAATCGACCGTACGCACCGGCTACGAGAAGGGCTTCAGCATGGTTGCGCTCTCTGACTGCGCCGCCACCCTCTCCCCGGAGGAACAACGTTTCACCTTCGAAAAAAACCTGCCCATGTTTGCCCAAATCCTCACCCATAAAGAGTTCCTGGCAGGCCTTACTTCTGAATAGCGGAGTGAGTTAAGTGCCCATAGTCCGGACCCTATTCCCCCGGCGGGGGGTGAGGATTTGGGGGTGGGGTTCACCATCTTTCCGGTTTTATTTGGGAACTTACCCATAGTCAGACTTTTAGGGACCTTCGATCGGGTGGCGATGCGCGGGGCGACCGGCTATTCTGTTTTCGTCTTGAGCAAAAACTCATTGCATTACCGCATTGATTACCGTGTGTTCGCGTTCGATTCGCTGGGTGGTGCGCTTCACGACCGGCGCAGAAGTTCCACGGCAAAGTGAATCGTCTCCGATAACCCGTTAGACGCACCCGGGCAGGAGCGCCAAGTCGGCCGCTTCCTCAGCATCTTTGAGGAGCGTCTTGCGTGGCGCGCCTATCTGCGCACGCATGGTCAGCCCACGCGCTAGATCGGCAACCTGGATCGCGCGCGCGGCGACGGGAAAGTTAGATGGGATTTCACCCGCGCTTATCCCGTCACGGAAACGACGCTCGAGTAGCGCCGCCCCGCCCGTGGCTGCGTTTTGCAAAAAACGTTGAACTTCAGCGTCGTTCACAAGCGGCGCGATGCAAATCAGAAGGCAGCCCCGGGCTGAGCCTTTCTCGGTCGCACTTTCGACGTTGTACCTGAGGAAACCCGCAATTGAGTCGCGAAGACTCTGTGGCGCGAGGAGTGCCTTCGCGGCTAGTGCGCCCTTCCTTTCTGCGTACGCTCTGAGGACGCGCAAGAATATCGCCCGCTTGTCCCCGAAGATGGCATACAGGCTCGGTCGTCCCACACCCATCCCTGCGACGAGGTCGTCAATCGTCACTCCGTCAAAGCCCTTCGACCAAAACACCTGGGTCGCCTTGTCCAGCGCCGCCATCTCGTCGAAGCTGCGCGGTTGTCCTCGCGGCCTCGCGGTATTTGTAATCATTTAGTTCAAAACTCCTTGACACGTCCATTATATCAATATACAACCAAATAGTTCGATATTAACAACTGGCTCTGGCCTGGTGCTTTTCCGGTTCTATTTTGCCCTTTCACTAAGGAGCCACTCATGAAACATTCAATCGCTTTCGGCACCGGCGCCACCTACGGGCTCGGTCACGCCGCAGGCCGCTTGTTCGCCACCGAGGGCTACCGCGAGGTCATCATCGACTGCCTGTGGCATTGTTCCATTCCCCAAGTAACTAACAACCTAAGAAGGAGAACAAATGATCGAAAGTATCTTGATAACCGGAGCAAATGCTGGGCTTGGGAAAGAGACTGCCCGACAGTTTGCATTGAAACAAGAGACAAAGAGGGTGATCCTTTTTTGCAGAAATCGAGCGAGGGCGGCGGCAGCAAAAAAAGAGCTTGAGGAGAACACGGGGAAGAAGATTTTTGACATTGTTATTGGGGATGTCACGGACGCGGATTCCGTGAGAAAAGCTGTAGAGGAGATAAAGGAGCCGATTGACGCGATTGTCTTAAATGCAGGTGGAGTAGTGGGTAAAACGGCCGCGAACTCTACGCCTTCCGGAATGAATGAACTAGCTGCTACGAACATTTTAGGCAACGTGATTCTAGCGGAGGAATTGATTAAACGGGACAAGCTAGGGAAAGCAGTTCTAGCAGTCAGTGCGGAAGCTGTTCCAGGAGTAAAGGCGCTCGGAATAAAACGAGTTTCAATGAAGACTTCTTCTGTAGATGAGTTTGCTGCTGTTCTTGATGGATCCTATTTCGGTAAGAAGTTTGTTGCATTGAATGCATACGCATATGTCAAGTATGCAGAGACCATGTGGACGTTATCCATGGCCAGAAAATATCCCAAGCTGAAGTTTGTTGTTGTGAGCCCAGGGAACACAACAGGAACTCTCGCGCCAGATAGTCTTCCGCCGCCAATGCGGTTTGTGTTGAAGTTTGTGATGATGCCTATCGTATTTCCATTAATGGGCGGAATGGTGCATTCACTGGACGTAGGTGCAAAGCGATTTGTAGATGCCATTTCGGATGACCGGTATAAAAGCGGCGTGTTTTATGCCAGTAAAGAGGGTAAGTTATCCGGGGAGATGGTGGACCAGGGCACGTTCTTGACTGATTTGAGAAATACTTCGTTTCAAGATAACGCCAACCAAGCAATTCACCGCTTCATAAACTAGGCGCTCGGAGCCGACGTCTCAGGGGAATTCTTCGCCTCGGCTCAAGGGAAGTTCTCAGGCCCATTGAGGCGCAGCACAAGCCCAACTCCACGGCCGCGCCAGCCAGGAAGCCGCATGGCAGGCGGTGGTGAAGGTCTGCGGCATGGACTTGTCTTGGCCAGGATTCTTGAGTATTGCAGAACGAGAAGGAAGGGAAAATGCCTGCTTTGAACAACAAGGTCGCCGTGATCACGGGCGGCAGTAGCGGAATAGGACTGGCTATCGCGAAGCGCTTTGTCTCGGAAGGCGCATACGTCTTTATCAGCGGTCGCCGTCAAACCGAATTGGATAAAGCATCGGCCGAGATCGGGAAGAACGTCACCACAGTCCAGGGCGACGTTTCGAAGCTGGAGGATTTGGATCGGCTCTATTCGGCAGTGTCCTCTCAAGGACGGAGAATCGATGTCGTTGTCGCTGGTGCGGGTTTAGTTTTAGTGGCCCCAATCACAACTGCGACACTCGAGCAGTTCGATCAGACTTTCGATACGAATGCGCGCGGGGCATTCTTCACCGTCCAGAAGGCACTCCCATTGATGAACGACGGTGGTTCCATCATCCTCATTGCTTCCGCGGGGAAGAATAAGGCGACGCCAGGCCGGAGCTTGTACAGCGGGACAAAGGCAACACTGCGTGCTTTTGTTCGAACCTGGACCATTGAGCTGAAGGATCGCGGTATCCGCTCGAATGTCCTCAGTCCGGGGGCCACAGAAACGCCGATCCTAGAAGACTTGTTCGGCTCGAAAGAGGCTGCTGAAGCGGGAAAGGCGCAACTCGCATCGGCGACCCCGCTTGGCAGAATTGGCATGCCCGAGGAGATTGCGGCGGCAGCACTCTTTCTGGCCTCAAGCGAGGCCAGCTTTGTTGCAGGCATTGATCTGGCCGTGGATGGCGGATTGAGCGCTGTCTAGGCGTTTCAACCAAAAGACGGTTGAACACAACAGACAGCAGGCCGTCATCAAGGTCTTATGCAAATCAACATCGCCACATTCCTAACTTGGAGTTACGGCGACCAACGAATAACAGCCAGTCACCAGGAGAATGAACATGAAACGGTATGAAGCTAAGAAAGTGGTAATCATCGGCGGCACGAGCGGCATGGGACTCGCTACGGCGAAGATGCTCCTCGACGGGGGCGCCCGCGTTGCGGTGACGGGTCGCTCAAAAGAAGGCCTGGAATCGGCGCAGAAGGAGCTTGGGAATGAGGCCATCGTGGTTTCGAGCGACGCACGGTCGTTGACGGACATCGACGCCCTCACCTCTCGGGTGAAGACGGAGTTCGACACCATCGACCTGCTCTTCGTCAACGCCGGTTTCAGTATTCCAACGCCTTTCGAGGGCGTGACCGAGGCCATCTACGACGAGATGTTCAACCTGAACTCCAAAGGACCGTTTTTCGCGGTCCAGAAGTTCGCGCCGATGATCAGTCGGGGAGGCTCCGTCATCCTCACGACCTCGATCGCAAACGTCAAGGGAATGCCCAACCAATCCACATACGGAGCCGCCAAGTCTGCGCTGCGGTCATTCGCCCGGGGGCTTGCTGCTGAGCTTCTTCCTCGGGAAATTCGCGTCAACGCAGTGACGCCGGGTCCAATCGACACGCCGATCCTCGGCAAAGCGTTTCCCGCTGAGGCAGCCGCTCAGATGAGGGAGAAAATACCTGGGATGGTCCCGATGAAGCGTTGGGGAACGTCAGACGAAATCGCGAAGGCCGTCCTCTTCCTGGCGTTCGACGCGACCTTCACGACCGGCGCTGAACTTCCGGTCGATGGCGGCTGGTCGCAACTCTAAGGCTTGGATCGCCTGGAGGTGTGACACCCAGGACGTTGTTCAAGGACTCGGGTACTAGAGCGCACTCGATGCGACTCAGGAGGCAGTGGCGTCGGCTTGGTCGTCGCCACTGCTCACTCAGAGCGAGTAGTCCAAGCCTGTTAGGTGTAGCGCAACACACGGGGGAAACAATGAAAGCGATAAAACAGATTTTGGTAGCGGCGAGTTTAGTGGTCATCTCGGCGATGGCACCGGTAGTGAGAGCGCAGCAGTGCGTCGAGAAGGCTGCTCCCGGGACGTTGGTTGCTCCGGCCGAGGCATTAAATCGCTGCTGAATATGACTGAGAGCCAGATGATGAGTCTGGTGAGGGTATTGCCTGCCGACAAGTATGGGTTTGCACCAAGCGCGGCAATTTTTGCACCTGGGCAACGAACTGAGTACGCGGGCGTCCGCACTTTCGGGGCGTTGGTCGTTCGCGTCGCGCAAGCGAATTACGGTTTGGGTTCGAAGTTGAGCGGGCTAAGCCCGATACTGATCTGACCCTGCTTCCTACGTTGATATACAAGGATGAGAGTATTGCAGCGCTCGAAGACTCGTATGCTTTTGATCACAACGCGATAGGGACGATCACGACCGCGAACGCCTTTGAAAGTGTAGGTGGTTCGATGACGCGCTCCACTCAGGCAGCATTCATCGTGGTGCATGCTTCCGATGAGCACGGGCAGATGGTGGAGTACCTGCGAATGAACGGTATAGCTCCTCCGGCCAGCGCCGCTCCCCCTGCGGCGAAGAAGTAGGTAAGTGTCGCAAGCACCATAGAGACGAAGTGCCCCCAACACTTCATCTCTATGGCGGCAAGCCAAGCAGGGGAAAGGACGAGAGGTGAAGCTTGGATGAGAAGGTTATTGTCGTTACGAATGTGTGGTCAGGTCCTGGGCTTGCGGCTGCCATTCTACTTTCTCGCCGTGGTTTCAAGGTCTTCGGCACGGCCGACGAGTACGTTTCGACAACGGAAGAGCTTCCGTTTACACAAATACAACTGAAACGAGGTGATACGGAGGCCGTCAGAGACACTATCGCGACAATTCTTAGCGTCGCCGGGTGTGTCGATGCTCTCGTAAATATCTCCGAGACGTACACAATCGGTGGGTTGGAGGAGCTCAGCGAGGAGCAGACTGATCGACATTTCGCGGATGGATTCTTTGATGTTCTTCGATTGACTTACGCGGTCATTCCGTTCATGCGGGCACGCGGCATGGGGCGAGTGGTCAATATAGTTTCTCCGTTCGGCACGTCTCCAGCTCCATTTCTAGGGATGTACGCAGCCTCTCACGCGGCGCTCGAAAGCTGGTCACAGAGCCTCAACAGAGAGTTGGAAGGGACTGGGATCCAAGTCACGGCAGTTATGCGCGGCCTTATCAGGCGTGTAGACAATGAAATTCGTTTGCCGGTGCGACCTTTGCGGCGCTATGACCAGGGCTCTGCCAAGACGCTTGCTGCGCTTGCATCAGATTCCGAGAGGTGGATTGGGGATGAAATATTAGCCGAGGTCATTGAGCGCGCGATTACAGATCGAGACCCGAAGACGATTTATCGCACTGGCTTCGAGCTGAGAATGTTTTCTACTGCTCTCCGTCTTGCGCCACAAATATTCCAACTTCTCTTCAAGCCGAGATCCTGAGATTGAGAGGAAATGATCAATCAATCTAAACAAACGAGGACACATGGACCACCTGACCATCTACTACATCGCCACCTGGACAACCGCATTCATCGCGCTCACGACCGCCATTGTTTACTTCGCAAGACCGAGTGTGATCCTACAAAACTTTTCGTCTCTCGGCTTTCCCAGCTACCTACCCATTCTCCTCGGGATTTGGAAAACTCTCGGCGCGATTGCGCTAGTAGCGCCTGTGTCTCCGCTGCTTCGTGAATGGGCCTACGCCGGCTTCACCTTCAACTACACAGGGGCTATGTTTTCGCACCTTGCGAGCAAAGAGTACGCAAAGGTATTGCCGCCATTGATCATCTTCGGCATCCTCGCGATCTCTTATTTCTTCAATCCAGATCAACTCCACTTCTAAACTCTGGCCAGGGCGAGCCTCAGCCGCGATGGAACTTGACCTTTGCCACTTACGGGACGGAGATTATGCGGACCTTCTGCGTGCGACCTTTGTCGTTGATGACCCTTTACGGGGACGGACGGAATTTCCCCTTATGAGCGTCGCGTGTGGATTAGAGCTGACGCCAAGACTAAAGCGCGTCTCATATCCGATGCCTGGCATCCGCTCCAAGCGTCAGGGGAAATCCCGTCGGTTCCTGAAAACCGTCCGCGATTACTTTCCCGACCGCAAGTTAGCCCGTTCCGATTTGCCCGGGCGCGCCCGCCGCGATTTACCCGATTCCCCTTCCAAGGGGTTAGCTACTTTGGCTGCAGCGTCTTTGCGCCGAACATTGGACCGTATGTTACTGGCCAGACCCGCGTGGCTTTTCCATCGTCCGTCGCCTTTGGGTGCAGTCTTTGTGACGTTGATTTTGTTGGCACGCATTTCGGCGTCAACTGTTGGGGCAAATTGATAAGGATACCGTGCAATCAGCAAGTCCGCCGAAATCCCCAGGCCCTCCCGGACACGCTGCACCATATCGAGGGTCAGTTGACGCTTCCGGTTCATGACCTCCGAGACGCGAGCGCGGCTGCCAATGTATGGCTCAATATCCTTACGGCTCAGCCCCTGCTGCTCCATACGAAACTGAATCGCGGTGACCGGATCGGGTGCGTCGATCGGAAATGCCTTGGCTTCATAAGCATTGACGAGTGTGAGCCATATTTCCAACTCGTCATCTTCCGGAGTCCCCGGTTTCACGCCCGCGTCCATTAACGCCTCAATGCGCTTCACGGCTGCAATATGATCGAGGCGCGTTCTAACGGGCTGGATCTGCATAACGCTGTTCGTCAAATGTAACCGCCGCGACGTCGATTTTGTCGTACTCTTCGTGGATGCCAAGCCATTTAATCATCATGCCCTGATGGCGGTACGTGATGGCTGCAACCAGCCGGTAGTCATTTCCTTTTATGTTGAATACAACTCGTTGCACAGAAATAATACCGGCCGAGGCGAATTGAGCTTTTAGTTCTGCTGGATTCTTCCACTCTGCCCTGGAGACTTCCCCGTACCATGCATCGAGCTGCTGCTTTACCAGTTGCTTTTCAACCTTAGCCCGTACACGATTGCGGACAAATCCGTCCAGCGTACCTCGCGCGATCACCCTCACGGTTCGAGTATATCGTGCTCCCACGGTGGGAGCAAGAGGCTAACGGCTCCGCTGTATGAGCTTGCCCGCCATCCAGTATTCTATGCAGAACTTTCTTGCCTCGATTCGACGCGCGTAGCCATCCGGTCTCCGAGCGGGGAATCGATTTCTTGTTCGCCAATCGCCGGTTTCGTGAGATGTTGTTTTGTCTGACCCCCATCTCCACGTATCTCCCCCAAAATCTCCTGTCACAAATCTCCCCCGGGTCTTCCAGCAGGCGTGTGTGAAGTCTCGCTAGAGCTCTGTTACAAAATCGCTAGGAAACGCGCTATCTGTCCTCGGGTTTCCATCTGTCCCCGGGTTTCCAAAACCTCTCCGCTACCCACCGAACAGCCCGCCGTACTCAGCAAACTATCCCGTCGGTCAACCCCATCACGCAAAGTGTCGCCCACACCCCCTCCGTACTCTCAATCGCGTCGCCGAACGAATGATCGTGAGAAATCCGGGCTAAACCCACCTTCGTCGGAGAAGATGCTGGAGTTGTACAGCAAGGCAGAACTGAAAAGCTGAGGTTGCAGAAAATTGGTGCATTGAGCGCCTGCTGGGCGCTGTCCATGGTTCCGGGCGAGTGACCGCCTACACGGATAGAACTCGAAAGTCGGGGTTATGTCCAGATTGGCAACCAACCGCCAGGAACCCGCGAGTTGACCTTTAGACGGCCTGGATGAGGGCTTTGGCCTGTTAGCGTCATTTCGGAATTAACAGCCTGATTCCTTCAGCTGAACCCACTCCGCTGTGACACGAGCCTTGGTGGCCATCTACTCGTGCAAGAGCGTTATGCCGTATTGCGGAGCCGCGGCGCGGATCTTTTCTTTCTCGTCCGCGGAGGGTGGCGGAGCCACTGCAGTGCCCGGCTCGACCTCAAGGCCTACTTCGAAGAAAAGTCCTTCCAGGCCTCCTGGAGTGACGGTGATCAGCAAACGGGCAACGCAGGTACTCTCATTGCGAAAACGGTGCGAAGTTCCCGCGGGCAGGCTGACGTAGGTCCCCGCAGACGCAGCTTGACGCACGCCGTCGATTAAGAACTGCACCTCACCTTCGAGCACGTAGAACGTCTCGTCCTCCCGGCTGTGAACGTGGAGGCGCGGTCCGCCACCCGGTGGAACGATCGCCCTCCCACTGCGCGTAAGCGCCGCCGGTGTTCTCACTTACGGCAAGAAAGCGGTTCAGGTCTCCACTCTGAGCGATCCAGCGCCCCTCGGTCGGTCTTAGTTGAAGCAGTTGCTTTTCCATCGGTTCGCTCTGTCTTACCGTTGCTCAGGCATTCGTAACAACAATCTTGCCTACCACTCCGCCTTGCTCCTGAAGTTCAAAGGCACGCTGCGCTTGCGCGATAGGAAAGCTCTTCGCGATCGTCACCTTCAGCTTTCCAGATTCGACCAGCGACGCCAGAAACTCCAGGTCTTCGGCTCTGCTTTCGGTCTGCAGCATCAGGTCTTTCTGACTGCGAAAAGGATTCGCGATCTTGGCACCCACAAATTGTGGCACCGTTGGCGAAGGATCGATAAAGCGGCCGTGTTCGGTCATATGGTGCCGCGCCGCTTCGAAGCTAAAGCGGCCGGAGAAGTCAATCACGATGTCATAGGGCCCGTTCAGGGTGACCGGTCCGAACCTGTAATCCAGGACAACATCGGCCCCGAATCGTTCGCATAGCTCAACGCCGTTCGTTCCGCAGACTCCGGTCACGTGTCCACCCAGCAGCTTTCCGAGCTGAACCGCAAACAGACCTGCGCTGCCGGAGCTTCCATAGATGAGGACGCGCGAACCCTCACGAATTTCACCGAGCTGACGCAAGGAGTACAACGCTGCCAGCCCTGTGATCGGGAGCGCCGCCGCCTGCTCGAAGGATATGGCCGTTGGTTTGACTGCGAGGGCGCCTTCCGGCAGTGCCGCAAACTCCGCGAAGGCCCCACCCTGGAAGGGGTTGGTCGCTCCAAACACCTTATCCCCTGGCTGGAATCGGCTCACCCCCGCGCCCACGCTCTCCACTACCCCAGCCACATCCGATCCAGGAGTCTTTGGGAAGTGCTTGCTCACCAGGATGCCCATTTTTCCCTCGCGGACCCGCGAATCGATGACGTTGACCGACGTGGCCCGCACGGCGACAAGCACTTGATTGTCCGTGATGGCAGGCACCGGAAGCTCTTCCGTACGGAGCAGGTCCGCCGGTCCAAACGCGTGGTAAACGATCGCTTTCACTTAGGAATTAAACCTTTCAGAAGTTTGGGGTATCCAGGCGCAACGTTATCAGGCGGTATGTGTATGCTCAATCCCAGACTTTTGCATAGACTGTCCAACATATGGAACAAGCTCAGCGGCTCAATCTGAATCACATGCAGACGTTCTACTGGATTGCGAAGTCGAACAGCTTCACTGGAGCCGCGACGGCACTCGGGATGCCCAAGTCGACGGTCAGCCAACAGCTTCGCGCCCTCGAAACAAGGCTGGGAGCACGGCTCATCCAGCGCACGACACGCAACTTGGTCCTTACAGAGGTTGGGCGAATCTTCTTTGCCCACTGTGAACGGGCGGTGGCCGAGGGCCAGGAAGCGGAGCGCGCGGCCACCGCGTATGCAGCGGAACCGCAAGGCCTTCTAAGGGTCGGTGTGCCCGCCACCTTCGGCCGGATGTTTCTGGCGCCGGTGCTTCCCACTTTCTGCCGGAAGTACCCGCAGGTAAGATTTGAGTTCGTCATCCCGGGCGGGCGGATGGATCCGCTCGCAAACCTGCTTGACGTCGTCATCCGTATCGGCAAAGTCGAAGACTCCTCGTACATCGTGCGCCAACTCGGCTCGTTGCGACGCGGGCTATTTGCCGCGCCGGAGTATCTGCTGAGAAAAGGAACTCCGAAGTGCCCACAGGACCTGCTGTCACACTCCCTGATCTCGACCTCGCGCACACCGGCGGGAGGACATTGGAGGCTGCGCCATGCAGCGAACGGAGTGGAAGAGGTTCGCTTTGAGCCTCAGATCTCGGTTCCCGATCCAGTCCTCGCGCATGATTTGACGTGTGCCGGGCTTGGCATCGGAATCCTCCCTTCTTTCGTCACACGACAGCCGCCTGACCTCATGCGGGTGCTCGAGGAGTGGGATCCCGATCCGGTTAAAATCGTCGCCCTCTACCCGGCGCGCCAACTCGCCCCATTGAAACTTAAGGTATTCCTGCATGAAGTGGAGGAAAATTTGCGATTCTAGAGAAGGCTTTTCAGCACACTGGAATGGGTCCTACACACACACATGTGGTCTCTGTACCAGGAGCCGATTGGGCGCTAGCCTTCACCCGGAAGAAATTACACTCACCACGAAGAACTCCGGTGAACACAACCCAGGCGCGTCATGTCTTCAACTGCATCCATTCCTCCGTTCAAGTCACCGCCTACGCGGACAGAACTCGAAAGTCGGGGTTATGTCCGGGTTGGCGACCATCCAACACGAATCCTTACCGGGGGTGCATAAGGGCGACGATCGTGATCTGATAAACGAGAAGGGGAATCAGAGATGAGCCGAATTGCGCGCAGCGCGCTTTTGCGAGCCATTAAGGCAGTGCAGGAAATGACCGCCGAGCAGAAGCTGGGACTGGCGGACGAGATATTTTCCTCCCAGCCCAACATGCTTGCTGCAGTTCTCGTTTTGCGGAGTCTTGGAGTGCCTGCGGCCAAGCAGGAATTCGCACTTGAGATGCTTTTTCTCTGTTTTCAGGCGATGAAGGAATCGGGTCTAACATGGCCTTTGATAACGGAGGACGAGCAGGAGAATCAGATGCGGCGCCACACTACTCTTTTGGGGTTTTATGCTTCTCTGGATGGGAAATCTGAACAGAATAGTTCTACGAATCAGTATATCGACGCTCATCCGGAACAGGATTTGCTTGCCTGGGTGATGACGCAAAGCAGGGAGTGGCTGTTGAAGTCGGATACTGAAGAGAGCGACAAATATGTGTTGCAGGCAGTCGTCAATTTTGTGAGCTGTATTGCCTTCGTTCCGATGCCAGTCGATGCATCTCAGCGTATCAATTAGCCAGTGTTCATGGACCGCTATCCAGCCGAAAAAACTCTGCCAT
The DNA here is from genome assembly GCA_963819055.1 of uncultured Acidobacteriaceae bacterium. Classification (GTDB taxonomy): domain Bacteria; phylum Acidobacteriota; class Terriglobia; order Terriglobales; family Acidobacteriaceae; genus Bog-257. The sequence goes on along the minus strand of CAWFUT010000039.1, from coordinate 7,483 downwards.
CAGTGGGTTGTCTCACTGTGCTCAGGCTTGAACACTACGCCTGAGTGACCGCCCGCCCGGAAGTAATCTCCCAAACTGCGCGGTTCTATCCGGGTAGGCGACAACTTGACCGAAACCCGCGAGTTCCCCTTTGCCGGCCTAAATGAATGCATTGGCCTGATATCACCATTCGATCCTTCCCATTCCATTTGGCACTCATGCAAGCAAGTGCGAATTGCGCTTGCGGGTCTCCCGCGGCAGCAGCCCCGCGAACAGCATTGAAATCACCGGCCGCCGGTAGTGCTTGCACTTGAGTCCGCACTTGTTCTTGGCCTCGCAGGTGTCGCGCCATGGTGGAAACCACAGCGAACATGAAGGAAGCCGCTGCTGTGAGCCGGGTTGGAAAGGACATGAATAACCCGCCTCAACTCGGACTAATCAGTCCTAAAGATGTGAAGCAACTAGTGTAGTGCGTCGTAAATAGCGCTCTATATGTTTTCAAGGCTCAGTCCCGCAGGGACGACTGCCGCTAGCCCAGGATGAAATCCTGGGTTGCGGTTGCGAGACGAGAGCAGTCCCGCAGGGACGGCTGCCGGTGGAGAAATGCAAGAAATGCATGCAAGAAATGCAGGACAGACGAAGATGACCCTTATGAACACATGGACATCTGTCGTGGTAGCCATACTGCGTTAGGGTCATCTTCGTCTGTCCTGCATTCCCTGTCCTGCATTCCCTCTGTCCTGGATTCCCTCACCGCGCGCTGCCTGCGGCAACGGAGTGACTGTGGGCAAAGGTTTTCTTGGCAAACTCAGTGGCCGGTAGCGGTTTTTGATGACGGCGTGTCTGCGAACTCTTCGCCAAGCCACTTTTGAAAAGCTGCTATGTCTTGCGGCCGGCCAAGAAAGTCTTTTACGAGGTCGTTGGCGGACTTGGAGCCGCCGGGCTCCAGCACGGCGCGGCGGTATCGCATCGGAGTAGGACCTGCGAGAAGATTGCTCTGATCGAATCGGGAGAAGAAATCCTGCGCGATGACCCTGTCCCAATTGTATGTGTAGAACATCGATGAATAATTCCCGAGATGCGTGAAGTTGCAGTAGAAATGACTGTCGTTCGGCACTGGGGACAAGAGGTTGTAACGACTCAGATCATTGAATGTCACGCCATCAAGATCAACACTTTCAGGCTTATCCTTATAGACGTCGTAGGAAAGCGCCGAAAAGGAATTGTACTCTGTAGCGGTCAACGCTCGTCCGAAAGCAGCCGCGCGATTCATCCGCGCAACCATTTCGGCAGGGATGGGGGCACCTGTCTTGTAATGATGCGCAAAGCTGGCAAGCACCTGCGGGCTTTGCATCCAGTTCTCGAGCATCTGCGAAGGCGCTTCTGAAAAATCGGCCTCCATTGAGATACCGCTGATGCCTGCCCACTGTTGCTGACCCGCAAGGATGTGGTGCATCAAGTGGCCGAACTCGTGAAAGAACACCGCGAGGTCGTCGTACTCCATCAGGCCGGGGTCAGCGGCGGTGGGATGGGGAAAGTTGCATACGAGGATCGCTTCGGGCAGTTGTTTACCACGGACGCCATCAAGAACCTGCGCCATCTCAGCGTGACTGTACTTGCCGGGGCGGGGAAACATGTCGAGATAGAAACGTCCGATAGCCCGGTTTCCCTCGTAGACATCCCATGTCTCGACAGATGGGTCCCACGCGGGAGGAGCACTAAGCTCCTGACGGAACGTCACGTTGAAGAGCTTCGCGGCGGTGTCCAAGACGCCTTTCCTGACCTGATTGAAGGGAAGGTAGGGCCGCACCGATTGGGAGTCAAAGTTATAGCGTGAGCGGCTGACCTGTTCCCGAACGTAGAATTCGTTGTAAGAAAAAATTTCGGTCGCGGTAGGATCCGTTTTGCGCTGCTCGGCGAGCAGGATAGCGTATTCGCGCTGCGCAATCGGTCGCGCAGCCGAGTCGGAATCCTGAATGAACTTCGCGATGTTGCGGCCGTCAAGGATCATTTTGTCAGCTGCGTTGTAATCGGCCCAGGATGCATATCCCATAAGTGTCGCGATCTCATACCGTGTGCGCATCATGTCGAGCAAGGCTTCGCGATTCTTGGGGTAGGCGCGGGACGTGAACGCGTCGTAAATGCGACGACGGACGTCGTCTTTCTTGGCAAACTTCAGAGCCGGGAAAAGACCGGGGTAAGCACTTGTGATTGTGACGAGGATCTTTCCGTCAGGTCCCGGCTTGTGAGCGTCGATATAGTCCTGGGAAAGCCCGTCGAGATCTGCGACGCTTTTGAGCTCAATGGATGGCTGATTGTCCGAGAAGTTGCGGTCGAACGTGGACAGATCTTGGGTGAGCTGGGTCTGGAGCTTTTGAATGCGAGCGCGGGTCGCATCGTCCTTGTCGACGCCGGCGAGACGGAATTCGAGAAGCTGACGCTGAACGTAGTAGCGCGTGGCAGCATCTGCCTGTGAGACATCGAGCGCGGCGAGCGCCTCGTAGACCTGCTTATTGAGCGAGAGCCCAGTTTGCAAGTCGCTCACCTTGGTGGTCATGGCAGTGGCATGGTCACGAAAAGCTTCGTCGGGGTGCACCTGCTGCATGAGGCTGGACAAGTAGTTTGCGGTGTTCAGCAGACGGATGGCCCCGTCGTAAGGAACAAGGGTGTTTTCGATGGTGTGTGGCCCATTCACGGCAACGATCTGGTCAATTGCCTGCTGGGCAGCAGTGAGGCGGTCATTCTCAAGCTTCTCAAAGGCGGCAATGTCGGGCTTTGCAGCCCAGAGGGGCGGCTGGTCTTTGAGAGTTTGAGCGGATGTGGTAGCGCAGATCAGCAGCAATGCGATCCAGGGAACGGGGAGAATCGACGCCTTCATTGAGCATCCTCCGACGGAGAGCAAGCCTGAGAGACGGGGAACCTGAATCAGTGGAATTTTACAGCTTTGCAGGCGGATTCCTCAATGCTCGAGCCGTGCTTCAAAACGCTTCGCTAACCGAAGCTGCCCCAACTTGGATTAACAGAAAATCACCGTGGCGACCACCCCGCGTTCATAGACTGGCCAAAGGGATACGCCGGTCTGCGCTAGGGGTTTTGTGCGAGTGGTCGCCAACCCGGACATTACACCCGTTTTTAGGGGTACCTTCCCGTTTGGCGGTGATCCTCGCGCGACCAGTCGCCGGGTATCATGATGCTGAAGCCGACCGCGGGTCTAGGACTGACGCCAAGGACTCTTCTCGATGCAGACATCAAGCGCGACCCGGTTCTGGGCGAGGATACCTCGGACCTGTTCGAGACGATTGAGGGTTCATTCGGAAGCGATCTTGGTGACTATCGCTCTCATTGCGGGAGGACAATCCGAGACCTTGCCGCAGATGTCGAGAATCGCGAAGTATCCCAATACCGACAAGTGCCTCACGGCGGTCGCCTTCTACAGGCTGCGCCGAGCATCGCAGGAATTCGGTTTCCCACGAAGCACCGTCCGTCCAGCGACGCCTGTGAGCAAATTGTTGCCATGGATGAATCGACGGATGCGGTGGCAACAAATGCAAGATCAGTTAGGGCTGGAATTGGGGGCTGCTCTATCCGCGTTGGGCGCTTCGTCTTGCTTTGTTCGGACCCGCAACCATCCTCTTTTGCATGAGGGTGTTTTGGGGAATCCCGCTCAGCGTCCCCGCGATTCTCGGCTTATCGATTCTTTCTCGTCATTCCTGCGATCTGTGCGTCAATACCATTTGCACGCACACTCCCGGCGGGGAGCGATACGTGCGGAGGACTCGCCGAAGTCATCTTGGCGCTGAATTACGCTCAACCTTGCCAAGTAAAAGGCGAGAAACAATCCCAATTCGTGGGCAGGCCAATTCGTGGGCAACCAGCGATCGATCACATGATGAAGGCCTTTGCCCCGTGCGGAGATTCTGCTAAACGCGCACTCGCTTACGGACTTAGCAGTTTTGCGTGCTCCGCTTTGGCTTCTTTATAGAGCGGTATGCCCGGTTCCGCATTTTTCCATAACTCAAGAAAAGTCTTGTAAGCGGCAAGGGCCCGCACCCTTGCCGCATCGGCGTCGGCGCCCTCCAGCGTTCTTGCCTCCAGTGCATTGGCGCGGGCCAAGCCCAGATGCGCCAGCGCCCCTGTCCAGCAATTCCACACCGCTCCGCTATGGTCGATAATTTTTTGGAACTTTCCCGCCGCGGATCGGCCCTGACCAGCGGCCAAGTAGGCCTGCCCTTTGATGTAGGTCGGGTAAAGGCAGGAAATGTTGTTCACAAATTGTAAAAGTCCGAACTCAAGGGGTGAATCAAGCTGCAGAGCATTCACAGCATCGGCCGGGTTTTTCCTGCTCAGCGCCAACTGCGCGCGAATGGCCGGCAGCCATAATTTCTGCATCTGCGTGTCGAATGGGTAGCGCTTAGTAAGGTCTTGCGCCAATAACTCGGCATGGGCCGTGTCCCCTGCCATGGCCAGGGCCAGCGCCGATTCGGCGGTCGCGCCGGCACTGGCCGGCGCCAGCCTCAACGCCGCCGCCGCGGACTGCCGCGCTTCCTGCATGGAACCATACGCCGCCTGCTGCAGCGCCGCATTGGCCAGATAGATCGCACCGTTCTCCTTGTTGTCCTGCCGGATGGCGGAGTCCACAGCCTTCTTGTTCAGCGCTCGCGCTTCACTCACGCGGCCCGCATAGGCCGCGGCGTCGGCACTGAGCGCCAGCCCATAGTTCTCGTAAGCCGGCTGGCCCGCGAACCACCGCAGTTGGGCCGCCATTGCGGTTGTGTCTGAAGAAATGAAGGCAAGCCCGTAGAGAGCATTGTGCAAAAGGGCATCGTCATCATGCACGAGCAACTTGTCTGTCAGCCGTCGCGCCTCGTCAAGGTGTTGCGAAGCCATCTGATGATTCACCAGATTTACGCAGATAAGAATGTCCCCTGGAGCACACCGCGCGCTCTCGAGCTCGATTGCTTTGTCATAGAGCCCCAACTGGCCGTAGTAAAGGGCGAGCCCGTGACCGGCAATATCGTCGTTTGGATATTTCGTGAGCAACTCTCGATCGGTCTGCGTCGCCTTCTCCAAATCTCCCGTCGCATCGCCGTAGTAAGTCTCGGCAATCTGCAGTTTTTCTCGTTCGCTGGCATGGTCGCGTAACTCGTAAGCCCTGGTGAGGTACTCGGCGCCCCGGCCCAGTTCTCCCTGGCTCCAGTAATCCTCACCCACCGCCCGATAGGCCATGGCAAAGTTTGGATCGAGCTCGATCGCCCGTTGATCGTAGGGCAACGCCGCCAGCACATCATTGGTTGACGATAGTTTGGTGCCCATGCTGTAGGCCTTCAGGGCTTCGAGCGACGAGGTTGTCACCTGTACCAGGGAGGCGTCGTATTTTTGCACCGTGGTGAGTGACTCACCCAACTTTCCACGCAGCTGCGCAGCGGCTTCCCCCACTGCGTCCAATACTTTGTCTTTGCTGGTCGCGGTTTTCTGTTCCGCGGCCAGGGTATCTCCGGTGCTGCAATTGACCGCCTTTAGCCCAATCACGTACTCGCTGCCCTTAGGCTCAATGGAGCCTGCTATGTAGGCCTTACTGCCGGCGCGCTGGCAAAGCTCCCGCGTGACCTCTGGAGTCAGCCTGGTGTTCGCCGGGCGCGTCATCAACTTCAGAGTTGCCGCCACCGCATTGTCAGCGAGCACGTTGAGAAAGGGGGATTGGTTCAAGGCGACGTTGAGCGCGGTCTTTAGCGTGCCGTCGAATACGGCATCGCCGGTGCTGTTGGCGAAGTCCGCCAGCACCACCGTATCCTTCTCCTTAAGCTTGCTGCCGTTGCGTAGGTGGACATAGAATCCGGCGGCCAGCGCGGCCGCGATCACGACGGCGCAGAGTGCAGACAGCATGCCAAATTTCTTCTTTTTGGCGGTGATTGTCGCTGGCGGGGCGGTAGCTGCGGCGACTGGTGCGGTTGCCACCGCGACAGTAGATCCGCTTTCCAGGTCGCGCTTCAGCCGCTGCAGGTCGGTGCGTATCTCTGCCGCGGTCTGGTAGCGCAATGCCCGGTCCTTTTCGAGGGCCTTCATGATGGACGCATCGAGAGCCGGCGGCAGCAACGGATTGATCTGCGAGGGCGGTTTGGGTTGCTCATGCAGTATGGCTCCGCAGATCTCGCCCGGGGTCGCGCCCTGGAACGGGAGCCCGCAGCCCGCAAGCTCGTACAGCACGGCTCCGAAGGAAAAAAGATCTGTTTGCCCATCGAGTTCCTGGGCGCGAATCTGCTCCGGCGACATGTAGGCGGCGGTCCCCATCATGGTTCCGGTGGTGGTCAGGTGGGCCGTCTCGCCGCGGGTGGCCATGGTCTCTGACGAGCTGCTGACCAGGGCGCCTTTCACCGTGACTTTGGCCAGACCGAAGTCGAGGATTTTGGCGTGGCCGCGGCTGGTCACAAACAGGTTGGCCGGCTTGATGTCGCGATGGATGATGCCCTGGCTATGCGCGGCATCGAGCGCATCGGCGATCTCGATGCCTAGAGACAGAACCGTCTCCGGGTTGGGTGGTCCCGAGACGAGGAGGTCCTTAAGGGTGACGCCTTCGAGGAATTCCATGGCGATGAAGGGGCGTCCGTCGTCCTCGCCGATTTCATAGATGGTGCAGATGTTGGGATGGTTCAGGGCGGAGGCGGCCCGCGCCTCCCTGCGGAAGCGCTCCAGGGCCAGAGTGTCCCTGGTCAACTCGTCGGGAAGGAATTTGAGAGCGACAAAGCGGCCGAGTTCCTGATCCTGCGCCTTGTAGACGACTCCCATGCCGCCGCTGCCAAGTCTTTCGAGGATCTGGTAGCGGGAAACCCTGGTTCCTATCATTAAGGTCGAGTAGGCCTGTTGGCGTACGCCCATGGTACGGAGAGGGACAAGGAAGGTCAACGCTGGTTGGAGAGACGCGGAGGCTGACCCAAGCGAGGTGGCTGGGGTTGGTGAAGTTGCCGGGCTTTCAGGGAGATGCGGGGACATGATACCTGTGCCCCATCACGCTTTGCTGTGTCACTTGGACGAATAGTCGTTAGCCTTGATCGGAAATGCCTCGGGGCAGGATTCTCAGGGTGCTGAGGATGCTCCGAGGCATTTTCGATAAGGAGACTAGAAGGAAGGCGGTGGCAGTGGTGGGCGCTGCTATGGCAGCAGGGATCAAGGTTGCCTAATCAACCCCTCCCTAATTTTGCACAACGGGCTTCAGCTGCTGTTTGGCCAAAGAAATCAAGTACGCATAACGGATGACTCGCCGGATTTGGACAGCTCTGATTTTCAGTCCGTCCCTTCGGGACTCGGCGGCTCGCACAGTCACTGGATAGAGGCCTATCTGTGTAAGGCACTACACACCAGGCGCTTTCGAGAAGGAGGGAAACAAGGGAAACAAGGGACGGCCTGACCCGCGTGATTATTTTCGCGGTTACGCACACGATCCTCGCGCACAACCGCAAAACGCCAGAGTTGTCGCAGCGGCCGATCAGATTTTGGGCGATGGTCAGTG
>CAWFUT010000038.1:0-135852 GCA_963819055.1 uncultured Acidobacteriaceae bacterium | reverse complement strand
AGGCTGACGCCTTCTTCAGCCGGATCCCCGTACCCGCCTCGGGGGGCATGGCAAGTGTGGCCTGCCTTAGCGTGAGCTTAGCAAGCGCAGTTCTGGTGGCCTCTCGCTCCACGGCGCCGCGCGGGCGCCGTCGACTTGCGATACCGAAAGCAACAACTGCTCGCTTGCGGCGCAGGGCGCCTCAGCGCCAACGACTTGGCATCTCGAACCATACGCGCATCCGTTTCGTGTCGTGTTCGAGCAACTGGCAGGTGACCTCGAGATCCGCGCCTTCCTTTACTTCTTTCCCGGTAGTAGTGCAGCATCATCTTGAGTGTGTAAGGCTGCTCCCGGCCCGTTGCCCTGCGGGTCTCCGCGTCGAGGCCGATGCGGTCCATCAACGCGTCGCAGGAGCGGCTGAACACGACGGCGTAGGCCGCGTCGTTCATATGCCCGTTGTAGTCGACGAAGTCGGCGCCGACGCGCGTTCGATAAAGGACGCCGGGTTCCAAAACATCTCGATCCGTCATGGCGCGCCGTCGTCCTCTCCCGGTCCGGCGCCAGAATGAACACAACAGCAGCGTCGGCGTCCACGCCGACGCTCCGCGAATCAGCGCGCAGACGCCAGCCCCACAATTTTCGGTTTCATTCCCGCGCGATACTGTCGCAAACTCCGCCAACGCCGCCTCGACGTCCCGCCGGAGAGCTGTCATGTCCCTGGAAACGCCTGTCTCCGAGCACCGCCGCGGTCGCGAAGCCCGCCGCGTTGCGCGCGCCAAGCGCGGCGCCGTCGCCGCGCCGTATCTCGTGCGCGCTCTTCCCCTCACGGAAGTGCTGAGCGCGGAGGGCCTCGAGATCATCGAGCGCAACGCCGAGACCCTGCTCCAGGAAGATCGGCATCGAATTCCGCGATTGACCAGCACGCAACGGGTAAACCACTTGAGAATCCGACGAAGCAGCGTATCAGGAATATCTTTAGTGTTCTGTTCACGCATGCGCAGAGGTACGAGTTCGTGCCAATCGGACATAACCCCATAAAGCTCGTTCGGCAGAGCGGGAAGCGCAGTCGCATTCCCGACATTTTGACGGCTGGCGATATTAACGCACTCTGGAAAGGATCGAAGATCCGGGAGCGGGCAGCCATTTCGGTCGAATACGGTAATGGCCTTCGGATAAGCGAAGCAATTGGTTTGAAGTGGTCCGACGTTGACTTTGAGCAGGGCCTGGCGACTGTCACCAAGGCCATCGTCAAAGGGCACATCGGCGATGTCAAGACAGAGATCTCGCGGAAACTGGTCCCGCTTCACCCGTGCCAGCTCGCGGATCTTCGGGCATGGCGGGCGATTGCACCGTATCCCGGCAATGACGACTGGATCTTTGCCTCACATCGAAACGGGGATCAAGGCCTTATTGGCCGCACATGATTCTGAAGCGTCACATCCAGCCATTGGCGAAGAGTCTTGGTATTGCAAAGCGGATCGGCTGGCATACGTTCAGGCGGACGTTCGCTTCACTGCTAAAGGCGAATGGCGAAGACGTGAAGGTTGTGCAGGAACTCTGTCGACATGCGAATTCCAGCACTACACTCGGACTTTATGCACAGGCTTTTACCGAAGATGCGCGTCAAGCACAGAACAAGATTGTCGAGCTGGTGCGCGCAGCGCCGCTGCCTGCACGCCCTCCAGAGGCAAAACCAGTGCCAGCTTCTTAGTGTGCAGTAACGTGCATGAACGGCTGAGAGCTTACGAAACGTAAGTACTTGAAATGTCTGGAGCGGGAGACGGGATTTGAACCCGCGACTTCGACCTTGGCAAGGTCGCACTCTACCACTGAGTTACTCCCGCTCGGTGAATGAATTATAGCGAATGCAGGAAGATACGGGCAAATCGAGAAGGCAGCTGTGAGCCGTGAGCTATGGGCCGTGAGCCAAGACGAATCACCAAGGTGCCTTCGGCCCAGGGCTCAAAGCTCACGGCTCAGAGCGGCTTCTAGTACGCTCCGCCGTGTCCCGTCGCGTTCTCCGCATTCACCTTCGAGGTGATCTCATTGCGCACATCCCACAGCTGCCGATACAGCGGATACTCCATGCGCTGCTTCAGCACTTCCACCGGAGTTCCCATCGTACCCACCACGCCGCCGCCGATGATGCGCTGCGCCAGCTTCAAGTGCGCGTAGCGGAAGAGCTGGATCTGCTCGTCGTAATCGAGCAGCTCTTCGGCAATATCGTGCAGCTCGAAAAACTCGGCGTGCCGGTAGTAAAGCTGCTCCAGCGTCAGGCCCGCCTGCTTCACCTGATCGAAAAACGCTTCGCCCAGTCGCGGCGAGATGTGCAGCAATGCGAGGAATCCGGGCGAATCGAGCCCGCTGCCGTGTCCCAGTCCCGCGCGAATGATGTGGTACTCGTAGGGCGTGATCGTCTCCAGGAGCGCCAGCATGCGCAGCGGATGGACGAGCATCTTGTTGGCCCGGCGCAGCAGCCGGGCGGCGTTGCGGTAGTCGCCCTGTTGCATCGAGATGCGCGCCCGGTCCAGCTCCCAGGCCGCACCCTTCATCAGCAGCTCTGACGCCTGGTGCGTGACCTGGAAGGTCAGCTCGTCGGGATGCAGCATCTCGTCCGGCGGCTTCTGCAGCGCCAGCAACTCGTCGGTGCGCAAATAGCGTTCATAGTCGGACGCGCCCTTTCCCTGCAGGATCGGGGTGCGCATATCTTCAGTCATGAGCGTGGCTCCATTGCGGATCTTTCTCCGGGGGCACGATTGAACCATCGCGCATGTGAATGATCCGATCGCCGTAAGTGGCGGCTTCGGGATTGTGCGTGATCATCAGCACCGTTTGTCCCAGCTCCTGGTTCGAGCGGCGAAGCATGCTCAGCACGATTTCAGAATTTTCGGAATCAAGGTTGCCGGTGGGCTCGTCGGCCAGCACGATGGCCGGGTTGTTGACCAGCGCACGCGCCAGGGCAACACGTTGCTGCTCGCCGCCGCTCATCTCCGATGGCCGGTGGTCCATGCGCTTGTCGATGCCCAGCAGCTGGGTGACGCGTTGCGTCCGTTCGCGGTCGTCGGCGTCATGGTGATGGCCGGAGATGTCGCGTGCGATCTCGATGTTGCCCTCGGCGGTCAGCGTCGGCAGCAGATTGAACTTTTGGAAGACGAAGCCGATTTTTGTCCGCCGCAACTTAGTACGATCGGAATCCGACATCTCGGTGAAGTTCACGCCGTCGATGATGACGCGTCCGGTGTCGGCGTGGGTGAGGCCGCCGAGAATGTAGAACAGGGTCGACTTCCCGCTGCCCGACGGGCCGACGATGGTGACGAACTCGCCCTTTTCAACCTGTAGTGATACGCCCCGCAAGGCCGGCACATCGACTTTGCCGATGCGGTAGGTCTTGCGCACGTCCTCAGCTTGAATCATCCACCCCATGCGAATCTTCGATATTACACGATTTTGCGCGGCGGCCACTCGGCGGGTACTCCCAAGCAGCGGCAATTCGCGCTACAACGTTGATGTGGCAAAAACATCCCCCGCGATGAAACACGCGCACCTGGTCGCGCGCGCCGCCGACTGGCTGCGCCACCGTTATGGATGCGGCATCGTGCTGTCCGAGCAGTACTGCGCGACCGGCGAAGTTCCGGACGTGATCGGATGGAAAGCCTCGTGTCAGTCGGTGCTGGTGGAGTGCAAAGTCTCGCGCTCGGATTTTCTCTCAGATGCGAACAAGGCATTTCGCCTGAAGCCCGAAGAAGGATTGGGAAGCAAGCGACTGTACATGGCTCCGGCGGGAATGATTCTGCCAGCCGAGTTGCCGAAACATTGGGGATTGCTGGAGTGCCGCGGACGCGAAGTTGAGTTGCTCGTCAAGCCGGCGCGAGTGGATCTTCGGACGCAGGTCGGCTTCACGAAAGAGATGAACCTGCTGCTGGCGAGTTTGCGGCGAGTGGAGGTGCGCATCGAGCCGCAAACGATTACCGATTTCTTGAAGTGGAAGAACCGTATGGCCGAGTACAACGGCGGCCGTCTGCCCGAAGGAATCACCGCGCCGGAGGAAGAGGCTAACGGGTATCTGGTGTCGTAGTTTTTCACGATCATTCCAACGGTATAAAAATTGTCATCCTGAGCGAAGTGAGGACGCGAAGCGTTCGAACGCAGTCGAAGGACCTGCTGTTTGCCGCGCCCGGGAACAAACCGTGTGGACCCGCAACGGAAACTCTGTCGCCTCGGAAGGAGCTTTGATCACTCCAACCTAGGGGCTTCCGCAATCCGGTTTTTTCAGGCACAATGACACGACTTCAGAAAAATCTGCAATTGGCCGCTGAATGGACCCTACAATTAAAAGCGGCAGCGACACCCCGGAGTTTTCGTCCACCGAAGTTCGCCCAGCCTCCGACGGTCCCCAAGATACACTTAAACTCTTACGGCGCGTCTACGGCGCGTCGCAACGATATCGCTCTGTCTAGTTGGGCTATATGTATTCCATGTCGTCGCGGTATTTTATGGTTTGCTGTTGCTGTTGATTGCCACACACGAGGCAGGACATTTCATAGCAGGTTCTCTCTGCGGATTCAGAACGATCAGTTTCCGGGTTGGTCCACTTGAACTCAGACGTGTGAATATTCTCGAGCTTGACCAGCCTGCCCAATGGACCAAGCGATGGAAACTAAGAACGTTCGAATGGGGTTCGGGTTCGGTTGCAATGGCCGCAACCAGCCACGCAACGATCAACTTAGGAAGACGCTACTGCGCGTTCTTAATGGGCGGGCCGCTAGCAAATCTCGTGCTGGGATTCCTTGCTTTTCCTGTGGCATTACATGACTCAGGGATTGGAGCAGCCGGAAAATTTTTCGTAACGGGGTCCGTCCTTCTTGGCCTCGGCAACCTGTTCCCGTTTGTCAGCCACGGGCTTCAGTCAGATGGTCGCCGCCTATCGGAGTTGTTTTTCAGCAGAACGGGTCGGGAGAGACAGCTCTTTAGCCTCACAATCTTCGAACGTGTACGGCACATCCACCAACTCATCAGCGCTGGGGATTTTGAAAAGGCGCGTGAATCTGTAGAGGAACTCTCCGTCGCAGCCGAAGCCCTTGCTCAAAGGAGCCAGAACTCAGCTTTCACGGCGCAGCTGGACGAAATCCTCGACAATCTGCAAAAGCTGCGAATTTTTCTTCGCTCAAAATAACAAGGCCCTATCCTCACCGGACAGGGCCTTAAACTTTCGCGGTCGATTCGGCTTAGACGTTGAACGATGAGCCGCAGCCGCAGGTGCTCTTTACATTCGGGTTGTCGAACTTAAAGCCGGCACCTTCCAGTGTCTCCAGGTAATCGACGTTGACGCCCTTCAGATACATCAGCGAGGTCGCGTCGACGAAAACCTTCAGGCCGTCGAAGTCGAAGGTCTTGTCCATCATGCCGGCGCCGTTCTCGAACGACATGGAGTAGGAGAAGCCTGAGCATCCTCCGCCTACCACGCCGACACGCAGTCCTGCCGGGACCGGATTCTGCTGAGCCATGATTTCCTTCACCTTGGAAATCGCATTCGGGGTGAAATTAACCGGCTTCGGCTCCGCGGTCGTCGGGGTTGTGGTGGTGGGTGTAGTTGTGGTTGTAGCCATGCTTCTGTCCTCCAAAATTCTAGCCGGATTATAGCAAAGTCCCCGTCAATGGCACCCGGCCCAGGTGGGCAAGGCACACCACACGGTCAGTGAGTTAGATGCCTTTGGCAACTCACAGGTCGCAAAAGGCTTTTCGGCTTCAGAAACTCGCCTTCCAGCCCTCCGGGAATCTTGTTGCCTCCCTTGCTGGAGGGGAGTCATAATAGATGGCCGTGAGGCCCAACCCGGTGGGTAAGGCCGACTCATCAGGCAGGGACTGGTTCATCCTGAACCGAGGTGGCTAATGTCGACTCTGATGATGTTGCTCGTTGTCTGGGGAGTTCTGACTGTTCTGCTGGTCCTGCTGCTGATCTATCGCAGCACCCTCAGCATGCACGAAGATGATCAGTTGTTCCTGGACGATTCCAGCAAGAACATGCGTGAAGAACAAGAAGCTCTCCAAGTTCGCATGAAGAAGGTGACGCCCTGGGTTCGGGTCTTGGGGGCCGCATCCGCTGTGCTCATTCTGGTGATTGCGGGCATGGCGGCCTACCAGCAGCTTAACCAGGGATAGGTTGCAGAACTCAGCCGCAGTCCGCTAACCCAGAGTTTCCAGACGCTGGTTTGGGGCACTCTCCCGAACCGCATAACCTTCGTGGGCATTTTTTGAAGCGCGCAGCCAAGTGCTGCGCGTTTTCCTTTTGCTGACACCAAAATGTACACCAGCGAATCCGGCTCTGGCAGGAATGCAGGAGCTTCTCTCTGCTAAAATTGTTCCATCACCCGTGAGGCAGGCTACGCATAGAGTTTCTTTTCTCTCCCAGCGTTTGCCGCCATTTTTGCGCGCTGTTGTGGCAGGGTTGCCGGATCGCCGGCGTAAGCAAAACGACGCGTCCCGTGCATATCCGATAAGTGTCACCCGTATGCGCACTTGGCTCAGGTCAGAAAGAAGAAGCCATCGCGTTGCCCTGGCATCTGTAACTAATAGAAAGAATGCAGACAACCGATGTGTCTAGCTGGCGCCGACCATGGCGCCACAACCGGCTTTCGTAACGTCGTACAAGATTGAGGGAATAGTGGCTACACAAGAGATTCACCAGGTACTTGAGTTTCCATCCACGCCAGAGATTGAATCCGAAGAAGAAGTTGCGGAATGGCTTGAGGCCTTCGATCAGGTCGTGGAAGGCGAAGGCTCGCATCGCGGTTGCGAGCTGCTGGATGCATTGATCCATCGCGCTCGCGAGTCCGGCGTGGAAGTTCCGGTCCAACTCAATACCCCTTACGTCAACACGATTCCGGTCAGCGAAGAAATTCCCTATCCCGGCGATCGCCATCTGGAGCGCCGCATCAAGAGCCTGGTGCGCTGGAACGCGATGGCCATGGTGCATCGCCAGAACAAGAAAGATCCCGGCATCGGCGGCCACATCTCGACCTACTCGTCGCTGGCAACTCTGCTGGAAGTCGGCTTCAATCATTTCTTCCATGCGTGCTACGGCAATCAGCCCGGCGACTTCATCTACTTCCAGGGACACTCCTCACCGGGCGTTTACTCCCGCGCCTATCTGGAAGGCCGGTTGAGCGAAGCCCAGATCAAAAATTTCCGCCACGAACTTCGCGACACGCCCGGCTTGCCGTCGTATCCGCATCCGTGGCTGCTGCCCGATTTCTGGCGCTTCCCTACCGTGTCGATGGGGCTGGGTCCGCTGAACTCGATCTACCAGGCGCGCTTCATGCGCTATCTGGAAAACCGCGGCATCATTCCAGTCACCCCGCGCAAAGTGTGGGCCTTCGTCGGCGACGGCGAAAGCGATGAGCCCGAGTCCATGGGCTCCTTGACTCTCGCTGCTCGCGAGAAGCTCGACAACCTGATCTTCGTCATCAACTGCAATCTGCAACGGCTCGACGGCCCGGTGCGCGGCAACGGCAAGGTCATCCAGGAACTCGAAGCCGCCTTCCGCGGCGCCGGCTGGAACGTGATCAAGCTGGTGTGGGGTTCCGATTGGGACAAGCTCTTCGCCCGCGACAAAAACGGCATCCTGCTGAAGCGGATGGAAGAGGTTGTCGACGGCGAGTACCAGAGCTACAAGGCCAAGGGCGGCGAATATATTCGTCGCGAGTTCTTCGGCAAGTATCCCGAGCTGCTGGAGATGGTCTCTGACATGAGCGACGACGAGCTGCATCGTCTGAGCCGCGGCGGCCACGATCCGCAGAAGGTTTACAACGCTTACAAGCGCGCGGTGGAGCATCGCGGCGGTCCGACCGTCATCCTGGCTCACACCGTCAAGGGCTACGGCCTGGGTTCGGCCGAGGCTCGCAACGCCACGCACCAGGAGAAGAAGCTTGCCGACCAGGCGCTGATCGCCTTCCGCACGCGCTTCGAAATTCCCATTCCCGAAGACGCCGCTCGCGAAGGCTGGCTCTACCGTCCGGCCGACGACAGTCCCGAGATCGTTTACATGCGGCAGCGCCGCAAAGAGCTGGGCGGCTTCATGCCGAGCCAGGCCGATCTCACCTCGAAAATCCAGACGCCCCCATTGAGCGACTTTGTCGAGTCGTTGAACGGCTCGCGCGACCGGCTGGTGTCTACCACAATGGGGTACGTCAGCATGCTGCGGCAGCTGCTGAAGAATCCGCAAATCGGCAAGATGATCGTGCCCATCATCCCTGACGAGGGCCGTACCTTTGGCATGGAGTCGATCATCCGGCAGGTCGGCATCTACGCCAGCCAGGGCCAGCTCTACAAGCCGCACGATCAGGACATGCTGCTCTACTACCGCGAGGAGAAGAACGGGCAGATCCTGGAAGAGGGCATTACGGAAGCGGGCTCGATGGCATCGTTCACCGCGGCCGGCACGGCGCACTTCAATTACAAAGTGCCGATGATTCCGTTCTTCACGTACTACTCGATGTTCGGATTCCAGCGGGTCGGCGACATGATCTGGGCGTTTGCCGACGCCCGCGGCCGCGGCTTTCTGATGGGCGGCACCGCAGGCAGAACCACGCTTAACGGCGAAGGCCTGCAGCATCAGGACGGACACAGCCTGGTGCTCTCCAGCACGATTCCGACCTGCCACAGCTACGATCCCGCCTACGTGTACGAGATCGCGGTCATCGTGCAGGACGGCATGCGCCGCATGTATCAGGAGGCGGAAGACCGCTTCTACTACATCACGCTTTACAACGAAGACTACGTGATGCCGCAGATGCCGGCGGGCGTGGAAGACGGCATTTTGCGCGGCATCTATAAGCTTCGCACGGCAGCGAACGGCAACACCGTGGTGCAGCTCTTCGGCAGCGGCCCGATCCTGAATGAAGCGTTGCGCGCGCAGCAGATTCTCGTGGAGAAGTACGGCGTCGGCGCCGACGTGTGGAGCGTCACCAGCTACAACGAACTGCGCCGCGATGCGCTGTCGATCGAGCGCTGGAACCGTCTGCATCCGGCCGAGCCGCAGAAGCAACCGCACATTCTGAAAGCGCTCGAGGGAGCGCACGGGCCGATCATCGCCGCGACCGACTATATGAAGGCGGTGCCCGATCAACTGGCGCCGTGGCTGGCTGATCGTTTAGTCACTCTCGGAACCGATGGATTCGGACGCAGCGACAATCGTCAGTATTTGCGGAGGCACTTCGAAGTGAATGCGGAATCAATTGCGGCGTCGGCGCTGTCGAGGTTGGCGCGCGAAGGTAAGTTCGACGCGCAGCGCGCGCAGAACGCGTTTGCGGAGTTGGGTGTGGATACCGAGAAGATCGATCCGGCCATCGCCTAGGCTCGCCTTGATTACTTCTTGATGGTTGTCCTCATTTTCCCTCTTGCTCCCAAGGCCGTCCGGTAGCAAAAGCTCTGGTGAAGATCTGCGCCAACGTGTGCCTCCTTCAGGGCTTGTGCTTCGAGCACGTACCCTAACCCTTGGAGGCACTCTTCATTTTCATTACATCGGAACGTAGTCGAAGGAATCTGCTGTCCGCGGGCCGCCCCTCGGAAGGATCTTTCCACCGGCAATAAACCGCAGATCCCTCCGTCCGACATGGCGGTTCATGCGTTCCTCAGGTCGACTACAATTGAAGTTCGTATTCAGTGGGCGCCCAACACCATGACGCATGCCTGGCACGACATCTCTCCCGGCGAGCACTTGCCGCTGGAGTTCTATTCCGTCATCGAAATTCCCTTTGGCTCGAGCGTCAAATACGAACTCGACAAGCAGAGCGGCCTGATCAAGCTCGATCGCGTGCTCTACTCGGCCGTGTACTATCCGGCGAACTACGGTTTCATTCCGCAGACACTCGCTGAAGACGACGACCCCCTCGATGTGCTGGTGTTATGCCAGGAAGCCGTGGTGCCGCTGACCCTGATCCACGCGCGCGTCATCGGGTTGATGACCATGATCGACTCCGGCAAGCGCGACCACAAGATCATCTCCGTAGCCACCCAGGACCCGGAGTTCAACTCCTACCACGAGGCCGCCCAGATGCCCGACCACCGGGTCGCCATGCTGCGGCGCTTCTTCCTCGACTATAAGCAACTGGAAGGCAAGGCGGTCGAGGTGGATGATATTCAACCCTCCAAGGACGCGTTGCCCATCATCGAAGACGCTCTGGCCCGCTACAGCCATCAGCGGCGCAAGGGATTCGGCAAAGGCCACTAAAGCGAGAAGGCCGAAGATCGAGTCAGCGACTCAGTCTCCGGCCTGGTTAACTCCACGCCTTCCATCCCCCACAACTATGGCAGGGTCGGCGTGTAGAGGTTCTGCTGGCGATAGGTTCGATACGACCACTGCGTCGCCTGCAACTGGAAGACGAGGTGACCCTGAGTATCGGTCTCGGTGGCCTGTGCCGCAACTGCCGGCAGGTTCAGCAAGCCGTTTCCGAAGCTGTAGTACACCGGATAGGACGGGCTGCTGAGTTGCTGCGCGCTGCCTAGCGCAAAAGAGTACTGTCCCAGGTCGGCTTCCAACAGAGCGGTGACCTTAAGAGTCGGCTCGGAAACAGTCAGCACCATGCCGCGGCTGTTACCCGAACCTCCACACTGGCTGTGCCTCAGGTTGCCATCGTCAAATACGGTGAATATTTCGGCGGTTCCCATTTGCATCTGGAACGCCGCGTCGTGCTGATGCGTGAACCAGGGAAAGACGTTCGGATCTCCGCAGCCCTGCGGCGGATTCGTCATGGTGAAATCACCATAAGGCCCCATCCTCCACATGATGTGCCCGTCGCCGGTACCGTTGCCATAGTTGATCTTCAACACCCAATCCTGGCTGCGCTCGGAGACCACGATATTGCCATCCGGAGTCATCTGCGCTGCGTTGCTGTGCAGCCAGTCGTGGGCCGTCTGGAATTGAGGGTTGAAGGGAGGGCAACCGCCGGCGTTGTGGTAGCACAGATCGTGCAGGGTCGCCTCGCGGCTCAGGTCCTGATGCGCAAAGCTGTCCCATGCCCACAGCAGCTGCATGTTGTGATCGAGCACCAGGATCTCGTCGCCGATAATGTCGACCGGATCCTGCTGGGTTCCGCCCTGGTATTGGGTGGACACCACATCGCGGCTGCCCAGCAGCAGGATGTTTCCGTTCGACAGGCGCCGCGTCTCGTGCGTGTTAAACGAATCCAGGATCGGGTAGCCTTTGGCTGTCAATTGTTCGTTAATGATGTTGACGTTGGTCTGGATCGTGACGCGGCCGGCAAGATCGTACTCGGTCAAATAGACGTTGCTCAGTTTAAAGAAGTTTCCGCCCGCCTCCATGCGCGTCATGATGCCCTGGCCCGGGTAGTACCAGATCACATTGCCCGACAAGTCGGTGGCCGTCGGCCAGTAGACATAGGGGATGCCGATCTCAGGCAAGAAGTGCCACAGCGTCACCGGGAAGTACGAATCGTGTTGCGAGGGCGGAATGGTCACCGTCACGTGCTGCGCCAGCGGGAAGTTCGGCGGCAGCGGTCCGGTAGTGAATGTCTGCTCCGGGCCGTCGTTCAGATAATTGGTGCCGAATTCCTCCGATTGCATTTGATACTGCGTCGACGCCAGCATTCCGGCGACCAGGAAGTTGCTGCTGCTGGAAGAGCAGGGAACCGCATTGGTGATCATCGAGGTCGCAGAGCCAGTCTTCTTGAAGCGCACGCGCATGGAATGGCCCACCGTACAGGGACCTTGGCTGAACAACGCCACCAGTGGATGATTGGTAAGGTTCACCGCTGACTGGCCGTTGTTGGTGACGATAGGCCTCATCACATATTGCGCCGACACCGGAGGGTACACGGTGAACGGTATGGTGCTGATGTCACGCGCCACTACGGTCACGACATAGTTTCCTTCCACCTGCCACGGCGTCCACACGAACGAGTTGGGCAGATCGAAGTCGCGCACCACCTGGTTTTGCCCCTGTAGCGCGGCGCTGAATTGAAAGTCGTAGACATGTCCCTGCTGCCCACCCGTCACTGTGGCCGTCCACGTGATGGAACTGTTAAGCGGTTCGGGGCTGGGAACGTTGGGATTCAAAGTGACGGTCACGCTGGGAGTGTGTGTCGCAGCCACTGCGGCATTGCCAAAGAACGTTAAGGCAATCAGGGCCCACAGACAGGCACTAAACATTCTGGTGCGGAGCATACTTCCGGGACATAGCATGCGATTCATATTCCTTCTCGGGTCAAAAAGTTTAACGAAGTGCCAGGAGTGCGCCGGATTTTCAGCGCTGGAGAGTGGCTGAAACTATACACCAAATCCGAGCCCTCGGTAAGCACGAATCGGTGTACGCGTTCGCTATCGGGAATCGAATGGTAACAATGACTTACGAGGCCGGTTTCCACCGCTTTAGGAAGGCCAAAAGATCCTCGGGGGCCAGCGAGCGGGTCTTCTCGAACTCACCCCCCTGCTGGCTGTAGAGCAGCTTTCCATGGCTGTCCAGTACCGCCAGCGCCGGAATGCCTTTCTTCATCGGGACGTGGTACTGCTCCATGATGTCCTGGTTCTTGTCGCCCTGGCCCACATCCACATGCACCACTTCGTAGTTGTGTTGCAACATCGTCGTCAGGTCGGGACGATGGAAGGCCAAGTCCAGCACGTGGCAGTCATAACACCAGTTCGCGCCGAAGACGATCAGAACGTTCTTGTGCTGTTTGGCGGCCGCTGCCACTGCCTGCTTAATCTCCTCATGCGCGTCCAGGCCGGGAGCGTAAATGATTTTGTCGGTCGAGGTCGGCTGCTGCAGCCGCGCTGCATCCGTCCGCTTGGTGGCCAGCAGCTTCCAACTGCCACCCTGCTCCTGCCATAGCTGACCCTCGGTTACCCACACCACGTGATCCTTGGCTGGGGGGCCGGAGTGAACTTCCGCCTCGAACACCACCTGCTGCACGCCAGGTTGAGGAGAGTTCGACTGGCTGACCTCGAGCTTCACCTGCCGCGCCTTCAGCCCGCTCCAGAATGCCGCCTCGGCATCGGGAGTACTGTCACCACTGACAGTCAGGACGCGCGGAGCCGGAGTGCTGCTATACATCGACTTCAGCAGAGAAGCGTTGCCACTGACAACAGCCGCCTTCCACTGATCAAGCGGTGCAAAGGGCATGCCGGAAGTAGAGTCCAAAGCCCATCCCACAGAACTGCAAGTTGCCAGGCTGACCAGCACCAAAAAAGCTACGCCACGTCTACGTCCCATAAATCGCATTCCTCTATCCCCAAGTACAGTCTTGCCAAGCATCGGTTCAGCAGAGCGACCTTCAGCTCCGGGTCCCGCGCCCGATCTCATGGTTGAGCCGACTTGAGTCGGCGAAAGCCTTATCCGCTGCAGCCCGTGTGGTCACGACGCGCCAGTCCCGCCAAAGGCGAGACGCTACTTCGTCAGCCCCGCTCGGCGGAGCCGGTAACATTCACCCACAAAAGAAACCCGGGAGTTCCGTGAGGACGGCAGCAACCAATCAACATTTCCCAATTCGATCCCACAAAGCAAAAGAGCCAGACCGCGGGCGTTCCGCTTGTCTGACTCTAGATACATTATAACATTTGGCAGGTACCTTTCGGCACTAATTCCGGACTTTATATTTCCCATCGCATCAGGCAATTACGCGAAAACTGTTGCGTTTTGTCTCTTGACAAGAAACGCGTACAGCAAAAGTGCCATCAGGCCAAATCCGGTTTCCAGTCCCATCCGGAAGTCTCCCTGACAGGATCCATACCGGCCAAACCTTTCCCGCGGCGTCCTTGAAACCGCTCTCGCAAGAATGCTATCGGGGAATCCAGATGATCTTCCGCGCATCAGAACTACCTAATTTTTATCCAGCACCAACATGACTTTTGCCAAAAAAATCAATTCTTCTGCGTAGCAAACACTCTAACTCGCGCTATACTCTGCGACACTGTCAGATTCCGACAATGTGGGATACAACAAAATAAAAGTTTTCGCAACCCACTCGGCGCCTGACCTGTCGTTCCCTTGATTGGAAAGACCAATAACGGACAGCAAGACTGATCCGGGTACTCAGCGCCTACTCTCTGCAAAACCTCGGCTGGGTTACCCCTCGTTGATGGTCAGGACCGGCAAGAAGCCTTGAGCTCCGTGCTCGACTTCTGCCAGGTCCGAACAAGGGTGTGGGCTCCATGAACAGCGTCCCATGGAGACGAGGTACCCGCTTTGAACGAAGTAGTGAACTTCGGCGCTCTGGCCGTGCCGCCTGCCATGCGACTGCCTGGCCTGCGCCCGCTTCCAAGCTCTCCACCAACCCTCCGTCTCAGCCGCTCAACGTCGATTCGCCAATCGCCATTCTCGTCGCGAGTCGAGCGAGCGAGCTGCTGCGAAGGCAGCGCCAACCAAAACATGAGGAGGCATCCAATGCCCTGTACCAAGAATGCTGCATCTCGACGGCCCGCGGATTTCACCAGGTTGCCGGCAATCGGCATCCTGTTGCTGCTGACTATCGCATTTGCGCCCACCACAACTTTTGCTCAAGGTATTTACACCCAGACCTATCTGCCCTCGGCCTATGGCACCTCTGCCTTCGTCGGCAACACGGTGCTGGTGGGTCAAACCGCTCCGGCCTCGCTGGCCGGATACTGCGGCACCTCGCAGCAGCCGCTGAGTACATCGGCCACCGCTGCCGGAGTTACTCTGCTCCCGCTCATAACCGGTGGCGCCGTCAACACTCAGGTCTCCAGCTCTGCCCAGCAAGCGCAGGCTGAAGCCGATACCACCGCGATCAGCCTGCTCGGTGGCCTGATCTCCGCGCAGGAGATCACCGCCGTCAGCACCACCACCATCGACAACAACGGCAACTTCCAGGTCGGCGCCGCCGGATCGGCCTTCAACAACCTGAACATCCTGGGACACGTCTATAACGGCTCGGTTCCCGCGAACACACGTATCACCCTGCCGCTGCTGGGATACATCGTACTCAACGAGCAGACCGCGAACATCGGCAGCTCGAACGCGACCATGACCGTCAACATGATTCACGTTCACATTACCGGAGTAAATCTGCTGGGCCTGCAGGTGGGCACCGAGGTCATCGTCTCCAATGCCACCAGCGGTATCTACAACGAAGAGGCGCCCGGCATCATCGCCGGAGGTTCATTCGGATCGCAAATCCTGGGATCGCTGCTGAACTCGACCACGACTGTGCCGGAAGTGCTGCCTTGCCAGGGAACCAACGGCGCAGTGGCCACGAACACGCAGGTCGGTATCACGGTGCCCGGTATCCTGACTTCGGGAACGGTGGTGGACACGGCCGAGTCGAACCTGACGCCGGCGTTTTCCAGCGGCGAGAACACGTCGACCATCCAGGGCCTGAACCTGCTCAACGGTCTGATCACCGCCAGCCTGTTGCGCGCGCAGGTCGACGCGTCGGTCGACGACAACTTCAATATCACCCTCGACGGGCAAGACTCTTACGTCGGTATCGCGGTGGCCGGCCATCCGGAAATCACCGACAACATCCCCGCCAACACCAGCATCCCATTACTGGGCTTGGGAACGTTGTACCTGAAGCGCATCATCAACCTCTCCAACCCGCCAGGCATCGAGGTGCGCAGCATCGAACTCGAGGTGGACCAGAGCAATAGCTATGGCTTGCCGATCGGACTGGATCTGATTGTCGGCGACGCTTACATCACGATCATCAAGCCCTATAGTCCTCCTCTGTGATAGCTGCCGACAGCGGCATGAGGGTGCCCCGTTCTGTCATCCCCAGCGGCCAAAGGGAGTCGAGGGACCTGCTTTCTTCGAATCCTTTTGCTGGAGCGGGGCTTTTCTTCGCCACTACGAATCAAGGTGCTCATGGGGGCGACATCCCCTGGCGGGAGTATACTGCTGCCTGTGAGACTGGGGTCGATCACAGTGCCACGGATCCGAAATCAAATGATGCATATGAAAAAATCCGATCACAATAAGCAGCCAGTTCCCGAACGCTGGCTCGATGTCGACGAGGTCAGGCTGGTAAGTGACCTGCGCATCATGCACTCCAAGGTCGACGAGCTGTACCAGATCGTGACCAACCTCAAGCGCCGCCACAGTGGAGCGGACATCCACAAATACGCCGACCAACCTGTGCTGAACGAGGACATCGCCCGAGTTGACGAACTTTATCTCTGGTTTGTCAGCCTGAAGGAACAAGAGAAAAGCAAGAGGGCAATTTAGCGCCGGGGAGAAACGGCGGCTTACGCCAATCCTTCCAGCGGCAGCATCTCCGGCAGCACCGTCTGCGCAGGGGTCTCCGGCAACGGAGCCGGCTGCGAGTCCTCATAGCTCAACGATACATACGATCCCCACCGTGCCAGATTCAGCAGATCCGCTCCCGCGAAGTAGATCAGCGTGATCATCGCCATCAGCAACCCAATCCAACGGTCGTTCAACTTTCCCGCCATACTGAGCGGCGCCAGCCATACCAGCCACATCGTTCCTGCCCAGACGAGACGAAGAAAGAAAAATCCTATTCCCATCAGGAACAGGCGTCCGCCGTGCGCTGCCGAGAATGCCAGTGCCTGGTCAACCGCGTTTCTCGCGCTCACCCCATTGCGAATGCAGAACAGCGGCGCGATCCCGAGATACCAGTTCAGATAGAAACCCACCAGCGCGGCGAAGCCCGTGCCCAACGAAATCGAGAGCGCCGCTGCGAACGGCCGTTCTTGGCTTGCCAGCACGCTGCCGTACACGAAGAGCACTATGCCGACTGCCAGCGCAATCTGTGTCCACATGGCGCGCATCAGCTGTAACAGAAAGATCGAGCGGAAGTGCCACTCTGGTGTTTCGGGCTCGTCACTCGTGCTGAACATCGCCACCAGGCGGCGAAGAGTCGCCGCGCGTCCCACGGCCGCAGCAAACGACCACAGCAGCGTCAGCCCAAAGATGAGTACCGCCTGCTCCAGCAGAAATCGCGAGCGGCTGCCGCGAAAAATGTGACGCAGTGCCTCGGCTAGCAAGGACGGCTGCACCGTACCCAGGAGGAACTGATCAGCCTTGGAAACCTTCAAGCTGTCGAGATAAAGCCCCAGCGAAACCACTCCGAGGACAAGCGCAGAAAATCCGAAGCACCAGCGCCATGCCAGCTCCGCCGCCAGCAATGCAGGCTCGTGTCCGAGTGCGGCAAAGCCGTCGCGAAATGGTGTAGGCGCACGGGACATGGAAAGAGAATACCAGCGTCAGGGCATCTGATTTCTGAATAAGCTCGAGCCGCGCCCGTATTTTTCCTGTGACGCAAACCGGCATCGCCGTCTCCGGGGCCACCGCTCCAGTTCCAGTCGGCCTGCAATACCATGAGTATTGAAAGTGAGATGGCAGTGGCACGTACGTATCAACTCAATCGCGAGCAGTGGATTCCCAAACCCATCGACGAAGCCTTCGCCTTCTTCTCGCGGCCGGAGAACTTGGAGGAAATCACGCCGCCATGGCTTGGCTTCCACATCGTGCGCAGCGATAAACAGCTGCATGCCGGTTCGCTGATCCACTACAAGCTGCGCATCCACGGCCTGCCGATGCGCTGGACCAGCGAGATCACGGCATGGGAGCCGCCTTATCGCTTCGTTGACACTCAACTGCGCGGGCCATACAAGCGGTGGCGTCACGAACATACTTTCAGCGAGCAAAACGACGGCACGCTGATCCGCGATCACGTGGATTACGCGCTGCCGTTGGGGATTCTTGGCGAGATTGCGCACACGTTGATGGTGCGCCGCGAGGTGGAGACGATCTTCAAATTCCGCCGGCAGCGGCTGGAACAATTGCTCGCGGGATAAGGTGTGTTGAGGAATGTCCAGGTGCCCCAGGTCTCGCGATTTGCGAGGCCTGGGGTTTTTCACCGCCGCCACGAAAAGGTCCTGCCGAGGCCACGAACAACAGGTCCTTCGACTACGTTCGCCGGCTGCGCCTCCTCACCTGCGCTCAGATGTAATGAAAACGAAGATGCCTCCAAGGGCAGGATAGTGCTCGAAGCACAAGGCGCGATGCGCGAATCCGGGACCAGACTCCTCTACTCCTATTGCTTTCCCATAAGAGGCATGCGATTATTCCTATGGGAAGCCAACAGGAGTTAGGAATGGGTGACAAGAAAGACGTTTGGCAGGGCACGCTTGCCCTGATGGTGCTGAAGACCCTGCAGACCATGGGTCCGCTGCACGGATACGGTATTGCGCGGCGCATTGAGCAAACCAGCGGCGATCTGCTGTCGCTCAATTACGGCACGCTGTATCCGGCGCTGCTGAAGATGGAGCAGGAAGGCTCGATCACCTCGGAGTGGGGAACGTCGGAGAACAATCGCAAGGCGAAGTTCTACCGGCTGACGCGCGCCGGCCGCAGGCAACTGGAGCAGGAAGCGCGGGAGTGGGAAGCGACGACTTCGATCCTGGCTCGCTTCCTCTCTCCGGGCGAGGAGCAGGCATGAAGAAGTTGCGGGTGTTGGCGCTACGGGTTGCTGGATTGTTATCGAGGGATCGCCGCGAGCAGGAATTTGCCGCCGAGATCGAGAGCCATGTGCAAATGCAGATTGAGGACAATCTGCGCGCAGGCATGACTCCGGACGAGGCTCGCCGCGCCGCCCTTCTGAAGCTCGGTGGAATTGATCAGACCAAACAGGCCTATCGCGAGCGCGGCACCATACCGCTGATAGAAAGCCTGCTGAACGATTTGCGTTACACGCTGCGCCAGTCTCGCAAAAATCCTGGCTTCACCCTCACAGTGATTATCGTATTGGCGTTGGGAATTGGAGCCAGCACCGCGATCTTCAGCGCGGTTTATCCCATTCTCTTTCGGCCGCTGCCCTACCCTGGGGCCGACCGCATCATGATGGTTTGGGAGAATCGCCGAGGAGAGCAGCCGCTGTACCCGGCTTTTGCTACCTTCTACGGGCTGAGCCAGCGAAACCGTTCGTTCGAAACGCTGGCCGTAATGAGGCCGTGGCAGCCGGCGATGATTGGGACCGGTGAGCCTGCGCGGCTCGAAGGACAGACGGTGAGCGCCGACTTCTTCCGCGTGCTGGGCGTAATACCGGCGCTGGGGCGCGACTTCCAGACGTCGGACGACCAATTCCATGGGCCGAACAACGTGATCCTCAGCGACAGATTGTGGCGAACGCGTTTTGCCGCTGACCCGGCAATTGTCGGCCGCAAGATCACGCTCGGCGACAATCCGTACACCGTAATCGGCGTCATGCCGGCATCGTTCGAGAACGTGCTGGCTCCGGCAACCGAGTTGTGGTCGTCGCTCCAGGACAACCCTGCATTGCCGATGGATGGGCGCGAGTGGGGACATAACTTGCAGATGATCGGACGGCTGCGGGCGGGCGTCAGCCGACAGGCAGCGCAGAGCGAGAGCACGGTGATCCTGCATGCGCTGGGTCAGGAGTACGCCAAGGGTTACGACAACACCGGTGGCGCGTCGCAGGCCATGCTGGTTTACCGCCTGCAGGATGACATCACGCGCGACGTCAAGCCGGCGCTGCTGGCCATTGTCGGCGGCGTTGGACTGGTGTTGCTGATCGCGTGCGTGAACGTCATCAATCTTCTGCTGGCACGCGGCGCGCAACGACGCGGCGAATTTGCCATGCGAGTGGCACTGGGTGCGGGGCGGCGGCGATTGCTCCAGCAACTGCTGACGGAGAGCCTGTTGCTCGCGCTGGTGGGCGGCGTGCTCGGCATTGCGCTGGCACAAGCCGGAGTTCGCGTGCTGGTGGCGTTAAGCCCCGCCGATCTGCCGCGTCTCAACGCGATCCACATCGACAGCGCGGCGTTCCTCTTCACCTTTGCCATCACGACTGCCCTGGGCTTGATCGTCGGAGTGATACCGGCGCTGCATGCGGCTCGCAGCGATCCTCAAAGCGGACTGCGGAAAAGCTCGCGCACCGCAACCGGCACGCAGCAATTCACGCGGCGTGCGCTGGTGATTGCCGAACTGGCGATCGCACTGGTGCTGCTGGTGAGTGCCGGCCTGCTGCTGCGGAGTGTTCAACGGTTGTTCGCGATGCCTCCGGGCTTCCAGCCCTCGCACCTGCTCACCATGCAGGTGCAGGACTACAGCAGCCGTCCCGTCGCCGAAGCTGCCCAGCCAGCGTTCGACGCGGCACGGGCGCGCTTCTACGAGCAGGCGTTGCAGGCTGTGCGAAATGTCCCGGGGGTGCAGAGTGCGGCCTTCACCAGCCAGCTGCCCTTAAGTGGCGACTTTGAAGGCAACAGCATGTACTTCGAGTCCCTGCCGGTCGACAAAGCCATCGGAACTTATCGCTACGAGGTCACGCCCGAATACTTTGCCACCATGCGCATCCCGCTGGTTCGTGGCCGGCTGCTCACCCAGGATGACAAGGCCGGCGCGCCCGGAGCGGTACTGATCAGCGAGTCGCTAGCCAAGCGCGTGTTTCCGAACCGCGACCCGCTGGGCCAGCGCGTGCGAATGGGCCCCGACCTGGGTCACCCTGAACGTCCCTGGCATACCGTCGTTGGTGTGGTTGGCAATGTGAAGCAGGCCTCGCTGGCGCTCGACGATGGCAATGCCTTCTACACCACGCCGATGCAATGGGCGTGGGTCGACAACGCGCAATCGCTGGTGGTGCGCACCAGCGGTGATCCCACGCTGCTGATTCCGGCGATCCGTAGCGCGATCTGGTCGGTCGACAAGGACCAACCCATCGTTCGAGTCGCGACCATGGACACGCTGCTCGCCGAATCGGAAGCGCAGCGGCACTTTGCGCTGGTGCTCTTCGAAGCCTTTGCGCTGGTCGGCCTGCTGCTGGCGGCGACCGGAATCTACGGCGTCCTATCGGGCAGTGTGACCGAGCGGACACGGGAGATCGGCGTACGAGCTGCGCTAGGCGCTTCGCCCGCCGGGATCCTCGGGCTGGTGCTTGGCCAGGGCATGAAGCTGGCGGGTCTCGGAGTTGTGATCGGCCTGATCGGAGCGTTGGCTGCCAGCCACGCGCTCACGACACTGCTGTTCGGAGTTTCGGAACGCGATCCTGTCACCTACATCGGCGTCACGGCGGCATTGCTGGCGGTAGCGGCGCTTGCCTGCTGGATCCCGGCTCGTCGCGCGGCGCAAGTCGATCCGGCAATTACGTTGAGGGCGGAGTAGTTATGAAACAACTAAGAGCGTGGTTCCTTCGAGCCGGCGGGCTGTTCTCCAAATCGCAGCGCGACCGTGAATTTGCCGCTGAGATCGAGAGCCATCTGCAAATGCAGATTGACGACAACCTGCGCTCCGGCATGGCTCCGGAAGAAGCGCGGCGCGCGGCGCTGGTGAAACTGGGCGGGATGGAGCAGACCCGGCAGGCTTATCGCGAGCGGGGCACCATGCCGTTTGCCGAGAGCGTTTGGCAGGACTTGCGATTCGCGCTGCGGCAACTCGTCAAGAATCCAGGCTTCGCCTTCACGGCAATCTTCGTACTCGCACTGGGCATGGGAGCCAGCGTGGCCATCTTCGCTTTTGTGGATGCGGCTTTGCTGAAGCCGCTGCCCTATCGCGATCCCTCCCGGCTGTTGTACGTCACCGAGAGCGTTCCCATGATCCCGCTTGCCAACCTGTCGTACATGGACTACCAGGATTGGAAGAAGCTGAACCGGACCTTGGGCTCGCTGGATGTGTTGACCGGCAGCGCGTACGGCATCAACACTTCCTCCGGTTTGCAGTTGGCGCCGGGAGCACGCGTAAGCGCTGGTTTCTTCCATACTCTCGGGGTAACCCCGATTCTCGGTCGCGACTTTCTGCCGGGCGAAGATAGTCTCTCGGCTGCCCATGTGGTGATGTTGAGCTACGGCGGCTGGCAAAAGTGGTTCTCCGGCAGGCCGGATGTCGTCGGCCAGTCCATCACGCTGAGCGCTGTCCCCTATACCGTGGTCGGTGTTCTGCCGAAAGAATTCCATTTCGCATTGCGCGGCCGCGCGGAATTCTGGGCGGCGCTGCAACCGGTGGGGGGCTGCGAGAAGCGGCGCAGTTGCCATAACCTGGTCGGAGTTGCGCGGATGAAGGAGGGCGTTTCCGCGGCCATGGTGAAGGCCGACCTCAGTTTGGTAGCGGCCCAGTTGACGAAGCAGTATCCCGATTCCAACAACGGACAAGGTGCTGCCGTGCTTTCGCTGAGCGACAGCATTCTGAGCGACATTCGTCCGATACTCATGCTTCTGCTGGGTGGCGCGCTGTTGCTGCTGCTGATCGCCTGCGTTAACGTGGCCAGCCTGTTGCTGGTGCGTTCGGAAAACCGCAAACGTGAAATTGCAGTGCGCGGTGCGCTGGGCGCGGGACCCGCGCGGCTGATTTGCCAGTTCATGACCGAAGGCTTCGTACTGGTAGGAGCTGGTGCAGGACTGGGCTTAGCCGGCGCATATGCCGCAATGCACGTTCTTCTCGGCCTGATCTCGCACAACATGATGGGGAACTTGCCGTTCCTGCAGGAAACCGGTCTGAGCGCGCGGGTGTTGGCCTTTGCCGGAGCGGTGGCGCTGCTGGTCGCGATTCTGTTTTCGCTGACGCCACTGCTGCGCCTGTCGTTCGCCAACTTGCGCGACGGGCTACATGAGGGCAATCGGGGTCAGGCAGGAAGATCGTGGCAGCGGCTGGGAGCGAACATGGTGGTGGTCGAGCTGGCGATGGCGGTGGTCCTGCTGGTGGGAGCGGGCCTGCTGGGCAAGAGTTTCTACAAGCTGCTGCATGTTGAACTTAGTTTTCAGCCGGACCACCTGGCGACGGTTGGCATAATGGCGCCCGACGTAGGCTACGAAAAAGACGAACAGATTCTTCCGCCGGCGCGCAAGATCCTGCAAAGCGTGTCGGCGCTGCCCGGCGTTCAGTCGGCAGCGCTCACTACCATGCTGCCTGTGACCTACAACGGCAACACCACCTGGATGCGCATCGTGGGTAAACCATTTCACGGCGAGCACACCGAGGTAAACGAGCGCGATGTCAGCACGGATTATTTCCGTACGATCGGGGCATTGCTGCTCAGTGGCCGTAACTTTACCGACAGCGATGACGCCAAACATCCGGGCGTAGTCATCATTAATCGCAAATTGGCGGAGCAGTATTTTCCGGGCGAGGATCCTATCGGCAGGCAGATCGGCGACACCGATCTTTCGCAGAAGTCGCTGAGACAGATTGTGGGGGTAGTCGACAATATTAAGGAAGCCTCGTTGGATGAGCAAATCTGGCCGGCGGTCTACATCCCCTTCGAGCAGAGCACGAGCAGCTATTTCTCGGTCGTGCTGCGCACTTCGCAGTCGCCGGAAGCCGTAATTCCGAGCATGCTGGCCGCTGTGCATCAGGCCGCGCCTGACTTCGCAACGCTGGACGAAGACACCATGGAACGGCGCATCGCTGATTCGGAGTCGGCCTACCTGCATCGCTCGTCCGCGTGGCTGGTCGGAGGTTTCGCGATGCTGGCGCTGGTGCTGGGCGCGGTCGGACTCTATGGCGTAATCGCGTATTCCGTGAGCCAACGCACGCGCGAGATCGGGGTGCGCATGGCGCTAGGCGCGCAACGGGCTTCTGTCTATCAACTCATCATGAGTGAGGCAGGATGGCTGACGGGAGTTGGGATCGCGGCGGGCCTGGCGTGCGCTGTGGGAGTGGCGGCGTTAATGCGCAAGCTCTTGTTTGGAGTCGCAGCCTGGGACGTCTCGACGCTGATTGCGGTCAGCCTGCTGCTAGGCTTGGCAGCGCTGCTGGCCAGCTACCTGCCGGCACGCCGCGCGGCGTCAATCAATCCGGTGGACGCGTTACGAGCGGAATAGGCGAACAACGTGGCGTAGAAAGCGAAAGGCGCGGAGGGGTGGAACCCTTCTGCGCCTCTCAGAAGCTTGTGCCGCGTTTAGTAGCGGTGTGGCAATTTCTGTTCGGTCTCAACCGAACTGGTCAAAGACCCAACGACATAGCTAACAACAATGATCCCCACTACGGCGATCGTGACCAGATCCATGTGGTCTCCCCCACCCGGCGGCTGGCGCCAGGCCATCTTGTTCGCCTGACTTGCGAAGTCGGAGTGACAAACACCTCCGCAAGCAGAGTTGTGCAGTGTTTGTAGCACGTTTTGCACCAAAATTGCAGCAGAAATCGTAAGCCAGCCTAATTTTCTTTTGCCAAGCCTTTGCCGTGTAAGATGCGCCTGCTGGTTCGCTTGGAAGGATTCCGCGGGCGGCTAGAGGTGAGAGGCGTTTTATGACGCGAGTCGCGGAATGACGTCAGTCGCGTGCGTGGGCGTCGAGCCGAGCAAGCCGCGCCGAGCTTTCGGCGATGCCAGCCTCGACTCCGACGCTGGCGTAGAGCTCTCGCGCTTCCTCCC
Source organism: uncultured Acidobacteriaceae bacterium (assembly GCA_963819055.1). Classification (GTDB taxonomy): domain Bacteria; phylum Acidobacteriota; class Terriglobia; order Terriglobales; family Acidobacteriaceae; genus Bog-257. The sequence continues at coordinate 111,562 of CAWFUT010000038.1, read as the reverse complement.
AGAGCTTGCGGGCTTCGTGTCGCTCTGCGAGTTCGCTCTTGAGGACAGCCAGGCTGCGGATCGCATTGGCCAGGTCGAGAGGCGCAGCTTCAGGCTGCGCGCGATAGACCTGGAGGGCTTCGCGATAGCAAGGCTCGGCCCGTTCGGGCAGGTGGGACTCGTAATAGACGTCGCCGAGGTGGCGAATCGTGTGCGCGAAAACCAGCGGATCGGAGAGTCCGCGAGACAGCCCTACAGCTTCTTCGTAGTGTTGGCGAGCGGCCTCCAGGGCGTGCAGCTTTCGTTCGATCTCGCCCAGCCCACGCAGAGCCCGAGCCAATTCAGGCGTGTTGTTTTGCTGCCGCGAGAGTTCGACGGCGCTGGTCCATTCGCGCTTCGCTTCGTCGTAGCAGCGTTCGTTTTGCGCTGCGAACGCTCGCTGTGCGGTGGAATTGATTTCGTTCGGCATAATGCTGACTCACGCGGAGGTTGGCGCAGCTTGAGGGCCGCTCTCGGCAACGATCTTGATCAGCGCGTCCGGGCCGTCGGCTCCAACCACGTAGCGATCGGCTTCGACCTCGGGCCACTCTCCATAAATATGGTTGATGTAGATCACCTTGCCATCGCGTTTACCTTCGCGGAAGATGCGGATAACTTTTCGCGCGGTGGCATTGGGCAGGCGATGACAGACCAGGGCGATGTCGAAAGGAACGTTTTTCTCCGCCGCCTCGAGAACTTCCTTCTCGGTAACCAGCGGAGTGACTTGGTGGCCGGCGTCCTCGAGCACGCGCTGGCGTAATAAGGCGAGTTCCTGGTCGGTGGTGAGGATGAGAATCTTCATGGGTACGTCCGGGGTGAGGGGCTGAAAAACGGTTCTTGCGGAGGATACCAAAAGTCGGGAGAATCGGCAGCGGAAATCGTTGAATTCAAAGTTATTCGACGATTCTTCACGGTTTCACGCAGCGCCCGCGTTACGCCGTCGCACGCTGCTTCCGTGGTATATTTGCCCCTAGAATGCTGAATAATTTTCTATGGTGGCTGCACGACCACGCGCTCTGGTTAGAGATTTTGCTGGTCTTACTGAGCGGCCTCGTTGCCCTCTATGCCGACACCATACGGCATTTTCTGTCGCTGCCGGCGCAGCGCTTGAGCACCTGGATCCTGAAGGCTCGGCTGCTTTCCGTCAACTCCAAGCTCTTCAATCTGTGCGAGTGCCATAACAATTCGTTCAACACGCTGGTCCACATTGCCCGGGCATTCGTCTTTATTCTTCTGCTGATCGGGATGTTCATGGGCGGCATCTTTCTCGAGGTTGTCGCCATCCGTTCGGCGAACCGCGCCGGCGTGGAAGAAGCCTACAGCCGCTTCCATGCGAACCTGGATACCTCACTGGCGCTGGTCTTCATCGTGGTGGTCTGTTGCCGCCTGTTGTTGCTGGGCGAGTTCCTGTATCGCCTGCGCAACTTCAAGGGCTACGATCACTACCTGATGGAGCACGTTGCCGAACTCGAAGAAAAGCTGGTGGTCGCGGAGAACTCTGGACCTGCTTCGGTTCCCGACTAAGTTGAAACGCACGTCCCTCGCGGTTCTCGCCGTGAGGAAGAAGTCATGCCCCGCAAGGTCATCGTTTACATCGCCGTGAGTGCCGACGGCTTCATCGCCCGTCCGGATGGCGGAGTCGACTGGCTCGACCACCCTGAACTGAAGGGCGACCACGGCCTAGGCGCTTTCTATAAATCGATCGACACGATTCTGTGGGGACGGAAGACCTGCGACCTGGTGCTCGACTTCCAAAGGCGCGGCATACCCGGCTCGGAGTTCGACACGCAGGTGAAGAACTATGTATTCACCCATACCCTTCCGGCATCGTCGCCCGCAGGCGTCGAGTTCGTCGATCAGCCGGTGAAGGAATTCTCGGCCAGGCTGCGCTCAGAAAAAGGTAAAGACATCTGGATGATGGGCGGAGCGGGCATCATCGGCTCGTTTCTCGATGCCGGTGAGATCGATGAGTTCGTGATCAACGTTATTCCCGTGTTCATCGGCGAAGGAATTCCGTTGATTGCACCACGGCATCGCCTGGTGCCGTTGGACTTGATCGCCAGCCAGGCGTTCGAGGATGGCGTGGTTATGCTGCACTATGCCGTGGGCCGGTAGGAGCAAGCTGACAACCGTTATCTGCCGCTCGTCCCACTCAAGGTGACAACCGCACCATTTCCGTAGCATCCTTACAGGTGAGCCCTATGAAGCTTCCGGCTATTTCCGGCAGGGATTTCTTCGCGCTTACGCTGCTCGCGGGTGCGGTCGCCAGCGTTGCGCAGGAACGGGCCGCGCTGCCGCCGCTGCCGCGTGTACCGGCGCAATCGGCACAGGCAGCTTCTGCATCCACCCCGGTTCTGCCGCTGTACCGCGCCTTGCGGGCGGACGGCCTCGATCCGCAGGCGGTCTATAAGATTCGTGAAGGGGAGATCGATCGCGAAGATGTGCACATTTGGTTGAACGATGGCACGATCGCGTTCACGCAGTCGGTGGATGGGCACATAACGGGAGCGTACTTTGAAGGCGACGGCGAGGTGTTGATTCGGCCTCCGGACCGCATGGAACGCGCTTCGTTGGGACTCTTCATCAAGTCCGGGGTACTGGAGGAATCGTTTTCGTCGGCCTATCTGCGATTCAACGACGACACGGCGAAGGAGTTGCACCCATTCCTGCGCGCGCCCGAGGATGCGGCCGACTTTGCTGCGCGCAACGATGCCTCCGCCCGCAATCTTGCACAGATTGACGCCATGCGGCTATGCATCTCGTTCACCAGCGCACCGGCGGCGGCGGCCCCGGGTGAGCCTCCTCCGATCCCCGACCAGCTTCTGCATGCCCGCATAGCCGGCAACCATTACGGCGTCTTCGATGTCTTCTTCGACACCCGCAGCCCCGAGCAGATCGTCGTCGGCAATGCCTCGACGCATGAAGACCAGACGTTCTATGACCTGTGGATGAGCTTCCCCATGCGCTCACTGCGCAAGACGCCGCTGTCGGACACGCGTTTCGGAGGTCCCTCAGGACCGCTGTGGACACCGCACGTTCTCACCATCAACAAGTACACCATCAACGCGACGCTTGACCCATCGCATAATCTCTCGGCTGACGCGACGCTGGACATCGAGGTGAAGCAGGGCGGCACGCGGGTGGTGCTCTTCGAACTGTCACGTTACCTGCAGGTCAAGCAAATCGAGTTTGAGGGCAAGCCGCTGGAGTTCATCCAGAACGAGGCGGTCGAAGGCAGCGAGTTGTCACGCCGCGGCAACGACGCCATCGCGGTGGTGTTTCCCTCGCCGCTTCTGCCCGGATCTCGCTTTCCGCTGCGCTTCAGCTATGCGGGATCGGTGCTGTCGGAGGCCGGAGGAGGTTTGCTCTACGTGGGTGCGCGCGGAACCTGGTATCCGAACCGGGGCATGGTGATGGCCGATTACGATCTCACCTTCCACTTCCCCGACACCTGGACGCTGATTGCGACCGGCAAGCGCCTCTCTCTGGATCGCGAGGGCGGCGGCTTCACCGGACACTGGGTCAGCGAGCAGCCGATTCCGATTGCCGGCTTCAACCTCGGCGTGTATGTAAAGAATTCCGCTAAGTCGGGCACTGTGGAAGTGGATGCTTACGCTGCGCGGGGAAGCTTGTCGCAGCAACTGTCTCCGAATGCCGCCAATCCGTTCCCGCCGCTGCTGTCGCCACATGCGCCTGGAACGGTTGAGCCGGTACCAATGCCGCCGCCGCTGCAGGACCCGTCCAGCACCGGCCAGTCGCTGGCTGACCGCGCCGCTGAAACGCTGACGGCTCTATCGCAAATGCTGGGTCCGTATCCCTACAGCACGTTGTCGCTTACCGAAAATCCCAGCGTGGAAAGCCAAGGCTGGCCCGGACTGATCTTCCTGTCCAGTTACGCTTACCTGCGACCGACGCAATTACGCGCCATGAATCTGTCGGAACCCGACGCCATCATCTATAGCGAAGTCATGATGCCGCACGAGCTCACGCATCAGTGGTACGGCGACAAGGTTTCGTGGGCGAGTTATCACGAGCAGTGGTTGCTGGAGGCGCTGGCGAATTATTGTTCGCTGCTTCTGCTGGAGCGCGCGCATCCTGCCGATGTACAGCTGACGCTGGAGAACTATCGCGATATTCTTGCCAGTCCCACGCGCGAAGGGCGGCGCATGTATGAGGCTGGCCCGGTAACGCTGGGCAGTCGACTGTCGTCCTCGCAATTTCCGAATGGATACGAGCTGATTGCCTATGGCCGCGGCACCTGGCTCATTCACATGCTGCGCTGGATGCTGCGCGACGCCTCGCGCACGGAGGCGAATCCTAACGGCGACGATACGGTATTCCTCAGCTTGCTGCACAACCTGGTCGATCATTACCAGGGTAAGCAAATTACGAACGCAGACTTCGAAGAGGCGGTCGAGCAGGTGCTGCCGAAATCGCTGTGGTTCGAGAACCGCAAATCGCTGGACTGGTTCTTCGATGGCTGGGTCAATGGAATTGCGTTTCCTCAGTTCGAGGTATCGGGAGTCCACTACGCTCGCACTGCTCGCGGAAGCACGGTCAGCGGCACGATACAGCAAAGCTCCGCACCGTTCGATCTGGTGACCAGCGTGCCGGTGTATGGTGTCGTCGATGATCGCCAGGTTTATCTGGGTCGCGTTTTCGCCGAGGGCGCCGAAACCCGCTTCAGCCTGCCTGCTCCGGTCGGCGTGAAGCAGTTGGTGGTCGATCCGTATCACACTGTCCTGACCCTGCCGTAACGCTATCGTCCCTGAAACTATTGCCGGCAACTGGTCTTTCACCCTCCCGAAATATTCCCGCACAAAACTGCATCGCATCACCGGTCAATTTCGGCTATGATTTCTCCGCTCATTTCCCGCGAGGTCCCAGTGACTGCGAAATTATCACGCCGCGGATTTCTTGCGTCCGCAGCGGTTGGTGTTGGTGGACTTGCACTCCGGACATCGCCGTACGCACATGCGCTCAACTTAGTGGACCAGGCGCAGCCCGGCCCCACGCCGATCACCTTGCAGGCCACCATGCGCACCCTGGAGATCGACGGCAAAGCCGCATCCGTCATGGGTCTGCTGCAACCCAACGGCAAGCAAGGCATCGAGTCGGTGGTCGACAGCCCCTTCCGCGTGAACCTGCAAAACAAGCTCGCCGTTCCCACCGCTATTCATTGGCACGGACTGCATCCTCCCAACAATGAAGATGGCGTTCCTTACGTGACTCAGCTTCCCATTCAGCCGAATGCCAGCGCGCTTTACGACTTTCCGCTGGTTCCCCCGGGCACGCACTGGATGCATTCGCACTATGGATTGCAGGAGGCCAGCCTGCTGGCCGCGCCGCTCATCGTCTATGAGCGCGATGAGCAGTCTCTTGATGAGCAGCAGATCATCCTTATGCTGGGCGACTACAGCTTCATGAAGCCGGAGGAGATTTATGCGAAGCTCCGCTCCGGCGCCAACCAGAACCCGATGAATGCGTCGACGATGAAGATGGACGCGCCCGACGCTAATGACTGGAACTATGACGCCTATCTGGCGAACGATCGCACCCTGAACGATCCTGAAGTGATCAAGGTGGAAAAGTCCGCGCGCGTGCGCCTCAGGATTATCAACGGCAGCTCGGGCACAAATTACTTCGTTGATCTCGGCAATCTGCAAGGCGAACTCATCGCCACCGACGGTATGCCTATCCAAGCCATGCGCGGCAACCGCTTTCCTATCGCGATTGCGCAGCGCATCGACGTGCGCCTGCAAGTTCCTGCCGACGGGGGCGCCTTCCCCATCCTCGCTCTGCGGGAATTGTCGCGTGAGCAGACCGGCGTCGTCCTCGCCACCGCAGGAGCAGCCATCGCGCGCCTTCCGGTTCGGGCCGCGTCGTCCACCGGCCTGCTCACTCTCGACCAGGAGAAGACCTACGTTGCGGTTCATCCGCTCTCGCCGCGTCCAGTCGGACAGTCCAGCGAGCTTCGCCTGGGCGGGACTATGAGCAACTACACCTGGACCATCAACGGAGTTTCGATTGACGTCAACGATCCTCTGGCGACCAAGCCCGGTGTCTTCGTGAAGTACGGCGATCGTGTCGTGATCAAATTCATCAACCAGACTCCCATGTCGCATCCTATGCACTTGCACGGGCACACGTTCCAGGTGATCGACATCAACGGCCAGTCGATCAGCGGAGCGCTCCGGGACACTGTGCTGGTAACCGGCAAGAGCAGCGTCACGATTGCGTTCGACGCCAACAATCCTGGACTGTGGTACTTGCATTGTCACGTGCTGTGGCACCTGGCAGCGGGCATGGCCACCCTGGTGCAGTATCAGGCGTGAAGGTGGCGTTGGCTTTGAAACGGTGCGGCTTTACAGTCTGTTGGAAACGAGTTTTGAAAGGCACGCCTTTCAATTCTGTTGGGAAACGCGGTCGTGACCGATTGTGAAAGGCCACGACTGCAGCCATGTCGTCAAGGCTTCTTAATCCCCAGCGCAAGGCGGCCTTCAGGCCGACGAGCCGTATGCCCCCAGGTGATTTACAACCACCAGACGACTACTGATCGCGATATCTAGGCGGCTTTAGGATGCGGATATTTCTTCCACGCATCCGGATTGCGGCGCGCGATGTCGGCATTGAGCACAGTCGCGAATCCAACCCAGGCCGCATAAGGTACGAAGCACAAGGCTGCACCGGTATCGACCTTGCGCGCGGTCGCGATGTAGCGGACGATCATGCTCTCCAGTCCGACGACATCAATCAGCGCGCTAACCGGCTGGTGCTTTCCAAAGAACAGCTTGGTCCACTCGGCGTTCGAGGCGAGCTGAGTAGCCCACAAGCGCAACGCGCGCGAGCGCTCCGGCGAGTCTTCGGCATTCCACACCCGCCAACCGGAGATGGCCATCAGCGCGTACAGGCTGCTCCACACGACCGGGAAAACGTAGTCCGGCGGATTGTAGCTGGGCTTATCCAGCCGGTTGTACCAGAGCTTCGTACGTAGATCTTTCGGGCTGTAACGCGAACCGAACCAGGCGGCTCCGGCAACAGCAGCGCCGAACCCGGCAAGGGCAAGCAGGGACTTGGATTTGTTAGTCATGGGAACCTAAACGGTCAGCTGACACACAGTTAATAGGTGCAACTGGACATCGAAGCGTTGTACCGCCTGCTGTGAAAAAACGTACCGTTAAGTAGCAGATCCTTTGTGACCTATGTCATAGCCTCATGTGACGCGATTTCGTAACCTGAAGACATGGCAGTTCAGGTACAGGATTCGCTGGGGAACCAGGAGGGGGCGGCTGTTTCCGGGTACACGGGTCATTCGACTCCGCCCGCCGGAGCGGGCTGCCTTCAGGATGACACCCTCCGTATCGATGTCCCTGACAAAAAGGGACAGGCGGTCGGCAGAGAGCGAACAGCAAAAGGCGAGGAGCGAATCGCGAAGAGCGAACAGCGGCCCCTTAAGAAGCTAGTGCGCCGCACCGATCGCGACTACTCGCAACGGCTGCGGCTTGGATTTCAGCTGGCTTTCCTCGCGCTGAATGTCTGGATCGGAGTGCAGTTCTATCAATGGGTGCGCTGGGCGGAAACTGCCGGACGAACGCCTGCCGTTGAGCGGCCCGCTGGCGTCGAGGGTTGGCTGCCCATCGCCGGACTGATGCAGTTGAAATACGTCATCGTCTCGCATCAATGGCCGTCGATTCACCCAGCCGGACTGTTTCTCTTCACGTCGTTTGTGTTGATGTCGTTCCTGCTGCGCAAGGCATTCTGCAGCTGGCTGTGTCCGGTGGGCACGCTGTCGGAATATCTGTGGAAGTTGGGACGTTACACCTTCCGCCGCAGTTTCTCTCTCCCGCGGTGGCTTGATGTCGGGCTGCGTGGGACGAAGTACCTGCTGCTAGCCTTCTTCGCTTACGCGGTCGCGATGATGTCGGCATCTGCGATCGCAGGCTTTATCAGCGATCCATATGGTTTGATTGTCGACGTTCGCATGCTGAACTTCTTCCGCTATCTCGGCGGAACGGCCGCGTTCGTTTTGCTCGGACTGATCGTCGCATCGATCTTCGTGCAGAATTTCTGGTGCCGCTACCTGTGTCCGTACGGAGCGCTTTTGGGTTTGGTCTCGGTGCTGAGTCCGGTGAGGATTCGCCGCAACGAGCCCAGCTGCATTGACTGCGCCAAGTGCGCGAAAGCCTGCCCATCTTCCTTGCCGGTCGACAAGCTCATCCAAATTCGCTCGGCCGAATGTACCGGCTGCCTGGAGTGCGTAGCCGTCTGCCCCGCCAAAGACACCTTGCTCATCGCTGCTCCTGCTCGCCAGGCGCTACCGGCGTGGAGCCTGGCCGCGGCAATCGCCATCCTCTTCTTTGGTCTGATCGGCTACGCTAAGATCACTGGCCACTGGGATACCCGGTTGCCGCAGCAGGTGTACTTCCAACTGGTACCGCAGGCCGGCCAGACGCAACACCCGTGATCTGAGGTCTGACCCTGTGAGACACGCGCTCTCCTACGGCTCATCAAGCAAGGCTTGTACCGTCGGCTGAAAACAGTTTGCTGAAAAAGTCGTCCTGCAACGCTTCTGCCCTCGGCTGAAAGCCGACTCCGAGCAAAAATAAAAGACTCAGACGCGGGCCTAAAGGCCGGCTCTACCTGAACCTTCGCGGCGGGTTTTTCAGCAGGTTGCTATAGCGTTGGTACCACAATCTAAACGTCCAGAATCCACTTTTGAGTTCCGAAATCTCGCCGCAGGCTTCACAATCACTGGTCATGCTTCTCTTTTCCACTGGACCGCAGCTGGACTCACCCTTATACGGCACAATTTTCGTCATCGGCTCAATGCTGGTTTCGGTCCTGGGCCTGTTGATTGTGCGCCGTTTTGTCGACTTGGAATACCTGAAGAGGCATCTCGATATTGCCAGCTACTTTTTTCTGATGATTGGCACGCTGTACGCTGTACTGATCGCTTTCGCCATCTTCGTGGTCTGGACGCAATTCCAGGATGCCGGCACCAATCTCGAGCGCGAGGTCAATGCGGTGGGGGATCTGTCGCGCATGTCGGCTGGCCTGCCCGAACCGCAACACACCCTGGTTCGCAATGCGCTGCTGGAATACACTCACGCAGTGCTCGAGGACGAGTTCCCGGCGATGGCAGAGGGCCGCGACAGTCCGCGAACCTGGGCCGCGGTGCAAAAGCTGATGGATGTCTACACCAGTGGCAGCATCTCCGACGTGAAGGAGCAGGTCTACACCGCCGAGTCGCTGAGGCACCTGAACGATCTGTCGAATTATCGCCGCATACGACTCTTCACCAGCCGGGGAACTGTGCCTCAGCTTTTGTGGTATCTGCTGTTCGGGGGTGGAATCGTGCTGATCGCTTTCACCTACTTCTTCGGACACGAGAGCATTGCCTGGCAGGCAGCCATGACGGCTGCGCTGGCCGGAACCTTGTCCTTCAGCTTGTTCCTCATTGTGGCGTACAACGGCCCATTTGACGGGACTACGCGAGTCAGCCCTGCTCCCTACGAGCTCGAACTGCAGCACATCACGGAGCGGCGATGAATTTGATCGCGGCCTTGGCAGGATTTACTTCGACGGCTGTTTGCCGGGGTTGTAGGTGATGCCCTTGGTCTCGAACAATGTGGGCGACATATTGGTGTTGTAGGTTGCCGACGTAAGAAATCGCTGATTCGACATTTCGCCATTCAGATTGCGCACGGTGCTATATGGCGTCTGCACGCCTTGCACCAGCTTGTAATTGCTGAAGACGACGGACTCATCGTCGAACTGGCGGTCCACGGGATCACGCCAGCTGTAGGAAACCTTCACGGGCAGCCGCGTGGTTGAGTCGATGGAGACGGTGACACTGTCATTGTCGCCGGTGAGAACGCTTACTTGATCGGCGAGATTGCGCTCAACCATGGCGGTGCCGGCGTAGAGAATCATGGTCTTCGGCGCGGGTAGCCACTGGCGAAGTACCCACTCTAGCGAGTGATTCCGGCGGCGCAGGTACTCGTCCATGTCCTTCGGATCTTGCGTAGCCGTACCCTTGTAAGTGATCTCATATCCCTTATCGCCCACGAACAATTCCGTCACGTCGCGCTGCTTGGTTAGTTCAACCCGTTCCTTGTCCGGCCATTGCCAGAAGCGCCAGTAGACTGTGCCCATACCGCTGGGCTGCCCATGATAAAAGCCGTAGGTGCGGCCCTCGCTCTGCATGGTCTGTACGTTCAGGTAGGCGTCGCCACCGAGAGCGCGAATCATCTGGTTGAGCAGGGTGTAAGCCTTCTGCACGCTATCGTCTTTTGAGGAAGCGAACTGCGCCGTCGGCCAAGTGGTGGGAGCGGAGGTTGCCGCCGGGGGCGCGGTGGCCTGTGCGGTCGGAGGCGCTGAGGCTTGGGCTAACAGCGTTATTGCCGATGCGAGAACGAAGAGTAGGGAGGCGACCCTGCGCATTTGTTTATTCTACGCGTGGGTGTGACGGGAAGAATAGAAGTAGGGGAGTTGCTTCCCGTGTACGAACAGCAGGTCCTTCGGCTCCGCCGCAAAAAGCGCGGCTGCGCTCAGGATGACAAATCATAATCAAATTGCACAGCCAGAACCTGAGATGAGCTTTGTCAATGCTTCTTCTGCCGTTTGGTTCGTGCTGGGCGGTCTTCGACGACCGCAAACTGGATGCGGTGCTGCATTCGATCGAGGCGGTCAACGAGCACGTGGATCGGGTCGCCCATCGAATAGGTCTTCCTGTTGCGCGAGCCAATGATCTGGCGCGTGGGTTCGTGATACTGGTAGCGGTCGTCGATGAGCGAGCCAAGAGGCACCAGGCCCTCAATGAACATGTCATTGAGTTCGACAAACATGCCGAACTTGGTGACGCTTACGATCAGCCCGGTGTACTCCTCGCCGATATGCTGCTCCATGAACTTCATCTTCTTCCATTCCATCAGCTCGCGCTCGGCTTCGTCGGCGCGGCGCTCGGACTGGGAGGATTCGTCGGCGATGTTGTGAAGTTCGTCTTCGGGGATAGGGCCGGAGAGTTGTCCGGAAATACCCCGCTCAAGCAAACCCTGCTTGAACGGGGCACCCGGTTGTTTCGATCGAGAACCCTGAGGATGCCCCATCCAACCGTCGTTTGGTTGGGTGGGTGTTTTCGATCTTTTCGACCACGGTGTGGGTGTCTCACTGTTTGCGACTCCGCCTTCACCGACGGGAATACCGCCGTCGTCTCTCTCGGGTGATTCATGCAGCACGTCTTTCAGAATCCGATGCACGATGAGATCAGGATAGCGGCGGATGGGCGAGGTGAAATGCGTGTAGGTCGGAGCGGCCAGCGCGAAGTGGCCTTCGTTGATTTCCGAATACCGTGCCTGCTTTAACGAGCGCAGCATCAGGTACGACAGGATGCGCTCTTCCGGCTTGCCCGCGATCTTCTCGGTCAGCTTCTGGTACATGCGCGGCGTGATGTGGACTTCCTCGGGGATCTCGACAGTCTTGGCGGTGCGGCCACTGCCGGTGCGCTCGCGCCGCTCGGCCTTGAACTGCACGCGCTTGACCGGCAGCGCGCCTACGCCGAGCGAGTATCCAAACTTCGCGGCGATGGTCTCGAAGTCGTAGACCCGCTTGGGATCAGGCTTTTCGTGGATTCGGTACAGCGAGGCGATACCTTTGTTCTCCAGGTAGCTGGCCACACACTCGTTCGCCGAGAGCATGAATTCCTCGATGATGCGATTGGCGATGTTGCGTTCCGAGCGCGTGATGCTCTTCATCAACCCGTTTTCATCGAATTCGATCACCGGCTCAGGCAGATCGAAATCGATGGAGCCGCGACGTTCGCGCTTGCGGTTGAGGATCATCGCGAGGTCGCGCATGAGTTCGAAGCCATCGACCAGCCGCCGATAGTGCTCGCGCAGCGCGGGGTCGCCGTCGAGGATGAGCTTGACGTTGGTGTAGGTCATGCGCTCGGCAGAACGGATCACCCCTTCGTTCAAGGTGTAGCCGACGATCTCTCCGTGGTGATCGATCTCCATGACGCAGGAGAGCACCATGCGGTCGACCTGCGGCCGCAACGAGCAAAGATCGGTGGAGAGCTCCATGGGCAGCATGGGCACGGCGCGGTCGGGGAAGTAGACGGACGTGCCGCGCAAGCGCGCCTCGAGGTCGATGGGCGAGCCTTCGCGGACGTAATGTGCTACGTCGGCGATATGGACCTGCAGCTCGAAATTCCCGTTCGGCAGGTTGCGGACGTGGACCGCGTCGTCGAAATCGCGAGCGGTTTCTCCGTCGATGGTGACGATCGGCAAGTTGCGATAATCGTGTCGATGGCGCAGTTCGCTGGAGTGGAGCACGGGGTCGAAGCGTTGCGCCTCCTGCAGCACCTCGACGGGAAAGTGGTGCGGCAAGTGGAACTTGCGGATCATGATCTCGACGTCGACACCGAACTCGTCTTCGTAGCCGAGGATTTCGATGATTCGGCCTCGCGGTTGCTGGGTCGGTGAAGGCCAGTCGGTGATCTCTACTTCGACAACTACGCCGTCCAAGTCGGTCCATTCTTGCCGATGGACTTCGCTGCCCAAGACTCGGTCACGATTGGCCTGTCCGCCCGCCCCGGCCAAAGGCCGGCCAGAACGGGGCAACCCCGACTTTTCAGCCCTTCCCTTTTCCGCTGTTGACGGCCTGGACTGAGCACCCGTCTCCTGCTGTTGTCTGTCGCCTGATGGCCATTCCATTCCTCGCGGGATGATTACGTCCTGCTGGACTTTTTCGTCGATGGGTGTGACGTAATTTTGCTTCGAACCGTGGTGGAAGGTGCCGACGACTGTGGGATTGCCGCGGGTCAGCACGCGCAGGATGCGGCCCTCGGCGCGGCCGTCTTCTTTCTTGCGCCCCAGCTCAACCAGAACCTGGTCGCCGTGCATAGCCGAGCCGATGGCAGGAGGCGGAATGAAGATGTCGCCTTCGATGGTGGCACGCTGATCGGGATTAGGGACGACGAAACCGTAGCCATCGCGGTGCATGGTCAGGCGGCCGGCGATGAGGTTCTGGCGCGCGGCGGCGTACTGAGCCAGGGTGTAGCGGTCGCGGCCAGTCTCGATGAGCTTGGCGGTCTTCACCAGAGCGCGCAGACGTTCGGCGAGCTGGTTCCGCTCCTGGCCGCGTAAAGCCATCTCGCGGACAAGCTGCTTGTAGCCCGCCGAGTGGTGAGGCTGGCGCTCGATGTGCTGGAGGATTGCCTGGTCGGTAAGCATAGTGTTTGGTGGTCGGTTGTCGGTTGTCGGATGTCGGCATGATGTGAGGCGCACTGCCAGGAAAGGCGTCGCGACTTCTGACAACCGACAACCGCAAACCGACAACTCCTCTAGTTCCATCCCCGTAATACGTTCCCGGATTACCAACTAGGTCACTGGGAAAAAATACGTAGGGGTATTCCCTGATATAAGAACTCGCTGTATGGTAGCAATAATTACATCGCAAGGCGCTCCGCGGCGCGCGCGCGAGCGAGGCGATAATCCCAGAACAGCCGCACCAAACCAGCAGGTTCTGAAGAAGAGCTGTGGAGTTTCGGTTTGGCAAACCAAGTGCCTCTCCAAGCACTTACACCTTCAGAAAGGATTTTGAGTACCCATCATGTGGAAACCTACGAATAGCCCGTCTCCCAATCAGACCCCGAGCCCCGAGCCGCAGCAGCGCACCTTTACCCCTCCCGCTGAGCCGCTGAACGTTCCGCGTCCGGCTGCCGCTCCCCTGAACACCCAGGAGCAGGCTACCCTCGGCAAATCCCTGGTCATTAAGGGCGAGGTCACCGGATCGGAATCGCTGTACATCGACGGCCGGGTGGAAGGATCCATCAATCTGCCCGGGAACCGGGTAACGGTGGGACGCAACGGTGTAGTCTCCGCCAACATCTCGGCGCGCGAGATCGTCGTGCTGGGCAAGGTTCGCGGCAACATGACGGCCAGCGACCGGGTCGACATCCGCGGCGAAGGTTCGCTGACGGGCGACGTGGTGGCCCAGCGCATCAGCATCGAAGATGGCGCCTACTTCAAGGGCGGTATCGACATCCGCAAGCCCGGCCAGAAGGTGAACGGCGAGGCCAAGGAAACCACATCGACGGCGGCTACCGAGCCTGGACCGACGGTTGTGGCGGCGCGGGCGTAAGTTTTCCCGTTAAAGGGCTGAGGACGGCTGTTCCAAAAGCGGCTGCTAACTCGCGCTCTAAGGTAATCCGCCTGTTGACTATAGCGCAGGCAGGAGAGAGTCTCTGGTTAGTGGGCGGTTGCTGCACGCGCCGCCCGCTATCTCGGGATGAAGGCGTATGCCATGTGGGACCGAATCCTTCAGTTGCTTCCGGTAGGTTGCCGCCATCGGCACATGTCCCTTCCCTTCTCCAGTAGCTCGTCCGTACGCAAGAATGCGGACGGAGGGTCATGGGACAACGTCGCTGGTCACAGCTCGCAGCCGTACGTGGTGTGCCTGGATTGCGGCAAGCACTTCGATTACGACTGGTCGCGGATGAGAGTAGTGAAATAGCTGTCGGCCGTCAGCCGTCAGCTAACGGCGAACCAGCGGAGCGTCGTTGGTCATATTCCCTCGCAGCAATCAAAGGCGTTTGACTCAACCTCGCAACCGACCACCGGCAACTGACAACTGCCTCACGGCTCCACTCCACCGGTCGTCCTATCCACCATTGGCTCCGGTTGGATTGCGGCTGCAGGCTTCTTTCTGCGGCGCAATTCGCCGGGCAGATTCGACTTCGTAATCCACAGGCCAATCGCGATCGCGGCCGCCCAGACCACGCTGATCACGGACAAGGCGATGAGGTCGGTCCTCAGACTGCCACGTATCGTGAGCAGCCGACTGGCGCCATAAGCGGCAAATCCGGCGAAAGCCGCTGTCACCAACGCCTTCGACAACTCGCCCCAGGGCAACTCTCCAAGCGACACCATCTTCTTGCGATGAAGCAGCAGGGCGAGAACGACCGTGTGCATCAGGATGCCGACGTCGGAGGCGATAGCCAGCCCGGTTACACCGAAGTGGTGAAAGAAGCTGCGATACACCGGCAGCGAAAGCGCGACGATGATTGTGCTGGCCACCATCGGCGTGAGCGTGTCGCCCGCGCCGTAAAACGCGCGCGCGTACTGCGCCTGCGCCGACCACAAGGCCAGCGACAGCGCAAACCAGAAGAAGTAGGTTGCGGTCTCACGGGCGTCCGTGAAGGTGAAGTGTCCGTGGCGGAAGGCGAGATCGATGATCGGCAATGCGGCCGTCATCATCCACGCGGACGCCAGGAACGAGACGGCCGATATTCGATACACCGTCTGGTTAACCGTGTCTGCGAAGAGCTTGCGCTTGCCTTGCTCCCACAACGACGCGAAGAACGGCATCGAGGCCTGCCCGGTGGCCTGGCCCAGGATCGAGATCGGCACGGCGAACAGCCGCTTGGCATAGTTCAGTCGCGAGATGTCACCTGCACCGCCCGAAGCGAAGTAGCGCAGAATCCAGTCATCGGCGGAGACCAGCGAGACGCCGAGCATCAGCGGAATTGACAGCTTCACCCACTCGCGAAAGCCCTGGTTGCGCCAGTCGAAGCTGAAGGCGTAGCGCAGGCCGCCCTGTGCCGCTCCTAGGGCATTGATCAGGAACGGGCCGAGGAAGGCGCCGGCCAACGCGCCCCAGGCCAAGGACTCGATGCCGAGATACTTCGCGCCGACCACACCGCCAAGAATGATGAAGACGTTATAGAGCGCAGGGCTGAGCGCAGGGTACAGGAACATCCGCTTGGCCAGCAGCACTGCAGAGACGATTCCGCCGGCATAGAAGAAGATTTGACCGGGCAAAAGAATGCGCGTCAGGTGGACGCAAAGCTCGACTTGGTCGGGAGCGAACTTGGGGAAAACCAGTCGCACCAGTTGCGGCGTGAAAATCTCGAGGAAGACGGTGCCGATGCACAACACCGCGCTCATGATGGTGACGGTGACATCGAAGGCGTGCTGCGCGCCGGCCTCATCGTCGCGCGAGACGTGGCGGGTGTAGATCGAGATGAAGGTGATCGATGCCGTGCCGCCGGCCAGGATGTAGTTCAGGAAGTCGGGGATCTGAAAGGCAGCGAAATAGGCGTCTGTCTGGTGACCGGCGCCGAAGGCCCACGCGATGTACATCTCGCGCAGATAACCCAGAGCGCGTGAGGCCATTACCGACCCCATCAACAGGACGGTGGCCGAAAAAACTGAATGCTGATGCGAGGGCCGCAGGACGCGCAGCAACCGTGATCCGAAGCCGGATTGGCTGGCACTGAAATTTCCTGGGCTGGAAGGCGGCATCAAACTGCGATTTTACACGGCGGCAAGACTGCTTCCGGATCGGCCGATTTGCGAATATTCGAATTCCATTGCGGTAATGTTTGAATTACGCTGCACCTGGTTTGAATTATTTTGCAGTGGACCGCAGGCTATGATTCTTGGGGGTTAACAGCAGTGATGTTTGAAGGGCGCTGCATCCTTCGGAGTTTAGGTGCAGTAGTCGGCGGTCAACGACAGCTGTTGGTCGTTCGATGAGATAATTTTGGGATTCGATGGGGAACGAAGGGGGACCACGAATTCCCCCTTTCACGGCGATAACACGGGTTCAAATCCCGTCGGGGACGTAAAATAAATCAATAACTTAGATGCGCAGCTGCCTCCAGTCGATGTGATGTACGTCATGCATACGTCATATAAGTTCTCGGCCGAACCTCAGCTTTTCGGGACTTCCATTAGTGACGATTTGGCCCAACCGGCTTTTTTGAAACTAATGGGGGTGATCTCGATGGGCGATTCAGTCTTACGCCCTGTGAGTCCTGTAGCGCCAGTGGCGAACGATTGATTCCTGCGAATTCAATAGCTTTTGGGATACGAGAGCATAGCCATTCGTTGCAGCCGCGAAGACGCTTAACGTTCTTCCATGGAGTCGTTCGTCGCGCCGGAGTCGCCCGCTTTTGGCGGCCCGTTGCAGGAAGAGGCAGCAAGATAATCGCGTGCTTGCCAACCTGACCGCTCTCGACGTGGCACACCAAATTTGTCAAAAAAACCGTTCGGTCTGCAGCCGTCTACAAACTAAACACCATGCAGCCATAGTGCTTTATTTATTTTGGCTATTTAGTGTAGTGTGATGATCGTGCACGAAAGTAGCTTTGGCTTGTCATGTTTGGGCTACGTTCAATTCGACTGCAACAACGCCACTAGTTGAAACTTTTGGGAGAGATCATGCAAACGGATGTTCTACAGAAGTTCTTGGATGCAAGGCTGCTGGACTTGGGAGAGGATCCTGAAAGGTTCGGCTACGTCAAATCAGCCGCGGAGGAACTGGCCAACAAACTTCTGGAGAATCGTCAACTATTGATCGCGGCTTCTTCACTCGTGACTGGTGGAGAAATCGCTGAAGACGAACCCATCATCAAATTGTGTAAGGAAGCCATCACCTTGGGTAACCAATGAGATAGCTTGCAACAAAGTTGCGCGGAACAACTGAATCGGTTTCGATGGAAAGCGACTGCCATAAGTCTGCCAATGAGCAGCAAGAATCGAATTGCCGGGACACCTGCTGGAAACGAAGCTCTCTCCTGCACCGATCTTGCATAGCTCAGCAAATATGGAGTTTAGCCCAGGATTTGCCTTTTTTCGCCCGGCGTAACTGCTCAGAACCCTGCTAGGGAGCGCGCCAATCCCTCATGAATTCTGCATCTTGGAGTTTAAAGTCGGGGTTGGTCAACGAAGTTATATGGCTCGGGCATCCATTCTCCAAGTCGCAGACTATGGCTTGGGGGCACTTGTTAAAGTCTGGGTAACAAGGACACAGGCCGTACATCGTTTTTGCTGCGGTCAACAACGGGTCAAGGCAAGTCTGGGGAGGATCCAGTCCTTCCAACACCGTAATGAGTGAGGTGAGATTCAAGTTCACTGCTGCACAACCGCCGCAACTGGCGGTGGAGCAAGCGGCAACGGCGAGTGGGGCGACCGTAGCGGCTTGGTCGCCGGTCAGACAGCCGCTTGCTGCCGCTGCTTGGGCAGCGCAGTGCAAGGAACTACATAAAGCTCCTCCCGGCAAGACGAATCCTCCCGCCCCTACACCTTGCTTCCAGTAGACGGCAGTGATGACTCCTCCCGCCTGTGTCGCCAACATATCCCCACGCGTGTCGACACTTACAAAATCACCGTCGCCGCCTCCCGTTGCCACCGCTGCGAGCTTTAATGTCGTGAGATCGATCGAATAGATATTCCCGTTTCTGTCATTGGTGAAAGCATAATTCTGGAGAGCGCTACCTGGGGCTCCGAAGACAATTCCATCAGGGCCTTCGCCACGGGGATATGAGATGGTGTTCGTAGTCACTCCACTGCGATTTATCTTGAACACCTTGTCGTCGCCCGTTTGGGGCGCAGCGACCATCAGGTAGGCACCGTCGCATGGAAATGCCAATCCATCTACAAGGCCAGCTTGGGTTATATCTATAGTCGCAAATAAACTCATAGAGACCGTGCCGCTGTAGAGGTGAGATATGCGATATACGTAGGGTCCTTGGTTTGAACCCGTATATATATTACGGGTGACAAACAGGTCCCCACTAATCGGATCCAGAGCCATACCCAACGCTCCGGTTACCCCCGCCAGAACCGTTTTTTGTATGTTCCCGTTGGCTGGATTGATCTGAATAAGGTTTGAGCCGGGGTCGACCGCATAAACGTTATTGTCCAACCCGAGTGCCATGCCCCGAACATGGAGTTTGCTAGTGGGATTAAGCGGGGTTGCCGTCGGAGGATATGTTGAGCAAGGTGTCAAACTGGTAGGCAGAAAGAAATAATAGAGTTGGTCGTTATAGGCCGACACTATCACTTCCCCGTTTGGAAGAATGACAATCCCTTCCGGGGACGCCGTATACAAGTTGGCGATGTCGCAGCCTCCCAGGATCGAGCCTTGCGCAAACGTAAAGGCGCTGCTGCACCAGCTCAGGTTAGCTGCGAATAAGACGGACACTGCTAACAGGAACAACGAGATGTTCGCGATTCTGCTTCTTGATTTCATGACACAATCCTTTTCTCAATCTGAAAACCACTGCAACCGACATCCCATCTCAAGTCCCCAAACCACGCACTATATAGTTAGCAACGGCTTCCTCTCACCGTGTACATCTGCATATATCTTGTTGAAGAATACGGCGAAATTGTAAGCGACTTCTTCGATGATCGTGGCCAGCTAAAAGAGAGGTTCTTGTCGCCGTATACCTGTGGTTGGCGCGGACGGTCAGCCGCCGACAACGTGCGGGGATCCCCTTCACAAATTCTTATGGTCCTTGAGCCCACGCCTCGAAAGAGGTCACGAGGTGGTCGTACCTATAGGGCCTATAGGGAAGAATTTCTCAGCGAGTGCGGAAATGGTGCGACTAGTTTGTCAAGTTGTCAAGAACTGTTTTACAAAATCTTAATGTTTGGGACTTTCGTGGCAGGCTCGAGCTAGATTGCGGAGCGACGCGATGGAGGGCTGCGGGAGGAATTGCGGACCCTGATCGATGCAAGACAACTCCAGGGCCTGTATAGCTGCGTCTAGCCTGCTTCTATCGTCCCTAAGCTGCCGGACGATTTCTGTAGCGTTCATTTGCTAGTTTCACATGAGACTAGTTTAGGTCCGGCCAAGCTTTGTAGAACGAGGAACTCCTGAAAGGCTTGGTTCATATGCCGGGCTTGTCCGGTCTATGTGCGGTGCCCAGGTGTTCCACGAATGCCGCGTCTATGGATGGTTTAGCCTCGGACGAAAACGGGTAACCGCAAATGGAGCAGCGTTGAATCTCGCCATCGGCAACCAAGTGTGGCACCGTGTCGAATGCCTTGTCGTCTTGCATAACCTCAGTTTACGCCGTTCGCGAAAGGCACAGCCCGCGCAGATTTGCGGGCCGTGACTCATCAGGGACTGGCGCACAGCCGAGTGAAACGCAGAGAGGCCACCCTGACTGATTGTCATTGAGCAAAGTACCAGAAGGTGCAAATGAACGCGGTGGCTGCCATCACGTGGTCCAGATCAGCTCAGTTTGGGAGCACTTCGTCAGATGTATCCAAACCCATTTCTGGATTGCTTATGATAGCTGCTTGTTGGTAACCGTTATCGTCTCTCCGGAAAATGAGTGGCGCGGGGCCGAACGTTCGAGGTGATAGCCTCCCTCCAGATCACAGCGTCCACTCCAATCCTGTTTTGGGACGATTCGAAGCGTCGAGTGGTTACTTTAGTGCTTGCTCGACACTCATTTGCTTTGATCACCCATCGCCTTGTGATAAGGAACTGATAGGCAAGGTCCGAAAGCACTATGGCGTGCGACAAATACTTTGGCCGCGAGATCAAGGCGCCCTTGGTCAGGCCAGAATGAGCTGTGCCATGGGCGATTACGCACCCCGGGTGACCATAAATCGGCGCACGCGACACTCCCTGAAACTGCTGCTTGCGCTTGTTGCCTTGCTGAGCTTGAGCCAGATTGCGGCGACACTTCTTGTTCCACGGTCGTTTTCCCTCTCCGTCATTAACGACTCTGTTGAGCTCCTCCTCATATTGTCGGCGGTGTTTGTGTTCTCGCTAAACGCGCGCCTGAGCACAAAGCAAGTTCGACTCTTCTGGGTACTCCTGGCCGCGAGCTGGGGGGCACGTATTGTAGTACAGGCAATGTGGATGTACTTCGAGCTCGTGTTGCGAAAAGAAGCTCCCAATCCCTTTGTCGGAGACATTCTGTTATTCCTGTCAGAGATTCCAGTTCTGGCGGCACTGTTGTTGCAGCCGGCCTTGGATCAGGCCGAGCGGCGCAAGGCCACGAGTCGAGTAGATTTTCTCCTGTTGCTTCTTTGGTGGCTTTATCTCTACCTATTCTTCGTGATCCCTTGGCAGTATGTTGTTCCGAATGAAGGACGATACGGCTGGAATTACAATCAGCTGTCCGGCTGTTTGGACGCGGTTATCTTATTAACCATCGCCTTTCAGTGGGCTCACCGTTCAGGTCAACGGCGTTGGTTCTATGCCGCATTTTTCGGATCGCAACTTCTGTTGGCAATTGCCGCTTACGTGGCTAATCTGGCGATTGATCGCCACATCTACTACCCCGGCAGTTGGTACGATCTGCCGTACGCTGCAGCCCTGGCGTCAGTCACGATTGTCGGTCTTGTGGGATCCGGTCTCACTCCGGAAGGCAGTCGCGGAAAGGCCTTGCCTCTGAATCAGCTTGGCGTTGTAGCAGTATTGTCTTTGCCGGTCATCACTACCGGGACACTACTGACTTCAAATGAACCCTGGCCGGTCGTCAGATTCCGAGAGTTGGTCGCTGAAGCTACCGTCTTCGTAATGGCATCTCTTCTGTTCGTAAGGCAACGTCAGTTGCAAGACGAACTGGCACGCAGCAACCGGGCAAACCTAGAAGCCTCCCTCTCCGACCCACTCACTGGCGCCCGCAATCGACGGTTCTTCGACGAAACCATCTGCGGCGACACCAGCCAAATTCTGCGTTCCCATGTTACGGCGCAGAACATCAATAGTCGGGACATGATCTTCTACATGGTGGATCTCGATTGTCTGAAAGAAGTTAACGATGGTTACGGTCATCATGCTGGAGACAATATCCTTAAGGAGGTGACGAAGCGAATCGCGGCGGTCATTCGTAGTTCCGACATTCTTGTTCGCTGGGGTGGCGACGAATTCTTGATTGTGTCCCGCTATGCCGATAGAAGAGAAGCCGAAATACTTGCCTTGCGGATTCTGATGGCGGTGGGGGCTTCGGATATCGCCGTTCAGGGGGACCGAGCCGCAGTTCGCCAGACCTGTTCGATTGGATGGGCGGCATTTCCGTGGCACTCGGATGACCCCAAGGCAGTATCAATCGAAGTCGTTTTGAGCCTAGCTGATCGCGCGGCTTACGAAGCAAAAGCGGCTGGCAGGAACCGGGCGATCGGAGTCTTGCCTGCCAAAGACAGCTCGCTGTTTTTTGCGGCAGCGGCCGAGGACCACTCCGCCAAGTATCCAGTGCAGATCACATGCGTCGAGGGTCCGTCTCAGACAAAGGAGGCTCTCGCAGTCGTTTAGCATCCCAACCCACCGCCGACGAAACCCTATTCGGCGGATCCTCTGGAATCCTTAGGGCGGCCCATCCGGCCCTGGCGAGATCATGGCCGAGTGGTCGGCGATCGGGACTTTGGCGAGAAACCGGCTTCGGTGACAGGCGCCGCGGTACGATCTTCTGAATAACCTGATGGAGGGCCCCGGGGAACTTCACGGTCTCCGACAGCAAAGCACGCATACTACCTGAGCAGATCGGAATTCTGCATTCCGCGACTAGGTACTGATCTAGCGGGTTGTCGCTATGTTCGAGACCTCTTGAGTTTCGAGATTATCTAGCTCAGTTTCAATTGCACGGAGGCGGTGACGGAGGCGATCAGCGTGCTCCAGATCCTCCGCTTTAAACGTTGCAGGGTAATCTGCGACACGCGGCTCACTGAAACGTCGCAACGCCTGTGTAATCTTATCCAGTTCGGCATAGAGCGCCACTTTTCTGCTGTCTGCCATGTTCTTACTCCAATTGAGGCAATTCGTTCGATACTCGAAATGTGATCCGTGACACTCTCGGCCATAAAGGCCTCATTCTGATCAGATCGCCCTCTCGGCCGATGTGATCTGCTCACTCTTCAAACAGTTCGGCCAAGTCGGACTTGAGCTGCTGATACTTGTCGCCCGATCCTGTGGGCAGGAGATCGGCCCTGTGCCTGATTAACCAGCCATAGAAGCGAAGAACATCGTCGGCGGTGCACTTTTGGGGATGGGTCTCGACAAAAACAGTGCGGACATCGATCACCCGCATTCGTTCGGTGGTCCCTATACCCATTTCGGCCGATCATACAGTTGATTTCGGGGATTCGCTTCCCGCTTTTGTCGTAGCCTAACTCCGTACAAAACGCAAGGGGCTAGTTGGAGGTCTAGCCCCTATGCCGCTCGCCTGCGCCATTGTCTCTGGCTAATCAAAGTCGCAGAGCAGGCCGCTTGCGCTACTTATGGCGCGGATACTAGAACAGGCATGGTGCCTCGGTCTAGACCACGTAGGGCCGCAACTGTGCAAGCCACCTTCAGGGTTTTGCGGAGCAGTGGGCACTGCCACTTAAAAGGGGAGATTTTAAAGGGACTAGTAGGGCGGCCTAGCCTCTCAGAACAGGCACTGTCGCCCTACAACGGATTTCAGCTCACGTTCTGCTGCCCCAACGACGCAAAAGTGAGCCTAGCAAACCGATGGAACGTTCCTTAGCCCAAATGGCTTCCCGTAGTTGAGTCCGGCCTCAGGCTGGGGAATAAAGCAGCCCGCCTGGATTCCGGCACACGGGCACGCCCAGGTGCTCGGCTAGCTGGCCTGGCAGTCTTTGTCACCCTGTCCGGTGATTACCATCACCGCATTTTCAAGTTCACAGCTGTCTCATAGAAAGTGGGGGTGTGTCCCTTTGAACAGTTGGTATGGAGGGTGCTATGGCTTCTCAAGCAAAACTCTCCCGTATATCTATCAACAGGATCCTATTGGCAACCGACTTCTCTCCTGAATCCCAAAACGCCCTACAGTTTGCCGTTTCCCTCACCAGGCGTCGCAACGCCACGCTTTTCCTCGTCCACGTCCTCCCCACTGAGCGGCCTGTAGGGACAGGTGAGGTGTGGCCTTCTCTGACCGAAATTGCGCGGGACAATGCAGAGAAGAGCATGGCAAAGCTGCAAAACATGGACGACCTGAAGTTCCTGCCACACGAAGTGATTATCCGACCGGGAGACACCTGTGACGTAATCTCACGCGTCGTCTCGGACAAGAACGTGGATCTGATTGTGATGGGCACACAAGGGCATGGAGGGATCACAAAACTCTTTCTGGGATCGACGGCCGAAAGAGTGATCAGGCATGCCAGCTGTCCGGTGCTTACTGTCGGACCCCACGTCCCATCACTGTCCCTGAACCGATTTGGACATATTCTATGCGCCAGCGATTTCTGCTTCGGATCCAGGCGAGCGTTGAACTTTGCCTTATCGCTCGCGGCAAACGATCGCGCCAGATTGATCCTACTTCACGTCGTCGAAAGTGATCCGGGATCGCCGTCAGAGCTGCTGGAATGGAAGCGGCTGGATCGCGAGAAACTGAGTCAGATGGTGCCGCCCAATGCTGATTTGGCTCGCGAGCCCGAAATCGAGGTCGAGATTGGGATTGCCGGGGCGGAGATCCTCCGGTTGGCGATCCACCGGAAAACGGATTTGATCGTAATGGGGTGCCACTTCGGCGGCTCCGCTTCCACGCACTTACCATGGACAACCGTGCATCACGTATTGCAACACGCACCTTGTCCGGTGCTCACGGTCCGCGGCGAACGACCCGAGTTGAATGCAATTGATGATGGCCAGAGCAGCCGAGACTGGTTCGGTGAGTAGATCGTAAGGCTGTGTTGGATGGAAGAGGGCGTCATGCAGCTTCGGCTCAATACGGACGAGTTGAATTTGCTAGCGGACACATTACTTGAGCGGGTGGGCACCACAGCAGCTCGAAAGCGTTTGTCTGCGGACGTTCAAGGGAACGCGGATAGAGAACAAGACGAGCACTCCTATGATGATCTACTGGATAAAATCTTGATGGGAGATTTGCGACTTGACACGGACGAGCTAGAACAAGTGGCTGATCTCCTCGGAGATCGAAAGCTCTACATCCGCCAGGAGATTGCTCGACTGCCGAGCTCCATACTACTGCTTAATCTGGAACAGAAGCTGAAGCTTGTGGAGCGCATATTGGAACGGGTCAATGAAGCGCGAGCCATGCTTTGATCGACTCTCGTAACAACGCTTGTTACGCGAGGGTCGATTCGCCGGCGGCGAAGCGGGAATCTAGCCGGGATCGGCGTGCAGATCGACAAGGCGGCAAATGAGAGGAGTGCGAAATGAAAAAAGAAGAAGGAAAGAAACCAGTGACGTCGGCCTTTGTCGCGCCGGAAAATCTTGAAGACCGGATTCGCGCCCGTGCATACGAACTGTGGGAGGAGCGCGGTAAGGAAGATGGCCACGATCTGGATGATTGGCTTCGGGCTGAGGCAGAGGTCATGTCGAGTAAACGTCGGAGCGCTGTGGCGTAACTTGGTGAACGACGAATCACAAAATCCCACGATTAGGGAACAGGAGGGTGCTTCTTAGTTTGCATGGGAAAGTGCCAAGAAGGCCCAGATTTTACCTCCTAGTCCTCCGAGTTGATTGGTTTGCCAGGCGGACTTAGCCTAGCTGCCTCGTTTGAGCTGAAGGCCCTGCGATAAGTGGAGCAGCAGTAACCCGACCGGATTCGCTCCTGCTTTCCAAATTCGTAGATGCAGACGCGAGCCCGATCCGTTCAGATTGCGCTACAGCAAACCTTCTGGCCGAGTGAAGGGCAAAGCCATGACGCACGCATCGAACCCTAGCTTGGGCAACATGTTCAAGATTGCCCTGATGGTACTGGGCTCCCTTTTGCTGATCGGTTTGGTGGTCACGATAGTCGGCATTTTCCCAACACCGATGCTTGGGGTGCTTGCTCTTGCAGCAATCGGCATCGCCCTGCTGCCCCTGTTTTTCCGCGAGAGGAGGTGATTCCGCCAGAGCGTCAGTAGCCTTTGTTCATTTTGCTTCGGGCCAAGTACCTTGGAGGTAACGTTCATGGCCACCAAATGGCTACCTCTTAGTTCTCTTTTCTCCTGTATCTTCCGAGTCGTAACGGCGCCACTGGCGATAGGGGCAGTGTTTGTGCTGATGGTGTTTCGGCCACCGGTCATCGCCTCTCGGTGCGATAGAGATCACTGGCCAGCGTCGACGGGACTTCGTCCTGGTCGATAGGTTCGGACTCGGTCGGGACCCGGGAATAATTCTCTGAATAGGCGAAATGCCCTTCCAGGTCGAACTCGTCTCATTAGTTACAGCCCACGAAAAGTCGGCAGGGGAAATGATCGCGTGGTGGCTCGAAAAAAGCCGACACCCACTCCAGGACACCGGCCGCTGAGGAACCGCAGAATTTCAGTGGCAGGGTAACCTCGAAGATGATGCCGTTGCCATAACCTCCGCGTTCGACGCCGTGCCGTGGAGATTGCTGTTTGCGACCAGACAGAGTTAGCTGTTCTGCCAAAGGCAGATTTCGTTGCCGTCCGGATCCCTGAAATACGAGAGCAAGCCTCCTGGTTCCGTCTTGATCGGCGTTGGGGCCACACCCCTAACTTGCAATGCCTCGACGGCTTGTTGGATGTCGGTGACCCCGAGGCTCAAGCGGGCGTTGCCGGTCCCGGAAAGCATATTTGCTGGAGCGTTAGGTACTAGCTCGAAGAGCACCCCGTCGATGTCAAAGCGAGCGACGTAATCGCGCGAGGTCAGGCGAAGTCCGAGGGTGTCGCGATAAAAGGCAATGGCCCTCTCCATGTCGGTTACGTGATAGTACACGGCATCAAATCTAAGTTTGAGTTCAGAACTTGGCATCGCAGAAGCCTCCCATGTGCTGGTTGTCGCTGACGTATGGTTCAGCGGGACTGATAACGACAATCTATCCGCTTCTGCTGAACCACAATCCACTTTTCACGATCCGCCAATATACCAGTCCGCTCTTGTCAACGGCAGACTTGCATTCCCGTGGTCCGGCTTGCTGAGGACCACTTGATAGATGCTCACTCTTCCGGTGGCGAAAGCGCGTGCGCAGCCCACCAGATAAATTCGCCAGATGCGGCAGATGACTTCGTTGGTGATATGCATTGCAGCGTCGTAGTGCGATTCGAGCCGTCGCGCCCAATGACGCAAGGTGCAAGCGTAGTGTTCGCGCAGGCACTCGACATCGCGCACCTCGAATCCGCAGGCCTCGGCAGCGTGCAGGGTGGTGGCGAGCGGAACCAGGCCGTTGTCGGGAAAAACGTACTCGTCGATAAAGGACGCGCCCTTGCGCCTGGGGGTGCCGGAAGCCGATATCCCGTGGTTGAGAAACACGCCGCCCGGTTTCAGGAGGCTCCATGCCCGCCGGAAATATTCGGGCAATCGCGACTCGCCCACGTGTTCGAACATTCCCACGCTGACAATCTTGTCGTAGGAAGGCGCTGGCTCAAGGTCACGATAGTCGCAAATTTGCACCTCGCAGCGATCGCCTAATCCCGATTCCTCAATGCGCGTCCGTGCTAGCGCAGCCTGCGCTTCGCTAAGCGTTATGCCGCGTGCGTGTACGCAGAATTTCCGTGCAGCGTACAGGACAAGGCCGCCCCAGCCGCATCCCACGTCGAGCAGGCGTTCACCCGTCCTTAGCCGCAGCTTGCGGCAGACGTAGTCGAGCTTCTGCTCTTGCGCCGTGTCAATGTCTTCGTCGCCCGATTCAAAATAGGCGCACGAATACACCATGCGGCGGTCAAGCCACAGCGAGTAAAAATCATTCGACTGATTGTAGTGATAAGTGACGGCCCGGCGGTCGCGTTGCCGGGAGTGCACAGCGCCCTCGAGGTGCGGCACTGCATCTCCGTGCCCGTGGTGGCCGTTAGCGGGAAGCTTCAGGAGCAGAGCGGCGAGGCGTAGCTTCCTGGTAAGACCCACTTCCTGAGCGATCAGGTATTCGCCAAACTCAAATGCCGCCTCCAAGTCCCCTTCGACGTCAAGGTCGCTGTAGATGTAGGCTTCGCCGAGCGTTTTTTCGCTGGCGCCCAACAACATGCAGCGCAACGCGCCGGGGTGCTTCAGCACGAACGTGAACCGGGGGTGCTCCGAATCCCCCCAGATGGAACCATCCCACAGCCGTATTGCGAAATCGCGCCGCGGATACCCGGCGGTCATCTCCTCAAGCAGTTGATGCGTGACGGTCGAGCGGTCGTGGACACCTGCCGTGAGATTAGACATGACGTTGCACCCGGAATTTGCGTTTTAGCTCCCACGGGAAAAGGACGGGCAAATCCTCTCCGGGCTGCAATACATATTCTCATTCTTGGAGTGGGCGATTGTCAGTGACCACTGCCCACGCAGGGAGTGATAAACGGGCCCACCCAGAGGGGCCTGTTGCCCGCTCTGCGTACCAAATGACCCTTCCCGGTGGCATGAATACCGTTACGCAACTCGGGCATATGTTCCCAGCGTTCACGCAGGATGATACGAGGCCGCCCAGGTTTACGGGCCGCCTAGTTCAAGGTGAACAGAGCGTCCGGCTTCCCAACCGATGCTGCTGCTGCTGGCATCGTCATCAACACGATCTTCGGCCCGGTGGAGGCAGCGTACGTGCGACGATACTGGACATCACAAGTTCTCCTTCAGGGTTGGTCGACTATTCTGAATCCATAGCAACCGATGACCAATCGCTTCACAGTGTTGCGGACAGGCGAGACGGGTGTACCATGGTGGCGTTTTCAAAGCCAAGGAGTAAATTCCGGCTAAGGTAAGGACGGCCGTCGGTGCCTTGTCGAACGGACTGCGCGATCGTGTCGTGCCGGTAGCGCTCCGGTTTCCCCCACCGCGACCGCATGTTTAAGAGTATCTGTACTCATAAGGAGGATCTATACCATCATGCGAAACACATACAGATATCTTTCTTGCTTCCTGGTAACTCTTTGTGCGCTGTCTGTCACCCTGTCGGCATGGGGCGCCGACAAGAACGACGACGAAGAAACCATCCGCAACGCCACCACGGTGCTGCAGGCCATGGTCGCCAGCAAGAACGTTCCCGTCAGCGTGCTGGCAAAGGCCGATTGCATCATCATCCTGCCCAGCGTAAAGAAGTTCGCCATTGGGATCGGCGGAACCGGTGGTCGCGGCCCCATGACTTGCCGCGGAGGCAAGAATTTCTCCGGTAAATGGTCGGCTCCGGCCATGTACACCATTGGCGGCGCCAGCGCCGGCTTCCAAGTCGGCGGTACGGCCACTGACTACATCATTCTCATCATGGCACCCGCTGCGGTGGAAAAAGTCCTAAACAGCAAGGTGAAGGTTGGCAACGAAGTGAGTGCGGCGGCGGGCCCCGGTGTTTCGGCTGGCAAGGCGATCGGAGGGGCCGACATGTTGACCTACTCACGAACCAAGGGACTATTTGCCGGGACGTCGCTTAACGGCTCCTCGCTCGATCCTGACAGCGATGCCAACCAGAGGCTCTACGGCAAGGAAGTCAGCGCGAAGGAGATTGTTTCTGGAACTGCGGTGAAAGCAACCCCGGCGGGACGGTCCTTGGTTTCGCTGCTCAATAGCAAGGTCGCGAAGCACCAGTAGGTCAGTTCGGACGCTGCATTGCAACCGGTTGTCCTTGGAAGGGCAGGGAGACTATGCCCCGATAGATACGCTTCCTCAGGCGTGTCCGCATGGGTCGTTTTGCCCTCCTGGTATTAGTGGTATTTGCGAGTGAGTGGCCTTCCAAATGCCAACAGGCCTGGTCAGTCCACTCAAGCAAATGGGCCTGACTGCCCTGGTTCGCGGCCTGCCCGTTGAGGTGAAGGGATCCAACAATGCACAACAACACTTGGTCGCCGATAGCGTTAAATTCAAGGGCTCCGAACTCAAGAACGCGCAAGGGCAGGCGTAGCTCCAGCTGAGCAACAACTCCAGGCACAGCCGCAGCAACTCCAGCAGACCGAGCAGCAGATTCAGCAGCAGCAGGCAGGAACAACAGGCGGAGCTTACCGCCGAGCAGCAAAAGGTAGCAGCCAACAAAGCCGCGATAGCGGCCACCAACAAGCGCTTTGGCGAACTGGGTGAGTACAACATCCTGGGTGAGGTCACCGTTTTGTTTGCGAACGGCAAGGTCATGGTCGATCCACAATACAAACCACAATTGCTGGAGCTTGCCCAGAAGGCTAAAACCATCGACGGTTACGTGATTCAGGTAAAGGGATATGCATCCTCGGTGGGATCGGCGGCCCTAAATCAAAAACTCAGTACCGAGCGTGCGGACAAAGTAACCGACTTTTTGGAAAAGCACGGGTGCCATGGGCACCAGCCGACAAGTTGCGCCTGACACGACGGTAGAAGGTCAGGCCGACAACCGACGTGTCGTGGTCAGAACTCTGCAGAACAAGGGCATTGCTGCACCTAGAAATTAGAAATCAATGATGGGCAGAACGACGCAGAGTAAGGATATCGCTCGTGCGGGAGACCGCGTCGTCGTCATCATGCCTGAAGACGCGCCCCAGTTCTAAATCCAAGCTTGGCTCTCGCACGAGCTCGACCTAGGATTGCGAAAATCGTAACCCCGCATTTGCGTGCTGTTGAAAACATACCCCGCACTCTCTGGCCGCCTCGGGATGTGTCAGCTGTTCTTGAGATTTTCGGCAAAGGGGTAATCACTCACCAAGTTGCATTCAGCCTAAGCGATACCGATTTGGAGTGCGCTTATTTGGCTGACTATCACCTCGAAGGAGTGAGAATGCAACATACGCAACTTGAAAATGCATGGCTAGTGGGTACTCACTTGGACGGGGCATTCTTACAGGGCTTGGAGGCTGTGTCGA
The DNA here is from genome assembly GCA_963819055.1 of uncultured Acidobacteriaceae bacterium. GTDB lineage: Bacteria > Acidobacteriota > Terriglobia > Terriglobales > Acidobacteriaceae > Bog-257. The sequence continues at coordinate 81,089 of CAWFUT010000038.1, read as the reverse complement.
AGGTCCGTCTCAGGCAAAGGAGGTTCTCGCAATCATTTAGCAACCCAGCTCACGGTCGACGTGATTCGCACTACTCCTTCCTACGCGTCAAGCGGCCTGACTGGTACGGCCTTTCAGTAACGTAATCGTTCCTGCGCTTCGAGTGAACATATAGCTATTTGAGCCCTTCCACCAGGTAGAGATCCCCAACCGTTCGGTGGAAACCGTAGACATATGTCTTGCCGTCAGGTGTCATGAGGATGGGGCCGATGGTCGATACGCCAGTGGGATCGACAGGCGCGATTTCCTTCCACACCGACTTCTTGCCTTGCGCCAAATCGAGGCGATACACTTTCGCGGGCACCTCGCCTGTGCTGTATAGGTAAATCGAGTGACCATCGGCACTGAAGGTAATGGGAATGTCGCCGGGCTCCATGCCGTTCACCACCTTGGGCTCACCGCCTGAGACGGGGAATAGGTAGCATTTCTGATCCGGGCCGATGCCGGCGACGTACTGACCATCCGGCGAAACTGCGAAGGCCAACGCATCGACGCCCTCGGGCGAAATCGATTTCGGAGGACCTCCGGAAATGTCCTGCACAAAGTAGTGAACGCCGTGACCTGCTTCGTTGCCAGTAAACACAAATCGTTTGCCATCAGGAGTCCATCGAGCCCACTGATGATTGATTGTGTCGTTGGTCAGGGCCTTGGTTTCGCCCGCCCCTGTGGGTAACAGGCGGAATTGCGCTGGCGAACTGGGCGTATAGATGATGACCCACTTCTTGTCGGGTGAAAGCGCCGTGGCGCCGCCTTCGCCGAGACGCACGGCTGGCGACCCATCCGTGTTTCGAATGTACACCGCATAGGTCAGGTCCTGAACGTCCCCATACTGCACACCGCCGCCGATGCCTTCCTCGTCGAACAGCAGGGTCTTCCCGTCGCTGGAGAGATCGGTGGGATATGTGTAGTCCAGCCAGGATAGGTCATGGTCCTTACTGATGCCAGGACTGACGCCCATCGCTTCGCGGCGCCGGTCGGCGCGGGCTAGGAGAACGCGTCCGTCCTTCCAGATGTCGAAGATGACCAGCGATCCGGGAACTCGCGTCACCAGTCGCTGCTGCTTGTTGAGCGTGACCGCGCTGATATAGTGAAACAGTCCCAGCTCGCTAGCGGTAAACCAAACCTCCTGGCCGTCGGGCGTCCAGACGAGGCCCTGCGTGCCATACCATTGCCTCGTCAGGGTGGTCTTCTTACCTGAGGTGTCGACCACCGCCAGCGTGCCGCCGTCGTCGCCCTGGTTGGGATGGTCAAAGAAAGCAATGTAGTCGCCCTTGGGAGAAATGCGAGGATAGCTAATCCATCCTCCGCTAGTCTCGTAGAGTACTTTGCCGATGGGATACTCCAGCCGGTCGCGGCCACCGACGTTTCGCACCACTGCCAGGGTCGCGCCGTCTGGCGACCAATCTGCCCACTCAACGTCCTCCAGTACCGGACGCGGCGCGCCACCTGCGATAGGAGCACGGGCCAACGTACCGACGTTGACCCAGGTTCCCAGCGGATGGCTGTCTAACAAGAGTGCCATCTCGCCCTTCGAGGAAATTCCGGCCAGCTCAGCCCGGCCCAATCCCAACGAGCGCGACTCGACCATACCTTCACGCGCGGAGAATGTCTCGACGGGATTCCCTTGCCACGCTGCGCTGTAAAGGATGGTCTGCCCGTCCGGAGCAAAGCGGGCCGAACGAATTTCACCGCGGCGGAAGGTGATCTCGTGATACAGCGGCGCGCTGGGCGGCGCGGACCTCCAGAATCTCTTGCCGGCGTAAAGCCCAATCGCAGCGGCAGCCAGAATGCACCCGGCGATGAGCATGGGAGGCATGCCGCTGTGTTTGGGCCTGCTCTCGACCCGCGCGGCGGGAACTTCCGCAGCGGCGGCCACGCCCGATGAGGAGGACCTGGCCGCAGCCGCCCGGGAGCGTGCAGAATCGGTGTCACGTTTCAGACGCTTCAAGTCCGCTCGCAACTCGGCTGCGCTCTGGCAACGCAGGTCACGATCCTTCTCCAGGGACTTATTTAGGATTGTCTCAAATTGTGCGGGCAGCCCGGGATTCAACTCGATGGGCGGAATCGGCTCCCGATTCAGGATGGCCTCGAACACAACTGCGGAGGTGGCCCCGGTGAAGGGCTGTTTCCCCGTCGCCATCTCATATAGCACAACGCCAAACGAAAACAGGTCCGTGCGTGCGTCTAAAGGTTCACCGCGCGCCTGCTCAGGCGACATATAGCCGATGGTGCCCATCGCAGTGCCCGGATTCGTAAGATTGTACTCAGAGAAGGCGGTGGGCTGATCAACGCCGGCGGCGTTGGCCACCTGGTACTCTTGCCTCGCCACTTTCGCCAAGCCGAAATCCAGGATCTTAGCCTGCCCGCGTGGAGTCGCAAAGATGTTTGCGGGTTTGATATCACGGTGAACGATACCGCTGCAATGCGCCGCGTCCAAGGCGTCGGCGATCTGAATGCCAAGGTCGAGCAACTGTGCCGTCTTGAGAGGACGACCCTCGATGAGGTGTTTCAGTGTAGACCCCTCAAGGTACTCCATCGCAATGAAAGCCCGTCCGTCCTCCTGGCCGATGTCGTAAATAGTGCAGATGTTCGGGTGATTCAAAGCGGAAGCGGCCTGGGCTTCGCGCTGGAAGCGGCTGAGGGCCTGAGGGTCCTTGGCGACCTCATCGGGCAGGAACTTGAGCGCTACAAATCGGCGAAGGCGAGTGTCTTCAGCCTTGTAAACCACCCCCATGCCGCCGCCGCCAAGCTGTTCCAAGATGCGGTAGTGCGAGATAGTCTCTTGTTCGGCCATACCTTGAAGACCAGAGTTGCGAGTGGCTACATAGTAGGGGTGGGAGTACCGCTAGTCAACGAATGTTGTGTCCAGGCCGGAACTCGGGGCTCCCTAACATAATCCGAAGCTGACCGAGATCCCTCACGGCCGCAACCGACGGCAATGCTCGACGAGATCTTTCGTTCGCAGCGCTAGCGATCATTTCGAGCTGACTTGAGTTTCGTGACCGCTTTTCCATGCGGATTGCTACATCGACTTCTCTAATCGGAAACAACAGCAGCCGAACCCGAAGTGTACTGGCTCACTTCTCCAACCGTTCGGGCAATACCCGCCTTGACTTTGCCCTCACTGTCGCCGTCAATGACGCGCCACCACAATTCGTCCTTCTGTTACTTCTCAAGATGAGAAAGGAATCTCGACTTACGTAGAACCCCCATTGCACTTGTTTATCTCGTGGCGTGAGATTTTGAGTGCAATGGTCCCTTGCCTGGGAAACCGACCCTGACGGCAGCCCTAGAAGGATGCGGCAGCGCTGATTCTTCGAACAGAACAGGAATGCGGCCCGGAGGAATCTACAGCCTTCGGTGGAAGTTCGTGCTGCTCAACGCTGGATGAGGCCTTTTACTTCGCTTGCAACTCGCGAATTACCCAGAACAAACGCCTGGCTGAGACATAAGTGTGCCTGCCGCCGTTGCGTAGATCGGTGATACGCGATTTCGAGATCAGTTTTTGGATCTTCTGCTGGGACAGTGCCCGCCCGAGCTCGGAGTGCACGATCTCAGCTGCTTCCTCTTCGGAGATGCCAGGCAGTGCCTGACCAGCATGAAAGCGGGAACGCCATTGCTCCAGTTCCAAGGCTTGCCGAGTGAAGATCTCCTCCAGTTCGTGGGTGCCGGCGAATAGCAACCCGCAGTGCGGAGGTTGATCTAATAGTTCGCGAATGGTTTCCAGGCACTCGATCGACAGATGCTGGGCCTCATCGAAGACCAAGTAGCACCTTGCGCTGGCTCAGATCAAAGCGGAGGTTACGCAGAATTCGGTCAACCGTGCCCAGCCCCAGTGCCCCGCAGCTCTCCGCGACCCGTTTCATCAGGTCCAGTGACCGGATTCCCTGACGAACGTAGACGTAGTAAGCTCTTCTGCCTTCTCCGTTCTTAGCGATCTCTGACTGGTTCAACTCCGCGATCAGATGCTGCAGGACATAGGTCTTCTGAGTGCCCGGAGCACCGTAGAGGTAATAAGCCCGGCGATGATCCAGCGCTTCGTAGAAGTACCGTCGCAGCAGGCGTGCGTTCTCTGTTTCGTAGAGCCTGCCTGAACTGATGATGGGTTTTGCAATGGGATGGGCCGCGATGAAGTCGCGAATCGCTGCCCGGATCAGGCCGTCGTTGGAGGAGATGCGGCTGTAATTGCCGTTCAGGAACTGATAGACGGTCTCCCGAGAGTAGTTGATGCGGCGGGCGAAGTCGGGCGGCGCCATGCCGGTCCGGGCCAGGTAATCCTGCAACTCGAGACGAACTTCGGTAGCCTCTGGCAAATTGGCCGCTAAGAGCTGCTTTCGCGCCGCGTAGGACAGAGCCATGGCTACTCCTCATCCTGCAGCTCGCGAACGATGTCGTCGATGAAGCCGGGACTAGCTGCGGTTTGCAGATCTTGCTTGCGGATCGAAATCGATGAAGGCAGAGCCTGCTCCCTCGGCATTTCTGCGCGATCCTGGAGGTGAGAGATTTCGCTGCGATCTCCGGCACGAGTTCGAATGCCCGACAGACCAGTGACATAATCGGCGATTGCCTTTCGAGCCGTCCGCCTGATCCGCATCGAGGCACGAACATCTTCGTGACTGACCGGACCGCGCGTGATCAGTTTCTGCGCCCGCAGGCGTCCCAAGAACCGACCGTCCAAATCCAGGGCGATGGCCTCACCCAGATTGGCTGGATCGCAGGCAACGATGACATCCCGTTCAATTTCCAGAAACAGCTTGGCCAGGCTCTCTGCGTCGGCTGGTTCGTATCGCTCACCATACAACTGCACACATCCTCCCTCCGAGACCTTGCGCCGTTGGCGGTCCCAGAACAAGGCATAGAGAACTTCTGGACTCTCAATCAGTCGTCGCTGCCCTGGCAGCAGCAATTCGTCAAAGACCTCATCCGGGGTTCGGCCTTTCATGCCTCGTCCGCGATGGGGATGCTGCGAGTTGTATTCTTCGATCCATTGCCGCGCCGTGGTGACAAACTCACTTGCCAGGGGCAGTGGAGTGGCTTTCCGTTTGCCCTTGAGATAGGCCTGGTGCTCCTTCAAGGCATCCGTGCATTGCTCAGGACGCTCCTTTGGCCCCGCTCCACAGTAGGAGGGCCAGAGGCAATCGAACCGCTTGCGCACCGTCCCAAACCAGCTCTCGATCAGCTTCGACTGAGGATGCCCGGGCAGGCAGTACTGCGGCTGAATTCCCAGCCGAATCAGTACACCACTACATTCCGGAGAGAAGTCGACGCGGCCAATCTTCTCGAAATCCTTGCCGTTATCCACGTAGAGGACCTGGGGGATCCCAAAGTCCGCGATTCCTACTCGGAGGGCTGAGCTGATGGTGTGCGAACTGGGGGTGGCCGACCAGGCCGTGCCCACAATCTTGCGGGAGCGCATATCGAGCACGGCAGTCAGCCAGGGCCGTACAGCGGCATTGGCGGAAACTCCGGAAAACAGGTCATTCCGTACCCAAGCGTCATGCTGGCCGTGATCGGAGACCCAGATTTGGTTGGGCAGAAGGGACTCGAAATCGGTGAGTAAGTAAGGCTCGCAACGTTCCTGGAACTGCCGCTTGCCTTCACGGCTCAGGATCAGCAATGGCTTGGGCAGCTGATTCAGGTAAGAACGGATGGCGCTGTAGCTCGGTGGTCTTGGGCGTTCTGGCTCGAGAGTCCTCCAATCCCGTCGCAAAGCCTCATACACCAACCGAACCGACAACCGCTCAGCGAGGTACTTGCTCTCTATGAATGCCCGGACGGCAGGATGGGCCTTGAGGAACCGTGATTTGCCCTTGTCTGAACGAACTCGATCAATCAGGCCTGCGTAGCCGAGTTTGCGATACTGCGCATACCAGTTCCACAGGGTTCGGGCGCTGACCCGGTGCTGATCGGCGAGATAGCCGGCCAGGGAGTTCATGCTGCGAACGGCCACTCCGCCGACGGTGCGAAACATTGGACGAGATCGCTTGCTGCGACTGCTGAATTCCAACAAAGGGGCAATCGTCTCCAGCCGCTTCATCGCCTGGGCGTTCTGTTCCGCAGAAAAGTTGAGGCGCTCGGGTTCGGTGACTTCCGGCAGAGACGCAAACAGCGAGGATTGGGCTGCATTCGAGCGAACTGCCAGAGCCGTGCAGGCCGACCCGGACAGCAGCGGCTGCTTGAAGAATTTCAGCTGGGCGTCGACTGGCAGCGAAGACAACGCATATTCGCGCTGTACTCGTCCGTTGCGGCGCACTTGCTGCGAGGGCCGATGCTTTAACTGACCCTCTCTCGCCATCCGGCGCACCGATTGAGGATGCCAGCCTGTCAGGTCAGTGACGTCCTGAAGACGTAGCCAATTGTTAGGCATAAGAGCAACTCGTTCCAAAGCGATCACACTCACTAAACCGAGAAAATAACGCCGCGGGTCGACGAAACTGCGTGTTAACGTGATGGGATCAGAGTCTTATGGGGTATGTCCTGAGGAATATTCCCTGAGACATATTCCCACAGACATATCACCACGTCAAGAACGATGTGAGGTGCAGGCGGTGGTAAGACCAGAATTGGCGCAGAGAGTGGTCACCCTTCGCAAACAGCTGGGTCTCTCACAGGTGCAGTTCGCTGAGCTCTTAGTGGTGACACAGGGAACGGTTTCACGGTGGGAATCGGGAATGAAGCAACCATCGGCTGAACACTTCCTGCAGATGGGAAATCTAGCCGACGAAGATGAGTGTCTGTGGTTCTGGCGGCGGGCCGGAGTAGATGTGAAGAGGATACCGTCAGTTGCGCCGCGCACAGCGTCCCGTAAGATTCCACACAAGGCGTAATCCGGTTTGACAAAAGGTTCACATCAGTCGGTAGGCCCGAAAGTCCGGCGGAGCGGCTTGGACCGGCTGGCGATATGCCTCATCGCGTTTGCAGTCATCTTCCTGGTGTTCGCTGGATCAAAACTGTTCTTTCACTGGGAAAATCCCCAGACCGCGGCTGCGCCCGGAGCGCCTTTCACCGATTTCCGTTCTGAAAAGCCCGGGGCTGTGCATAAGATCACGGCGAAAGATCTGCCTGCCCCTTACGCCACCGGTTCGGCACTCAATTGGCCACGCAGTATTGATCGGCCGGCCGTCGCCTGGCCGCAGGCCCCACCCGGATTCAAAGTCGAACTATTTGCCACCGGCCTTGATGAGCCGCGCAAAATCACAACCGCTCCCAACGGCGATGTCTTCGTCGCTGAGAGCCATGCTGGTGACATCAAGATATTCCGCGGCATGACCACCGATGGAAAACCGCAGCAGACTGAGACTTTTGCCGGCGGCTTAAACCAACCGTATGGCGTTGCCTTCTACCCTCCCGGACCAAATCCACAGTATGTCTATATCGGCGATACCGACGCTGTACTGCGCTTTGCCTATCACAACGGAGATTTGAAGGCGGCGAGCAGGTCGGAACATATCGCCGACTTACCGTCGGGAGGCGGCCACCGGACGCGCGATATCGTCTTCTCGCAAGACGGCAAGCAGTTGTTTGTTGGGGTTGGCTCCGACTCGAATAATGACGACCCCGATACGCATCCCGACGAAAAAAATCGCGCCGACATACTCGTTATGAGCCCCGACGGCTCGAACCTACGCGTGTACGCCTACGGAATCCGCAATGCTGGAGGGGGTCTCGCGATCAACCCCAAGAATGGCGAACTCTGGTGTTCAACCAACGAGCGCGACGGGCTAGGCGACAACCTTGTCCCTGACTACATCACGCACGTGGAAAATCGTGGCTTTTACGGCTGGCCTTATTACTACATCGGAAGCAATCCGGATCCACGGCTGAAGGGCAAACACCCGGAGCTCCGAGAAAGAGTGCTTGTGCCGGACGTGTTGCTGCAACCACACAACGCGTCTCTTGCATTGATCTTCTACGAAGGCACGCAGTTTCCCCAGGAATATAAGGGCGACATCTTTTCATCGCAGCACGGGTCCTGGAATAAGAGCGTGCGGACCGGCTACGAAGTAATTCGCGTACTGCTACACCAAAGCGGGCACGCGAGCGGCGAGTACGAGGATTTCCTCACGGGCTTTGTGCTTCCGAATGGGCGGGTTTGGGGACGCCCTGTGGGCGTGACCGTTGCAGCCGATGGATCATTGCTGGTCACCGACGATGGATCGAATTCGATCTGGCGGGTCACCTACACGAGCAAGTAGCCTTAAGGAGATCGACGCCTTGCCATTTTGCAGCTTGTAGAGTTGGTTCGTTGCATGTCCGCGAGCTGGCCCCAGGCTCACGCATCAGCTCACGTCATAAGCTATTTGTTTGCAATAAATTACCGGAAGTTTTGCTGCCACCTCAGTCGTATGTTCGCTGGAAGTAAAAACGAGTCTCGAGGGTTCGCGAAGAATCAATCGGTTACCAGCGCCTGAGCCCGTGACACTGCAAAACAATGCCGCACAAACCGGTCGAATTCGGGGCATGTTCGGCTGCGATAAACCCTTTTTCATCCCGTCATTTCCCACCATCGCCCGCCATCGCCCGCCAAATGCAAAATAATTCTGCACCTCACACGATTTGTGATTGCTGGAATTCAACTGCAGCGCGAGGCTGGAATTCCATGAACCAGGACGAGGTTCCTATCATCTGACGGTTCGCGTACCCCGGGTGGCTGCGGACGTCACAAGGTTGGTCGACAGTTCGGTCACATCGTTTTCAGATACTCGATAATCGCCCAGCGTTCCTCGTCGGTAAGTTCTCGGCCAATTCTGCCTTTTCCCTGAGTATTGCGGAACTCATGGCCCGCATTCGAATTTCCCGTTTGATCGGTACGGAATTCAAAGCTTCCATCGAATTTCGTCGTACTGTATCCGACGTTCTTGGGATCGAACTCGCGGCTCCCCACGTAAAAGGTCTTGTCCCGCTGACTGGCGGGGACAAGCATCTGGTAGAGGCTTGGTACCGACCCGTTATGCAAGAACGGCGGCGTGGCCCATATACCGCCCAGAGGACGGGCGCGATAGGCCAGCGGTGCGACTACATTATCCTGCCGATAGCCATTCCATTCCATGCGTTGCTCCGGTGTCAGCCCCATCGCGTCATAATTCATGTCGCGAATTTTTCCCGTGATCACCCGCAGTCCGGTGGACGCTGAGACCGTTCCCAATCCCAATGCGTCGGTAACGGCGGTACGATTCGCCCAATCCGTGGCTTCGGTCGGATCGGTACCAATCTCGTCGAGCGGGATGAGGTTCAGCTTCAGAAACGATTTTCCCTGGAGTCCCGGTTCCCAGTATTTCGGGTCCTTGATCTCAGCAGAATCCAGCGGCGGCAAATGGCAGTGCTCGCACTGCTCCTTATACAACTGGGCCCCTCTGGCAGCCTTTGCCTTATCAATCGGCCCGAACAACGCTTGCGGCCATGCGGGTGACTTCAAACCAGTGAACGCCGTCGGACCGGCCAGCATGGACTCGATCTGCCACTGATTCCTCACGTTGACCGTCGACTGGAACAGCTTCGACGGGTCTTTCAGATTCACCCGAGCGCGAACGCCGAGGGCCTCTCCAATATTACGCACCATGGGCTGCTGGATTGATCCGTTGTATTGCACCCAACCGAACCAGCTCGTGTACCAGACTGGAGGAAAATTCGCCGGAGCATTAGCCACGCGCAGGTTCGCGTTGTTCAGCTCGGTCCCAAACACATAATTTCCAATTCGCCCCAGGGCATCGGTACGCCCAAATCCTGCCGCCTCGTTATAGAGTTTGCCTTGGTCCGCCAGCTTCTGTTCTTCGAGACCCTGGTTCAGCACCACCTGAAACTGCTGCCGTAGCTTCTGTTTGTCTTCGTCCGACGCGTTATCTCCGAGCACCGCCTTCGCAAACCGGCTAAAGCGTCCCGGGACCTTGTCGGTAAAAGCCATCGCGTAACCTAACTCGGTTTGAAACGACGCCAGGTCCACGGCGGCCGAACCGCCCTCAATGCGATAACCCTTTCCGTTGAATTCCAACTGTCCGGTATGGCAAGCCGAGCAGGTCAGACCCATCACCTCCAGCGTCTCGCCGGTAAAGGGATCCTTGACGGTATCTTTGGCGAAGCCAACGGGCAAGCCATCGGGATTTTGTGGACCAGCGGCATCAGGCAGAAAGCCAAAGCCGGCCAGGTAGGCGCTCTCGGCAAAGCGGGGCACGTTGCTAAACAAATTCAGCTTCGGCTGCTCCAGCGCCAGGAACCACTTGTACGGCACCAGTTCGGTACCTTGGCCGAGATGGTAATACTGAGCCCGCTGTTCCGGAGACCAGTTCTGGCTGGCAAACTCCACTTGCACCGGCTTGTACTCAGGCATGTGCGCGCTGGTGCGATCGCCAAGCACCGCCTTTATGTTTTGGCAGCCCGTGAAGGAAGCAGTTGCGGCGGTGACCGCGAACAGACAGCCGAGAGCCCTAGGTCGGATGATCATAGGCATCCAAGTTTTCCGGGAGCGTAGAGTGGAATAAGGTTTGGCGAAGTTTACAACGAAAGCGGCGGAACGCAACGAAAATCTTCGTTCTGGCCCCGCGGCGAAACGGCGGCCTATGACGTCAGGAGTGGGTGGCGATACGTAGTCTAATGGCCGCCGTGGTACGGATGCCCTTTCAGGATCGTGAACCCACGATAGAGCTGTTCCAGCAGGACGACGCGTGCCAACTCATGTGGCAGGGTAATTTTCCCAAACGACAAAATCGTACCCGCGCCCTTGCGCATTTCATCGCTCCAGCCATCGGCTGGACCCACGGCGAAGAGCATCTCCTGTGTATCGTGCGACTGGTGATAGTCGAGGAAGTTGGCGATCTCTTCCGAAGTCAACTGCTGGCCACGCGAATCGAGCAGCACCAGCACAGGCTTGGTGCGCTTCGTGCTTTTCTCCAGCAGCTTAAGCAGCGCGGCTTCCGACGCGAGCTCGTGCGCATCACAGGAAGCGAAGGGCGTCAGCCGCTTCAGGTATTCCGCCGTCAGCGATTGGATGGGAGTGCTTTTGGTGCGGCCGATCCAGGCAATGTGCAGTCTCACGGCTTAGGAGCTCTTGCGCTTGGCAGGCGCGCGCTTCTTCGCCACTGTCTTCTTGGCCGGCTTGGTAGTCTTCGCCGCCACACGCTTCGTCGCCTTCTTGGCGGGGGGTTTTACCAGTTCGGCGGGATCGATGCGGGTTGCAGTCTTCCATAGCCGCTCCAGGTCGTAGAACTTGCGTGCGTTCTCCGAGAAGATGTGGACGACGAAGTCGACGTAGTCCATCAGCAACCATTCGGCCTGGTTGTAGCCCTCTTTGTGCTTGGGCTCGACTCCGGCGGCGCTGAGCTGATGATCGATCTCGTCGGAAATCGCCTGCACCTGGCGCGGGTTGGAACCCGAGCAAAGCAGGAAGTAGTCGGTGAAGCCGCTGGACTGCTCGTCCAGTTGCAGCACGGTGATGTTCTCGGCCTTCTTTTCCTGGCAAGCCCGTACGGCTATGGCTACCTCTGCTCGAATCTCAGATTTCTTCATGCGTGAAAGTCTTCTCGTTTCCTGGCACTTAGCAATTAGCAATTAGCAATTAGCAATTAGCAATTAGCAATTAGCAATTAGCAATTAGCAATTAGCAATTAGCAATTCGAGTGTTCGCGGTTCCTAAGGATTCACGATTTACCTGTCATGATCGCGTATCTTCAATCTGCTATCCCCTGACCCTTGCCTTTCGATACAGCCGTTCCTTCTGGATGTAGTCTGCCACGGAATCCGGTACCAGTCGCTTGAGCGCTGTGCCCTTTTCGGCGGCGGTGCGAATCTGCGTGGCTGAAACCTTCTCGTGCGTCTCCGGCAGCATGTACAGGGTGGCGCCGGAGAGCACCAGCGGGCCTTCAATCTTTTCTTTGCGAAACAGCTTGGTCACGTTTGCCGACGGCCTCAGCTTGGGCGGCAGCGATGACGCTACGTCGGCGAGCGAATAGCCCGGTCGCGCCGCGACAATGAAGTCGCATTCCGCCAACAGCTCTTCGGACTTGTACCACTTCGCGATGTCTCTGAACGCGTCCATGCCGATAAGGAAGTATAAGTGGTCGCTCTTGCCCAGCGATTTTTTAACCCGGCGCACCGTCTCCAGCGAGTAGCTTGGCTTGCGTTCTTTGGCGTCGGGATCGGGAGCTTCGACCAGCGACGGGATGAATTCCTTTTCCCCCGCAAGCCCCAACGACACCATGGCGTAGCGATGATAGAACGACGTGATCGGCGCCTTTTGCTTATGCGGTGGGATGTCGGCCGGGATGAACCAGACCTGCTTCAGTCCGAACGCAGCAACTGCGGCGCGGGCAACGGTGAGGTGTCCGCGGTGAATGGGATCGAAAGTGCCGCCGAAGAGTGCGATGTTCATAGATGAGCTATGAGCCGTGGGCCATGAGCTAGGCTGCAGGCTATTGGCAATCCGCGTCAGCCGCAGCCGCCCAACAACGTTCGCAACCAATATAAACGTTGGCTTGACCAGTTCAGATCCGATAGTGGATTCAAGGTGTCATCCTGAGCTGATAGCTGATAGCTTCTTTATTCCGCTTTGATCGTCGCCAGCTTCTTCGCCATCGCGTACTTCAGCTCGTTGATGCCTTCGCCGGTTACGGCAGAGATGGGATACAAATCGAGCTTCTTGCGCTTGCAGTAGCGCTTCAGCTTGGCGAGCTTGTCCTTGTTCGCGGCATCCATCTTTGAGGCCACCACGATCGTCGGCTTGCTGTCGAGTCCGCTGCCGAAGTTTGCCAGCTCGCGGCTGATCACTTCGTGGTCCTCGACGGGATCGGGCCGGCCGCTGGCGTCTGACACATCGACCAGATGCACCAAAAAGCGCGTGCGCTCGATGTGCCGCAGGAACTGGGTGCCGAGGCCCGCGCCTTCGCTGGCGCCTTCAATGAGGCCGGGGATGTCGGCGACCACGAAGCTGACGTCGTCAGGCGGCTCGCCCACAACCACCACTCCGAGATTCGGCTGCAGTGTGGTGAAGGGATAGTCGGCGATCTTCGGCTTGGCGGCCGAGATGCGCGAGATGAGCGTGCTCTTGCCAGCGTTGGGATAGCCGACCAGGCCGACGTCGGCCAGCAGCTTCAGCTCCAGCCGGAGTTCGCGCTCCTCGCCGGGGCGGCCTTCTTCGTGTTCGCGCGGAGCCTGATGGGTAGACGTCGCAAACTGCGCATTGCCGCGTCCGCCGCGTCCGCCGCGCGCGACCACGACACGTTCGTCAGCGTGCGAGAAATCATGGACCAGTTCGCCAGTGAAATCGTCATAGACGATGGTTCCGACCGGAACCTTCAGGATGATGTTGTCGCCCTCACGGCCGGTCTTGTTGGAGCCTTCGCCGTGACGGCCGCGCTCGGCCTTGTATTCGGGATTGAAGCGGAAGTGAACCAGCGTGTTGTGGCGCTCGCTGGACTCCATGATGACGTCGCCGCCGTGCCCGCCGTCGCCGCCGGAGGGGCCTCCGCGGGGAACGAACTTCTCGCGACGGAAGGCCATGCAGCCGTTGCCGCCGTCGCCCGCCTTGACCCGAATTCTTGCCTCGTCGACAAACATGAGAAAAGCAGCTGTCAGCTCTCAGGCGTCAGCTCTCAGCTAAGATTTCTGGATTTCGTTGATGGCTGAAAGCTGACGGCTGATGGCTTCTTCAACAACAAAGGCCTCGCCGCGACGAGGCCTGAACCTGTTCCCGGGCCGAAGCCCCTGTTGATCTTCAGCAGTTTCGCACGCCGGCCTCAAGGCCAGCGCTTCCACCGCCCAGCTCTGCCGGCAACTAATTGCCAGCAGCTTCTTCCTGCGCCACGATCGAAACGAATTTGCCCATCGAGCCGCGATCCTTGAACTCGACTACGCCCGTGACCTTGGCGAAGAGGGTGTCGTCCTTGCCGCGGCCGACATTCAAACCGGGCTTGATGCGCGTGCCACGCTGCCGCACGATGATGGAGCCGCCGGTGACAAGCTGACCGCCGAAGGACTTTACGCCCAGCCGCTGTGCATTGGAATCGCGCCCATTTCGCGAACTGCCTAAACCTTTTTTGTGTGCCATTGCAATATCCTCGAAATCTGTCACCGGCTGAACCGGCTGCTGCCGCGGGTTGAAACCCGCTCTTCAAAAAACTGGACTTTCGGCGCAGCTGAAGCTGCGTCCTTTCAAAACCTGCGTCGCGGGCTGAAGCCCGCTCATCAACAGTGCAACTGACCTTGAAGCCGGCCTGAAGGCCAGCTCTTCCACTGAACCCACGCTGCCGGCTTGGTTCCACCCGACATCAGCGCTACGCAGCTTGCTCGGTCTCCGACTCTTCAAGTTCAGCGACGCTGATCTCCTTTCTCGAGACCGCGTGCCGCAGGCGATCGGGCATAGTCAGCAGCACCGACTCGAAGCGCCTGAAGGCGGAGACAAACACCAGGATGAACTGATGAAGCAGCATCCGCCGTTAAGCTTGCAGCTCCCGTCCGTCCACATTGATACCGGTGATCTTCACGGACGTGAACGGCTGGCGATGCCCATTCAGCTTCTTGTATTGCTTCTTGCGTTTGAAGTGAAAGACCAGGATCTTGTCAGCGCGGCCTTGCCCGAGCACCTGCCCGGTCACAAAGGCCTTGGACGGCTTGCCCAGTTCGCCTTCAGAGCCGCTTACGGCCAGCACTTCGTCGAACTGCACGTTTTCGCCGTCAGCCTGCGACAGCTTCTCAATTTTGATTACGTCCCCGGGTGCGACGCGATACTGCTTTCCCCCGGCGCGGATGACCGCGTACATGGCAATGCCTCCAAAGGCTGCGTCTGGCAAATAGCGGCAGACAGCCCTAAACTCATTGTGCGCTTGCACTTACCCCAGCCAGAAAGGAAACCTTCATGGGTCGAGTGGCCCGGTTCCTAGCGAAAGCGACGCTGCGCTCTCCAAGCCTGGCTGTGGGGCGTCCCTGACGGGAGCTGGTAGTACAGGCAAACCATAGAAGTATAGCGGGTTTTAGCCGGGCAGGTCAACCGCAGGGCTGGTTGCTTTCAAACCGGCCGCCCTATTTCCCGGTGGTGGTCGCTTCCCGTGAACTGGCAGCCGAGGGATACATTGCCTTCTGTACCGCCTTGTCGACTGCCGCCTCCATCTCCGGCAGGTGCTTCTTGAGGACAGGCTCCAGGGCTTTCATGGATTCAGTCTGCATTGCGGGCAATTCCTTCAAGTACCTTTCCCCTGCCGGCGTGTGGTAGAACGCGATGATCGCCTGCACGTCGTCGTGGCTAAGATGCTGCTGATAGACCGGGATGATGGTGGTCATCATTTCGTCTACGGAGAGCACCGCCAAGCCGCTCTGAAAGCTCTTGCTGGCGACCTGCGACACCTTGTAGAGCTGCAGGGGAGTGGCATCCGGGTGCTTCAGGTGGTAGCTGTCGGCGGCCGTCGTAGCCATCTGCTGACCCATTTGGGCCCATATCTGCTGGACCCGCGCCTTGGCTCCCGTCAAGGTTAGCAGCGTTACAACATCTTGCTTCGACGCAGGCGCAGCTTGCTGGGCGAAAGCCGAAACGTAGCCTAGCAACAGAACAATCGTGGCGATGGCGATGTTTCTCATAGTGACGAGATTATGAAACGAGTTGGGGATACGTCCACAAAATAGTGTGCGCTCAAAAAGAGCGTAAGCCCTCAAGACTCAATCCACTAGACCGTAATGCGAAAGTTAGTTGACTCCGATCGGACAACCGGCGACAGTGCTGCTTGCACAGAGGGTTGGATGGTCAGGCCAGGAACGGCTCGATGGCCGCGGCTTTGGATACACGTTGACGGTTCCGGAGCCGAAGGAGATTCCGATGGCGGCAAGATACCTCACGATGATTCGCTTCGCGGCGCTATCCCTGGGCGCGCTGATAACGATCATGCCAGCGTCCGCACAGACCTTCACGGTGCTACACACGTTCACCGGCCCGGACGGAGATACTCTCACCTCGGGTGTCACCATAGATCAGGGTGGAAATCTCTATGGGGCGGCCAGTCTAGGCGGACACACTGGAGGCAATTGTGGCGGCGGTTGCGGCACGGTGTATAAGCTGACGCACAGGAATGCGAACTGGATCTTCACACCGTTATACCTGTTCAGCTATACCGATGGATCTGAGCCCCAGGGACGAGTGGTGTTTGGACCGGACGGAAAGCTATACGGCACGACCACTTTCGGAGGGGCCTTCGGAAACGGAGTCGTGTTCAGCCTGCAACCCCCACCGACTGCCTGCCCGGCTACCTTTTGTTCCTGGAAAGAAACCGTGTTGTACTCCTTCGGCGGCGACGGCGATGGGAAAAATCCAGGTTTTGGGGACCTGGCTTTCGATGAAGCCGGAAATATCTACGGCACCACGACGTCTGGTGGCAGCAATAACTTTGGTACCGTCTACAAGCTGAGCTCATCTCATGGCGCCTGGACGGAAACGATACTCTACAGTTTCGGAGCAGGGCCTAACGATGGCGAGGTTCCGTATGCGGGTGTCGCTCTGGACGGCGCTGGAAACCTCTATGGCACGACCTTCCAGGGTGGTGACTACGGCGGCACTGTCTATGAGCTTGCGCCCTCTGGGTCTGGCTGGAGCGAGAGCATTCTGCACAGCTTTACCTTCGGCTCAGACGGGTATGCGCCTTACGGCGGGCTGATTTTCGACAGAGCAGGAAATCTCTACGGCGTTACCTCCGTAGGCGGTGACCATGGCGGGGGAGCCGTCTATGAACTAAGTCGCTCTAACGGCGGCTGGGCGTTCAACGTTCTATTTGGTCTTAACGCTTACGAGGGTCCGCTTTGTACTCTGACAATGGACTCCGCAGGCAATCTCTACGGAACAATCTTCAGCGGAAATCAGGAAGTTTTTCAGTTGACTCCGTCCAATGGTCAATGGCACTTGACCGGATTTCCCGGCGATGCCGGGGATTATCCGATAAGTAATTTGGTGTTCGATGCAGCAGGCAACGGATACGCCACGGCGAACTATCTGGTGTTTGAAATTACGCCGTGATGAGCCGCGAGCTACTTCCGCCGCGCCGCCTCAACCGAGTTGGTCGGGTCGGCGCCATCCCAGGTTCAACCCAATATCATCTATGCTTAATCTTCTACGCAGCGCGACTGATTTTCGACATACTTCTGCAGCTTGCCTTTGCGCTCCAGGGTCATCAACTCATCGAGCACAGGATAGCTGGCCGAAGGATCGAAGCGCTGGATGGCGCGATAGGCGCGCAAGGTGCCGGCTAATCCGGCAGCCTGAATCGCGGCCGCGTCCTTCACCTTCGGGTGCTCGAGCTGGAATGCCGCCTGCGAGTACATGGCTTGCATACGGAGCTGCTGCGAATACGTATTGTTGATGGCGTCGAGCGAACTGAGCTCGGCGCAGCAAACGTCAACGTTCAATGTCGGTGCGTTGACGATCCACTCGCTGAGCCACATTCTCTTCGCCAGGCTGTCTTTCGCCAGCGGATGCTCTTCCAGGCTGCGGGTGTAGTCGAGCACACGGTCACGGTCCCCGGGCGAGGAAGGAGTGTGCATCTTCGCCAGACACGGCAGAGAGACCGTGACGACGAGCACAACCAACAGGGCAAGTATTTTGCGAGTCATAGTGCCTTCTCCCACAAACTGCATGAGGCGGCCAGACGGTTTATGAATGATACTCCCGTTCGGGGGATGAAAAGCAAGCAGGAATTCGATTCATAGCCAGCCAAGTTGCATTTCAGCCCGCAAAATCAGCCTTTCGTCCCTGCCGGTGTTAGCGAAGTTACGAGGTGACCAACAAAAGGCGATGCCCCCGCTTTCGCGAGGGCACCGTGGTAGTTACGCGATGCGACCCAGCCCGTCTAGTGCGTCGTCGAGGCAGAGGCCGGCTTGGTTCCTGCCGGAGGCGTCGCAGTGCCCACCGGCTTGCCCGCTGCACCTGGAGCGCCAGCCGGACGCGGCGGAGCGGCGACTCCCGACTGCGCATTGTAGGCGTCGACAATAGCCTTGGTCAGATCGACACCCGCAGTCGCCCAGAGAAGCGGGCCCTGCGGCCAGGGATTCGACGAGTCGAACAGCAAGCCATAACCGTTGGATTTAGCGTACTTGTCGATTACCGGAGCCATCTTCTGCAGAATGCGCTGGGCGATCTCGTTCTGCTGCTGCTCGTAATCGTTCTTGGCGTCTTCGCCGGTGCGCTGCAGAGTCTTCTGCTTACTTTCGATCTGCTTGACCAGAGCGTCACGGGCTTCGGCATTCATCTTGTCGCCCTGGGTGTTGAGCTGTTTCTTCAGATTCTCAACATCCGAATTGAGGCCGTTGAGTTCATTCCGCTTGGGCTCGAACTTCTTCTGCAACGCGTCAAAATCGCGAGCACCTTCGTTAGTCGCAACGATGGCCTGCTGAATGTCAATGATGCCGACCTTAACGCTTCCAGGCGTGGTTGCGGCGGTGGTGGTGCTGGCCGACGGGGCGGCGGCACCTGCGGCCGGAGCGGTTTGGGCCAGAGATAGGGTTCCAAGAACCAGTGTGAGCACAGCTGTGCTTACGTACGTGCGCTTCATTTAGTTGGTGTAGCTCCTTGAACTGCTCCGGGAATTCTTCAGGTTTTCCAGCGATGACGGCGGTTCTACCTGCGTCTCTCTTTTCTGGACTGCCGGGTAACGGCGCTTGGCTTGGAACACGGCCCAGAACGCTTCCCTACCGGAAAATTCGGCGGTGCGGATATCTCGATTATAGGAAAAGCGGCTTCTCAGCGTCAAACACATCCTTGCAACGAACAGGGTAGACGCCCTAAGCAACCGGGCCTCACGGATTTTGCGCGGGCATTCTAGTCGCGGTACCCTCAGTCACCGTGAGCCAGCCACCCCCGGGTTTCTGCACTTCCGACTTGAACGAATAAGCGTCCTGGGTCACGAAGGTCGTTATGTACCGGCCTTTCGTCATCACCCCGTTTAATTTTTTTGTCGTATTCCACACCCACTTCTGGCCGTCGATCTTACCAATCGCCACCACATGTTCGCCCAGGCTGTTGTACTCGTTATAGCTATAGACGGCGTCGGCGGAGTTGTACTCCATCATGCGCACCATGTGGATATCGCCCATGGGCCCGTGCGTGACATAACGAACTTCCAGGAAGAAGTTTCCCGGGATCCATTCGCCGGTTGCAGTAGCACGGTACTCGGCTGACGGGGATGTCGGGCTGATTTTGGTTGTGCCAGTGAGCTTCCAAGGGCCGGCGAAGTATCCCATCGCCAGCTGCTGCGGACTAGGGGCCGGTGCCGCTTGCGATTGGGCCATTGGCGATTGCGCAACCGCTGCAGTACCAATGAAAAGACAGATCGCAATCGCAGCCGCAGCTTTCGTCACGAAAACAGTTCTCCTAGAAGGTGGTGGCCACCGTGAAGCGGAAGGTCTTCAGCGGTTCGGCCAAATAATACTTCGGCTGGTAAGTTGCGATCGCCTGCGCATAGGTGAAGTCGCCCGCAGCGCCGGCTGGGAACATGGAACGAGTGATCGGGTTCGGGGAATTGACAGTCTCGTTGATGCGCATGGGGTTGTAGGCCCAATACAGGCGAAACGGCGCATTCACGATGGGCAGAATTACCTGTAGCTCCAGCCCGGTGGACATGCGCGTCTGATAGTTGGTTCCTGACACGATAGGCAGGTTCGCGCTGTACGGAATATGCACGCCGCCGACGCAGGTGAAGGTCGACGTGAGTGTGGGGCAGCCGAACAACGTAGTGTTCAGAACTTGCACCTGCTGAGAGGCGATTGCCAGCTGCGAGTCCTGGGAGACGAAGTCCCATCCGGTATCGACGAACGGCGCCAGCGTGACCGGGCCCACAATCGGGACTCGGTATTCGAGGTTGGTCACGATGTTGGTATCGCCGCCCGGGAAGATGATCTGCGAAACCGGGATTGGAACGGTGTAGACGCCTTGACGCGGATTCCCCGGATTCAGTGGAACCGTTGAACCGTCGGGGTTTTGCAAGGGAATGCTGATCGTGGTGGGGAAGAACGAAACCGGCGAGATAGCGCGAATGTCGAAACCGCGGATGTCAGTGTCGCCGCCCATATAGAAGCGGTCGGCAGGAGGCGCAACCAAGCCGCCATAGCCAGAGATCCAGGAGCCGAGAACACGGAACCCGACCGTGTTGCGGCCCTTGTTTACGGGCAGGAACTTCTTGTACTCGGTGACCGGCTTGATGTATTTGACATTGCCGCCCAGGCCCGCAAACTCCGTGGCGAAATACAGACTCTGGCCCTGGTGCGGCCGTTGCGGATTGTCGATCTTGTTGTAGGAGAAGTTGGGAACGACCTTGCTGGTGATGATGCCATTCAGCGCATTCGGACCCTGAATACCGCGGAACTCGAGAGCTTCGAAGTAATCGGATGATGCCGTGCTGAACGTCTGCAACGAGGAATCATCCCATCCGTACGTGATGCCGATGCGTTTGAACGACCGCTTGATGGGGTAGGTCAGCGATGTGGTGAAACCTGTGGCCGTCTGCGTGTAATTCTGCAGATAAGCCTGGTAGCTGGCCGGGAAGTTGACCTGCTGATTCAGTTGCTGGGAAGTCAGCGCGGCCTGGTTGTAGTTGTAACTGTTGTGATACACGGTCCAGCCGAACTGGAGGGGGCGGTCGAAGAGATAGGGCTGGGTGAACGACAGCTGTTCATTGCGCTGATACTGGCCCACCTGGAACTGTAAGGTCAGGCTCTCACCTTTGCCGAACAGGTTGTTCGTAGTGTAGTTGATGCCGATGAATGCGCCGGCAAGTCCGCTGACGCCGCCAGTCAAGCCGATGCTGTTCTTGCCCTTCTCTTTCACCTTCAGCGTGATGTCAACCGTACCGTCCTGCGGGTTCTGCTTGATCTCGGAATCCTGCTCGGGCTTGAGCTGATCGAAGTACTGCAACTGGTTCAGGCGCAACAGGCTCAGCTCCCACAAGTTGCCGTTGTAGACCTGGCCTTCTTCCAGCGCCAACTCGCGGCGAATGACCTTGTCGCGAGTCGTGGTGTTGCCCTGGAACTCGATGCGGCGCACGTAGAACTGCTTGCCTTCGTCGAGATCGATGCGCAGGCTGATGGTGCGCTTCTCGTCGTCGGCGTCGGTGTTCGGAACTGGCGTGAAGTTAATGTAGCCGAGAGCAGCGTATGCCTTGCGCAGCGACTCGAGACCTTTACGAATGGCTTCGGTATCGAAAATGTCTCCGTCTTTGATCTTGAACAGATTGCGCAGAGCGCGCGTGTCCTTCACCGCCTTGTTGCCGCTGAAGGTAATATCTTTCAGCCGGTAGCGCTGACCTTCCTCGACCGGCAGCGTGATGTCGACAGCTTTGCCCGGCGAGGACTTGAACGGGAAGTACCACTTCACACCGTTGGTGTCATGAATCTGCGTCTTGGGATCGCCAACCAGCGCCTTGAAGTAGCCCTTCGTCTGGTAGTAATAACGCACACGCTCGGCGTCTTCTGTCAGCTTGGTGGAATCGTAGGTACGTGGGAACAGATTCTCCAGGAAGATGGAGTGCGGGATTCCGATCGGCTTCAAATTCTTCATCGCGCTTTGGAGCTCGCGACTCTTGATCGCCTTGTTACCTTCAAACTTGATCTTGCCGACCTTGACCTTGGGGCCTTCCTTCACCACGAAGGTCAGCGACACGGCGGCCGGAGGAATCGGATGGACCTCCGAGCGGACCGTGGCGAACTGGTGGCCGTGCGAGGCTTCCAGCTGTTTGATCACAACTTCGGCGCGCTTCACTTTGGTCGGATCGTACTGACTTTCCTGGGTGAGGCCGACCTTCATCTCCTTGAACTTGTCGAGAATGTCGCTCTGGGTAATGGAACTGAGGCCGGTGTACTTGATCTCGCGGATCGTGGGTTTCTCTTTCACGTAAACGTGAATGATCCAGCCTTTGGACGACTCTTCGCGTTCAATGCGCAGGTCGTCGAAGTATCCGGTGTTCCAAAGCGAGTTGAAGTCGCGTTCCAGGGCGGCCTGGTCGTACACATCGCCGGGTTTGGTGAACATGCGGGCACGAATCGTGTCGGCCGGGATCCGTCGATTACCGTGGATCACGATCTCCGACACGACCTCTTGCTGCGCCAGGCATGATCCAGCAAGGAAGATAAGAGCGAGTAGAAAACAAATCGCCGTGGCGCAACTGCGTGCCCCGCAAATCCACAACCTTGCGGGTCTTACCTGATCATGGCAAGAAATGACGAAACCTCATTGCTAAGTTGATGAAAGCGCAATTATACGGTACGGGTGCTCTGGTTCGGAAACCAAAGAGGCTTCGCCAAATTCACGCGACGGCTACGCTAACCCTTGCTGCCGCTGGAAGTTGCGAACCCGCAACCGCTAGGCGTTGTCGACGGGCACGGAGGCATTGGAAATCACTCGCTCCACTTCCACCAGAGTGGAGTAAAAGGTAGCACCACCGCCCATGTCCGCCAGGCGCGACGAAGTCAGCACGTTGATGTTGACGCCGTTCTCCGAAAGCTTCGCCCAGCCGAGTCGGGCGCCAACCACTCCAGGCTGCACTGCGCCATCCAGTCGCGCGCGCAGAAAGATCTCGCCACGCCGATTGAACACCCGCACCCGGTCGCCGTCCGCGATGCCGCGCAGCTTCGCATCTTCATAAGCAATCTGCAGTTCGTGTTGGTGCGGTTCCATCTTTTGATGTGAGGGGAGATTGACGAAGGTGGAATTGAGGAAGTTGTCGGCCTTGCGCGCCAGCAGTTCGAGGGGATAGTGGGCGGCAGCGGCATTGTGCCGCGACTCCTCTGGCGCAACGAAGGAGGCCACTGGATCCATGCCGTCGGCAATCAGATCCTCATTGTAGATACGCGCTTTCCCGTTCGGCGTGGCGAAGCCGTTCGCAAAGGGCAGCCATGTGCCGGCCTCGGCATCCAGGTTCAAGCGAACATGGGGCTCGGTTTCAAGCCGCTCTCGAGTGATGCCCTGCAGCTGGGGTACGTCGGAGGAAAGAGCGAGATCGATGAGGTCGTCCGTCGTCTGGCGAAAGCATTCGTCCTGAAAGCCCATTCGCAATGCCAGTTCGCGGAAGAAATCGACATTCGACCTGCACTCGCCCAGCGGCTCGATCGCCTGGTGCGAAACCTGCAAATAGTAATGCCCGTAGGCCTGCACCAGGTCTTTCTGCTCGAAGAAGGTCGTCGCGGGGAGAACGATGTCGGCGTAATCGGTGGTATCCGTGAAGAACTGTTCATGCACGACGGTGAACAGGTCGTCACGCAGCAAGCCACGCGTAACCAGGTGCTGATCGGGGCAGACGGCGGCTGGATTGGAGTTGTAAACGACCAGCGTTTTCACCGGAGGATCGTTTACCTCGGTGAGCGCTTTGCCCAGTTCCACCATGTTGACGGTGCGCGCCACACGGCCGAGTGGGCTCTTCAGCATCAGATCGGGACGCTGGAGCGCTTCACGGTTGAGCTGGAAGCCGCCGCTGGTCGAAAGCTGCAGGCCTCCGCCAATCTCTTTGAACGATCCGGTGATGACGGGCAACATGCACACTGCACGCATCGCTGCACCACCGTTCTGTGCGCGCTGAATACCGTAGTTAACCCGAATCACCGCCGCTCGGGTGGTCGCATACTCCCGCGCCAGCGTCTCAATATCTTCTTTACTAATGCCGGTCAGCTTGGCGACAAGCTCGGGCGTGAACTCTGGCAGACGCTTCAGCAGTTCGTCGAAGCCCTCGGCGTAGCGCGTGATGTAGTCGAGGTCGTGCCAGCCTTCGCGCACGATGATGTGCATCATGCCCATGGCCAGCGCTACGTCCGTCCCCGGATTGATCGGCAGATACCAGTCGGCGGCGCGCGCCGTGCGCGTGCGATAGGGATCGATCACTACCAGCTTCGCGCCGTTGCGTCGCGCTTCCTGGATGAACGGCCACAGATGAATGTTGTTGCCGTGAATGTTTGCGCCCCAGGCGATGATGTACTTGGAGTGGCGGAACTGCTCCGGCTCGGTACCGATCTTGCGGCCATAGATCGAAATCATGGCGGCGCCGCCGGTTTCCGAGCAGATGCTGCGATGGAGTTGCGAAGCACCCATTCGGTGGAAGAAGCGCATGTCCATCGAGCCGCCGTTGAGCACGGCTATGTTGCCGCCATAGGAATACGGCAGGATGGCTTCAGGGCCGAACTCCTCACTGACTCTCTTCAGCCGGGTTACGATTTCGTTGAAGGCTTGCTCCCACGTGATCCGCTGGAAAGCGTGGTCGCCGCGCATTCCCTTGGCAACGACACGCCGCAGGGGATACAGCAGCCGGTCCGGCGAGTAAACGCGGTCCACATACTTCGCCACTTTGCTGCAGAGGAATCCGCGCGTCACCGGATGCCCGGGTGCGCCCTGGATGCGGGTGGCGCGGCCATCGTCGACGGTGATCAGGACAGCGCAGGCGTCGGGACAATCGTGCGGACACGCGGCATGGACAGCTCGCTTCATGAGAGGGACACCAGGTTCGATTATCCCATGGACTGCAGGCAGGGCTGTCTCCCGATGTGACCAACTGCGGCGGAAGTGCCGCCATCGTCAATTCATTTGTCGGTGGTCAGGCTCTCTGGCAAAATACTAGGCCACATTCCTGAACCGGAATTGAAGGCCTCGCAGGTTGCGCCATGTCGTTCAGCTTTCGCTACCGATTCGTCGACTTCGGTACGGTGTTTACGCCCGGCGCCGGCCTCCGCGCGGCCGATGCCGGATCAGAAGATCCATGCACCCTCTTCTCGAATGAGCTAGTCACCGATGTTGGAGGCACTTGTCTGAACGGCCGCGAAGAGTTGGCCGTCATCGACCATCATTTCACCCGCGAAGCCCAATTCCCTGCAGCCTCGGCCGCTGTCCTTCACAAAGCCAAATTAATTCGCGGCCGATTCAACGAGAAGCGGGACGGGGTCTTCTGGCTAGTGACGCACAAGCAGCCGGACTTTGATGCCTTCTGCTCGATGTACCTCGCGCGCTGGATCCTGGACGATCCGACGGCCATCGTGGATTGGCAGGATTGCGGGCTCCATCCCGACGGCTGGCTGGATTCCGTCGACCGGCGAAAGATCAAATGGTTCACTCCCAATCTCCGTACGGTTCGCCCCGAGCAGCGCTGGCCGCTGCTGCTGGCCAGCTACGCGTCGATCGTCGATAACGGTCAGCATTTCCCCTGTCCTCGTAATCGGGCCTTGCATTCGATCTTGTACGCCGCACTCGCGCGCGGGCGCGACTATCTAGACGAGACCAGCGGGGCCACGGAACTGTTCGACGCCATCAAGGGTGCCATCCGCGACGGTAAGAGAAACCCGATCTTCGACTCCGTGCTCGAGGACAGCGAAGAGTTCGCGCCGGAACTCGAGATGCTTGATCGCGAGGTCGAAGCCTATCACCGTGATCTTCGGCGTGCTCGCAAGTCCATCGTCTATCTACAGCGATCGGACGAGCCGTTCACTGTGTTCTTCGACCAGCTGAAGCAACGACCGCTATTAGCGCAACCAGGGCCGACGGCGATCGATTCGCAGCACCTTCTCATCGACCAGCCTCGCGTCCCTACTGACGGAATTTATCTTCGCGATCCCGAATGCCTGCTCTTCAAGGAGTGGGCACGCCTCGACCTGGAGAACTCCTCGCTCGGTCGCGGCTTTGAATTCACCGCGGTAGCGTATTCGAACGGCCGGCCCGAGGCTGACAGCAACCATACGGACTACTTCTTCGCCATCGATCCTGAACGCGCCAATGGACGGCACTTGTATCGCGTGTGGGCCCGCCTGCAGGCTAAGGAAGTTGCGGCGCTGAGCGAACAGCAAGTTTCCGAGAAGCCGGCCCGCCGAGGTTTCGAAGCTCGCGCCGGAACGCTCGCGAAATACTTCTCCGATCCCTGGTTCGACGGACAGAATTATCTCTGCACCATCGTGGCCACGCCGAATCATGGAACGGAGATCGCGCCGCCCGGCAGCGATGGAGGTCTTGAGGATGATGCCATCGTCGAGGCGGTGAGGAGCGAAGTTGAGCATTCCGTCTACCTCTCCAAGACGGGCAGCGACAGTCCGGTGATCACGGTTTGTGACCTGTCGGCGGTCAGAGATGAGTCGGACGTCGCTACACTCGACTATGACATTGCAGAATTAGCGAAGATCACGCCGCCCACACAATGTCGCTTCCGCTTCGCGCGCATTCCACTGCGCCACGACGTACCGATCGCACTGGCGGGCGGCAACCACTTGTCACGGCAGATCGGTGAAACCTTGTGGGAGGCCTTGTATCCGGATTTGCGTTCTGCCAAGCCTCTCGATTTTGTGCAGCGGCACCTGGTCATCTCGCCCGGATGTGTAGGCGTGTGGGGTGACCGCGGCATCGGGATCGCGTACAGGCCTGAGCAGCGATTCGCAGGGCAGCCACAACGCGCGCCGGACCGCGACAATGCGGTTGAGAAGGACTTTGTCAGGATTGTCGCGCTGGCCCGCCAGATCGACGAACTGATTGCGAAGAGCGAAGACCTCTCCGAGATCGGACGCACGGCTGTGCCATCGCATTCGGAGGCAGTAAACGGTTCGCAGTCGTCGAACCTCGTGCAAGACATCGCCGCCGAAGGAGAGCTCCTGGCCCGCACTGCTGCGCGGATCAAGCACAACCTGACCTTGCCGCACAGCGATCTGCTGCGTCGCTTCTACGATGCCACGGGGATCGACGACTTACTGACCACCTTGCGCGACCTGAATCAAACAGCTGCCGAACATCTGCGTCGCGACAAGATGGATGAACAGGCGCGCAAGACGAGAGAAAGTACGGAAACGGTCGCCGAGGTTCAGAGCAAGCTGGAGTGGGTGGAAGTCTTCATCGTCGGGGTGTACGCCGTCGACGCTATCGAAATATTCACTAAACACATTTTGGGCGAGGACAACCACAGTAAAACAGCGACCCTCGTCATCTTGTCGAGCCTGCCGGCGTTCCTGCTTTTCACGGCGTTCGTTCTGCAACCGTGGAAACGGAAATTCGCCGAGAAGGAAGGTTGGCTGGAAAGACCGGCCTGGATTCTCATCGTTGTGATTCTGGCCTGTATCGCCGGCATCGTTTGGGCTGCAAAGGTCCTCTAAGGCGAGGGGTTCCAAGCCATCTGCCAATGTCGGTGATCCTGCAGAGATTATTTTTCCATGGCAACCACGCCCACGTCGGGAACCAGCAACTTCGATCCAGAGTTCGTGCTGGCGAAATATCCCATCCCCATTGCTCTTACCTTCCAAGCCAAGCTGCATCAGGCGCCCAGTCCGCTGCACCGCCTGTTTGGTCTCACTGACGTCTTCGAAGTCACGCTGAAATATTGCGCCATCATCGCCATTCAGGAGTACGTGCGCCTTGGCCTGCGCTCCCCTGAGGTTGACGAGGAGATCGCGCTCCACTTCCGCATTCCTTCGCTGGGATCGTGGAATGCGTTCCTGCGCGAGGTGCTGCGCTGTTTCCGCGGATTGCAGGATCAACTCCTCATGCCGGCGCTGGTGAGTTTCTATTTCGACCCGCGTGGCCGCTCCATCGCGAAACAGGCGCAGCGGATCGATGAGCTCATCAACCTGCGCAACCGGCTGGCCCACAGCGCGCGCCGTTCCGACGAAGAGGCCGAAGACGAGTTCGAGAAACACTGGCCGCTGCTCGCAACTGTCTTGTCGGACCTCAGCTTCCTGGCGTCCTGTGACCTGATCCTGCACGACGAAGATGGCTCAGGGCGGCTGCTGATGGGGACTGAGCCCAAGGTGGTGGAACTTCCAGCCGCTGCAGCTGCGGTGCCGCGGGGTCAACTCTGCCTGGTCCATGGCGAGCGCATGCTGCCGCTCTCGCCGCTGCTGCTGCATGCACGCTGCGGTTATCCCACCCGCCACGGTTCTTGCGAGCTAAGCAAAATTTTCTTCTTTAACAGCGTCAAGCGCAGGCCCGATTTTCTCGATTACTCCATGGCCCACCATCGCTGGGCCACTGATGTCACCGAGCGGCTGCGCACCATCATCGAGACCAGCGCCGAGAAAATCGACATCGCCGCACCGGAAGGCGCGAGTACCACATCGTGGGAGTTGCTGCAGGAGCGCTCAGAAGATCTGGTCGGCCGCGTCACCGAAGAGCTGCAACTGCTGGAGTTCATGGCCGGCCGCCCCCGCGGGTTCCTGATCGTCGAAGGCGATCCCGGCATCGGCAAGACGGCGCTGTTGTCGCGCATCGTGCACGACCTGCTGGGTCCGAAATCGGCGTACGGGCGCTCGGAAGATGTGGGACGGTTTGCGACACATCTACAAGACACGCGTCTCCACGTGGCATTTCATCTCTGCGGTGCCGACAAAAGCAGCCTGGAGTTGGCGGCAATACTGTCTTCGCTGATTAATCAGCTGCCGGCAAGAGGAGCAGCGACCACGGCCGTAGCTTCCGATCTGACGAATGCGGCACGTGCGACGGTAGAACAAACTCGCGGCAAATTGCTCCTCGTAATCGACGGCGTCGATGAGGCGCTCATCGCTCGCACCGAGGCGGAGCGCCAAGGCATTCTCAGCGCGCTGCTGTTCAAGGGCGAGCGCCTGCCGTCGAATGTCTTCGTGCTGCTGGGCACACGGCGCGGCGCGCTGCCGCCCATGCGCGATCCCGAGATTCCAACCCTGACGCTGGAACTCTCCGGGTTGCCCGAGCGTGAGATTCGCCGCCTGCTGTTCCGCGTCGTTTCGAAGTACGACCTGGAAGACCGGCACGTCGAAGCGATCGCTCGCGTGTCGGCTGGCAATCCTTTGTACATCCGCATGCTGGCCGAAGACTTCTCACAGGGCCGCCTGTACCTGGAAGATGTGGGCCACCTGCCGCTCGGCATCGAAGGCTACTTTGAGAAACTGCTGCTCCGCTTTGCATCCAGCCGCCAATGGCCGGTGTTGCGAGAAACGCTGCTGCTGCTGTGCGTTGCACACGGACCGCTGACCGTCGCGCAGATCGCGGCCATTGCCCAAGTGACACAAGCAGACGTCGAAACCGCGGTGGACTATGAATTAGTAGCGCTGCTCAGTGAAGGTGAAACGCCCCAGCGCGTGCCCACGTTCCAACTGTTCCACGCCAAGTTCCGCGAGTTCCTGCTGGCGCTGTTCTCCGGCGCGAACCCGGCGACGGCTAAGCGCATGAACCAGGCCCGCTCGTCCGACGTTGCAGTCGCTCCTGTACATCTCGAGCGCGTGCAGCTGCTGATGCTTGCTTACTGTCGCAATTGGGCCGAGGTGCAGGACACCTACCCGCTGCGCTATTACTCGGGACACCTATTTGAGACCGGCGCGAATCAGCAACTGGAGCAGTTGCTCACGAAGACCAACTTCCTGGCGGAAAAAGTTCGCCGCATGGACGATCCGTTCCTTGCCGCCGACGATGTCTCCTATCTGGTGCGTGTGCAGTTGCAGCAGAACCGCGATGCCGATGTGGTCGCGCTGGCCGCGAGGGAAGAAGCCTTTTACCGGGACGGTGTGGCCTCTGGGCTCCGCGCTGCCGCCGGCATCGATCCGGCAAGAGTTGCGGCGATTGTCCAGCGCCTGTTGACGCACTCGCGCCTTGGCCTGATCGCTGCACTGCGTGGGAAAGAGCTGTCGCCACCGGCGCTGAACGCGCGCCGCGTCGCGATCGAGGCCGCTTATCACTTCGGCCTCGGAGACAAGCTGGAAACCGCGGCGCTCGATGGTTCGCGCGCCGTCCGCATCCTGACCGGCCCATATCTTTACCGCTTCTGGAAGAAGGAGCCGGAGCCCGGCTGGAAGCTGCTCGGCGACCTCGCGCACAACATGGTGCTGCCCTTCGGCCTGCCGAATTTCCACAAGATCGAGAGCTGCACCCTGATGTCGGTGATGATCATGATTCATCATTCCGACGATCAACCGACGTTGGAGCGGCTGCGCGAACGCTGGGTCGAAAACGTCAATCGATTGGAGCGCCTGACCAAGCTCTCGCGCCTGATCCTGCCGCCCGCGCTGCTGGTCTTCCAATATGCATTGCGTCACGTAATGGCGGCGCAGGCCGATTTTCAGCCGCTGAATCTCGATGAACTGCTGGCTTCGTTCTCCCGCGATCCGCGTCAGGTGGCCAGCCGCAAACTTGGCGTGGAATGCCTGGCCGAGTTGGAGGATGTAGACGGCGGCTGTGACCGCACCATTCGCGCGCTGCTCGACAAAGGTACGGCCTTCGACGTTTTCCTGATGCAGGTTGCTGAGCGCGTTCTCTTCGTCCACGGCTGCAGTGATCCGGAGCACATCGTGCGCGAGCTGTCGCGTATCTACCACGAGGGTTGCCCCTGGTTTCATCAGTCGGTGCTGTACACCTGCTTCCACATTTTGCGAACCATGCCCAACCCGGAAGACTCGCTGCTGGACGAATACAAGGCGATGACGCGTGAGACCGTCGCCGAATCGCGCGGGTTGTTCGTCACGCCCCGAAACAAATTTCCGCTGCTGCCGCACATGGGGTGGGTGGAGATCATCTTCGACCAGCATCGTCCGACCGGCAAGGCGCAGTTCATTCCTCAGTTCTACCGCGAGGCAATGGGTCTCGGCGACATTGAATACGCACGGCGTACGCTCCGTGCCGCCGGAGTGTTGTCGCATTCCTACGATCGGCACGATCTCGCGCTGCTGGCGCTGGAGGATGCTGCCGCGCTTCCCAAACCGCAGTTGCGCGAGACTCTAGTCGACCTGCTAGCGAACATTCGTTTCTATGATGAGGGAGCCGTCGATCGCTTTCTGGCACAGCATGCGGGAGCGGATCTCACCACCCGCGTGCTCTCGGCGACGCCGTCAATCCGCGCCGCCGACACTTTCAACTGGATCGACAATTTCGTGAACGCGCAGATGATTGCGTCCGAGAAGTTTCGCGTACAGGTTGCCGGGGCCTACCGCAGCGCAGGTGCAGCGAAGTCGTTGAGCCAGGGAATGGAACGCACGCTCAAGCATGTGCTCAACATGATTGCGGGGCGTCTGGCACTTGAGATCGGCGGCGAGGAGTGACGATTCCTATCGGCCCCGGGCCCACGCATAGGCAATTTCAGCAGCGCTTCGTCGACTTCGCGCGGCAACATGAGTGGTTCGGCCGAACTTTCAACGCAATGACCTTCAGCCGCTCGCGCAAAGTCGTCTCCTACTTCGAAACCTTCCTCCCGAAGCTGGGCAGGCTACTGGATATCGGCGCTGGCACCGGCCATGTCGCCACTTTGTTGCAGACGCCCGGGCGCAGCGTCGTCGGCTGCGACATCGTGAACCTGCTGATGCTGCCTCTGCCCTATATTCTGGCGGATGGCGGGCAGCTGCCGTTTCTCGACGCTTCTTTCGACGCCGCGTTGCTGGTGACAGTGCTGCATCACGTGCCCAAGCCTTTTCACAGCCGGTTTCTTGGCGAAGCGGCACGAGTGCTCAGGCCTGGCGGGACGCTCATCGTGATGGAAGACACGTTCCACGGTGCCTTCGAGGGCGAGGTCACCAAGTTTTCAGACAGCGTGATGAATGGCGAGTTCGCGGGACATCCGCACGCCAACCGCACGTTGGCCGAGTGGGTGGAACTAAGCACGACGGCTGGCTTTCGTGTTCAGCAACAGTTTGAACACGTTGCCTGGTATGGAGTCTTTCGCATGCGTCACGGGATCGTGGTTGGAGTGCGTGCATAGCGGCGATCGAACTCAGAGCCCTTCCGGAGTCGCTGCTATCCTCTCACCGATCAGCTCAATGCGATTGCGGAACGGATCATGCACATAGGCCCGGCGCACATCCGGAATGTCGTCGACCTCGGTTATCTCGACGCCGGCCGCACGCAGTCTCACCAGCAGGCCGTCATAGTCGACGCAGCGTAGTGCCGGATGCGCCTTCCGCGCCGGGCGGAAATCCTGCTCGATGCCGATGTGGATCTGCACTTCGCCGCTGGCGAACCAAACACCACCGCGCTTGGCCAGCAGCGCAGGCTTAGGGATCTCCCGCATGCCTAACAAGTCGCCAAAAAAACGCCGCGCCTCACCTTCGCTGTCCGGCGGAGCGGCCAACTGTACATGATCGATTGCAGAAAATGGGATTGCATTCACACCGTTGATGTTACAGCGCCTCAATAGGTAAGGCCCATTGGCCTGTTAGAATCAATGTAGCGCCCCGCTACCTCGCATGGATCCTTCACTCATCCGAAACTTCGCCATCATCGCCCATATCGATCATGGGAAGAGCACGCTCGCCGACCGCCTGCTGGAGCTCACCGGCTCGCTGACGGCGCGCGAGATGCAGGCGCAAGTGCTGGATGCGATGGACCTGGAGCGCGAACGCGGCATCACCATCAAGGCGCACTCAGTTCGCATGATGTATCCGGCCGCCGATGGCAAGACTTACCAGCTCAACCTGATCGACACTCCCGGACACGTGGATTTCAGCTACGAAGTTTCGCGCTCGCTGGCTTCTTGCGAAGGCGCGCTGCTGGTGGTCGACGCGTCGCAGGGAGTCGAGGCGCAGACTCTGGCCAACGCCTACATCGCGATCAACAACGGTCTGGAAATCATTCCGGTCATCAACAAGATCGATCTGCCCAGCGCCGACATTGAACGCACTAAGGAGATGATTGAAGGCGCGGTCGGACTCGACGCTTCGCACGCATTGCCGATCAGCGCCAAGACTGGATTGGGCGTGCCCGATGTGCTGGAAGCAATCGTTAATCTCGTTCCTCCGCCGAAGGGCCGGGCCGCGAATCAGCTGCAGGCGCTCATCTTCGACTCGTGGTTTGATTCCTATCGCGGCGTCATCGTGCTGGCGCGTGTCATTCAAGGCGTGCTGAGCAAAGGTCAACGCATTCGCCTGATGTCGAACGGGCGCTCCTTCGACGTGGAGACGCTCGGTGTCTTGACTCCCAAGCCGGTCGAAGTCGATCAGCTTTCCGCCGGAGAAGTCGGCTTCCTCATCGCGAACATCAAGAACGTTGCGGACACCAAGATTGGCGACACGGTCACGGATGACCATCACCCGGCGATTGAGGCGCTACCGGGCTTTGAAGAACTAAAGCCGATGGTCTTCGCCGGAATCTACACCGTCGATGCGCACGAGCACACGCTGCTGCGTGAGGCGCTGGAGAAGCTGCGGCTGAACGATTCGTCCTTCTTCTTCGAGCCGGAGAGTTCGGTAGCGCTGGGCTTCGGTTTTCGCTGCGGTTTCCTCGGTTTGTTACACATGGAGATCATCCAGGAGCGGCTGGAGCGTGAGTACGATCTTGATCTGATCACCACTGCGCCGAGCGTGCGCTACCGAATCACGTTGACGGACGGCACGGTAGCGGAAGTGGATAATCCGTCGCGCTGGCCCGATCCCAGCGAGATCATGAAAATCGAAGAGCCGGTGATCCTGGCGACGATCTTGACGAATGAAGAATATGTCGGCGGCATCCTAAAACTTGTCGAGGACAAGCGCGGCAAACAGAAGGCGTTTGAATACGTCAGCTCCACGCGCGTCATGTTGACCTATGAGCTGCCGTTGAACGAGATCGTGCTCGACTTCTACGACCGGCTGAAGACGGTCTCCCGCGGTTACGCTTCGCTTGACTACCATCTGGCGGGCTTGTGGGAATCGCCCATGGTGAAGCTCGACATCCTAGTGTCCGGCGATCCGGTGGATGCCCTGTCAATCATCGTGCACAAGGATTTCGCGTATGATCGCGGACGCGCGCTGGTGTCGAAGATGCGCGAGTTGATTCCGCGGCAGATGTTCGAAGTAGCCATTCAGGCTGCCATCGGCGCCAAGGTGATTGCCCGCGAAACGGTCGCGGCCATGCGCAAGAACGTGATCGCTAAGTGCTACGGCGGCGATATCAGCCGCAAACGCAAGCTGCTGGAAAAGCAGAAGGAAGGCAAGCGGCGGATGAAGCGCATCGGTCGCGTCGACATTCCGCAAGAAGCTTTCCTGGCGGTACTGCGCGTAGGTGAAGACTAGTTGTGCATCCCGATGTTCTTCCGCGAATCTATCTCTAAATGATTTCCGTCGAATTCAGGATGGTAACTCCCGAGGACGCCTCGGCTTGGCGACGAGTGCGCCTGGAAGCGCTCGAGGGTGATCCTGAGGCATTCGGCGCAAGCACTGATGCTTACCGCGAGCTAACCGATGACGAGATACGATCGCGGATCGCTTGTGACATGTCCAACAAATTCGTTCTTGGCGCGTTTGCGAATTGCGAACTGGTTGGTACGGCAGGATTCGTGCGCGAGTCTGGTCTAAAGGAACGCCATAAAGGACGGGTGTGGGGCGTTTTCCTGCGAGCGAGTCACCGCGGGGAAGGCGTTGGTCGGCGAATGATGACCTTGCTGTTAGAGCAGGCGCGCAAGATCGAGGGTTTGGAGCAAATCAACATCAGCGTGGCTACCACGCAAACAGCGGCGATGAAGTTGTACCGCTCTCTAGGCTTCCGTCCATACGGTTGCGAACCTCGCGCGTTGAAGGTCAACGGGCGCTACATCGATGAAGAGCACCTCTGGCTGCATCTCGAACGGTGATCAATGGAAGGCGCTTGTCGGCCCCGATAACTGCTCTAGTCGCTGACGCGGCTCTCACCTATTCCTCGTGAAACTTCCAGGCTTGCACGGCGGCTCACTTTATTGCTGCCGCTTCATGGCTGGTTGCAGCTCGAAATGAAAACGGCCCGCCTTGACGTAGCGGGCCTGCCCCAGCACCACCTGGGTTGACGCCCTGAGTGCGCGGAGTGCACGGTTCAGAGATTGATCGACTTTAGGCGTGCACCAGCGCATGTTTCTCCAGGCGCGATCTGCCCTCGGCGTCGGCAGCCTTGAGGGCCGCAAACACCCGCTGCGGGGTCACTTCGCAAGGAGCGTTATGAATGGTCTCGCCTGGAGCGCAGGATGCAGTCGCCACATCCATCAACTGCTTGTCGCTGATCTTGCCGAGGCCAATCTGCTCCAGCGTGATCGGTAGGCCGACAGCCTCACAGAAGTCGTAGGCTTCCTTGATGACGAACGGCGGACGATCGGTCAGCATCAGCAGCGCCAGCGTACCGATGGCAACCTTCTCGCCATGCCAGAAGTGGTGCGTCTCCGGCATGATGGTCAAGCCGTTATGAATCGCGTGTGCACCAGAGAGGCCGCCGCTTTCGAAGCCCAAGCCGCTGAGTAGGGTGTTGGCTTCCACGATGTGCTCCAGCGCCGGAGTTACAACGCCCGCCTCGCAAGCCAGCTTGGCTGCCGTGCCGTAGTTAAGCAATGTGTCATAACAGAGCCGCGCTAGCGCATAAGCTGACATGGAGCCGACACGTCCGGTCATATTGCCGGCGTGCTTGATCTGGCAGTCCTCGGCTTCAAACCAGGTGGACAGGGCATCGCCCATGCCCGATACCAGGAAGCGAACCGGAGCCTTGCAGATGATCGCTGTGTCGACGATCACGACCTCCGGATTGCGCGGATAGATCAGATAGCGCGAGAACTCGCCGGTCGGCGTGTAGATGACCGACAACGCGCTGCACGGGGCATCGGTGGAAGCCAACGTGGGTACGATCGCCACCGGCTTTTTAAGCGTGAACCCTACGGCCTTCGCGGTATCCAGCGCCTTGCCGCCGCCTACGCCAATTACCACGTCGCAGCTCTCCTTGCGAGCGAGGGTGGACAGCCGCTCGATCTCGGGATCGCAGCATTCACCACAGAACTCATTGCAAACGAAAGTTACGGCGTCGCTCGACTTCAGATATGGCGCGACGATCTTGTCGACGGAACGGTCGACCACGACCAGGGCTTTCTTGCCCAGACGTGCGATCTCCTCGCGCAGGGAATACAGCGCACCGGCGCCCTGTACATACCGGCCCGGGAAGATGGATGTGCTGATCTTGGTGGGGACTTCGGGCTCCGTGGTCTTCTCTTCGACCACATTAGGTTTATTGGTTGGTTTCAAACTGCACCTCCTCTACGTGTCGTGAGACACAGAACATCTGCAGCTCAACGCTATGCCGCTGGGCGCGTGCGTTCAGTGACCGGTATCACGCCGGACGGTGCCATCTCATTTCGGGAAGTGTTGAGACAAAAGGAAAAGGTGCGGCTTGACTCCGCACCTTTCGTGAGTGGAAGAAATTAAAGAATGTAACGCGACAGGTCCTGGTCCTTCACAATGTCGGTCAGGGCGTTACGCACGTAATCGCCGTCGACAACCACGTGCTTGTCCTTCATGTCCGGCGCCTCGAAGCTGATGATGTCGAGCACCTTTTCCATGATGGTATGCAGGCGCCGGGCGCCGATGTTCTCCGTGCCTTCGTTAACCTTGAAGGCAAAGTTGGCGACTTCCTGTAGCGCTTCAGGCGTGAACTCCAGCTTCAGACCCTCGGTGTCGAGCAGTGCGGTGTATTGCTTGGTCAGCGACGACTTGGGCTCGGTGAGAATCTTGATGAAGTCCTCGACAGTCAGCGACTGCAGTTCCACGCGAATCGGAAAGCGGCCTTGCAACTCAGGGATAAGGTCGCTCGGCTTGGATACATGAAACGCTCCGGCGGCGATGAACAGGATGTGATCGGTGCGTACCATGCCGTAGCGTGTGTTGACCGTGGTGCCTTCCACAATCGGCAGGATGTCGCGCTGCACACCCTCGCGTGAAACATCTGGTCCATGCCCACCTTCGCGGCCGGCAATCTTGTCGATCTCGTCGAGGAAGATGATGCCCGAGTTCTCCACGCGCTCGACGGCGATGCGCGTGACCTGGTCCATATCGACCAGACGCTGCTCCTCTTCCTGAATCAGATACTCGAAGGCCTCGCTGACCTTCATCTTCCGCTTCTTAGTGCGCTGCCCGAAGATGTTCGGCAACATGTCTTTGATGTTGACGTCCATCTCCTCCACGCCCTGGTTGCTGATGATCTCGAACGAAGGCATCGACTTCTCGCGAACATCGAGCTCCACGATGCGCTCGTCAAGCTTGCCTTCGCGCAATTGCTGACGCAGCTTCTCGCGCGTGCGCGAGCCGGGTTCCGCGGCCAGCAGCGGCTGATTGTCGATACTGAAACCGATCTGATCCGAGGGCTTCGGCGGAACCTGCGCCGGCATGGACGGGAGCAGCAGGTCGAGCAGCCGCTCTTCGGCGTTCAGCTCGGCCTTGTCGGCTACGTCTTCCAGCTTCTCCTCGCGCACCATGTCGATGGCGATCTCCACCAGGTCGCGGATCATCGATTCGACATCCCGCCCGACGTAGCCGACCTCGGTAAACTTCGAGGCTTCGACTTTCATGAAGGGAGAGTTGGCGAGCTTTGCCAGCCGACGGGCGATCTCAGTTTTGCCGACGCCGGTCGGTCCCATCATGATGATGTTCTTGGGAATGACCTCTTCAGCCAGCTCCGGAGTCAGCTTCTGACGGCGCATACGATTGCGCAGGGCGATGGCGACGGCGCGTTTGGCCTGATGCTGGCCTACGACATATTTGTCGAGTTCGCGAACGATTTCGCGGGGAGTGAGTTCATCTAATGCGACGTGCTCATCATCTGCAGTTGCGGGAAGATAAATTGCCATAATTCGGTTGCCAGTTCTCACTTGTCGGTTTCAGCTGTCGGTCGATTCGTTCATTTTACTGACAACCGGCCACTGACAACTGCTCTTTCACAGCTCTTCGATCGTAACGCGGTCGTTCGTGTAAATGCAGATCTTGCCGGCAATCTTCATTGCTTCTTCGGCGATGGCGCGTGCCGACATCTGCGTGTGCTCGTAGAGCGCGGTAGCCGCCGCGGTCGCGTAAGGACCTCCGCTCCCGATGGCCGCAATGCCCGTATCCGGCTCAATCACATCGCCCTGCCCACTGATGAGGAACGTTTGGCCTTGGTCGGCGACCAGCAACAGGGCTTCGAGCTGGCGGAGCATTTTGTCCGTGCGCCAGTCTTTCCCCAGCTCGACGGCGGCGCGGCCTAGGTTGCCGTGATACTGCTCCAGCTTGGACTCAAAGCGGGCGAATAAAGAGAATGCGTCGGCGGTCGACCCGGCAAACCCTGCCAGGATCTTGTCCTGGTACAGGCGGCGGATCTTACGTGCGGTGTGTTTGATGACCCCTTCGCCGAGCGTGACCTGGCCATCTCCGGCCATCACCACCTTGTCATCCCGGCGAACGCAAAGAACTGTAGTGGAACGAATTAAACGCCTTCTTGCCATGAATGCAACTGATTATAACAGGCTTGATCGGGCGAATGCCTAAAGTTGAGTTAAACTGACTCAACTTTAGGCCAGTGAAACATATGCGTCAAGCCGACAGACCTTTTCGCTCAGGTTGCACGCGCGCTCCGAGCAGAGTCTCAGGTGCGAAGGAAGAATCCGGACCGGGACTCCGTGATGATGCTCTAAACTTGGTGCCATGGGCGACCTAGGACGCATGCTGGTTTTCTTTGGCGGAGTCCTGGTCGTGGTCGGGCTGATCTTCATCTTTGCGGGCAAGGCGACTCTGCCGATCGAACGCCTGCCCGGCGATATCGTCTATAGCGGTAAACACAGCACGTTCTACTTCCCTCTGATGACCTCCATCCTATTGAGCGTGATCTTGTCGCTGGTGTTGTACTTCGTGAATCGGATGAGATAAAGAGACAGCTTTTTCCCTTTCGCTAATCGCTTTTCGCTCCAAGCCAAAGCTTTTACTTTTGCTCTTGGACTCTAACCTTTTGGTAGAGTCTGAACTCAAGGGACTCCATCCAAACCTTTGCCCACGCGAAAGACGGGGCCGCTAAAAGCTGAGAGCCCAGGGCCTCTGGCGAAAAGCGAAGAGCGAGAGGCGAACAGCCCCTTCTCCACTTGGTACACTGCCCTCATGGCCGAGACGGAACAACTCGGACTCATTTTTCAGCTGCCGCAGCGCAAGGTCTACCCAGTGCGCGAGCTGGTAGCCGCGGTGCGCACGCAGGTGGAACGATCCTTTACCGATGTCTACGTCGAAGGCGAAATTTCGAACTACCGTCCTGCCGAGTCCGGCCATCTGTACTTCAGCTTGAAGGATGGCTCGGCGCAGCTGCGCATCGTGATGTGGCGGGTGCAGGCGCGATTGCTGCGCTTCCGTCCCGAGAATGGGTTGCAGATCGTCGCCCGCGGACGTGTCACCGTTTACGACGAGCGTGGCGACCTTCAGTTCCAGGCCGAGCACCTCGAGCCTAAGGGCGCGGGCGCGCTGCAGATCGCCTTCGAGCAGTTAAAGGCCAAGCTCGCCGCCGAGGGCCTATTCGATCCGGCGCGCCGCAAGCCGATTCCGGCACTGCCTCGCCGCATCGGTCTGGTCACATCGGCTCGCGGTGCAGCCCTACAGGACATCCTCAACATTCTTCGCCGCCGGCACGAGTCGGTGAACGTGCTGATCTATCCCGCGCAGGTCCAGGGCGAGACAGCGGCGCACGAGGTCGGCAGCGGCGTGCGCTGGTTCAACCGGCAGGGCGACGTTGATGTCATCATCGTTACTCGGGGCGGTGGCTCGTTCGAGGACCTGTTCGCCTTCAACGAGGAAGGCCTGGCGCGCACGATCGCTGCCTCGGAGATCCCCGTCATATCGGCCGTGGGGCACGAGACCGATTTCACCATCTGCGATTTTGTCGCCGATATGCGCGCTCCGACGCCATCCGCGGCGGCCGAAATCGTTATCCGTTCGAAGCATGAGTTGTCGGAGAAGCTTATAGGCTTGCATAAGCGCCTGACGCACGCAGTGAACTACAAGCTGCTGCGAGCCAACAATGCACTGTCGAACCTGGCACAGCACGCGGTATTCGCGCGCATGCAGGACTCGATTGCCCGTCGCCAGCAGCGCACCGATGACCTGGTCTTCCGGCTCGCACAGGCGCAGTCTCGCGTGCTGAAGAACCAGCGGCGGCGAGTCGATGCGCTCGAAGCCAGTCTGCGCCGCCACGACCTCCGCGTCCGCACCGGCGAAATGCGGCGCCAACTCGAAACCCGGGCCGCGCAGTTGAACACCACGATGGCGCGACTGCTGGTCGCGCGGCGCACCGAGGTCCACCGTCTGGTTACATCGCTGGGAAGCGCAGGCCCCAACCTGCTGTTGCGCCGCCGCTCGCATTGGGAACGCCTGCACAGCAACCTTCAGGCGCTCTCACCTAAAGCAATCCTCGACCGTGGTTACGCCCTGGTATTCGACGAGAAAGGACAGCTAGTGAAGCAGGCGTCTCAGTTGAAGGCTGGTGAGCAGGTTCGGACGCAACTTGGAAGCGGCGAATTCACGTCCAAGATAGAACGGATCAAGAACGAGAGCAGTTAGAGACTACTTTGTCTTATTCAATAAAGCTGATTTTTCGCGGTCGCGCTTCCAGCCTTGTTAATTATTAGTGCAAGACTACAACCAGAGCTCTAGTCCACCGCAGCTCACAACAATTCCCCGCCGTCATTTCTCTATGCTTTAGAATGAGGACAATCGGCGGGATATTCCGCCCGAGGAATCCTGTGCTGCAAAGCTTCCGCCACATCCCGCAGTTCTCGATGATCTCCGTCATTGACATTCTGGTGGTGGCATTCCTTATCTACGAATTCCTCAAGCTCATCAAGGGTACGCGCGCAATACCCATGCTCGCTGCCGTTGTATTGATAGTCGGCGCGTTCTGGATCGCGCACATCGAGCAACTGCGCACCGTCGACTGGCTTATCACTACGTTATTTCCTTACGCGGTATTCGCGCTGATCGTGGTCTTTGGCGCAGAAATCCGGCACGCGTTGGCGCGCTTGGGGCGCAGGCTCTCAGCCCGGCGCGGTGGTGTTTTTAGCGGCGCGGACAGCTATGAAGACATAGTGCTCGCCGCCGATCACTTCTCCAAGACTGCGACCGGCGCTCTGATTATTATCGAGCGTGAGATCGGTCTGCGCACGTTCATCGAGAGTGGTGTTCCTCTTGACGCGAATCTCTCGTACGATCTGCTGATTACGATTTTTCGACCTAGTGCGCCTTTGCACGATGGAGCCGTCATCGTTCAGAAGGGCCGGATCGCCGCCGCCGCCTGCTTCCTGCCGCTGTCGATGAATCCGGTACTGTCAACGCAATACGGCACGCGGCACCGTGCGGCGATTGGCATCACCGAAGAGACCGACGCTATTTCTGTGGTTGTGTCAGAGGAGACCGGCTCGATCAGCCTGGCCGTCGGCGGCGCCATCGAGCGCGACATCACGGTCGAGTATCTGCGCGAGCGCCTGAGCGAAGTGCTGCGGCGCTATGTGCCGACCGCGACGTTGCCCACCACGATCACCGATCGCGAACTCTCGACCGATGTGCGCGACATCGAGCACCTGAGCCGCGAC
Source organism: uncultured Acidobacteriaceae bacterium (assembly GCA_963819055.1). Classification (GTDB taxonomy): domain Bacteria; phylum Acidobacteriota; class Terriglobia; order Terriglobales; family Acidobacteriaceae; genus Bog-257. Next base: position 39,840 of record CAWFUT010000038.1, on the reverse strand, counting down.
CGCGATCTCGCCGATGGAGCGGAGCGCTAGCCGATGGGCAAATTCTTCCGCAAGTACGTCCTGAAAAACCTGCCTTTCAAGCTGGTCTCGCTGGCCATTGCCATTCTTCTCTGGTGGGCGGTGGGACGCGATCAGCCAATCGAGATCCCCATGACCGTGCCCCTGGAATTTCAGAACGCCCCTGCCAACCTCGAAATCAATTCAAATTATCCATTCGAGGCGCGAGTCACATTGCGCGGTCCCCAGCGCATGATGCAGGAACTGCATCCATCCGAGGTGCACGTGGTCCTCGATTTGCAGGGCGCCGGGCCCGGGGAAAGCACCTTCGATCTCACGCGCAGCGAAATTCACGTGCCGCGAGACGTGAAGGTAGTGCAGGTTATTCCCTCGCAGTTCCACATCAGCTTTGACCGCAGCGTCACGCGTACGGTGCCGGTGCAGCCGCGGGTGATTGGCACGTTATTGAGCGGCTATGGCATAACAGATGTGTCGGCGGAGCCGCCGACCATTACGATTGTCGGGCCGGAGCGCCGGGTCGACTCGATTCAGGCGGCGATGACGGACCCGGTGGACGCGACCGGCGTGGTCGGCAGGGCAGCGTTCACCACGCACGTATACGTGGCTGATCCGTTGGTGCGGGTCCACACTCCCGCGACGATTCGCGTGATCGTGAATACGGCCAAGACCTCCGGGAGAGCGGGGCAACCTTGAGCAGTGCAGCAACGACAGGAAAGATGCGACAACTATTCGGCACAGATGGGATTCGGGGTGTGGCTGGCGAGTATCCACTCGACCAGAGAACGGTTGTCGCCATCGGACGGGCGCTGGGCGAGCGCCTCGCAGCACGCGACAAATCCGCACGGGTGATGATCGGGCAGGATACGCGTGAGTCGAGCGCATGGATTGGCGCAGCTTTGGCGGCAGGCCTGGAATCAGCGAAAGTGCACGTGGTAAGCGCTGGCGTGATTACGACCCCGGGCATCGCCTATCTCACGCGCTCCGACAAGTTTTCTGCAGGCATCGTGATTTCCGCATCGCACAATCCCTGGCAGGACAATGGTATTAAGGTCTTCGGCGCCGATGGCTACAAGCTCTCCGATGAACTGGAACATGCCATCGAAGCTGACATCTTCGCCCACATCGAGCAGCTGGCGGAGAGTGCATCCCACAACGTAGTACCTGCATCCGAGATCCTTCCCGGGAACACCCGCTTGCGCGAGCAATATGCGCAATGGCTTGCCGACTTTATAGTGGGCTTGGACTTCAGCCGTTTGCGTGTCCTGGTGGATTGCGCAAATGGCGCTGCCAGCACCATCGCGCCGCTGGTGTTTCGCGACTGCGGCATCGATGCCGACTTTCTCCACGTCGAGCCGAACGGACGGAATATCAATGCCGGCTGCGGGGCCTTGCACCCTGAACACGTCGCGCAAGCCGTCGCTGCCTCGAACGGCAAGTACGACCTCGGCATTACCTTCGATGGCGATGCCGATCGGGCGCTGTTTTCCGATGCTGCGGGGCGCGTGGTGAATGGTGATGCGGTGCTCTTGCTGGCCGCACGCGACATGAAGACCCGGGGGCGGTTGCATGGCGAAACCGTAGTGGCCACGACTATGTCGAACATGGGCCTGGAGGCGGCGCTGAAGCGCAGCGGCATCGCCATGATGCGCGCGCCCGTGGGCGACAAGTACGTGCTGGAGCAGATGCTGAAGACCGCCGCGACGCTCGGGGGCGAGCAGTCGGGACACATCCTCTTTCGCGACATCGATACCACCACAGGCGACGGCATTCTGACCGCGCTGCGCGTGCTGGAAGTGATGGCGCGGACCGACAAGATGCTCGCCGATCTGGTGGCTGACATGAAGGTCTTTCCCCAGGAGATCAAGAATGTCCACGTGCGCGAGAAGAAGCCGCTGGAAGAGTTGCCAGCGGTGATGGAAACCATTCACGCGGCCGAGCGCGACCTCGATGGTAATGGTCGTGTAGTGGTTCGCTACTCGGGCACGGAGAAGCTGGCGCGGGTGATGATAGAAGCGGAATCCGAAACGGCCATGCGGCGTCATACCGACGCGATTGCTGACGCGATCCAGCAGGCGATTGGGGTGTGAACGTTACGCTGCCGTGGCGCGTTGCTTCGCGGGTTGAGTCTTGTATTTCCCCAGTGGAATTACGAACGCCAGGGCCAGAACCGCGGCTCCCGCTGCGACAAACACCGGCCATTTGAAATCGTGCGTGTAGTCGACCAATATTCCTGCTAACGGTGGGCCGACGATGCAGGCCAATCCGAAGCCGGTGAACATGATCCCCAGGAGCTCTCCCAGTCCGGCGACACCGAAGAGGACGGCTGCCACCGGCGGAGCCATGGCCGCGATGCCTCCATACCCGACGCCCATCACAATCCCAAACATCACCAGCACAGCGTACGAATGCGCGGTGAACCACACTACGAAACTCATCAGCAGTATGCCGTAGGCGAGCTGGTACATGAACACCAGCCCGAAGCGCGGCGCCAGCGCGTTGAGGCCCAGGCGCCCTACAACGCTGGCCGCCCCGATGTAGCCGATCACAGCGGCGCCGGCGACACGACTGATGCCGATGTCGGCAGCGTACGCCGGCATGAAGACGAGCGAAACGTAGACCGCAACTCCGGCGAACATCAGGCTGACATAAAGCAGCAGGAACGCCGGCGTGCGCAGCTCGGTCGAGATCGCGACTTCCTTTTTCTCAGCGATGTCTGGTGGTGGCGAAAGCAGTGCTGCCGACAAAAGAAGTAGCACGCCGCTGGCCCATCCGAAGACCTCCATAGCCGTGCGCCAGCCATAACGATTGATGAGGACTGCGGACAATGGCGCGGCGACGAGCGTCCCGCAGCCGATTCCGCTGATAGCGATGCCCATCGCGATGTCGCGCCCTTTTGTGAACCACTCGCCCACAGCGGAAATCGCAGGGATGTAGATACAGGCCGCAGCGGTGCCCAGTCCGCCGCCGTAGGTGAGCATAAGGAGCCAGAAGGAATGAACTCTGCCGGTCGCCATTAGTGCGACACACATCAGCACCGCGCCGAAGGCGACAACCGGGCGAGAGCCGTGATGATCGGCCAGCTCGCCGGTGATGGGAGCCAAGAAAAAAGTTAGCCCCGCGATTACGGCGAAAAGCACCGACATTGTGGCATGTCCGACGTGAAACGTATTGGCGATGGGCCGGAGAAAGACGCCAAAGGTGTAGGTAACGCCGAAGCTGACGAAGGCCCCGATGAAGGCGGCAACAACCACGAGCCACGCCTTCAGGCCAGGATGAGATGTTGGGTTTTGTGGCATGGCAAGGTCCGAAATTCAGTGGCGCAAGAATACCATGCAGGCGCAGCCTGGAATTTCGTCGAGAGGGGGCCACATGGCGACAGACTATCCTTCGTCAACTACGGGAGAGCGACGAACATCGAAACAAAATTCCCTGGTTGGAGTTGGAGGAAGGAGACTTTTGAGAGACATATGGTGGGCGCTACAGGATTCGAACCTGTGACTTCCACCGTGTGAACCTGGCAAGAGTAGGCATTTCAACAACTTACAAAGACGTGAAGGCTGCCCAAGACCTCACAAGACGTATAAGACAAGGCAATTTGTGGAAGCGCCTGTGGAACGTAAATGAGACCACGAACATAAAGCGGAACTGTTCGAATTTCGACCTTTTCTTAATATCCGACAGTTGTCAGAATCGTCGAAGGTTGACGTTGGCTTACACCCATGCCGGATGACCTTCTTTCGAGTAGTCCCGAAGCGCGTACAGCATCTCCAAATCCCGGAACATACGCCCTGGTGCTGCACTCCCGCGCCGACACCTCCGTTCAGATTGGCCAGTGTGGCACCCTGCATGGTTTCTACGTGTACGTCGGAAGCGCTCTCGGTTTGCCGAAGTGCTGGAACGGCGGAGGCGGGCCCTAACAACAATGAACCTGCAAGAGCAGCTTGGGCAAATCGATATTTACTTGTTTGATCAGATCCTTAGAGGAAACATTACCCAGGGCATGCGTGTGCTCGATGCGGGTTGTGGAGACGGGCGAAATCTCGTTTACATGCTGCGCGAAAGATTCGAGGTATTTGCATTGGACTCGAATCCCGACGCCGTACGTAGGGTCAGTCAGCTTTTCTGAGTCGCTGGGGACCGGCTTGCCGCAGGAAAACTTCCGCCTTGGTTTAATCGAGCAGATGCCGTTTGCCAGCGATTCGTTCGACATCGTGATCTGCAATGCTGTGCTTCACTTCGCGCGGGATGAAACGCAGTTCCGGTCGATGCTGTGCGAATTGTGGCGGGTGTTAAAGCCAGGCGGCATGCTGTTCGCCCGCTTGGGTTCGCGCATCGGAATGGACTTTCCTCGGTCGCGCGACAACGTATTCAGGATGGGAGATGGTTCTGAGTGGTTTCTTGTGGATCAAGAGATGCTGCTCGACTTGACTGGAGAACTGAATGGAGTGCTAGTCGATCCACTAAAGACAACGATCGTTCAGGACTCCCGTTGCATGACAACCTGGGTCCTGCGAAAGCGACGGCCCCCAAGCGCACAATCCAAATAGTCCGCGAACGCTTTTCAGCTGTGTCAGTATTGCGCATGAGCCGCGACGATTTACTGTGCGCGCTGGAGATGTTCGTCAAGAACCGGATGGGGTTCCTGATGAACGCCTGCTCTAGGGTGTTCGGTCTTGTTCCCCTGACGACGGACCGTTACGGATTTTGCGGCAGACCATTATTTTCGAGCGTCCCGCAGGGGCCGGCACCTTTTCGACTTTTGCAAAGTATTGTTCCAGCACATCGCGTTCCTGCCGCAGAAATGCAACCACCCGACCGCCACCAATGAAGGTCAGGCGGAGATAGAACAAAGCCTTGACGACGGGATTGCTCGGGACATCATGTTCCATCATGAGAAAGATTCCCGATGGTTTCAGAATGCGAACGATCTCTTCCAGCGCCTGCGTTTGCGTTTCTCCCTGGAGTTCGTAGAACGCGTGCGAGCAAGTGACAGCGTCAAACGTGCCGGCCGCGAAGGGGAGAGCCCCGGCTTCGGCTTCCACCAGAGAGACATTCGACAAAGTCCCGGTTTTTTCCTTGGCCACCGTCAACATGCCATGGGAGAAATCCAAGCCGACTACATGGCCACTGGCGGCAGCTTTCGAGTGCAGACAGGTCAGCAGAGTACCGGTGCCGGTACACAGATCCAGAATTAAACGGCGGTTTGAAACCGGAATCTGATCGGCCAGAAACGTTCTGGCCAGTCCCAGCTTGTCTCGGGAATGCAGAGCAATGAAGCGGTCGTAGAAGCGTGAAAGTCTGTCGTAGTAGGCTCTTCTCGCGCTTTTCATGACCGGTCGGCTTTCGCCGATTTTCTGGTGATCAGCGGGCCAAGGTTATTCAACATATCGGCGACGGTCTTCGCAGGTTGAACTCCGGTTTCCATCCCCAATCCTTACGCGAGTTGCTGTCGTCAACGCTTTTCGGCCGGGAGTTGGCGATCTTCTGACGAGCATCCGGTTTTGGCGGCATTCCGACCGAGACTTGCTCCAAGTCGGAAGGTCGCGCCCCGCTCGAACTCGTGATGCGCGTGCGTCACTCTGCCTCTCCTGGAATGACTAACTACGGAGGCGTCAGGAAGACGCCCCAGCCATGCGCGCGTTCGACGCCGCCTTCGGTGACAAGCTTTGCTTCCGCCTGGATCCTTCTTCGACGCCTTTCGACGACCCAGCCCTGTACTCGCAGGGTTTCTCCCGGTCGAACCCGGCCATGAAAGCGCACCCGCAGATCGACGGTAAGCGCTTGCCAGCCGCGGGCGACGATGGCTCGTGACATCGATTCGTCCAGAACCGCCGTGACGATACCGCCGTGCACTGTACCGCGGAAACTTTCCCATCCCTCAGCGGGCACCCAAGTTGCTTCAGCCCCAGTGGCTCCGACAACAAAGTCGAGTTGAAGCCCGTTAGGGTTCTCCGCTCCGCATACGATGCACTGCGGATTTGCACTCGTTTCCCGGCCAGAGGAGTTACCTGACGCCTTGCGACCTGGCTGCCCCGTGAGCCGCAGCGACCGGCTCTGCAAATGGAACTGGCCGTTGGAGGGAGACAAATTATCGGCTTGCATCGATTTCATCTCTTGCTCCGTGGCCCTGCCACATGGCTATTCCGGACAGTGCCGTGATGGCTGAAATCATGGCCAGCGAGCCGATACAGAGCAGGCACCAAACCGCCAGCACATAGGCTTCAATGTAGGCGAGGTAGAGCGCAAAGCCCAGCCCCGCAACAGAAGCGGCAAAACGGAGCGTCATAGCGAAGCGCACGTTGCGCGCGGACAATCCGAGCAGCAACAGGTATCCCAACAATCCCAGAAGGGCGACCGGCACGCCGAAAAATTCCGAATACACGCTGCGGTTCACAAAGTCACAGTTGAAGGTTGTATTCAGGTCACAGTAATCCGTGGCAGCGGTGCTGTAATGGCTGTGAAGCGAGATAGCGGACAAAGCCCCGCCAATGACGCAACAGGCGAAGACAAGGTATCGGATCAGACGCTGATTCATGGCAGCTTGCATCCTGTTTTGTCGCTCAGCGTCTTCAGGGACTGCAATCCGACGAGCCGGTTTCCATCAGCAAGTATCCATGTTGGCGTGAATTGTACTTTCGCCGTCATGCAGAGAAACGTCAGTTGATGGCTGCCGGGCGTGGAACATTCAACATAAGGAACAAGCCGGAAGGACGAGCCAAACAGTTTTTTCTGGTCCTCGCAGTGCCGGCACAGAAAGCTGCCGTAGATCGTGATTTTCTTCTCCGCCAGGCACTGTGCGAAGCCGTCCAAGTTGCTGGACTGGGCAGGCGCGGTGTTGGGGGAAAAGAAGCAGCAGGATAAGACGAGCAGCGACGGCAAAGCGCGATGTGTCACGGTTTGCCTCAACTTTCGCCACCGCTGTTGGTTTGCGCTCAATTTCCTGTAACGCTTGCTCGTGACCATTTGGGTATTCCATTGGGATCGCGCAGCGTAAGTACCTTGTCGCTGCTCTTGAGTTCCCGCGCGATTAAGGTTTCCTTGTCCGCGACGACTTGTTTCGAGCCGGTAACGCTGAGATTCGTGCCTTTCTGCAGCGAAAAACCGTGTTGATCGATAAACCATTGCGGGCCGGCGTGAACCTCAACGATTCCGTTATCGGTTTTCAGGTTGAAGTGGGTGCCGGAGTTGCCGGCCTTCCCGCTGGGGTGAAAAACATCTTCCACAACACCGCTGACGGTTACTTCTGTCGCCGGATTGTACTGGCGCGACTGCGCTTGTCGGCCTTGCCCCAACCCGATCACAGCAGTCGCGAAGATAAACAACGTAGTTAAAATCGGTCGATTTCGCATACTTCTCCTTGTTTCCGCTGAACTGTTGATGGGGGATCCGATATCTGTAGCGGGGAGCAGACAAGGTTGAGGCGCTGATTTGCTGATCATGATTGGCCCTCCAGCAAGAGGATTCGCCCAAGAATATTCGCCAGCTTCTGGATCAAAGGATGTATTATACACCTAGATGTCAGAAGCTCCGTACAACCACATGGATCGAGCAACAACAAGCGAACGGAGCGGAACGGAAAACAGTCGATGAGAATAGCGATCCCATTGGAGTCAGGTAAGCTGGCTGGGCATTTCGGCCATTGTGAACAGTTTTTATTTGTCGATGTAGATCCCAATACCCACCAGATCTTAATAAAAACCGTTACCGCCCCTCCCGATCATGCGCGCGGGGTCTTTCCCAAGTGGCTTGCCCAGCATGGCACCAACATTGTGATTGCCGGCTCAATTGGGACGCATGCGCGAAATCAATTGGCGGCTGACAAGATTCAGCTATGCGCCGGGGTTACTGCCGCAGAGCCCGACGTTGTGATCGCCGGCTTTTTGGATGGGACCTTGCAAACCAGTGAAGGTGGCTGTGATCATTCAAAACACGGCTGTAGCCACTGAAACATTTTGGAGAAACACGATTGCCTGCAACTGCCAGAAAACGGAACGCCACCGGGAAGTGTTCTCGCCACGACTATCCCTGCACCTGTGCAATGGGGCACCTATACCGTTTCGTGGAACCGGTGCTGCTTCTCATGCTCAAGGAAAAGGGTAAGTCTTACGGCTATGACCTTCTGGGAGATTTGACGGAGTATGCCTTCACCGACGGCGAGATCGAAAAGGCCGTTGTGTATCGGACGCTGCGCCGTCTGGAGCAGAACGGCTACATCACGTCTGGTTGGGACACCGGAGAGCCGGGCCCCGCGCGGCGGGTGTACAAACTCACGCGCGATGGTGAACGGCATTTAAAGGAATGGGGCGAGGTGCTGTCCAAGGTTGCCCGCTCAATGATGCGTTTCGTGCACCGGGTATCGTCCGATAGGTCTCTAGGTTAGAAGGCTCTGCAGAGCCCCGAGAACCACGGCATGGTTGAAGATCTCAAGATTACCGCTATCGTTGAAAACACCGCCGGTGCTTTTGACGCCGCCGGCGAGTGGGGATTGGGACTTTGGATTGAAGCGGGCGAACAGCGCATCCTCTGCGATACCGGCCAGGGACATACGCTACGGCACAATGCAAACTTGCTTGGGATTGACCTTAGGACTGCCGATGCCCTGATCATCAGTCATGGCCACTTCGACCACACCGGGGGCATCGCCGAGTTGATCGACGCAGGTTTTCGGGGCAAGATCTATGCCCATCCGGCAGCGTTGAACGGCAAGTTTCAGCGCGGAACGACACCGCCTCACCGGCATATCGGCATACCACCAGCTTCGGAACGCGCTCTGCGCTCCAAAGCCGCTAACCTCGTCGAATCGGTGCAGCCGACGGAAGTCGCCCCGGGCATCCTCGTGACGGGTGCGATTCCGCGGCGAAATACTTACGAAATCGCCGCCGATCCGTTCTTCATCGATGAAGCCTGCACGCAATCCGATCCCCTGACGGACGATCAGGCGCTGCTGATCGAAACCAAAGGCGGTTGGGCGGTCATTACCGGCTGCGGACACGCCGGGCTGATCAATACGCTGAACTACACGAAAGAAATAATTGGGAATGGCCGAATCTTTGCGGTAATCGGAGGTCTGCACCTCTTTCAGGCATCGGCAGAACGCATTCAAGCCACTACCGAGAACCTGCGGAGCTTTGGTGTCGAGCTTATCGCACCCTGCCATTGCACTGGGTTTGAAGCCACCGCTGCTTTGCAAAGTCAGTTTGGGAGCAAGGTGGTGGCGTTGCGAGCCGGCCTCCGCCTCCGGCTTTGCCAAGCGTGATCGCGACTCCAGCCGCACCAAAGCCTGGCTTCACGCTAGGGCAGTTCTATTCTTTGTATTTGACAGGACTCCCATCGCTGCGCTTGGTCGTGCGTCCGATCCGCACAAGGAGGGAGAGAATATGAGCAAGGTTGCATTTACCACTCTTCTCAAGCGAGAAGACTCTGCGCTCTCTCCGCATTTCGGTACAGCAAAGTGGATCATGATTTACGACTGCGATACGGCCCAGATTGCGTTCGAGCAGAATACGGCCCTCAACGGGCGCGGAGTTGCAGATGTCGTTGCGCGCCACGGCTGCAGGGATGCTGTCTTCACTCGTATCGGAGGCGGCGGGTTACGGCAACTCAGTCGAGCAAGTATTCGCGGCTGGATCGGCCCCTCCGGCGTACCAGTGCCTGAGCTAATCGAGCGATGGCGGCCCGGTGAGCTAACCGCCGCGCAAGCGGGGGAGACAACGTTCCAGAAAAGTAGTACAGCGGGGGCTGCCCGGCCAATATTAAACGGTGCATCAGGCAAACGGCGATCTGTGAAATAAGAGATGCACCCGGAATACGTCTGTTACGGAAACATCCGATGAAGCCTTTCTGTAGTCCTACCCAAGAGAGCGTCCACAAGGTTCGGTTTGAGAAGATCTGGGAACGGGCACTCAACCAGAACGATAACGGCAGAACCCGTGCTGCGCTCAACGCAATAGATAATGACGAGGCGTTTGCTGTGCTCGGGGCAGCGCTTGCACGTATGAAATTGTTTGAGGAAATGGCAGAGCACGATAGAGCTAACGGGCTGGCCATCAGCCGAAAGGTCGGCAACGAGATCGAGAATGTCTGGATCTTCTCCGGTGTTGGAACGCTGCGGAAACCTGTCAAAGATCCCGACCCGGAAAAGAATTACAAAGGCGACAATCCAGCGTTGATCAAAGAATTTCTGAAGTGGGGTAACCGCCGCCGCTTCCTGCACGGTCTGTTAGTTGCCCAGCGAATCGCAGAAGCGCGCAGCGGACAGCGCGTCCCAGGCAAACTCATGAGCGACTCGCCAGCGGATGCGCAGAGTGCAGATGCTGTGCGGGACTTCATGCGGGAATACGGGCCGGTGATTACGTTTGGCGGCTTCTTCGCGGAAAACGATGAGGCGAAAATGGAGCGATCCCGGCCGACGAATGGTATCCCGCCGGAGAAGTTCGTGATCATCGAGCCCCTGGCCGGAGAAGCGGAATGGAAGACCACAGCCGACCAGGTAAAGCACTTCCAGGAGGCCTCGGTCGTTCGAGGAATGACGGTGGCGCTGGTCTCCGACGACATTCACCTCAATCGAATTCTTCACATCGCCGGGCATTTTCACGATTACCTGCCAAAAGAGAGACCGCTGTACCTCTTCCCCAGTGTCCTCCCAGAGTACGGCAGAGAGGAATACGAGGATATGGAGTTGCAGGGCTTGTTGGCTTACGTGTATCGCGATCAAGTCGCAGCTGCACAGGCATATAACTACACGCCGCTGCGATAAACATCAGCGCACCGAACCGCCTTGACCGACGCATTGTGACCGGGAGCGCAGACCAGGCTTTATGTGCAGCGTATATTCCGTGTGTTTTTATGATGAAAAATGGAAATCTATTGCTAAAGGAAACGAGGGTCGGTTTCATGACAAGAATCAGGGTTCTATTGGCTTTTTTGTTCGTACTTCTTCTCTCCCTGACAGCGGTTGCCCAATGGGCACAACCTGCTGACGAACTGGCACCAGGCAGCTCGCATCTGATTTCGCCGGAAGATCTGGTGAAGGCTATTCAAGCACCCAACGGCGAAAAGCCTCTGATTTTGAATGTTGGCCCATGGCTAATGTTTCGCCAGGCGCATATCCCGGACGCGGAATACATCGGTCCCGGCTCGGATGCGCAGTCGCTTCAGCAGTTGCGCACGCGAGTGAAGTCGCTGCCCCGCAGCAAAGCGATCGTCCTGTACTGCGGGTGTTGTCCGTGGAACCATTGCCCGAATGTGCGGCCTGCCTTCAAGGAACTTTCCACGATGGGATTCACCAAAATCAAGGTGCTGTACCTCTCCGACAACCTTGGCACGGACTGGGTGTACAAGGGATATCCCACGGTCAAAGGTCAATAACTCAGGAAATCAGCCCGGCGTGAAGCATACAGTCTCTTCGACGCGCATCCTCGGTTAAACGTGGAAGAACGCGGATCGATGCCGGGCAAGAAGGAGTAACGTACGGTTTTGCGATTCCGCGGGAAGCAGAGGTCCCTCGATTCGGAGCTAGAATCGAATCGATATCTGGTTAACTGAATACAAGATGGCACGGCTTGAGAACTTCCGGCTGAGGGTGTTTCGTTCTGTAGCGGAACACCTTAGTTTTCGCAAGGCTGCAGAATACCTGTTCATCAGCCAGCCAGCGGTAACCCTGCAGATCAAGGCGCTCGAAAGCGATCTGGGCGTAAGGCTCTTCGACCGCAGCTCCGGCCGGGTCACACTGACCGAACATGGTTCCGTCTTACTTGAGTACGCAAATAGGATGGCGGAGGTTGCTGCAGATGCTGAGCGTGAGCTGAGCAGCGAGCAGGAGATCTCGGGAGAGTTTTCGCTCGGCGTGTCTACAACAATTGCGCAGTACGTTCTCCCACGGCTGCTGGGCGCTTTTCTCGACGAACACCCGCGAGTGCAATTTTCACTTCAAAGTGGAAATACTCATGAGGTTGTCGAGTTTCTGCTCGAGGGGAGAATCGCTGTTGGCCTGATTGAAGGCCCTGCGCGGCACAGGGGTGTGCGCACGAGACCTTTTCTGCAAGATGAAATGGTTCTGATTTGTGCGGGAGATTTCGAGGCCGACTGCCTTTACCGGAACGGCTGAAGAAATTGACAATTCTTATGCGTGAGCAAGGCTCCGGTTCCCGTCAGGTGGTGGAATCTGCGCTGAGCAAGGCTGGTATCAAACTCAAGAGTGTAGCCAGGATTATCGATCTCGATTCGACCGAGGCAATCAAATCGGCTGTAGAAGTAGGTCTCGGAGTAGGGTTCGTTTCCCGATGGGCCCTCTCCAAGGAACTGGAACTCGGCATTCTGAAGGTTGTGCACCTTAGCGGCGTGAAGATAAGAAGAGACTTTACGCTGGTGATGCGTACCGGTCCTGAGCCTCAAGGCCCAGCGGGTGCGTTTTCAGCATTTGCACTCAACGCCGGGCGCATGCTTTCATCTCGCCAGAAAAGTTAGATCCGAGTCCATCTGATAAGTCCGGCTTATCGCGAATCAGAATTACTGCTTGGACGCGCTTCCCGGCCCTGCAGCAGACTGTCCTGGTGAGCAAGAATCTCTTCTTCATCGCAATCATTCTGGCTGCCAGCGGTCTGATCTCGCCGCCCCTGGCGTTACTAGGCGGACTCATTTACGGGTTCTCTGTGCCGCACCCTTTCCACGTCGAGAGTCGACGTTTGTCGAAGTTCCTATTACAAGCTTCTGTCGTCGCCCTCGGTTTCGGCATGAATCTTCACGAGGTCATTCGCGCTGGTCGCTCTGGTTTCCAGTACACGGCAGCCAGCATTACCGTGGCGATGCTCGTCGGCCTGGGTTTTGGCTACTTGATTCGTGTTGGTAGAAAATCTTCTTTCCTGATCAGTGCCGGGACGGCAATTTGTGGGGGGAGCGCAATTGCCGCAGTCGGTCCAGTTGCCAACGCGAACGAGGAGGAGATGGCGGTCTCTCTGGGAACCGTATTCATCCTCAACTCCGTTGCCTTGTTCCTTTTTTCCGCGATCGGGTCCATGCTTCATATGAGCCAGGAGCAGTTCGGCCTCTGGTCGGCCCTCGCCATTCACGACACCAGCTCGGTCGTCGGCGCGGCAGCCAAGTATGGTCCAACTGCCTTGAAAATCGCGACGACGATCAAGCTGGCAAGAGCTCTTTGGATTGTGCCCCTCTCCGTAGTTACGGCCTTGACCCTGAAATCCAAGGCCAAGATTCAGTGGCCCTGGTTCATCCTACTGTTCTGTCTGGCGGCAATGCTCAACAGCGTATTGCCGGCCTTCACTTCCGAATTCGCCGCTCTGAATCACCTGGGGAAGATCGGACTGACTGTGACACTATTTTTGATTGGAACTGGGCTGAATCGAGAGGCGATGAAGAAGGTGGGCATTCGCCCGCTCCTGCAAGGGCTTGCGCTGTGGGCGGTTGTGGGAGTCGGTGCGCTGTGGCTGATTCGACTCAACTGGATTCATATCTAAGCACCGCGTCACAGCGTAAAGGCGTTTCGGTGTTCTATTGTGCCCTCGTCCGCAGCATTTGCGAAGAAAGCAACGCCGAATTCAGATATGAGAAGGCTTGCAATCCAGAGAAACTTGCGCGCAACAAAATCCATTTTGGGGAGTTCTAATCACACAGCAGGTACTCATGTGACCTTCGCAGGAGCCCAATTCCGGTCTTGGTGGTTGCCTGCAGCCCTTTGCGTTCTTATCTTTGCCTTTTCTTTCTACGCCAAACTGGAACTCTACGGCCCCGGACCTTATGACGTGGTTCATCCATGTAATTCTTCCAAGCTTTGCCTGGATGCTGTTAGACCCAAGATTCCTCCTTTTCAATTGGTCCAGGAGCGACTGAGTGGGATTTGTGACCGCCGTCCCACGCTCCAAACCGAGTGGCTGATCGACGAAACCTCCTTTACTCCTCCAGTTCGGGAATCGAGTTCTCCTTACCAACGGCGTTTGCACCGCTCTCCTCCTGTGGCATAGCGCTTCTACTGGAATTTCTCATCATGAGGCGCTCTGGCGGGCAGTGATCGCATAGCCAGTGTCACTGCGTTCGTGTTCATCGCGTGTGATCCGAATGACCCAGAGCGTCTCGCCAAGGAAAGATCTCGCGCGAGGCGAGATATGCCGGCATACACCCTCGATTACCCAAATGAGGAATGTTATGGAAATCGGGCTTCTGGTGTACGTGCTATACGCATCGTTCTTCTTCATCTGGGCTTCCCTGCAGGCGCATTCCGAGTGCGTGACAATTTCAAGTGACCTTCTGCAACACTGACGATTAAGCCGGTAGAACTTGATCGTTCTTGAGCTGTTTCCTGACGGCCCCCCGTTTCCATGTTGATGAGTGGACAGATTCCGTGGGCGTAACACCGTCCAGTCTCCGCGCTCTGATGAGCTGGGTTCCTCCGGGGAGCACACTTGTATTCCATGATCACGGGGTCTCATGGCGGTCTATCGAGCACATTCAAGAATTACTGACCGCACAAAGCAGCTGTCACGTCTATTGGTTGGACGATGCGGCTCCTCGGGTTCCCATGCGGCGTGACGACGTGAGCGAGACCGAGCGAAGGTGGGATTGTCGAATTGCCGGTCCGTCGGCAGCAAAGACGTGTCGGTTTCTATAACAGGTTCCTTAGCTTGACCTGAATGTGCCGCGATACACCGTTACGCAAGATCTCGAGTTGGAGCACGGTTCCAGGTCGCTGCCGCAAAACCTTAAAGAGAAAGGGGACGTCTAAGTCGCTGCCGCGGTTACCATTGATCGATAGAATCTGATCCCCGGGCGCAATTCCTGCTTCGGTGGCCGGGCTGTTCTGGAAGACGCTGACCACGATGAGCCCAGAGCTTGTGATTCGGGGCGCGAATCCGGCTCGATTAAACACGCTGGGATGCTTGTAGTTGGAATTCGGCTCTAAATAGAGCCTCTGGTCGCAATAATCGAGGACGATGTTGAATCGTCTTAAGACTCCCATTCCCACAATTCCGGCGGAATTCGACTCCGAAGTAGCTCCCGCCGTGTCTTGCGACAACTCAGTTATGATCGACGACACAGACACGCCTCCCAGATCAAACTTATGCACTCGAACAAAATAGGCGTTCTCTCGCCCACCCACACCTTCACCGGCGAAGCCATAGATACGCGCGGAGTACTTGCGGATGATCTCGTTCCGGCTCACGAACGGTGTATTCAAACTCAGCGAATCTTCTGCTCCTAAGTCGATTTCGAAGATGCCTGGCGTTCCATCGACCGCCCCTCTTGCGACCGGCACGTGCCCCTGCATAGCGATTTGCACGAAACTTCCCTTGCCGTGATATCGGAACGTTGCGCCATTCCAGACAGACAACTGCCTGCGATCAAAATCAATGCGCAAAGCAATTCTGTTTAATAGCTCGTATCCGAGGCCTCCTACAACAGGTTCAGGAAAGCCGTGCTCCATTACGTAAGGAAGCTGCACCACGTGAAATGGCATGCTGCGCAAGTGGAGGCCGCCAATATCGGCTGACTGTATCTGAGTGTCCCCCGCAACAACGGTCCTTTTCCCGACACCTAGCCCTTTATCGCTTCCCGTGATCGTCAATCCCAACTGTTGAGCTACGTCAGGCGCAAGGAAGTTGACGGCGCCAGAGTCTAACAACATGGCGAACGGACCACGGCCGTTCAATCGGACGTGCAAGATGATTGCATTGCCAACTAAATCAAATGGAAGAACCGCTGGAGAAGCACTGTCTCCGTCGGGAACCGCCGGCCCTCGACCTGCGATTAAATGCTGGCGAGTCGCATCCGCCGGGAAACTAATTGCCCCCGCAAAGATGACGAATGCCATAATTAAGCTACGCATACAAGTTGGCTCAGACGAAGGCTACAGAGCTGCGTCGCACGTTGGACAAACCAATGACTCCAACTCGCCGCCGTCTTCATAGAAGCGGTAGTTAGTATGTTTGACAGCACGATAGCGCCGCAAGTGCACAGTATTAGAATTTGCGGATATGTGGCGACGTTGACCTCAGGGGGTTCGATCCGAGCTTTTATCGTCTCGGAGTCTGATCAAGGGCTCAGAGGATCTCTCTCACCACCATAACGGAATTGACCGCCTTGTGTCCCACCAGCATTTGCAGGCCCTGCAGGTATGCGTTCCTTTCCTCAGCACTGGTAAGGCTTCGCCGCAGTCCTTCATGCCGTATCGCGCAGCGCTGCATGTCCTCCGCGATGCGTTGCAGCAGGTCGGCTTCGTAGTCGATCAGAAAGTGCGACAGAGACTCGTTAGTGCTGCGTCCTAGAAACAGCCTGAGGTGAGGCAGGCAAATCGGAGAGAGAGACATCCGTTCGGGCGATCCGGCGTTATTCCAGCAGCTCGTCAGGACGCCGGGCTTCACCTTCGATCTCGATCCCCCCGGCGGTTCGGGTCTTCCTGATCGACGACATGCGCAACGGCGGCGATTCCAAACAGCCGCACGGGATCAACGAAGTCCAGACCTGGATTCGTCATGCACCATGGTGTGTGACAGCAGAATGTCACGCAGCGGAACTTCGTACGTCTGGCCGCACGCGTTGCATGGCATATTATATTTCTGTTATTGTAGAATTATCGAGAATAGAGAGAGTGATGAAAACGGATGACTTTCTCGATGAAGACGAACTGCTCCCTGACGACGTTCTCGACAGACTCCGCAGAAGAGCTGCCTGACGGCTGCATGCACTGCTATGTCCGAGATGGGCGATGATTCGTTCTTGGTTGGAATGGAGTGACGATGCGAAAAACAGATTCGGAGGCCATAACGAAGTTTGCCGATATGCTTGCGGCGCTAGGGACAGAACCGCGGTTGCGTATTATGCGTCTCCTATTGTCCGCGCATCCCGAGGGCATGATCGTCGGAGACATCGGAAGCGAGTTGAGCATTCCCAGCTCGACGCTCTCCCACCATCTGGAAAAGCTCAAGAACGAGGACCTGGTGAACGTCCGCCGCGAAGGTACGTTCCTCTGGTATTCGGCCAATTCGGAAGCGTTGCAGGAACTGCTTGGATTTCTCTATGCCGAGTGCTGCGGGCGAAACAAGGCGATCAAACCTGAACAAATTGTCACGATCAACAAATAGGAGAAGTTAATGAGCACGGAGAATATCAAGGAAGTGGTCAAACAGAAGTACGGGCAAGCAGCCCAGCGGGTCAGCGCCGGCTCGTCTTGTTGTGCGAGTGTTGTGGTTCCGGAAGGATATTCCGATCCGATCACGAGCAATCTGTACGACCGCGATCAAACCAGCCAAATTCCGGAAGAAGCGCTTCGTGCTTCTCTAGGATGTGGAAATCCCACTATGCTGGCCCAGCTTAAAGAAGGCGAGACCGTCCTGGACTTGGGCTCTGGCGGCGGCATCGATGTGCTTCTCTCTGCCAAGCGGGTCGGTCCGACGGGCAAGGCGTACGGACTGGATATGACGGATGAGATGTTGGCGCTCGCCCGTGAGAACCAGCGCAAGTCCGGCGTCAGCAATGTCGAGTTCCTCAAGGGAGAGATCGAAAACATTCCTCTGCCTGACAACTCGGTGGACGTGATCATCTCGAACTGCGTGATTAACCTGTCGGCCCACAAGAGCAAGGTGCTGCGTGAAGCATTTCGCGTGCTGAAACCGGGCGGCCGGTTTGCCGTTTCCGATGTCGTGCTGCGCGGTGATGTCCCCGCCGAAGTGAGAGAGAGTGTGTTGCTGTGGGTGGGCTGCATCGCAGGTGCTTTGCAGGATCAGGAGTACGAAAACAAGCTGGCGGAAGCAGGTTTCGATTCGATCGAGATCGAGCCCACCCGAATCTACAAGGTTGAAGATGCGCGTGCTTTCCTCACCAGTGAGGGCATCGACGTTGATGCCATCGCGCCGCAGGTAGACGGCAAGTTCATGAGCGCGTTCGTCAGGGCCAAAAAACCGCAGCAAGCCTGCTGCGGGCCGCAGTGCTGTGCACCAGCCGACTCGTAACTGCTTGATGAGCCAGTGATCTTTCAGAATGCTTTCGAAACGGATCACTGGCTCATTTCTGCCTTGCAATGACGGAAACATCTACCCTCTGTCGCCTCTTCTCAGAGGTTCCGTTCCCAGACCGCACACGCTGGCGGCCAATCTCTCGGCCGCGCCTCCGCGTAGCGCCGATTTTCCTGAATTCCACATCACGATCCGATGTGACCCAAGTCACAGCGTAAGCTTACGAGCGGGAGTTAACTGTTTATGTGCTTATGCGAATATACGGTCAAACGGAATCGCCTATATATCTCGCACAGCTGCTTGAGGCAGTAGCCGAGCCCACGCGACTTCGCATTCTGAACCTCCTCGAACAAGGTGAGTTTTGCGTCTGTGAGTTGCAGGCAATCTTGGCGCTGAACGAACCGACGGTATCCCGCCATTTGGCACGGCTGAGATTTGCGGGTCTCGTATTTTCACGGCGAAGCGGGTCGCGGGTGATGTATCGGCTTTCACAGGCCGACTCACCAACACTAACGATCCTGTACCGATTCTTGCGCGAAGTCAGCCGGGAAGAACCGTCTCTGCAGCGCGATCTGGAGGCAGTTGGCGAACTGGCCCGAGGCAGGAAAAGGGCGTGACGATTGAGAGTGTTATAGCGATGGTATGTGCGAGTGGCGTGGGAAACCTAGACTTATGAAAAGCGATGCGACTGCCGTAGTGCACTCTGTTGAAGCCGAGCGCAGCGATTTCACAGGGTCGCCGAAAACCATCTGGGTTCCGGCGCTCATCGGACTGGCCGCTTGGGTGGTCCTGTACTCCCGTCTAAGTGGCCTCGCCAACTGGCTTACATGCGGCGTATTGCACTTGAATCTTCAGACGCGTCTCGGTTCCGCTGTCCAGTTCTTCACCTTTGAGGTTCCAAAGGTTCTCATGCTGCTCACGCTGGTGGTTTACAGCGTGGGCATCGTGCGTTCTTTCTTCACCCCAGAGCGAACGCGTCGCATTCTCGCAGGTCGGCGCGAGAGTTCGGGAAATCTGCTCGCTGCGTTGCTAGGCGTAGTAACTCCTTTCTGCTCCTGTTCAGCGGTGCCGCTGTTCATTGGCTTTGTGACCACGGGGGTTCCATTAGGGGTCACCTTCTCGTTCTTGATCTCCGCCCCGATGGTTAACGAAGTAGCCCTGGTCCTCCTGTTCGGCCTGTTCGGATGGCGCATAGCTTCTGTTTATGCAGTTACGGGGCTGCTGATTGCGATCATCGCGGGGTGGACGATAGGCCGCCTGCAAATGGAGAAGTACGTCGAGCAGTGGGTCTACGCGATGGACGGGACAAACGGAGAGGTTCGCGAAGAGACCGTCAGTTGGAGTGAGCGCCTTCATCAGGGGCAGAATGCAGTTCGCGAAATCGTAGGCAAGGTATGGCCGTATGTCATGGTGGGTATCGCAGTCGGAGCCTGGATTCATGGCTACGTGCCTGAGAATTTCATGGCCTCCATCATGGGTAAGAGTGCATGGTGGTCGGTGCCTCTGGCGGTACTCATCGGTGTACCGATGTACTCCAATGCAGCCGGCATCATCCCTGTGGTCCAGGCATTGCTCGGGAAAGGAGCCGCGCTCGGAACCGTGCTGGCTTTCATGATGTCGGTGATCGGCCTGTCCTTACCGGAAACGATCATCCTTCGCAAGGTGCTTCGCCCGCAACTTATCGCTGCGTTTGTCGGAGTAGTCACTGTGGGAATTCTTGTCGTTGGTTATCTGTTCAATCTAATCATGTAGCGCTTGGCAGAGATGTTCAGGCCGCGCAGCACGAGCAGTACTAAGGAGAGTCAAGTGAGCATCGAAATCAAAGTTCTCGGACCCGGTTGTAGCAATTGCAAGCGTCTCTATGCGGAAGCGCAGAAGGCAGTCGCTCATTTTGGAGTACCCGCCACAATTACTAAAGTAGAAGACATTAAGGACATCATGGCCTACAAAATCCTGGCCACGCCCGCCCTCGTCATCAACGGCGAGATAAAGTCCGCTGGCCGCATTCCCAATGCCGCCGAGATCACAACCTGGCTGGCAACCGCTGCCATGAGCCAAGAGGCCGCCACTGCGAGATAACGGGAAACGACTATGCCGGGGCGAAGTGAAGTAGCGGATGTTGCCGTTTTGGGCGGCGGACCAGCGGGATATGTTGCCGCTTTAGTTGCGGCGCAACGTGGTGCTCGCGTCACATTGGTCGAGCGGCAGCGAGTAGGTGGTACCTGTCTGAACATTGGCTGCATACCGACCAAGGCTCTTACGACCTCAACCGACCTGTTGGTGCGATGCCAGAGAGCCCAACATTTTGGTCTGTTAATCCCGAGTGTTTCAGCGGACATACCAGCCCTGATGGCCTACAAGCAAACTGCCGTGGACCAGTTGGTGGGTGGCGTAGAGCATTTGCTTCGAGAGCGTAGAGTCACGGTCGTGAACGGCGAGGCTCACTTCGAGCGGCCTGGCCTTCTCTCTGTCGTACAGGGCGGCCGACGTTTCGATCTTCAGGCGAACGAAATCGTACTTGCACCCGGATCTGTGCCTAGCTGGCCGCTGATAGAGGGATCTGATCTACCGAACGTCATCACCAGTACAGAAGCGCTGACGCTCGACGCGGTTCCTCCTCGGCTTGTTGTGGTAGGCGGTGGGGTCATCGGCTTGGAATTTGCATGCATCTACGAAGCGCTTGGGGCTCAAGTCACCGTCCTTGAGATGGCGCCGACTCTGCTACCGGGAGGAACGGACGACGCAATAGCCAAGCGCTTGCAGATGATACTGAGGCGGCGCGGCATGTCGATCCACACGGGCACTGCGGTAGGCCGGATCGCAAGAGACGGTGATGCGCTCAAGGTCTACGCCGGCGAGAGGATGTTCGAGGCTGAGAAGGTCCTGATCGCTGCCGGGCGAGAGCCGAACACCGCAGGCCTTGCTTCCGAAGAGTTGGGGCCGCGGATGTCCAACGCAGCGATCGCGGTGGATGACCGCATGTCTACGGACCTTCCGAATACATGGGCCATCGGCGATGCGGTTGGCGGTTGGATGCTGGCTCATAAAGCCATGGTCGAAGCCCGCGTAGTCGCTGAGAACATCACCGGAGGATGCCGTCGTGTTGACTATCGATCCGTTCCGAACGTGATCTTCACTCGCCCGGAGATCGCGACGGTTGGCCTAACGGACGCCCAGGCGCGCGCAGCCGGTTTGAAGGTTAAGGTGTCGCAGTTCCAATTCTCGGCAAATCCTCGGGCTCGAATCCTCGGCGAGACAGAAGGCATAGTGCGGTTGATTTGCGAATCGGAAACTGGCCGCGTGCTAGGCGTGCATATCTTAGGACCACATGCGACCGATCTCATCGCGGAAGGCGCGCTGGCGGTTCAATTGGGAGCAACCGCCGATGATTTGGCTTGGACAACGCATGCACACCCCACGTTGCCCGAAGCCATGCTTGAGGCTGCACTAGGGTTTCGAAATGCTGCCATTCACATGCAGTCACGATAGGAGATGAAATGCCGGAGTACTTGCAAACCACGATCGACAAATTCACCTTTCGGGTTGCCAAGGACCGTTTCTACGCCTCTGATGGCGTATGGATTTTGCCGGTTAACTCGCCGACTACGCGGGTAAGGATCGGAGTCACGGATTTCTTCCAGCAGCATAACGGAGACGTAGCATTCGTGAACGTGAAGAGCAACGGAACTAGCTTGGCTACTGGCGCGGAGTTTACAGAGATCGAAACAATGAAGGTCAATATAAGCGTTCAGTCGCCGATTGCAGGGGTCATTAGGGTAACAAATCCGGCACTCGAGCTTACCCCCGAAATCATGAATAAAGACCCGTACGGAGAAGGCTGGATTATCGAAGTCGACGCTTCGAACTGGGAAGAAGACCGAGCCAAATTACTCGACGCAGCGAAGTATCTTTCAGTCATGCAGTCGCAAGCGGAAGAGGAGTTGAAATCATGAGCGAAAATAACAAGTCAGTGACAGTCGTGCCGTGCAGCGGTATTGGCAAGGCTCTGGGCAGTGTTACGCGGGAAGCGGCCTACGAGCTATGCGACACGCTGCGACCGGACAAAACACGGCTGGTCGCACTCTCCAAACTCGTCCTCGGCGATGCCGAGGCTCGTGACCTGGTACGCAGCCAGCCTACCGTCACGATCGATGGCTGCAAGCTGATGTGCGCAGCGAAACTGGTGAAACTCAGTGATGGCGTGCCGGTCCGCGAGATCGCGGTCTTCGATGTATTCCGAAATCATAAAGGTCCAAAGCCGGAAGGAATCGCGGAACTGAACGAAGCTGGAAAACACCTCGCAAAAATAGTTGCGACCGAGATTTCGGACGATTTAGACACGATTGTTCTGCAGCACGAAGGAGGGCTCCATGCCTGATCTTCCTGAACGTAAAGTTGGAATCATTGCGTGCTCCGGCGAGGAACTTGCGGTCGGAACAGTCACCCGGCTTGCTGCACTAAAGATTCTGCACGATGTGAGACCGGGCAAGACAGTGACGATTTGCCTGCCACTGTTTCTGGCGGGCGGCGAAGGCGACCGTACCTTTGCCCGCTTTCATCCGACCATCACGGTCGACGGCTGCGAGCTGCGTTGTGCTGCGCGAGGCACCGAGATGTACTCGGGAAAGCCGGCGGCCAGCATCGTTATCAGCGAACTCGCGGCTGAGCACAACGTGGGAATGATCGACGGCCGCCGTAAGCTGAACGACGCAGGTCGGAAGGCGGTTGAGCTTACCACCGAGCGCCTCACAACTCTTGTCGACAATATATTGGCCCAGCCCGCCAAACCGCTGGTTTCCATCAGCGCGCCCGCGGCGCCCGAGCAGCCAACCATCACGGGTTGCTCCTGCGGCTCGGGTATGCCTGTGCAGAAAATTGGGATCGACGGTCAAATTGTGGAGTTGCTGGCATTGCCGCTAATTTTCGGAAGCCTGCGCGAGCGAGGACTGACTCCAGAAAATGCTGGGGACGCTCTGTTGGCCGACGTGAGCATTTACAACTCGATACCGGAGGAGCTGAAATCCAGCTATAGGGACGCACTCCTTCGGGAATACGACGTTTTTTGGCACGGAGGAGGGAAATGAGCCGCACCGCAACGTACCACACCACGGTGCGCTGGACCGGCGAGCACTGGGGCCATGTGGAGATGGGGAATGGACCGGAAATGAGGTTTTCCGCTCCTCCCGATGCGCACGGTCATCCAGGTGTCCTGACACCGGAGGACGCATTCGTGGCGGCTGCAAACACGTGCGTGATGATGATGTTTCTCTGGGCAGCCGAGCGCTTTCAACTCAAATTGCTGTCCTATGAATGCCGCACCGAAGGAACCAAGCTGATTGAGCTGGATCGTACCGAAATCTTCACTAAACTCCATTTCCGGCCGGTCATCCGGGTGGCTCGCGAGAATGAGCGCAAAGAGGTGGTTGAGGGACGAATTCGTCGCGCTGTCCAGGCAGCCCAGAAGTACAGTCTCGTTGCCAACTCGGTGAAGTCTGAAATAGTCATCGAGCCAAACATCATCGTCGAAGATGTCAAAAACGTCACTACCGAAGCGACCGAGCTGGTTTGATCTTTGACTGTCAATCGGGGTCAGCGGAAGGAGTCGGGGTTGGACCTTGGAACGTCACAATAAGGTCGCGGCGGGGCCACACAACCTGACTAACCTCCTTTGTCATGCGCACATGATGGACTATCAACTGCAAGAGCAGCCGGCAACTTACAGGACGGTGCGACATGATAACAATTCGTTGGATTGTTCACCGCAGCGGGTGTGGCTATCTCACTAAGCCCGAATACCCCGGGCAATGGTCACCAGATCCATGTGCCGCCCACCGCTTTCACCACAAGCGAGAGGCAACTGGTGCCGTGGCGGAGTATTCGCGTACCGCGCGGAAATGGTTGAGCATCGAACCGGTGAAGACGGAAGGCGACGCAATCTTCGATTGATGCCAGACCCTTCCCTAAACTACCGCTCGCACTAGCCATCTTGCCGCTAAAATCCTGAGCTCTGCTTCCGTGACGATGCCCGTTCGCCGTACCAGTGAACTCGGTTTGCACTTACGCGTGGCAAACGTCTCGTATCTTCGATACCCAAAACACGGAGCGCATGGTAGCATATGTTTATGCTGGTATACGAATATACGCGTGAATATTATGTTACAACGGAATCCTTTTAGGAGAGATGCAGTCGATGTCAAAGCTTCAGGTATTCGATCCTGCGATGTGTTGCTCGACGGGCGTGTACGGTCCTGCTGTCGATCCCGTATTGCCGCAGTTTGCGGCCGATTTGGAATGGCTGAAATCAAAGGGTGTGGAGGTAGAACGCTACAACCTCGCCCAGCAGGTTGCAGACTTTGCAGCCAATGCCCTCGTCAAGCAAGCCCTGAATTCCAAGGGCGCAAAATGCCTCCCGATAATCCTGCTAGATGGAGCACTGAAATCAGAGGGCAGTTATCCCGCACGTGAGCAGCTGGCAACGTTCGCTTCGATCCCGTATGAACCGGGTCCGAGAGTCAAAGGGCGCAGCAACGACCTCGTGGGAATCGGAGATTTTGGAGTCACGAGGTGAAGCTGCCTGAACGTCTTACGCGCAACCTGCTGTTTACCGGTAAGGGCGGCGTGGGCAAGACATCGGTCGCTTGCGCGACTGCGATTGGATTGGCCGACGAGGGCAAGCGCGTGCTCCTGATCAGCACCGACCCAGCTTCCAACCTGGACGAAGTGCTGATGACTCCCCTCGGCATACGGCCAACAGCAATCAAGCCTGTACCGCGACTCTTCGCCATGAATGTGGACCCACAGCAGGCCGCAAAAGAGTATCGCGAGCGAGTCGTAGGACCATATCGAGATCTATTGCCGGAGGCTGCCGTCAACAGCATTGAAGAACAACTCTCGGGCGCCTGTACGGTCGAGATTGCGGCATTCGACGAGTTTGCAAAGCTCCTGGGCGACGCGCAGGCTACGGCAGAATACGACCACGTAATCTTTGACACCGCTCCGACGGGACACACCCTTCGACTCTTGCAGCTACCGGCGGCATGGTCCGGGTTCATCGAGACAAATGTAGGCGGCACTTCCTGTCTGGGACCTCTTGCGGGTTTACAGGCGCAGAAGGAGTTATACGAGAAGACCTTGGAGGCGCTGAGCGCGGCGGACAGAACTACTGTTTATCTGGTTTCACGGCCTGAACCTGCCGCCTTTGCGGAAGCAGACCGTACGCGCAGTGAACTTGAGGGCTTAGGTTTGCGAAATCAGCGGTTGATCGTCAACGGAGTCTTCCATGCCGCGTCAGAGTCGGAGTCACTCGCCACGGCTATGGAAAAGAGGCAACAGACCGCCATTGCCGAAATGCCCGACGGCCTGAAGCAGTTGAAGACGATCGTTGTGCCTTTGTCGGGACACTCTCTGGTAGGGGTGGAAGCTGTCCGGAAGTTGGGCGAGGAGTTGCCAGTTGCAGCATCTCACCCGGCGTGCACCTCCAAAACGAACGGACTCGCCGCTGGTCTTTCAGACTTGCTGTCGCAGCTCGCTTCGTCGGGTAAGGGTGTCATCATGACGATGGGCAAGGGTGGCGTCGGAAAGACCACGATCGCTGCGGCAATCGCGGTACAACTTGCCCAATTGGGAAATGAAGTCTTGCTGACTACGACCGATCCGGCCGCTCACATTTCGATGTCGTTGAGCGACCCTATGCCGGGCCTCCGGGTTGCACGGATAGATCCTGAAGCCGAAACTCTCGCCTACAGGTCCGAAGTCATGGAAGAAAGTGGACGTGACCTCGATGAAAAAGGTCGAGCCCTTCTGGAGGAGGATCTACGATCGCCGTGCACCGAGGAAATTGCCGTCTTTCGCGCTTTTGCACGGAGTGTCGACGAAGGGAATAACGGTTTCGTCGTGATCGATACTGCACCAACTGGCCACACCTTGCTGCTTCTGGATGCTGCCGAAGCGTATCACCGTGATGTCGCAAGAAACCTTAGCAATATTCCGGATTCTGTGCGGCGACTGTTGCCGCAGCTACGGGACCCAAGGTTCAGTAAGATTCTGATCGTTACGCTGCCGGAAGCCACTCCGGTACATGAGGCCGCTCGTCTTCAGGAAGATCTTGAACGAGCCAGAATCGTGCCCTTCGGCTGGGTAATAAATCAAAGCCTTTTGGCAACGGGCACGGAAGATCCGGTTCTTTCTTCGCGTGCGCAGTTAGAAAATCTCTATATCGAAGAAGTCGAGACGCTTACTCGCAACGCTTTCCTGGTTCCATGGCAAGCAGAAGCCCCGACAGGAACAAAAGCGTTGCTCGGGATGTGTGCGTCGAATACACCCGAATCGATCGAGGTAATCAATTGAGAGAATTAGAGCAATACTTCAAAGCGTTAGGAGACAGTAACCGCCTGCGAATCCTCAACCTGCTGCTGCACGGTGAACTGTGCGTCTGTGACATCCAGTATGTGCTGGAGACAACTCAACCGTTGGTGTCACGACACCTTTCGTATCTGAAGAACTCCGGAATGGTGATTGATCGCCGGGAAGGATATCGCATGTATTACCGCCTCTCAGATCAAGATCCACAGCTGACCAGGCCGCTTTTTGAGTTCTTGCGTACTGCATTCAAAGAGGAGGAACAACTCCGGCAGGATACCGCGCGGCTTAAGGAAGCAATTATCGGCGGTGGGTGCAATGTAAGTGAGTGGCGGCCGTATTCAGCCCTCCAGAGACCTCGTGCACGTGCAGCTGTTCGCGAAACGGCAAAGGCGTAATTTCACTGAAAAATCAAGGTGGATGCTATGCAAGGTCGCTACAATGTGCTGTTTCTCTGTACAGGCAACTCGGCCCGTTCGATCATGGCGGAAGCGATACTGAAGCGCAAAGGCATGCCGAATTTCATC
Source organism: uncultured Acidobacteriaceae bacterium (assembly GCA_963819055.1). Classification (GTDB taxonomy): domain Bacteria; phylum Acidobacteriota; class Terriglobia; order Terriglobales; family Acidobacteriaceae; genus Bog-257. The sequence continues at coordinate 12,977 of CAWFUT010000038.1, read as the reverse complement.
GCTTACAGTGCGGGCAGTCATCCCGCCGGTTTTGTTCATCCCGAAGCTGTGCGGCAGTTCGAAACGGCCCACCTGTCGACTGACGGTCTTCGTAGCAAGAGCTGGGAGGAGTTTTCGGCACCAGAGGCGCCGAAGCTGGATTTCCTTTTTACTGTCTGCGACAACGCCGCGAAGGAAATTTGCCCCGTCTGGCCCGGGCAGCCGTTGACTGCTCATTGGGGAATTCCAGACCCGGCGGCGGTTCAAGGCACGGAAGAAGAGATCAGCCGGGCGTTCAGAGATGCATTCTTCATGCTGGATCGCCGCATCAGTATTTTTCTTTGTTTGCCATTGACCAGCCTCGATCGCCTCTGAATTCAGAAGGAAATTGACCGGATCGGACACGAATGACTGCTAGCCTGGCCCGACGAGTCACGTCCGAGTTCTTGGGCACGGCCTTCCTATTGGCCGCCGTGGTAGGTTCCGGAATCATGGGTGAACGGCTGGCCGGAGGCAACACGGCGATCGCGCTCCTCGCCAACACCATCGCTACCGGAGCCGCCCTGGTCGCCTTGATCCTTACGTTCGGCGCAATCTCAGGAGCTCACTTCAATCCGGCGGTCACGCTCGCGGATGCTTGGCAAGGCGGCGTGAAGTGGCAGGAGGTTCCGGCCTATCTACTCGGGCAACTGTTGGGGGCGTACTGCGGTGTTGCGGCTGCACACCTGATGTTCAGCGAACCACTGTTCTTTGCTTCCGAGCATGTGCGAAGCGGCAGGGCACAACTTTTCAGTGAGTTTGTTGCAACGTTTGGACTGCTGTCCGTTATCTGGGGATGTGTTCGGCTGCGGTCGTCCGCGATGCCGTTTGCGGTAGGAGCTTACATCACAGCCGCTTATTGGTTTACAGCTTCCACTTCGTTCGCCAATCCAGCAGTTACGCTGGCGCGGGCAGCCACAAATACCTTCTCCGGCATCCGGCCCGCAGATGCGCCTGGGTTTGTCGCGTCGCAGCTAATCGGGGCATTCGCAGCAACGGCAGTGTTTGGGTGGTTAGTACCTTCGCTTCGAGCGAAGGCGACATCCGTACTTCTACCTCATGAGGAAACAGCGAATAAGAGATATGGAACCTAGAACACGAGTCCTAATCCTCTGTACCGGCAACTCTGCCCGCAGCCAGATGGCGGAAGGGCTGCTCAAGAACATGGCAGGTGATCGATTTGAGGTCTTCAGCGCCGGGACGAAGCCGGTCGGCTTAAATCCAAATGCTGTAATGGCTCTCAAGGAGATCGGTATCGACATCTCAGGTAACCGCTCCAAGTCAGTCGAGGAATTCCTCGGCCAACGCTTCGATTATGTGATTACCGTTTGTGACAATGCGAAGGAATCTTGTCCAATCTTTCCCGGTGAGGGCCAACGCATCCACCAGAGCTTCCCCGATCCCGCTGCCGTATCGGGGGCCGAACAGCCCGAGGCGTTTCGGCGTACCCGGGATGATATCTGTGCGTGGTTGAATCAATTCATGACCGAAAACCTAATTGCTGAACGGAAGCAGTAGGAACGAACCAATCTTTTCAGATGCAGAAGACTTCAAGCAGGCGCTTTGGAGCGGTGCTAAACATTTTGGCTTGGCTCTTGATCGCACTGCTCGCAGTTGCAACCTTGATGTGGATTGTGTGGGCTAGCCATCAGCCAAAGCCTCAGACACATGGGGCGAACCTTCCGAGAAACCGTTAAACTGATCGAGGTGGCCGCTCAGATTCCAGGTATCTCAACCAGTCCACCACCCAAGATCGCGTTTTTAGTCACTCTTGTGGCGAACACGCTGCGAAGCACATGACAGCCACAATTATTAGAACCGCCCTCAGGTGATCGCAAGTGCTCAGCCGGAATAAACGTCGCTCGCTCGCGATTGGAAAGGTAAAGTAGCCAGTGCCCGCTCCGATGTCGGCCACCTTCATCCCGGGCAGCAGCCCTAAACGACTAATCACGTCAGCCGGCGGAAGCCAGCCCAACCGTTCAGGATCTTCCAATTTGTGGGCTTCAGTATGTTTGAAGACATGATCGTGCATAGAGGTGATACCCAGGATTGTGTTGCTTGCGCGTCAAGCTTGGACAAGAACCATAGCGTCTGAGTCTGACCGGGTCACGGCTGGTTTAACTGGTGTGACTCGTGTTGATGCCAAACAGCTTCCACGCCGGGCAGAAGCGGACTAGCCCGGTGATCAGTGCAATTGCACCGATGGCGTACGCGATGATTGCTATGGTTCCTGTCACCACATGAAACAATCCGAGGGCGATCAGCACCAGCCCAATCAGCACTCGAACCGTACGTTCAACACCGCCTACATTTGCTTGCATTGCCATGCCTCCTGAGTGACTACCGCTTCGACGTGGTTTACTTCAGCTCATGCTGCTGGCCTATGATGAATTCCCAGCCGCAATATTTGCCCTCCGGCGTTTCCGGAGGACAGTGCAGACACCGAACGCGAATCCTCGGATCGACCGTACGGGCAAACATCTCAAACTCTACGGTGCCAACGCTCTTGCAGGGAAAGTCCGGTAGTCCCTTGCGCCGGCGCGCCTCCTGCACCCTGCAGACGTCCATAAAGAATCGCAGGCGCTTGCGATCCTCCGACCATTCAAACCGCTGGGCATTGATAAGACTGTATTGCCGCAGACTTAAAGCTCTCTCCAGCGACTCCAGGCCGCCGTTCGCGGGCACGTCGAAGGTGCTCATGATCCGGTTTGCTTCCGTCACGGCAAACCGCTGCCACGCAGTCGTGTCGAGATCAATGGCCGCCTCCATTCCTAGGCTCTCCTCGGCGGCCAGGAACCAGCACCCGTCGTGCGCAAGCCAGTTCTTAGCGAACATCTCCAGCGCGCGCAGCAGGTCCTCCCGGTTCATCGAGTGGAATGCGCTTTCACTCACCCTTGTGGGTATCTCGGTTGTACTCGCCATCAAAGACCTCTTGGCTTCACGCAATTGCGGGAGACGTCGCTGCCTCCAGGTTGCTGACCATGATTTCCGGCTTTAATTCGATCTGGCTCTTTACGGAACGCGAAATCAGGCAGGCCTTTTCGGCCTTCTCCAGCAATCGAGTTGCACGCTCCCGATCCGCTTCCGCGGCAATGGTCAGGATGGGCTGGACAATGACCTTTGTGAAGCTGAAGCCGCCTTGTTCTTTTTCCAAGATGGCTTCCACTTCTACCTGCAGACTCTGGTATTCGAATTTCGAGTACTCGGAAATTGCCTTAAAGGTCGTCACGAAGCACGAACCCAGGGCTGCCGCAAAGAAATGCTCTGGCGTCCAGGACCCCGCCTCACCTTGAAACTCGGGCGGGGCGCTGAAGTAGACCGGAGCGGCGATCCCCTCCGCGTTCACGATTCCCTTGCGCCCTTCCGTCCAAGTAGCGGTCGAGTAGTAACGGTAATCAGGCATGGTTTACTCCTTCTCTCCCTCAACAAACGCAGGATGTGGCCGAAACGTTACAAGCGTTTGTCACTGTACACGCGTGCCGCACAATCCGCCGTGACCGACATCAGCTTGAGCAGAAACAACCGCAGAATCGGAAGAATCTGAAGACAGGAAAGGATTGTTCGTAGCAGCAGACCATTGAGGCGAGAAATCTTGGCATGCTCCGGCCGCTTCGATAACCTAGGAGCATGCGTAGAGATGTTGAGCAAGCGCTGCAACTGATCAAGACAGACCAGCCATCGTCTGTCGACCGGGCGCTCGGGTTATTGCAGAACACCGTTTATTCCTTCAGCATGAAAGTTTGTGGTCATCCGCAAGACGCCGAAGACACTATGCAGGACGTTCTGCTGAAGTCCCTCCCATACCTGCCAAAGTTCGAGAATGCGCAGGCACTCTCGGTATGGCTTTATAAAGTTGCCCGGAACCGCTGCCTGATGAACCGCCGCGGGAAGAGGTTCTCTCCGAAGGTAAACCTTTCTTTAGAGGAACTGATGCCAGATGGGCGTGAACTGGAAGCGCTGATGGACAACTCCCATCCCAATCCGGAATCGGCGGCGCTGAAGAGCGAAGCTGCTGATCGCCTGCATAAGGCCGTTCTAAAAGTTCCCCCGCAATATCGATTCGTTCTGGTACTGCATGACATGGAAGGATTGAGCACTGCTGAAGTCGCTAAAGTCACCGGCCTGCGCGAGGGTACTGTTCGCGTTCGACTACACCGTGCACGACTGCTTCTGCGGCGCGAGATATCAGGAGCCGCACCAAGGATGAAAGCTTCCGAAAATGGCTCGGGTCGCAAGCCCAAACATTGCAGAGAACTTTTCGCGGCATTGTCAGACTACCTGGACGGAGTTGTCGAGCAGGATATCTGTGAGGAGATGCAGAAACATCTCTCCGACTGCAAGCCTTGCGAGGCGTTTCTTGCCGACCTGGAGAGCGTCATCAAGCAATGCCACTCGCACCACCCGGAGTGTCCACCGAAGACGGCAGCGGCTATGCGAGTGAAATTACGAGAGGGCTACGAACGCGCAAAACAGACTCTGCTAGCTCAAAACGGATCCGCAAAGAGGAAGGCGGCGATCATAGCGTGATCGGACCTAGACATTCCTTCGCTGCGCCGCCGTTCCATTTCGATCATTTACGCAGACTAACAGCGCGTTAGTTCGACGCCGCACCCCGTCCTGACCACTTCGGGAATCCGTTTGCATCCCGCAATGTCAGCACCTTGTCGCCTTTTTTGACTTCCTTGGCGATCAGGGCATCTTTCCCGCCGATTACCTGTTTGGAGCCGACGACGGTAAGGGTGTCCTCTTTCTGGATGGTGAAGCCCTGTTTGCTGATGTACGTCTCCGGACCGATGTGAACATCTAGAACAGCGGAGTCCGTTTTCAAGTTGACGTGTGTTCCGATCATTCCGTTGGGACCGTTTGGATGTAGCACCTCTTCCACGCTCCCTGTGACGGCGACCTCTGTAGCTGGATCATAGCGGTGCGGCATGCCCTGGGAGGCCTGTCCCACTGAGTAAGTGGCAATTGCCACAAGCAACGGCAGCAAGATGAAGCCGGTTCTATTTCTCATTGTGCACTCCAGTCGTGTGTCTCTTTCAGTCGATCGCAATTGCGACAACCTCTACGAAGAAACGCAGTGGCAGTGCTTTTCATTTCAGCCGAACTGCATATTTCCGGGCATGGAAACGACAGGTTTCCGTGCGACGGTTGACCTTGACTTAACCCTGTAACGATATGGCAACCAGTTGCGTTTCTTCCTTGAAGGTTAGCTTCACGTCTTATGCCTTTGTACGATTATGTTTGTTATGCCTGCGGGAACAGCTTCGAGAAGCTGCGCCGCATGTCGGATGACGATCGCGATGTCCGCTGCCCCGATTGCGGTTCGGACAGGATCGAGCGACTGCTTTCCACCTTTGCCACCGGAGGATGCGGCAGTTCCGGTTCCAACCGCTTCCGTTGAGGGGCTTAGAATGCGGCCGGTCTGGTCGCGACGAAAGCATTGGATCAAGTCTGGAGTTACGGGATGCTGGTGGTGGTCGTCATAGCGGTGTCAAAATCGGGCTCGGCGATCCCGTCTTGCGGTTGTACGCGACGGAGTATTCGCGGAAATGCTCTTTTGAGGGTACTTGCGAAATGCCGTAGAGACACGCCCCACCGTATTCATGGCGGAGTTTTATCAGAGCCCGTTAAGAGCATTCCGTGATTCGAGTCACAGGAATTCGTGACTGCCGGATTTCCAGCCGGGATTCGCGCTGTGGCTGATTCGATTGCACTGGATTCAGCTTTAGTTCCGGTGGGTCCCCTTTTCGTTGTTTCGTACTCGTCTCAGCCGCTGCCCGCGTGTCCTCCGATTGACCGCACCGTCCGCCCCAACCTCGGTGAGAAGTGTCTGAGGCGGCGCCAGCCAAGATCCCTCACACATGTCTGCAAGATCGTCTGTCCGCTCGACGTTATTCCCCAAATCGAGCCGTGCCATCTGCAACAACCCTGTACCAAGCATTGACTGTCCGCCTTCCCCTTCGAGTGTCGACGATCTCAATCTCAGATGACAGGCCATCGTGACTGCCTTTGTGACAGCGCAACTGACATTCCTCACAGTTGATTGCTAGGGTCGTTGCAGGAGGGATTCAACATGGGCCAACGTTATCAGAACGGTTATCTCAGATGTGCAGAGCGAAAATCTGGATTGTATCGCTGGGAATTTCTCTGGCGCGAGGATGACATCTTGGAAAACGCGTACGCAGGACAGCCGTCATAGGAACCACGGAAAAATATCCGACAAAACAGGAGGCGTTGAATGCCGTAAACGGGCTGAGGATGCAGATTAATGCTGATCGCCATTGCCGGCCCGTACAGCCTGTCTTGATCAAGAGCCTGATCGATCATTATCTGCACACAGAGCTCTCGCCGCATTCCGATTGGCATTCTCCCGCGACCCGGACCGTATACAGGTACTTCATGAAGAAGTGGATTCAGCCGACCTGGGGGGACAAACCCCTTGGAGCAGTACGAACCATCGCCGTACAGTCGTGGCTTAGAGGGCTCCAACGGGCAAATGGCAGGCCGCTGGCCAACCCGACCAAAGCAAAAATTCGAAATCTGTTCAGCGTTTTGTTCAACCACGCAATCCGCTATGAGTGGCTCGAGCAGGGCAGAAATCCGATCACTCTGGTTCGTCAAAGTGCACAGCGGAAGAGCATTCCGCAAGTGCTCGAACCCAACGAGGTACAGGCTCTGCTGATGCAGTTGGATTCATGCTTCCGGTTGATGGTCATGCTTGATGTGACAACCGGACTCCGACGCACTGAATTGTTTGCTCTCAAGTGGCAAGATGTGGATTTTTCGAACCTGACTATCGATGTCCAACGGTCTATTTACCTCGGGAAGATCGGAACCTGCAAGACCGAAGCGTCCCGTAAACCTGTTCCACTCAACGAGCGTGTTGCAGCTGATCTCTGGCTCTTGAAAGAGAACAGCAAATATCAGGACCCAGAGGACTGGATCTTCGCGAGCCCTCACGTCGGCGGCAAACAGCCGTTCTGGCCGGACATCGTAATGCAGAAGATCATCCGTCCGGCAGCGTTACGTGCAGGGATTCGCAAAGTGATCGGGTGGCATACGTTTCGCCATACCTACTCAACTCTACTCATCGCGAATGGCGAGAACGTAAAAGTTGTACAGGAACTCATGCGACACGCCAGCACTCGCTTTACGATCGAAATCTACACACAGGCGCGGATCGAAGCAAAGCGCCAGGCACAGCAGCGGCTCGTGCGGGCAATTCTCCCCGAAGAAGGCGAGGAATTCGTGCCGGAGATTCAGGGTCGCTGCGATGTGAGGAGACCATGATGGCGGCCTTTACTCGTGGGATTCGGGTTAGCGGCGATCTTCCAATGATTTGAGTCACATAGCGGAGCAATTGGAGCAATCTGGAGCAACGCGGAAGACGAAGGTCGTCCGCATGTTATTGAGCAGAATGGTGGGCGCTACAGGATTCGAACCTGTGACTTCCACCGTGTGAAAAGAATAGGTATTTCAATAACTTACAAGACCGCGGGAACTGCCTAAGAACACGCTGGTCGCACACGACATCGCATTTTGTTGGTCGGATTGTTGGTTAGAACTCCTGCACCGGTCGGCGGTCCAAAAAGCCCGCGGGTTAGGAGTATGACTCATGTTCGCTCCGCTTCCAATTTTCTTAATTAGTCCGTGGTGATAAGTAACGAAGGTGGCAAACCTCCCGACCAAGCTCTTCCAACATGCAGTTGTACTGCCTTTTTTGCGATTAAGTGGCCGGCCCCTCCGGGATGTGTGACTCGCTTAGAAAGAACGCCTAAGTGGGGACTGAATCGAAATCCACCTGGTCTTTCAGTCGGTATGCAATCCGAAATGGAACCGACGTGTGAAACCTGACCTACAATGGTCAATTTTGAACAGTCCCGGGAGGCTGCCTTTAAGATAATTTTGCCGTTGGTGGATGTTCCCCGAATTCCGGCCCATGCTTCTTTAACACCGCTCATAGAACCGACGGGACCGGAGTTCGCTTATGGGGTTGGTTACTCCAAGTCGAGCGACTAAGGAGTCTGGCAATGGTAGCCAAGTGCGCAAACCCCACATGCAATCGCCGATTCCACGACCTAAGTAAAGGCCGGCTGTTCGTACTTCCGCCGCTCAGCGAATACGTTGTACGACTGTCCGACTACTGCTATTGGCTTTGCCCGGAGTGCGATGCGACACATACGATCACACGAGACGGGTCGGAAGTGATTGTGATTGCACGAGAGCGCGGCATCCAAAGCCCGCCCGCGCCCAACGTCGAAGCGAACCGTCGTGAGCAGCCTAACCGGCAGCAACGTATGCAACAAACGGCGTGACCTTCAACGAGTTTCGCTGTACGGCTGAATTCGTGAGGTCATGTAGCGGCTGTTTACGGTGCAGATTCTCATGCATCCGGCGGCGACGGGTACCGCCTGACAAGCCGCCTCACGCTGGCGCCTTGTCCAAAACACCCTAGAACGATCCGTTGTAGGGGCTGCTACGGCAGCAACACCGAAACTACAGCAGTGATTGCGGTCCGGAGCAAAGCATGAGCAACGTTTTTCTTATCGGAAAAGAGACGGACACTATACTTTCGATCGCGCAAGCCCTTGCCGCATGCGATTGCCATTGTGAGCGGGCCAGTGGAGGCGCGGGCGCGATTCGACGTTTGCGCCAACGCTCATTCGACGTTGTGATCACCGATCCGGATACCACTATCGACGAAGGCCTTGCACTGATCGAGGAGGTGCGTGACATCCGGCCCGGCATGAAAGCCATCCTCCTCGCCCCTTCCAGCACGGCAGAGGAAATCATCTCTGCGCTGCGAGCTCGCGTCTTTGTTTGTTTCAGCGCCCCGTTCGATGCTCACGAGATTGCCAGCTTCGCCAGTCGCGCTGCGACCGACTCCGACTGGCGCACCGAAATCGAAGTTCTCTCTGCGCAGCCCGACTGGGTTTCTCTTCGCGCCAACTGTCACATCCTGACCGCCGAACGCGTGGTGACCTTCCTCGGCGAGTTGCAATCGGGATTGCCTGAGGCCATCCGGGACAAACTGATGCTGGCATTCCGCGAGATCTTACTTAGCGCAATGGGACACGCGGAAGTCTCGGATCGCCACAAGGTAGTAGAGGTATCGGCGGTGCGCACCGAGCGCACCATCGTGTTTTATGTGCGCGATCCCGGAGCAGGATCCCGCCGCCCGACATTGGCGCTTGCCGCAGCAGCCAGGGTCGCGGGCCCAACCACTATCGTCGAGCAGGCTCCGGAGACGGGGATGCACCCCGGGGGATTTGCTACGCTGCTCGACCGGGGCGTGGTGGATGAGTTGATCTACAGCGAAACGGGCAGTGAAGTCCTGATGATTAAACACACGACGTGAGAAGGGTCGCCTCGGCCGCAATGTTTTTCGTCAAGCTCCCTTGACTTGCAGACGCGAGTGGATGTGAGCCAGCACGGAGTCGACGAAACCAGGTGGTGCCGGGCCACAACTTCCCTTAGCCCGCACTATTAGCAAATTGGCAGCGTGCCTGTACGGCTCCTTCGCACTAGGCTTCGCTGATTATTTTTCCGCGTCCTACGGCTGTTGAGCTGGGCATTACGTTGACTATTCCGGGTTCACCTTTCACGGTTTCAGCACAATAGTGAGCAACACTGAGCAGATTGTTGTTCTGCCCAGTGCGATGCTGTCATAAGTAGAAGAAATGATGCATTCCAACGCCGCCAGCCTCATTCGAATTTTGTCTCGGCTAAACCCGGCCTAATCTAGATATCGGTCGGCGCTTCGACATGAGTGACTCGGGCTCGTCGGTTTCTCACAACTGTCTTCTAAACCAACGAATTCAAGTGAAACAGGAGTCTGCACACATGGCGACACAATTTATCCCTCTCCACGACCGCGTTCTGGTGCGACGTATCGAAGAAGCTGGCACGACTCGGGGCGGAATTATCATCCCGGATTCCGCTAAAGACAAGCCTCAAGAAGGTGAAGTCGTTTCGGTTGGCAAAGGCAAGACCAATGACGAGGGAAAGGTTTTCCCTCTCGCGCTCAAGAAAGGCGATCACGTTCTGTTTGGCAAGTACTCCGGCACTGAAATCCAGATTGACGGGAACGATTTCCTCATCATGAAAGAGGAGGAGATTCTTGGCGTAGTCACGGGTGCGGCGAAGAAAGAAACCGTGGGCGCCAGGGCGTGATTTCGGACGTGCGATTCGCGCTTTCGAGCATGATCTCGTCGCGCAGTGGCGGCAAAACGATACTCGACCGTTAATGACATCCAACCGGGATGTCCATTCACCAGATTAGGAGAACGCAGTCATGGCAAAGCAAATTGAACAGGGAGAAGGGTCACGGCAGGCGATCCTGCGTGGCGTCAATATTATGGCCGACGCCGTGAAGGTGACGCTCGGCCCCAAGGGCCGCAATGTTGTAATTGAGAAGAAGTACGGCTCACCTCTCATCACCAAAGACGGCGTTACTGTAGCAAAAGAGATCGACCTCCAGGATCCTCTGAGAACATCGGCGCGCAGATGGTGCGCGAGGTCGCCTCCAAGACCAGCGACGTAGCCGGTGACGGAACTACCACTGCCACCGTTCTGGCCCAAGCCATTTTCCGGGAAGGCGTCAAGACGGTTGCCGCCGGAGCCAATCCGATGGCTCTCAAACGCGGCATCGAGAGAGCGGTCACTGTAGTTTGTGGCGCCATCGACCCCAAAACCGGCGAGCGTGCCAACGGCGAACTCGACAAACTCTCTAAACCGGTGACCGGTGAAATGATCGCGCAGGTCGGCAGTATTTCCGCCAACAACGATGACACGATCGGCCACATCATCGCAGAGGCGATGAAGAAGGTCGGCAAGGATGGGGTGATCACGGTCGAAGAGTCCAAAACGCTCGAGACCCAACTCGAAGTTGTGGAAGGCATGCAGTTTGACCGCGGCTATCTTTCGCCTTATTTCGTTACCGATCCCGAGCGCATGGAAGTCGCGTTCGAGAATGCCTACATCCTGATCAATGAAAAGAAGATCAGCTCCATGAAGGACATCCTTCCGGTGCTGGAACAGATATCCAAGAGCGGAATGCCGCTCCTCATCATTGCGGAGGACATCGAGGGGGAAGCTCTTGCGACCCTGGTGGTCAACAAGCTGCGTGGCAGCTTGAAGGTTGCCGCGGTGAAGGCGCCGGGATTCGGCGATCGCCGTAAGGCCATGCTGCAGGACATCGCAACTCTTACCGGCGGAAAGGCGATCACGGAAGACTTGGGCATCAAGCTGGAGAATGTGCAGCTCGATGATCTTGGACAAGCCAAGAAGGTCACGATCGATAAGGACAATACCACCATCATCGAAGGCAAAGGCAAGCCTGGCGATGTTGAAAGCCGTGTGAAGGAGATTCGTGGCCAGATCGAGAAGACAACCAGCGACTATGATCGCGAAAAGCTGCAGGAGCGTTTAGCGAAACTAGTTGGTGGGGTCGCCATCATTAAGGTCGGGGCGGCAACTGAAACAGAAATGAAAGAAAAGAAAGCCCGAGTGGAAGACGCCATGCATGCGACTCGCGCAGCCGTTGAAGAGGGTATCGTGCCCGGCGGTGGGGTGGCTCTGGCGCGCTGCATTCCTGCCCTCAACAAATTGACGCTCGAAGGCGATGAGCAAATCGGAGTGAACATCGTGAAGCGTGCTCTGCAGGAGCCGCTGCGCCAGATCGCTGAAAACGCTGGCGAAGAAGGCGCCATTGTACTCGGCCGGGTCAACGAATCGAAGGACAATAACTTCGGCTACAACGCGCTCACCGGCAAATACGAAGACTTAGTCAAGGCAGGAGTCCTCGACCCTACCAAGGTCGTGCGCACGGCCTTGACCAACGCGGATCGATCGCGTCCCTGATGCTCACCACGGAAGCTCTGATTGCAGACCTTCCGGAAGAGAAGCCGGCAACGGCGGCTTCCAGTGGTCGCGGTGGCATGGGTGACGTGTACTGAACGCCCGTGCTCGCCAGCTCGTACATGCGATGGCAATTCGAAGCGCAACGCCTCTTCACCGGCCATGGATTGTCGAGTTCCTGAGCGAATAAATCCGAGGGTTGACGCCACAAACCGCCCGGAACACTTAAGGCGTTTCAATCTTAACTGGCATGCGGGGATTGTATACCTGTAGTATTGATAAGTAATGGAGGATGAAGGTAATGGGGAAAACTATAGGCATTGATCTCGGCACCACGAACTCGGTAGTTGCGGTTGTCGAGGGTGGTGAACCTAAGATCATTCCGAATGAGGAAGGTGGTCGAACGACGCCATCGGTGGTGGCTTTCACGAAGGCAGGCGAAAGGCTGGTGGGTCAGGTCGCTAAGCGGCAGGCAATTACCAATCCCGAGAACACCATCTTCTCAATTAAGCGCTTCATGGGGCGTCGCTACGATGAGATCAAAGAAGAACTGAAGACGGTGCCCTTCAAAGTGGAACCGGAAGGTGACCATGTCGTTATCTGGGCGGAAGGCAAGCAATATACTCCTCCGGAAATCTCCGCCATGATCCTTCAAAAGCTCAAGAAGTCGGCTGAGGATTACCTGGGCGAGAAGGTCACTGACGCAGTCATTACCGTCCCGGCCTATTTTAACGACGCGCAGCGCCAAGCGACCAAAGACGCAGGCAAGATCGCCGGACTGGACCTTAAGCGAATCATCAACGAGCCCACCGCGGCCGCGCTGGCCTACCGGCCTCGACAAGAAAAAGGACGAAACCATCGCCGTCTATGATTTCGGTGGCGGCACCTTCGACATCTCGATCCTTGAGGTCGGCGATGGCCTCATTGAGGTAAAGGCGACCAATGGCGACACGCACCTGGGCGGCGACAACATCGACCAGCACATGGTGGACTGGCTCGTTCACGAGTTCAAGAAAGCCGAGGGCCTTGACCTGCGTGCCAAAGGCAATGAGATGGCTCTCCAACGGCTGCGCGATGCAGCCGAACGCGCCAAGATC
>CAWFUT010000037.1:0-119772 GCA_963819055.1 uncultured Acidobacteriaceae bacterium | reverse complement strand
CTTTTCGCCGCTGTTAGCTTTCGGGCAGGGTCAACAGCCGCCGGTGCTGATCAACTTTGAGCAATTTTCCGCGCCGAGCATTTCCCAAAGTGGTGTGTTCTCTCCATGGGGCCTGCCACCATTCAGTGTTGGATCGGCTACATTCGGAAGCGGCGCGCTCGTGCACAACGAAGGGCTGTGGTCCGACGATTGGACCAACGTCCTGGGGTTCAATAGCTCTATACCCCAGCTTCCCGTTCCGCTGGATCCCGGTGATGACTGTTCCAATCCAGGATTTATCGACTTCAGTCAGAAGGTGTCGAATTTCAGCGCAATCCTGTTGAACCGTTACGACGGACCTCCTGTGACATACATCGTTTGCGATGACCAAGGTGGGAGCCAGCAGATTACATTAGCTGACAATGGGTCCGCCGCCATCTCACTTCCCGACACCGGCATTCGCCATGTAAACATTCTCATTCCCAACCGAAACAACTACGGAGACCCGATCGAATACGCGATCGATGACCTGCAGTTCACGCCGATTGACCCGGTATGGCTCGATCCGGTGGGTTCCGGGTATCTGAACGGGCCGCAGGTCTGCGGCACTTGTACGGATCAGATGGCTCGCGGCGGGGTCGTGGTCTCGAATGTTTCAGCCGACGGAGTAACGCAAGCGGTGGTGCGGATTCCGGCGAATACGGTCGGAGAAACTCTAAATGTGACGGTGCAGGACGAAAATGGGAACCCTTGCAGCGGCCAAAGCGGCGTGATGAATGATGGCGGGGTAGTTCTGCTTGGAGACAGTCCCGGGTCAGCGGACTGCAACGTAGATGTTACCGCCGTCAATACAACTTCAAATGGCCCGATGGCATTCGTGGTCTATCTCTCTCCGGTCAATTATGCTCGTGGCTCTGGCGATTACGATTCCTCGTCCCGGGCAATCTCTCTGAAGATCCAGTCGGATGACGATCCGAACTATATTCTGACGGCGAATGCTTCCGTTGTTCGGCCTCCGATTGTACTTGTGCATGGGTTATGGAGTTCGGGAGCAGATTGGAAGAATTTTTATCTGCCAATAAACGGCATCACTGAAACGCCGATTGATTATTATCAACCGCTGCTTCAGGGAGTTTTAGCCACAAATCCGCCCTATCCCCTCTGCCCACCCTATTGCCCCGACATCCCCGGCAGCGCCTTGGGATTCACTTACAACGCAATATCGGTTGACGAACAAATTCGCGCTCAGACTCACGACTTTAGACTCCAGAATAGCGCAGCGGCCGTCACGGCCGACGTTGTCGCTCATAGTATGGGTGGGGACGTTGTACGTACGGACGCGCTTCAATCGTGGTTCGCAAGCGACGATACGTACGGACATGGTCCTGTCGACAAGCTGATCACGATTGGCACGCCGCATCTCGGCAGTCAGCTGGCAACCGATCTTTTGGATCCCGCCAATTCATGCGTGCGGCAGACACTGGCGATAGTCGGTAACAGCTCATTCACTACGGTAACTCAGAGCGTGGGCCCTCCGATCAATGGCGGTGTCGGAGACCTTCAGGGCAATGGTGTGCCTCCGCCAAATGGATCGCTTAGCCCCGCTCTGCAAATCCTTTGGAGTGCTTATCAAGCCGGGCCGCTCCCCTTCGCTATGGCGCTGGTCAGCGCAACCGAAAATATAGACAACTTGAACGGCTTGAATTGTGAAAACTGTATGGCTAGCTATCTAGGCTATACGTGCGGCGCGCTTGCTGGCGATCCTTTAGCGATCGATCTGACTTCTTTCTTGTGGCCTACAGTCTTTGGAGGGCAGTCCAGCGATGCTGTTGTGCCACTAAACAGCCAACTGAACAACGGCACTCCTGGACCTAATACGCCTACGCTCCCGGGAGTTATTCACTCGGAGGGAATGGAAGGTTTGAACTTCATTGGACCCACGGAGTTGGATCCCGACAGTGGGGTTCCGACACAAGTAATCAATTTGCTCAATGAGCCGTCGACTGGCTGCGATTTTCAGCCTTCGAACGGGTGCCATTTTTAAACAAGCGAGGCCCACTAGCCGCAAGCAGGGTGCTGAATGACGAGCAAAGTCGTAACGAGCCGTCCATGCCTGTCTGGAATGAGCGAGCCATGAAAGAGTTGGTACGATGGCTGGGCTTCGTATTGCTGCTCTGCGCGTCGCGCTGGCTACTCAGCTTTACTTGGCCGCAATCAGCGTTCTTGGCCGCGCTATGCTTGGAAATCAGCCTCCTCCTGACTGGGGACGCCCTGAAGACGGGTCTCAATCTTGCAGTATTGGAGTTATTGCTTTCTTCGGCTGCGTCAGCAATTCTCGGTTGGGCCGCTTTGCTTCTCTATTTTTTGAGCTACTGCCACAATGGTGGAACGGACTGCCTTGCATACTCGCCGATTCGGAGGTGGATGGCGTTCCTGCTCGCCCCACCGATTTTTATCATGCAACGATGGACTTTCGGAACGGTTGACAATGTCAACAATTTCGACCCTGTGATTTACGGCAGGTTCGGCTGGGTCGCGCTCTGGGCCTACTATTTGGCGATAACCTCGGGAACAATAGGCCTGGTCGTACGGCGTCGTCGCAAACCACATCAAGAGAGTCCGCCGCAAATAGGTCATCCGTAGGAATCATCGATCGTTAGGCTAGCAACACGTGGATTGCAAGGAGAATTGTCATGATCAGTAAAGTCCTGACCACGGTTTTCGTTTTGGCGATTGTCCCGTGCTTTGCCCAGAATTTGTTGCAGATTACGTCTCCCGCGAGTGGCACGGTCGTCTATCCCAACCAGGTGGTCACCGTTTCGGTGAATGCCGACCCGTCGGTATCTAACATTGCTATCGCTGGACAGAACCCGCTTGGGTTCTCACAAACAACTAATGGACAGACGCTACAATTTCAACTGACCATTCCGTCAAACGCCACTATCGGCGCGTACAGTGTGCACGCGATCGGAACGACGTCGAATGGATTAGTAGCTTCGCCGCCAATTTCCCTTCAGGTAGATGCTCAGGGTCCAGCGAGCATAAGCGGGACGCACCCATCTGTTCTGCGATTTTCTGCGGCGGCACACACCATTCCGCTCCACGTCATGGGGACACTTGCGGACGGATCGCAGGCTGACATAACGCATTCCGTCCAGATGAGCTATTCGTCGGAGAATCCGCAGATCGCAACCGTCGACGCGAATGGCATAGTAACGGCCGTCGCGCTCGGCAGCACTCACATTATCGTCAGCAATTCGAACGGCGCCTACTATGTTTCCACCGAAGTCGGGCAGTTGGCGAGGATGTCTTTCCCGGGCCTTGGCCAGACCTTGCCTGGCGGCTCATACAATTTCCGCTGGATCGGCAGCAACAACGCAACGGCCTACCGGATTGAGGCCGGCAGCACTCAGGGCGGGAACAACTATCACGATTCGGGTAGTCTGCCGACTACGACTCTTTCACAGACCATCAACACGCTACCCACGGATGGCAGCAAGGTCTACGTCACGCTCTTGACGCAGATCAACGGGCAGTGGGCCAACAATCAGTACTACTACACCGCAGCTAATCTGAACATCAGCCAAATCACCTCGCCGTCGAAAGGGTCGACGCTATCAGGTGCTTCCGTGACATTTACATGGACGGCGGCGCCGGGTGCCACGGCGTACAAATTATGGGTGGGTTCGACTCCTGGCGGACACGACATCGACATTGCAACCGGGAGCTATCCGGATGGAGTGCAGACCGCGGTTCATAATCTGCCTACCAATGGAGAGGTGCTTTACGTAACCGTGTATGCATTTATCAACGGTGCCTGGGTGGTGCAGGACACGGCTGTGTACTTGGCCGCAACGGTTTAAAAATTGACGGTAGCCCAGCACGCTTTGTTTGCTGCCATTGCCTTTGTCAACCCCCGATAGCTGCGTCGATGCAGCGCCCCGCGCGTGTTTCCTCACTACGTGGCAAATGGGATGATCAGCCCGTTCTTGCAAGCGAGATCGAATGCAATATTGCTTCTCACGAAACGATCCGACGTCTTTCGCCGATTATTCGCCTGTGTTACTGTAGTCGATTTTGTAGCGGTCGCGCCTCCAAGCTTCACCACGTTTCAATAGAATTCAACAAGGTGCCTGCAACTAACGCAACAGCAATCACATAGAATCACTGCGTTTCCACAAATTTCACCAAGGACTGGAATCTGGTTCGGGACCAGGGGGTCGGAGGTTCAAATCCTCTCTCCCCGACCATCTAATCCCAAAAACGTCATAGAGTTGGAGCACCCGTCGTTTCTGGTGCGGCTGGAACTTGGGTCCATTTGGGTCCAATCAGCAAGGTTTCCACCCTTTGCACCGCAGATGTCAGGGTTAAGAGACTCGGGACGGAAATCACGAATCGCAAAATTCACGTTTGACATCGGCCGGGAAAATCCACTACCATATGGTTGTGGATAAATTAGGTACAACATTTGCGGCTTTGTCTGATCCAACCCGGCGAGCAATGATCCAACGACTCTCGCATGGGCCTGCCTCTGTGCATGGATTGACCGAGCCCTTTGCACTCTCGCAGCAGATGATTTCAAAACATATCGCCTACCTGGTGCGGGCGCGGATTGTAATCAAGACGAAGCGTGGACGAGAGAGTGTGTGCACGCTTAGGCCGGAGGCGATTAAGACAGTCAGCGACTGGGCGATTAGCTATCGCCGATTCTGGGAAGAGAGCTTCGACAGGCTGGAAGTGGTTGTGAATCAAATGAAGAAAGAGGAGGTCAGAGATGACAAAAAGCACGGCTAACGAGATTGAGCGGATGGTGATCACAAGAATTTTTGATGCGCCACGCGAGTTGGTCTGGAAGGCATGGACAGACCCGAAGTACATAATGCAGTGGTGGGGACCGAAGGGCTTTACAGCGCCTGTTTGCAAGATGGATTTCCGCGTTGGAGGAAAACTTCTCTGCTGCATGAAGGCGCCGGATGGGCAGGAGGGCTGGAATGCGGTGGAATACCACGAGATTGTTCTGCACGAGAAGATTGTTTCCTTGATGTATTTTTCCGACGCGGAGGGAAACAAGATCGACCCTGAGCAATTAGGGATAGAACAGGAGGATATCGACGGTGCGTACGACGTGACCATCTTTGAGGATCTCGGAAACGGCCAGACGAAACTCACCTTCATTGGAAATGAACCCATGGCGAGCGCGAAAAATAGCGGTCAACTAGAGGGCTGGAACGAGACACTCGATAAACTTGCCGCGGTTGTTGCGGGGCTGACGCAGGCGAAATAAGAAGCTGAAGCTGTGATTCGCGAAACTTAAGCGTGGAGAAAGAAATGAAAAGAATACCGTTTCTCGCTATCGTCCTGCTGGCATTCGCATTTCCCGCCCCTGCCCAGGACGCGATGAAGAAAGATGCAGCCGTCAAACCTGCCGATCCGGAATTGAAAGTCGTGCTCGATTCCTGGAATGAGATTGGCCGCAAGCTGACGGCGATGGCCGAAGACTTTCCCGAGGACAAATATGACTTCAAGCCGACACCCGCGCAGCGCAGCTTCGCAGAGCAATTGCTGCATGCTGCGGGTTCAATGTATTACTTCACCAATCCTGTGATGGGGCAGAAGCCTCCCGCGGCAGAAGATCCGAAGCGCGACCAGTACAAAACCAAGGCCGACATCGTCGCATTCGTAAAGAAATCCGTTGCCGACGGCGCCGCTGCCATTCAGTCAAAGGGCGAGAAAGGCCTGATGCAGACGGTCGTATACGGTGATCAGAAAGCGCGCGTTCTCGACATAGCATACGGCCTCATCGAACATAGCGGTGAACACTACGGCCAGCTCGTTGTGTACTACCGCCTCGCAGGGCTTGTGCCACCGGAGTCGCGGCCCAAGAAGTAAAGCTCAAGAGATAACAGATTTCCGCCGGCGTCCATTGCGAGGTTAGCGAACGGCTTGGCAGGAGACTCGAAGCCCTGGGGCACGGCCAGGTTCCAGTCCAGTCCCATGGGCGGCAGCTCGAAAACCGTACCTCCGCCCCGCAACCACCAGTATTCGTCGCGCCGTAAAGATTTCCGGCATGGTCCGGCACCAAACCAGCGCTGCGCGCCACCGACTGCCACTGGCGCAACAGCAATTACTTAGATTCACCGCATGTCAGCAATCTGCGCCTGAGCACTTCACAATGTTGAGTATTGGTTAGTGGATTGTGATATGCTCCGCAACCGCAAAGTCCGGTCATTCGGAGGCGATCATGAGTCCGAAGAAAACAGCCACCATTGTTAGCAGTTTGCTATGTGGGGTTGCGATTGCCGCATTGCTGCTGTGCGTCGAATTGCCTGCCAGCGCGCAGACCTGGACGGTAATTCATAGCTTCAACGGGTTGGACGGACGCGGCCCTGTGGCGGGACTGACGAGGGACGCCGCCGGCAATTTCTACGGCACTACCTACGGCGGACTGAGTGAAGCACCTAGTTACGGCACCGTGTATAAGCTGACGCATACGGACACAGGATGGGTCCTCACGACGCTTTACCGCTTCGACGCTTACGATGGCGACGGTTCTGAGGCGCGGGTGCTGATTGGTCCGGACGGCGCCCTGTATGGAACTACGTCTTTCGGCGGCAACGGTTACGGCATAGTGTTCCGTTTACAGCCGCCGGGATTCTGCCGCTCGGGGAATTGTCCGTGGACGGAGACGGTCCTGTATTCCTTCCAGGGCGGCAGCGATGGGTGGGACCCGGGCTATGCCGACCTGGCGTTCGATCAGCAGGGGAACGTCTACGGCACCACGGTGAATGGCGGTATAAGAGGCTGCTATGAAACCTGCGGTGTGGTGTTCAAGCTTACCCGCTCCGGCGCAAGCTGGAGCTACAGCGTGATCTACTCGTTTCAGGGAGGCAATGACGGGGGGAACCCCAACGGCGGCGTAACTATCGATGCTTCCGGCAATCTCTACGGCACGGCCGCTGCAGGCGGATATTACTCCAGGGGCGTGGTGTTTGAGTTAACGCCGTCGGGTTCGGGTTGGACGCAGAGGACACTCCTCGCCTTCCCCGATGACGACAGTCTTGGCGCTGCTCCGGAATCAGGACTCCTCATGGACAGCTCCGGCATCCTCTATGGCACCACCCCGCAAGGCGGCCAGTACGGCGCGGGCACAGTTTATGAGGTGGGACCCGGCGGCGGTGGGCTGCTGGCTTCGCTGCCCTACATGGCCGGTAACGGATCGTATTCCAAGCCTGCCATCGACGACGCCGGAAACTTGTACGGCACAGTCTGGTTGGGATACGTCTTCAAGCTCACGCCGTCCGAAGGCAATTGGACTTTTACTCAATTGAGCGGCGGCGGCGACATCGGAATGACCAGCGGCGTCATCGTGGACAGCAACGGGATAGTCTATGGCACCGATCCCGATGGCGGGGATTACGGCCAAGGTTCGGTATTCGAAATCACGCAATAACAGTTAAGCATTGCGATATGATCGCGAGCGCAATTTCGTGGATCTTGCTTCCGTATCGCACGATAAATAGCTTTTTCACGAGCACGCGAAAGCCGCCCGAGGCGTGGCGGATCGCTTGACTCGCACATTCGGAACAAGACCGAGTCCAGTTGTTTCGGGCCGCTCCGTTTGCTAGTTTGGCATAGATGCCGCCGCCTGTGCCCGAACACATCAGCCGAACCCTTGAAACGCTTTACCGGTCGGAATCGGGCCGGGTACTGGCGACGCTGGTGCGCCTTCTGGGAGATCTGGATCTGGCCGAAGAGGCCATGCATGAGGCCTTCGCCGCCGCTCTGGAGTCCTGGCCCCAAACCGGCATTCCGGACAGTCCGCGCCCCTGGCTGATTTCGACCGCACGCTTCAAGGCCATTGACGTCATGCGCCGGCGCGCGCGCTTCGATGGAGCACAGAAAGATCTGGTTGCTCACATGGAAGCGCGCGTCAACCACGCTCCCGACGTTCCCTATGATGAAAAAGAGATCGAAGATGATCGTCTCCGTCTGATCTTCACCTGTTGCCATCCCGCTCTGCCTCCCGAAGGACAGGTTGCGCTCACTCTGCGCGAAGTCTGCGGACTGACCACGGAGGAGATTGCGCGGTCATTTCTGGTTACGCCGGCGACACTGGCGCAGCGTATCGTGCGCGCGAAGACAAAGATTCGCGAAACACCGATTCCCTACGAGGTGCCTACGCCCGAGGAATTGCCGGAGCGGCTGGACGCGGTGCTTCAGGTCATCTATCTCGTCTTTAACGAGGGTTACTCGGCGGCGGCCGGAGCAGAGGTCACGCGGGCCGAGCTGACCGGCGAGGCGATTCGGTTGGGCCGATTGCTGAGCGAGCTCCAGCCGGAGCCGGAAGTCATTGGGCTGCTTTCCCTGATGTTGCTGCAGGAATCTCGTCGCGCCGCCAGAACCTCTCCCACCGGAGAGCTGATTTTGCTGGAGCACCAGGATCGCTCGCTCTGGAACCGGGAGCAGATCGCGGAGGGAGTGGCCCTGGTGGAGAAAGCCCTGCAGTCCCGCCGCTTCGGCTCTTACACAGTGCAGGCTGCGATTGCGGCCGTTCATGCTGAGGCGGAATCGGTGGCTGCGACCGACTGGCGGCAGATTGTTGCGCTTTACAACCAATTGCTGCGAATTCAGCCTTCGCCGGTTGTACATCTGAATCGTGCCGTGGCCATTGCCATGTGCGATGGTCCAGAGGCCGGTCTGAAACAGATCGACGCGGTGTTGGAGCATGGCGAATTGGCAAATTACTACCTGGCGCATTCCGCCCGCGCCGACATGTACCGCAGGCTCGGCAGGAGAGCTGAAGCCCGGTCGGCTTATGAGAAAGCTCTGGCGCTGACTCAACAGGAACCAGAGCGGCAATTCCTGCAAGAGCGGATTCGGCAGCTGAAATAAAATCTGGACGACCTGTCGAATTCAATGCAGCTGTTCGACTATATGGTGAAAGCCGGCAACGGCCTGCAGCACTTAAGGAGAAAACAATGCGCTTCATGATGATCATGTTTCCAAAAAGTTATCAAAATGCAAAACCCGGTACCGTACCCGACTTCAAAGACATGGAGGCGATGGCGAAATACAACGAGGAACTAGGGAAGGCCGGCGTGCTGCTGGCGCTCGACGGGCTGACCCCGCCCGCGACGATGAGCGCGCGCGTCACCTTCAAAGGCGGAAAATCGACCGTTACCGACGGCCCGTTTACCGAAGCGAAGGAAGTAGTCGGCGGCTACTGGATCATCCAGGTGAAGTCGCGCGAGGAAGCGCTGGAATGGGCCGCGCGCATACCCGGAAAGGATGACGAAATGGTCGAAGTCCGCCGTTTTTTTGACTTAACTGACTTCGATCCCGAGACCCAGAAGGAGATCCAAAAGAAGTTCGGCGACGACGTCGCTGCTGAGATGAGCCTGTAGTAAAAAGCCTTCGCGCTTTCTTTCACCGGGTGCCCCACTCATTCGCGGGTTTCGAATGAATGGGTGGGGGCGGAATACTTTATCCTCAACGGCCATTCCTGACAATTTCCCTTCACGAAGGCCTCTTCGCCGGAACCATACGTCCGGAAGCTGCGCCATCTCCACTCATCGGGTTTCTCCACCAGACCTCGCTTCACCGTACCGGAGACCTGTGACTCGACGAGCCGCTCCTTCGAAGCACACGAATGAGTGGTGCGCCCTCGCAAAATAGTTTGCATCGGATGTCGATTTTCTCCGCGCGCGACGACTATGGCGTGAACGAGCGAGCGCGCCAGGCTGTGCTGCTGGCTCGCGAAAAAAGTATGGAGGAGAGCGATGATCCGAAATCAAGTACACGGTATTCTCCTGGGCGCATTGGTACTCGTCGTCGCGCTGACTGCGACCCGGCCGGCTGCAGCACAAGAGTCCAAAGAAGCGTATCCAGCGATGGCCCCGATCGAACAATATCTAATGAATCGCGACGCGGAAATCGCCCTCGCCCGCAGCGCCGCGCCAGACGCCATTTCCCACGACGCCTCAGTTCTCGTGCTGACCCGCCACGGCTACGAAACCGCCGTCGAAGGGAAAAACGGCTGGGTCTGCTGGGTCGGACGCGCCTGGTTGGCCATGTTCGATAATCCCGAATTTTGGAATCCAAAAGTTCGCGCCGCAGATTGCCTTAATCCACCCGCTGCCCGCTCAATCCTTCCGTACGCCTACAAGCGCACCGAATTACTTCTGGCGGGCCACTCCAAACAAGAAGTCATCGCCGCAATCAAAGCCGCCATCGACAAAAAAGAATTACCCTCCCTCGAGCCGGGGACTTTCTCCTACATGATGTCGAAGGGCTCATATCTCACCGATAACGGTGGCCACAACGGTCCCCACCTGATGTTCTACGAAGCAGCGAAAGACGGTGCAGCCTGGGGCGCAAATCTCACAAACTCTCCCGTCTTCTCGGTCAATTACTGGTACGGCTCTGCGCAATCCTATCCAGAACTCAAATCTTTCCCACCGCTGTCCGTCTTCCTGATAGGAGTAGACAAATGGTCCGATGGAACGCCGGCACCGAGCATGTAAAAACCCGGCGCCCTGTTGGGCAGCCACAAACTGAGCAAAATACTTCGCCTCGGCTGTCGAATTTCTCCGTGGGCGACGACTATAAAATGAACGAGCGAGCGGGCAAGGCTGTGCTGCTGGCTCGAAGCACAAAGGAGTATGCATGCCACAGTATTTAGTTTGTAACTACATCCCCGACGACTTCGACCCCTCCAAGGTAACCGAGGCAATGATGGAAGAGATCCACGCGCTGAACCGCGAAATGATTGCTGCCGGCGTGCGGAAGTTCGCCTGCGGCATTGCCCCGCCGGCCAAGGCCAAGACGGTGCGGAAGCAGGCCGACGGCAAGGTGCTGGTCACCGACGGGCCGTACACCGAGACCAAGGAGCACATGGGCGGTTTCTGGATACTGGAAGCGGCCAATATGGACGAGGCGCTGGAGTGGGCGCGCAAGGGCGCCATCTCCTGCGATGCGGCAGGTGAGGTGCGCGAGCTTCTCTTCTTCCCGGCTCCGGAGCAAGCAACGAAATAGCATGGTGCCCCAGGTTCGCGTCCTTCTTTCGGACGTTACCCTGGGAACGTGCGAGCGACGGCTATAGGATGAACGATGCAGTGCGCGAGGCTGTTGCTTCTTGCACGCACTGGCAATAAAGGCAGGACAATCGAATGAGAAACGTAATCTTCGCTATCAACGTCAGCCTGGATGGCTGCTTCGACCACACCGCAGTAAATCCTGACGACGAAATACTTGAATATTTCACCGGCCTCACGCGAGAGGCTGACCTGCAGGTCTTCGGTCGCAAGACCTGGCAATTGATGGTGCCTTATTGGCCGGAGGTCGCCCAGGACCCGTCCGCGTCCAAAGCGGACAAGGAATTCGCTCGAGCCTTCGTCTCCACCGACAAACTGGTTTTCTCACGAACCTTGGACAGCGCCGCCTCCGGGAACACGCGTTTTGTTCATGCGAACCTTCGCGACGAAATCCTTAAACTGAAACAAGAACCAGGCAAGAATATTTTAGTCGGCGGGGTAGATATTCCTTCGCAACTGATCGAGCTTGGCCTGGTCGACGAATTTCGTTTCGTCGTTGCGCCGGTCATTGCAGGCCACGGACGACGGTTGCTGGAAGGTGTCAACTTGCCGGAGAAATTGCAATTGAAGCTGGTTGACTCAAAGGCTTTTCAATCCGGATGTGTTGCGCTTCGTTATCGGAAGCCGTGACATTCGTGCTTGGTGCCCCAGGTTCACGTCCTTCTTTTGGACGTTAACCTGGATTTGTGCGACGAATCATCTCACCACGTTAGCCCAACCGACGTGCGAACACCTCGACTGCGCTCGGGGCAGGCTGTAGGGTGCCCGCTTTCCTTTTTGTGTGTGGCGCATCTAGAGTGTGAAGGGAGACTGTATGCGAACGATCAAGATCATCGAGCACATTACGCTCGACGGCGTGATTCAGGCGCCCGGCGGCCCAGGCGAAGATGGCGACTATCCCTACGGCGGATGGGCGGGGCCGCATTCCGACCCTGATGGGGGAGCGGCCATCGTCGAGGCTCAAGGCGAGCGTTTCGATCTGCTGCTGGGCCGGCGAACTTACGACATCTTCAGCGGCTTCTGGCCGAAGGTTCCGAAGAGCCCAATGTCGGACAGCTTGAACGCAGCGACAAAATACGTCGCCACCCACCGGCCGGACAGCCTGGCATGGGGGCCGGCCGAGGGCCTTGGCGCGGACCTTGTCGAAGGCATTCGCCGCATCAAGCAGAAAGACGGGCCGCAGCTGATCGTCTGGGGCAGCTCGGAGCTCACACCGGTACTCCTCGAACACGAACTTGCCGATGAGGTCCTGCTGCTGGTCTTCCCGGTTCTGCTAGGCAAAGGCAAACGTATCTTCTCGGAAGGAACTCCGCCACGCGAACTCGCGCTGGTCAGTACAAAAGCTGTGGGCTCGGGCGTCATCATCAGTACCTACAAGCCGAATGGCCCTTTGCGCACCAGCTCGTACGGGGACGCGGGGGAGTGAGGCGAGGTCTTCGCCCAACCTACGCAACTCGTGGGTGCCCCACTCAAGCCTGTTTTGCTTGAGTGGGTGTTTTGACTTTGTTCTTGACCCATCGATCACCCACTCCGCAGTTTACGGTACAGAAATAATCTTCACCCGACACTTCCCTATCGACCGATACGTTCGTCCAATAGATTCGGCGGCTCGGTTCTGGCTTAATTGGTGACCAGCACTGTATCGAAGGAGCCAGCAATGAACAGCGTACAAATCGACCAGAAGAGTTATGAGATGCCCCCGAAGGAAGGAATCAGCATCGCGCAGTTTCTCACTGTGGCCGACATCGAGCGATCGGCTCGCTACTACGAAAAGGTCTTCGGCGCTCGCATTCTGACGCTGGGTGACGGCAACGCGCCTGCGTACCTTCTGTTTGCGAATATCTGGATGATTCTGAACGTTGGGGGCGGGCCGACCCCCGACAAGCCGACGGTGACGCTGAGCGTCCCCGACCCGAATCACATCAACAGCTTCTTGAATCTCCGCGTGGCCGATATTCAAGCGTGCTACAAGCTATGGAAAAGTCGAGGAGCCGAGTTCCTCACCGAGCCGATCCCCAAGTACGGCGAGATCCGCTGCTACATCCGCGATCCTGACGGCTACATTATCGAGGTCGGACAGAGCACCGATGTCGTCTACGGTTAAGGCTCGGTTGGGGTGGGACACAGGAATGCGCGTTCCTGACCACAACGTCCAACCGGTACTTTGGAATGGAGTGATGGGGCACTCCGATAAATTCTTCGTCGCGCTTTTTGTCCGATGGTGCCCGAAGGCTGTGACTCGCGGAACCCGCTTATTCGAAACCCCCGAATGAGTGGGGCACCCCGGAATGCCCCTGAAGTGACCTCCGCAAGCAGCCGAGCTTACCCAGATTCGGAAAGAGAAGGCACTAGGCTGCCCGCTCAGAACGAAGGGGGGCGGGTGGTACGACGATTTCAACAAGACCGGTCGCCACGTCATACACGAGGCCGGAGACAAGCCACTCTCCCGGCAATGCGGGAATCGCCCGGAGCAAAGCAACGTCGGCGGCAACCGCAGCCTGGGGGTCGGTGACCGCTTTCGCCTTGAGTTCCGCTTCCTGTATTTGAAAATAGTGCGTCAGCATGGCGGGATCGCCGGCGAGCCGAGTGATGCCGCAATCAGTGTGTTGGAGTACGACGATATGAAACTCGCCACCGCCTCCAGGAATCCCCCTGGCAACTTCGCCGATTCGCCCTAGTAGACCCAACTGCTCCAGCAACCCAGGTGTGATTCGACCGCCGATGTTGCGGATCACGACAGCCTCCCCAGGTTTAATTCCAAGTACGTGAACCGGGTCCACCCGCATATCAGCGCAACCGATGATGATTGCCTTCACATTCGGCAGCGCCCGCGCAAGCGAGGGCATCAGCGCCCCTCCAGCAGACTGCTGAGCGGCAAAGTCTTTGTTACGTCGTAACATAGAGTCAAGACTGTTCATGTTGATTCTCCTTGAGAGATGCCGCGTGGCCCGTTGCCGAAACCGCTTAGTCAAGCCGGCGGCCGCGAGCAAGCCGTAAGGCTTCCGGCGGGTCAGGCAGAGAAACGTCAATGTCGTTCTCTCCTCTCAAGGGTTTTGATAGCGCGCCTGATCGTTTCGAACCACCCGACGAAAGAAAAAAATAGTTCGTCTCATGCTGTCGATTTTCTCTATCCCGAACGACTATAAGATGAACGATCCAGCGCGCGAAGCTGTGTTGCTGGCTCTACCAATCGGAGAAGAACAATGAAATACATCTGTTTTGGATACTACGACAAAGACAGATTCGACGGCCTACCAGACGCCGAGCGCAACGCTATGTTCGACAGGTGCTTTGACTATGACGACCATCTTCGCGCCAACGGAAACTGGGCTGGTGGAGAAGCGCTTCAGCCGCGGGAAACCGCCCTTACCCTGTATTGGAAGAACGGCAAAGTCGCAACCACCGATGGTCCCTATGCGGAAACCAAGGAACAACTCGGCGGCATTCTGATCCTGGAGGCGCGGGACATGAATCATGCGGTGCAGTTGATGTCGCAGCATCCGGCGATACAGTATGGCAACACGTTCGAGATCCGGCCGGTGGGGGACATGAGCGAAATCATGAAGGCAAGCGAGCAGCGGCGAAGGCAGAAAACGGCACGCTGAAGTCGGCCTGGCAAACGGGTCGATTTGATTGCTGTTGATCGCCATGGGCGGAGCAAACCTTCAGGCGTGCATACAGGTGATGATTTATGAAATTGTCATCCCGAGCGGAGCGAAGCGGAGTCGAGGGACCTGCGGTTTGCCTGCGGTGAAGCCGAAGCGGAGAAACCGCAGATCCCTCGACTCCAAAGCTTCGCTGTTCCGCTCGGGATGACAACTTCCTAAATTATGGACGAGAATGGACGCCTGAAGGCGTGCTCCGCCCGACATGGGGAGCCGGTAAATTTCAAATGCCCCACGAGAACCAAGGACCGGATTCGGCCCTAGCCAACATTTAGGTCGCATCCCGGAGAACGCACCATGAAGTTCAGAGCGGATTTAATTCTTCAGGACCTTAAGGTCGCACTGCGGTCGTTGTGGCGCAGCAAAGGCCTCTCGATCACGGTGATCCTTACTCTAGCGCTGGGCATTGGCGCTAATGCCGCCATCTTCAGCCTGGTGCGCGGCGTTCTGCTGAGGCCGCTGGTCAACCGCGGTGAAGACCGGCTGATCTACATTCGGCAGGACGCGCCGGGATACGGTGACGAAGACGCAGCCTTTTCCGTGCCCGAGGTACAGGACCTGAAAGCAAGCGTGAAGTCGGTCGGCTCGTTTGGCGAGTTCTCCACCATCGGCTTCACCATGATAGGGCTGGGCGAGCCGCGCGAGGTGCGCGCCGGAGTCGTTGACGGATCCTATTTCAAGGTGATGGGACTGCGCCCGGTGCTGGGCAGGCTGCTCGATCAGCACGACGATGGTCCCAATGCTGCTGGCGCCTGCGTGCTGACCTATCGTTTCTGGAAGGACTCGCTGAAAGGCGATCCGACCGTGATTGGCAAGACCATACGGCTTGATCCGCGTTCGGCCACCGTCGTCGGCGTGCTGGAGCCATCGGTGCAGTATCCGTCGCAGACCGAGATCCTGGTCAATGTGGTGACCAGTCCGCATCATCTTTCGGCCACCATGGTCACGGGGCGCGTGCACCGCATGACCGAGCTGTTCGGCCGCCTGGCGCCCGGCGCCACACTCGCTCAAGCCCGCGCCGAGCTGCGCACGGATTATGCGGCGATGGTGCGCGCGCATCCCGAAGCCTACCCGGCGAGCGCACACTACCAGATCGATGCCGTGATGCTGCGCGACCAGATCACGTCAGGCGCAAAGACGATTCTCTGGGTACTGCTGGCTGCATCGGGTCTCATCTTTATCATTGCGTGTTCGAATGTCGCCAACCTGATTCTGGCCCGCTCGGTGCGCCGCGAGGGCGAGCTGGCGATTCGCGCCGCGCTGGGGGCGAGCACCGCCGCATTGCGGCGAACCCTACTGGCGGAAAGCCTGCTGCTGTCGGTTGCGGGTGCGGTGCTGGGCGTTCTGAGCGCGCAGCCGATGGTGGCCGTGCTGGCGCGGTATGCCTCGCGTTTTTCTGTGCGAGCTTTGGATTTGAAACTCGATACAACCGTGCTATGGGTGGGAGCGGCGCTGGCTGTGATCTCCGCGGTACTGCTGGCATTTGTGCCGCGTCTTCCCTCGGTGGAGTCGTCGGGAGGAATTGGCCTGGCCAGCAGCAGTAACAGCGTCCGCATCAGCAGCGGCACCAGCCGCCGGCTGCGGATCTTTGCCGTGACCCAGATTGCGGCTTCCTTCATGTTGCTGGCCGGCGCCAGCGTTCTCATCAAGACGTTAATCACGCTTCAGGAAACGCGGACCGGCTTCGACATGCATCGTGTCCTGGCGGTAAACGTTCCGGTCATGTCGTACGGAAAAACTTCCGACGACATCATCAACTTCTATCGCGAGGTGATTCGGCGCATCAGCGAGTTGCCAGGGGTGGACCGCGTCGCATTAGGTACCTCGGTCCCCTGGCGTGACGCCGGCAACTTCGGTCCAGGCCTGCAATTCACCGGCGAGGGCCACGTAAAAGGCAATCACGAAGAAGACCCGCTGGCGCAGCTTAGGGTGGTGTCGCCTGGATTCTTTGCGTCGCTGGGAGTGCCGCTCATTGCCGGCCGCGACTTCAATGACAACGACAAGCGCGGTGGTGAGCCGGTCGTCATCCTCAGCCAGAGCGCGGCGCAGCGCATGTTCCCCGGCCAGGATCCGATCAATCGCCACATCATGTGGACTGATCCGGTAATGCAATTCATCTACATCAGTCCCGGGCCGCGCCGCGTAGTGGGTGTTGTCGCCGATGTGGACGACGAGCATGTCGAGCCGGAGCCGACACTCACCATCTACCACCCCTTTGGGCAGGTTCCCGACGATACCAGCAAGGAGCTGCCGCTGTTCGGTGGCCGCCTGTTCGTCCATACCCGCTCCGACCCACATGCCTTGATTATCCCGCTGACGCGAATCATTCGCGGCCTGTCTTCGGAACAGCCGGTGGAGAAGGCTGCCACGCTGGAAGACATTCGCGCCGAAGTGCTGACGCCGGACCGGCTGAATACGCTGGTCTTCGGTGGCCTGGCGGGACTGGCATTGTTGATTGCCGTGGTCGGCGTCGCCGGCGTGCTGGCCTTCTCGGTTAGCGGCCGAACGCGCGAGTTTGGAATCCGGCTGGCGGTGGGAGCGCAGCCCAGACACTTGCTGATGGGTGTAATCACCGAAGGTACGGTGATGGCTGTGTCCGGCATCGCGGCAGGCGCAATCGTAGGTTACGGGTTAGCGCGCCTGGCCGGCAGTTATTTCCCGTCGCTGCAGATGCCGAGCGCGTGGCCTGTGATTGCTTCGGTCATCGTGCTATTGGTCGCCGCGGTGATTGCGTCCATGTTTCCTGCAGCGCGAGCTGCACATGTGGACGTCAACGAAGCCCTGCGTGCTGAGTAGAGAGCCTGGCGGTTGGCGGCGTGCGAATACCGGGGAGCTACGTCGTTGCTCCCTGTTTCGCTGCGCCTGAGCGCTTCACAATGTTCAGTAATGGTTAGTAGATTGTGATATGCTCCGCAGCCGCAATAACAAGTTAGGGATTGCGGCACGACCGCGGGCGCAATTTTGCGGATCTTATTCCCGTGTAGCGCAAGAAATTAGGATGCTAACGAGAATCACTTCGAGACACCGAAACACGAGCATCAAACAAGAGCCGCCGGGGTGGACCGGCGGCTCGAGTTTTCAAAGCTATCGAGTGTTAATGGTGACGAGCGGACCGAATTTCACCGCTCGCAGTGAACCCGCACCGCATACAGCGAAGCCCGAAGCCAGTACGATAGATCAACTGTCGGGCTGACCTCGCTGGCTTAGGGTCGCCCATGCACCTACTCGGCGGAACAAATCCGGTTATCGGCCGGCATGGTGGACGATTAAGAATCTCGGCGAACGCTGTTGGTTACCACTCACCGGCAGATCGGACCCCGGGCGCGTATGCACGACGTCCGCCACCGACTCACCAACGGGTTGGTCTACGGGGGTTGCCAAAAAGGCGTGGACCTCGCCCTGGTCCGGCCCGGTGATTACGACTGCCTGGCCCCCGATTTGTCCGCGCTCGTTGATCTTGGCAGCGAAGGTCGCGTAGAGGTTGGAACCGGCGGGAAACAGCGTGTTGAGGTCGGTCATTACGCCGTTTTGCCAGATGAAGGCATGGGACCAGTAGAAGTTGGAGTCCCAGTTGCCTCCCACCACTTGGCCTCGGCTGTTGTTGCCGAAGGCTGAGCCGCCAAAATCTCCCGGCAGCAGGCCGAGGTTGGTGAGTGCGCCGTTCTGCCAAAGAGAACCGGATTGGGTTGTGCCGTCAGCACTGCCGATGGTCCCAACAATTTGGCCCTGGTTGTTAATGCCCTCGGCGATCGAGCCGGTTCCCAGGTCAGGAAGCTGGGAGGCAGTACCGTTTTTCCACGATACTGCGTGAATCGTCGCACCGCCGCAGGTTTCCGAGTAGCCTACGACTTGGCCGCGATCGTTGAGCCAAAATGCGAAGCCGTCTGGATCGCTACCCAGCGTAGGAAGAGCATGAGCTCTGCCGTTTTGCCACACTGTCGGCAACTGAATCCGATTGTTCGTCGTGTTAGGCGGGCAAGTGGGGTCCGCGTTACCGTTTTCCGCCATTCCTACGATTTCTCCACGTTCATTGATCGCGCTCGCCTCCCCGTTATTTCCGCCGAGCGTCGGGAGAGCGCTCATGTGGAAGAATTGCCAAAGAAACGGACGACACGTAAGGTGTGTGCCGAAGCCGCAAATGTCTTCGCCGTTCGGATCCGGGGCATTCGTTTCGGAATAACCTACGATCTGTCCGAAGTCGTTGATCTGGCCCCAGTTCATCCAGGTGTTCGGTCCTCCGAGCGTGCCCAGGTCGAGCAGGAATCCGTAGATGCCCAGCACTGCGCGTCCGTTTTCAAGTGTTCCGAACAAGTTATTCCCCCCCAATCCCCCAATGTTCCCAGCCATGATCTCTGTCCAGCTCTCATTGTTGACGGACATGACCATAGAATAGGTGTCATTCTGGGGAGTGCCCAAATCGGTAACTTGATAGCTGCCTTGCGCGAATGCATTGCCGAAGCAAGCCAGAACAAACGTCGTAACCCACAGTATCCAGAAATTCCACAACCGTCTTACCGCGATCATATTTTCTCCTTTTCATCCGAGCAAAGGTTCCGTGCCGAGAGGAGCGGCGATTTACGCCGCGTGCCTACTCGAAGCGGTCCCATCGTTAATGTGCGATTCCGAGCAGAAGCATGTGCTGGTCAGTGCATGGCGCGTACGAAGGCATCTGAGCTGCCAGCAACTTCCGCTACAGGCCGTCTGCCACAGGTTTAGTTCGGCATGGATGAAATCAGGGATGGACTACTCGCGGGTTAGTGCGACGTACACAGGAGCGTTATTCGAAATCCCAAGCATTCGCAGGTCGAATTGCGGAGAGCCGCCGCATGTCTACAAGAAACTGGACTTTCGCAATGAGATTCTATGGGAAAGAGGAGGAACGCTCAGGGAGAGATCGGCCGTTAGTACCATGCAACTAGTTGTGTATAGCAACTAGTTGTATTATGACTAACGCGCTGCGGACATAAAGAGCACCCTCCTTCGCGAATGTGTCCAGGCCCCCTCTGAAAAGGAAGAGGCTGGGCCTCCCTGCCGCGTCGCTAAACTCGCATCAGAATCTCTGAGCTACGCCTTCCGGCGCCAGGTCGGGAGAGGCTGTAGTACCACACCCCTCCCTCTCCCAGCCGGACATCCAGTTTTCCCGCGTCCCGAGGTCGCAGAATCAGTTGTCAACTGCTGACGCTGTTCACCTCAGAGCGAGGTTATGGATACCGCAGGAAGCCGTAATGCACGTTGTTCTCGTCGACCCACTGTCCGGTGATTACCCCAAACACGTTGGGGGTCGCAGGCTCGGTGCCCTGGTTCGCGCCCGTTCCGATTCCCGGCACGTCGAACTTAGTGACGCCGCCCCAAGGAGTCCACACGAAGCCGTGATTTGCGCCGTTCGCGTCGACCCACATTCCAGCAACCAGGCCCAGAAGATTGATGCCTTCCGGTATCGTGCCCTGGTTCGCGCCGGTGCCCGCGCCCGCAACGTCGAATTTGGTGATCTCGCCGGACGGGCTCCGGACGAAGCCGTGATTCACGTTGTTCGAATCAATGTAGTTTCCCGCGACGACGCCCAGGTCGCTGATGCTGTCGCTTTCCGTGCCCTGGTTCGCTCCCGTGCCTGCGCCGGTGACGTTGAACTCGGTGAAGCTGCCGTTGGCATAGCGCAGGTAGCCATGGGCCACGCCGTTGGCGTCAAAGTACGTGCCCGCGACCGTTCCTTCCAGATTGAGAGAGGTAGCCACCGCGGTGTAGGTGTTCACCGAGCCCGGAGGATCGAATGAGGTGTAATTGCGGTAAGGCGGATAAGAGACGAAGCCGTGACTCACATTGTTAGCATCGACCCAGTATCCGGCAATCTCACCGCCGGGGTTGACATTGCCCGCGAAGGTGCCCTGGTTGGCGCCTGTCCCGGCGCCGGGAACGTTTAAGCTGGTGAAATTCCTGAACGGATACTCCGTGGCAAAGCCGTGCGCGACGTTGTTGGCGTCGACATAGAACCCCACCGTCTCTCCGAAGAGGTTATTGCCGAACGTGATTGTGCCCTGGTTGGCGCCGGTGCCGGCGCCCGGAGCGTTGTATTCGCTGAAGGTGCTGCAGGGAGCAATGCACTGGAAGCCGTGAAACACGTTGTTGTCGTCATGGAAGGACCCCACGACCGATCCCTGCGGATTGATGTCGAAGCCACCAGTGCCTTGGTCGAAGCCTGTGCCTCCGCCC
Source organism: uncultured Acidobacteriaceae bacterium (assembly GCA_963819055.1). GTDB lineage: Bacteria > Acidobacteriota > Terriglobia > Terriglobales > Acidobacteriaceae > Bog-257. The sequence continues at coordinate 98,828 of CAWFUT010000037.1, read as the reverse complement.
GGGGCACTAAACGAAATGATGTGTTGAGCGGTGGCTAAGCCACCTGCAAGAAGTACGACACTTACTACCTTCCCAAGCTGCAATCGATTCATAACCTCTCCTATATTGATTGGAAGTGAGTGGTCATCGTGGAACCCGTAGAAGCAGTGGCTAGGGTTTACGTGCGATGTTCAGTGCATAGCGTCTACGAGGGCATGTGAGCTGCCATCGACTCCGCTAGCGGCCGCCTGATCTCAGCTTTCGTTACGGCATGAATGAAATCGGAGATGGACTACTCGCTGGGTAGTGCGATTCCACGAAAGCGTTATATGAAATCACGTTCGTTCGCAGACCCGATTGCGGAGAACCGACCCCCATCTACAAGAAACCGGACTTTCGCAACGACGACTCTATGGGAAAATAGATACTGCTAGTATTATGAAACCAGTTGTAAATAACAACTAGTTGTGCGCGCTCCTATTGCAGTACCGGCGAGAAGGCTAATGGCCTCCGGCCCCGGCTGCAACGGCCTCTGAAATGGAAGAAGCTGGCGGAAACAACGCCCTAAACCCGCAACTCAACTAGTTATCATATGCAACCGGTTGTACAATCATTGAGGCGGGCAACCCTCAACCGGAGTAGGGCCAGAGTGCGCAAGAATCACAGATCAGCGTGCGTTATGAACCGAATGGTCGAGATATTTGGCGATCAGTGGAGTCTGCTCGTCATCCGCGACATCATTTTCACGGACCGAAGGCATTTTCGCGAGCTCCTGACCAAGTCTTTGGAAGGGATTGCGTCGAATATTCTAGCTGATCGTCTGCAAAGACTGGTCGATCAAGGGATCATTGTGAAGTCTCATGATGCCAGCCATAAACAAAAAGTTATTTACAGTCTTACGGAAAGAGGCATCGAACTGCTTCCTCTTCTGATGGAGATGAATGCATGGGGGCAAAAACATTTGCCGGCCTCCAGGCTGAAGGGTCTGGCTCAGGTCCTGGTTGAAGGAGGGCCGAAGCTGAGGGCAGAATTTATGGCTGAACTTCGCGAAACACATCTTCGGAAGTCGAGCGCCCCCAAAAAGGCCCGGCGTCCGGCGAAGTCGACGCATACGGTAGCAATGCGAAAACTTCAGGCGGCCTACGAAGCGGCACTGGCTGAAAGAAAACACTAGCGAATCACCGGCGCCGGATGCAGGTCGCAGCAGGCGCCTGGGAGCAGAGGCGAGCCACTGCGGTTGAAAATCGGCTACGACGCGGCGTGGGTCTCCGGAAGGATTTACGCAAGGGCTCATGCTTCCCTGCTCGAAGGCCGGCGCGATGGGTGCTTAGGGCGTTATCTCAAAGACCAGACCAACCTCATCCGTACCGCCGTCTTGGGCCGTGGTGTAGAGATTTCCGCTGCTGTCGATGACTACATTGCCGCAGGGATTATTCCCTTCGCCGCCCCAGGAGCCCGTCAGCGTCCAGCCTTCATTTGACGGCGTAAGCCGGAAAACCTCCGGTACATCGTAGTAGTTCGTCCCGTAAAGGTTTCCGGCGGCATCCATGGTTAGCTTCCCGATGATGCCTTGATTGAGACCAAAGGTATGAAGCGTGCTAAACGTCCAGCCGGCGGCGGAGGGGCTTAACTCGTACACCGCCACCGGGGCGCCGTTGGTTCCAAAGGTCGCGCCGTAGAAATTGCCCAATTGATCGACAATTAAGCCGCCATACGGGTTCGCCCCATCGTCTCCGCCGTGGAAGTCATAGACTATGTTTTCCGTCCAGCCGCCCCCCGATGAAACCAACTGGTAAATGGTGCCGTCGTTATAGGTGCCGCCGTAGGCGGTCGCTCCCCATAAGTTGCCGGCCTGATCGAAGGCGAGACCGGCATAGGGGATAGCGCCGTCGCGAAGGCCTCCGTGGAAGCGATAAAGAACGGTCTCTGTCCAGCCGCCATTGGACTGGGTGAGTTTGTACACAGTGCCATTGCCGCCTTGCCCGCCGTGGGGCGTGGTGCCGTAGATGTTGCCGGCTCCATCGAAGACCAGGTCACCAAATGTGGGTTCGGCTCCATCGGTGAATCCTTGGAACGTGTACAGCACGGTCTCTTTCCAAGGGCAGGACGTGGTCTTGCAGGGAACGAGCGGCGGGCGCAAATTGAAAACCACGCCCAGTCCGGCGCTGCCTCCATTCGAGGTCGTGCCGTAAAGACTGCCATCCGGGCCAACCATGACCCTGGCCAGCGGATTCGCGCCGTCGGGCCCGCTGAAGGTGTAGAGGGTAGTAAAGACCCAGTTTGAGCCCTGGCGTGACAACTTGAACACCGTTCCGCATCCGTGCGGATTGCGGTCTGAGCAATCCCCAGCCGTGTTGCCACCCGTGCTGGCGGTTCCGTAAAAATTTCCCGCCCGATCCATACTCAAGCCGGCCTGGGGTTCACCCCCGTCGAGCCCATTAGTAAATTCGTGCAGCACGGAAAAGGTCTGCGCCTGGGCTGCCGGGGCGGCCGCGATCATCGTGGGGAGCAGGATCAGCAGGAAAAAGGCAATTGCTACCGTCCGCAAGCTGGTGTCGAAGGTTGAAGTCGGACCGTGTTGCTGACCTCGCATTGTGACTCTCCTTAACCGGCCTCAGGGTTGACGGGTAAACAGTACGTTTCTCTCGCCGGAGGGTCACCTTAATTTCAGATTACGGTTCATAGCCCTGAAAGGAGGGGCTTTAAAAGCAAGCTCTCCGATGCTGTCTCACCTGGCAGCTATTCGAAATCCGGTTCGTTGCCGGGGCCTGGAGATTCAAAACCCCGCTTCACTGGCCAAAAGCCGTGCGGGCAATACCGTTTACAACCTTGCGATGGCTGGTCGCATCATCACTTATGATCGCTGGGCTGCGCGGAGTCAGCGGATCGAACTTCAGCGACTCTTCGTCTCACAGCGTTCGGGCAGCAAGTCTGCTGTTCGTAGCCCTTCCGGCACAGAATCGGCCAAAGCTCCAGTAACCGGCTCAGTCTATTGCTATCCCATGTAACCCGACCCTTAAAAATGATGAAGGAGACAGTCATGAAAATCGTAGTCATTGGCGGCACTGGTCTCATCGGATCAAAGCTCGTTCCCAAACTGCGCGAGCAGGGGCACGATGCCATCTCGGCATCGCCGAACTCCGGCGTCAACACCGTTACCGGCGAGGGGCTGGCTAAGGCGTTGCAAGGCGCGGCGGTGGTGGTTGATGTATCGAACGCTCCCTCATGGGACGATGCGGCGGTGATGAAGTTCTTCGAGACCTCGACCCGGAATCTTCTCACCCAGGAAGCCGCGACCGGCGTGCGGCATCACGTTGCCTTGTCGGTCGTGGGATCGGAGCGCATGCTGGAAAGCGGCTATTTCCGGGCAAAAGTTGCGCAGGAAAACTTAATCAAAAGCTCATCCCTTCCCTACTCGATTGTCCGCGCGACCCAGTTCTTCGAATTCCTGAAGGGCATCGCCGATTTCTCCACCGCGGGCAACAGCGTACGCCTGCCCACTGCGCTGATTCAGCCCATGGCGGCCGACGATGTTGCCACCGCGGTAGGCGGGATCGCGATAAGCTCTCCCGTGAATGGCGCGGTTGAAGTCGGGGGCCCGGAACGATTCCGTCTCGATGAATTCGTTCGCCAAGGTTTAGCCGCCTGGAAGGATCCACGTGAGGTGGTAGCTGACCCGCACGCCCGCTACTACGGCATAGAGGTAAGCGAGAATACGCTCATTCCTGGTAACGATGCGCAACTGGGCAAGACGCGTTTCGAGACCTGGCTCAGTCAGTCGATGAGTCAAGCCTCAAGCAAGAGTCCGCGATCCGCCGTCGCCTGACAGTCTCTCTGGAGGCCGGCTCACACGAACCGGCCTCCAGATGCGGCGCTACGGATAGGATGGCCTGATCCTGCGACCGCGCCATCGTCTTGCTGGCAAGCCCATGGTCACTCAAGGTGACCGTTCTTGCGCGCAGTAAGTGCCGCATACGCAGGCCGCGCCAGCAGAAGCGTCAGCCAGGCATGAAGGCCACAGGCGGGCCATAGCAAGTGGCCGAAGAAAACTCCTCCAGCTCTGAGATAGCCGAGATAAACGGCTGCCAGCAGGTTATAGACGAAGAGAGCGGCAACGGCAGATGATGCGGCATTGCCTCCACGTGGCCAGCAGGCGATGCCGAGCGACAGTAGTGCGAGCGCAGCGATTCGTGCAACCGCTACGCCGCTGGCCGGAAGTTCGACCCCTAGCAACAATCGAGCGACGACCTCTGGAACGGCCATCAACGCTACGGCGGTGGCTATCTCAATCGCCGCCGACACGATCACGAAGTTTCTTGTGGTCATCGCTCGCCGCCACGTTCGCCTGGTTTAGTCGGTCACTCTGGCGACAAAATCTGCCGCCTTCTTTTGTTCCTCGGCGGACATCTGCGAGGGTCCCAGTTTGTAATTCAACTTATCGATCGTGCCGGTAAACGCGAACGGCACATCGTAGCTGAAGTCCACGGGCGACCGGGTATCCAGTCCGATATCAAAGGTCTCGTCAATGGACATAAGCAAGGGGATGGTGTGTGGGATCGTCTTGCGCGCGACTTCCTTGCCATCCACCGACAACACTCCGGTTCCCCCCTTGGCGGGTCCGGGCCCGTCGTATTTAAAGTCGAAGACGATGGTGTGTTTGCCTTCGCTCAGGGACGACAAGCCTTGCCAGCGGAAGCGCTCCAGATCGAGGAAGTTGTAGACGAACACCGGGCGGCCTCTGCCAATGTGGAACAGGTCGGTCGCAAAAGATACGACAAGTCCGATTGCCGCTACCAGCACCAGCGCATAGCCGAAGCGTCTCCTCCATCTGCCGGCGGTGCCTATGAAGATCAGAAGCAAGCCGAAAACCAACAAACCCAGTTCGACATACTTGAACGGTTTGCTGCTGAGCAACCAACTGGCACTGGGGCTCAACATCAGGGCATATCCGCCAAAACGACCGCCCATGGTGGCGATGACTCCCTCCGCGCCGCCATCCGGGATGGTGACATTGGCGGTAATGGTGTAGTCCTTATCCAGAATGCTGGGCGCATTGCCGACCGGAATGCCGGGATTCACGCCGGTGTAAGTGAAGTCCGTTATGCCGGCGGTGGCGCTGGGTTTCGGACTCAGCAAGCGCACGAAGCCAGAGTTGTCGAGAGGATAGACCTGATACTTCTGCGCCTCCTGCTCGAAGATGCCCTGCATCTCCTTGAGCTTCGCCGGATTGCTGGCAGCCAGATCGTTATTCTCCGAATAGTCCTGGGTGATGTTGTAGAGCTCCCACTTGTACTCGTTCACCGGCGGAAATTTCCCGGTGCCCATCAGCCAAGGCGGCGACGGTGGCGTGGTGCAGGCAATCCAGCCATCGTGATAGATGGCCCGGTTGCCGACCATCTCGAAGTATTGGGTGTCGCGCTTCGACGGTACGTTGGCATTGGCCGAGTCGAAGGTGTAGATCATGCTGATGCCTTCAATCGGTTTCTGCTTGATGCCTTTCACCATGTCGGGCGCTTGTACGCCCGCTGCCTCAAGAATCGTGGGAACGATGTCGATGATGTGGTGGAACTGGGTGCGAATGCCTCCAACATCCTTGATGTGACCGGGCCATGAGATCGCCATCCCCTGACGTGTGCCGCCGAAGTGCGAGGCCACCTGCTTGGTCCACTTGAAGGGGGTATCGAAAGCCCATGCCCACGGCACCGCCATGTGCGGATAAGTCTTGTCGGAACCCCATTGCTCATAGTGAGCCAACTGCAGCGCTTGTGGGATGTCCATCACGCCGTTGTAGGCGGTCAGCGTGTTGTAGGTGCCGGACATGGTGCCTTCGGGGCTGGTGCCGTTGTCGCCGCTGATGAAAATGATCAGCGTATTGTCGAGCTTGCCCATGTCCTGGACCTGTTGAATCACGCGGCCAATCTCATAGTCGGTGTAAGCGGTGTAGGCGGCATAGACCTCGGCTTGGTGCGCGTAAAGCTTTTTTTGCACGGCCGTAAGGGAATCCCACTTCGGTAAGTCATCGGGCCAGGGAGTGAGTTGCGCATTGGCCGGGATTACTCCGAGACGCTTCTGATTGGCGAAAATCTGATCGCGCAATTTCTCCCAGCCCATGTCGAACTTGCCTTTGAACTTCTCGATCCACTCCTGCTTCGGCTGGTGCGGAGAGTGCGAGCCACCGGGCACGTAATACAGAAAGAAGGGCTTGTCGGGCGCGGACGCATTCAGGTCGCGCATGTATCGGATCGCGTCATCCGCCATGTCCGTTGTCAGGTTGTAATCCGGATGGCCGATCCACGGTGTGACCATCTCCGTATTGCGGAACAGGTAAGGCGTCCACTGATCGGTCTCGCCGCCGAGGAAGCCGTAGAAATACTGAAAGCCCATGCCGGTGGGCCATTGATCAAACGGTCCGGCGGTGGTGCTGTACTGGAAGCCGGGAGTGTTGTGATCTTTGCCGAACCAGGAAGTGGCGTAGCCATTCTCCTTCAGGATTTCGCCAACCGTGGCATTCTCCGGACCGATGACGGAATCGTAGCCGGGGTAGCCCGTGGACAATTCTCCGATGACGCCGAAGCCGACCGAGTGGTGATTCCGTCCGGTGATCAATGCGGCTCGGGTAGGTGAGCACAGCGCCGTCGAATGGAACTGGATGTATCGCAGCCCGTTGTTAGCGATGCGATCCAACGAGGGAGTCGGAATGACACCGCCGAAGGTGCTGGGGACGCCGTAGCCCTGGTCGTCCGTCATGATGAGCAGGATGTTGGGAGCGCCTTTCGGAGGCACAATGCGCGGCGGCCACCAGGGCGTGGAGTCCGTCGCGGCTTGCTTAATCACTCCTCCGAACTTCGGCGACGGCGGTGGAATCTGTTTACCGTCGATGCTGGTCGTTGCGTCAGCTTGACCTAGAGTTCCAGTGACTTGCTGCGCCGGTGCAACCCAACCCGCGAACAGACTCGCAACTGCAATGGTTCCTAAGGCGAAATTCCGGAGACTCGCTTCCCAATCCATAGCACGTCCTTCAGGTGAGCAACTGCCGTTGATCTCCACCCTGGAGAGTCGCGCTGGGTTGGTCCGCAACTAGCGAACGAAGAAGTCCGCCTGTCACGAATCGAACGGCGCCAAGAAAACTTGTGAGAGTTGAGTGAGTCTAGCTGGGAAATGGAATTAATACAACCGGCCCGGGTGCCTCACGCATTCGCGCGGTTCGAATGTGTGGGTCCGGGATCAACTTGAACAGGTGTTCAGGCGCTCGTGATATCCTCGTGTATGCAGCTGCGACCCTCCTGGTAGGCAATTTCCCCGCAGTTCTTAAGAAAAAATCATGATCTCAGTCAGTAACGTATCCATGCGCTACGGCGCTAAAGTTCTGTTCGACGAAGTGTCCACTGCGTTTACCCCCGGCAAGCGCTACGGACTCACCGGTCCCAACGGAGCGGGCAAGTCGACATTCATGAATCTGCTAACCGGCGAGTTGGAGCCGCAGAAAGGCACCGTGGTGCGCCCGCGCAAGCTGGGCGTGTTGCGCCAGGACCAGTTCGCCTTCGACGCCTATCGCGTGCTCGATACCGTCATCATGGGCAACAAGCGGCTTTGGACGGCGATGGAAGAGCGCGACCGCATCTACGAGAAGCACGAGATCACGAACGAAGACGGCATGAGGCTGGGTGAGCTGGAGGGCGTCGTTGGTGAAGAGGATGGCTACTCGGCCGAGACCGACGCCGCGCTGCTGCTGCAGGGTCTCGACATTACAGATGAACTGCATCAGCGTCAGATGAGCGAGTTACAGGGTGGGCAGAAAGTGCGTGTGCTGCTGGCTCAGGCGCTCTTTGGACATCCGCAGGCGCTGTTGCTGGATGAGCCGACGAACCACCTTGATCTCGACTCGATCCACTGGCTGCAAGGCTTCCTGCAAAAGTATGACGGCGTGGTCATCGTCATCTCGCACGATCGCCATTTCCTGAACAGCGTTTGCACCCACATCGCCGACATCGATTACGAGACCATCATCACCTACACCGGCAGCTACGACGAGATGGTGATGGCCAAGACGCAGATCCGCTCGCAGATCGAAAGCCAGAACGCGCAGCGGGAGAAGAAGATTGCGCAGCTGAACGACTTCATCGCGCGCTTCTCGGCCGGCACTCGCTCCAGCCAAGTGCAGTCCCGCCGCAAGGAAGTGGAACGCCTGCAGGTCACCGAACTGGCGAAGTCGAATATCCAGCGCCCCTATCTCAAGTTCGAACAGAAGCGTCCGTCGGGCAAACATCTTCTTGAGCTCGAAACGGTAAGCAAGTCGTACGGAGACAGCGAAGTCATCCGCAGCTTCACGGCCAGCGTGACTCGGGGCGAGAAGATCGCTTTGATGGGCCGCAATGGCGCGGGCAAGACGACGCTGGTGAATGCGCTGCTGGCCAACTCCCCGACGGTTCCGGAATCCGAGCTACGCCAAACCAGCGGATACGACGGCCCGTTCCTGAACGATGGAAAGGTTATCTGGGGGCACGAAGCGTCGGTAGGATATTTCGCGCAGGACCACCGCGCGCTCATCGAAAAAGGCATGACCGCGTTCGAGTGGCTGCATCGCTGGGATCCGGGAGCGGCGAACGAAGAGATCCGCGGCTTGCTGGGCCAGATGCTGTTCGCGCGCGATGACGGCAACAAGCGCACCGACGTACTCTCCGGTGGCGAAGCCGCACGGCTGCTGTTCTGCAAACTCATGCTGCAAAAGCCGAACGTGCTGGTGCTGGATGAGCCCACCAATCACCTGGATCTGGAGTCGATCAACGCGCTGAATATCGCGCTGCAAAGGTATCAGGGTACGGTGCTGCTGGTGACGCATGATCACGATCTGATCGACGAAGTCGCGACCCGCATCTGGCACTTTGAGAGCGATCACAAAGTTACCGACTTCAAAGGCGCCTACGAGGAATATCAGTCCGTCTTGGTCGCATAAGCCTTCCATCGATCTGTCATCCTGAGGGACGCGAACCAGCGTCCCTCTTTTTGTTTGTCATCCTGAGCGAAGAGAGAACGCGAGGCGTTTCGAACGTAGTCGAAGGACCTGCAGCTGCCGGCAGCGGAACGCTGCGCGCGCGGTTCATTCCCACCAAGCGCAAAAGCAGCGCTCGGCGGTATCCCCCGTTTTCGCTTCGGCCGGGATGACCATATTTAATTGCTGTATCGATCGTAGCCAGCGCGGCATCCATCCTCAGCGGAGGGTAGTCATGGATTGGAAGCCGCTGCTTCGGTTTGTCCTGCTGGGCGGAGATCTGGAGCCCTACGCGATCCTGCTGGTCCGAATTCTCCTGGGACTATTTTTTGCAATCTCCGGCGGGTACAAACTGTTTGTCCGTGGCCGAACTGAGTCCATGTGTCGAACTCTGGTGGAAGCTAAGGTCCCCTACCCACGGCTGATGACCTACTTCGTCTCATCGGTTGAGTTAGTCGGCGGCATTTTTCTGATTTTGGGATTTCTCACCTCGTTGGCGAGCGTAGCCCTGATCGTCGACATGGCGGTGGCCACCCTTACGACCAAGCTCTCCACCATGCAGAGAGGACTTTCCCTACTCGACTGGCTGGATAACTTCCTATACTTTCCAGAGGTCCTGTACATATTGTTGTTGGTGTGGCTCATCTGTTCCGGTCCGGGGAGATTCAGCATCGACTACAGGATCGCTGACAAGTTGTGGGGCTAAGGGATCGGAATAGGCTGGGATGTCGCAATCCTCTCGGCAAGCAAAATTCCACGCGCTGTTTCATTGGCATTCGCTGTCCCTCGGGTGGACAACATCGCGAGCTCCGGTGCTAAACTTTTGCCCGTGCTTACACGATTGCTTCAAATTGCGGTTTTGACAGGAATAGCTGCCCAGATGAACGGGCAGGTCGTCTCGCGTCCCGAAGTGCCCAATCCAATCAAAGCGCCTGCCGGTGAAAACGTTGTCCTGCAAGTACACGCATCGGGCTCACAGATTTATGTGTGTCAGGCAGCGACGGGCGGCGCGTACGCCTGGACCTTGAAGGCGCCGCAAGCAGATCTGTATGACCAGCAGGGAGCGGTCATCGGCCAGCACTTTGCCGGACCGACCTGGAAGGACAACGATGGGAGCGCAGTCACGGGCAAGGCCATCGCCCACGTCGATTCGCCGGTGCCCGGGTCCGTTCCCTGGCTGCTGGTGAACGCCACCAGTCATTCCGGAGATGGAGCGCTCAGCCGTGTCACCAGCATTCAGCGAATCAACACTAAGGGCGGCGCTCCACCCGCGGCAACAGATTGCAATGCCACCAAGCTGAACGCCGAGGCCAAGAGCCGCTACACCGCCGATTACTACTTCTACGCGCCGGCAAAATAAGAGAGCCTTGCTCGACAAGCTCCGCGCGCACTTACTATAGGTTCAGCGACGGAGGACGATGTGTGACCAACAACCCTGTCCAGGCACCGGGCAACGTATCAGACGTGAAGGTCTCGCATACGAAGATCTCACTGGGCCTCGGACTTACGAACGAGTGTAATCTCGCCTGCTCCTTCTGTTATCGCGATCCCACTCGCACGGATCGGCTCTCCCTGGACCAGGTGAAGTCGGTGATGGAACGCCTGCCCGTGCGCTCGGTGAACCTGGGAACGGGAGAAAACGGGATGCATCCCGATTTCAAAAGTATTCTGGATTATCTGCGAACCAGGCCCGTCAAACTCACCATTACTTCGAACGGCCATAGCGTTGCCGTTTTGCAGGATGACGACTTGCGCGCCTTTCACGATGTTGAATTTTCGCTCGATTACCCGACGCAAGCCGAACAGGACACACAGCGCGGGCCCGGCAACTGGGAATTGATCCGGCAACAGGCCGAACGTTGTGTGCGGCTGGGGGTGCCCGTGACCATCATCGCGGTCATGATGAAGGCGAACTATCTGCGTCTGGCGGAAGTGGCACGCGTGGCCAAACAATTCGACTCTCCTCTGCGGGTGAACGTGTATCAGGCAGTGCGATCCGACATCTACGCGCTGTCCTACGAAGAGTATTGGCAGGGATTTCAGCGCTTGTTTTCTGAAACGGATGTCATCGCCATCGGCGAGCCGCTGGTGCGCGCCCTGGCGGGTCTTCCTCCGCTGCCTGGAGGTTGCGGCGTAAGCACCGTACGTATAACGCCGCGCGCCACCACGCAGCCCTGTGTTTATTGGCCCGGAGCGGGCGAGCCACTGTCAGAGTCGGTTTCGCTGGGGCTCGATATCCTGGACACCGCACCCTTCGTACAGGCCCGCACCCTCCCGCCTGCGTGCGAGACTTGCGAATTCCGCGAACCATGCCACGGCGGTTGCGCCGGACGACGCCGCTTGCAAGGGGCTCTGCTGGAGCCCGACTTCTATTGCCCAATCGTTCGCGGCGAGCGGCGTACTCTACAAGTCCGCATGGCCGCCGCTCGCGACCTACCCAAGCTCAGCAGCTCCTGCACGACCGTGGTCATTGCCAGGTAAGCAGATTCTCGGAGCGAGCCCATTCCACCAAGCTCCTTATTTCGCGTCCATCCAACTGCTTGAGCCTGCCACTTTGACGGCCACGTTCGAGAACCAAAGGTGGAACGGCTTGCCGTCGGCGGTCCCCCGGTGCTCCGTGGAAACGAGTAAAGGGCCCGCCATTTTGTAGCCCGTCCAGGTTGCGATGACGACGCTGGGCTTCTTGGGGCCACCGCGATCGTATCGGAATTCCTCGATTCGTCCGTCCGTGCCCAGGTACAGTGTCCACGTGTCACCCGGCGTGTAGCCGACGTTCGAAGGATATTTCACCACAACCTCGCGGGCTGAACCCTTGCTCAGCGGCAGCTTCTGCATACCTTCATCCGTCACGGTGGCGCTGGTGTCCCAGTAAATATGGAACGGTAGAATCAGCCAATAATTATCGTTGACGAAGCCCGGGTCGATGTCGTCCTTCACGTTGGCAGGCTGGCTGCTGAGCTGAGAGCGCAGATAAGTGACCTTCACCGGCTTGCCATCCTTATCTTTTCCCTCATAGGTAACCCGGCCAGTCTTCGGCTCCCATGTCCAGGTTCGAGAAATATCCACACCCGGGAACTGCGCGCTCCAGGTATAGCGGATCGCCTCGATCTGCCCATAGGAATCGAAACCATAGGTCTTGGCCATTTCTTTGGCAATGGGCGCAGGATTCTGAGCCCAGGAATTTGCTGCCAGCATTGTTACCAGGAAAACCAAAAGGCCCGTTGTTGTTGCACGATTCGCTTTCATCATGAGGTTCACTCCTGAGAGAGTTGAAAGACGGTGCTTTGGATGACCGAGCAGAGCTCCTGGATACAAGAAGCGTTCGCCGGTCAGTCAAGCCGTTGCGGATCCGGCTTCGGCGGTCGGGTCAGGCGCCGCCAGATCATGATGACTCCGACAGCCAGCACGGAGCCGTATTCCAGCAGCATGATCCAGTCCGGAACGAGCCATGGACGTCCCAGATCGCGCAGATGCCATACGTAGTACGTCGGGAGAATGCTCACTGTCCAGATGATGAGCGGCAGGGTCGACGCCGAACGCATAAACGGCAGCAGCCACAGCAGGTACCAGGGATAGACGACCGGCCCGCAGATTAGCGATGCCGCCATCGGCCAGGCAAACGCGTCCGAAGACAACGCTGCGGACTTCCTTCTCATCCGCATTGCGACGAACAGGCCAATCAGCACCGCCAGCCCGACGATTAGCACTGGAGGCGCTACTCGTGCGAGCAGTGCAAACACCGGACCGTTAAAGCGGAAACTTTGCACGTAAGAACCGAGCGAGCCGATTGGAATTCTTCCGTGGTCAAGGAAGGGTACGTACAACACTCCAAGCACGATTGCTGCGAGCGCGCCGTCGCGAATTCTGCTGCGCTTCCAGTAAAGCGGCAACAGCACAATCGGGAGCAGCTTCACTCCAACGGCCAGCGCAAATGCTATGGCCGCAAGCGTACGCCAGCGGCGGCCCAAAGCAGCGACGGAGATCAACAGCAGAAGCACGCCCACAATATCGATGTGACCGCTGCCCGCCACCTCTATCGCCAGCAGCGGATGCCAGGCATAAGCCAAAACCCAGTGTGCCGGCTGCCCGCTGCTGCGCAAGACCTCGAGCAACACAAAAACGATTGCCAGACTGCAGAGCACGAAGGCTAACTTGAGCGCAAACACCGACTCGTGAATCGCGGTCACAGCGCGGAAGAAGAGCTCAGCGCCTGGCGGATAGAGGCTCGGCAAATCCGGGTGATTCAAGGTGCGGGTTTCGGCTGTGTGCAGCGCACGCACCGCCGGATCGCCAGGTACCACAATGTAGGGGTTATAGCCGAGCCGCTGCACCCGGCCATCCCAGACATATCGATGAATGTCGTCGTCCAAACCGGGGGGCTTCACTAGAAACAGAATCTGCCAGACTCCAGCCAGGACCAGAGCGAGGACGATGACGCGCCGGGGAAATTGCGGCGTGCAGAAGAACTCACGAATCGCAAGCAGATACGCGGTGCCGGCGAGGGCCAGCGGCATCAGGAATGACGGAGCGCCCCTGCTGTTGAAATTGCGCGCACAGATTGCCAGCGCCGCCAGGATGATTACCCCCAGCACGTACAGCCTGCGGGAGGGCGTGAGCTTCACAGTTGTCCTGTGCCGGTCTGCAACTGCGCCACGGCCGGCCCCCACTGCTTCATCCAATCCGCGGTTCGTGGAGCCCGGGCCGGAGCGAGTTTCAGTTCCCCGGCCAGCCGTACCAGGTCGTCCGCGACGTCGATGTCGTAGAACGGATCGCTGAAGCCCACGGAAAGTTGCATGGCGCGGGCGCGTCGCAGCAGGATGTCGAGCGCCTTGCCGGTGCCCATTCCATCGCCTTCGAAGAGCGCCGGATGCGTCGTCTTGGCGCCGACCAGATAGTAGCCTCCATCATGGGTCGGCCCCACCACCACATCGGAGGCGATGAGGGCTTCGAATGCACTTTGCAAAACAGACGGCGGCAAATGTGGGCTGTCACTGTTAAAGGCGATAACGCGTCGACCGGCGGCCGTGAATTCCCGAAACACCGAAGTGAGAGCGGCTGCCAGACCTTCCCCGGTTTGCGCGACCACCCGCACGCCGTCGCCCACCAGGCCGGCGATTTCATCGACATCGGAGCCGGGACACATGATGGCCGTTTCCACCTGGTTAAGGGATCGCGCCAGGGTTAGCGTGTCGTCCAGAAGGCAACGATAAAAAGCGGTGACGGCCGCCTGCGGAAGACTTGAATTCAGGCGGGTCTTGACCCGTCCCGGGCGCGGCGCCTTCGCCATGATGACGAGAGTGCGATCCTCATTACGCGACGGTGCGGCGGTATGGCTCGAGGATTCCATGGGAATTGGGTATTACACTGCGCGCGATGCACCAGCCTTCGGATGCCGAAAATAATAGCGCACGGTCAGCCCCAGAATGAACCACGCCGCTCCCAGCGTTCCTTTCAGCGTCCCGCTGATCTTGGATTTTCCAATGCGCGGATAATAACTGACCGGCACCTCGACAATGCGGAATCCCTCCAGCGCGCCCTTCAGGATCATCTCCACTGCCCAGCCGTAGGTGGTCTCTTGCAGGTCGAGCCGGCGCAAAACATCGCTGCGGGCGGCGCGGAACGGTCCGAGGTCCGTGATCTGCGCGCCGTACAGACGCCGAATCAGAAACGCAGCTAGATGGTTGCCGAAAGCAGCGTGCCAGGGCATCGCACCAGCAATTCTCTGCTTCCCGAGACGTGAACCGAGGGCGATGTCGGCGCGGCCGGCGAGGATTGGAGCCAGGAGAATCGGCAGTTCTGCGGGCCGGTCACTATAGTCGCCGTCGAGGAATACCACAATGTCAGGGTTGGTTGCTGCGGCCAGTCCAGTCAGGCACGCGCGCCCGTAGCCGCGGCGAGGCTCTGGGAGAACGCGCGCTCCCAGCTTGCGAGCGATTTCGGGTGTGCCATCGGTTGAGTTGCTGTCGACAACCAGGACCTCGGTGACCAGATTAGATGGAAGGTCATTAAGGACGCGGCCGATGGCGTCGGCTTCGTTGTGCGTGGGAATTACGACCGTCACTCGCACGTGATTGGGTTCGATCACCACCACGGGGAGAACGGCCGGCGCTCGGCCAGTTTGGCGTCGACGCCCCACCGCCGTCCCGCCCGTCCGATCGCGAGCGCGAGCGACGCAAGCACCGGGACTAGCAGTTCCCAGATCCAGGCGGTGCCCCACTCCGAAATCCAGAGGCTGCCAAGATACAGGAACGCCACAAAGGCAGCCGGGCGAGTGAGCAGGCCGATAAGCAGCAGGATGCCGAGAGAGATCTCGGTTACAGCCTGCATGGGGGCCGCCATGGCAGCGTGGCTGGCCGCCAACGCCATCACGGCTTTCCACACGGCCGGAGAATGTCCGGCCCTAATGTAATAGTTGATTAAACCGGCGTAACCTGCTGGGGTGTAGAGCCCCTTCCCCATATTTTCGAAGAACACCCACACGAACATCGCGCCAATTGTCACTCGCACCAACGCCAGCCCGTTGGCCGCATCAAGTGGTCTGGTAGCGCTTTGTAAGGGAGTCGGTTTTGTGGTCATGGTGAACTCCTGCCCAACGGATGTGGTGCCGGCCACTGCCGCAGAAGGGGGCCGGGTCATCTTAAGCTGTTCGCCCGGTTCTGACTAGTGGATGCACAAGGAACACCTAAGTTACAGGCTGAAGCGCGAAGCCCGGTCGACGGGCCGCTGCCCTGCGTCAAAGGGCCACGATCGATCTGCACAGCGCCGCGCGAATGGACGCTGAGCGTCTATACTCTTCCCCGTGCAACCTGACCAGGAAGTTATCAAGCGGTGGACCGGGTCCGCTCCGTTCTGGGAGAAGCATGGTGCCGTCATCGCGCAGATGTTCGCGCCAATTACCCAGGCGCTAGTCGAAGATGCTGAGATCGGCCGCGGAAGCACGGTCCTGGATATCGCAACCGGTCCGGGAGAACCGGCGTTGAGTGTTGCTGCGGTGGTTGGGCCTCAAGGACAAGTCGTCGGGATCGATCCGGTTCCCGAGATGGTGGCAGGCGCCCGTCGCGCAGCGGAGCGGCTGGGGCTAAAGAACACACAGTTCGACGTTGCCTTCGCCGATCATCTGCCGTTTCCCGATGACAATTTCGATGCGGTGATCAGCCGCTTCGGGGTGATGTTCTTTCCTTCTCCGGTTGACGGGATTCGCGAGATGTTGCGAGTGCTGCAACCGGGACGAAAGATGGCCTTGGCGGTCTGGCACTTCGCCGCCCGAAATCCCTTTCACTTCACGCTGTCGCAAGTCATGGATCGGTACGTAGAGCCCACACCGGTTGCGCTGGACGCTCCCGACGCATTCCGCTTTGCGAGTCGTAACAAGTTAGCAGAAGTTCTAATCCGTGCCGGTGCGACGGCTGTGTCCGAGCGCCTCCTGCAGTTCGCCATAGAAGCTCCCATTTCAGCTGAAGACTTTTTGGCGCTGCGATGCGAAATGTCCGAAAAGCTTCGCGAAAAGATGGCCGGGATTCCTCAGGAGCGGGCGAAGGAAGTGAAACGCGAGATGCTGCTGGCTTTTCGCGAGTATTCCAGCGAACGCGGAGTGAGTTTCCCGTCCGAGGTTCTTATTGTGAGTGGAGCCAAAAGCTGCCCGGCATAGCTGCTGGAATCGTCAATTCGCAGAAAAGCCGAACGCTGGCGTGAGTCGCGGCAGGACGGGGCATTCGTCATTCCTAGCGAGCTCGAACCGCCCAGCCGAGCATCAACAGTCCGCTGGCTGCGATCCAGCTTCCGGCGACGCGCACGGCGATGCGAGCCCATTGCGCCTGCAGCCGAACTACGAAGGCCGCAGCCAGCGCGATCAGCACGAACACGGCGAACACCAATCCGATAAGTGCTACCGCAGCGGTGTCGAATTGGCCCATGCCGATACCGTTCAGGTATCCGTGATACAAGCCAAGCAGCGCGGCCAGAGCGGTGGTCACGCGCAAGGAAACTTTCGCGTCGGCGGCCAGCAATCCTCCCAGCAGAAGAAACCAGGCTGCCGCGATGAATGGATGCGGCGCGGCGGTCATCGCACTGAGTCCGGCGAGACTTCCGAGCAACCAGGCAACAGGAAGTGTGAACAGCGCTCGCCGTCCGTAATTGGCGCCGCGCAATCCGGCCAGTAGCGCGAGAGCCAGCACCGGAACGATATCTTCAGGGCTCATGAGGAAGTGGACCAAGCCGTCGTAAAACGGTCCCATGCCCGTGGAGTTGAGATGGGCCTCGGCAGGAAGGGCGCCCATCGCGAATGCGAACACAACGAACGCGTACAGCGGCAGGCGGGATGGTCTTGCGTTCTTCATGCAATCGCCTTCCACAGGAAGAATGCACCGCCTGCGGCGACCAGTGCTCCGGAAGCGCGCAGCAGCTTCTGTCCCCACGGCCAGCGATGGACGGTGCCGATACCGATTCCCAACGCGTGCAGGCATCCGGTCGCAATCACAAAACCCATGCTGTAAAGCAGCGCGCTTTGGCCGGGCGGTAATTCGGTTCCGTGCGCGTGTCCGTGAAAGATGGCGAAGAAGCCAACCAGCCCGGCCGCAACGCCGAGAGGCGGCCGCACTTCGAACAGGACGGCAGCACCGAGTAGGAGGGCCGACAATGCAATTCCATATTCGGCGCCCGGCAGCGGCACCCCCATCAGCCCCAGCATCCCGCCGAAGGCCATCACCATGGGAAATGCAACCGGCAAAACCCAAATTGCGGGCGCGCCGAGTTGCGCTCCCCACAGACCCACGGCGACCATCGCCAGCACATGGTCGAGCCCCGAGATGGGGTGACGAAAGCCGGTGAGGAATCCAACAGCTTCGCCTTTCTGAGGATGAGCGAAGGCGGTCTGCGCGCACAGGAGCACAAACACCGCCAGAATCATCGTGCGTACCAGAGGATTCTCTCGCTGTGTGTTCATCGCGCGCCTCCAAACAGCAAGACCACTCGCTGCACCGTCCAGAAGGCGCCGAGGGAGCCGACAGCGTATCCGGGAACAGCCTGCACCCACCGTGGCCAGCGCACTTCGAGGATGCGGAAGGAGCGTTCGAGCGCCAGGATCAGCGCGATGAAGCCGAGTTGTCCGAGTTCTACGCCGACGTTGAAGGTGACTAGTGCCAACGGCAGTTCGTGCCGCGGAAGTCCGGCGCTGGTGAGCGCGCTGGCAAAGCCGAATCCGTGTAGCAAGCCAAACGCAAATGCCACAACCCAGGGATGTCGAATGGTGAAGCTGGTCTCGCCGCGCCAGGAGCGCACGATCTCCGGCCCGAGAAACAAAATGCTGAGCGCGATCGCTGCATTGAGCGGCAGCACCGGAATTTCTGCGTAACCCAGCGTGGCAATGGCCAGCGTGATGCTATGCGCCACGGTAAACGCAGTGACGGTTTTCAGCAGCATCCAGCGATCTTTGACAATCAGCAGCAGCCCCAGCACGAAGAGCATGTGATCGGCGCCGAAGAGAATGTGCCGGATGCCTTGCAGGATGTAGGTGCCGGCCGCGCCCATCCAGGTCTGCGAAGCAGCGACTTCTACCCACGGCTGCGACGGATGCACGATGGTCGTCAGTTTGCGCCCGTCCAGCAATTCAATACGGACGAGCACGTCGGTGATGGTGAGCTGGAGCCCGGGAAAGTCGATGCGCTTCCCTGCCAGGCCGTTCGGCCCAGTATCGATCCATCGCCGCTCCACGTAAGAATCCGCCAGCTCCTGCACATTGGGCTCGCGCAAATTTTTTACGTCGTCAGGAAGCTTGAGCAGGACCGGAAGCCTCATGCCGGAGAGCACGGGCGTGCGCCACAGCACGCTGAATTGGCCGGGAGCGGTCTCCTTGATCTCCAAGTAAGCGGGGCGCGCCTCATGCGCCGCGGCGACAGACGCGGCGAGCAGTAGACAAACGACCACCACCCAGGCGAAGCGGGAGTTCATGCGCATCACAGCGGCGCCTCTCCGGATGAAGCTGGGACTTGCGTCTTCGGCGGCGGCAGTGGAGCCTGAGCAGCGTCCTTGTTCGAGGGAGCCGGCAGCAGCACGGTGTACTTGGCGCGCATCTCTGCGTACGCCTTCTGCCATTCGGTTGCTTTTTGCTCGCCAAGCCACGCGGTCTTCACGTCGGGTTCAATCTCCTCGAAGGCGGGAATGCGTGCCGGGGTTACCGTGCCGACGAACACCAGGTGCCAGCCGTATCCCGACTGGATGGGCCCTTGCCACGAACCGGGTTTCAGCTTTTCAATGGCAATCGCGAACTGCGGTCCGAACTCCTTGGCTATCGCTTCTGGAGCCTGGTCGCCGTAGTACTCCTGGAACATGAACCTGTCCGCCAGCGAGGCCGCCACGTGCGAATCCTCCGGCTGACCCGCGATTTTGGTCAATGCGCTGGCAGCATCTTCCTGGGCGTTCTTTCCGCGCTTATCGGGAGAGAAATACAGGTGACGAAAGCTGTAGCGGCTGGGCAAGGAAAATTTGCCGCTGTTTTTCTCGAACCACGTTTGCAGCTCGGCGGTAGAAGGTTCATGAGCGGTGGCGACGTCTTCGGCGAGGAACTGCATTTTCTGCGCCATGCGCCGTTTCACGATCTCATCGTCTTTGTCCAGGCCCATCGCCAGGCCTTCGCGATAGAGAACTTCCTCGCGGACCTTGTCCTCCACCATAGCCTGAAACTCGGCGGGAGTCGGCGGGCGATGCCATTGCGAAACAAAGAAGGCGTTCATCTGCTGGAGTTCGTCGAGACTCACGACAATTTGCTTCGACGGCTCGAATCCACCGCGACCGCGCTGCATGTAGGAGTAGACCGCGAACAGCGCAATGCCCAGCAACAGGAAATGCAGGAGCGGCTCGCGCAGCCAGCGCTTCAGGGCAAGAGCGAAAGAACTCCTGGGCGTGGATAACGAAACGGAATTTTGCTCATCCCGAACGACGGCTACAGATACTTCACTCATTCCGCAAACAACTCCTACAGCTTCGCCGGCGTGTACCAGATGGGCGAGGTCCAGGCGCGCTGCTGAACCGTGGCTGCGACGTTCGGATTCGGGGGCAGGTTCAGCTTAGCCGCCCAATAGGTAGACCAGCGCGGCGTGGGAATCTCCAGCACACGAGCGTAGTAGGTCGTGTACGCCTGGGGATCGAACGACGGGTCGGTCCACTCGCCAATCAACTCGGCCGAGCCAATCGAGTTCTGGTAGGTAGCGGTCTTCACGTCAACGGTGTTGCCAACAGCAGGAACCTTCCCGGTCTTCGGATCGGGCTTGCGATCGCCGCTCCAGACCACGTCGTAAATGGTTTCCTTACTCTTGCCATTCTTGGTCGAGATCTTGATGATCTGGATTCGATCAAGATTGCCGCTGTTGGGATCCTTGATTGCATGAACTACTAAAGTCGGCGCGACAGCTCCTGCCTTTGGAGTCAAATCCCCGCCTTGGGGCACACCACCTGCGTAAGCAGCCTTCACCCAATCGGCTTGCTTGGTCATGTCCTTGGGATAATTCCAGCCCGCAAACATGCGTGCCTTGATTCGAGTTCCCGAAGTGCCAAACGTCTCCTTGCGTTTGAAAGCGGCAAAAATCGCCTCGCGAGTGTTCTCTTCCGCCCAGACTCCGGTCAGTCCGCCGGAACTCAGCGCTGTGGGAGGCTCGCCGCCGACCGAAGTCGTAGCGGTGATAACGGTCTTCGGATCGTTGTCCTGGTTGCCGTGCGACCCCGGAAAATTGCTCGGCTCCGTGGAGGTGATACCCGAGTGGAAGTCGGTTCCCGCCTCGATTCCGTATTTGAAGGGATTGACACCCAACTTGGCCTGCTGCTCCTGTCCCACAGCGTAGGCCTGGCGCAGATAGCTGCCGGTTGCGGAGTTCGCTTTCTTGTCAGAGCCGATCAGGTACAGCCACATCTCAAAGCTAGCGAACTCGTCCGTAGGCGAGAGCGCGGGACTGGTGTCGCTCTGACCTTTGGCTTGAATGATCTCAGCCAGCGGCTCATTGGCCATACGGCGCTCGGCGTAATCGCGAGTGATCGGCTTACCTGACATGTCGCGCGTGCTGAACATCATCCCGTTACTGGCATTGCCGTTGTGCGGAACGGCGATCACGTCCAACCCCTGTTTGCGCTGCGCCTCCAGGTAGCGCCACAGATCTTCCGGATCCAGGGAATCGAATGCCGTGTAGGGCATCTCGGGACCTTTGTCCGCGAAGATTACGCAGCGATGCAGGTTCTGAAATTGCGGCGCCGACGTCCATTCAAATCCGATGAATGTCGTGAATTTCCCGGGCTGGTAGTACTTGTCGGAGATAGCGGAGTACTTCTGCCACGACGAGCGTAACAACTGCCGATTGTTAAATTCCGGGATCGGCTTGTTGACGATGGTGGACCCGATGAGTTTGCGAAAGGCCGTGGCCGACACGGCGGGATCGGGATTGGTCATCATCGCGTACCACTCGGACTTGGCGAATGGGCCGTTGGGATCGATGGTGTCGCGCACTACTCCCAGATATTCGGCGTGGTCGGTTACGGCCAGGAAGTCGAGCGGTGCCATGCGCTTTTGCGGCTTGCCCATGTATTCCACGGTCTCGCCCATGGCGTACTTGTAGGAATCTTCCGGCGTCGTGCGGGTGCCGAAGGCGAAGGCGTCCATGGAGTAGCCGCTGTGCAGATGGAGATCGCCAAAATAGGCGTTCTTCAGCGGATTACGCCGAGGCCGAGCGTCGGCGGGCTGAGCTGACTGAGCCTCCTTCGGCTGCGCAGCGGCACGCGCTTCGGATGTGCCGGTGGAACAAGCTGTCAGTGCAAGCAACAAACCTGCCGAGGCAAATAGAAGCAGCGAAATTCTGGTTACGCGCAAAATTCCTCCAGTTAGCCTTCACAGTCCCACGGCGTCATTCGCTCTCTGCGAGATGGCTCATGCAGCGGCTCGATCACGACATCGCTTTGGACTGAAACTTCCCTCGCAGGGCCTGCGAACAGAAATGTTCTGAGGCACCAGGCCCGCTTAAGGCACAGTTTTTTGTAAGAAAGGCAAATTCTAGGCAGGCGGCAAGGCTTGCGCAACCAGTAAAAGTACGAGTGGGGAGATCGCGAATACAAGGGCGTTCAGGCGGAAAGGCGCGCCAGCTACTCTAATCGACCGCTTCCAACATGAGACTCCTGTGGCGCATTTTGCATATACAATGGCGCGCCCTGCATATCGGAAAATGCCCGGCTGACATCTAAAGTAGGGTACAGGTGCGAACTTCGGCGGCGCGATCCGCTGTCCCTGGCAACACTTGTGCAGACGCGACGCACTCTTAGAAGGAGAATCATGCAGAAACGCAAACTTGGCAAGAGCAACCTGGAAGTTTCGGCGATCGGCCTGGGGTGCATGGGAATGAGCTTTTCCTACGGCCCGCCCAAAGACAAGAAGGAGATGACAAACCTGCTCCACGCCGCCGTCGATCGCGGTGTCACGTTCTTCGACACGGCCGAGGTCTACGGTCCGTTCACCAACGAAGAACTGGTGGGAGAGGCTTTGGCTCCGGTGCGCGACAAGGTTGTCATCGCCACCAAATTCGGCTTCGATTTGAGTGGCAGCGATCATCGCCCCGGAGCGGCAGGCGTGAATAGCAAGCCGGAGAACATCAAGCGTGCTGTTGAGGGTTCGCTCAAGCGCTTGAAGACTGACGTTATCGATTTGCTCTATCAGCACCGCGTCGATCCGAACGTGCCCATCGAAGATGTTGCCGGCACGGTAAAGGAATTAATTCAGGCCGGCAAGGTGAAGCACTTCGGACTCTCCGAGGCGGGCGTGAAGACAATCCGTCGAGCGCACGCAGTTCAGCCGGTCACGGCGTTGCAGAACGAGTATTCGCTGTGGTGGCGCAAACCTGAGGCGGAGGTGTTGCCTATGCTCGAGGAATTCGGGATCGGCCTGGTCGCCTACAGCCCGCTCGGGAAAGGCTTTCTGACTGGAAAGATCGACCAGAACGCAAAATTCGAGAGCAACGACTTCCGCAGCACCTTGCCGCGTTTTACGCCCGACGCGCTGAAGGTGAACCAGGCCATGGTGGACCTGCTGGGTGAGATCGCCAACCAGAAGAAGGCGACGCCTGCGCAGATTGCCCTCGCCTGGCTGCTGGCGCAGAAGCCATGGATCGTGCCGATTCCGGGTACTACCAAGCTGAACCGTCTGGAAGAAAATCTGGGGGCGGTTGAGGTCGAATTGTCGGCAGAGGACCTGCGGCAGATCGATGAGGCAGCAGCGAAAATCCAGGTGCAAGGCGATCGCTATCCGGAGCACCTGCAGAAAATGACTGGTCTGTAAGCAGATCGGTCGCATGTAATTCGGGTGCCCCAGGTCTCGCGCCGTTCGAGACCTGGGGTATTTCATTCAACCTCTTTCAATGATCAACTGAGGAACTCAGAGACATGGAAATTAAACGAGCAGGCTCGCAACCTTCCGGTAAAGGACCATCCGAGTGGTTCACCGGAACCGTGCGAATTGATCCGCTGTTTCAGGCGCCCGATCCGGCGCTGGTTCAAGGCGCCAGCGTAACCTTCGAGCCGGGTGCACGGACAGCGTGGCACACGCATCCGCTAGGCCAGACGCTGATTGTTATGGCAGGATGTGGCCGCGCGCGGCGCTGGGGCGGACCGATCGAAGAGATCCGGCCCGGCGATGTAGTCTGGTTTTCTCCCGGCGAGAAGCACTGGCATGGCGCTGCGCCCACTACGGCGATGACCCACATCGCGATTCAGGAGAGGAAGGACGGCAAGGTGGTCGACTGGATGGAACAGGTCAGCGACGAGCAGTACGGCGGGTGAATTCGGCGGCCGGCAAGTCTTCAGCGAAAGCCGTTGGAGATCGGATAACTAGTTCCTCAAGGTAACTTCAAAACCCCAAGTCTCGCAATTCGCGAGACCCGGGGCACGCATATTCGATCAGTGATGATGGCCCACCAGCAGCCGGGCGTCGTTAAGATCACTGCTGGTTCCGCATTTAGGCGGCCCGCCAAGCGGGTTGTAGTCGAAGAAGTTGTGCGGCACCATTTCGAAGCCGCTCCAGTGGACCAGGGTGATGCCGGTGCGACCGCCGCTGCCCATCTGGTTGTCGGCGTCGGTCGGCTCATGGTGCGTCGAACCGAAGTACCACAGCACGATACCGTCTCCGGTGCCCCCAATCGGCTGGCCGTTGAGGTATGACAAGAGATAGGTATTTGGCGAGTACCAGGTGTAAAGCCAATTGTTGAAACCGGTGCCGGTGCCATCCTCGCCTGGATTGTTGTTTGTCAGATCCTGGTCGTGTTGCGTGAAGGTCTCTTGAAAGTGGCCTGTTCCCGTCCGATTGTAAGGATAGAACTGGTAGCCGATGAAGTGCCCGTAGTCATTGGTCTGCGTCTGACTCTGCACGGTGATGCTGCTGAATTGAAGTGGATCCCAGTCGGCTGTTTCTTCGTTAGGGATCGGCAGATAAGAATCCGTCGCGATTCGGCCCTGCGAGTCCTCGACGTGAACGAACTCCGTCATCTCGTTGTCATCGCGATCTAAAAGCTTGGTACTCACTCGCCATAGTCCGTTGTGAACGTGGGGCTCTGACGTATCGTTGGGCAGGTTATAACCGGTGGCGCCATCGCGGAAGGTGATGCGACCGTCCTCATGGAAGGTGTACTCAATGATGTAGTCGTAGTTGAAGGCATCATAGACAGCCCACACGACCACCTCCTGGACACGCCTCCGCACGTGGCTGCCTGGCTCCTTGCACAACCATGCCACTCCTTCGTCGCGGCATTCGACTGCGACCTTCGGCACGGAATCGCGCACATAGATCGTGCTGCCCGGACGCTGCGTTCGAAAGTAAACCAGCGCGCCGTTCTGGGCCGGCAGATCCTGAGGATCCATCTGGTCCATGCGGTCGTCGCCGAACGACATATCGTAATAGGTGTGGCTGCGGTCGTCATAAGGTACAAACATTTCCGCCAAGCCCGCTCGCTGGATGAGGTACTGCGGGGCGTTGTACTGCGCGCCCATGAGGGTTACATCCAGTATCTGCGGCCCCTTCATACCCATATTGCGCAAACCGAACCGCCAGTGCGTGTTGGTGTAATCAATGCGCAGATATAAGTCATGGTGAAGAATACCGACGGCATCCTCTTCCGTGACCTGGCAACCGGGACCATTGATGATCACGGTGTCCGTGGCATGCGCGGCGGGCAACGCCAGAAAAATCACGGTCAGCAAGGAGCAGCCCACAGCGAGAAGACGGGCACGCTGCCAGCAACTTTTTCGAACCACCGGGAGAAGCGCCAAGCCGAAGATAGTGAGGAGCGAGAGTGTGGAAAGCACGGGAGCGAGAGAAACCGATGCAACGCTCATGTTCGTATCGCCTCGCAAAAAAGATTGAAGTGAAGGCCAGAGATGGATTTCGAGGTGGCGCCCCGCGAGACCGGAGCCGGACTTCCGGCCAAGGCATAGTAATACGACTTTAGAGTTTCGCAAGGAAATTCGTGCACCGGGAGAGAAATTCGGACAACGGAGAGGATGGATCGGTTACTGATGAAGTGAAGACCGCGGGTCTCGAAAACCGCGAGACCTACGGTGCCTCGACTTTGCGGAGGGGTGAAAGCTGCGGCGGACTTGGAGAATTCCAGGTGACCTGGGTCTCGCGAGTTTCGAGACCTAAGCGTTTCCCGAAACCGTGCTCTTCACACCCGGTAAACCCGTCGGTCCTCAAGCCGTTGCACGAGAATCTGTGCATCTCCGCAGATAAATTCTTTGTATCGCCGCCATCAACGTTTTCGATTGGCAGCACTCGCTGCTTTTGCGTTAGCTTATTCACTTGCAATCACAATTCCCCGTTTCAACCGCCATGTCACCGCAAGGAGATCCATGTCCGCCGAACTTCGTAATTTTCTAGCGTTAAGTTATGACGAGCTTGAAGACCTGAACCTGCGCGCCAAGGAGCAGCGCAAAAACCGCGTTCCCCTCCATGAAGTCCAGGAGAACCGCCTCAAGTACCTCACCGACGAGAAACGCATCAAGGCCGTGACCGTGCTGTTCAGCGATCTTGAAGGCCGTCTGCACATGCTCGATTACGATAAGAAGTTCCTGCTGAACAGCTGGGACAATCTGACCTTCGACGGCTCCTCGATCCGCGGCTTCACCGCGCAGCGCGAAAGCGATCTTCGGCTGGGTATCGACTGGCCCTACTTCTACTGGGCGCCCGCCGACGTCTTTGGTCCGGGCAAGGTGCTGGTCTTCGGCAACGTGATCGATAAGGGCGGCACACCGTATTCGGCCGACACCCGCGGTGTCCTGAAGACCTTCGCCAACCAGGCGTTCAAGAAAGATGGGTACACGCTGAACGCGGCCAACGAAATCGAGGGCTTCCTCTTCAACGGTGCCGATGCGGAGCGCTGCTATCACGAGACCCTGAAGTTCGACTACGTCAATACCGGCGGCTACTATCACTCCCTTCCCGGCGACCCGCTGCGCACTTTCATCGACACCACCGCCGAGGTGCAGCGCGCCATGGGCTTCCAGAATGAGAAAGACCACCCCGAAGTCGCGCCCTCGCAGTTCGAAATCAACTACGGCTATTCGGAAGTGGTGAACGCCGCCGACCAGATCCAGCTCTACAAACTGATCTGCCGCCAGGTTGCTACCCGCATGGGCTTTACCGCGTCGTTCCTGCCAAAGCCGGTGGTGGGCGTCAACGGCAGCGGCATGCACACCAACGTTTCGGTCAGCAAAAATGGCAAGAACCTTTTCTGGGATGAGAAGGGCGAAGAGAAGCTCAGCAAGATGGGATGGTCGTTCGTCGATCGCATTCTCACCCACGGCAATGACATCTGCCTGATGCTCAACGCCAGCGTGAATGCCTATCGCCGTCTCGATCCGCACTTCGAGGCGCCGAACCAGGTGAAGGCTTCGGCTGTCGACCGCGGTTCGATGATCCGCATTCCTATTGGCAACGAACGCAGCATGCGTGTCGAAGTGCGTTCCGTCAGTCCAGACGCGAATCCGTATATGGTGCTCTATGCGGTGTTCAAGTCAGGGCTCGAAGGCGAGATCGCGAAGATCAAGAACCTGCGCCAGGCCGAGCGCTATCTGCCTGACAACATCTACACCGCCATCGACAACTTCCGCGAAGCAAAGTGGACGTCGACGATGCTGGGTGACGACGTGAAAGGCCGCTATGCCGACCTGAAGCAGGCGGCCGCCGATCGCTGTCCACGGCTGCTGGGAACGTTCGTGAAACCCGGCGAGGTGCAGTACCACCACGACGTTTACAACCAGTATTTGTGGAATATGTTTTAGATGCACGGCCGGACGACTGGTTGAAACCCACTCATTCGAAAACCGCGAATGAGTGGGGCACCCGATGACCTTCGGGACAGCCCCCGCGTGTCAAGTTGACGTGGACTTCGGAGCAGCGAAGGCTCAGGTAGTGCGGACCTTCAGGTCCGCGTATACGCCGCAAGCGGGGTCCTCTTCCTCAGTGCAGCGGGGCCATCACGGCCACGTCCAACTTGGAGTAATACTTCTTCACATCCGCGGCGCCGTACTTCTCGCGAAATTTATCGACAATCGAAGACACTTTAGCCGCATCTTTGGTGGGAACCACGTGGAGTTCCTCTTCGGCGCCGCGGGCATCGATCCGCATCTTCGGATTCTTCAGCACGTTCTTGTACCACTGCGTATCCGATCCCTGCACCGGCACAAGATAAAGCTGATTGTCTTCGGTGACGAACCACACCGGAATGGAAATCTCGCGGCCCGATTTTCTGCCGGTGACGGTGATCTTGATTTCGCGGTAGCGGGAAAGCCGGTCTTTTAGCGAGTCATCGTGAGCTGGCATGCGCGCCTCCCTGCCCCCATTTTCGCTCATTCTCTCACCGCGCGGTACTCGTGAGGGCTTCCCAATTCAGCGCCCAAAAAAAGGGGAGGCCGTTACCGGCCTCCCCAAGTCACACCTAAGAAGGTCTAGAAGAAGCCCAACGCCTTCGGACTGTAGCTCACCAGCAGGTTCTTGGTCTGCTGGTAGTGCTCCAGAATGATCTTGTGGGTTTCGCGTCCGTAGCCCGACTGCTTATAGCCGCCGAAGGCTGCGCCCGCCGGATACAAGTGATAGCAGTTGGTCCACACACGGCCCGCCTGGATCTCGCGGCCCACGCGATAGCAATTGTTGCCATTACGCGACCAGACGCCCGCGCCTAATCCGTACACCGTATCGTTGCCGATCTCGATCGCTTCCTCCAGCGTCTTGAACTTCGTCACCGAAAGTACCGGCCCGAAGATCTCTTCCTGGAAGATGCGCATCTTGTTGTGTCCGGTGAACACGGTCGGCTCGACGTAGTAGCCCTTCTCGAAGTCAGGACCGATGTGCGCCTGCTTGCCGCCGGTCATGCACTTCGCGCCTTCCTTCTTGCCGACATCGATGTAGCCCAGGATCTTCTCCAACTGATCTTTGGAAGCCTGCGCGCCCATCATTGTGGTGGGATCAAGCGGGTTGCCGACCTTGATCTTCGCCACACGCGCCACGGCTTTCTCCAGGAATTTGTCGAAGATGTCTTCCTGTACCAGCGCGCGGGACGGGCAGGTGCACACCTCGCCCTTGTTGAAGGCGAAGAGCGCGAAGCCCTCCAGCGCCTTGTCAAAGTAGTCGTCGTCCTTGTCCATGACATCTGCGAAGAAGATGTTGGGAGACTTGCCACCAAGTTCCAGCGTCTGCGGGATGATCGGCTCCGAAGCATACTGCATGATCAGACGGCCCGTCGTGGTCTCGCCGGTGAAGGCGATTTTGGCGATGCGCGAATTCGATGCCAGCGCCTTACCGATTTCTCCGCCCGGTCCGGTGATGACGTTCAGCACGCCCGGAGGCAGGATGTCGCCAATCAGGCCCATCAGCACCAGCAGGCTCAGGGGTGTGTTGGATGCTGGTTTGATAACCGTGCAGTTCCCTGCTCCGACGGCCGGCGCTAGTTTCCAGGCCGCCATCAGCAGCGGGAAATTCCACGGAATAATCTGGCCGACAACGCCCAGCGGCTCCTTGAAGTGATAGGCAACCGTATCCTTGTCGAGTTCACCCAGCGCGCCTTCTTCCGCACGAATGCAGGAGGCAAAATAACGGAAGTGATCGATGGAGAGCGGAACATCGGCGTTGCGCGTCTCGCGGATCGGCTTACCGTTGTCGATGGTCTCGGCGATGGCGAGGATCTCGAGATTCTCTTCCATCACGTCGGCAATCCTGTTCAGGAGCGCGGCGCGAGCTGCCGGAGAAGTGTGCGCCCAGGCCTTCTTGGCGGCATGGGCGGCGTCGAGCGCGGTCTCAACGTCTTCCGGAGTCGACTTCGCGATTTCGGCAATGGGCTCGCCGTTGATAGGGCTATGGTCAACGAAATATTTTCCCTTGACCGGTGGTACCCATTTGCCGCCTATAAAGTTCTGATATTTCGAGAGGACCTTGCCATTCTTGTGAAGGATTGCCAGTGCTTCGTCCAACGAATATTCTTTTACGAGTTCTGCGACTGCCATAGATAGCCTTCCTTTGGGCGCCGGTGAGATTGATAGGAATTACATCGGCGTCAGCTGAAGAGTTGATCTTCACATCCGAGTCCGCAGGCGCGGAGCGACGCGACACTGCTACGCCTCGATCATCTTTCCCATCGGATGACTTTGCAGTGATTCGCATCAACATCGGGTGTGACTTCGCACGAGGTCGCGTTCCTGAACCGGCGCCAGCATAGAATCCGTGATAGGCCAACCCCTCCTGGTTTCCGCCAGGAGAGACCACGGCATTCCATGCTGGTACCGGTCTTGCAGACATGCGACGCATTCCGCAGAGTTGCAACTGCGGAGCGTGCCGTTAGACGCCCACGAGCTCGCGGTCTGCAATCTTCTCGAATGCAGCAACGCCGGCCTCGGCCACGGTCACGTCCTGCACCTCGGAGCCGGAACTGACGCCAATGGCGCCGACAATCTTGCCGTTGAACTTCAGGGGAATGCCACCGGCGAAGATCATGATCTTGCCGATGTTCGAGACATGAATTCCATAGAACTGACAACCGGGCTGTGAATTCGCCGCCAGTTCCTTGGTGGTGCAATTGAATGCGCGCGCGGTGAAGGCCTTGTGCAGGGAGATGTCGATGGAACCGAGGCATCCGCCGTCCATTCGAACATGCGAAACCATGTTGCCGCCCTCATCGACTACGGCGATACACATGGGCTGTTTGATCTCTTTCGCTTTCTTGATGGCGGCTTCAATGATCTCGTTTGCGACTGCCAATGTAATCATGATCAATCCTTTTCCTTCCTTTTTGAAGTAGACGACGGGCGATCAGAGCGACTTCGATTGCGGCGTCGATACACGCCAGGACCAAGCGTTCCCAATCAGGACGCACTTAGCTTTTCCGGGGCCAAGGAAAAAGCCGCCCTGGCGAGCGCTGCTGCAGCTCGGAGGACGGCTTTATCTGGAAGTTATCTATGCCGCTGCGCGGATTTTAGTCCTGCGCCCCTGCGATCACATCAGGTTTCTGGCTATTCCTGATAAGCCCGTTCCGCATCGGGAAATAATGCTCAGCGGTAAGTCTCGGGCAAAATTGCCAATCGAGGATTAGCCTGAGGCGGCGTGTCTAAGCTGCGGCCGCCTAGTTACTACCTGCCTATTGCCCTTCTTTCGACACTAAATGCCGCATTATCAGTGCATGTGCTATGAATCTTTCCAGCTTAGGAGTAATCTATATTCATATGGCTGGAAGTTCTCGTACAACATTTGCTAAGCGGCAGAAAGAGCGGGCTCGTCAGGAGAAGCGCCAGGAAAAGGCTCAGCGTAAAGCCGAGCGCAAGCAAACTGGTGACACGGACGCAGTCACGCCGGAGACCCAACCCATTGCCGATCTTGTAGTTACGCACGACGAAGATGGGCAGCCGCAAGGCTTCGATTTCCACGATTTCGGGAAGTAACCCGATATCTAACCTGGTGCACTTTGAACAAGAATCGGTGCACTGTGATACAGTCTTACGTAGACGCTAATTGGCTACGGCCGCACGCAAGCGACATCTGATCCGCATTTGATCCGGTTTCCCGTCTTCCCTGCATCCGTTTCGTTCTAAGCGCCGAATTACAATCGAGCGGCTTCAGCAGTATCTTCGCGACTCGCCCGCAATAGGTCCTCCCAACCGGGATGATGGTAATAGCGGCTTCCTCGCGAGACGCCTCTCCAGAAAGAAAAAAATCGTTTTGACACAATTTAAAGATATGCCCCTGTCTGCTGCCCTGCAGCAGAAGCTGGCACACCTCCAGTTCACGACCCCGACGCCGGTTCAGGCGTCCGCTATCCCTCCTGCGTTGGAGGGAAAAGATGTTCTCGCCACGGCGCAGACCGGCACCGGAAAGACCTTAGCTTTCCTCATCCCGGCTCTTGAGCGGATGATGGCGCAAGAAAAACATCGCAACATCTCGACGCTCATCCTGGTTCCCACACGCGAATTAGCGATGCAAGTCCACGAGGTCTACGAAGGCCTGCGCGGACGGAAAGAAACTCCCGCCGCATTAGTCATGGGCGGCACCAGCGAGCAACGGCAGATTCAATCGATCCGCAAGGGCGCCAACATCGTGGTTGCCACCCCGGGCCGGCTGGAAGATTACCTCCGCCGCAAGCTGGTCGATCTGCGCAACGTGAAGACCTTGGTCCTCGACGAAGCCGATCGCATGCTCGACATGGGCTTCCTCCCAGCGATCCGGCGCATTGTCGCGGCACTCCCGCGCGACCGCCAGACCCTGTGCTTCTCGGCGACCCTCGAAGCCTCAGTGGCGAATCTGGTCAACGAGTACATGAACAAGCCCGTGCGCGTTGCTCTGGGCTCGACCTCGAAGCCGGCCGACACCGTTGAATTGCAGGCCTTCGAAGTACCGCAGGCGGAAAAGTCCGAAGTGCTGCGTCAGCTTCTCTACGCCGAGAAGGGACAGACGCTGATCTTCGCACGCACCAAGCATGGAACCGAACGGCTGGCGAAGAATCTCCAGCGCGACGGCTTCACGGCGGCGATGATCCACGGCGATCGCACGCAATCGCAGCGCACCGGCGCTCTCAGCGGCTTTGAAGAAGGCAAGTTCCAGGTGCTGGTGGCGACTGACGTGGCCTCACGTGGAATTCACGTCAACAACGTGGCGCACGTCATTAACTATGACTTGCCGCAGATTCCCGAGGACTTCATCCATCGCGTGGGCCGCACCGGCCGCATGGGTGCAAGCGGACGGGCTTCGACCCTGGTTTCAGGCGCCGAGATTCCAGAACTGCGCTCGATTGAACGCGCCTTGAAGCTGAAGATCGTTCGCCGCCAGCTGAACCGTGCCTCGCGGGCGCCACAACGGGCGATCGAGAATACCCTGCAGACACGCACCTTGTCGCGCATGCCGGGCGAGATATTCTCGTAAACAGAACGTGGTCAGCTTCGCGTTGTAAAAGGGCACGGCTTCTCAGCCGTGCCATATTTTTCCAGTCATAAATCGATTGTCATCCCGACCGGAGGCGGGCCTCTTTTGCCCGCCGGAGTGGAGGGACCTGCGGTTCATCGTCCCGACCGCTCGTCGTGAGAAACCGACAGCAGCTTATCCATCGCGTTATCGAATTTCTCAAACTCTTTATTAGTTTTCTTCACGATTGTCCTTCTTCCGATTTCTTGCTTAGGGACGCGAGGAATTTGAAGCGGTTGCTTACGGTATCTGGTAATTTGTAACACTCCAGCCAGCGCATGTAGTCTTCCTGGTTGTATCCAGCTCCGCGATAACGTTCTTCCGACTTTTCATACATATCCTGAAAAAAATCTTCGCTGAGCATGTCGCCGCCAAAATGTCCGGTCTCTTCCAACGCGATCATTGATTTTCGCTTTTCCCTTTTCACTGGCCCAACAATGTTGTCAAGAAACTTCATACATTCGCGTGCATAAAGATCCCCTACTTGAATCTTTGGGTTCTTGTCTGAGCACAGAAAAGAAACG
The DNA here is from genome assembly GCA_963819055.1 of uncultured Acidobacteriaceae bacterium. Lineage (GTDB taxonomy): Bacteria > Acidobacteriota > Terriglobia > Terriglobales > Acidobacteriaceae > Bog-257. The sequence goes on along the minus strand of CAWFUT010000037.1, from coordinate 65,884 downwards.
TCTCCCGCGAGAACCCGCCTGTTTGGCCAATCGTCACGAAGCATCACGGAATACAGATAAGCAGCGTTGAAGTTGGTTTCCAAGCGATTGTCGAAGTTTAGTTTTATCTCGCTGGCTCCTGCTCGAACCGCATAGTCAGCCAAGAAACTAACGACTCTCTCGAAACAAAAATGATAAGACATTTCCGCCGGAACATTGGGGAAAAACTTGCGGTGCGCCGCCAGGTCAACAACCACTCCAAATCCTCGCGCTCCGCTTCCCGCTAGTATTTGCACGAGGTCTTTGTATAGTGCTTTGTTCTCCGAGTGCGGACTATCGGCGTATCTTTTTTGGTCCGAGTCGCAGTCTGTAGCATGAAACGGGATTCCGCGGTTGCGCTCCAGCCAAGAGTGTTCCAGCTCTCGCCATACGTCATCGTCGGCAACGATGCTGGCAACCGCAAACACGCGGCTCTTTGTTTCGTCGGCGCTATCATCGCCAAATCCTGAGAGAAACATAGCTACCAATGGACCTTTAGGGGTCTTCGCTTGCCAACCCCCATCATCGGGCAATAATATGCTTGATTTCGCAAATATATTATTGCCCCTGCCGGGACTGGTGATCCATCTTCCTCCTGAGTCGTCCCGCATACGCGGGACGGAACATCGACGGATGGACGTTTTCTTCGCAACTCATGGTCACTCACGGCTTCCTCTATTCTCCCATAACTTTAATCACCAGCCGCTTGTCGCGCTGGCCGTCGAACTCCGCGTAGAAGATCGCCTGCCACGGTCCAAGATCCAGCTTCCCTCCAGTAACCGGCACAATCACCTCGTGATGCACCAGCAGCGACTTCAGGTGCGAGTCGCCATTGGTTTCGCCCGTGTTGTGGTGCTCATAATCGTCGCGGAACGGCGCTATCTCCTCCAGCCACTTGTCGATGTCGTGAATCAGGCCGCTCTCGTTATCGTTGACGTAGACGCCGGCGGTGATGTGCATCGCCGAGACCAGCACCATGCCTTCCTGAATGCCGCTCATGCGCAGCGCACTCTCCACCTGTGGCGTGATGTGAATGTACTCGCGATGCTTCCTGGTGTGGAAGGTCAAGTATTCCGTATGAAACTTCATGCTTCTCTCCTGTCGGACAAGCTTTGCGTGCCCGCAGACTTTGGCGTATTGTAAGCGCTTGTCAGCCCCTACACGGTGAACGACCGCGATCAATCCGACGAGCTGCAGCAGTTACGCTCGCAAGTTGCCGAACTCACTCGTCGCGTGTACCGCCTGGAAGGTCTGCTGTCCGCGCGAGTCGAGCCACCGGCCGCGCCGACACCAACTCCCACGCAGTCGGATATCGCAGCCACACCTGCGGCTGGACCATCGACTAACGTCCCTCCACCTCCGCTCATCACATCTCCGGCAACAATCGCGGCAAAGCAGTCCGCTCGCCCGAAAGCATCGCTCGAATCACGCATCGGCGGACAGTGGCTGAATCGTGTCGGCATCGTCGCCGTACTGGTTGGCCTATCGTACTTCCTGAAGCTTGCTTTCGAGAACAACTGGATCGGCCCGGCCATGCAGGTGCTCATCGGCATCACTGCCGGCATCGGTCTGCTGGTGTGGAGTGAGCGTTTTCGCAGCAAAGGTTATCCGGGCTTCGCTTATTCCCTCAAGGCTGTTTCCTTCGGAGCTCTCTATCTCTCGCTGTGGGCCGCCTCGCAGTACTACCATCTCGTTCCGCCGACGGTGACGTTTATCGGGATGGTGCTGGTAACACTCACCTCGGCGGCGCTGTCGCTGCGGCAGAATGCGGATCTTTTAGCGGCGTTCGCGCTGATCGGCGGATTTCTCACACCGGTGCTGATCTCTACCGGCCAGAACCATGAGATCGCTCTGTGCTGCTATCTTGCGCTGCTTGATCTCGGCGCCTTGTGGATCACGGCGATCAAGCAATGGTATCGGCTGCTCCTCGGCGCATATATCGGCACTGCGATTCTAGGGGGAGCATGGGCCGTCACCTACTACACCGACGCGCAGCTCACAGCGACGATTCTGTTCGCCACATTCTTCTTTCTGCTGTTCGCTACCGGCGCGTTTCTCGGCGGCAAAGATGATCCAACTCCGGCGCGGGACGGCGTTCTCGCGGCCATCGTTCCTTTGAACGCCGCAGGGTATTTTGCCGCCTGCTATCTCATGCTGGACCGCGACTATCACGCGGAACTGGCCTGGCTCTCTCTGGCTCTGGCGGCGTTCTTCTTTGTGCTGGCTCGCATGCTGGAGCGGCGACGGGCCATCGCATCCGCATCCCTTCATCTGGCGATTGCAGTCGGCTTCCTGACCATTGCGGTTCCCTTGAAGCTGCACGAGCACTGGATAACCTTGGGGTGGCTGGTCGAAGCGGGCGCGCTGACCTGGGCGGCACATCGTGGCCGCAGCCAGTTGCTTCGCGCGCTGGGACTGATAGCCCTTGTGCTGGGAATACTGCGCCTCGTGCTTCTCGACTCCGACGCCTATCAGCCGCTGATTCTAAATACGCGCTTCGGCCTATACCTGGTTGCGATCGCGGCGCTGGCGCTCATCGCCTACTACGCACGAGTCGAGGGCAGCGAAGAGAACCGCACTTGGGCAGCTGTAGCCGTTGTTGCGCTAAACGTGCTCGCGCTCCTGGCGCTGCACTTCGAAGTCATCGATTACTTCCGGCCGGTGCCGATGCAGCGTTTCAACCCCTCCGAATGGCGCAGCATGAACATTGCCCGCGACTTCACCTACTCCGCTATCTGGATGCTGTACGGCGGGGCACTTATGCTGATCGGATTCTGGAAGCGCTCGGCTTTCTTACGTTGGCAGGCGATCGTGTTGCTCGCGCTTACGGCGGCGAAGGTCTTCTTCTACGACATCTCGGCGCTGGAACGCGGCTACCGCATCGTCGCGTTCATTGTGCTTGGCATCATCCTACTGGCGGTGTCTTTCTTCTACCAGCGTAGCCGGGTCAAGGCCGTCGATTAACATAACTCTGTGACGTATGAACATTGATGGTGTTCACCACTCCTTGCCAGCCATATTCTCCGCTCTACAATTAAAGGTTGTGAGGAATGACGCCCACGTTCCCACAAACGTAGCAGCCTCGGTGGGCGATGCCTGCCCTGGACTGCGACATCACACGTCATAAGGAGCTTTCATGAAGCGTTTGATCATCACTCTCGCTACGTTTGCCATGCTCTCGAGCCTCGGCTGGGCGCAGGATGGAGCTACTCTCTACAAGTCCAAGTGCGCCATGTGCCACGGCGCCGCGGGCGAAGGCAAAATCGGCCCGTCTTTGCAGAAGACCACCCTGTCCGAGGCGCAGATCGCCGATCTGATTGCGAACGGCGCGGCCGGTAAGAAGGCCCCGCACAGCAAGGCCGTCGCGGGCGTCAGCGCCGATCAGGCGAAAACCATCGCGACCTTCGTAGCGTCTTTGAAGAAGTAAGGATTCCGATAAAGCAAAAAGCCAGCCTCCATAGGCTGGCTTTTTCCGTTGCTCATTGCTCCGGGCTAGAAGGTCACGCGCACTCCGAGCTGTGCGGCAAACGGAATACCGACGGTCGTTCCGGGGCCGAAGAAGTCACCCAGCGCTCCGGCCGGCTGCAGCAACTGGTTCGGATTCGTGATTGGTACGTTGCAAGCCGGAGTGGGACAAAGAGCGGTTGCGTTGTACAGGTTGTTGACCGGAACCGAAAACGCCGCGATGTTGGTAACGTAGTTGGCTCCCGGATTATTACGGTTGAACAGATTGAAGAATTCGATGAACGGCATGATGTTCCAGCGCTCGCTCACTTTGAACGGCCGGGTCACCCGCATATCGACCTGGATGTAGGGCGTGCCCCGGAACTGATCCAGACTGGTCTGGACTCCGTTAATGACGGCGCGATCGTCGGCGGGATCGCCCAACCCGTTCACGTCGACGGGGGTGGTCAAGGTGATGGGACGCGCGCTTTCCGCCTGGATCAGTGTGCTGACTTCAAAGCCCCCCGGGACATAGATGATCCCCCCGAGAGTAAAGCGGCTGACGACATCCTCGCCCGACGGTCCGTAGTCGCCCTTGGCAAAGGGATTCAGCGGATTACAAACTCCGTTTACATAGTCGAAAAGTTCGCCGAGCACGCAACCCCAAGTATTCGCGCTGGAGAGAACGTAATTCGCGGTCAGGTTGAACCGGCGCGACACGTTGCCCTGCAGGTGCAGCATCAGGGCTTTGTAGCTGGAGCGATTGTCTGAGGCGAACACCGAGATGTTCGGAACGTTGGCGATTTGCGAAGCCTGGTCTGGAGCGAACAGTGGAGAGGACAGCGTATAACCGGCGGTGTAATCGTAGCGCCGGTAGCCGTGCATGCCCTGCTCCAGAACGAAGTCGGCACTGGTAGTCCACTTCGGGTTCAGAGCATATTGAACGCCTGCGGTAACATGCATGGCATAGGGCGTGTGATAGTTGGGACTGATGACGGAGCCAGCGCCACCGGCGCCCGCTCCCGGCAGACAACCGGGATCGCCAGGGTGGACGCATGGCAAGAAGGACGAAGGTGTATTGACCGCGTTGAACGCCTCCACCCATCCGTTCTGCGCCAGGTCGTTGTAGTAGAGCCCGATCCCGGCCCGGATAACCAGGTCCTCGATATTGTCCGGATTCCAGGCGATACCAAGTCGCGGCGCAAAGGCTTTGCGGTAGTCGTGCGGGATGCCGGTGGCTAACGGAAGATCATACGCGCGGATGGTCTGCACCGCCGCGTTGAAATTCTGATTCACACCGGTCGCGTTAAACAGACCGAACGTGGTATCCCAACGCAATCCGTAATTCACGGTGAGGTTCGAGGTCACGCGCCACGAGTCCATGGCATATAGCCCAAAGCGCTGAACATTTTGATTGAAACTGCCGTTGCCCGCCGGCGTAGACGTTGTCTGGCAGGCATCGCCAACATACGGCCCGGTGCAGTTCAACTCCTGCGTCAGTTGCGTCGGATTCGTAAGGTAGTAAGTCGGATTTTCGGTAAGGACATAGAGTGTCTCAGCTTGTCCCGGCAGAGCACCGCTCAGCACGGGCTCATGAATGAAGTCGATCCCGAACTTGGGAGCATGGCTTCCCGAGGAGTGGGTAACGTCGTACTTGAACTGATACTTCTCCTGATCGCGCAGCACGGGAAAGGCAGTGATCGGGGTGACGAACTGCTGGTCGCCGTAGGTCTCGAAGCCGGAGATCGTCTTCGAGGTGGAACTGAACGGAAAGGCCAGTGCAAACCCCAGATAGCCATTGCGCGCGGCGGTTCCATGCAGGTAGCTGGCATCAAATGTGAACGCCCCCAGCCAACTCGGGGTGAACGCATATTGATTGCTTAGTACGGCACTCCAGTAGTTGGAATGTTCGGTTGCCCCGGTTGTGGGCAGGGTCGCCTGCTGCACCAGACCATTGTTCGTGGTGTAGTTGTCCGCGGCCCCGCGCAGAAACCAGTGTGACTTGTCAGACTGCGCCCAGTCGAAGCGCTGCATCGCCAGGTAATCGTGGAAGGGCACCGGAACGACGGTAGGGTAATTAATCGACGTTGTATTCGGGATCAGCCCCATCGCCGCCAGTTGAGAAAGCGCGCTGAACTGGGTCAGGCTGCTGGGGCTGTAATTGATGCTGGCGTGCTCATCGACCATCTCAAACGAAGTGAAGGTCCAGATTTTGTCCTTCACGATCGGCCCGCCAATCGTCCCAACATAATTCTGGCGGGAGAAGGGCTGCTTGGGTTCCGGCGCTGGATTTTCGATGGGAAAACGAGCATTCAATGCTGACGCCCGTTCGAAGACGGCGAAATCACCGTGCCACTGATTGGTGCCGCTCTTGGTGCTGAGCACGACAGAGCCGGTGGTGGTGCGGCCCACGTCAGCGGTCTGCTGTGCGGTTTGCACGGCGAACTCCTGCAGCCCGTCGGGTGAGAAGTTCTGCAAAAAGCCGCCAATGTAATCGTCTGAGTTGTCGCCGCCATCGACCGTTAAGGTGTCATTCAAGCCGGAGCTGCCGCCGAAGGACACCGCGGTGATGCGGGCCTTGGTGGGATCGGAGGGCTCCACGGGCTCGGTTCCGGGCACCAGGTACGCAATGTTCGCAAAGCTACGCGCCGCCAGGGGAATATTCTCGATGTCGTTATTCGTTACCACGCCCCCCATCACCGCGCTTGTCGTGTTCAGCGCCTCGGTGGTGATGGAGGATGGCTGACCGGTCACATTCACAGTCTGCTGGACCGAGGCGGGTTGCAAGGTGACCAGAGTGTCCCGAGCCGAGCTTATGTTGACCGTGACCTCGGAGCTGGCTTCGGCAAAACCTTGCGCCTTTACCACAATGTGGTACTTGCCGGGCAACAGTCCTTCGAAACGAAACTCGCCCCGGCCATTCGTTGTGGTTTGCCGCTGCAGGGAGTTGTCGGGTGTGCTCACCGCGACCGAGCTCGCCGGGATGCGCGCTCCCTTGGCGTCTTGCACCTCACCCAGCAAGGTACCGGTGGAGCTTTGTGCGTGCAGCAGGGGAGATAGCAGCGAGATGGTGAGTACGACCAGCAGCGTACTCAGCCGTTGCTGCAGATATGCAGAAGGTGACGGCATGCGAGTTGCCTCCAATTGGCCCGGACAAGGAGCAACAGCAAAATGCGCAATGTCGGAAGCTCAAAGGCTATTTGCTGACAGCGCGTACTACCATTGGTAGTAGTTAATCTTTTCCAGATGCGTTCCTACTAAAGAGCAGGGCACGCGAAGGTCCCCTTCTACCTTCCGGCGTCCCGGTGTCCGCGGCGGCGCCCGGCCAAGCCTCACATTTGCGGGTGACATAGCTCACTGCCCGCCTGTTCACCGCCGCACATACTGAAACTGGCTATTTTCGGCAGTTCGGCTAAGTGAGAAGGACGTATGAGCGATAACGGGATTGGCCTCAGCGAGGAGCGGATTGCGTATCTGGACGGCCTAGTTCGACAGGCCCGGGTAGCGGCAGCCGCATTTTCTCAGTGCACGCAGGAAGATGTCGACCGGATCGTCAAGCCCATGGTGTTGGCCGGTCTGGAGAAGGCGCAGTATCTGGCGCGACTGGCGATCGAAGAAACCAAGATCGGCGTCCTGGAAGACAAGGCCATCAAGAACATGGTGGCCACGGAGTTCGTCTACAACTATGTCAAAGACAAGCGCACCGTCGGCGTGATTCGCGAAGATCCCGAGCGCGGCATGCTCGAACTGGCGGAGCCCATCGGCGTCATTCTTTCGCTTACGCCTATCACGAATCCAACTTCGACCGTGCTCTTCAAGTGCATCATGGCCATCAAGACCCGGAACGCAGTGATCTTCAGCCCGCATCCGGGGGCGTGGCGCTGCTGTGCGGAAGCAGTGAAGATCATGTATGAGACGGCGGTAAAGCATGGCGCGCCCGAAGGCGTCTTCAGCTGTCTCGAGTCGCACACGCTACACGACAACGCCTTCCTGATGCACCACAAAGATATTGGCCTGATCGACGCAACCGGCGGCCCGGGCGTAGTGAAAGCCGCTTACGGATCAGGCAAACCCGCGCTGGGCGTGGGGCCGGGCAATACGCCGGTGTATCTGGAAAAGAGCGCCGACCTGGATATGGCAGTGGTCGACATCATCACCTCGAAGACCTTCGACAACGGAACCATCTGCGCATCCGAGCAGACGATCGTGATCGATGACGAGATATATGATCGCGTGCTGAAGAAGTTTGAGGACCTGGGATCGCACCTCTGCAACGAGCAGGAAGCCGAGTTGCTTGGGCGAACCGTAATCGATCCGGCGACCGGTTACATGCAGCCCATGGCGGTCGGACAAAAGGCAACCGACATCGCGCGCTTTGTGGGCTTAACGATTAAGCCGAAAACCAAATTGCTGATCGCACCCATCCAGGGCGTTGGACGCAAGTACCCCTTGTCGGTCGAGAAACTCTTCCCTGTTCTTGCGGTCTACCGCGCACACTCGGTCAACGACGCGCTGAAGGTTTGTGTCGATGTGAATCATTCCGGCGGCCTGGGACACACGGCCGTCGTCTTCTCAAACAATGAAGAGGTGATTCGGAAGTTTGGCGATGTGATCAATGCCGGGCGAATCATCGTAAACTCACCCGGATCGATTGGCGCACTGGGCGGGGTTTACAACGACATGGTGCCGACCTTCTCGTTCGGGTGCGGCACCGGCGGCGGCAACAGCACTACCGACAATGTCAACGTCTATCACTACCTCAACATCAAGCGCATGGCGCGAAGGACACAGGCGCATATGTGGTTCCGAGTCCCCAACCAGATCTACTTCAACATGAACGCGGTGGAGAACCTGCGTAGTTTTGCCTCGCGCTCCACCCTCATCATCACGAATGCGGCCCTGGAGCAGATCGGGCACTCGGACACGGTTCGCCGCGCGATTCCGCCGGAGACGCAGGTGCGGGTGACGATCATTCCCGATGCCGAGCCCGATCTCAAGATCATTCAGCAGGGAGTGGAGGCGCTGAACTTCTATAAAGCCGACCAGATCATCGCGCTGGGCGGAGGCTCCGTCATCGACGCGGCGAAGATCATGAAGCTGAAGTACGAATCGCCGGAAGCGGACCTGAAGGAGCTGGCTGCTCCATTCCTCGACATCCGCAAACGCGTGGTGCAGTATCCGACCGAGAAGGTGAATCATGCGCGGCTGATCGCGATCTCCACCACCAGTGGAACCGGCAGCGAGGTGACACCCTTTGCGGTGATGACGGACAAAGAGCGCGGCGTCAAAGTCACGCTCGCCGATTATTCGCTCACGCCCGATGTCGCCATCGTCGATCCGCAGTTCGTCATGTCGATGCCGAAGGGGCTTACGGTCGACACCGGCATCGATTGTCTGACGCATGCGCTGGAAGCCGCGGTCTCGATCTACGCCTCACCCTACACCGATTCCAATGCCATGCAGGCGATTCGATTGGTGTTCAAGTATCTGCCCGAGGTCTACGACAATCCGCGCGACGAAGAGGCGCGCAGCATGATGCACAATGCCGCCTGTATCGCGGCGATCGCCTTCTCGAATGCGTCGGTCGGCGTGAACCACGCGCTGGCACATGCCTTCGGTGCGCGATTTGGCGTGGCTCATGGACGCGCGAATGCCTTGATGCTGCCGCATGTCATCGCCTACAACGCCGGCGTGCCGACCAAGTTCATGCCCTCTCCTAATCAGCGCGCATATGTCGCGCATAAGAAGTACGCCATGATTGCCGACCTGGTCGGACTCGGCGGCCACACCATCGAGGAAAAGGTGAAGAACCTGGTGACCGCGACCGAAGAGTTGCTCGACCGTCTGGAAGTACCGCGCTCAATCGCGGACCTGGGCATCACGAAGGAAGCATTCGAGGCGGCTATGCCCGAACTCACGAAAATTGCCTTCGACGATCCGTCGTGGCGCTCGAACCCGCGCATGCCGCTGGTGAAGGAGTTGGTTGAGCTGTATTGGAGCGCCTTCTATGGCAGGGGGGCCAAGCCGGCCATGCCTGAGGTCAAAGCGGATAAGCTTCTGGAGGAGGTGCAGGCATGAAAACTACAGTCAAAGGATCGAGTTTCGTCATAAACGAAGAGCACATCGCTCAGCAGCTGAACGATATTCGGGAAAAACTGCCGACGGAAGGGCCTGAAGTGCTGCTCGACTTCTTCCTGGCGCAGGCGTTCGACCCTGCCAGCATTCGGGCTCTGGAAGAGCTGGCCGGCGCGGCTGACAGCGTAAATACCCGGATGGTGCTTCGCGGCGTCAACGTCGAAATGTACAAAGTGCTGAAGCTGGCCGGGCTCAGCGATCGGTTTTCGTTCATCGATTGATCTCGATTGCCGGCAGCGGAATTGCCGCGCTCGAGAGCGATGCGCGTCATGAGGTAAGCGTTTTATCTTCTTCGCTAAGCAGAAAATCTGTCAGTGCAGCCAGCGACGAGCGCACATCGGTGATCGAATCCTGCATGGCGTCGAGATGGTTCTTCAGGGCAACCGTAACCTCCGCCAGCGCCCGCCGGTGCTGCGGGTCGAGCGACAAAAACAGAGGCAGTGCTTGCTGGTCAAGAGTGCGGGCGCGAGAGGCGATTTCCGCCAGACCATGCGCCAACAAATCCCGATGCTCAGGGTCCTTGAAGGCCAACTCGGTTAAGCGCTGCGTAACTTTCGGCTGCAATTCAACGATATAGGCTGTTTCAGAATCGCCCATTCGCCCTCCAGACGATTAGATTCGAATTCTTGCCGTAGTGGTTCGCCAGCTCTGCAAGGCGGCCTATAATCCGGTATCCAGTCGAATGCAGTGGCGCTTTGTATGCAGCCGTGCGGTGCGATTTGCCGCATCCAACCTGGTGTACACGAGGATCCGATGAGCCAAAGCTCCTCAACGATTCGCAGCATGGGATATTTCTTGAACGGCGGCTGGAGCACGCACGGCCGCGAGATGGTGATTAGCGCGCCGTACGATCACAGCATTCTCGCGGTGTTGAGCGAAGCGGAGCGCGACGATGCCGAAGTTGCTATCGAATCGGCCGTGCAGGCCTTCGCCGCTACTCGCAGAATGTCGTCGCACCAGCGCGCCGGCATTTTGCGCGAGATCGCGCAGGCCATCACCAACCGGCGAGAGGAGTTCGCGCGCACCATCTGTCAGGAGGCTGCCAAGCCGATCAAGACAGCACGGGTCGAAGTCGATCGCGCCATCAACACCTTTGAGATCGCCGCGGAGGAGAGCACCCGCATCTACGGCGAGTATCTCCCGCTGGACACGCTGGATTCCACCGCTGGCCGCTGGGCAATTGTGCGCCGCTTTCCTCTTGGCCCGGTGTTCGGGATCACGCCGTTCAATTTTCCCTTGAACCTGGTAGCGCACAAGATCGCGCCTGCTATCGCCGCAGGCTGTCCCATCATCCTGAAACCGGCGCCGCAGGCTCCGATCTCGGCGCTGATGCTGGCCGAGATTATCGACGACACCTCATGGCCCGACGGCGCCCTGGCAGTCATGCCGTTGTCGAACGAGAGTGCGGGCATGCTGGTCGCGGACGACCGCATCAAGTTGCTGACCTTCACCGGCAGCGCTGCGGTGGGATGGCAACTGAAGAACCAGGCAGGCAAGAAACGCGTGACGCTTGAGCTGGGCGGCAACGCGGGCGTGATTGTCCATAAAGACGCCGACCTGGAATATGCCGTGCATCGCTGCGTAGCAGGAGGTTTCTCTTACGCCGGCCAGACCTGCATCTCTGTACAGCGGATCGTGGTGCATCATGACCTGTTCGAGGAGTTCAAGACCAAGTTGGTGGAAGGCGTGCGCAAGCTGAAATGCGGCGACCCCATGCAGGAGAGCACGGATGTTCCACCGCTGATTCGCGAGCAGGACGCCGTGCGCGTAGCGCAGTGGATCGACGAGGCAGTGCAGGCCGGAGCCAAACTGCTATGCGGCGGCAAGCGCAACGGCTCTCTGGTGGAACCAGCGGTGCTGACCGAAACTTCGCCGAATATGCGGGTAAATTGCGCGGAGGTCTTCGGACCGGTAGTCACCGTCGAGGAGTACCAGACCTTCGATGAAGCGCTGAACCTGATCAACAATTCGGAGTACGGGCTGCAAGCCGGATTGTTTAGCCGTGATGCTGTGCTGATTCAGACGGCGTTCGAAGAGATCGAGGTTGGTGGGTTGATCGTAGGAGATGTACCTACGTTTCGAGTGGACCAGATGCCTTACGGCGGGGTGAAGAATTCCGGGCTGGGCCGCGAAGGGTTGCGCTACGCGATTGAAGATATGACCGAGCGGAAGCTGATGGTTATGGCCGTGCGGTAGACGGTGGGTAGTGGGTAGAAATTTCACAAATGGCAAAATTCTTTGAGGGGTGTCATCCCGAGCGAAGTCGAGGGACCGCTATCCAACCGATACAGCTTCCCGTGTATAGGGGTCCTTCGACTCCAGCGTCGCAAAGTCGGCGACACCTCCGCTCAGGATGACACCATTCATTTACAGCGACGCAGAAATTGATGGCAGCGTGATTCCAAACCAAGGATTCGCCGCAAAACAAAAACGGCACGCTCAGGGCGTGCCGTAGATTTTTGCAACGTCGAAGTTATCTATCCACTATTCCCTAATCCCTGCTTTACGGCTGGCTGCCGGCGGCTACTGCGGTACCCGGCAGCACCGGACCGGTGACGCTGGTGTTGACGGCGGAGCCATAGGGATCCATCTCGGTGGGCTCGTTGGCTTCGGACCAGGCGTTCTTCTGATCGTTGCGGCCGGAATACTTCTCATACACCACCACGTGCAGAACCGGCTGGCGCTCCTCAATGGGATCGACCATACCCTCGGCCTGCAGTGGGAGAAGGTAATTGCGAATCCATTCGTACTGCTCGTAAGTAAGTCCGCGACGCGACATGTCGAACGTAACGCCGGTCAGGTGCGTGGAAGCGGTATCGCCAAACTCGGGGGCGGCGAAGCGGTTCCAGCGGCGCAACCGATGCTGCTGCTCGACCGTGCGAACCAGCGAGTTGACTTGCAGCGGAGTATGAAACTGCTCATAGAAAGCCGCGCTGAAATCCTGCAAAAAGTCGCGGGTCCAGGGGCGGCAGTAGCGCCGGTTGTCGGGCAAATCGGCGGCAATCTTCAGAGCGTCCGATTCCGATACCGGCACCAGATCCTGTGACAGTTCATAGCGAAGCAGTTCGTAATCGTCATTAATGCGCGGCAACTGCATGCGGTCGAGCTCTTCGTTCTCGCGCACCAGCATGTCGTGGGAGCCGGGAAACATCGGTGTCCAGCGCCCCAGGCCGACCTGGTAGTGGCCGCGATAGTGATGCGGCATGGTAGTACGAAGCGAGGCGTTACGAAGCACGGCGTGATGGCTGTGGTGAATGCGCGCGTGATTGACGGCGTGGGTAACTGCGAAGGCCGGGACCGAAACGAACAACATAAGCGCGCAGAAAAGAACGGTATACCCCATCCTGCGCTGGGGAACACTTGATACGAGCTGCGACCCGATTCGGCCAGAGGTCCAGATGTTTAACAATGGCAATAAAAACATATTCCGTGTAGTGGAGCAGCTACGAAGAATAAAAACTTATTACACCACAGTTGTGCGGATGAGCCAAGACTTTCCGGCGGTTTCGAGTCGCTAAAATTGAATTGGTATTCGCTTGGGAACTACGCACAACTTTCGTGGTACAAAAATCAGTTCTCGCCGCGGAAGATCATCTCGGTGATCGTGAAATCGTCGGTGAGCGCGGTATCTCCGCGAAACGCCGTTACAGCCTGCTCAACGCAAACCAGTCCCTGATGGCAGCAGCTCTCGAGACGCTCGGTGCCGAAAAACTCTCCGCTCGCGTCTTCGGCTTCTGTTACACCGTCGGTGACCAGCATCAAGCGGTCGCCGGTTTTCAATTTCATCCGGAGCTCCTGGAACTCCGCGACCGGCACCAGCCCGACCGGAAGATTGCCTTCTTCCAGCTTGATGATCTTATCTCCCGAAACCAGTAGCGGAGGCACATGGCCGCAATTGATCAGCTCGAGATCGCCGCTGTTGGACAGGCGCGCGATGACCAGCGTCGCATATTTCTGGCCGGCAACTTTTTCGCACAGGAAGCGATTCACGGCCGCGATCATCTCCGGCAGCGAGGAGTCGCGAGCCAGTTGCGAATACAACATGCCTTGGAGGATCGACGCCACCACGGCTGCGGAAACACCTTTGCCGGAAACGTCGGCGACGATCAGCGACAGCCCTTTATCGGTGTAAACCAAGTCGAAGAAATCGCCACCAATATCTTTGCAGGGATAGCTGACGGCATTGACCTTCGCGAATGGAACATCCGGGACGGTCACGGTCATCAGGCGCTGCTGAATCTCCGAGGCGATGGCCAACTCCTGACGATAGCGCTTAGCTGCATCTTCGGCCTGCACCAGCGAAGCGTTTTCCACTAGCGTGGCGGCGCCGTTCGCGATGGTGCGCAGAATGTCGTGACTCACCGACGACAGCTTTCCTGAGAGGAAGTGGGCATCGAGATAGAGCACGCCCTGCACATCGGTGGTCTCGCCAGACTTGGTGTCGTCCTTGACCTTCTCCTGAATGACGGTCTTGCGCAGCGGAATGCAGATGACGCTATGCAGGTTGTGCGCGACCACGCTCTCGCGGCCGGCGAGTTTGCCGGTGTCGTCGGTGTCAGTGACCAGAAACTCCGAGGCGCTCAGGGCGGCATCGCGCAAGATGGAGCGCGAGATGGTGCTGTCGTCGGTGATGCTCTCGCCGTTCTTGTCGCGACCAGCTGCCAATTGCAATTCGCCGTCCGGCTGCCGCAAGAAGACGAAGCCGCGCTCAGCACGCGTCAGGCGGAGCGCCGCCTCAAGCAATGCATTCAGCACATCGTCGAGCACGCCGCTGGTGTTGAGTTTGCGGGCGGCCTCAAGGAAGACATTGAGCATCTCCAGATCGGAACCTGCTCCGGCGGCCGGCTTCCAGGTTGAAAACTGGCTGAGGAATTGTTGCGCAGCGCTGGTCGGTGAGCGATCGGGACTGAAGAGTACGTGCGGCCCGCCTTGCACGCCGAACTCGACATGGTCGTTACGGCTCAGCTTGCGGCGGTTGATGCGTTCGCCGTTGACGAAAGTACCGTGACGGCTGCCCTGGTCAATAACATAGACGCCGTCGGTCTCCTTCATGAACTGGGCATGCTCACGGGAGACACGTGGATCGGCCATCACCAGGTCGCGGTCGGTGCGGCGGCCGATGGTGAAGGGGAAATGATCGAGCACGAGGGTGCGGCGGTCGGCGCCTTCCACAACCACCAGCACATGCGGATCGCTGGTGGAGGAAGTGTCGGCCTTGCGCGACCACATGCCAGTTGCGCCCATCAGGCGTGTCTCCTTGGCGGTTTCCCTCGAACCCGCCACCGATTGTGCGGCTGAATGCTTTCCTAGAAATATAGTTCAATCGGCAGGCAACATCTACTCCTCAAACCGGAGCTTGCCTTCCAATTCCCCAATCGATCATATCGCGCTTATCAAATTACCGGACCGCCTTTCGGTCTTCCATCGTAAACTGTTCAGGCTTTGTTCCCGGCGGCCTTAGGCCAGGTTCCACCACCCCATCAAAGGAGCTCTCTTGAAACTGCGACTCGATGTTGCCTCTGCTATGGTGTTTGGCGTACTGCTCTCACTGCCCGCGGCGGCGCAAATGAACCCGCAAATTACTCCGTTCTCTGCCGACCTCCACGTCAGTTCCAATCACGGCGAAAGCACAAACGGCAAGATGTACTTCACCGGCGGCCATATGCGAATGGATCTGCAAGGTAGCTCGCATGGAGGAGCCATTATGATCACGAACACGGCAACCCAGACGACGGATATGCTGATGCCGCAGCAGCACATGTACATGGAGTTCAAAGCCGATCAGGCCATGACGCGACGTCCGGGCATGGCGCCCAGCATTAAGCCCTACAGCGATCCCAGCAATCCCTGCGCCGGCGACGCAGGCGCGACCTGTAAGAAAGTGGGTGTCGAAGAGGTCAATGGCCGCAGCTGCGACCACTGGCAGATCACGAACAAGAACGGCAGCGTGTCGAACGTGTGGGTCGACCAGAAGCTGCACTTCCCTATCAAGAGCGTCTCTCCGGA
This sequence comes from uncultured Acidobacteriaceae bacterium, assembly GCA_963819055.1. GTDB lineage: Bacteria > Acidobacteriota > Terriglobia > Terriglobales > Acidobacteriaceae > Bog-257. The sequence continues at coordinate 50,281 of CAWFUT010000037.1, read as the reverse complement.
TTCAACCTGGGAGCTGACCAACATCAAGGAAGGCGAACCCGATGCCAGCCTGTTCGAGATTCCTTCCGGATATCGCAAGATGGATATGGGAGGCATGATGCAGGGAATGCAGCCGCCTGCGCGCTAAGTGCTTCGAAGATTAGGATTGGCGGCAGGCCGCCGGAGCTCGCCGCCAAATCGCAAGTCCCCTGCCGGAGCCGATTGTTTTCCTTCCCGGCTGCGACTAACCTGTTCTTAACCTTCGTCCAGGAGCTACGCCGTGCAATCCTCGCGTCGGCTGTTCCCCGTCTGCACTCTGTTTTTCCTGCTGCTAGCCGGTTCTGCCTTGTTCGCTAAAAACGGAGACCTGGTTCAGATTGGCAAAAGCATTTCCGTGGCGCAAAACGAAGAAGTCGGTGACGTTGTCTGCATAGGCTGCTCCGTCCATATGGAGGGCTCTTGTGGCGACCTGGTGGTCATCGCCGGGAATGCCATGATTGCTGGCGATGTCAAGGGAGATGCGGTCGCTATTCTTGGATCCATTCACCTGGAGGAAGATGCTTCCGTGTCGGGCGACGTGGCAACCGTCGGCGGCAGAGTAGGGCGTCACCCGAATGCCATGGTGAAGGGTGACATATCTTCGAGATCAGGGATTCCACTCCTGATCGGGCTGATCGTTGTCCCCCTTTTACCGCTCATTCTAATCGTGGCACTTGTCGTGTGGCTGGTGAACCGGAGTCGCCGCCCTATACCGCTAGCACCGGGCCAACGCACGTAGCTGGAAGGAGATACAGTGGGCGCAACTTCTTCCTCTGATTGGGTTACTTAGATCATAGAGCGGCCAGCTCAAAACGACGATATAATGAACCCACGCTCCCGCAACGTGAATCCCTAGGATCACGTCTCCCGAAACTCCCAGCAAGCGATGTTGCCTGCCTCACCACCAACTCGTGACCACAAGAAACGCAGTAGTACTCCCGCGCTGATTGCGCTCTCGATCTGTGTCTTCTTTCTGTTTACCGTTATTCTGGCGCAGGCGACCTTTAAGCTGACGTTCTTCGAGCCCGATACCAGCGAAGAAACCATCATCGTGGCGCTGGTCTCGGCACTGATTTTCTTTCTGTTCGTGGCGCTGACCTTCGTGCTGATCCGCACGCTGCTGCGGCTTTATGCAGAGCGCAAAACGGGCATGCTGGGCTCGAAATTTCGCAGCCACATGGTGCTGGGCGCCCTGTTGCTATCGCTGGGTCCGGTCATATTTCTCTTCCTGTTCTCTTATGGACTGCTGAACCGATCCATCGAGAAATGGTTCTCGCGCCCGACCGAGGATGTGCAGTATCACACCAATCTCATCGCATCGCTGCTCACCCAGTATGCGACGGTAAATGCGGAAGACGAAGCCCGGCGTATCGCGGATACGCCGGCAGCGCAGAAATCATTTCAGACCGGAAACTTTTCCTACATCATCGATGAATTTCGAGCCAGCGAGGTCACGCTTCAGGGAGGCTTCGCCTTCGCGCTGGTAGACGATCGCGCGGAAGCCAGCTTCCACGCGCCTGAAGGCTGGCCGGTGATGCGACGGCATCTCCCTGCTGCTGCTCCCGGCACACCCAAACCTTTCGACCTTCTCGGTCAAACTTACGTATTGGGCCGCGCTCACGTAGGCGACCACGGACAGATATTGGTGTCCATGCCGTTGCCGACGAACTATTCCGGCACACTGCAGGACCTGGAAAACAGCCAGCAACAGTATCAGGACTTGCGCCTGCAGCGGCGGCGTTTGCGCAGAACCTATCTCGGCCTGCTGTTGCTGCTGACGGTCGGCGTGCTCTTCGCTTCAACCTGGCTGGCGTTGTATCTCTCGAAAATGGTCACGCGGCCGCTGGTGGCGCTGGCGGAGGCCACCCATGAGATCTCGCGGGGGAGGCTGGATTATCGCGTGGACGTGCAGGCGGGCAGCGAGATCGGACAGCTGGTCGAATCGTTCAATCGCATGGCCGCCGATCTGGAGACGGGCCGCAGCAGCGTGGAACATTCGCGCCGTGAGTTGGCCGACATGAACGCGCAATTGGAGCAGCGCACGCGGCACATCGAAACCATTCTGGAGAGCGTTCCCTCGGGAGTGCTATCGCTCGACGCTTCGCGCAGCATTGTTCACTCCAATGCGGCCGTACGGCGCCTGCTGCATCTGGATCAGAATCCCCCTCTCGCCGCCCAGACCCTGCACGATCTCTTCCCGGTTGAAACGGTCAGCGATCTGGAACACATGTTGCGCAAAGCGGACCGCATGGCGAGCACGACAAGCCAGATGGAGATTGCCACCGCCCGAGTCAATCTGAATGTCGCGGTCACGGTCGCTTCGCTCGATCCGCCCTCGCAAGCGGCTTCGCGCAATGGCCGGCAGCGCGCCGGTTATGTCGTGGTCCTGGAAGATCTGACCGACCTGCTGCGGGCGCAAAAGCAAACCGCGTGGCGCGAGGTCGCCCGTCGCATCGCCCACGAGATCAAGAATCCGCTTACCCCGCTGGCATTGTCCGCCGAGCGCATTCGCCGCCATCTGGAGCGTGCGACTCCGCCCGATTCGTCTTCACTGCGGGTAATCCGGCAGTGTGCTATTACGATTACGTCGTCGGTAGAAACAGTTCGCAAGCTGGTTGACGAGTTCTCGACGCTGGCGCGCTTCCCCGCTTCCAAGCCGCAGCCCTCCGACATCAATACCATCGTCAACGAAGCGCTGCTGATGTTTGACGGCCGGCTGGACGACATCCAGGTGCGGCGGTATCTCGCGCCTGACCTGCCGATGGTGCAAGCCGATCCCGACGCCATCAAGCGCGCCGTTGCCAATCTGGTCGACAACGCGGCCGAGGCATTGCACGATTCGCTGGTGAAGGAGATCGCGATCTCGACTGCCCTCACCGATGGCCGCGATGGGGTAGAGATCATCGTCGCCGACACCGGGCATGGTGTGACCAGCGAGGTCAAGGAAAAGCTCTTCCTGCCGTACTTCTCGACCAAGCGCCGTGGAACCGGACTGGGACTTGCGATCGTCAGCCGGATCGTCGAAGATCATCGCGGATCGATTCGGGTGGAAGAGAATTCTCCCGTCGGTGCGCGATTTATCGTAGAGTTGCCTCTGGCGCAGGAAATGGTCCTCGCTGCTGCCGCCCATCAAGATGCAGACCATTCTGATCGTGGATGACGAGTCGCAGATCCGCAGCGCGCTGGAAGGCGTGCTGGCGGACGAAGGCTACAAAACCTTACTCGCCGGCAGCGGCGAAGAATGCCTCGAAATCCTCCGCCATAAATCCCCGGACGTCGTCTTGCTCGATATCTGGCTACCCGGCATGGATGGCCTGGAAACGCTGGAGCGGCTGGTAGAACGCGAAGATCATCCGGAAGTGATCATGATCTCCGGCCACGGCAACATCGAGACCGCCGTGCGGGCCACCAAACTCGGCGCCTTCGACTTCCTGGAGAAGCCGCTCTCCATCGAACGCACCCTGATCGTCCTGAAGAACGCCATTGAGGCGAAACGCCTGCGCAGCGAAAACCTTGAGTTCAAGAAGCAGTTCCAGGTGCGCAGTGTCATCGTCGGCGACAGCATCCCGATCAAAGCGCTGCGCCAGCAAATCTCGCTGATGGCCCCGACGAACGGACGCGTCCTCATCTATGGAGAGTCCGGCACCGGCAAGGAACTTGCCGCGCGCGCGATCCACGCCCAGGGACTTCGCAAGGATGCGATGTTCGTCGAGGTAAACTGCGCCGCCATCCCAGAAGATCTGATCGAGAGCGAGCTCTTTGGACATCGCAAAGGAGCGTTTTCTGCCGCCACCGCCGATAAGGAAGGCAAGTTCCAGAAGGCGGATGGGGGAACCCTCTTCCTGGACGAAGTCGGCGACATGAGTCTGAAGACGCAGTCCAAGGTACTGCGCACGCTCGACGAAGGCCGCTTCGCCCCCGTGGGTGAAGAAGAGAACATCACGGTTGACGCTCGGGTGATCGCCGCAACCAACAAAGATCTGGAAGATGAAATCTCGAAGGGCAACTTCCGCGAGGATTTGTTCTATCGGCTGAACGTGATTCCCTTCTACGTTCCGCCATTGCGCGAACGGAAGGAAGACATTCCGCTGCTGGCGCGACACTTCCTCAAGGATTTTTCGCAAACCTACAGCCGCCGTCCCAAAGAAATTTCCGAGGACGCTCTCGATGCCCTCATGCGCTACTCCTGGCCGGGCAATGTGCGAGAGCTTCGAAACCTGATCGAGCGCATCGTGATCATGAATCCGACCGTCAGCAAACTGGAACGCAAGCATTTGCCGACGCTCGTCTATCGCGAGGGTGGCCGCCGCATCCTGGGCGATTTCTCCAGCCTGCACCAGGCGCGGGCCGCCTATGAGCGAGACTACATTCTGAAGAAACTCGACGAGAACCACGGGAGCGTCAGCCGCACCGCCGAAGTCCTTGGCCTGGAACGCAGCCACATGTACCGCAAGATGAAGGCGCTCGGAATTACGGTGAAGGAATAGCCCACAACTGCGCTTCCCGCCTCGAAAACCAGCCGCCAGATTCTCACGCTTTTTGCAGCTAGTCGTTTGTGCCGGGTGCGACGCCTTAAATAATTTCTGCAATATACCACTTATATGCTGTATCTCTGCAGGTGCAGATTTAGCAGTCACTTAGCGCAACCTCTCACGCCCGCGCCTCGGCCGCCCTGACCGATACTGCACGCGCTTCCTGGGATGGAAGTAACTTCAATGGATGCTGCACTTGACTCGCAGTGCTACAATTTCGACATAATGCGCCGCTTTGAATTGTTCTTAGGCTCCGCATTCGTTTTTGCGGGGGTGCTGTTGCCATTACTTATCCAGCATTGGAGTGGAAACGTGGAAGCTTCGATTTACACTTTTGTGCTATGTATCGGTGCGGCTGCGGCGTTCCTATTTTTCAGGCGCCGAGCCGCGGAACAGGAAAACGAACCCGCCGTCGCAACCTTGTTTGGTGGAGAATCGGTTCTTTCCGTAGTTCCTCAGACCACATCGGCTTTTGCACTTCCGCCGTCGCGCCAGTCGGAGACGCCGGCTAATGTCCTGGAGATGCCGGCGCTAGTCGTGGCCGAACTCCAGATTGAGTACTCACATAACGAATGCGACTCTCCGAGGCTCCGCAGTAAACCGCTTGTGATCAAGAATGTGACCCCGGGGTCGGACGCCTTCAACGTGCGACTCAGGCCGGTGAACGGGCCGCAGACCAAGCTGATCTTCAAGCCGGAAGTTATCAGCCGCCTTGCGGGTGGTGCAGAGGCGGAACTTATACCACAGTATGAGCAGATACCCGGCGAAATGCCTCGAGCGTCCGTCAATCAGCTGCCCGACTTTATTGGCAGCTTCTACAATCCCAGCGGCCGCACCGATCTCAAAGCCCTGAATGAGATCTACGAAGAGAAAGCCATGACTCTGGAGATTCAGTACGAATCGGCTGGAAAGCAAGTTGCGGCCAGGTGTGAACTGCTCTATACGCAATGGCACAAAAACATTCGGATGGGCAGGCAGGACATCCAGATTAGAACTGCTGCCCGAGCCTGACTTTTCTCGGCCGGTTTCTCAGGGTTCAACGGCCGCTCCTGAACTGAATAATTCTACGGCGATCGCGTTTCGATGGCCGGCCGGGCGACGCATCCAGATGAGGCATCGCCTTGCGTTCTTCCGCAACTTTCTTCCGCGATTCGCGGCTCTCTTCAGTCTCGCGATACAGACCCTGGGCTACGGCCGCAGGCCCGCGTATCTCGCTCAGTTGCAACACCTCGATTGCGAAGTCGCCGCTGTCGTTTGTGATTCGTAACATGTCGCCGGTACGCACTTCGCGCGCCGGTTTCGCCGGATTGCCGTTAGAGCTGATTCTGCCAATCTCGCACGCACGTTTGGCCAAGGCACGTGTCTTGAAGAAACGCGCAGCCCAGAGCCATATGTCAATTCGGACGCCGTCCATGATTGAAGATTATCTGTGCACGGTGATAAGTGCAGTCGCTGAACTTTCAGGGTTCGATTTACTGCTGGCCCGCAGGTGATAGATTCCGGCCTTCTTCGGGGCAGTGTAGGAGGCGAGCGACGAAATCTTACCGGCTTCGGCTTTTGCGGCCTTCGGCACCACGCGTCCACCGGCATCGTCCTCTTGCATGCTCCAGCTCACCTCGTGGTCGTCGCTTCCAGAAACCGTTGCGGCGAATTCCAGGCTCTTGCCGGGACGTAGCTTTGCGGTCGCAGGCGCGATGGTAACAACCACATTCGCCGGTTGCGTCCGGCCCCGGTTCTGCACTGTGGAATGGAAAATCCAAATGGCGGCCACCGCACCGGCGACCAGCAAGATCGCCACCAGGAGTTCGATGACGGGAAATGATTCTTTCCGTACCGCAACATAGCGAGGCTCTCTGCTTACCGGAGGCAGAGCCAACGGCTGGTCGCGCGAGGGAACCTCGTCCGGTGCGATCTCTCGTACTGCGTTACCAGATTCCGCCTCCGCCTCGAATAAGTTGCGGGCGACGTTAGTCCCACGTTCAGGCATCTCTGCCACAGAGGCTGACGTTTTTGAATGTTCCGAGTGAGATACGTTGGTCTCGAATTCCTCCTGCGAGATGGTCTGGCCGCAACGCACGCAGAACATCTCGGTGCGTCCGATACGTTGGCCGCAGTGCTTGCAGAACATTGCCAACGCTTTCACTTTATTGCACCTGTTGCTGGGTTAGCAGAACGACATCGGTATTCGAACGCCCGCGGGCGATCGCCAGCCGCTTGTTCTTCCAGTCATAATCGTATCCGTAAATCAAAAGGTCGTCGAAGTTCGTCTGGGGTAGAACCGTCTCGACGCCGATTGGCTGGCTCAGAATATTCGAGACGCCTTTCGCCGTAACCGGATAATAAAGCGACTTTCCATCTGCCGAATACTCGAACACATCCGAAATCGCGGTGATCGGCGGAAACGTCTTGACCGCCAGTCCGCCTTGCCCCGGAAGAATCTCGATCATGGAACGGAAGCTCACGCCGGCACCCTGCGTAGTGAGTGCCGCGATCTGTTGTCCATCGGGAGAGAACACGGCAAACTGCACAACCTTATCGCTGAGCTGCCGGGGCTCTCCGCCGCTGATCGGCATCTCCATCAATAATCTCTTCCCTTTGACAACACTCGTGTACAAGAACGACTTGCTGTCGGGAGAGCATACCGCGGTCTGGTCAATGGTTCCTTTCGTAAGGTCAGTCACCGCGCCACTCTGAATATCCAGGCGAAAAACATTGATTGCCTTCGTCTGTTTGTTGGGCATGGAAAACAATGCATTAGCGCCGTCGCGACACACCGACAGCCCAAACATCGGCAGATGTTCCTGATACAGGATGCTGCGATTGCTGCCGTCCGCGTTCATTACCGAGATGTGCCCGTCGAAATCCAGGGCGAGCAGTCGTCCGTCGGGCAGCCAGCTCACGCGTACATCACCGTGATTATCAATTTCCTTCGCGGTGGCGCTGCCGTTCGGATCCGAACTCATGGTATAGATCGAAGATTGCGGCGTGATCTGGATGGCGACCAGTTGCTTGCCATCCTTCGTGACGCCGAGCGTGAGATTGCTGTAGGAGTTCAGGTCGTTGGTGATGCGATGCAGTTTTCCGGCCGTGATCGCGACCTCGCCCACCTGGCCGTTCCAGTCGCTGGAAACGTCATGGAAGATAAAGACCAGGTGCTCTGAGTCCGGCATCCACGCTGGTTTTTGCAGGATCGCGGTTCCCGCATAAACGGTTTTCTCTTTTCCGTTTTCCGCGTTCAGAAGCACGATGCGTCCTAGATTTTGGGTTCCGGGATCGAGCACGGACGCGGCAATCCACTTCCCATCAGGCGACCAGGCGGGATCGGAATATCCCGGCAGCGGCATCTTGGAGAGCACGCGTTCGCCCGTCCCGTCGCTATTGGCGATGATCAAGGTCGAACTCGCATCGGACGAACTGTCGCGCAGATACACCATCTGACGTCCGTCGGGTGAGAAGCTGACGGCGCTGTCGACATCGTCGACCAGTTTGCGGGGAGTGCCGCCCAGCACCGGGATCTGATAGAGAAATCCCACCCCGGGGTGCTGCGGCTCACCGCGCACGAAGTACAGGAAATCTCCGTTTGGCGAAAACGTCAGTCCGCGATACGAAACTTCGGCAGCCGCCATGATCTGGGCGTTGCTGCCGGTAGCCACGTGCCGCATCCACAGGCTCTGCTGACCGTGTCCTTCGTCCGCGACATTGACCACGTACTTGCCGTCCGAAGAAATCGTGGCCAGCACGACGCGGCCGGTGTTGGTCAGCTTCTCCATGCTCATGTTCTGGAACGGAATCGGGCCAGAGTCGCCACGCCATTGCGCGAAGCGGTTGTAGAGGCCATAGAGTCCGGCGCCGATCATCAGCATGCTGGCCGCCAGGACGATGAAAGCCCCGCTCTTGCGCCGGCGCTCCCGGTTCGAGGATGCGTTGAGGATCAGGCCGTCACTGCTGGCACGGCGATCGCTCGATGAGGATGATCCCGCCGCAGCCACGACCCCGCTGCGCGATCCGTGACTCGAGCCATCGCGCTTCAGACGCTTCAGATCGGCACGCATCTCGGCGGCGCTCTGATATCGCAGATCGCGATCTTTCTCCAGCGCCTTGTCGATGATCTCTTCCAGCTTGTAGGGAACCGTGGGGTTCAAGTCAGCCGGCGGTCGAGGCGTGCGATCGAGAATCCCCTGGAAGATAAGCGCTGAGGTGTTGCCTTCGAACGGAATCTGGCCCGTCGCCATTTCGTAGATGATTCCGCCCAGCGAGAACAGGTCGCTGCGTCCGTCCAGCTCTTCGCCGCGCGCCTGCTCGGGCGACATGTAGGCGACTGTGCCGACCGCCGTTCCCGGCTGCGTGAGCATGACAGGCGACTTAGTAACCGCGTTGCCGGCGACTGTCTCCATTGCGCCACGGCGATCGTAGACCAGCTTCGCCAATCCGAAGTCAAGAATCTTGGCCTGTCCGCGCGTGGTGATAAAGATGTTCGCGGGCTTCAGATCGCGATGGACAATGCCTTTGCTGTGCGCGACGTCGAGAGCGTCCGTGATCTGCGTACAAATATCGAGAATTTTGTCGAGCGGCAGCGCGTGTCCGTCGATCTTCTCGTTCAGGCTTTGGCCTTCCAGCAACTCCATGGCGATGAAGTTCTGGCCGTTACACTCTTCAATTGCGTAAATGGTGCAGATATTAGGATGGTTGAGCGCCGAGGCCGCGCGCGCCTCCTGCTTGAAGCGCTCCAGCGCGTGCGGGTCCTGCTCGAGTGCGGCGGGCAGGAATTTCAGGGCAACATGCCGCCCCAGCCGGCTGTCCTCGGCTTCATACACCACACCCATGCCGCCGGAACCCAGCTTCCGGATGACGGTGTAGTGGAGGATGCTCTTCCCGACCAGAGTTTCCAAGGCTGAAGTCTCTCCTTCGACTGTATTGCCAGAGAAGAGAAGCGTCAAGGAGAGCAGCCGGTCCGAAACCAGCTTACCTGCCTTTAGGTGCAGCTCTCCATTCCTCGCAGCTTTACGACAACCCGATTGCGCGGACACCAATCCTAGTACGAGTGGGCGCGCGGGCGAACGGTGTAGAACCCGCTTCAGCAGACCTCAAGGAGTTTGCATACGGTTCTTAAAGGAGATTAAGGCAATGAGCATCGTGACGAAAGGGCTGCTCGGAATGGCAGCGTCGGTTCTGCTGGTGGGGATGACCTTCGCGCAGGACAATACCAAGAACAACATGAAGACGACGGCCGATGGGGGCGTTCCGACCTCTGACCACAACTTCATGGTCAAGGCCGCACAGGGAGGAATGGCCGAAGTCGAGCTTGGACAACTAGCCGAACAGAACGCGCAGAATGCCGATGTGAAGGCCTTTGCGCAGCGCATGGTGACGGACCACTCCAAGGCCAATGATCAGTTGAAGCAACTGGCGGCGCAGCAAGGCGTCTCCCTGCCGACAAGTCTTGATGCGAAGGACCAGGCCACCAAGGACCGCCTGGAAAAGCTGCACGGAGCCGCCTTCGACAAGGCCTATATGCATGACATGGTGATGGACCATAAGAAGGATGTGGCCGAGTTCAAGCACGAATCGACCGCGGCCAAGACTCCGGCGCTGCGCGATTGGGCCCAGCAGACGACGCCGACTCTCGAAAGCCACCTTCAGGAAGCCGAAAAGGTCGCTCCGCAGGTTGGCGCTTCGATGCCGTCCACCGCAACTATGGGCAAAGACAACAGTGGTATGACCGCGGAATCGCATTAAACAGAGTCTGTGTCGATGCAAACGGAAAGCCGTCCTAGGGAGGACGGCTTTCGCTGTTTTCATGCGAGCAGCGTTTGCAGGTTAGGGGGATGACGTTTTCCTGGTTTTGAAAGGGCGCACCTTCAGGTGCGCCGATCAGTCCGCTCTTAGTTTTCCCAAGCGAGGCGACCTTGAGGCCGACGAACCGCGCTACCAAATCCGCTCATTTCGCCAACTCATATCCTGCAAAGAAGTAGCTGAGCTCAAAGCGCGCCGTGTCTTCAGCATCGGATCCATGAACTGCGTTGGCCTCAATGCTCGCAGCCCATTTTTTGCGGATCGTGCCTTCTTCGGCTTTCGATGGGTCGGTCGCGCCCATCAGCTTTCGGTAGTCCGCAATGGCTTCTTCCTTCTCCAGCGCCATGACTATGACTGGGCCGCTTGACATGAAGTTGGTGAGCGACTCGAAGAACGGTCGGTTTACGTGGACCGCATAAAATCCTTCCGCTTGCGCCTTGTTGATGTGCAGCATCTTCATGCCGACAATACGGAATTTGTTCGTAAGCAGGGTGTTGATAATGTCGCCAGCCGCGCCGCGTTCAACCGCGTCGGGCTTGATGATGGAAAGAGTGCGTTGCAATGTCTTCATGCGTGAGTGTCTTTTCCTTGTTGCTGGGATAGGTTACTTTGGTTACTCCCCCTATCCCAAGCGCGATAAGTTATTGATAACAATTGTCCTATTTCAGGAACCCGCTAAAGTCTTCTAAACAAAGCTGTTACAGCTACAGGAGTTACAACAAACGAGTTAGCTCCGGGAAGTTCCGTTTTCCTCGCTGAATTTGTCATCCCGAGCGAAGTGAAGAGGCAAAGTCGACGAACGTAGTCGAAGGACCCGGTGTCCTGCACCGGGAAAGGCTCTTCGCACTGCAGGCAGGCAGCAGTTCCCTCCGCTCCGGCTGGCAAAAAATGCCTGCCTCCGGTCGGTATGACAACCAGATAAATCGACTGATACCCTGCCCTCTACCGCCCTATCACAGCGGCCTGCGCCTTCACCAGCGTCTCGCCGATCTCGGCGGGAGACTTGGCCACGTGAATGCCCGCAGCTTCCATCGCCTTGATCTTCTCCGACGCAGTTCCCTTTCCGCCGGAGATGATTGCGCCCGCGTGACCCATGCGGCGTCCCGGAGGTGCGGTCTGTCCCGCGATAAAGCCTACGACCGGTTTGCGCACGTTCTGCTTGATGAACTCAGCGGCAGTCTCTTCGGCGCTGCCGCCAATCTCGCCGATCATGATAATGGCTTCGGTTTCGGGATCGTCATTGAACAGGCGAATCGCATCGACGAAGTTGGTCCCGATGATGGGATCGCCGCCGATGCCGATCGCCGTCGACTGCCCGATACCGCGGGTGGTGAGCTGATATACCGCCTCATAGGTCAACGTGCCCGAGCGCGAGACGATGCCGACATTGCCTTCCTTGTGAATGTGTGCCGGCATGATACCGATCTTGCACTTGCCCGGCGAGATGATACCCGGACAATTCGGCCCGATCAGTCGCGAGTTCTTCGTCTTCAGGAACTCCCAGGTGTTGACCATGTCCATCACCGGAATGCCTTCGGTGATGCAAACGATGAGCGGGATGTTGGCGTCGGCAGCTTCCATGATGGCGTCGGCTGCGCCTGGAGGGGGAACGAAGATCACGGTCGCGTTGGCGCCGGTCTTGTCGACAGCTTCAGCAACCGTGTTGAAGATCGGCCAGCCCTCGTGCCTGGTGCCGCCCTTGCCCGGAGTTACCCCGCCGACAACCGTGGTGCCATAGGCGTGCGCATTCTTGGCGTGGAAGGTGCCCTCGCGGCCCGTCAATCCTTGTACCAGCAGACGTGTGGATTTGTTTACGAGAATGCTCATTGTCCCCCCTTGGCGGCGGCGACAACCTTCTCGGCCGCGTCTTTCATGGTCTCTGCCACGATGAATTTCAGTCCGCTCTCCTGCAAAGTCTTGCGGCCCTGTTCGACGTTGGTTCCTTCCAGCCGCAACACGATTGGGAGCTGAATATTGGTTTTGCGCGCCGCGCTGACGATTCCATTGGCCAGCGTGTCAACGCGCAGGATGCCGCCGAAGATGTTAATAAGTACGGCCTTCACGTTCTTGTCGGTGAGCAGGATCTCGAAGGCGTGCGTGACCTGCTCCTCGTTGGCGCCGCCGCCTACGTCGAGGAAGTTGGCCGGCATACCGCCCGCATACTGAATGATGTCCATGGTGGCCATTGCCAGTCCGGCGCCGTTCACCATGCAGCCGACGCTGCCGTCGAGCTTGATGTAGTTCAGGTTGTACTTGCTGGCTTCCACTTCGAGCGGATCTTCTTCGCTGATGTCGCGCAGCTCTTTGATATCGGGATGGCGGTACAGCGCGTTGTCGTCGAAGTTCATCTTCGCGTCGAGCGCGAACAGCCGGCCGTCGGTGGTGGTGATGAAGGGATTGATTTCAACCAGCGACGCGTCGGTGTCTTCGGCGGCGCGCGCCAGGGCCATCATGAACTTCACTGCCCCGTTAATGTACTTCGGCTCGAGACCCAGGCGGAAAGCAATCTCACGCGCCTGATAGGGTCTAAGTCCAAAGCCGGGAACCATGTGCTCTTTGATGATCGCGTTGGGATCTTTCGCGGCGACCTCTTCGATCTCCATACCGCCGGCAGCCGACGCCATGAAGACGTTGCGTCCGTTGGCGCGATCAAGCACGATGCCGAGATACAGCTCGCGCGCAATCGGCAGCGTCTCTTCGATCAGCAAACGCTGAACGGTTTTGCCCTCGGGGCCGGTCTGATGGGTGACCAGCTTCATGCCCAACATCTTGGTGGCCAGCTCGCCGGCCTCATCGACGGACTTGGCGATTTTCACGCCGCCGCCTTTGCCGCGGCCTCCGGCATGAATCTGCGCTTTGACGACGACCCCGGTCGCTCCCGCATCGAACAGCTGGCGAGCCGCGTCCAACGCATCTTCGCGGTTCTCCACCATCTGACCCCGCGGAACGGCCACTCCGTACTTCGCAAGAATGGTCTTTCCCTGGTACTCGTGTATTTTCATGTTTTGTATTACGACGGCGCGAGCCATCGGCACTCGCGTTTCCGGCCGCTGTGACCGGAGTGTCTACTCCTTACAAGGATGGCGTAACAGTAGGAAACCCTTGATTGTATAAGACGAGTCCAAGGTTAGCCAAAAGTCAGGACCAGGTTCCCGCCTTCCCTCGCCTTTATAATGACGTATCGAGGCGGAGCCGCCTCGCACCTTCACTCGTAATCAACCTCGAGGAGTTTCATGGCGACGCTGATTGATGCCATCGACATCAAGCGCAAGACGTTTTTCGAATTCGAGAATGCCCCGTATAACTGCCTCGAAGCCGAGGTGAACACTCCGTCCGCTCGCGGCGCGCAGACGCTGGTCCGCCTGAAGATGCGCAACCTGCTCACCAACGCCGTTTTCGAGAAGACCTTCAAGGCCAGCGACAAGTTCAAGGAGCCCGATCTGCAAATCGGTCCCGCGTCCTACTTATACAGCGACAAAGAGGGCTCGCACTTTCTCGATCAGGAAACTTACGAGACGATTACTCTTAGCGACGAGATGATTGGCGATGCCATGGAGCTGTTGATCGAAGGTTGCATGATCGAGTTGCACAGGTATAACGGTAACCCGATCGGCATCGAGCTGCCGGCGCATGTCGAACTGACTGTCACCTATGCCGAGCCCGGCGTGAAGGGCGACTCTTCGAGCGGCACTGTGACCAAGGTGGTGAAGCTGGAAACTGGCCTGGAAATCCGGGTTCCGCTCTTCATCAAAGAGGGAGAGAAAGTGAAAGTAGCAACCGAGACCCGCGACTTCGCCGGACGTGCTTGATCCGTCGGTGCCCCAGGTTCGCGTCCTGCCGTTGAATGATGACTTGGGGTCGCAGCGGAAGGAGTGTCGACGGACCCAGGTTAGCCAAAAGAGGCGAACCTGGGGCACCGGCGATTTCCGTCCTTTCTGCTATTCCTGACCCGCTCCGAAGTGCGCTTGGCAGTCACCTCCGCGTAGTTGTTTCGTCGCAGCCCGCGTGTTAAAAACGCACCTCCTCATATCACAGACAAATTTTCAATTCAGTGACGGCTGCAGTCGCATTTCTACGCAATGTGAATTGAGAGTCGTTGTGCGGGCGGATTCAGGTTGTCCGGACGATCCAAGGAGGATTGGTGACTACACAGAAGAAAGTCTCGGCCCCGATCATGAAGACCAGCGTCTTATCCTGGGCTGGGCTATGTCTGACAGCCATCGTGCTCTTGTTATGTCCCACGCGCTCCTTGGCGCAATACACCGAAACAACGCTCTATAGCTTCTGCGAGCTTGCGCACTGTCCTACCGGAGGAAACGTTGGCGGCGGGTTCGTCGCCGATCCCCAAGGCAATCTCTACGGCACGTCGGACACCGGAGGCGTGTATGACTTGGGCACCGTTTACGAACTGTCGCCGCCACCGGGCGGTGATGCGCCGTGGACCAATACGGTGCTTTACAGCTTCTGCCCACAAGGTCCTCCTTGCGCCGATGGAAATAGTCCCCAGAGTGGCGTAATCCGCGACGCGCATGGAAACCTGTATGGCACCACCGTGACCGGCGGTTCGCGGTTCAACCAGGGTACGGTGTTCGAACTCAGCCCGCCGCCGGGTGGCAATGGGTCCTGGACCGAAAGCGTGCTCTACGAGTTTTGCGCCAACGACAACTGTATCGATGGCAACCAGCCCCTTGGGGGCCTCACTTTTGATTCCCAGGGCAATCTTTATGGAACGACCACTGCCGGAGGGCCACACGGCCAAGGCGTGGTGTTCGAACTGAGTCCCAGCGGCGGCGGTCAGTGGACATACACCATTCTTTATGGGTTTTGCGTGCAGCAGGGCTGTACCGATGGCAGAACTCCGCAGTTCGGGGCTCTGGTCTTCGATTCGGCAGGCAATATCTACGGCGCCACCCAGGGAGGCGGATCTCAGAACTACGGCACCGTGTTCAAGCTGACTCCCAGCGGCGGCTCCTGGACGGAGAGCGTGCTGCATAGCTTCTGTTCGGCTGCCAACTGTACCGATGGAGAGGAACCCATTGGAGGCATAGTTCTCGATGCGCACAATAACATCTACGGCGTTACGCCGGGAGGCGGCACGCAGAATTTAGGTGTGGCTTACGAACTGAGTCTGAGCGGCGGGTCGTGGACAGAGACCATACTGCAGAACTTCTGTGAAAACTGCGCCTCGGGATATCACCCGCAGCAGACGATGATTCTGGACGCCAACGGCAATCTTTACGGCAACACCTATCAAGGTGGAACGCTGGCAAAAGGCGTAGCCTTCGAGTTGAGCCCTATCGGCGGCGGCCAGTGGACCGAGACCGTGCTTTACAACTTCTGCTCCGTGGGCGCTTGCCTCGATGGAGAATATCCAAATGGCCCGATGCTCTTTGATGCGCAAGGCAATTTATATGGCGTGACGGGAGATGGCGGACAATATGGCGGAGCGACGGCTTACGAGTTATCGCCGCATCTGATCCCCACCTCAACCTCCTTGACCAGCGCTCCGAACCCTTCGGCTTATGGACAAATGGTCACCCTGACTGCCACCGTGCATGCGCAGGACGGGTCACTGCCCACCGGCACGGTGACGTTTGAAAGTAATGGGGTGCAGATTGGTTCGGCACCGCTCAACAACTTGGGGACGGCGGCGCTGACGTATAACGCATTGCCCGTCGGCAACGATAACCTGGTCGCTATGTATGGGGGCTCGTCCACGCTGGCTCCCAGCACCTCCAACACGGTGCCGCAGGTGGTGAACCGGGACCTCACTCGAACCACGGTTACCAGCGCACCCAATCCTTCAACTAGCGGAGAGCAGGTGACGATCACCGCGAGTGTCACTCCCGCTGGTCCGCCGACCGGCACGGTGGGCTTTACCTCAAACGGCACGGCCATCTCCGGCTGCACAGCGGTAACGCTGAGTTCCGGCACAGCGCAATGCGTTTCGTCGTCGCTGGCCGTTGGTACAGACGCCATCGTCGCGACTTACTCCGGCGACGGCAACTATGCCGGCAGCAATGGCTCACTCACGCAGATCGTCAACCCCGTTCCCGAAGCGTTGCAGTTCGTGACCTTGCCGCCCTGTCGTGTCGTCGACACCCGCAATCCCAACGGAACCTTCGGCGGTCCGGCGATTCCGGGCAACACCGCTCGTGCCTTTCCCCTCGCTGAAGGCGACAACCCTTGCGGCATTCCGTCCAACGCCGTCGCCTACTCGCTCAACGTCACCGTCGTTCCCATCACCCACTTGTCCTATCTCACTATCTGGCCCACCGGCGAAGGTCAGCCCACGGTCTCGACCTTGAACTCGCCCGACGGCCGCATCAAGGCCAATGCCGTCATCCTTCCTGCCGGCGCCAGCAGCGGCTCGGTCAGCGTCTTCGTCACCAACACGACCAACGTCCTGCTCGACATCGACGGCTACTTCGTCCCCAGCAGCGGTCAAACGCTGGCCTTCTACCCGCTGCCGCCTTGCCGCGTGGCTGACACTCGCAATCCCAACGGACCGCTGGGCGGCCCTTATCTGCACGCCAGAGTCGAACGTGACTTTCCCGTTCAGTCAAGCAACTGCCTGATTCCTTCCAGCGCAGCCGCTTACTCGCTGAACTTCACGGCGATTCCAAAGGGCTCGCAATTGGGCTATCTGACGGTGTGGCCCAAAGGCTTGCCTCAGCCACAAGTGTCGACCTTGAACGATCCCACGGGAACGGTCGTAGCCAATGCGGCGCTGGTACCTGCGGGCAACGGCGGAGCGATCGCCACCTATGCCAACAACGACACCGACCTGGTCATCGACGTCAACGGTTATTTCGCGCCTCCGGGCAGCGGAGGCTTGTCGTTCTATGCGCTCACGCCCTGCCGCGTGATCGACACGCGGAGCGTCGGCAACGGCCAGCCGTTTCATGGAGAGCTTACGGTCAACGTGGTCGACAGCGCCTGCGGGCCGCCAGCCAATTCGGCGGGTTACGTCTTCAACGCCACCGTCGTTCCGCAGGGCGCGCTGGGCTTCCTGACATTGTGGCCCGATCCCGAGCAGCAGCCGGGGGTTTCCACGTTAAATGCGGTCGACGGAGCGGTGACCTCGAACATGGCCATCGTGCCCAACAGCAACGGCGAGACGGACGCCTGGGCGCAAGGCACCACGCAACTGATTCTAGATATCTCCGGGTACTTCGCGCCGTAGCGCGTCGGCTAATGATCGGTGCCCCAGGTTTGTGCCCTTCTGTTGGACGCTAGCCTGGGCCGCAGCGGAAGGGTATCGAAAGGCCCAGGTTAGCCACAGACGACGAAACTGGGGCACCAGTTGACCCTGGACACTCACGCGCAACAGACCACAATGAGGAGAGGCGCGACTTTACTTCTTCAATTCGGCGGTCCAGTTCTGCACAAGCGTCAGCGGATCGCTGCCCTGGTTCAGATTGCCGCTGTTAATGAGAAATTTCTTGCCATCGGCGCTTACGTCGAACGGTCCGTAGTCGCGTTGCATCCCGATAGCCTGGAAGAGAACATGGGGCACGCCCAGATCCACGGCACTCCCCGCAGGCGCCACGTCCACTGCGACCACATTGTCGGAGCCGTCGAGGAAATAGATCTCCTTGCCGTCGCCGCGCCACTTCGGCGAAGTTCCCCCATCTTTGGACACCTGCCACTTCGCGCCGCCCTTCGGAAACGCGGTGATGTAAATCTCGTTTCGTCCGGATTCGTTGCTGGCGTAGGCCATCCATTTGCCGTCGGGCGAAATCTGAGCGTTTTTCTCAGCCCAGCTGTCCTGAAGAATCGGAAAAGGCTTGCCGCCTCCGGCGAGCGGCAGAACCCAGAGATGGGTTCCAGCATCCTTGGCCATGTCCTTTCTGAGATAGACCAGATACTGTCCGTCGGGAGAAACGCTCTCCGGCATTTCTACCACGTTGGGGGTTTCCAGCAGGACGCGCTCAGAGCCGCTGCCATCTGCGGCCTTGGCGCTGGTGTGAGGTATCCCACTGGAGCTGTTGCTGTAGAACAGCGTCTTTCCGTCGTGAGACCATGCCGGACTGCCATTATTCGCGGGACCGAAGGTCAAGCGGGTGTTGGTGCCGCGCACCAGGTCGAAGATCCATACATCCCCAATACCTTGTGAGCCGGTGTAGATATTCACTGCCACGCGCTTTCCATCCGGCGCCAGCACCGGCTGAATGTAACGGTCGGATGCGCCCACGGTACCTGCCGATTTGCCGTCGCGACCCAGCCATAAAAGATTCCAGCCACCCTGCAAACTGCTCGGTTGGTAGACCAGGGTTCCGGTTTGCGATGCCGTGAACAACGGGCGCACGGTGGCACCGTTCATTCCTACCTGCTCGGCAACCAGCATCGGATCGCCGCTCAGTTCGAGGCGATTCAGATTGAAGGGCTGGGCAATCAGGGCTTGATCGCGCAAAAACAGCAAATAGCCGGAGGCGTAGACCGCCATCGAGTCGCTCTTCATGAGCACTTTCGGTGTCAACGATCCCAGTTCGCCTATGTAAATAAGGTCTTCGTGCGGTCCCTTGGAGCTGCGGCCCCAGTACAGAAAGTGTTTCCCGTCCGGCAGGAAGACCGGCCAGCGATGGCTATTCTCGTTGCGCGAGACATCCAGTTGCGAGGCTGGCTCCGGCGTTCCCCCTGCTGCCGAGACCCGCATCAACGGTTGCGTGGTGGTCGGGGTAAACAAGATCACGCCGTCCCGATTCCATGAACCTCCGCGCGCGTTGCCGACCTCGCAAAGGCTCTGAGGCGGACCGCCATGGGCATCGATTTTCTTGAGCTTGCCTGCGGCAAAGAATCCTAGCTCACGGCTGTCGGCCGACCAGAACGGATACATGGCATCGTCTGTTCCGGCTAGGGCTTCCGCCGTCAACGAAGTAAGCGGCCGAACGTATAAGAAGACTTTGCCCTTGGCATCGCGTGCCGTGAAGGCCAGCCGGCTTCCGTCGGGCGACAACACCGGCGGCCCCGAGGAAGGCAGCATGGTTACGAAGGACGTTCCCGGCGGAGGCAGAATCGCAGAGCGCACGACCGCCGCCGGCGGCGACGGCTTCATCAGGTACGCCGCAGCAACGACAACTGCGATCAGCGCAGCAACGGCTGCGATGACCCAGGGAATTCTGGAAGCCGGAACCACCCTCTGCATCGGCTGTGCCACTGCGGCGGAGCTTTGCGGCTCAGCTTTGGTAACCGCTTCCAATTGGAGTTTGACGTCGTGCATGCAGCCGTAACGCTGCTCTGGATTCTTCGCCAGGCATCGCAACACGGTCTCGTCCAGCCGTGGCGGAAAATTACTCGCGCTGAGATGTTCCGGCTCATGGTCGAGAATCGCGCCCAACACACTGAACTGCGATTTGCCTTCGAAGGCCCTTCGTCCAGCGACCATCTCGTAGAGCACACAACCAAAGCTGAAGATGTCGGAGCGCGTGTCCGCTTCCGCTCCCTGCAAAACCTCGGGCGCAAGATACTGAAACGTACCGACGACGGTTCCCTTCTGCGTCAGATTCGAAGCCGCCGCCGCAAACGCTGCCACCGTCATGGTCGGCGTCGTGGGAGTCGATGGGCCGGCTGCGGCGGCCGCGCCCATGCCGGGTGCAGGCTTCGCCAGGCCGAAGTCCATCAGCTTCGTCCCGTTCTTGGTTAGCATGATGTTGGCGGGCTTCAGATCACGATGCACTACGCCGCTGGCGTGCGCCTTATCGAGCGCGTCGGCGATCTGGATGGCCATCTTCAACGCCTCGGCGAGCGGGATCGGCCCGCGTTGCAGGCGGTCGGCAAGGGTCTCGCCTTGCAGGTGCTCCATGACGAGGTAATCCACGCCGTCCTGCGAGCCAACGTCGTGCAAGGTGCAGATGTGCGGATGATTCAGCGACGAGATGGCTTTCGCTTCGCGCTCCAAGCGCTGGCGCAGTTCGGTGTCGGAAGAAAGATGCGCGGGCAGAACCTTCACCGCGACATCGCGGCCCAATCGGGTGTCACGAGCGCGGTAGACTTCACCCATACCGCCTGCGCCCAGCGGCTCCTGTACTTCGTAGGGTCCCAGCTTCGTGCCTGAAGGCAGTGGCATTTAGGTCGAGAATTATAGCCGATAACCGTCGCAAGGTCTGGAGTTTCTTCGACTGCCTGTGGCGCAGCCATAACCCTTGTACGGTGCCGGGTTGACCGCCCTCGCGGAATCTAACGGCTTGATGTTTCTCGCCACTGGCCTAATACGGCAAAGCTCTCCGAAGGTACGGGAGACACAATCGCATTCCCGCTTGGTCCGACAGCCTCGTAGTAACCCTGGGAACTGCCATCGCTGCTCTGCGCCCAGAAAGCCCATGTGTCCCAGCGCGTTACCGCGTCCTGTATCTGCAAATAATATGTTCCCGCTGGCAGGTTGAGGCTCGGGATGTCGAAGCTGAGATCCCATGCGAAGTAGAGGAACTGCGTGACATAGGGAGGTTGCAGGCTGCGAAGCGGAGCGAAGCCGCTGGCCAACACGGTTCCACCAAGTGGCTCGGTCGTGATCTTCCACTTCAGGTGCTCGGGTTGATTGCGATCGTCAACGTCATACAATGTCAGAGTCGCACTCGTAACGGTGGCCGGCTGTAAAAGCACAAACGAGTTCGAGACCGCCGATCCGAAATTCACGTGGTAGTAGCCGACGTTTCCGTCAGGACCATCGTTATAGAGCGTCGCCTGCGCCCACCCCGGAACAGCGACGATAAGGGGCATCAGGAAAACAAGCAAGAAGACAGGCAGCGACCGCGAAATCCGGGCATTAGTCAAATCCACTCCTTTTTGCCCAACCTGATGGCAATCGATGGCATTGACAAAAGTTCTCGTGAGCATACTGGCAATCCGCCAGGTAAACCATGTAATTCCGGGTATGAGGTACCCGAACGATCACTTTTGCATTCGAATCGCAGAGCCAATTTTCCGCCAAGACATCTCCGTGTTGTAACGCGCCGGCGGCGGACTGGCCACGGCAGTGGGGACCGGCTCCTCTACGATCAGCCCCTCCGCGGGGAACCGGGTGGCAACTACAATACTGACGGTCAACCAGCTGTAATCGAGGCCGTTCCTCAGTCCGCGCGGGCAAGGTGCCTTGTCTTCCCAGTCCATCTACAATAGGGAGCTGTGATCCCCGTCCGCTCGAAACGCCCAAGCCTGGACTCGAAGTCGATTTTGTTGGCAATCATTTTTCTTATGACCCTCACCGCCTTCGCGCAACAACCGCTTGCCGCTCCGCAGGCAGTCACCGATCCTACAAAGCTGGAAAGCAAAACCGTGCCTGACATGTCGGCATTTTCCATCGAGAAGCTGTACATGACGCGCCTCATCGGACGCTCGACCTGGTCACCCGACGGCAAGCAGGTAGCGTTTATCGCCAACATCAGCGGCCGTAATAATCTTTGGATCGTTGCGGCATCCGGAGGCTGGCCGACGCAGTTGACCATCAGCGATCAGCGGCAGGCCGAGCCGGTGTGGTCGCCCGACGGCACCTGGATCGCCTACACCTCCGATCACGATGGTGACGAGCAGTGGGATATCTTCATGGTCTCGCCCAAAACCGGTGACGTGGTAAACCTGACCACTTCACCCGAGTCTGCCGAGGTCAATCCGGCATGGGCGCCCGATGGACGCTCTATGGCTTATGCCACCAAACCGAAGACCGGCGCGAGCTACGAGATTGAGCTGATGGATATCGCGACCCGCCACGTCACCCACCTGACGAAAAACACGCCGAAGGAGTTGAGTAACAGCGACCCCATCTTCTCGCACAATGGCAAGTTCGTCATCTACACGCAGTCCCACGCGACCGGCAAGGATTCCAACGTAATGATGGTCAGTATTGGCGGAGGAACGAGCACGAACCTGACCCCTCACGAGGGCCGGCGCAACTATCACGCCTCCGACCTTTCGCCGGACGGCAAGACCGTGCTCCTCACCTCGGACGCCCACAATGGCTATGACAATGTGGGACTTTTGGATATGGCCTCCAAGAAGATCGACTGGCTGACCAGCGACAAGTGGGAGATTGACGCGGGATCGTTCGCCCTCGACGGCATGTCGCTAACCTGGACCGCAAACGTCGACGGCACTACCGATATTTACTCCTACGACATTGTGAGACATCGAGCTGTAGCCCTGCCAATCGCCTCCGGAGTAAATCATGCAGGAGGCAATCCGAATCCATATACGCGCGATGGCTCGAAGCTTCTGTATTCGCACAACGGCGCGAACGCTCCCAGCGATCTGTGGGTTTACGACCTCGTGTCAAAGCAGTCGACCCAGATCACCCATGCGCTGGTCGGTGGACTGCGCAGCTCTGACATGGTCTCGCCCTACCTGGTGCACTATCCCAGTCGCGACGGAAAGTTCACGATTTCTGCGTTCGCCTATGTGCCGAACAACATCCAGCGCGATGGCAAGTTTCCGGCGATCATTTATATTCACGGCGGCCCGGCTGTGCAGTCGGTCGACTCCTTCAATCGCTGGGTTCAGTACATCGTGAATCAGGGATATCTGGTGATTGCGCCCAACTATCGGGGCTCGACCGGCTACGGTAAGGAATTCACCGACGCCAACCTGGGCGACGCCGGCGGCCAGGAACTGAACGACGTGCTCGATGCAGCCGAATGGATCAAGAGGAGCGGCTTCGTCGATCCCAAAAAACTGATCGTGATGGGCGGAAGCTACGGCGGCTACCTCAGCATGATGGCAGTGACCAAAGCGCCGGATATGTGGGCCGCGGCAGTGCCGATCGTGCCCTTCGTGAACTGGTTCACAGAGATCGCCAATGAAGATCCGAGCCTGCGGGAATACGATCTGGCGACCATGGGCGATCCGGCAAAAAACAAGGCACTTTACGACGATCGCTCGCCCATCAACTTTGTCGACAAGATCAAGGCGCCGATTCTGCTGCTGGCCGGAGGGAACGATCCCCGGTGTCCGCCGTCCGAGGCGCAGCAAGTCGCCGATCAGGTGAAGAAGAATGGCGGCAGGGTGCAACTGAAGATCTACCCTGATGAAGGACACGGCTTCTCGCGCGTAGAAAATCAGATCGACGCATATCAGCGCGTGTCTGACTTCCTGAAGGTGCACGTGCCCAGCCCGGGCTGCGGATGCTCGGTGTATGAATGAAGCTCTTAGCTCTTAGAAATCTCTTCGGGTTCCCCACTCACTCGCGATGTTCGAAATAATTAGGCCTTGGCGACGGTAGGGGGCCTTGGACTCCGGCGGCCACCAGCGGGCCGCCTGCGCCCAGGATGACGGAAGAAAAAGCGCGCAGAAGAAATCTGCGCGCGGGTATCGCCGGCTGAAGCCGGCTCAATCGGATTAAGGCAGCCTGAAAGCGGACCTGAAGGTCCGCACTACGGTGCTACCGCGTGACTGCCTCTGCCTGTAGGCCATAGATGCTGTACCACGATGTGGCAGCCTTCAGCGCATTGTTCACGTTGTTGATGTTCTTCACGCCCTCATCTTTCAGCCACGCCTCGAAGGCCTTGCCGCCCTGCTCGGCGTAAACCTTGATGCCGTCTTTCCAGGTGGCGCGTCCGCAGAGCACGCCGTTAAACTTCACGCCGGATTCGGCGGCGAACTCCAGGTCCTCGATAAACTCGGGATTGCTGACGCCTGCCGACAGATAAATGAACGGCTTGCTGGTCGTACCCGCGGCGGCGCGAAAGTGGTCGAGCGCCTCTTTCTTCGTATAGGCTGCTGTACCCTTGAAGGAGCGCGCCCCTTCGACATATTGAAGATTCACGGGAATTTCAACCTTCAGCACATCGACGTTGTAGCGGTCCTTGGAAAACTCCTCCATCGACTTGGCGACCACGCCGGGTTTCAGCTTGGCGAACTCGGGGCCCTTCTCATCGATGCCTTCTTTGTAGCCGACTAGCTCGAGGAAGAACGGAATGTCGTTGGAGCGGCATTCATCGCCGATGCGCTCGGTCCAGGCATGCTTCAGATCGTTGACCTTCGCATCGTCGAACGGCGAATAATAAAGCAGGATCTTCACGCAATCGGCGCCTGCTTCTTTCAGGCGCTTGGCCGACCACAGGTCGAGCAGGTCGGGCAGGCGGCCAGGCAGCTGCTTGTCATAGCCAGTCTTCTCGTAGGCCAGCAGCAGGCCGGAGCCCTTCGCGCGGCGCTTGGCGGCAGGCAGCCCCCACTCGGGATCGAGCAGGATGGCGCTGGCGTGCTGGGTGAGAACTTCGGTGACGTAGATCTTGAATTCTTCCAGTTGCGCGTTGCCGGCATCGGCGCCCAGAGCTTTTTTGAGCGAGCCGCGCTGATCCATGGCGGCGGCGGCGATAACGCCGTTCTTGTTGGAGACAGCCTTCATGCCCGCGAGTTTTCCAGGAGTGAGTTTCACG
Organism: uncultured Acidobacteriaceae bacterium; assembly: GCA_963819055.1. GTDB lineage: Bacteria > Acidobacteriota > Terriglobia > Terriglobales > Acidobacteriaceae > Bog-257. The sequence continues at coordinate 25,572 of CAWFUT010000037.1, read as the reverse complement.
ATGAACCTCCACGGGCCAGATGCCCGGTTTAAAGAAAAGGATTGGAATGCAGTCTGGCAGGACCTGGGCGGATCGCTGCGCACGACCGTCTATTCTATCGGAGCGCGCGCCGTCCGTGTTTCACAAACCGCAAGTGCTGTCGAGCTTCTTCAGGTTGGAGACCTTGATCGTAGGGAACTGGTAGTCCAGGGCGTCCTGGCTGGAGCGGCCTTTCTTGGATGGCGAAAGCGTGCCCGTTACCTCCACACGGGCGCCATTTAATTTCTTGAACGTGGCGTCGTCCCCCACAAGCAGGTAGATATCGCCCTTACTGGTGCCAATCGTGTAACGGTCGCGATAACCCGATAGGCAGCCAGTGATGGTCTTCTGCTGCGCAGCTGGTGCGGACGAGCCGTCTTGAGCGGAGGCCGCGGCTCCGGCGCAGAGCAAGAATACGACCAGCACGAAATTCATAAGCTTCATGGCGAATCTCTCTCGTTCGAATCGTTCGTTTCCACCCGGGGAGAAAGGTTACCACGAGGTTCAAGTTGGGAGCTCCGGACCCTTCTATGGCACCCTTAGTTTGGATCACACCGTCTACCGAGATGGGAGGGCCGTCACTGGCGCGACTTCCCGGGCATCGGTGCTGGGCACTCTGGTTGTGTGCTGGTTTTCTCCCACTCCAACGACGCTGCAACGCCTTGAATCGCCAACTGGATGACGGACAACTCGATGGGACCGGCGGCGGCATAGTTCTCCACCGTATAGTGATTGCCGTTCCTGGTCACTTGGGTTGTCTCAAATGCTGCCTCAGTTACAGTCCGGTAATACTCTGGACTCAAATGAAAGAAATCGTTCTTCTCGAGAAGCCAACCGAGGGTAGCGAACTGGCCAGGCCATACCTTCCCTTCTTTCACTTCGCAGAAGGTGGTGCGATCGTCCAGAGTCGCCGAACGACATCGCTTCTCGTACTGGACGGCACGACCGTCGGCGTCAAGATCAATTCGGCGTCGTCCGCACAGCAAGGCCGAGGGAGAGAACTCAAACTCAATCTTCGAAATATCGGTAAGCAGGCTTGCATCTCCCATAAAGTCCAGCGTGCCCACCCGCCATTGCTGAATCAGTCGCTCCGGCAACATTCCCGACAAGTGATTGCGGTAGACGTTCAGTCGGTCTAGTTGCGTGAGCTGCGCCAAGGACTGAGGAACAGTTCCGTTAAGGTTGTTCTCGAAGAGCTCGAGGCCGGTGACGCCAGGTTTGTTGTAACGAGACCAGCACTCCACGCCATGCCAGCTGCACTCCGTCCCGGAAGGCCCAAGCCAACCTACGCGATGCGTCCAGTGATCGCCATCGGTAGCTCTGTACAGTGCAAGTAACGCCTCCCGCTCTTGCCCGGGAATGCCTTGCATAGGCTCAGGCTTGGCGCCCGGCGGGATACCTGCCGCATCGGACTCGTCCTCGGTTCCGAAAAACACGCAGTATCGTTGTACAGAATCCTTGCTATCGCTGGTCGGCGTCTGTCTCCGCGCGTATACATCCTCCGGCAGCGGATGCCGGGTTCCATTGATCTCGAGCCACCCTTCCGAGGGAATGAAGTATCCCGCCAGCTTGTCGGAAGTCTTAACCACATCTCCCGGCCGAGTTCTGACAACGAAGGAGTTCCCTTCGCGCGGCAAAGGCGCAGCGCCCACCACACCGAAGTCGACGCACGTCCAACCTTCAAAATGCTCGGGAAGAAGAAAGACTAGTTCAGGAGGCTTCGCGCTGACGTTTTGTGCCTGCGAAGTACCCGTCATCGTTACGCTGATGAGACCGGAGATCAACGCGGCCAGGACAGCCGAGACTCTGGACATCGAAACCTCCGCCGCGGTTGCGGCGAGCGGCGTTCAGCTCGACTACATTTCTATGCTATTGCCGCAGCGGCAGTCCGCTCAGCACTGCCTGCTGCTTCGCTACCAGCGCTTCGATTCCCTGCCGTGCCAGCGCCATCATTTTCCCGAGCTGCGCGTCGTCGAAGGGACGGCGCTCGGCGGTGGCCTGTATCTCGATCAGTTTCTTGCTTCCCGTGGCGACGACATTCATATCGACATCGGCGCGTGAGTCTTCTTCATACGCCAGGTCGAGCATGATCTCGCCATCGACGATGCCGATGCTGGTAGCGGCGACGTAATCGCGGATGGGCGCGGCCGTCATGGTTCCCGACTCCACCATGCGCCGCATGGCCAAGCCCATGGCAACGAACGCTCCCGTGATGGACGCCGTACGCGTGCCGCCATCAGCCTGGATCACGTCGCAATCCAGGAAGATGGTGCGCTCGCCCAGTTTCTCCATGTCGGTGACGGCGCGCAGCGAGCGGCCGATCAGCCGCTGGATCTCGTGGGTGCGGCCTCCGGCGCGGCCCTTGTTGACTTCTCGCGGGGTGCGGGTCAAGGTGGCGCGCGGGAGCATGGCGTATTCGGCCGTCACCCAGCCCTTGCCACTGTTGCGCAAAAATTGCGGCACCGAGTCTTCAATGGTTGCCGTGCAGATGACGCGCGTGTTGCCCAGCTCGATGAGACACGAGCCTTCGGCGGTGGAGATGAAGTCGGGCACGATGTTCACCGGCCGCATCTGTTCAGGGGAACGATTGTCGGAACGGAAGATCATAAGGGAGTTGTCGGTTCTCGGTTGTCGGTTGTCAGTTGGCTCTTAGCCATCTTATACGTGGTCGAGGGGACCGCTATAACCGCGTTACTTTTCTACCCGCCCAGATCCACATGCTCCACGTTATCCACCTGACGGCCAAGGAAGCGAGTCGCCAGGCGTTTGAATTTTTCCGTCGAATCGGTGACGTAGAAGTGGAAGGTGCGATGCGCTGCTGAAGATCCTGCTGGGATAGGGGTCCTTCGACTCCGCTCGCCTTCCGGGTCGCTGCGCTCAGGATGACGCTTCTGTATGGGTGCCCCATCCTTCTCGGCCGCCTTTGCCGAGAGGGTGGGATCCTCTTCAATCATCTTCTTCACCACCCGCGCCGTCGACTCCGCTGAGTCGACGATCTGCACCTTTTCCGGCAAGATACGTCGCAGCAACGGCGCAATCAATGGATAGTGCGTGCACGCCAGCACCAGTACATCGGCGTCCTCGGGAGCTTGCGCGGTAGCTTCGCCTAAATAAATCTTCGCCACCTGCTCAGTGACCGGATGTTCGATCCATCCCTCCTCCACCAGCGGCACCAGCAGCGGGCAAGCCTTCTCAATCGCCTGCACTCCGTGCTGCTGAAGGGCATCGCGATAGGCGTGACTGCTGACTGTAGCCTCGGTGGCAATCACGATGGCCGCGCGATTGGTGCTGACCTCGGCCGCTGCCGCGGCTCCGGGTTCGACCACGCCGACCACCGGCACATGTGCAGCCGCCTTGATTGCCGGAAGTGCCAGGGCGGTCGCGGTGTTGCAGGCGATCACCAGCAGGTCGATATTCTGGGCTTCCAGAAAACGCGTGGCGCCGATGGCATAACGCGCCACAGTCTCCGCCGACTTGGTGCCGTAGGGCAGGCGGGCGGTGTCGCCGAAATACAGATAGTGAGCCGACAATTGTTCGGCCATGGCCTTCAGCACGGTCAGGCCGCCGACGCCGGAATCGAATACGCCGATGCGTGGAAGTGTCACTTTTGTCCTTGCTGTCGCTGCTCTCATAGTAACGGAGGTTGCGCCGCCGTTTCGTCCGCGTGAATTTGGCAGATGAGTAAGGGCCGCGCCCAGATCCGGATCTCGATTGAATTAAGGCTATCTCGGCGCACAAAAAGATGACGCGGAAGCCGTCTTCCGGGTCATTCTGAGTTGCACGAGAATGATTGCGCAGCCGGCTATCATTCACTCGCCCGGACGAACGTTCTCAGCGCGAGAGGTTTACTGCATGTCTTTGACGACCTGTCCCATGTTGGCGGCTTCGTAAAAGCGCTTCAGGTCGGCGTGGCCGGCAAGGGTTTCGCGCTCCTGTCCATTGACCAGGATCTTGACCCGCATGATCTTGCTGTCGTTTGCGTTCAGCGTCACCACAATCGAGGCTACCGTCAGCTCCTCGGCAAGCACGCCCGAGGGATGTGAGTCGGCAAAGGCTGAATTGCTGTCGACGACGGCGCTGCCGTCGTCCATCAGGAAGACCTGCCGCACATCCGAGTCCTTGCCGATGGGATGAGTCGAACCCGCTTTGAGATATTGCGCCAGCAAGGTGCGCAGCACCGCCCGCGCCCGCTCGCTTCGTTCCACCGGCATCGGAACACTGACCTGGGTCTTGCCCAGGGTGCCATCGCTATCGTTGGCGACGTACAACGTAATGGCTTCAGGAGGGCCATTGCCCTGTGGTGTCACTACCTGCTGGTCGCTGGCGGCCTGTTCATCGCGAGCCACCTTCCGTTTGAGGTGCAGCGCATAGAAGCCCAGACCAATGGCGACCATCGCTAGAACTGCGAACAGGATCAGGATAGAGCGACTCCGATTCGCTCCGTCATTGCGCGGCTCTGTGCCAGGCAGCGTCACGGACGCACCTCCGGCAACTTGGAGCGCACCGCGGCGACACCGGCGGCAATCGCCTGCGCCACCTTCTCCTGATATTCGGGGCTGGCAATCTCGTCCACATCGTCGCCGGGCGGCGCAATCTCCACCGCAATCGCCGGCGCCGCGATGTTATTCATCGGACGCAAAGGCGCTACCAGCGTCGTGTTCGGCAGCTTGCGCGCTTCCAACTCGACCGCAACTGACCCCGCAACCGTGCCGCTTAAGTCGAGGAAGGCCGCCTGCGCCCGATCCCACGGCAGGAAGTTGCCTCGCTGCAGGTTCTCCGCCGGCAACATGGAGGTGAACAGGTGAACGCCGCGTCCGGTATTGGCCGCGTGCAGCGTGATATAAAGTGCGGGCCGTGTTCCATTGGTCGCCGTGGCTCGCTGATCCAGCGAGATCGCCACATCTGAGTTGCGTAGCAGCCCAGCCGCAATGCCCCGGTTTTGCAGTTCGCGCTGCACTCGGCGTCCGAACGCCAGCACCACATCTTTTTCCATCAGCGTGGGGGTAATAACCGCTCCTGTCTCGGCTCCTCCGTGACCGGGATCAATGATCACCAGGAATCGCGGTCCGGAGGGTGGCTTGGCTTGCGGCGTCTGCGTTTGTGCTGCGGGCGGAGGCGGCGTAACCGGTGCCGGCGCCGGGGGCGGAGGAGGCACGGCATTCACGATGATGGTCTTGCCGCCATCGGCAAAGTTCGCCATCAGCGGATCCCTCGCCATGATGTCCAGCTCGGCCATTCCATCGTGCTCGGCAAAGACCGCGCCCGTGATGTTTGAATCGGCGAAGCTATAGCTGTCCTGCCCGTTTGAGACAACGGGCTCGCGCCGGAAGGTCAGCCGCATACGTCCCGGCTCGGTCGCGATCGACGGATTTACCGACACCGGAAAACTAAGCAGCAGCTTCGGCGGATTGCTCTTGTCGAGCGACAAACTGAAACGCATCGGAATGTCTCCGATGAACAACCGCCGCGCTGCAGGATGCAGTTGTACCGGCTTAGCCAGCAGCTTGGTCAGAATCTCCGGTACAGCGCCGAGCGGCACGTAGCCGCGCCCATTCTGCTGCGCAAAGTTCTCCGGCAACTTGAAATTTTCGCTGAGGATCTTCGACTTGTCCTTGCCTTCCTGAAACTGCGCTTCGACCGGATGTCCGCCCGGAGGCGTAAATCGTAGCTTGTACTTCTTGCCGTCGACGCGGCCTTCCACCGATCCCAGCGGCTCCAGCAACTCAATGAGGCCGACATAAGGGTGTCCCTGGATATCGAGCATCGCAGCCGAGTATGTGGTCTGGGCCGTGTACACCGTGAGCTGATCCGGCGGCTGCGCATGAACCGTGGACCGATGCGCGATGAGGAGCAGCACGACCGCCGCGGGGAGGATTGTACCCAGCCATAGACGGAGACGGTGATTGGCCAGCGGAAACCTCAAAGTCATCCAGACGATCCACAGACGATCTACAGGGTTCCCTTAACCATAAACGGAATGAAGAGGGATGCAAAGCGTGATGGTTTGGTCAGCGTAATGAAGAATCCGGGTGCCCCGGGTCTCGAAAATCGCGAGACCTGGTGCACCCGGAATTATGCGACTACCCGTCACTGCTGCGCGTAATACCCTTCGCGCGCCTGCACAATCATGTCCTTATTCGTCGTGGTGACGCTGATCTTGTGATACCCCGCGCCCGCGACGGCTTTATCGGGCGAGTAACCGATGTTGTATTGGTTGCGCAGCTCTTCGGCAATGGAATCGTAGATCTGGTCGATCGGCTCTTTCTTGGAAACCTCGAAGAAGCGGCCGCCCGTCTCCCGGGCTATGCGTTGCAAAACTTTCTTGCCGTCAGGATGCTCCTGCTGCTGCTGTGGAGGATATCCACCACCCGGACCGCCCGGCCAGCCTCCGCCGTGGCGCCCCATGCCACCGCCCATCCCACCCGAGTGGCCAAACCCTCTGCCGTACGCTTCGGGATCTGCATAAAGAATCGAGTACACCAGGGTGTTGGACCGCTGTGCGGCTTCGATAGCGCGGTTGAGGGTGAGCTTGCTGCCTTCGTCTACCCCGTCAGTCAGCAGGATCAGCGCCTTGCGGCCCTGCTGCTTCTGCATCAGCTCATCGCAGGCGAGAAATACAGCGTCATACAATGTGGTGCTCCCACCCCGGTAACGGCGAGCATCGGGATCGTCGTCGTTCCCTCCGGCTGTCCTCGGCGCGCCGGACAGATTCGTGCCTGGCATGTCCAGCTTATCGAGCGCAACCTGCAGCTTCTGATGGTCCGTCGTCAGATCCTGCAGAAGCTCGGCGCCCCAGTCGAAGTGCATGACGAAAGCCTTGTCCTTGTCGACGCGCATGAACTCGTTGAGGAAAGCGTAGCTGGCAACGCGCTCCTGCTCGATCAGCCGCCGCTGGCTCAGGCTGGTGTCGACCAGCAGCCCGAGCGTGAGCGGCAGATCGGTCTCGCGCGTGAAGTAGCGAATGGTCTGCGGCTGCCCATCCTGCTCCAGTTTGAAGTCGTCCTTCGTGAGGTTGTTAATGATGTTGCCCTTCTTGTCGCGCACTGTGGCCAGCACGGTCACGACCTTGACGTTGGAAGAGAAGGTTGGCGTCGGAGCCTGGGTTTCCTGCTGGGCCAATAATGGGCGGGCCGCCAGAAAAACGACCGCCGTGGCGAACAGATACCGTAGAAGGGTAAGCGGACGAGCAGACATGATCGGGAGCACCGTCAACAGTAACACTCCGAAAGATTAGAAGTTGCCGGCGGCAAGATGGCAAGAAATTTTGGAACTCTAAGCAGCCCAGATTCGAATACGGCAATGCGAATAGCAGCCTCGCCGTCACGACCGCTGTCCCCGACTCAGGTGTCATCCTGAGCGAAGGCGTCGCCGCCTTTGCGACGCCGGAGTCGAAGGACCTCTACCCTCGACATATCTCACGCCGATAACGGTTGCTCATCTTCACAAACGGCCGGACTATTTCACCAAACGCGACATTGCCGCCGCTTTTGCACGTCGCAATCCCGATCATTAGAATCGTACTGTTCACCTCGAGCCAGTCATGCCACTGAAGCAGTCGGAAGCGATCGTTCTGCGCACCTATCCGCTGCGCGAATCCGATTTGCTGGTGACGCTATTCACTCGCGCCGAAGGCAAGGTGAAGGGCGTGGCACGCGCCGCGAAGAAGTCCAAGCGCCGCTTCGGTGGAGCGCTGGAGCCGCTGACGATTGTTCGCGCCTATTATGACGATCGCGAGGGCCAGGAACTGGCGCGGCTCGACTCCTGCGACATACTGGAATCGCCGCTCTCCGCCGACATCGACTATCCGCGCGTGGTCGCCCTCGAACACGTCGCCGAAACGCTCGACGAACTTCTGCCCGACCGCGAGGCCAACGATGCCATCTTTCGCCTGGCAGCAGCCGTGCTGTACCAACTGCGCTCCGGCTCCATCTGGATGCCACTGACTTATTTCCAGCTCTGGCTGGTGCGGCTGGTTGGTTTTCTGCCCGAGCTGGGCGAGTGTATGGCCTGCGGCCGGACGCTGAACGGCAGCAAAGCGTTCTATCACGTGCTGGCCGACGGCCTGATGTGCGAGCAGCACAAGCGGCTGGCTTCGTCCCAGTTGACGCCCGAATCGAGAACGTTGGCGGCGCAGATGTTTCGCGCGTCGATTAGCAGCTTCACGGAAGAGAGCGGCAGGCAGGCGAACGATTCGGGAGCGGCGCAATACGCCGACCTGCGAAAGTTTCTGGTGCAGATCATCGAGCGCCATCTCGAAAAGAAGTTAGTTACGGCCGCCATGTTAGCCAAGCTGTAATCGTGTCATACTCATCTGTAGCGGTTCTTTCAGCCCCGCTCTGAGCTTTGTTGCACACGCCCTGACGGGGACCTTTATTCCGGGGCTTCTGCCTCGTTTACCGGGGACGATCGATTTGGCTTCCTCCCAAAATCCGCTGACATTTCAGGAACTGGTGCTGCGCCTGCAGACCTTCTGGGCCGACCACGGTTGCGTGCTGCAACAACCTTACGACGTCGAGGTCGGCGCAGGAACCATGGCGCCGGAAACCTTCCTGCGCGTGCTCGGGCCCAAGCCGTATCGCGTCGGCTACGTGCAGCCTTCGCGGCGTCCGGCCGACGGGCGCTATGGCGAGAACCCGAACCGGCTGTTCAAGCACATGCAGTTTCAGGTGATCCTGAAGCCGCCGCCGGCGAATGTGCAGGAGCTGTATCTCGAATCGTTGCAAGCAATTGGCATCGATCTGCGCAAGCACGACATTAAGTTCGAAGAAGATAACTGGGAGTCGCCAACGCTGGGCGCTTGGGGCATCGGCTGGCAGGTCATGCTCGACGGACTGGAGATCACCCAGTTCACCTATTTCCAGCAGTGCGGCGGCATCGACCTCGACCCGATCTCGGCCGAGCTGACCTACGGACTCGAGCGCATCGCGGCCTTCCTGCAGGATGTCGACAGCATTTACGACATCACGTGGGTCGTCGATCCCGACGGCCGTCCGGTGAAGTACGGCGAGATTCGCTTAAAGGATGAGTTGCAGTTTTCCGTCTATAACTTTGAACAGGCGGATGTAGCCAAGGCGTGGAAGCATCTGGAGCTGTACGAAGCCGAGTGCCAGGCGCTGCTGGATGAGTACGCGGCGCTGTCGAAAGCTAAGCGCGAGTCTGGCTCCGACTCTGGCGAAAAACGAAGAGCGAAAAGCGAGGAGCGCGACGCAGGTTCTGGCGAAGAGCCAAAAGCGAAGAGCGAAGAGCGTCTGGTGGCCGCACGCCGTTTCCCCGTCCTCGGCGCCTTCGACCTCTGCCTGAAGTGCTCGCACCTGTTCAACATTCTGGACGCGCGTGGCGCCATCAGCGTGACCGAACGCGTAGGCGTGATCGCTCGCATTCGGGCGCTGGCAGTCGGCGTCGCCAAAGCATATGTCGACCAGCAGAAGGCGGAGACGCAGTTCGATCCCACCCTGTCGCCAAAAACCGGTGACGAGGATGCGGCACCCGGGGGTAGACCCTCCGCGCAGTTAGCGGCGACAAGATCGTAGATCATTTAGGGTGGAGCACCGCTTTAGCGGTGCATTGAAGATGCATCAGGGAGCCCGGCTTTAGCCGCTGAGGTAAAGCATTCCCTCAGGCGCTAAAGCGCAGGTTTTAACAACCTGTTTCTGCCCGTCTGAAGACGTGCTCCACCCAAGCCTCCATCCGAGCTTGTAAAAGCGGCTTTCGGACTTGCGCTAGATGGTTCAACAGGGCCGCGGTGACGCAAGTCACTTCGGAATGATTACGGATGCTTCACAATACTGGTGTTGCCCTTAGCTAAATGCTAACGGCTGATAGCTAACAGCTGCTTTTCTATGTCTGACTTCCTGCTCGAAATCGGTACCGAAGAAATTCCCGCCCGAATGATCGACGGCGCACGCGAGGAACTGGCGAAGCGCGTCGGCGAACTGTTACAACGTGAACGCCTGGGAAACAGCCCGGCGATTCAGGCTTACTCCACGCCGCGCCGGCTGGCAGTGCTTGCCTCCGGTGTTGCTGCCGCTCAGCCCGACATCAGCGAGCAGGTCACCGGCCCGTCGCTGAAAGTCGCCTACAAAGATGGGGCGCCCACTCCTGCCGCCGAAGCCTTCGCCCGCAAAGTGAACGTTCCGGTCACGGCGCTGGAGAAGATCACGACGCCCAAGGGCGAATACCTGGCCGCCACCGTGCAGAAGAAAGGCCGCCCGGCTGCCGAGATTCTGGCAGAGGCTCTGCCGAAAGAAATTGCCGGCATCTACTGGGCGAAGAACATGTACTGGCGCGGCAAGTCCGCCGAGCGCTTCGTGCGCCCGGTGCGCTGGCTGGTCACGCTGCTGGATGGCGAAGTGGTGCCGCTGGAGTTCGCCGGCATTCGCGCCAGCGGCACCAGCGAGGGCCATCGCATCCTGTCGTCCGGTGCGCTGGCGATCCGGCTGCCCAAGAATTACGTGGAAACGCTGGCCGAGGGCTTCGTCGTCGCCAGCACGGCTGATCGCGAACAGCGCATCCGCAAAGCGCTGGACGAGGCTGCGCGCACTGATTCCCGGCGCTCGCTGGCGCGAAGACAAGTCGCTGCTCGACACCGTCGTCAACCTCACGGAATTCCCTTCGGTGATCCTGGGCAACTTCGATCCCGAATTTCTTTCCCTGCCCGATGAAGTCCTGGTCACGGTAATGCGCGACCACCAGAAGTACTTCGCGCTGGAAGATGCGACCGGCAAACTCCTGCCGCACTTCCTCGCCGTGCTGAACACCGACGGCGATCCCGACGGCCTGATCCGCCACGGCAATGAGCGCGTGCTGCGCGCCCGCTTCAACGACGCGCGCTTCTTCTGGGACACGGACCAGAAAGTTCCTCTGCGCGACCGTGTAGAGCGTCTGAAGTCGGTCACCTTCCAGAAAGATCTCGGCAGCTACTTCGACAAGACCATCCGTATACAGCGGCTGGGGAGCCTGATCGCGGAAACCATTCGCAGCGCGGGCGGCACGGTGCGGCCCGGCATCGTCTTTAAGGCTGGACTGCTCTCGAAGACCGACCTGACGACCGAGCTGGTGAAAGAGTTCACCGAACTGCAGGGCATCATCGGCGGACTGTACGCGCGCGTGCAGGAGCTCGATCCGATGATGCCGGAGACCAATCACGAGGCCATCGCCGACGCCATCTACGACCACTACAAGCCGGAGTCGATGGATGACAGCGTGCCGCGCAGCATGGAAGGTGGCGTGCTGGCCATTGCCGACAAGGCCGACAGCATCGCCGGAATGTTTGCGCTTGGATTACAGCCCACGGGATCGAAAGATCCCTTCGCGCTGCGGCGCGCAGCTAATGGCATCGTGAAGATCATCGCCGAGCATAAGCTGCCGCTGCCGATTAGCAAGCTCTTCGCCGACGCGAGAACGGAGTACACAGGCTCGGAAGCCGAGAAGCGTTTTGATTCCAAGGTGAAATTCGAAGAGTCCGTCGCCAACTTCATGCGCGAGCGTCTGGAATTTTATCTGCGCGACGTACGCGGTTTCGCCTACGACGTCGTGAAGGCCGTGCTCGCCGCCGGAAGCGACGACGTGGTCGATGCGATAGCGCGTGCCGAAGCGGTGAGCGAAGTACGTGGTTCGGAGGATTTTGCGTCGATCTCCGTGGCATTCAAGCGGATCAAGAACATTCTGCGCCAGGCGGAGGAAACGAAGAAGACGATCGCCGAGCAACTCGACGCGGCAGCACTGACAGAAGATTCGGAGAAGGAGCTCGCGGCCAAGATTCCGGAAACGGCAACCGCAGTACGCCAGCTGCGCGACGAAAAGAACTACGCCGCCGCCCTGGCGCAGATCAGCCGCTTGCGCCAGCCGGTGGACGCCTTCTTCGACAAGGTTATGGTGATGGTGGACGATGAGCGCGTGCGCGCCAATCGCCTGGCGCTACTGCGCGATCTGTTGAACGAATTCTCGACCATCGCCGATTTCAGCGAGATCGTCACGGAAGGCAAATGAGTACAAGCATTCGCACCACGGAGAACACGGAGCTTACGGAGAAAAGACTTTCGACATTCACCGTGCGCTCCGTGTTCTCCGTGGTTACAAACGGTTTTTTGGAACCGCAATCATGACTAGCATCGAGTAAAGGACTCCTATGAGCACTGCAACGGAAATGAAGGACACGACCGCGAATGCGTCGGCCGTGAAGTATGTCTACTTTTTCGGCGACGGCCATGCCGAAGGTCACGGCAAGATGAAGGACGAACTCGGCGGCAAGGGCGCCGGACTGGCCGAGATGACCAACGCCGGGCTGCCCGTCCCTCCGGGCTTCACCATCCAGACCGAAGCCTGCCGCGAGTACATGCCGCACCACACGGTCTCGAAAGAAGTTAACAGCCAGATGGACGAAGCGCTTCGCCGCCTGGAGCAGCTGCAGGGACAGAAGCTGGGCGGCGCCGACAATCCCCTGCTGGTCAGCGTGCGTTCGGGCGCAAAGTTCTCCATGCCGGGCATGATGGACACCATCCTCAACCTCGGCCTGAACGACAAGTCGGTCGAAGGCCTGGCCAAGCGCACCGAACAATCCGCGCTTCGCCTACGACTCCTATCGCCGCCTGATCCAGATGTTCGGCAGCGTGGTGCTCGACATTCCGAAGTCGGCGTTTGAAGAAGTGTTCGACGGCAAGAAGAAGCAGAAAAAAGCCAAGCTCGACACCGACCTCGACGCCAAGGCGCTGCAGGAAGTCATCGCCGAATACAAGAAGGTCGTGAAGCAGCACACCAAGCACGACTTTCCGCAGGACCCGCACGAGCAGCTGGTCATGGCGCGTGACGCCGTGTTCCGATCCTGGCTGAACGACCGCGCCAAGCACTATCGCCGCATCAACAACATCGACGACATGCTGGGCACCGCCGTCAACGTGCAGGCCATGGTCTTCGGCAACCTCGGCGAGACCAGCGGCACCGGCGTCGGCTTCACGCGCAACCCCGGCACCGGCGTGAAAGAGTTCTACGGCGAGTTCCTGATGAACGCGCAGGGCGAAGACGTGGTCGCCGGCATCCGCACGCCGGTCCACATCTCCGAACTCGAGAAGATCCAGCCCGACACTTACAACCAGCTGCGCGAGATCACCACGCGCCTGGAAAAACATTATCGCGACATGCAGGACTTCGAGTTCACCATCCAGGACGGCCGCCTGTACATGCTGCAGACGCGCAACGGCAAGCGCACCGGCCGCGCCGCGGTCCGCGTCGCCATCCAGATGGTGGAAGAAGGACTGATCACCAAGGAAGAAGCGATCTTCCGCGTCGAGCCTAACCAGCTCTACGACTTCCTGGTTCCCAGCCTCGATGAGAAAGGTAAGGACATCGAAGTGCTGGCCACCGGACTTCCGGCATCGCCGGGAGCCGCGGTCGGGCAGATCGTCTTCACCGCCGAAGACGCGGTCGAGAAGTTCAATAAGGACAAGCAGACGCACCTCATCCTGGTTCGCGGCGAGACCACGCCGGAAGACATTGACGGCATGGAAGTCGCCGCCGGCATTCTCACCTCGCGCGGCGGCATGACCAGCCACGCGGCGGTCGTCACGCGCGGCATGGGCAAGTGCTGCGTCGCCGGCGCCGGCGATATCGAAGTCGACGAGAAGGCGCGCGTCATCCGTGTACACGGCAAGACGCTGAAAGAAGGCGACTGGATTTCGCTCGACGGCACCACCGGCCGCGTCATCAATGGCCAGCTCAAGACCGTGGCCGCGCGCCCGGACGATCCCGAGCTGCTGAAGTTGATGGGATGGGCCGAGCCATTCCGCCGCATGGGTGTTCGCGCCAACGCCGACATTCCACGCGACGCCCTGCAGGCCCGCGCGTTCGGCGCCGAAGGCATCGGACTGTGCCGCACCGAGCACATGTTCTTCGCCGAAGATCGCCTGCCGCACATGCGCGCCATGATTCTGGCGAACAGCGAGAAAGACCGCCGCATGGCGCTGCGCAAGCTGCTGCCGTGCAGCGCAACGACTTTGTCGGCATCTTCCGCGCCATGGACGGATTCCCGGTCACCATCCGCACCCTCGATCCGCCGCTGCACGAGTTCCTGCCGCGCCGCGAAGACCTGATGGTCGACATCGCTAAGCTGGAGCTCACCAAGCCGAAGTCGCCCAAGCTGAAGGAACTTCGCACGCTGCTGAATCGCGTCGAGCAGCTGCATGAAGTCAACCCCATGCTCGGACTGCGCGGCTGCCGTCTCGGCATCACCTATCCCGAGATCACCGAGATGCAGGCGCGCGCCATCTTCGAGGCCGCCGTCAAGGTCGCGAAGGAAGGCGTGAAGGTGAAGCCGGAAATCATGATCCCGCTGACCACCGGCCTGAAGGAGATGGCCAACCAGGGCGGCCTGGTTCGCCGGGTCGCCGAAGAGGTCTTCGCCGAGAAAGAATTCAAGGTCGAATACCTGGTCGGCACCATGATCGAGTTGCCGCGCGCAGCGCTGATGGCCGATGAGATCGCCAAGGAAGCCGAGTTCTTCAGCTTCGGCACCAACGATCTCACCCAGACCACCTTCGGCTTCTCGCGCGACGACGTCGGCAAGATTCTCACGGCCTATCTGTCCGAAGGGATTCTGAAGCAGGATCCGTTCGCGGTGCTGGATCGCGAAGGCGTCGGACAACTGCTAAAGATTGCGGTCGAAAAGGGCCGGGCGACGCGTCCGACCATCAAGATCGGCATCTGCGGCGAACACGGCGGCGAGCCATCGTCGGTCGAGTTCTGCGCCTCACTGGGCTTCAACTACGTTTCCTGCTCGCCGTATCGCGTGCTGACCGCAAGGTTGGCGGCGGCACAGGCCGGAGCAAGTGCGGAGTTGAAGGTCGAGGGCGGAAGAACGAAATAACAGTTGCCAGTAGCCAGCTGTCAGTTGTCAGCAAATGCAAGGGCTCGGCATTCTGCCGGGCCTTTGTGCTTTCAGGACTGCTTTTCAAGGCGAGACACGTAGAGATCGCGAACGCGATGTTCGGATAGAGCGGACCTTCAGGTCCGCGTCCCAACCCACGAACTTTGATCCGAGCCGGCTCCAGCCGGCTATAGGTCTCTTATCTGGTCGACTGGTCCGACATGCCGCCAACTCCCTTCCCCTATACATTTTTGGGTACTTTACGAGCATTTCTAGCAGTATTACTAGGGGCCCCTGTGCCTGTAGCCTACACATGATCTGTAACCGGTATCGTACTGCTGCGCATTTAGCGACGAGCCAGTCCGGCGTCTGCCGGATTTAACCCCACAAATTGGAAGAACGAATTAGCGCCGCTGCGAATGGAGGATTTCGTGAAAGTTAAGGTTCTATGTGCTGTGACTTGCGTCATGCTGATGGCCAGCCTGATGTATGCGTCCACCCCTGCCAAACAGATTCCTAACGGCAAGAAAGCCAAAGTCGTCGGCCAGATCGTGTCCCGTGACGGTGACGCGGTGAACGTGAAGGAAAAGAAGACTGGCCAGATGGTCGTGGTCAACCTCACCGACAACACCAAGGTTGAGCGGGAGAAGGGCTCGCTGAGAATGCGCCGCTCTGACATGGACGTGACCGCCATGGTTCCCGGCCTGACGATTAGTGCCGAGGGTGTGGGCAATGCCAAGGGTCAGCTCGACGCCAGCAAGATCACCTTTGATCCCGATGCTTTCGCGATTGAAGTAGCCCAGCAACAGGAAATCAACGCCAACAAGGCCGCTGCCGCTCAGGCACAATCTACCGCCAATTCCGGTGTGCAGCAGGCCCAGACCGCCCAGGCTTCCGCCGATGTCGCGCAAGGCACCGCAGATGTGGCCGGGCAGACCGCCGTTGGAGCTGGCGCTCTTGCGCTGGCTGACGCCAATGCCGTCCAGATGGTGAATAAGCGCGTCTCCGACCTTGGCGATTACAAGACCGTTGCCGAAGCCGGCATCTATTTCCCCACCGGCAACACCGAGCTGGATGCGGCTGCCAAGGCCGATCTCGACAAGGTTGCTCAGATCGCCATGGCCACTGAGAACTACATGATCGAAGTCGCGGGCTACGCCTCCAGCACGGGCACGAAAGCCGAGAACCAGAAGCTGAGCGATGCGCGCGCCACTGCCGTGGTGCTCTATCTGCGGAATGACAAGAGCGTCCCCATGCGCCGCATTCTGGCGCCTGCCGGTTACGGTGCCACGCATCCGGCCGCCAGCAACACCGACTCCGAAGGCCGCGCCATGAATCAGCGCGTCGACGTGAAGGTGCTGGTCAACAAGGGCCTCAGCCAGGGTATGTAGTTTTTTCTGGAGCGAGAGGTGAGCAGAGAGGCCGCCTTGTGCGGCCTCTTTTGCTGTGGGCCATGAGCTCTGAGCTGTGAGCTTGCCGTCGCGGTTGGATACTCGTTTCCCTCGTTCAACGAAGTCCGCTGAGTACAGTTGCCCTGGCTCACAGCCCAAGGCTCATAGCCCACAGCTTCACTGAGTCTGTTGCAGCTTCGCGATCAGCTTCTGCGCCAGGTTTTCTTCCGACTCGGACCACAACACGCGTCCGCTGATGCCGCAGTTCTTCTCCACGGCCGCCGAGAATCCCACCAGCTTGGCGATATTCGATCGCAGATGCTTCTCGATGAAGGGAGAAATCTCGCGGCCTTCAAAGATGAACGAGGTATCGAGCCCAAAGTCGCCTTCGATGTGGCCGTCCTCGGTGTAAATGCCTTCGTCGAATTGCACGCCGTGCACCAGGAAGCGAACGGCAACCGGCTTCTGCACCCAGCTCTCACCGTGCTCGTCTTCATTGGGAACCCACAGGTCCCAAAACGCCTCGAAGACAAAGGCATAGTCGTCGTGCACGAATTCTTTGGCGACCTCGGCGGCCTCTTCCGGCGAGATACCGGGATCGAAACGGCGCTCCAGTACCGTTGGCTCGCTCCATGAAACCGGATGCACCGATAGATAGGTAATACCTTCGCGCAACGCGGAGAAAGGAAACTGCCGCAAAACCGAGACGGTGCGCGGCAGCATGTCCTCTTCACGAAACGTGGGGAACCAGATGCTGAAATAAAGCGAGTCCGCCATCGGGATATTGTAGCGCGGAGGAGATGCAGGCACGCCGAGAGACGACTCCTGGGTGCTGCCCACCTGCCTTAATGAATTGGCGTGAATTCCTATACCGAAAATAGGTGGCGAGCATTATGCCAAAACCGGCAATCAGAAGGCCGCCCCATCCAATTGTGAACCACGCTAAAGCAGCGCCGAGCATCATCAAGATAACGAGCGGAATCTGCAACCACGTTGGCCAACTTTCAGGTTCAATCATGTCGACGATTCCCGCAATGCGCAATGCCATCAATGCAGATGTAGGACACTACTCAATTCAGCACAGAGAGTTTGGGGCACGGAGATTTTGATCTCATGTCCTCTCCGTGCTCTCCGTGCCTCTGTGGTGAATTCCTCTTCTGCTTTTATGCGCTGAGGAGCTTCTTCTTCGCCTTGATCTCATCCAGCAGCGCATCGATCTTCTGCTCTCTATCCAGCGCGTGCAGACGGCCTTCGATGTCGTCGCTCAGGATCTCGCCTTTGGCGCGACCCAGCGCCTCTTCGCGCGCGACCTTGGTGCGCATGCGATCGAAGGTGCGGTGCTCGCCGTCCGGCGTAAGCTGCGCATCGGCGGCGCGACTCACCGCACGCGAACGGCGATGCTGCGCGATCAGCAAGTCAGCCTTTGCCTTCGCTTCTGAGAGCTTCAGTTCCAGCCTCTTCAACGCGGCTTTCAGCGCTTCGACCTGGGTCTCCTGATCGGCGATCTGCTGATCGAAGCTGTCGGCCAGTTGCTGGAAGCTCATCGCGCGCTCCAGCGCGGCGCGTGCCAGCTCGTCATCTTTCTTGTCGACCGCCAGCTCCGCCTTGCGCATCCAGTCGGTATGCTTCTCGGCATTGTCCTTTTTCTTCTTCTCCAGGAGGTGCTGATCGGCAAGCGCGATCGCCACCTGCGTCTTGACCTGGATGAACTGGTTCTCCATGTCGAGAATCACCTGCTTTAACATCTTCTCGGGACTCTCCGCACGATCGACCAGATCGTTCAGATTGGCCCGTACCAGCGTTGCCACACGATCGAGTAATGCCATGATGAACTCCTTTTCAGCTGTCGGCTGTCAGCCGTCAGCTCTCGGCTAAAACTTCTTGATGCCCGGGTGCCCCACTCATTCGCGGTGTTCGAATGAGTGGGATACTCGATCCTTCAAATCAAACCTGCTCGCCGCGAACTGCAGCCAATAGGAAGGCGACGAGCAAGCCTCCCACGGCGCCCACTAGAACCGCGATGTTGGAGTGATTGACGAACCGCACTACAACGCCTAACAGCGTTCCAATCACTCCCAGTGTCACCATCAAGCGCATACTGTCATCTTCGGAAAACATAACCATCCTTTAACTCGCCGGTGCCCCACGTTCGCCCCTCGTTTGGGCTAACGTGGGCCCAGGTTAGGCCTACGGATGGCCGAACCTGGGGCACCACCATGACTACTTCCCTGCACCCGCAGCCTTCGACTTCCCGTCATCCGCGGGCGGCAACCCATCCGGTTTCGGCGACTTGTCGCCGATCGTCCGGATCTTGCCCAGCAGGTCCGACATCTGCATGCCCGAGAGCGCTTCGAACAGCGCCGGCACCTGCGCCGCCATCTCCGTAATGTCGCCGGTGATCTTGTGCATTCCGGCCGAGTTCCCGTTGCCGGTCGACACAATCGTGATCTTGTCGACATTCGACAGCGGGCTCGCTAGCGCCTTCACAATCTCCGGCAATCCGGTGATCAGCTTGTCAACCACGGCAGCCTGGTTGTACTCCTGGAAAGCTTCGGCCTTCACGTTCATGGCGCGAGCTTCCGCGTCGCCCTTCTTGAAGATGATCTCGGCCTCGGCTTCACCCTGCGCGCGAATCGCGCTGGCTCGGCCTTCGGCTTCCACCGTGGTCCGCGACTTCTCGGCGTTCGCCAGCGTCTCGATGCGCTGACGCTCGATCTCGGCGCCTTTCAGCACGGTGGCAATCAACTCTTTCTCGCGACGACTGATCTCGGCTTCCTGCACCTTGATCTGCGCCTCTTTCTCCACCTGCTGCACTTTCACGGACTCAGCAATCACCTGCTGCTGCATCACGTTGGTCTGGATCTCGTAAGCCTTGTCCGCCTGCGCCTGCTGACGCTTCACCAACTCGGCATACGTGGCCTTCTTCACTTCGAGATCGCGTTGCGCCTCGGCCTGACGGGCCAGCGATGCAGTCTCAGCGGCAACTCGTTCCTGGTCAGCTTGCGCCTTGGCAGTTGCTGACTCGCGCAAGGCGATGGCGCGCTTGATCGCCGTATCGCGATCGGCTTCAGCGGTGGCCACATCGGCGTCGCGCTTGATGCGCGCGATGTCGGGCCGGCCCATGTTGGTGATGTACTCGTTCTTGTCCCGAACTTCCTTGATGGTGAACGAGATCACTTCCAGGCCCATCTTGTTCATGTCGTCGGCGCAGGTGGTGCGCATGCGGTCGGCGACCATCTCCGGCTGCTTCACGATTTCTTCGACGGTGAGCTGGCCGATGATGCCGCGCAGATGGCCTTCCATCACCAGCCGGATCAGCGCCTCGCGATCGGGCGGCGACTTTGTCAGGAACTGCTCGGCCGCGGTCATGATCGACTCAGGATCGGACTTGACCTTGATCTGCGCCACAGCTTCGACCGTGACCGCGACACCTTGCTTCGTATAGAGGTCTTGCTGTGGAGCGACGTCGAACGACATCAACTCCAGCGACAGTTCACGGCAGTTCTCCACCATGGGCAGGATGACGGTGCCGTGTCCCTTGATAATGCGAGGCCCCCGAATACCGTACACAACCAAAGCTTCGTTGGGTCCGGCTTTGCGATACAGCTTGGTGAAAAGCGCCATGAGCAAAATTGTGGCGATAACAACACACCACACGATGACCACGGCGTCAGTTGGAATGTGGAAACCCATATGTTTCTCCTTGAATGCGCAACCAGCAATTAGTGACTAGCCTTTGGCTCTTAGCTATTAGCTCTTCGTAAACCCGATACTTGAGGTGCTCCGTTCTACGCCCTCTTTTGGCGTAGGGCGGGTCTTTTCGGCTTGCTGGAAGCTGAAGGCTAAGAGCTAACAGCCAAGAGCTACTCGCTCGTAGCTGCCTTGCCTGTCATCTCATCCCATCTCCGTACATACGCAATTCCCTTTTCGTAACGCGTGATGATGACCTCAGTCTCGCGCGACATCGCTTCGCCGTTTTCACTTCGAGCTCCGCAGGTTTGGCGCGTGCCTTCCTGCGAAAAAATGATTTCGCCGGTACCGCCTGCGCGAATGGGACTGATCACGCGGCCCAGCACGCCAACACGGTCGTAGTCCGCCGGATCAAGTTCGCGCGAGTGCGCCAGCAGGACCTTGGCGATGAATACAAACACGATGCTCGCTCCCACCATTCCCAGCGCAATCGACACCACCAGAACCAGCGTGACCACCAGCGTCGAATAGCGGGTCAGCAGATATCCCGTGCCGCCGAACCAAGCGAGAAATGCCGTCAGGGTCGCGAAGTTGAAGAACGGCATCTCAGAGCCGGTAGCGGCCTGTACCGCGGCGTGCGGCGTCGCGATGTGTCCGCCGACCGGCACGTGTACGTGCGGCACATGCAGATGCACGTGCGGCAAATGCCACGTCCCACCCAGGAACGACAGAACGCTTAGCGTCACTCCCACCAGAAAGCACGCGAGATAGAAAATCGCCCAGGTCATAAAGTCACTCCGCCTGCTTCTTGCCGTTGCGGCCTTTGCGGCCATTCCCTGCCGGCGACGGCTTCAACACCTCGGTCAACCGCTCCGCCAGCTCCGGCGTCTCCAGGATCGCGCCCAGCAGCAGCAGCGCCTTTCGGCTGTCCTTGTGTTTGGCTACCTGTAGCAACGCATGATGCAGCTCAGGATCGTTCGTCGCCTGCTCGGCGCCATTCACCAGCCACAGGTCGAGCCGGTCTTCGTTAGCGCGCAGGTCGCTGGTCAACTCCGTGTGATAACCCTCGGGATCGTCCACGAGATACCCGGGATGCACTTTGAAGAAGCGCGCCAGCAACATGCGGGAAGCGTTGGTCAGGTGCGGCCGGGCTCCGCTCTCGATCTGCGAAAGGTAGGACTGACTGAGGCCGGCGCCCACTTCTTTCTTCAGCAAACGGACCAGATCCTGCTGGGTCAGCTCGCGGTCCAGACCGCGGAGGGTGCCTTCCACCAGGCGCAGGTAGCGGAGTTTTTCGCCAAGCTTCATATTACAATTTGCAATTATAGTATTGCAATTTGCGATGTCAAGAACTGGATCTGGTTGCAGATCAGGGGCTTGGGAGGAAGCCGGTTTTACCACTGAGGCACGGAGGTCACGGAGAAGGGCGGGGTTGGCTTTCGATTCTTGTTCTGACCAGTCCTCCTTAATGAAATTGTCACCCCGAATCGCAGCGCAGCGGAGCCGAGGGACCTGCTGTTCGTTGATGGAATTGGACGCTTCTTTCCGCAGACGGACCCCAACGGCACGCGAGCTTCGCCAAGCGCTTCAGCGCTGGGTCAGTGGCTTTCCGGCGCCAACGAACAGCAGATCCCTCGGCTGCGCTCGGGATGACAATTGCTCTAGGAAAGGTCTTAAGGGGGAAAGCAATAAATAAAAACGCCTTTCCTCCGAGCTCTCCGTGCCTCAGTGGTGATGCAAGCGGTGGCAGTTATCGCGCGAAGTACAGCAGCCCGAAGATATACAGCCAGAGCAGGCCCATGAAGTGCCAATACCACGCGGTCACATCGAGGATGATGCGGCGCGTCTCCGGCGGCTTGTGCAGCCAGCTGCTCACGCCCGCATAGAGCAGCGCGATCAGGCCGCCCAGCAGGTGGACGGCATGCACTCCGGTGAGGATGAAGAAGAATGAGCTGCTGGTATTGGTAGCAAAGCTGCGGTTGTACTCCTCCAGCAGATGCCAGGCGTAAACCTGTCCCGCAAGAAAGCCCATCCCCAGGACGATGGTTGTCCACAACCAGGGCAGCGAATGATTGCCGCTGACGCGAATGCCGGGGATGTCAGCGATCGGCGCCAGTGCGACGTCCTGCGCAGCGCGCCGGCGTGCAATCTCCAGAGTAGTGCTGCTCAACAGAAGCACCGCGGTGTTCAGCAGCAAGAATCGGAGGGGAAGCGACAACGGCACCCAGTTGCTGATGTAGTCGTTGCTGGCGGGATCCCATACTGCGCCCGCCTTACGCACCACGTAAGCCGTGGTGAACGAAATGAACAGCATCACCACCGACGACATCGCCAGCAGCAGGGCCAGCCGGTAACGACGCAGGCGTTCGTTGTAGTTGGGATGATCGTCGCCGCCGCGGCCGCCGCCTCCATCCCCGCCGCCGGGCCAGTTCTCCGCAGGCCCCCGTCCCCCGCCGCCAAACGAGGTCTTCGGATCGCGAATGCTGATGCCCCGGCTCATATCTGTGTGATGAAACCGCGATGCCGAACGTGGCCTTCGTGCCTCCGGCTCACGTCACAAGCTCTTGTGACATTATGATGCTCCGGCGGGCGGCAGGAAACAAGAGGCCAGGAGTCGCTTTTCACGCTCAGCTGTCGGACTCGATTTGCGGCCGTGAACTGTGAGCTCTGAGCTGTGGGCCAAGATAGCGGACCAGGCATCACTCCTGGATCGAGCAGAGTCCCGGCAGGCACGTCGAGGGTAACGTCAGGTTTAGCTCAGAACTCACGGCGCACAGCTCATAGCCTCCCTCCCGTACAATTGTCCGGCACGCCACCTGATCCATGAAGCGCTTCTTGCTCATCCTCGCGATTGCCGCTGTGGTTCTCTACGGCCTGGATTTTCTCTCTGTCAGGCTGCGCATCCCCCGACGCGAAACCTTCGGCAGCATTACGGTGCATACCTACTACAACGTGAAGCTGAAGAGCGGCAAGTTTGAGTACGACTATGCTGGCGACCATCAGGAAGACTGCTCCAACTCCCTGTTCCCGCAGATGGGCGTCAAGCCCTGCTGGTATCTTGCCCGCCACACCGATCAGGAGATCAAGATCGACTCGGGCAATCCGAATAATCCACATATTTTCTAGCTGTCGGCCATCGGCTCTCAGCTGTCTGTGTACGTCCTGTGATTGCCTTGAATGACGCCCTTTACCATAGGGTTGTCATCCCGAGCGAGCGCAGCGGAATCGAGCGACCTTTTGTCCGTGGGCACTCCGCGGGGCAAGAGCAGGCTTACGTCCCTGCGGGGTTATCTCACAATTCCTATCCTCAGCCAACGCGGGAGCGCTGGGCTAAGCGCTCTCGTCTCGCCTCGCGAGAGTGCAGCGCGGCGAGGTCGAAATCTCTCGTTTCGTGGAGAGTAAAGTCAGCCGAAGAGTTTTAGCTCTTAAGCTGTTAGCTGACGGCCGATAGCTGACGGCCGATAGCTGACGGCTGACAGCCTCTTCCCCCTTGCATCCTCCACCTACTCTGCTTCATCTTGATGACATGCCAGCGCACAAGGCAGTCACAGGTCATCATGTTCAGAAGCGTCAATTCGGCAACAAATGTTTTGGATGTGGCCCCGAGAACCCCGATGGGCTGCGGCTGAAGTTTGTCCTCGACGAAGACCGTCAGCGCTTCGTCTGCAAGTTCCGTCTCAAAGGGCAATTCGTCGGGCCGCCGGAGCACGCGCACGGCGGCATCATTGCTACTATCCTCGACGAAGCCATGGGCAAAGTGAACAAGCTGCACAACGTCGTCTGCCTCACCAGCACCATGGACGTGACGTACCTCAAACCGGTTCCACTCCATAAGCCGCTGCTGGTCGAAGGCTGGGAGCAGCGGGTGCGTGGCCGCGAACACTACCGCTCAGCCGAGATCCGGAACCCGGAGGGCGAAGTATTGGCCACGAGCAAAGGTAAGTTCATCGAGATCGATCCGCAACGCATGTTCGCAAAGTATTTGAAGAAGAAGCACAGCGACGCGACCTAGCGCCAGGAGGAAATACGAGATACCTTATCCGCACATTGATCGTTGTAATGACTTTTGCCTCGTCCTCGTGGGCGCAAACAGGTCGAGAATGTAAGAGTAACTCTGAGCTAGTGGGCAAGTGCTTTGTCATTCACGGCAGAGTTATGTATACGAACGGAACGCCATCTCTACGAATCTGGCGTGTCGGTTCCAAGAGGATCTTGGGGGTTTTACCGGCCGAAAACGAAATTATTCCCGAGAGCCTGAAAGACGCTCTTAATGGATTCAACAAGTTGGTATACGCAGATTTAGAGGTCTGTCCCTTCACGAAGGAACAGCCGGGAGCGATGCAGATGGTTTGCGTCGAGTCGGCTAGGAATTTGGTCGTAAAGGAGCTGACGGACAAAACTGTTACTGGCAAATAGTGCCGTCCGATCGAACGTTTAGCGACAAATGCTCGGGCTGCGGCGCTCCATCAGGATGGTGTCGCGCCATTGCCCGTCGAGTTGGCCGATCCTCTCTCTGCGTCCGACGATGCGGAAGCCGGCTTTCTCATGCAGGTGAAGGCTGGCAGCGTTCTCGGCGAGGATGCCGGCCTGCAACGTCCAGATGCCATTCCGCTCCGACTCTGCGACTAACGCGAACAGCAGCGCCGATCCTATTCCCTGCCCCTGTGCGCGGTCAGCGACGTAGACACTAACCTCGGCGACGCCACGATACACCGTACGTGATGAGACCGCGCTCAACGCTGCCCATCCCGCGACTTCGTCGTCGCGCATCGCCACCAGCCGGCACACGGGCAAATGCCGCCTGTCCCACTCCGTCCAGTCAGGCACACCGGTCTCGAAGGTCGCGTTACGCGTAGCGATGCCCTGCGAATAAATCTCGCGCACGACGGGCCAATGCTTTTCGAACATTGGCGTGATGTCGATGGACAACGGCATATCCGCAGGATCAGTTGATGTTACACGTGACTCGGCTCGCAAGGCGCGATCCTGCCGCCGGATTTGGACCTCCACGGTACAATTGCTCCCCATGTACTCACCTCGCTGCTTGCTCTCCGGGCTAGCCCTCGTGCTGGCCACCGCAACCGTTTCGTTAGCGCAGTCGAACGACGCCGTCATGCAACAGGCGCTCAGCGCTTCCTCGCCGATCCAGGACAACCTGCGCGTGCTGACCGACGAGATCGGGGGCCGCGTACCGGGTACGCCACAGATGGAGATGGCAGAAAAATGGGCCATGGCGAGCTTCAAGGCGGCAGGCGCCGACTCGGTTCACACGGAGCAGTTCACGATTGCGCAATCGTGGACTGAGGGCGAGACACAGGTCAACGTCGTGGCGCCCGCCGAGTTTTCCGTACGGGCCGTATCCGTTGCCTGGGCTCCGCCCCTGGCCACCACCACCAGCCGCGTGGTGGACGTCGGCATGGGGACAGCGGACGACTTTGCCAAAGCGGGGGACATCACCGGCGCCATCGTCCTCGTCCACAGTAAGGCCCTGGCGACCTGGGACGACCTGTTCGAGGAATACTTCAGCGCGCCCGGTGTCATCGAGCGCTCGGTCAAGGGCAAGGCGCTACTTATCGCGTTCACTGCCACGCGCGACTATGACATTCTCTACCGTCA
>CAWFUT010000036.1:0-159722 GCA_963819055.1 uncultured Acidobacteriaceae bacterium | reverse complement strand
GCCGCAGGAGCTAGCCGACTATCACAAGCAGTTCATCACCGAGTACGGCGTGCGCATTGTTGGCGGATGCTGCGGCACGAATCCCGCGTTCATCAAGGCCGTCTACGACACCTGCGCTAACCTCGAACCTGCGCGCCGCGACATCAAAACGGTAGCCGCGGCGGCCAGCGCGTATTCCATGGTGCCGCTCGACCTCGATCCCAAGCCGCTGATTGTGGCCGAGGAGATGAACACCACCACGCGCGTCGAGCACTTCAAGAACATGGTGCGCGCGCAAGATTACGATGGCATCCTCACGCTGGCCAAGAAGCTGGTGAACGAAGGCTCGCACATGCTCGACCTGTGCTGCGCCATCGTGGGCGAGGACGAGAAGGCCTACATCTCGAACATCCTTGAGAAAATTGCCACGCGTGTACCCGCGCCCATCACTGTCGATTCCACTGAAGCTGACGTGATCGAAGAGGCGCTGAAGCGCATTCCGGGCAAGGCCATCATCAACTCCATCAATCTGGAGGACGGCGAGAAGCGCACCTCCAAAGTTCTGCCGATGGCCAAGCGCTATGGCGCAGCGGTTATCGCGCTCACCATCGACGAAGACGGCATGGCGCTGACCTGGCAGAAGAAGCTGGCCGTCGCCCGGCGCATCTATAGACCTGGCCGTGGACAGGTACGGAATTCGACCCCTGCGACCTGATTTTCGACGCACTGACGCTGCCCATCTCGACCGGGCAGGAAGACTATCGCACTGCCGGCATCGAGACGCTGAAGGCCGTCAAGGCCATCAAGACCGAGCTGCCCGAGGTGAAGACGATCCTCGGCGTCAGCAACATTTCGTTCGGACTGAACGTCTATTCGCGGCGCGTCCTGAACAGTGTCTTCATGCACGAGGCAGTGGACCACGGCCTCGACATGGCCATTGTTAACTACAGCAAAATCTATCCCTTGTACAAGATTCCTGAAGCGGAAGTTGACCTTGCGCGCAAGTTGATCTTCTACGACCAGTCCAACGGCGATCCGCTGCAGGTCTACATGAACCATTTCGCCGGAACCAAGGGCAAGCAGGAGACGACGACCGCGCACGTCGACACCTTGTCGGTTGAGGACAAGCTGAAGTGGGCGATCATCAATGGCGAAAAGTCGGTGGGCGATGGCGCCAACAAAAAGTCGCTCGACGAGATTCTGGAAGAGGCGCTGGTTAACTACTCGCCGCTCGATCTGATCAACAACATTCTGCTCGACGGCATGAGGACGGTCGGCGACCTGTTCGGCGCGCGCAAGATGCAGCTGCCGTCGGTGCTCGACTCGGCCGGAGTGATGAAGGCCGCCGTCGCCTACCTCGAGCCGAAGATGGAGAAGAAAGAAGGCTCGCAGAAGGGAACCATCGTGTTGGCTACGGTGAAGGGCGACGTCCACGACATCGGCAAAAACCTGGTGGACATTATCCTCAGCAACAACGGCTACCGCGTGGTGAACCTGGGCATCAAGCAGCCCTCGGACGCGATCATCAAGGCCGCGCAGGAACAGAAGGCCGACGCCATCGGCCTGAGCGGGCTGCTGGTGAAGTCAACGCTGGAGATGAAGTACGTGGTGCAGGACCTGCATCACCAGAAGCTGGATTTCCCGGTAATCTGCGGCGGCGCTGCGCTGACGCGCAAATATGTGGAGGATGACTTGCGGCGCGAGTATGCCGGAGGCATTTTCTACGCCGACGATGCTTTCGCCGGGCTGCACCTGATGGAAGACCTGTCGTCACCGAATGGCGCGCGCGAGAAGCGCATCGAGGAGGGGAAGGTCGTGAAGGAGTTCGCCCGGGCAGCCGCAGCGGTGATGGACGTTGAAGCGCCGACGAAGCCGAGCATCGAGATTCCCGCGCCGCCGAATATCCCGCAGCCTCCGTTCTGGGGAACACGCGTGTTCAGGCCGGCGGACTTCGACCTGCGCGAGATCTTCCAGTACATCAATGAGACCGCGCTGTTCAAGAACCAATGGCAGCTCAAGACCGCTTCGCAGGAAGACTATGGACGCCTGGTCGAAACCAAGTACCGGCCGATCCTGAAAGAACTGGAAGAAGAGGTGATCGCCGCCGGCTGGTTTGAGCCGAAGGTGGTCTACGGCTACTTCGGCGCGCAGGGCGAGGGCAATGACGTGATTGTCTACAACCTGCCCGAGGGCTGGAAGCAGGGCGACCCGGTTCCGGCCGAGACCTTGCGCTTTACCTTTCCGCGCCAGCGAGAAGGCCGCCAGTTGTGCATCTCGGACTTCTTCCTGCCGAAGTCGAGTGGGAAGATGGATGTGCTGGGCATGTCGTGCGTGACCATCGGCGCCATCGCGTCGCATGAGACGCAGAAGCTCTTCGAAGGCGGCGAGTACACGAAGTATCTGTATCTGCACGGCCTAAGCGTGGAGACGGCCGAAGCGCTGGCCGAGCTCTCGCACAAGCGCATTCGCGAGGAGTTGGGCATCGCCGCAGACGATTCGGCGCACACGCGCGACCTGTTCCATCAGAAGTATCGCGGCTCGCGCTACTCGTTTGGCTATCCGGCGTGTCCGAATCTTGAAGATCAGACGAAGTTGTTCGCGCTGCTGCATCCCGATGAGACCATCGGCGTGCATCTGACCACGGGCTTCCTGCTCGATCCGGAGCAAAGCACCTCGGCGATCATCGTGCACCATCCGAGTGCGAAGTACTTCGTGGCATAGGGCGCCGATGCTATTTCGTAGCCACTTGTTTTTCATGCAGCACAAGCGGCCGCTGATCGTAGGGTTCGATCGTGACCGTTGCGTCCTTGCGCGCGTCGAACTGCTCCTTGGTCACCGACGGAGAGATCAACACCGTCCCCTGCTGCACGGCGCCAGGCGGGATCTTCATCTCGACTTCCAGCGGACGGCCGTGACCCTGCAAGTCCGGATAGGCAGTGAGGTAGCGCTCGTAGTCACGCCCTGCGGCGGCGGTGTCCGATTGATCGCCCTGGTCGGTCACGACGGCGCCGCTGATGTTCTTAATGTAGAGCGTCTTGTCACTTGTATTTCGCAGGGTCACGGCAATCAGGATCATTGGGCTGGGCATACCTGCGGGCTGGCTGAAATAGACGCCGTCAATGCTGGCCTGCGCGGCCGGCTTGGCGCGGTTGATGTAGACCACAATTGCCACGACCGCCGCAACTAGAACGATGGCGACGGCCACCGGCGCGACTGGCGGCAGGTTACGCGTGGCGGTTCCGAACTCGTCGTAGGCGTTTTTCCGGGGGGCCGCGGGCGGTGGTGGAATTGGATTTCCGGCCATAATGACCTCCGAGTATCTCGATAATCGCGTGTGAAAAAGCCACCGCCGACCAAAGTCGGCTGAAGAAAACAAGAGAAGGAGCCGCGAACGCGGACCGGAAAGTCCACACTACCCGAACCAAGACCCACGATCCGCAACCAGTACCCACTAACCCCGACCACTGACCAGTAACGACTGACTACTGCTTCTTAATCGCCTTGCGAAATTCCTTTTCCGGCAGCGTATTCACTACGTCGGCCGGGGTGAGCCATGCCCGGCGCGCCTGCAGAATTCCGTACTTGATCTTTTCGAAGTGCGAGGTGTGATGCGCGTCGGTATTGATGACGATCTTCACCCCGCGTTCGCGCGCCATGCGCAGATGCACGTCATTCAAATCGAGGCGATCAGGATAGGCGTTCAACTCCATCGCCACGTTGTTCTTCAGTGCCGCTTTCAGGATAGCGTCCATGTCGAAGCGATAGGCGTCGCGGCGCAGCAGCAGGCGTCCAGTCGGATGGCCGAGGATCGAGACATTCTTGTTGTCAAGCGCGCGCAACAGGCGATCGGTCATCTGTTGCGGCTCCTGGTTGAAGGCCGAGTGCACGCTGGCGACGACGACATCCATCTGCTCCATCACCGAGTCAGACAGGTCGAGCTCGCCATCCGCCAGGATATCGACTTCGATTCCGGCCATGATCGTTATGCCGCCGATCTGCTCGTTAGCAGCGTTAATGCGCGCGATGTGCTCGACAGCCCGCTTATCGTCGAGGCCGTTGGCGAAGGCCAGGTTCTTGGAGTGGTCGGTGATGGCGATGTACTTGTAGCCGCGTTTCTTGGCCGCCGCAGCCATCTCTTCGATGGTGCACTTACCGTCAGTCTCGACGGTGTGCATGTGTACTTCGCCGCGAATATCTTTGACCGTGATGAGCTGCGGCAGCTTATGCTCGGCGGCAAGATCGATCTCTCCACAGTTCTCGCGCATCTCCGGCGGAATGCAGTCGAGCTTCAACGCGCCGTAAATCTCGTCTTCGGTGACGCCGGCCACGCGTTTGTTGTCTTCCAGCCGGAAGAGCCCATACTCATTGAGAGTCAGGCCCATCTTCAGAGCACGCTGCCGCAACGTGACGTTGTGCCCCTTCGATCCAGTGAAGTATTGCATGGCGGCACCGTAGGACTCAGGCGCGAGGGTGCGAACGTCCACCTGCATACCGCTACGCAACTTGAAGCTGACTTTATTGTCGCCCTTCGCCAGAACGTCGACGATGCCGGGGAAGCGCAGCACCTCTTCGATCAGCGCGGCGCGCTGCTCATCGTCGATGCAACACGGTCCGGTGATGAGCATGTCGAGATCGCCAACCGTTTCGCGGCCTCGCCGCAACGACCCCGCGGGCGTGATCTTCTCGATGCCTGTGATGTGCTTCAGGTGTTCGGTCAGCTTCTCGGCCGTGCGATCGGCTTCGTCCAGCAGGAAGCGTCCCGAGATGCGGCGATAATCTTCGATGGCTTTCAGAATCTTCTGCTCGCTCTTCTCGCTCATGCGCGGCAGTTCGCGCAGCTTGCCGTCGCGAGCCAGTTGTTCCACGCCGGCCAGATCGCTGACTTGAAACGCGCTCCAGATCAGGGCGATGGTTTTGGGGCCGAGGCCCTGGATCTTCAGCAGCTCCAGCATGCTGGGCCGGTACTTTTGCAGCAGCTCCTGATGCAGCGGCAGTTTGCCGTCGCGGCAGAGTTCCTGAATGTTGGCGGCCATGCCCTTGCCGATGCCGGGAATCTCCAGCAGTCTCTTGGGCTCGGCGCAAAGGTCGGCGACCTGTTGCGGATGTCCTTCGAGCGCCTCGGCCGCCCGCCGATAGGAGCGGATGCGGAAGGAGTCGTCGCCGTTCACCTCCATCAGGTCGGCGGTTTCGTAGAAGATGTGCGCGATGGCTTTATTGTCCAAGCAGCGTACCCGTGCGAGATTGTACCGCCTGGCACGCTTCCCATGCGCGCAATCGAAAGCTCAGTGCATGGCTGGGCTACGCAGACAGGGTCTATCGTCAACTTTAAGGACGCACCGGTGTGGACGCAGGCAGTGCGGCTTCAACTTCTGCCAGCAGCGTCTGGGCTTGCCGAACGCTGTCGCCCTTCGGCTCCCGCGAGAGAAATGCCTGCAGCTCATACTTTGCGTCCTTGTAGAAACGCATAGGCACGAGCGCATACGCCTTGAGAAGGTGAACCGCAGCGAAGCTGTTGCCACTGAGGCGCTGGGCCTGTCGGGCCAGTTGCAGCCCCTGCGCATACATGCCCTTGGCGATCGATGCCTTGGCCATTTCGAAATACGCTTGCCACGACTTTGGAGACAGGCTCAAACTGCGTTGCGAGGCGCGCATGGCGTCATCGAAGCGGCCCTGATGATTGTAGGCGGTGCCCAATCCCAAATACGCTTTGCCGCAATCGGGATCGACGCGCACCGCATCCTCGAAATCCTGCTGCGCCGATGTAATGTCTCCGCCGATCAGTTCGATGTAGCCGCGTAGGGCGAGCGCATCCGCGAATCTCGGCTCAATCTGTAGCGCCTCATTCACCAGCTTCAGGGACTTACCGTACTGTTGCTCCTTGTAGGCTGCCTGGGCCTTGCGATAAGGCTTTTGCGCGCTCTCCGGCACCATCATCTGTGCGACCGAGACCGTTGTCGTCAGCTGCTCCTCTGGAGACCCACCCGGCTGCAAGCGCAACTTAAGATGCGACTCACCCGGCGTCACGAAAACCGGACTTGCGAGCGCGTCGGTCGACTCGGCCACCAGTTCGTAGTTGCCTTTGGGGATGTTGTACAGTTCAAAAGTGCCGTCCCGCTCGGTGTACGTGGAGGTGATGGGGAGGGCAGTAAAAGGCTCATCCAACTCGACGTGAATACCCGATGCAGGTTGGCCGTCCGCATTCAAAACCATGCCTTGCAGACCGGGATTTACATTCCCCGTCTGAGTTGAGTTGGGCGAGACTTCGATCTGCGCGATACAAGCGTACGCAAACAAAACGATGGAGGCGACAACTTCGATAGGGGCCCGGTGAAGCATGATAGCCACCTGTACGGTGATTCACGAGGTGCCTTCCCTCAGCCTCCGCATGCCGTCAGAACCTTGGGCCTTCACGCTCGGCGCGGCAGGTACTCGGTCGCGCTATGTTCCTCAGATGAAGTTTTTTTTAAGGAGTTGGCTGCGTCACTATGCCGGGTTGCGAAATAAATTGCGGCGACGCCGGGCAACTCTGCGCGGCAGTCACTTGGATTAGAAAACGATGCACGATCACAAATCCGTAACCATTCATCCGGCGAAAAACATTCTGGGAAGCCTGCGTGTTCCGGGCGACAAATCGATCTCTCATCGTTACGCCATGCTGGCGGCGCTGGCGGACGGGCCCTCGAAGTTCGACAACTTCGCCCCGGGAGCGGATTGTGCCAGCACTCTGAGCTGCGTTGACGGGCTTGGTTGCAAGGTCGAACGCGATGAGAAGGGAATCGTCACGATACAAGGACGCGGCCTGCAGCTGCAGGCGCCGAGGTCAGCGCTGGACTGTGGCAATTCCGGATCCACCATGCGCATGCTCTCCGGCATTCTCGCGGGGCAGCCGTTTACGAGCGTGTTGACTGGCGATGTGTCGCTGTCCCGGCGCCCGATGAAGCGGGTAATCGAGCCGCTGACACAGATGGGAGCGCGGATGCAGTCCGCTGAAGGCGACCGCGCACCGCTGGAGATTCGTGGCGCGAAGCTGCACGGCATCCAGTACCGGCCTGCGGTGGCCAGCGCGCAGGTGAAGACGTCGGTACTGTTCGCGGGATTGCTGGCGGAAGGGAAGACCTCGGTCGAAGAGCCGGCGCGGACGCGGGATCACGGAGAGCTTGCGCTTCGAGCCTTCGGAGTTGAAGTCGAACGCGATCGCAACACGGTCAGCATTCAGGGCGGACAAACCGTGAAGACGCTGGAGGCATACGTCCCCGGAGACATCTCATCCGCGGCATTTTTCCTGAGTGCTGCCGCGATCTTTCCCGAGTCGAATCTGGTGATCGATGGCGTGCTGCTGAACCCGACGAGGTCCGCACTTCTGGACGTCCTGAGCGCGATGGGCAGTCGCATCTCGATGGTCCGCGTCGAGGAAAGTCACGGCGAGCTGATCGGAACCATTGCTCTGGTGCCCGGGCAGGGAAGACATGTGCTGATCGAGGGCGCGCTGACGGCGCTGCTCATCGACGAGTTGCCGGTGCTGGCTGCGATCGCCCCCCACACTGTGGGAGGGCTGGAAGTTCGCGATGCCGGCGAGTTGCGCGTGAAGGAGTCGGACCGCCTGAGCGCGGTGACGAAGAATCTCCAGGCCATGGGAGCCGAGGTCGAGCAGACTGAGGCGGGCTGGCGTATTCGCGGGGGACAACAGCTGCACGGAGCGGAGATCGAGAGCTACGACGATCATCGCATCGCGATGGCATTCACGATTGCAGCGTTGAAAGCCGAAGGCGACAGCGTGATTCACGACGCCGAGTGCGTCGCGATTTCGTATCCCGCATTCTTTGAGGATCTGGAAGGGCTGCTGGACCGGTGATTCGGGTGCCCCATGTCTCGCGTCGTTCGAGACATGGGGTTTTTCCAGCGGCAGGTACGGGACACTGTCTCAGGTTTCGAACCCCGGGAAATCCGGGCCGGCTGTGTTCTTCCGGCTATAGGGGTCCTTCGACTCCGGCGCAAAAGAAGCGCCTACGCTCAGGATGACACCTGGAAGAAGAACCAGGTAACGCTCAGCATTTCATCTTCAGGAAGTTCTGCTCGTTCTACTGCGACAGCAGGGATTCCACTGCGCGCTCGATCTCCGAGATCTGAACCGTTCCCATGCCGGCCTTCTTCAGCGAGTCGTTCAGTTTGCTGAGCTGCTCATTCTTCACTCTCGTCCAGTCCGCCGTGCCGGACTTCGCAGCCCGATCGGCTTCCTGATACAGCTCGATCGCCTGCGAGGGAATAGCGCGGTCGCTGTTTTCCACGACTCGCAGAGCAGCGCCCAGGCCCATTGATGCTGAATCGAGACCGCTGATTGCTCCGGGCACAACCTTCTCGCCTTTCTGGATCCTCTCAATCTGGGCGTTGAGGTTGGTGATCTCAGCCAAAACCTCCTGCCGCTTCGACAAAGACTGTGCCGGTAGCGCTGAGAGCTGCTTCTTCACCGCGCCCATCTGGGCCAGTGCCTTGCGTGCGCTGTGCAGCTCAGAGAAGATCTCCAATCCCAGGCGCAATTGTTCGTTCAGTTCCGCCACGGTTGCTTGCGAGCGCGGATCTATAGTGAGTTTCAACGGCTGCGTAAGCGTGCTGCCGTCGACCGTTAGTTTCAGTTGATAGTTGCCCGGTGCCGCCCGCGGCCCACGCGGAGTTCCGAAGCCCTCTTCATCAGTCTCGGCATTTGCGCCCGAGCTACCCCAGCGCAGGTCCCAGACGAAACGATGCGCCCCGGCCGTGTTCTCCAACACAACCGGCTTGGGAATCCAGAACTCGGCGATCGCCAGCGGCGGATGCGGCGGCTCTTTCTTCGGCCCCGCGGTAAAGCTGCGTACCAGCGTGCCGGTGGAATCGAGAACTTCCAGCTTCACGCTCTTGCCCCCGCTTGGCAGGTAGTAGTCGATGATGGCGCCGTCCGGAGGATTCTTGGCAACAGGCTCCTCGGGCGGAAGCGGCGAGCCCAGGAACACATCATTGTCGATGCGAACCGCCGTCGATGGCTTATACAGTCGCGGCGCGGCGGCCGCTTGCGTACTCATCTGCCGCAGCGGCGTGATGTCGTCCAGAATCCAGAACGAGCGGCCATGCGTCGCAATGATCAGATCGTCCTGGTGAATCGTGATGTCGCGCACCGACGTAACCGGCAGATTCAACTGCAGCGGCTGCCACTGCTCGCCGTCGTTGAACGAAACGTAGATGCCGAGTTCGGTTCCGGCATAGAGCAAGCCCTTGACCTCGGTATCCTCGCGAATCGCATTCACGAAGGAGTTGCCGGCGATACCGTTGGCGATGGGCTGCCAGGTCTTGCCGTAATCGCGCGTGCGATAAAGGTAGGGCTTCTGGTCGTCGAGGCGATGACGATCCACGGCGACGTAAGCTACTGAAGGATTAAAGCGCGACGCTTCGATCATCGCGATCTTGCTCCACGGGCTCAGGCCCGGCGGCGTGACGTTCTCCCAAGTTTGGCCGCCGTTCCGCGTCAGGTGCAGCAGCCCGCTGTCGGTGCCCGCCCAGATCGTATTCGCCTGCAGCGGCGACGGCGCGATGCTGAAGACCACACCGAATCCGCGTTGCATGGCATTGTCATTCGTTGTCGGGCCTGTCGACTTGGAGGCCGTAACGGGATCTGTCCCCGTCAAGTCAGGGCTGATCTGCTGCCAGTGCAGGCCACCGTCGGTGGTCTTCATCACGTACTGGGTGCCGAAGTAAAGCGCGTTCTTTTCCAGCGGCGATTGCACCAGTACCGGTGTCCAGGTCGCGCGATACTTGCGTTGATTGATCTCGCTGCCAAAGTTCGGCATCGGCCAGGGCGTAATATCCTGGCTCAGGGACGTGCGGCGATCCCACCGAACCACGCTGCCGTACACGCCGCTGGCGAAGAGCACATTGGGATCGCTGGGATCGGGAACAATCCAGCCACTCTCGCCGCCGCCCACCATGTACCAGTCGCGTCCGGTGATCTGTCCGTGATCGGTGCGGTGGGGCACGGCGATGGAGCCCGTGTCTTGCTGCGCGCCGTAAACGTGATAAGGAAATTCGTTGTCGGTGATGACGTGATAGAACTGCGCGGTCGGCTGGTTGTACCACGACGACCACGTCTGCCCGCGATTCAAGCTGATGGTCGTGCCCTGGTCGGTTCCGAGAATGAGGTGTGCGGCGTTTTTGGGATCGACCCACAGCTGATGATAGTCATCACCGCCGGGAGCGCCGCGCACGATCGAGATCGTCTTGCCGCCATCTTCCGAACGGTAGAGTGCGATGTTGGGCATGTAGATGACGTCGGGATTACTGGGATCGATGGTGATCCCCATGAAGTACCAGCCGCGACTGGTGATGCGCGGGTCGCTGTTGGCGAGCGTCCAGGTGTTGCCGCCGTCATCGGAGCGATAGAGCCCGGACTTCTTTCCGGCATCGATGAGGGCATACACGCGCTTCCCATCGGGTGCGACCGCCACGCCTACGCGTCCCCACTCGCCGTCGGGAAGTCCATTGCCGTTTAACTGCGACCAGGTCGCGCCGCTGTCCGTCGAGCGATAGAGTCCCCCGCCTGGGACTTGGAGGGGAGCGTAAGTACTCCACGGTGGACGATGCGCGCCCCACGTCCCTGCAAAGAGAATGTTCGGATTCGCCGCCGCCATTGCCAGATCGGAGACACCGGCCGTCGGCCCCTTGTCGAGAACATGCAACCAGGTTGCGCCACCATCGGTCGACTTGAAGACGCCGCGCTCACTGTTGGGTCCATAGGCATGACCAAGCGCGCCGACAAACACCACGTCAGGATTACGCGGATCGATCACAAGGCGGCTGATCTGCCGCGTATCGCGGAGACCGACGTTCTTCCAGGTCTTGCCGGCGTCGCTGGATTTGTAGACGCCGTCGCCGGAACTCATCGCAGAACGAATATCGGACTCGCCGGTCCCTGCATAGAGAACGTTCGGATTCGAGGGCGCGACTTCGACCGCGCCAATCGAAGCGATAGGCTGGCCGTCGAACACCGCAGTCCAGGTGAGGCCGGCGTCGCTGGTCTTCCATACGCCGCCATCGACCGCGCCGAAGTAGAAGGTGAGACCGTCACTTGCCCCAGTGACAGAGGCGACACGGCCGCCGCGAAACGGTCCAATCAAGCGCCATTGCAGGCCGTTAAGAAGCGCCGGCGGTACGGTCTGGGCGGCGGCAAGAATGTTCAGAAAGAGCGCAGTAAAAGCAACAGCGGCAAGCGTCGCCGCCCGTCTAACGTAATGGTTCAAGCGGGGTCCTTCAACCTGCAAAGATGTTTCAGATAGATTACACTTTCGCGGTGTTATATCACGACGGAATCGGACGCGCATGTTGCGAAACCGCAGCTGGCTAGAGACCGATTGCAATTGCAGGTGACGTATTGATTTTGACAAAACGAATTCTGATCACCCTTCTTCCTGTTTTGTTTCTTGTTTCTTTCCTGCCCGCACAGCAGCTCAACACCTCCATGCTCTCGGAGATGCACTGGCGCAACGTGGGTCCGTTTCGTGGAGGCCGCACGCGCGCCCTCACCGGAGTTCCCGGCCAGCCGAACGTCTTCTACATCGGCGCGGTGAATGGCGGCGTGTGGAAGACCGACGACTACGGCCGCACCTGGAATCCGATTTTTGACCACGAGCCCACCGGCTCAATCGGCGCCATTGCCGTCGCACCGTCGGATCCCAACATCGTTTACGTCGGCAGCGGGGAAGGCCTGCATCGTCCCGATCTCTCTGTGGGCGACGGTATCTACAAGTCCGTCGACGCGGGCGCCACCTGGAAGCATCTCGGACTCAACGATGGGCAGCAGATTTCCATCATGGCCGTCAATCCGCGCGATCCGAACAAGCTGTTCGTCGCCGTCGCCGGACACCCTTACGGTCCGAATCCTGAGCGCGGCATCTATCGCTCAACCGACGGCGGTCAGACGTTTGACAAAGTCCTCTACAAGGACGAGAACGTCGGTGGCAACGACGTCGAATTCGATCCCTCCGACCCGAATACGCTCTATGCCACGTTGTGGGACAGCCGCGAAGGGCCATGGGAAAATGCCTCCTGGGACGGTACCGGAGGAGGCATTTACAAATCCACCGACGGCGGCACGACCTGGCAGCAGCTCACTGGCGGTTTGCCCAAAGACATCATCCAGGCTTACGTGACGGTCGCGCCAGGCAATCCGAAGCGGCTGTTTGCCACGGTTGCGATCAAGAACGCGGTCGAGTTCTATCGCTCTGATGATGCCGGTGCAACCTGGTCGACCGTGACCACCGACTCGCGTCCCAAGACCCGCATCGGCGGCGGCGATCTATGCATTGCGCGCTTTGACCCGAAGGATCCCGACATTCTTTACGTGGTCAGCATCGTGACCTGGCGTTCGATGGACGGCGGTAAAACCTGGACGGGCATTCGCGGCGCGCCCGGTGGCGACGATTACCAGAATGTCTGGATCAATCCCGAGAACCCCAGCATCCTCGCTCTGGCCAGCGATCAGGGCGCGATCATCAGCGTGAACGGCGGCCAGACCTGGAGCTCGTGGTACAACCAGCCGACGGCCCAGCTCTATCACGTCAACGCCGATAATGCGTTTCCCTACCGGCTGTGCAGCGGCCAGCAGGAGAGCGGCTCGGTATGTATTGCCAGCCGCGGCAACGATGGCGCCATTACCTTCCGCGACTGGCATCCCGTCGACGCCGAAGAGTATGGCTACGTCGTTCCCGATCCGCTCGATCCCGACACCATCTTCGGCGGCAAGCTGACGCGCTACGATCGCCGCACCGCGCAGTCGCAGAACATCATGCCGCTGCCACTGGGCGCTCCCGACTTCCGCGTCATCCGCACCGAACCGATTGTCTTCGATCCGT
The DNA here is from genome assembly GCA_963819055.1 of uncultured Acidobacteriaceae bacterium. Lineage (GTDB taxonomy): Bacteria > Acidobacteriota > Terriglobia > Terriglobales > Acidobacteriaceae > Bog-257. The sequence goes on along the minus strand of CAWFUT010000036.1, from coordinate 146,871 downwards.
TCGACCAGCACACGATGTATTTCGCCGCGAATACCCTGTGGGCGACCAGCGATGGCGGTCGCAGCTGGAAGCAGATCAGTCCGGACCTCACGCGCAAGACCTACGATCTGCCGGCGTCGGTCGGCGTCTACAAGTCCGATCCGACCGCCGAGGCGAAACAGCGCGGCGTCATCTATGCTCTCGCGGTTTCGCCGAAGCAGCAGGGACTGATCTGGGCCGGAACCGACGACGGACTGATTTGGCTGACTACTGACAACGGCGGTCACTGGAACAATGTCACGCCACCACAGCTCTCGGCATGGCAGAAGGTCTCCGTGCTGGAGGCCAGCCACACCGATCCGCAGACCGCCTACGCGGCCGTCAACACGCTGCGCATCGACGACCTGCATCCGCACATCTACCGCACGCGCGATTCCGGCAAGACTTGGACGGAGATCACGAACGGCATCGCTGAAAATCAGAATGTGAATTCCGTGCGCGAAGATACCAGGCGCAAAGGATTGCTGTTCGCGGGCACCGAGGGCACAGTCTACGTTTCCTTCGACGAGGGCGATCATTGGGAGTCGCTGCGCCTGAACCTGCCAGCGACGTCCGTGCGCGATCTGCTGATCAAGGGTGATGACCTTGCGATCGCCACCCACGGGCGCGGCTTCTGGATCCTCGACGACATCACGCCGCTGCGGCAGATGTGGGGCAGCGAGGTAAACGGCGCGTTTCTTTTCGCTCCCGAACTTGCCTACCGGGTCCACTGGAGCAGCAATCCCGACACCCCGCTGCCGCCCGATGAGCCCGCAGGACAGAATCCGCCGGACGGAGCAATCGTCAACTATTACGTAAAGTCTGTGACGTCTTCACCGGTCACTCTGGAACTTCTGGATCACGAGGGCAAGGTGATCCGCCGCTTCTCCAGTGCCGATCCGGTGCCTGCGGCGGATCCCGATCTGCCTGTGCCGGAATACTGGGTTCGCCCCTACCGCGCGCTTTCAGCGGCGCCGGGCTTCCATCGCTTTCTGTGGGACATGCATTATGCGCCGGTCCCGGGCGTCACGCCGGAGTATCCGATCTCGGCGGTGGAGCACAATACCGCTCCCGTACCAACTTCGCCTTGGGTGATGCCGGGCCCATACCGCGTCGTACTCACCGTGGACGGCAAGAAGTACATCCAGCCGTTGACGGTGCAGATGGACCCGCGAGTAAAGACCTCGATCGCCGACCTGCAGAAGCAGTTCAATCTTTCGGACCAGCTCTATCGAGACCTGATGACGCTGCAGCCGGTGATCGAGAAAGCCACCGATGCTCGCGAGAAGTTGAAGGAGATGCAGAAGACCGCAAGCGGAGCGGAGCTGACGAAGCTGCAGGCGGCCAGTAAAGAGTTGGCGGCGATCGAGGGGGGCGGAGGCCGGCGTCGGCGTCGCGGCGCCCAGCCCGCGAACCTGAGCGGCGTACACGACCAGTTGATGGGGCTGTTCACAACGTTGCAGGAGGTCGATGAGGCTCCGACAACCCAAGCTGCAGCAGCGGTGCCGAAGCTGGATCAGTCGACCAAGGCGGTGATCCAGCAATGGGAGGCGTTCCAGCGGGAGGACCTGGCGCCGTTGAAGATCCAGTGACCGCTCGTGTTTCAGTGAGATGGCGGCCGAAGTTCGCCTGGAAGCATTACGGTCTCGACGATCTGCGTGACGGAGCCAGGAACGAACCTGCCGTGAAACGAATCAGTCAAAAGTGCATCACACCAGCCGCAAAGCGGCGGACATGAAGTCAGCCCGGGGCGCGAGCCCCGGGTCAAGCGGAGAAAATATCTGAGCCGCGGAGCGGCGACACCCACTCGAACGAGGCCCCGGACCCTCTTCCGCAGAACCAAACTGGGCAAGACTTTTCTCGCCTTCCAGTCATCCAATCCTTGTATTTGAGAATCAAATCGAGGTAAGTTGCTGGTAGGCGCCGCTTCATGTAGTAGGCGTCGCACCGGAGGTTCCGATGCGTCGTTGGTTTTTACCACTCACAGTTTTGGGACTCGGCAGCGTAGGCGCGTTCTTGCTGAGCGAGCGAGGACGTACTGCTGCTCGAGCTCTCTGGGACAGATTTCAAAATTCACCAGATGGCTGGCGGGATTTGAACGACGGCATAGAAGCCGAACTCGATCGGATTCAGGCAGCCCTCGATCGCATCGCTCAATCGATCGACCCGCACCCGGAGTTGGGGCAGTAAGCGCGGACCAGACCCTCACCGCGCTTTGCAGGTCCCTTCGTCATCGCAAGAAAATCCCTCACATCTTGATCTGCAGCTGGCGACGGAAAGCAGATCCCTCCTCGCGCTGAAGCGCTCGTCGTGATGACAATTCATTGGGCTAGTCAAATGGGAGAAGCGCCGCCGTGCGTTCAGCCGGCGGAGCATTCACTGGTCAGCATGAGCCTGCGGGTGGAGCACCGCTTCAGCGGTGCAGTTATCAGGCCCGGACAGACTCGCGGCTTCAGCCGCGGCAGTAATACTTCTCTCCGCACAGGCGCTGAAGTGTGCTCATGAAGCGGCAGCAAATCCAGCCCCTGAAAGCCTGCTCCACCTTCCACCGACCGAGAAGGATTTGCTCCATCGCCGCCTGTGCCCTATTCCTCCACCACATCCTCAAACAAGTCGGACTCCAGCTTCGCCTGGCGTGAACTGCTCGTGGCTGCCAGATGGAACATCTCCACGCCTCCCAAGCTCTCGCCCAGATTCTTCCTTACCTTCTCAAACAGGGGAGCCTGGGTTGTGTGCTGTTGAAAGGCCTTCGCCTTGATCTCGAAGAGCTCCTGCCCGATCGCGATACGCGTGGTTACGGTGGGCTGCGATATGGGCTGCCGATCCGGAAGAATGAAATCCGCAGTGTGGTAATAGAGCTTCTGCGTCCGATGGGCGGCGAGGCCCTGCTCGAGATGTTCGGGATAACGGTCCGAACGTCCCGCCCACTCAAAGGCCAGCGAAGCGTAAGTTCCTGCCATCGCATGATCGAGGTGCCCGGTCAGCCCGCCGTCGGGACCAAAAGTGATCATCACCTGCGGCCGCAGTCGGCGAATGCGCAGCACCAGATCGCCCACGACCCTGTACAAATCGGCATGATCGAGTTTGCTGTCGAGGTAATCGAGCACCTCGCCGTGAGCGATACCAAGAACCTTGCAGGAAACAGCGAACTCGGCGCGTCTCAACACGGCCAGCTCTTCGTTGGTTTTCGCCTCCCCACGATTGCGGGCGGCCGTGCCTTCGGTCAGGCAGATGACGGAGGTCTCCACCCCGCGCTGGTGGTAGTAGATCAGCGTGCCGCCAAAGGCGCCCGCCTCGTCGTCGGGATGAGCGGTAACACAAAGCAGTTTGCGCATAGAGTTCGTGAAGATCATTCTATCGGTGCACGGCAATTACTTCGCTTTGAGTAAGAATTGTCATCACGAGCGCCGTGTTTTGGCGCGAGGGATCTGCTGTTCCGCGGGGAGAAGCGGATGTCTGGGTGGAGCGCCGCTTCAGCGGTGCAGTATGCGCCCTAAAGGATTTACCGCAGCGGCTAAAGCCGCTTGCTTGTTTACCTCAGTCGCTAAAAGCGCAACTCTCGCCAACGACTGCAAATGCATGCCTGGAGGCGTGCTCCACCCGCTTGGAGTGTGGGATATGATGGCTAGCGGCCTGGATTCGGCCACGCTCCGGCTTGCCAAACCCTGCCAAATCCGCAATAATAATCAAGTTGTTGCCTCCAGGTATGTGAGGTCCGATGAGCGCCTTAAGCTGCGTTCATTGGGGTGCGGTAGCGGCGCCGTCTAGGTTGATCGCTGGAGCACCCGATAAGCCGGTCATCTCGCCTGAGGAAATGTTGTCGCCGGAGCTAAGCGCTCAGCCTGGTTTGTTGGATTTGATTGGGTGCGGTCTCTCGTGTGTCGCAGGCTAAGCCTGCTCAAGAGGAAAGAACGAAGATGCGGCTGGACGCGGGCCTGAAGGCCCGCTCTACCGAATGTTCCTCGGGGCAACGTTCTGTTGTCAGTAGCAAAGGCCAGCTTCGGCCGGCCCAATAGCAGGAAAGGAAACCATTCTCTGTGTTAATGATTCGTCTGGCGCGTCGCGGTGCGCGCAAGCAGCCGTTCTACCGCATCGTGGTAATTGAGAAGGACCGGGCGCGCGATGGCCGCTCGGTGGAAGTGGTAGGCACCTACAACCCGCGGACCAATCCCGCAACTGTGCTCCTCAAGCGCGAACGCATTGACTACTGGACCTCCAAGGGAGCCCAGCTGTCCGACCGTGTTCGCAAGCTGGTCGAGAAGGCTCCGGCAGCCAGCGCTCCGGAACCGACGGCTGCTGCCTAACCAGGAAATTTCAGGAGAGCCTCACAATGTCAGACGTCAAGCCCGACATGGTTGCGCTGATGGAGCTGGTAGCCAAGGCCATCGTGGAAGCGCCGGACGAGGTCACGGTCGAGCCCTTCGAAGAGAATGGGCAGACGGTGCTTGAGCTGATCGTAGCGGAAGAGGACCTGGGCCGCGTGATCGGGCGCAATGGACGCACGGCGCGCAGCCTGCGGACCATCCTGCACTCGGCCAGCATTCGCACCCGCAAGCGCTTTCAGCTGGAGATTGTGGAATAGACGGCGAGTTCATTACCGTGGCCCGCGTGCTGGGGCCGCAGGGACGCCGGGGCGAAGTTCTGGCGGAGTTGCATACGGATTTTCCGGAGCGCTTCGACGAGCGTCGCAGCTTGTGGGGCTTGGCCGCCGACGGCAGCCGCTGCCAGTTGCAGCTCGAACAGCACTGGTTCCACAAGGGCGGCGTGGTGCTGAAGTTTGCCGGCGTCGACAGCATCAGCGATGCCGAGCGGCTGAAGGGATTAGAGGTACAGGTGCCAAGCGAAGAGCGGACGAAGCTGGAGAAAGGCTCGGCCTACGTCAGCGATATTGTCGGCTCCGACGTGTGGATCAACCAGGGCCAGCGCTTCCTGGGACGCGTGAGTGATGTGCAGTTTGGAGCGGGAGAAGCTCCGCTGCTGGTGGTGAAGCTGCCGGTATGCGCGGTGCAGAACGAAGTGCTGCTGCCTTTCGCTGAAGAGTTTGTGAAGAAGTTTGATGTGGCCGGCAAGCGGATCGATATGGAAGTTCCCGAGGGCTTGCTGGAAGTAGACCAGCCGCTGAGCGAAGAAGAGAAGCAGCGCCAGAAGTCGGAAGCCGATGAAGCGCGGGCGGCGGGTGAGAGACGGAAAGGGAAGTGAGGCCGGCGTCCAAAGCGGCTGGTTGGGTGGGCTTTAGCGTTGGCCAGGCAGAACAGCAGGTCCCTTCGACTGCGCCGCAAAGGAAGCGGCTGCGCTCAGGATGACAGATGAAATTCGAGATCCTGACGATCTTTCCGGATTTTTTTCGCGGGCCACTGGATTACGGCATCGTGCGCAAGGCGCGCGAAGCTGAGCTCATTGAAATCCTTATTCACGATCTGCGGAACTTCACGCACGATCGCCATCGTACGGTCGATGACCGGCCGTTCGGCGGCGGTGAAGGCATGGTGCTGAAGCCGGAGCCGATCTTCGAATGCCTGGAGTCGCTGAACATCGCATCGCGGGACGAGCGGCTTAAGCACGGCGCGAGCGAGTCGGTGGTGCTGTTGTCGCCGCAGGGCCAGCTGTTCACGCAAGCGGTGGCGCAGGAGATGATGAGCCGCGAGCGGGTCATCCTGATCTGCGGACGCTACGAAGGCGTAGATGAGCGCGTGAGTGAGCATCTTGCCGATCGCGAGATCTCGGTTGGCGACTTCGTGCTGAGCGGTGGCGAGCTGGGAGCGGCGATCATTGTGGATACGATGACGCGGCTGGTTCCGGGAGCGCTGGGCAACGCGGCGTCGTCGCAGCAGGAGTCGTTTACCACCGGCGCGGCGTTGACGAGGCAGGAAGGCGAGCCGCCGAGTTCGACTTGCGGTTCAGGCGGATTGCTGGATTATCCGCACTACACGCGTCCGGCGGATTTTCGCGGGATGCCGGTTCCCGAAGTGCTGGTGAATGGGAACCACGATGAGATCAGGAAGTGGCGGCGTCGTTGCGCACTGCGTAAGACGTTGCAGCATCGGCCGGATTTGTTGCAGGCAGCAGCGCTGAGCGAAGAAGATCGCAAGCTGCTGAGAGAGATTGAACGGGATCATCCCGCCCTGGCCCAGGAGAAGGGCTAGAACGGCTGAACCCGCCCTACGCCAGAAGAAGGCATAGAACGGGGCACCCGCGAATAATATTTACCGTCGTGAGGCGGTCTACACGGAAGGAAAAGAAAATGTCGAATTCGCTAATTATTGACCGGCTACTCGCCAAGGCGCGGCGCACCGACCTGCCCAACTTCAAACCTGGCGACACCGTCCGCGTCCACGTGAAGATCAAGGAAGGCGACAAAGAGCGCCTGCAGGCCTTCGAGGGCGTTGTGATATCGAAGAGCAAGGGCGCGCAGCCCAGCTTCACCGTCCGCAAGATGAGCTTTGGCCAGGGCGTCGAGCGTATCTTCCCGACCAATTCCAAGGTCATCGACAAGATTGATGTGCTGCGCTCGGCGCACGTGCGTCGCGCCAAGCTGTATTACCTGCGCGCGCTGCGTGGCAAAGCTGCCCGTCTGCGCGAAGTCGAAACGACCCGCGGGTAAGCCAGTTTACTTGGGGGCCTCGTCGGCCTGAAGTCCGCCTCGGTAGTCCCGGGGAGAACTGTAGCGGCGCGGCTGAAGCCGTGCCCTTTCAAGGCCACGGGATCGCCCCATCTTCTCCACAAAATCGGCGGAGAAGGGTGGGGCACCCGAATCTTCGAAGCTTCCGGAACGTTTCGCTCCGAAAAGACGGCGGAGAAGATGAGAACTCGAATCACGCCCGTCGTGTCGAAAGATGCGATGGGCGTTTTGTTTTGGGCACATTGTCGATGGCAAGCGACGTCGAAGCATCTCGCAACAGTGCATCAACACGAAACCCCGCCGGAGGGGGAAAGGCGGGGCTTCGTCATTGCACCGGTGGCGAATGGCGTACCACACTCGGCCGGCACTTGTGTTGTGAGTTGAATTAGACTCGCGCTGCCAGTTCCATGATTCCGATCGCCATGGCAATCCAAAGCGCAAACGCCGCCGTGTTCAGGGTGACGCGGATTGCCGGGTTATCGATCAGCCAGTTGTATTTCGCGTCCATACTGCTTCTCCTTAACCAGTGGCCTCACACCCGCAAGTGCCGTTGGCCTATGCGGGGAACTCCGGGGGTTGCGCCGGAATACATCGTGGCCCACAGATCAACTTCTGCAGCTATATACGGGCGAGACCGGGAAAGGTTCCGTCAACAAATTGTGAATTGGGTCGAGCGGCGGGCGGCGGGGGATCGAAAACAGAGACTTGCCGGGCTGAATGCCGTCTCGCTGAGATCGTTATAAGGCCTTTTGGCGGCACGGTTGAAGCTGTGCCCTTTCAAAGCTGTGTGGCTGCTGATTAGTGACTACGGAGAGCCTCGTTTTCGTCGGCCACCGGCGCCGGAGGAGTCGCCGGAGCTTCGACGTGGCCAGGGAGAACTTCCCGCAACGCCCACTCGATGCGCTCAACCGAGTTGCGGATCATCTCCACCGACTCGGCATTCTTTTGCGTCGCCGTGGCATACGTAATCACCTGGAGCGAATTGCGGATGTGATGATTCATCTCCGCGATGGTGCGCAGCCGATTGCGGATCAGGTTGCGCCGCATGCGTTCGTAGTTGGTGAGACTGTAGAACAGCAGGCCGGCGACAATGCCGGTCAGGCCATTGGTGAACAGCAGGATGTCGATTCGGGTGACGCCGTCGTGCGCCAGCAGGCGATCGAACCCGTAGCCCACCAGCCATACCAGCACCATGACCAGTAAACAAAGAGCGACGAGCCGTGCTTTTGAGTCTCTGCTGAAATCCATCGCGAGCTACTTCACTTCGATGCCGTCGGCACCTGAAGATTGAGACGTTTCGACCAGGGATTCGTCCTTGTGAAAATGTTCCAAAATTGCGCCTACCTGTGCTCGATTGAGTACTGACGCCAGCGACGCCGCATCCGCCTCTTTCACCGCCTGCAAGCTGCCGAAATGCTGTAGCAACCGCCGCGTGGTGCGCTCGCCGATTCCCGGAATCTCTAACAACTCTGTCTTGCGATCGCGAATCTGTCGCCGCTTGCGATGGAAGGTCACGGCAAAGCGGTGCGCCTCGTCGCGGATGAGCTGCACCAGGTGCAGCACCGGCGAGTGCCGGTCTAAGATGACCGGCTCATCCTCCTGACCCTGTATGTAGATGATCTCTTCGCGCTTGGCGATGGATGCCAGGGGCTGATTGACGATGCCCAGGGCTTCCAGCGCCCCGGCCGCCGCGTGCAACTGTCCAATGCCGCCGTCGATCAACACCACGCTCGGCATCTTGTGCTCGTCCTTCTGTACTCGCTGATAACGCCGCGTGATCACCTCGCGCATGGACGCAAAATCGTCCACCCCTTCCACGGTGCGGATGATGAACTTCCGGTAGTCGGATTTCTTCATCTTGCCGTCTTCCCAAACCACCATCGACGCCACGGTTTCCGCGCCCTGGATGTGCGAGATGTCGAAGCACTCGATCCGCGTTGGCAATTCCGGCAGCATGAAAACGTCCTGCACCGCCTCCTGTATCGCCTTGCTTGCAGGCTTCATCACCCGGAAGCGCTGGTCATAGGCCTGCTTGGCGTTCTGGCCGACCAGATCGACCAGCGACCGCTTGTCGCCGCGTTGCGGAATGTGAATCTGCACCCGCCGCTTTTGTCCTTCTGACAATACTTCTTCGAGCGTTTTGCGGTCTTCGAAGTCCACCGGTACATAAATCGTGTGCGGCACATATTGCTGGTCGAGGTACACTTGCTTCAGCAGCGACGAAAAAAACTCGCCGGGATCGAACGCATCGCCTACCATTTCGCTCAGGTCTTCCCAGAAGAACTCGCGTTTGTCGACAATCTTTCCGCCGCGCATATGGAACAGATTCACCGCCAACATCTCGTTTTCGTAGTGGTAGCCGAAGACGTCAGCGTCGTCGCCCTCCACAGCTGCTATTCGCTGCTTTTGCTCCAGAAGTTCCACGGTCGAGATCAAGTCGCGATATTTCGCTGCCAGCTCATACTGCTCACGCTCGGCCGCCCCTTGCATTCGTTTCTGGAGCGAGCGCGAAAGATCTGCGCCACGGCCTTCCAGAAACAGCCTCACATCCTGCACCGCTTCGCTGTATCGTTCCGGCGTTGTCAGCCCTTCAACACATGGCCCCAGGCAGCGCCCGATGTAGTACTGCAGGCACGGCCGCGGGTAGTAGCGGTTCAGATCGAGCTTGCAGGAAGGAATCATGAAGTGCCGGTGGATCAGGTCGACCAGCCGATAGGCCAGGCTGGTAGGGAAGTATGGGCCGAAGTAGAGCGATCCATCCTTGCGCAAACGGCGTGTCGGAAACACGCGCGGGTAACGCTCGCCGATGGTCAGCTTGATGTAAGGATACGTTTTGTCATCGCGCAGCAGAATGTTGTAGCGCGGCTTCTTCTGCTTGATGAGATTGTTCTCGAGCGCAAGGGCTTCTTTCTCGTTGTCGACCACCACGTAGTCGACATCCACGGCTTCGCGAAGCAGAGATCCTGTCTTCGCATTCATGGCCGCAGCTTCCAGAAAATACGACCGCACCCGCGAGCGCAAGTTGATCGCCTTGCCCACGTAGATGATCTGCCCTTCGGCGTTCTTGTACAGATACACGCCGGGCGAGGTCGGCAGAGTACGAATTTTTTGGAGAAGGTCCATGGAACTCAGATGAGAGAAGCTGAATGCCTCACCCGGGGGGAGCAATGCAGCGTCCATTTTGGTCGATGTAAAAAGTTTACTCCGCGCGTCAGGTTTATCCGGACGGGCTGCTCACCCGCTCCCGGCTTTTCCTCCCAACTGTCGCAAACCACTAAAAACAAAAGACTAATAGCAACATACCCAGTTGGCACCCGGCTTGCACATTAGCCGGGCAGGCCGGAACGGCTGATCGCTCGCCGAGGCCGAAAGTTGGCAAGGAGCCATTCGCAAATGAACCGTTACACCTTACTCGCAGTGCTGGTGGCTGGCAGCCTGCCTTTTACCCTGGGCTGCTCCACCAAGAAATACGTTCGGAACCAGACCACGCCGATTGTTAACAACGTTAATGAATTAGATGACCAGACGGCGAAAAATACTCGCGATATTCGTGACGTCGATAGCCGGGCGCAGCAGGGCATTGCGCAGGTGAATTCCAAGGCCGACGCGGCCGACCAGAAAGCGCTGGCCGCCGGTCAGAGCGCCGATCAGGCCAACACGAACGCCACTCACGCTTCGAACCGTGTAACCAGCCTCGCCGGCACGGTCGAGAACCTCGACAACTATAAGTCGGTATCGGATACGACCATTCTGTTCGCCTTCGACAAAGCTCAGCTTACCCGCAAAGATAAGCAGACGCTGGATGACTTTGCCGCGCAGCTGCAGAGCCAGAAGCACTACATCATCCAGGTCGAGGGTTACACCGATTCAACCGGCCCGGCTGATTACAACTATCAGCTTAGCCAGCGCCGCGCCGATGCGGTCATTCAATACCTGGCGCAGAAGTACAGCGTTCCCGCTCACAAGATCTTCCTGATCGGCCTAGGCAAGGACAATCCAGTGGCGCAGAACACCAGTGCCTCGGGACGAGCCCAGAATCGTCGGGTCGATGTTCGGCTGATGGCGAATAGCCTCACCGAGTCGGCTCAAGCAGCTTCAACCGGCCAGACGCAGCAGCAGCAACAGCAACAGCAGATGCAACAGCAATAAGCTTCTTGATCTCTCCTCAGCCCGGAGCCAATGGTCTGAACTTGGGCCATCGGGAAAAAGGCCGTCCATGACCAAGTGGGCGGCCTTTTTCAGTTTTGTGCGGAGAACGATCAGGACCCTGCGGGTCCGCTGTTCAGCAAAGCTCCCTTCATTCGAATCTGACTGCCTTGCGACGCCGCATCTTGCCGCGCTCCGGAAGAGGGATTTCGAATCGCGGGTCTGGTCCGAGAAGCAGTTCCTTCACCTCGCGTCGAGCGGGCCTTTCAGCGCTGGCGCTCGGACGATCTGACTTTCGCGTCCTGCTCCTTGTCCTTCAAGCGCCTTCCCGATATCTAAAAGTTGAATAATCAGTTTACCGCTCAGGTACTTTCGACGCCGCGGGAACCGACTGGCTATGATGTTTCCATGGCCTCCCGACTTCAGCGCTTCATGCTGCGCGCCATCAACCTCTGGCCGCCATTCCTGGCTGCCGGCATTCACGTGCGCTGGGGAGCCGACATGCGCTCGGCCGACGTCGAAATGCGCATGCACTTCTGGAATCGCAACTATGTCGGCACCCACTATGGCGGATCACTTTACTCGATGACTGATCCTTTTTACATGCTGATGCTGATGGAAAATCTCGGCAGGGACTACATCGTGTGGGACAAGGCGGCGACGATCCGCTTCCGCAAACCGGGCAAGGGAATCGTGCGAGCAGAGTTCCGGCTCACCCAGGAACAGCTCGACGACATTCGCGACACACTCAGCCGCCAGGAAAAATATGAACCAGTGTTCCTCGTCGAGGTGAAAGACAGCACAGGTACCGTCATCGCCGAAGTGCAGAAGGTGATTCACATTCGGCGCAAACCGACCTCACTACCGGTAGCCGTTTAGACCACCGTAACCGGCGCAGCCTCAGCATTGACGGGCGTTTCGGTCTTTTTCTCTTCCAGTTGTATGCGCAGCGCTTCGTCACAGTCACCGTCGAAATCCTGACGCACATGCAGGCAGAAGCCTTCCGGCCGTTGAGCCGCGCCGACCGTCATGAGCAGTTTCGCCAGCGCCAGCACGCCTTGCTTGTTGGCTACGATGCCGGGAACTCCGTCGATAACTTCAAAGCGGAGTTGTTCGTTGGAGCGCTCCGAATACTCGAAGACTACCTGCTTCTTGCGCGCTAGCTTCTCCACCTCGAACTGGAAAGCCTGACCGATGCTGACCTCGCCGTTGCTCACTGAGACCTCCACAAAGTTGTTCGCAATTGCTGCACCATTTGCGCCGTGGCAGCCCTGTGAAAATCACAAATCTCCGGCGCTTGCAAAACTTTGATCAATGCAGAAACTGCGTCCAGAAAAAGACGAGGTTGGCGACGATCATTCCGGCTATGGCTCCGCCCAGCCAGAAATTCTCAGAGGTGGTATTCCTGCGGCCAGTCAGGCGAGGGTTATTGCCCAACATTACGATAAACACCAGCACCGGCACAACAAGAAATCCAGCAAAAACCTGTGACCAATAGAGCACCGTCACTGGGTTAATACTGCCGAAGTCGATGATGGCGGCGAGGAAGACCGAGGCCGAGATCAGCACGTAAAACCGCCGCGCCTCCCACGCCGGAACCGTCAGTCCGGCCTCCCAGTTTGCGGCCTCGGCGATGCTGAAACACATGGACGCCACCAGGATCGGCAAGGCGATCAGCCCTGAACCGATGATGCCCACCGAGAAGATTACCGGCGCCAGCACGCCGAGCGGTCCCAGTGCCTGCGCTGCCGTCAGCGTCGACATGTGCGTGGGATCGGCAACATGCAAGGACGAAGCTGCGATAATCACCGACAGCGAGATTGCGGCCGCCACCATGGTTCCGGCTTTCGATTCCGAGTCATGCAGTCCGCCACCCTTAGCTTTCTCGTCGCGTCGCGAGCTGGTCTGCCACACCAGCACATCGGGCGTCAGCAGCGAACCGAAGACCGCGATGATGCCGATGATGAAGGCCGAGCTGAATGTGATGTGCGGCAGCAGGACGCCCTTCAGCAGGCCGGTCCACGACTTCACCGCCATCACCGCCGCTACCAGGTAGGCTCCCTGGAAGAGCGCGAACCAGATCAGCGCGCGGCTCGACTTGCGGTAATCGCCTACCACAAGCAGGTACCACACCGCAAAGGCGACAATGGGCAGAAAGAAGATCCGGTGCTGCTGCAGGATCAGCGAAAAGGCGTCGCTGACGGCAATCAGGTCAGCAACGATCATCGTCATGTTGACCGAGATCATGGCGACGGCGATGCCCCATCCCGCACCCTTGCCATAGGTGCGCCGGATCAGCTCCACCAAACCGCGATTGCTGTGATGCCCAATGCGCGCGGCAACGCTGAAGACGGCCCAGAGAACGGGAATGGCGATCAGCACGACCCAGCCGATGGAGTAGCCGAAGGACGCCCCGGCGACGGTTGCTGTTAGAACGGCGGCCGGATCAAGGTCGGCAGCACCCGCGACGATTCCCGGGGTCAGCCTGCGCAGACGCGCCAGTATGCCGGCGGAGTCCGGGTGCTCGTCTGCCTGCAATCGCGGGTCTTCTTCGCTTAGCGCGCGAAGGGAATACAAAACGGGCCTCGTTATTTGAAATCATGCCAGTGAATTAAAAGGACACATCCATGAAGAAGCGAGCTGCTGCTTTAAGGTTGCCAGACGGCAGAGAAGAACCTGTGACTTAAGCGAGTCCTGCGCACCACTTTCGGGTTCCCTTACAATATGAGCGTGAGGTTTCGAGCTTTTCTTCTCGCGATATTTTGTTTGTCCTTGGTGGGTTTGGTCTCCGCCCAGGACGATAACGGCCCGGTCCAGCAGGTGCCTACTGATAAGTCTGCGCCGCCGCCGAAGAATAATGCCGCTTCTCCTCCGCGGTCGGACAATGTTCCTGCCGGAGAGAGCTCCAGCACTCAGACGCAAATCGACGTGTCGCCTCCATCGAACGACGTCAAGAGTCATCCTGAAGCCGGGTTGGGTCCCGATTCCGATGTCGACGAATTCACACCCTATAACCCGATGAAGGCGCTGAAGGACATCGAGGTGGGCGACTGGTACTACAAACAGGAGAATTACAAGGCGGCCATTAGCCGCTATCGCGAGGCCCTGGACTTCAAGCCGCATGACGCCGAAGCCACGTTCAAGCTTGCCGAGGTGCTCAACAAGACCGGCGATCAAGCCGAGGCGACGACGAATTATGAAGAGTATCTAAAGCTGCTGCCGACCGGCCCGCACGCCAAGAAGGCCAGGGAAGCGCTGGAGAAGCTGAAAGAGAAGACGGCAAAAAAGTAAGGGGATAGAGTTTAGGGGATAGGGGTTAGTGAACGAGGGTCAGTTTTTTCCTGTGTCCATGACCGCTTCAGCCCGAAACGTTGGTGCCCCACGTTCGCCCTCTTTTGGCTAACGTGGGTCATCATCCCGTCCACCCAGGTCAAGCCTCCAAAGACAGGACGCGATCCCGGGGCACCGGCCCGAACCCTGTCCCCTAACCCGATCCCCTGACCCTAACTCTTGCCCTTCTTCACAATGATCGAATGCCGCAGCGGCACAATAGCTCCGCGCGAGGGATCGGCCGTGGCATTCTGGGCGCGCGTCATCACCTCAGTGCGCACGTAGTTGACGAATTCGCCCATCTGACGCTGCATTTCATCCATGCGTTCGCGCATCTGCAGAATGATCGCAATGCCCGAGATGTTCACGCCCAGGTCGCGGGCCAGCGACAGAATAAACTCCAGCCGCTCCAGATCCTCGTCGGTATAGAGGCGGGTATTGCCCTCGGTGCGCGACGGCTTCAGCAGCCCCTCGCGCTCGTAGAGACGCAATGTCTGCGGATGGATGTCGTACATCTCGGCCACCGAGCTGATCATGTACGCGCCTTGTTTTTTACGCTTACCCATAATATTTCTGGCCGTCAGCTATCAGCCGTCAGCTCTCAGTTCAATCTCACGAAACCGGAGTTACCGTGGGTGCCCCATCCTAGCCCTCTTTTGGCTAGGGTGGAAACGTGAGAACTCTCGTTTTGAAGGGGCACGGCTTTTAGCCGTGCCGTATGGATCTCAGAAATCGGGGGGCTTTAGCCCCTGAGGCTCCTCGTGCTCCCGCCCCAGCCCAAAATCAGGGCTAGGATGGGGCACCCACGATTCTTAGCCGTCTCACACCTTCTTGAACAACTCTTCCCGTGGATCCTCCGGATTCAACTTCGCCAGCTCGCGCAGAATCTCCTTCGAGCGCTCGTCGCTTACCTTCGGCGTGACCGTCGTGATCTCGACGATCTCGTCGCCGCGCTGGCCTTCCTTCGCCGCCGACGGCACACCCTTCTCGCGCAGGCGCAGCTTCTGCCCGCACTGCGTTCCGGGAGGAATACGCAGCAGCGCGCGGCCGTCAATCGTCGGCACTTCAACCTTGGCGCCCAGCGCCGCTTCGCTGAGCGTCACCGGAACGGTGAGGTGAATGTCGTCGCCCTCGCGCTTGAACACCGGATGCTCGCCGATGCGCACGATAATGTAGAGATCGCCGGCCGCGCCGCCCATCACTCCGGCATTGCCGCGGCCCTGCAGCCGGATGCGCTGTCCGTCGCGCGTGCCCGCCTTGATGCGAACCTTGAGCGACTCGCTGCGCTGCACCCGGCCCTCGCCGTGACACACAGGGCAGACCGTGCGGTTCTTTCCGGTGCCGCCGCAGCGCGGACAGGGTACATTGAACTTCATGCTGCCGCTCTTCTGCGTGACCTGGCCTTTGCCGTGACACTCGGGACATTGCCCCGGACTTTCGATGTACCCCTCGCCGTGACAATTGCCGCAGACCTCGAGGCGCGGAATGCTCAACTGCAATTCGGCGCCGCGGATGGCCTGCCAGAAGTCGACGTTCACCTGGTATTCGAGGTCGGTGCCCGGCTCGGCCCGCTGCACGGCTTCGCCGCGGCCACCACCTCCGCTGAAGATGCTGGAGAAGATGTCGCGAAATCCGCCGCCACCGCCGGCGCGCCTTCCTGCGGCGCCCGCACCCTCGGAAAAATCGTTGAAGTCGAAGCCGCTGAAGTCGAAGGGAACTTCCTGCGTATACGTGCGCGAGCCGCCACCAGCACCGGCTCCGGGGCCGGCATTACCGAATCCGCCCGCGCCAAATCCGCCGCCGCGCGCGTAAGCCTCGGCTGCTGCCGGATCGATGTTGTCCGAATAGAAGCCGAGCTGATCGTAAATCTTGCGCTTCTTGGGATCGCTGAGAACGTCGTTGGCTTCGGAGAGCTGCTTGAATTTCTCCTCGGCAGACTTGTCCCCGGGATTGACGTCGGGATGATATTTGCGCGCAAGCTTACGAAACGCCTTGCGGATCTCCTCAGCCGAGGCGGTCTTCTTGATCCCGAGGATGCCGTAATAATCTTTGTCTTTGTTGGTGGTCGTCGCCATTTGTTGTTCAGCTACTACCGCGGGTGCCCCATCCTAGCCCGATTTTGGGCTAGGGTGGGAGGGAATCAGTTGATGGTCGCCTGACCCTCGTCGCCCATCGGAATCACCATGTTCGGCATGAAGCCGATATCGTCGTCACTGATCACCGGAATCGCCTTCATGCGGCCGTCGATTCCCGAGGTCACCATGTACCAGCGGCCGTGGTCGCGATCAAAATGCAACATGTACGACTGGTTGTTCACTTCAAATCTCAAATTGTTCCTACAGTTCCGGGGAGTCCTGTTTGTCGCGTTTTCGCGGGCTGAAGCCCGCGTGTTCATCTGTCGTCCCTGAAGGGACTCGAAATCATTTTTCAGCCTACCCAGCACTCCGCTTCGCTACGTGCTGGGCTAAGCTCTTCCGTCTCGCTTCGCGAGACTTGGTTCTGCATCACGCGATCAGCGATGCGTACTTAGCAACAATCGATCGCGTACGATCGGGAAAAAGGGGCGCACTGAGCGCCCCTCGCCTTTAGCTCACGGCTGACAGCCGATAGCCGACAGCTTATTTCTTCTCATCCACGTCGACGTACTCGGCGTCGATCACGCCTTCGTCCTTCTTCGGCTCAGTGCCGCTCGTGGCCTGTCCGTCTCCGCCCGGAGCCGGTCCGCCCTGCGGAGGCGTTTGCGCCTTGTACATCGCCTCGGCCAGCTTGTGCGAAGCCGCCGTCAGCGCCTCGCGCGCCTTGTTCATGGCTGCCGCGTCGGTGCCTTCCAGCGCCTTCTTGGAGTCGGCCAGGGCGTTCTCGACATCCGACCGTTCCTGGCCGGAAATCTTGTCGCCATGCTCGCGCAGCATCTTCTCGATGTTGTAGACCATGCCGTCGAGCTGATTGCGCGCCTCGACCTCTTCGCGCTTGGCCTTGTCCTCGGAAGCGTGCGCGTCGGCGTCCTTCGCCATGCGCTCGACTTCTTCCTTGCTCAGACCCGAAGACGACGTGATCGTGATCTTCTGGTCCTTGCCGGTGGCCATGTCTTTCGCGTTCACGTTCAGGATGCCGTTGGCATCGATGTCGAACGTGACCTCGATCTGCGGAACGCCACGCGGAGCCGGCGGAAGGCCGGTCAGGTGGAACTTGCCCAGCGTGCGGTTGTCGCGCGCCATCGGGCGTTCGCCCTGCATGACGTGAACTTCAACCGACGTCTGATTGTCCGCCGCGGTCGAGAACATCTCCGACTTCTTGGTCGGGATGGTGGTGTTGCGCGGGATCATCGGCGTCGCCACGCCGCCCATGGTTTCGATCGACAGCGTCAGCGGCGTCACGTCGAGCAGCAGCAGGTCTTTCACCTCGCCGCCCAGCACGCCGCCCTGAATCGCCGCACCGATCGCGACTACTTCGTCAGGGTTCACGCCCTTGTGGGGCTCCTTGCCGAAGATCTCCTTCACCAGTTGCTGAATGCGAGGCATACGCGTCTGGCCGCCGACCAGCACCACTTCGTTGATCTTGTCGGGCGAGATGCCGGCATCCTTGATCGCCGCCTTACACGGGCCGATGGAACGATCGATGATGTCCTCCACCATCTCTTCCAGCTTGCCGCGGGTCAGGGTCTTCACCAGGTGCTTCGGACCGCTGGCATCGGCCGTGATGAACGGCAGATTGATTTCGGTCTGCATCGTGGTGGAGAGCTCGATCTTGGCGCGCTCGGCCGCGTCCCGCAGACGCTGCAGCGCCATCTCGTTGCCCTTGTCGCGCAGGTCGAGGCCTTCGTCCTTCTTGAACTCGTCGATCAGCCAGTCCACGATGCGCTGGTCGATGTTGTCGCCGCCCAGGTGCGTGTCGCCGTTGGTGGACTTCACCTCGATAACGCCTTCGCCGACTTCCAGGATCGAAATATCGAAGGTGCCGCCGCCGAAGTCATACACGGCGATGGTTTCGTCCTTCTTCTTGTCGAGTCCGTAGGCCAGCGCGGCCGCCGTCGGCTCGTTGATGATGCGCTTTACTTCGAGGCCGGCAATCTGCCCGGCATCCTTGGTCGCCTGGCGCTGCGCGTCGTTGAAGTACGCCGGAACGGTGATGACGGCTTCGGTCACCTTCTCGCCGAGGTAGTCTTCCGCGGCCTTCTTCAGCTTCTGAAGAATCATGGCCGAGATCTGCGGCGGGGTGTATTCCTTGCCCTGCGCCACGACGGCCACGTGATCGCCCGACTGGACGACCTTGTAGGGGACCATCTTCATCTCTTCATTGACTTCGTCGTAGCGACGTCCCATGAAGCGCTTGATGGAATAAACCGTGTTCTCGGGGTTGGTAATCGCCTGGCGCTTGGCCACCTGGCCGACCAGCCGCTCGCCATTCTTGGTAAAGCCGACCACCGAGGGCGTCGTCCGCCCGCCTTCTTCGTTAGGGATGACTTTGGGCTCGCCGCCTTCCATGACGGCGACGACGGAGTTGGTGGTACCCAAGTCAATTCCGATAATCTTTCCCATTGCAGCCACCCTCCTTAAGGGTTTGAAACTTTGTAAGTTGCTGATAAATTAGGTAGTAAATCCAGCAACTTCGGTCCTTATAGCAGAGTTACTATAGAACTTGAGTGAATCATTGTCAAGGTTTAGATGTGACGGCAGGGAGGGAGGTTGCAGGGTTTTTCCCCGATACAGCGCAAACCGGATAGAGGTTCCGTTCCGGTCTTGAAGCGATGGCTTGGTCAGCCCTGCTCTGAGCTCTGAGCTGTCGGCTCTGAGCCGTGAGCTATGAGCTCTGGGCTCTGAGCCAAAGCTACCCCCGAATGGATCGACTCACCGGATTGGCGGCCCACCATTCGGGAGTCTTCGTCTCGGATTCAAACCTTGGCCTAAAGCTCACGGCCCATAGCTCAAAGCCCACAGCTCACGGCTCATAGCCCACAGCTCCAACGAGCCAGTGACTTTCACGGAACTGCCGCCCGCAGGATTGCATGGCGAAGAATTGCGACTACGGTAAGATGAATTCCGGAGCTGAACTGAAGATGCTCACCAGCGTAATGTAAGAACGGGCCCATGCTCTCCATCCCTACCTACAACGAACGCGACAATATCGCTGCGCTGGTCAGCCGCATTCGCGGGGCGGTGGGCAACGAACCCATTCTGTTCATCGACGACAACTCTCCTGACGGTACGGCCGAAGAGATTCGTCGCATCCAGGCCACGGATCTCAACATTCATCTGCTGCAGCGGCCCGGCAAAGCCGGCTTCGGGTCGGCCTGCCGCGATGCCATGAAGAAAGTCCTGCGCGAGAATCTGGCCGACTACCTGATCCAGATGGATGCCGACCTGTCCCATCCGCCTGAATTGCTGCCGACGATGATCGAGATGGTGCAGACCCATCCGGTGGTCATCGGCTCGCGCTACATCGCAGGCGGTGGCGCCGACGGCTGGGACGCGCGCCGGCACTTCCTCAGCTTCGGCGCGAATCTCTACGCCCGCACGCTGACCGGAATCCCGGCACACGACTTGACCGCGGGCTTTGTAGGCTATCGGGCGGACGCGCTGCGACGTATCGACCTGGATGCCATCCGCACCGAGGGCTATGCCTTCCAGATGGAGATGAAATTTTGCCTGCACCGGGCGGGCGTGCCCTTCGCCGAATTTCCTATCACCTTCCACGAACGTAATGCGGGGAAGTCGAAGTTCACCAGCAAGATTCTGTTTGAAGGTATCGGCTTTCCGCTGAAGGCGCTGGGCAGAAGGTTCAGCTGAACGACGTGGCTGGGGATGTTTGGAAGAGGTCCGGCTTCAGCCATGCCCGCCGCAGGTTGGAGACCGGGCTCCTGGTCCGGTTCCAGCGAGAGCGAAGTGGCGCGCCGTGTCGCTCGAACGGCATATTGCAAGGGCTGCCCTTAAAAGCCGTGCCGTGGTCGATCACTTTCCAGGAACAGTTACTGTAACTTTCCCAATCCCCAAATTGTCAAAGCGGTCATACGCCCGCACGACGATGGTGTGCTCGCCGGTTGTTGACGCGGGTTGCGGAATCGAGCTGTCGCCTGCGGTATTCACGGGAATCGGAATGGTGAAGTCGTAGCTCTCGGTCTTCGAATCCGAGATCTGTCCGACCGGTTCGATCTCCTGCCAGTCGCCGCCATCAATCGAGTACTCCGCCTGATCGATCACCGAAAACCCATCGACGGCGCGAAACGTCACACCAAGATTGGCGCCCTCTACCTTCGCGCTCAGCGCCTCGACGCGCGGCGGCGTGTTGTCGATCTCGAATCGCGCACTCGTGCCATCGCCGGTCAGCGCATCTTCTGCCGCGCGGCTGGGCGAGTCGGAAGCGACGATGCGAATTCGGTAACCTCCGTCGGCGAACATGTCGGCATCAAGATTGACGTACCGGTCGTAGATCCCCGACCGCAGCAGCTTCCAGCGCGTCTCGCCGTCGCCGCGATAGTAGACGTCATAGACCAGCGTGTCGCCGTTATCGTCGTGCGCCTTCCACGTCACGGCGATCGAGCTCTTGTCCTTCACTGTGGGAATAGGCGGCTCGAATCCGGCGGCTGAGCTCGCGCTGTCGCTGCGTGTTCCCGCAGGCACGCGCACGCCGGCCACGACCGTCACGTCGTGCACCTCCGGAGCGACGTTCTTGGGTAGATAGTTGACGGTGACGTTGTCGAGTACAGGCACGCTGTGGCCCGGACGCAGCACCGCCTTCCATTGGATGAAGCGCGCCGCAGGCGCGTCGATCGGCTTGTCTGCCTGCACATCGACTGGCTTCCACGCACTCCAGTTGCGATCGGGATTGTCGACGTTGCCGCTGCGGGCAAAGATCTGGAAGCTGCCGTTGCCGCGAACTTCGATGCGTCCCCACTTGGAAAAATTCTTGGCGTCGAAGACATCGCTCTCAAAGGTGCCTTCAGTCACCGTGTTCGGGCCGAGCAGAAAAATCTTGCCGACGTTGCTGCTGGCCACGTAAAGCCCACCCTGCGGATTCGCCGCAAAGGCGGTGACCTGGCTGGCGCTGGCCTCGGCCAGATCGCTGTGCTCGTTCTTGGTGATAGCAAAAATTCTCCCGCGATTACCCGATCCCGCCAGCAGGCGCCCACTGGCGTCGAAGGCCAGCGCATAAACCAGATCGTCACGCGAGGACCACAACGTATCCGGCGAACCGTCCGGAGTGAGGCGATAAATCTCCGAGCCGCCCAGGCTGGCAATGGTTGGGATGACCGTAGCTGCTGGCGCAGAACCCGCGCCCGGCGGACCTGACGGAGAAATCGGAATGCCGCCACTCGGCTGCGCCGGACCGGGCGTCACGATCACAACACCCGCGTTCCCCGCGGGAGCGTTGACTGGAGGCCCGCCTCCGCGCTTCTCGCCTGCTCCGGCGGCGTAGAGGTTGCCGGCTGCATCGACGGCCAGCGCCGTGATCTCTTTCTTGGGAGCGCTGTACAGCACGAAGGCTTCGCCTTGCGGCGAGATGCGATAAATCAAACCGCTGCCGTCGGTGCCCGCCAGCAGGTTGCCGGCTCCATCCAGGGCGAGCACGCGAATCTGCGCTTCATCGCTCTTGAAGAACAGCGACCCGTTGCCGTTGCGATCGACGCGATAGATCTCGCCTCGGTCGCCGGTGCCGATGTAGAGCTCTCCCTGGCGATCGAGCGCCAACGCCCAGATGTATTTTGTCTTCGGGTCGAAGAAGACCGTTGCACTGTAGCTGGGATCGACGGCGACCGAGGTACGCGGTTTCTCACCCGGAGGCGCAGGCTTAGCGCCCTCCTGGGCGGCGGCAACCTCGGCGATGGTGTGCTCGCCTTCGGGCGCCTGCCCGGGCGTGGGGCCTCCGTGGACCAGCTTGTAGACTTTGCCGTCAGGCGAGGTCGCGGCGTAGATGGCGCCGTTCTTGTCGACCACCAACGCCTGCACCTGCAGCTCCTGTGGAGCGAAGATGATACGCGCCTTGCCCTCAGGCGTAATCTTGTATACGCGCGCAGGCGAGCCCGCAGCCGCATAAACATTGCCCTCGACGTCGGTGGTGATGTCCCAGATGTAGGTCGACGGCGAGGTATACAGGGACGTGAACGACGGAGCAAGGGTGAGAGTGCCGTCACTGCTGATGGCGATGCCGTGCGCGGTGCCGCGGTCAAAATCGTCGTAGGAACTCTGTTCCCAGGTGCGGGTAGTTTGCGCCCAGCCCATTGCCAGCAGCAACGGGCAAACGAGCGCGAGTCGAAACAATCTCATCGTCAGTCCTAGTGGGTAAAACAGCAGGAAAGAAAAGCGTAGCACGGAACTCTACTTCCACCGATCTCCGCTCCGCAGCACATAATTGGCAATCACGTAGCGCCAGGGGATGAGGGGAAGGAAGATCGCGACCATGGCGACCGCCTGGATGTCGTCGGCGACTGCGGCCGTGACCTGGTGATTCAGCCATAAGGGCAGGGCGAATGCCGTCAGATAGATGGCCTTCCAGGTGAACTCGAACAAAAGGATCGGCAGCATTTGGATGGGATAGCGAAGGCCAAGTGCGGCCGTCGTCCCCAAACCGGCGAGTAATGAAAGGCGGATGCCCGCAGAGATCGCCAACTCGCTGGAGTGATGGATCACGCTAGGCCAAACGTAGACGGCAAGTCCCGCCGCCATGATGAAGTAGCAAAGCCGCAGCGTGTACAAACGGAACAGCGAGAGCTCCGAAAGGGCAGCGTCTGCCATGGTGGGGCTGGAGGAGTGTGCGGCAGAGTGCATGACGGCGTACCTCGTTCGCGGCGTCTCGCGTCTAATACGGTGCGACCGCGAAAATGGTTCCCGTGAGGACTGCACGCATTCGAACCCACGGGACACCCGGCGCCAGAGATGATCAAATCTGATTCTCAGCTAGGGAGTGATTTCCCAGACCGTGCCGCACTGGATTTCGAAATCGCAGGCGTTGGTGCCCCCCTCCGATGCCGTACCGTAAATATTTCCATTGCTATCGAGCACGGGCGTTCCTAATGGTTCATAACCCTCCGGAATGCCAATGCCACCGCTGAAGCTGTGCAGCAGGGTGTAAGCCCATGTGCCGTTTTGTGGTGTCAGTTTGAAAACGCTTCCGGTGCCGTTATCGCCTCCGCCGTAGGTCGCGCCATACAGAGTGCCTGAACTATCCATCGCAAGGTTGCCATAGGGCCCACCCAGCCCGAACAAGTCGGGACCGAACTCATACAAGACAGAGAAACTCCAACTGCCGCCATTCGGCGACAATTCATAGACGGTGCCGCTGTTGAACGAACCCTTGTACGCCGTAGCGCCATAGACGTTGCCGGATGGATCCGCGATCAGCCCGCCGTAGGGATTTGCGCCGTCATTGGCGCCCTGGAAACGGTACAGGACTCTCTCTATCCAGCCATTGCCGGACGGGCTCAGTTCGAACACCGTTCCACAGTCGAGGGTTGGTCTTTGCTGGCAAACCGATCCGCCGCCGTAGGCGGTTGTCCCGTAGAGATTGCCGGCGGCGTCGAGGAGCAGAGTTGAAGACGGATTCGCTCCGTCCGTCCCACCTGTGAAGCGATACAGAACTCGTTCGGTCCATCCGGAGGCTGAATGCGACAGTTCGTAAACCACGCCACATCCGTTTGAACATGCGGAACTAGATGTGCCGCCGAGTTCCGTCGTGCCGTACAGGTTACCGGCGCGATCGAAGATCACGTTGCCGAAGGCCGGAAAGGCCCCATCGCCGCCGCCGGCGAAGTTGTAGAGAACCGTCTCTGTCCAGTAGCAAAGAGTGTCGCGGCACGTCGTGCGAGGCGGAGTGAGTTTGTAGACGACGCCGGCTCCGTGGGAACCGCCGCTAGTGGTCGTACCGAAAAGAGCGCCGTCGGGTCCGAAGACAACGCCGCTCCAGGGCCACTGTCCGACCTGGTCAGGACCGCCAAGCGGATCGAACTTGAACAGGGTGGAGATGCTCCACCCGCTTTGCGTGTGTTTCACTTTATAGACCGTGCCCTGGTCATAGCCGCCGGCGGTGGTGGTGCCGTAAACGTTTCCCGCAGAGTCGAGAGTCACACCCGAGTAAGGCTGCCAGTTGGGATTGCCGTCGAATTGATTGAGGACGGTGAAGGTCTGGGCTTGCGTGAGAGAGGCGAGGCCGAGACAAAACATCAGCAGAACAAGAGAAGTGAAGCGCAGCGAAGGCAGCATCGCGGCTCCTTTTGCAATCCACGTAAACCCACGTTCGGCGCGGCGAGCATTATGACGCAGGAAAGAGAATGGGTCAAAGGTATTTGGCGAAACGATGAAGGCCTCCCACCTGGCCCGCCAGCAGGGCACCCGGACTCAGGGAGGAAGGCTGAGGATTAATAGCTCAGAGCCTCACAGCCCAGAGCGGGCAGCTACTTGATGTTGAGCGTGATCACCTGCGAGCCGGTCACCACGTAGTCGATTGGCGTAGCGGCTTCGTCTACCGCCGACTCCCCCACGACCACCATGTCCTGCGTGCCGCGCATGCCATCCATCACGTTCATCACCGATAGCGGCAGCGTGGGCATCACCTTGCCTTCCACCATCGCCTGCGGATTCGCCTCCAGCAGCGACACGTAGACGTCGGAGTTGGAGTGCTCTTGGTTCAGCAGCGCAATGGTCGATCCCAGGTCGAGGTGGCGCGTCATGGGCGCGGAGAGATGATGCATCTTGTCCAGCGTGTCGCCGTCGCTGACCAGGATGTGCAGCGTGCCGCGGGGCGCCGAGGTCGGAATCTTCACCGCGATCTGGCGCAGAATGCTCTCACCGCGATAGGGACGCAGCAGAGCTTCAATGGTGATCTCGTCGCCGGGCCGAGCTTCAGTCACGTCGGTGCGCGCGCTCTCCAGGCGGGCCGACCGACGATCGGGAATGAGATCGAAGTTCAACTCGACGCCCTCAATCTTTGGCGTCTCATACGGGTTCTCGAAGATGCGGCTGAAGTGCTCGCCCAGCGCAAGGGCTATGCCATACGCTGTGGGAGTCGAACCATCGGCCGGCGCGTACATGTCTTTCACCGCCAGCTTCGGATAGCCCAGCACGGAGATGTCTCCGTCCAGCCGATAGGTCGTGTCTTCGCCGTACTCGTTCATGCCCTGAATAGCGTTGAAGACCGTGGCCATCATCGCGGCAGGCGTGATCTTGGCGTTGTTCAGCACCTCGTAATGAAAACTCTTCGGATGCGATACGCCGCGGAAGGTCAGCGTGACGGGAATCATTTGGGGCTCGCGATCGAAGCGGCCCATGATGCCGGCGCGACGGTCCTGCACAAATGCACCCACCGTCTCAGTCGTGTTTACGATCTTGAACGAATTTTCGGGTGAGGGAAGCGTGGCTAGCACGGTCGCCTTGGTCATCGGCATGTCGATGCTACCCGATTGCAACAAGGGATGGCCGCAAGCCAGCAGATGATTGTCGTCGATATACGTCACGGTGCAAGTGCCGGCGATATTCATGTCGCCGCGCACCAGGATGGCGCTGACGGCCGAGCCGGGTACGAGCGGCTCAGGCTGCTTGTCGTTGCTCACCGACCCTGCGCCCATCACCGGCACCACGCCGGCGGAGGCGAAGTCCTTGCCGAAGACACGCAGTGTCTCCGGGTCGAAGCCGCTGAACACCAGCGGCGTGTCAATCGGCTTCAGCAGATTTGCGTAAGGCGACGTCGGCGTTGCGGCGGCGGGCAGACCCGGTCCGGAGGTCGGACTCGCCACCTGTCGGGCGCTGCTGTTGCCGGACTTGGCGAAATCGCCCGCGGATTTATCCATGGCGTCGATCTCCAGCATGCTGGACGCGGGAGTGATGCCGCAGATCGGCTCCTTGGAAAACTCGCCAATGCGATAGGCAATGGCGCCCACCAGCTTGCCGTCGATGTAGACCGGGCTGCCGCTCATGCCCGCGACCACGCCGGTGTATTCGACCTTGGCGCCGTGCAGGCGCGCCAGGATCACGTCGGCCTGCGGGCCGGCCATGTCCTTGAGAACGCCCAGGATTTCGACTTCCATGGGCTCGGGTTTCACCCCCTCAAAGACGGTGTAGGCCACGGCGTGCATGCCGGGCTTGACCTGGTCTTCAGGCATGATCTGAACTTTAGGCTGGACGCAGAAAGAGGTGATCGACGAAAGGCAGACGACGAGCAGCGCGAAGGCGCGGTGAGACATGCTTCCTTGTTCCTTGCCCGGACCCCGGGTCCGCACCCCGGAAAATCCTGGCCCTGCACCATTCCAATGGGAGACACGTCCGTCTAACCGCAAGCAGGTGTTCTGCTGTCCCCACACCGAAACAGAGAGGCTGAAATTGGTTTTATACTATCAGACAGTCTGGCCCACGAGGCACCCCGATGTATCCTGAGAAACACCTAGAAGCATCCAGTAATTCACCTACAGTACTCAGCCGGTTACGGCCTGCAGCCCTTGCGCTCCTGGCGAGCCTGTTTTTGCTCGTGAATCTGAGCCAGGCACAATCCAGCGGAAGCACGCCGCAGGATCAACCGTCGCCACAACAGTCGCAACCCAGCCAGGGTCAGGATCAGATGCCGGCCGCTGCCGGCGGTCCGACCGGGGAATCCGGCCCCATCGCCGTTCCCAAGAAAGCTGAGGGTGAAGAACCGCCTCCGCCGCCCAAGCCAAAGCACGAAGACATTCCCCAGTACTCCCTGCACGTCGATGTGCCCGAGGTGACGGTGGATGCGCAGATCCTGCAGAAGGACGGACGTGTCATTAACCTGCCGTTGGAGCAGGCGCAGGAGCACTTCAAAGTGTGGGAAGACGGCGTGCCGCAGAAGATCCAGAGCGTTACCATCAGCAAGGCGCCCATCACCGCCGTGTTGCTGGTGGAGTTCGCGGCCACCGACTACAACTTCATGTACGACGCCTTGAACTCGTCGTATGTTTTCGCCTCGCAGCTGCAGCCGCAGGATTGGGTCGCCATCGTCGAGTTCGATATCAAGACGCATATCCTGGTCGACTTCACCCAGGACAAACAGGCCATCTTCGGAGCGCTGAATACCCTGCGCGTACCCGGCTTCCAGGAAACCAACATCTTCGATGCCATGTACGACACGCTCGATCGCATGGACCGTATTCCCGGCCATAAGGAGTTGGTCGTAATCGCCAGCGGCCGCGACACCTTCAGTAAGATCACGCTCGACCAGACGCTGAAGAAGGTCAAGGGCACGCCCAATGTGACCATCTACACCATCTGCACCGGAGAGGCTTTCCTGGAGCAACTCGACGCCATGGGTGGCGGCAACCCGGAGATGGCGTTGTACCAGCTCGATTATCTACAGGCCAAGAATCAGATGAATGCCTTCGCTCGAATGACCGGCGGACGTTCCTACTCGCCGCGCCTGCTGGGCGAGTTGCCGGACATCTTCCGCGAGGTGGCGCAGTCGATCCGCAATCAATACACCATCACCTACAAGCCCACCAACAACAAGCAGGACGGAACCTATCGCAAGCTGAAAGTTGGATTGGTGGGACCTGACGACAAGCCGCTGATTATCAAGGATGAAAAGAACAAGGACATCAAGTACACGATCCTGGCGCGCGACGGTTATACCGCCAAGCATGAGGTGGAGTGAGGTCCGTCGCGCCAAATTAAGCGTATTGAGAATACTTGATCGGCTTGTTCTGTTCTCAAGCAGCTTGGCAGGCCTCAGACCGATTTCTACCAAACTGTGAGCGCGTAGTGCGATACAACCTTTGCCCAGCACGTGAGTGCTGGGGCGCTTGATGTTAGAAGGGATCGAGTCCCTTCGGGGACGACAGGTTCTTGTGTCGTCCCTCAGGACTCATACCAATTCTTGAAACTCAACCCAGGACTTACGTCCTGGGCTACGGTTGTGCCGCGCTTCGCGCTCCCTACAGCAGCCCGCCTGAGCCAGATCAGTGCATGTCACTCATGCCGCTACCGCTCCCACCGGTCTGCGACAGCATTTTCACCTTGTCCACATGCATGGAGCCGTCGCTGCCCATAGTGCCCGTGACCTGCACATGATGTCCGATATGGTCCTGCAGGGCGTCAGGATTCGAAACCGGTACGACCTTCATGTCCTTGTCGGTAACGAATACCGGTTTCTCGCCCGCGCCGATGCACTTCTTCGCACAGGCTTCGTGAGCCGCATTGGCTCCCTTGGCGCCGCACTTGGAATCGCTGATCCATCCATCCCAGGTCTGGTCCTTGGCTACGGCCAGCGCCGTCATGCAGCACAGATAGAGCCCGATCACGACTAAAACTCTCGTCTTCATATGCCTTCTCCTATTTGATGGGCCGCACATCGAACGGCCGGTTTTCGTAAGGAACGGAATCAGCCAGAGACTCATCGACGGCTGCCGCCTGCGATGACGCCTTCTTCCGTCGTAACTGTATTACGACGCGGACCACCCCTGCAGATTACGTGCTGACAAGTTTATTCCATCCCACTGAATCCTGCCGCGGAAAAGGACAATCCACGCGGATTGAGCACTGCCGCGAGATAAGACGCGATTTTACTGGGATGTTTTTACTACTTCTGGCCGGTATTCTCGGCGACGGCAGGAGCCGTCCGCGGATCGGGCTTGTTCTTCTGCTGGTACAAGACCACCTCGCCCGGCTTCACATAGCCCAGCTGCTCGCGGGCTTCCTTCTCGATGACGCTGGGATCGCCGCGCTGCAGGGCATCGACCTCATGCTGAAGTTGCTGCTGCTCCATCTGCTTCTGGTCGATTTCGCTCTGCAGGCTCTGGACTTCGGCGCGCTTCGCCTGCCAGACCTTCATGCCGTTGGCGCCGAACACGACTTTATATCCGATGAGGAAAGCCAGCAGGGCAATGCAGACAGTCGCCAGCAGGCGCCGCATCCGGTACAACCAGCGCCCGGCGATGCGAATGGTGATGGTCATAAACTTCCTTATACGCTGCGAATGGCCGCGATCCGCGATGCTGGCCTTTATCGCGGAGTCGCTGCCAATATCCAGTGGACTTCGCATCCCCGATACAGTCAAGCAAACTTCCGACAATAAGCGCCGAGGGAATCTGCTTCGATAAGCGATGAATAGGCGAAGATTGTGTGACACCCCAATACATCTCACTGCCCAGGCTGCCAAGCGCGTGCTACATTCCTTGCGAAAAACAAGGAGCTCCCATGACGAATGTCCGCGTTGTGCTCACCACGGTCGGATTGAAGGATGTCGCGGAAAAACTGGCCACGCAACTGGTCGAGCGGCGGCTCGCGGCCTGCGTCAACGTCATCGGTCCCATTCGCTCCGTCTATCGCTGGAAGCACAAGGTGCAGAATGAAGCGGAGTATCTGCTGATCATCAAGACGACCGCGAAACATGCAGACGACTTGCGGTCGGCGTTCAAGGAACTGCATCCTTACGACTTGCCGGAATGCGTGCAGCTGCCGATCGTGGGTGGCAGCGATGAGTATCTGAACTGGCTGGCCGCCGAGGTCAGCAGTGGCGAATGAATGTAAGGCGATGCACCTCCGGCCCGTTGCCATAGCGACTTACCGGGGCTTCGAGCTTTCTTTCGCGCGCTGCCCGTCTGCTACAATGTTTGCACGAATACCGCTGAGGATAAGGTGTTCGCCGCAGATTTGAGCCTCTGTTTTCTACATCTTTATTGGGTTGACCCAGCCGGCAAGTAAGCGGCGCAGGGCTTTAGAAATCGCCCCACGAGCGACGCTTTCGCTGTGCGCGGACGCCACGTTATAGGAGCCTGTTCTGACGTCGCGATCTGATATCGCCTACAATCCGGGCCATCATCGCTTTGCCGTCATTGTTGCCTGGGCCACGTTCCTCCTGATCATCGCCGGCGCACTGGTCACCAGCAATGACGCCGGTCTCTCCGTCCCTGACTGGCCAACCTCCTTCGGCTCGCTCTACAAACTCCCGCCCATGGTCGGCGGCGTTAAGTACGAGCACACCCATCGCATGATCGCCGAGTTCATCGGACTGCTGATCATCGTGATGGCCGTGTGGACGCAGCGCGTCGAAAAACGTAAGTGGATGCGCGTGCTGGGCTGGACCGCCCTGGGCGCCGTGATCGGACAGGGAATTCTCGGCGGACTTACAGTTCTGAACTTTCTGCCTTGGTCGATCTCTACCGCGCACGCTACGCTGGGCCAGATGATCTTCTGCACCGTGGTCGCGATGGCGCTGTTTACCAGCCGCGACTGGCTGCAGGATTCCGAGCCGATCATCGAAACCGACACCACGCCGAGCACTCCCGCGCTGGCCACAATTGCCGCAGCCTGCGTGTGGGTGCAGTTGATTCTGGGCGCGGCGTTTCGCCACTCCGGCATCAAACTGCTGCCGCACCTGATCGGTGCATGCGTCGTAGTCGCGATGTTGTGTTGGACCATTGTTCGCGTGCTGACACGCTACGGCCGCGTCAATCACCTGCGCAGGCCGGCGCAACTTCTGCTCGGACTGCTGATGCTGCAACTTGGCTTAGGCTTTTGCGCCTACCTGACACGCATCGTGTGGGGACGCGACGCCGTGCAGCCCATGGCGGCGATGGTGACCAGCACCGTGTCTCACGTTGCCGGAGGCGCGCTGGTAATGGCCGCCACGGTGGTGTTGGCGATTCAGACCTGGCGCATGATTAGCGTGCACGCGGCAGTTCCGGCATCACAAACGGCTACCGGAAAGGCGGTCACAGCATGAGTAGTGCAAGCCAACCGCTTGCAGTTCCACGCGCAGGACTGGCCGCGCTGGCTGGCGATTACGCCACACTGACCAAGGCACGCGTGACCACCCTGATCGTCATGACCGCGTGGGCAGGCGCGTTTTTCGCCGCCGAAAAATCGGGGACATCGCTGGTCTCCTGGGCGCTGCTGCATGCGCTGGTCGGCATCGGCCTGGTCAGCGGCGGCACCGCCGCGATCAACGAAGTTGTCGAGCGCGATCTGGATGCGCTGATGCGCCGCACCGCGCGCCGTCCGCTGGTCACCGGCAGCATGAGTCTGCTGCACGCGTCGGTAGTCGCCTACGGAATGACGATTGGCGGCGTGCTCTATCTCTGGCTGAGTACGAATTGGCTGACCGCCGCCTTGGCCGCTCTTACCTCCGTCAGCTACCTGTTGGTGTACACGCCGATGAAACGCATCCATCCCATCTGCACATTCCTGGGCGCGTTTCCGGGAGCGATGCCGCCGGTGCTGGGCTGGACCGCCATTCGCGGCCGGCTCGACAGCGGAGCTCTGGTACTGTTCGCTATCGTTTTCTTCTGGCAGTTTCCGCACTTCCACTCCATCGCCTGGCTCTACCGCGAAGACTATGAGAACGCGCGCATCCGCATGCTGCCGGTGGTTGAAAGCGATGGCCGCTCGACCGCATTCGCCATCGTGATGTACGCCCTGGCCCTGGTGCCGGTATCGCTGGCGCCGACCTTGCTCGGCATGTCCGGCTGGATTTATTTTGGTGGCGCGCTGCTGCTGGGGCTCGGCATGCTGTGGTTCAGCCTGCGCATGTGGACCATGAAGCTGACGCCGATTGAACCGGAATCAAAAGTGCGGGCCCGCAATGTTCTGCAGGCCTCGGTGATCTATCTACCACTATTGTTCGCATTGATGATGATCAATCGCGCATAAACGCTGGGCACGCGCACTTCGGTTGTTTATCATGAAGCGTGGTGACCGCCGCGCTACAACCCTTCTCGTCGCATGCTCCAATTGGCACGCCGACTTCCTTTGGCGTCTTCGCGGTCTGCTGGATTGCAATCGGTGTGGCTTCGTGGATCTTCTACG
Source organism: uncultured Acidobacteriaceae bacterium (assembly GCA_963819055.1). Classification (GTDB taxonomy): domain Bacteria; phylum Acidobacteriota; class Terriglobia; order Terriglobales; family Acidobacteriaceae; genus Bog-257. The sequence continues at coordinate 115,017 of CAWFUT010000036.1, read as the reverse complement.
CAAAGGCCAGCTACGAGACGAAGAAATCGGCGCACCCTTTCCTGATCGTCGCCTTCGGCCTCATTTTCCTGGGTTTTACGGAATGGATCATGCAGGGCAAGGTGCCGCTGTTTTTTGTCGCCGCGATCATTGTGATCATGTATCTGAATTACCGCAACACCCTGTTCTGTAAAAGATGTGGCGCGACCATTTATTCGCGCGGCTTAACGCGCTCAAAGTTCTGTCCAAAATGCGGTGCGCCACTCGAGGAAGTTTTGCCGGACGCTCGCTGAGATTGAGACAGCATTCGACCCGGTTCACAACAACGTAATAGACTGTCCTGTGGCCTCTCGAACAACAACTCCCGCTGCCGACGCCAAGGTGAACGGATATTCGCCGGACGACCCTTCCGCTTCCGGCGTCATCCAGCTCAAATCGTTACGACATCAATACGGCGACCGCGTCGCGCTGGCGGGCGTTTCGTTCGATGTGCGTCCGGCGGAGATCTTCGGGCTGCTTGGTCCGAACGGCAGCGGCAAGACCACCACGTTTCGCATTCTCTCGACCCTGATGGTTCCGTCGGGCGGCCGCGCCTTGATTATGGGGCACGATGTCGCGCGCGAGCCCGCGCAGGTGCGGCGCAACATCGGTGTGGTCTTTCAGGCGCAGAGTATCGACCCGAAGCTGTCTGCCGAAGAGAACCTTACGGTGATTGGGCATATCTACGGATTGGGTGGCGTGGCTCTCAAGAAGCGCGTTGCCGAGATGCTCAGCCGTGTCGGTCTCGCCGATCGTGCGAAGGAAAAAGCTGAAACCTTCTCCGGCGGAATGCAGCGTCGACTCGAACTTGCGAAGGGACTGCTGCATCATCCCTCGGTGCTGCTGCTGGACGAGCCCACGACCGGCCTCGATCCCGGTGCGCGCCGCGATCTGTGGCAGTATCTCCAGATTTTGCGCGACGAAGAACGCGTGACCGTGCTGGTCACCACACACCTGATGGAAGAAGCCGAGCGCTGCGACCGCCTCGCGATTTACGCCAACGGCAGTGTGGTCGCGCTGGGAACGCCGGCGGTGTTGAAGGCCGAGATCGGCGGCGATGTGATCATGCTGGAAGCGAAAGAACCGGACACACTGGCCGGCCACATCGAGCAGCGCTTCGGATTGCATCCGACCGTGCTCGATCAGCAGGTGCGTCTGGAAATCGAAAGCGGACATCGCTTCGTAACGGATGTGGTGGAAGCATTTCCCGGCGAGATCGAAGGTATCTCAATCCACAAGCCCAGCCTGGAAGATGTTTTCATCCGTCGAACAGGGCACAGGTTCTGGACCGATGAGAGTAAGGGCGACGCGGGGGAGTGAGTTACCCGTCCGAGGAAGAGCAGTTCACCACTGAGGACACGGAGGCTTTTGGCGCTGCTTTCATTGGAGAGGTCCGTAGGACCGGATGTCGCAGAAGGACCAGAAAGGGTTTGTGTCAGGGCACGACTTTAGTCGTGCCGAATAAGCGAACCGAAGTTTACGGCTTTAGCCGCTGTGCACAGCTCGCAGAGGCTGAAGCCCTTTCCAGGAAATCGGCTTTTGCGGCACGGCTGAAGCCATGCCCTGACACAAGACTCACGTCGCAACGATGAATTCGCCGTAGCTCACGGCTCACAGCGCATAGCCGACAGCGTCTTTCGTAACTGGCAACGGACCACCAGCAACTGACAACTGACTTTTATGGCAACTCGTACAGAAACATTTCCCGCAACGATTCCACCCGCCAGCACTGGCATGCTGATGCCTGCCGCATCGCTCTGGTGGCGCGAGGTGGTTCGCTTCTATCGCCAGCGCGCACGCGTGGTCGGCGTCATCGCTTCGCCGCTGCTGTTCTGGGTGGTGATCGGTTCCGGCTTCGGCACCTCGTTCCGCTCCAGCGGCGCAGGCGGCCAGCACTACCTGGAGTTTTTCTTCCCGGGCGCGTTGATCATGATCGTGCTCTTCACCGCCATCTTCACCATGATGTCGGTGATTGAAGACCGCAAGGAAGGCTTCCTGCTCTCGGTGCTGGTCGCGCCCGTGAGCCGCTCGGTGATCGTGCTGGGCAAAGTGTTCGGAGGCGCAACGCTGGCCACGCTGCAAGGCATGATCTTCCTGGTGTTCGCTCCATTCGTCGGGGTGCACTTCACGCTGGTCAGCTTCGCGCTGACCGTGCTGGCGATCTTCCTGGTTTCGTTTTCGCTGACCGCGCTGGGCTTCATCATTGCCTGGCCGATGGATTCCACGCAGGCCTTTCACGCCATCATCAACCTGTTTCTGATTCCGCTGTGGCTGCTGTCGGGCTCGCTGTTTCCGCTCTCCGGAGCGTCGCTGTGGATCCGGCTGCTGATGCGGATCAATCCCCTGACCTACGGGACGGAAGCCTTGCGGGCGCTGCTGTTTCCGCAGTCGGCGTCGACCGATCTTTCGCTGAGCGGTAACTTCGCGGTGCTAGGATTGTTCACGTTAGTAATGTTTGCACTGTCATTCCTGATCGCGAACCGGCGCACCACCAAACCGGCAGCCTGATGCAGATTTCGCCTACATTTTATCCAGCGCTCGACGCCGTGCTGAATGGCTCCAGCGCCGTGCTGATAGGAACAGGCTTCTACTTCATCAAGCGCGGCCGCCGCGAAGCGCACAAGCGCATGATGCTGGCCGCGTTCGTCACTTCGACCCTGTTCCTAATCTCGTACCTTTACTACCACCTGGTGCTTCACGGCTTGACGCATTTCCAGGGACAGGGCATCGCCCGCCCGCTCTACTTCACGCTGCTGCTCTCGCACACGATTCTCGCCGCCGTCGTCGTGCCGTTCATCCTGATCACGCTGGCGCGCGCGCTGAAGGGCCGCTTCGCAAAACATAAAGCCATCGCGCCCTACACCTTCGCTATCTGGATGTACGTTTCGGTGACCGGGGTTATTATTTACCTGCTGTTGTACAAAGTTTTTGTTCGGTAATTGTCGTGGCAACTCCCGCAGTAGAATCGTTCGTCAACCGCGACGCCGGCGAAGCGCCGGTGCAGGGATTTCTGCACCGCGCAGAGACAAGCGGCGGAGGCTTTCTCGTGCTGACGCATGGTGCGGGAGGGAACTGCACCGCGCCGCTTTTGGTAGCTTTAGCGGAAAGCTTTGCGGCCCATGGTCTGACTACGCTTCGCTGCAATCTTCCCTATCGTCAGCGAAAACCGACCGGGCCTCCATCGCCATCCGACGCCAAGCATGATCAGGAAGGGCTGCGCCGCGCCGTGGAGCTGATGCGAAAGGAATTTTCCGGACGTGCAGTTCTCGGTGGTTCGTCTTACGGCGGCCGTCAGGCAAGCATGTTGGTAGCCGCCGATGCGAACCTGGTCGACGGCTTGTTGTTGCTGTCCTATCCGCTGCACCCGCCGGGCCGTCCGGAGAAATTACGAACTGACCATTTCCCCGCGCTTCAGACGCCAACACTCTTTATCAGCGGGACGAGAGATACTTTCGGTTCAGTCGCGGAGCTCGAAATGGCGATGAAGCTGATCCCGGCGAAGACGAAACTGATGGCGATCGAGGGCGCGGCTCACGGTCTGTCGCAGAAATCGAAAACCACCAAGCTCCCGGCGGAAATCGTCGCGGCGTTTTTCGAGTTCTTCCGGTAAAACAATTCGGGCAATCCTGAAGAGCGAAGGACTCGTCGGCCTGAAGGCTGCCTCGCCACCAGAAGGCTCTGGGCGGGTGTAAGATTTTGCCGTAACGTCGGAGGCTCCCTTGCTCGATCGTCGTCGCTTTCTCACGCACACTGCCGGACTGGCCGCCGCTCTCGCTTTCCGTAATGATCTCTTCGCGCAGTTGCAAAGCGCGCCGTCGTCGCTGCCCGACCCGCAGCAGTACGTCAACAATGACGAGGCTTACTGGAGCGAGCTGCGCAAGCAGTTTCTGATTCCCGAAGACGAGGTCTACCTCAACAACGGCACCGTAGGTTCGAGCCCTGCGCCCGTGCTGCGCGCCATCTTCAACGGTTACACCTCGACCGAGAAGCTGGACGAGACCGATCCCGAAGACTATCCCATCTGGGGCTACGGGCCGTGGAACGAGTATCGCGATCCGCTGGCGGCCTTTGTCGGCTGCAATCGCGATGAGATTGCGCTGGTGCGCAACGCCACGGAAGGGAACAGCTACATCGCCAACGGCGTCGATATGAAGGCCGGCGACGAGGTGCTGATGACCGACCAGGAGCATCCCGGAGGCGAGCAGCCGTGGCAATTGAAGGCGAAGCGTTACGGCATCGTCGTGAAAAAAGTCACGCTGCCGAAGCCGGTGCTGAATGGTGAGCAAGTTTTGAGTTTGTTCAACGACGCCATCACCTCGCGCACGCGCGTAATCTTCTTCAGCCACATCACGACGGTGACCGGCGTAGTACTCCCCGCGAAAGATCTGTGCGCGCTGGCGCGCTCGAAGGGAATTCTGTCTGCCGTTGACGGAGCGCACGTCACCGGCATGATGAAGCTGAACATTCACGATATCGGCTGCGACATGTACAGCTCGAGTCCGCACAAGTGGCTGCAGGCGACGAAGGGCTCTGGTTACCTGTATGTGCGTGACGAGGTAGTCGATCGGGTGTGGAATACGATTGCGACCGAAGGCTGGAACGAAGACAAGCTGCGGGCGGAACGTTTTCAGCGGATCGGATCGTCGAATGTTCCGGCGCTGGACGGGTTACGCGCGGCGATCCGAATGGCGAATGCGATCGGCATGGAGAAGATCGAGGCTCGGCATCGCGCGTCGGCGAGTTTCATGCTGGCGGAGATGACGAAGCGCGGCGCTGAGTCGTGGACTTCGCCCGATCCCAAATCGCGCTGCGCGATTGTTACGGTGAATGTGCCGCCGATCCAGCGCATGAAGCTCGAGGACTGGCTGTGGAAGACGAAGAAGATCAGGATTCGCGGGGCGAGCCGTCGAAGCTGCGACTGTCGACGCCGTATTATTTGCGGCAGAAGGACCTGGTGGGTTTTCTGGCAGCGTTCGATGAGTACAAGAAAAGTAACGGGGCGTAGGGTTCCTCGGGGTTGAAAGGCATGACCTCAGCATGAGATTACAGCCGGGGTAGCGGTCCTTCGACTGCGTTCGGAGCTACGCTTCCTCACTTCGCTCAGGATGACACCTTGAAGGGAAGGGTGTGTGAGCTGTCCGAATTACGGTTTGCCGCCCGGGCTCCATTGCGGCGTGAAGTCGCTGTTGGCCAGCCAGCTCACCGGGCCAATCATCGAACCGATGGCGCTGTCGAGATGTTGCCAGTCGATCTTGTCGACAGTGTCGGTCGGCTGGTGATAGTCGTTATGCAATCCATAGCTCGAGACGCTTTGCGCGATGATACCGTCCCGGGCCAGCGCGAAGTTGTCGGAGCGCGCGAAGAAGCCCTGATCGGGATGCGGATCACCGACGAGTTGCGCGCCGTGCGCGGCCAGTACCGGTCCGAGGTTGGTGCGCTCCCAGCCGGTGAGCCAGAGTTCGTTGGGTTTCACCTTCGGGTCGGCGCGTCCGATCATTTCGAAGTTCAGGTTGGCGACGATGTCCTGCAGCGGAAACGTGGAATGTTTGAGGAAGTAGCGTGAGCCGACCAGCCCGGCTTCTTCGCTGCCGAAGAGCGCAACCACCACGGTGCGCTGCGGGCGCTTTTCTTTGGCCAGGGCTCGCGCCAGTTCCATCACGGCGACAGTGCCTGATGCGTCATCGTCGGCGCCGGGATACATCTTGCCGTCGCGCACGCCGAGATGATCGAGGTGCGCACTCAGCAGGATGATCTGCTGACGGTTCTTGCCGTTGATCTTCGCGAGCGCGTTCCAGGTGTGCGTCGTCTCCCACGGCGTGACGTCAGCGTGCAGTTTGATGGGCGTGCCGTCGGCCAGTGACCAGAGCTCCGTGGCCGAATCACTGGTGATGAGGCCGCCATCGGGACGTGCGGGCTCATCGGCAATTCTCTTTTCCGGCCGCGGGCCACGCTGCGACATGCGCTGAAACATTCTCTGCCCATCGGGTGCAACGGGAAAGAGTACGATGGCGGCGCTGCTGCGCGAGTACGCGCTCAGAACGCTTTCCATGCTCTGCGCGCCGGCCTCGGGTTTGAATTTGAGCAGGACTGCCGCTCCGGGCTTCACCGATGCCGGCGAGACCGAAGGGTCACTCAGGTCGAGTTTTTGTAATGGCGCGTTGACGTCGGGCTGGGTCGCGGAGATGAGTGCCACCTCCTTACCTTGGGTGAGGGTGACGGTGCGCGCGTCCTTCTCGAAGGTGATGACCGGCGTGCCCGTCACCTTACGCGAGCTGATCGCGCCGACCTGGATATACTCCCCGTTTTCGGCGGCGGGTTTCAGCCCGTAGGATTTGAGTTGCGCGGCGATGTATTGGGCGGCGTGGAACTCGTTTTCGGTGCCGCTGCCCCGGCCATGCAGATCGGGGCCGGCAAGGTAGTCGAGGTTCTTCTGGATGCAGGCCGAGCAGACGGGCGCGGTGGACGTTTTGTCGGCCGCGGTCAGCAGCAGCGGCAGAAGTAGAAACGTATAGAGTTGGGTGCGAAGAATGAGTCTCAAGAAATCGATTGTGCGGGGTTTGCCGAAGCAGGTCAAGTGGAGCGCGGTAGAATCGGGCGTGCCGAGGAAGAAGCTGATCGTGTTGTTGATCGTCTCGCTGCTGCCGGCGGTTTGCGGCCTCGCCCAGAAGTCGGCGGTTCCGGCGCGCGATGTGCTCTTCGCTTCGGCTGAGCTGGATGCACAAGGTCAGCTTCACATCCGCACTGGCGACGGGAAGGAAATCACGCCGGCGAAGGACCCGACGCAGGTTGGTTTCGACAAGCCGGCAGTTTCCCCTGACCAGCATTCGGTGGCCTGGCTGGCTCTGTATCCCAACTGCTGCACCTCCTATCCCATTCCCCTGAACCTGGTGATGTATTCCGGCGGCAGTGTGAGCCGGTTTGCCGGACATGGCCTGCCGATCTGGAAGTGGTGCTTTCTGCCCGGCGGCAAGATCGGGTTCAAGCAGGAGACAGTACACGGGAACAGCGGGGTTCACTACGAATTGCACGACGTCGACGGTGGAGTGACGGTTTCGGTTTATGACCACAAGCCCTCAGACGAGGATGATGCCTCGAAGCGGCCGGAATGGGTGAAAGCGGTGGACGCGGCGCCGTAGATAGCACCATTCGGCAAACTTTGGTTACCGGGCAGTTCTTACATGTCAATAGGGCGAAACGCAACAATCGGGTGTAAACGCAGGATTCTGCGGCAGATAGAAAGTCGCGAAATTGTGCCGAAAAGAGGGTGGAATTTGCTATGCTGAAGGTAGAGTCGAAGTTGTGAAGCCCCAGCCCTGTGGCTGGGTTTTGTGTTTTTGGAAGGCTGCGGGCTCATGCCCGCGAGCCAGGACTGCCGCTGCTCCGCGGCTCAGCGCCTCCATGGATGGCCTACCCGGCTTGCGCCCCGGCCTCAGAGCATGGGCGCCGCTTTCGCGGCTGGTGCGATGGTGTGGGTACAGCGGTCATTCCGTCGTGAGCGGCGGGGTACATCGGCGGTGACCCATCGGTTTGCGCGCTTGCCGCAGGGAGGCAATGCCCGTCGCGGCTCCGCGGCCGGCGTAAGCGCGCCATCGGAGCCGGCATCCGAAGCGCGGCGCGCTGTCCATAAACAAGCCGCGCCGCGGCAGCGGCGTTGACACGATTTTCACCTACACAATTTCTAATTCAGTGCTGCCGGTCGTCCGGCGGCGGCGCGGTGGTTTGCCCTGCGTGCCGGCAGGAATTCGCATCCAAGTCTGCGAGGCAAATCGTAGAAAGCAAGGGTCTGGGAACTTCGTCTATGTCGATTCGCAATTTTACCGGGTGGTTGGCGTTGGTGACCGCCGGGGTGGTGGTGCTGACCGCGGCCGGAGCTTGCGCGCAGCAAGTCCCCGGCGTTCCGGTGTCGTCGTATGAGGGCCAGAACGTTTCGTCAGTGGATATCGCAGGGCGTCCGGATGTGACCCTGGACAGCGTGCAGGGACTACTTGCGGTGAAGCCAAATCAGCCGCTGACCGAGGATGCAGTGAACGCCAGCGTCTCAGCGCTGAAGGCGAGCCCGGGCGTGACCGACGTGCGCGTCGATCTGCAACCCTCGGCTGACGGCGTGCAAGTGGAGTTCGTGCTGCGGCCGGCAATGTACGTTGGCATGTATGAATTTCCAGGCGCGCTCAATCAGTTCACCTACACGCGGCTGCTGCAAGTCGCGAACTACAACGCGCAGAGCCCGTATTCGGCGAGCGACATCAGCCAGGCCGAGGATTCGTTGATCCGTTTTTTCCGGCAGCACGGATACTTCGAGGCTGAGGTGCAGACCAAGCTCAATGAAGATCGCGAGCACGATCTGATCAATGTGATCTTCAAAACCACGCTCGGGCGACGGGCAAGGATCGGGAAGGTTGACCTGGTGGGTGCGACTCCGCAACAGACGGCGTATCTGCGCAGTCGGCTGCGCAGCATGCTGGCGCGGCTGAAGGGCAGTGCGCTGAAGGAGGGGATGAGCTACTCCTACGGCCGGCTGCAGAAGGCCAACGGCTACATGCAGTCGGAGCTGGCCAGGCAGAACTACGTTGCGGCGCAGGTGAAGCTGGTTTCAGCCGAGTACAACGCCGACAGCAATCGCGCCGATATCACCTTCCACATCGAGACCGGTCCGGTGGTGAAGATCACGACCAGCGGCGCCCACCTGTGGAAGCGCACCGCTCACAACCTGATTCCGATGTACGCCGAGAACGCTATCAACGACGAACTGGTACGTGAGGGCCAGCAGAACATCCTGTCGTATTTCCAGAAGAAGGGCTACTTCGACGCCAAAGTCGACGTGCAGCAGAATACGACGCCGGCGGGGGTGTCCGTGGTGTACGACATCCACAAGGACGGTCGCTACAAGGTGGACGAGATCGCCATCAAAGGCAACCAGCACTTCACGCAGAAGGAGTTGAAGCCGTATGTGAGCGTGCAGCAAGCGAACTGGTTGTGGTTCTCGCACGGCACCTACAGCCAGCAACTGGTTCGAGCCAGCGCGAAGAATCTTACCGACACCTACAAAGCCGCAGGCTACAGCGAGGCGCAGGTGGTGCCGACGGTGACGCGCAAGAACGGCAACGTCGAGGTTCTTTTCCAGGTGACCGAGGGGCCGTTGAACGTGGTGCAGAATCTGACCATCGAGGGCAATGACACTCTGGCCGAGAGGCAATTTGCGCCGCACGGATTGAACCTGGGTCCGGGCAAGCCCTACTCGCAGACGCTGGTGGCCAAGGACCGCAGCCTGATCGTGGCCCAGTATCTGACATTGGGGTACCTGAATGCCGGTTTCAAAGCCACGGCCAAGCCGGTTGCGGGTCACGCGCATCAGCTCGACGTGGTATATCAGATCAGCGAAGGCCCGCGAGTGGAGACGGCGACGATCATCACCGATGGCAGGCAGCACACGAAGCAATCGCTGATCGACAAGACAGTGAGGCTGGAGTCGCGCGAGCCGCTGAGCGAGAACTCGATGCTTAGCTCGGAGAGCCGCCTGTATGACATGAACATCTTCGACTGGGCCGAGGTGGATCCCAAGAGGGTCATTACCGATCAGACCAGTGAAGACGTGGTGGTGAAGGTGCACGAAGCCAAGCGCAACTCGATCGTGTACGGCTTCGGATTCCAGGTGCTGAATCGCGGAGGCGCGATCCCGAGCGGCACGGTGGCGGTGCCGGGAATCCCCCCGGTCGGACTGCCGGCCAACTTCGTCACCAGCCAGAAGACGTTTTGGGGACCGGACGGGACCTTCGAATACACGCGGCGCAACATGCGCGGCAAGGCCGAGACGTTCAACTTTTCTACCTTTGTCGGCAGGCTGGATCAGCGGGGCAGTTTGACGTACACGCAGCCGTCGTTCCTGGGGACGCAGTGGCATAGCAGCTCGCTGCTTTCCGCCGAGCACGATTCGGAGAACCCAATCTTCACCGACCGGATTGGAACGCTGGGCTTCCAGTTACAGCGTCCGCTGCGGAGCAAGCTACTGCACGGCAAGAAGACGACCAATCTTTTTCTGCGCTACAACTTTCAATACACACACATCACCAACCTGCTGATCCCGGAGCTGGTGCCGCCGAATCAGCTGAACGTGCACCTGTCGACGCTGTCGGCGAGCTGGGTGCACGACACCCGCGACGACGTGCTGGATGCGCACAAGGGAATTTATCTCAACTACGAAATCGATGTCAGCCCGTACTGGATGGGATCGAATTTCAGCTTCGCGCAATTTGTCAGCCAGTCGGCGTACTACAAAAACGTTGGCAAGGGAATCATCTGGGCGAACAGTTTACGCATTGGATTGGAGCAGCCGTTCGCCGGAAGCGAAGTGCCGATCAGTTCGGCATTCTTCGCCGGCGGCGGCAGCACGCTGCGCGGCTTCCCGCTGAACGGCGCTGGACCGCAGCGGACGATTCTGGTGTGCGGCAATCCCAGCGATCCTGCGACCTGCTCGAAGATCACGGTACCGGACGGCGGCAACGAACTGCTGATTATCAACAGCGAATTACGTTATCCGCTGGACTTCATCAAGAAGGGGCTGGGGATCGTGACGTTCTATGACGGCGGCAACGTATTTCCCACCGTCGGGTTTCATGATTTCACCCAGTTGTATAGCAACAACGTGGGCATCGGATTCCGCTATGCGACACCGGTGGGGCCGGTGCGCATCGATATTGGCCGCAACTTGAATCCGGTGCCGGGAATCCAAGCAACACAGTACTTCATAACCCTGGGACAGGCTTTCTAATGGCGATCCGCGACCTTGGCATTCCTCCGAGCGAACCAGGAAGACCGCAGCTGGTTCCACCGCACAAAACTTCTACGTGGAAAAAAGTGTTGTTGTGGACCGGCGTGGCCGTGCTCGTCCTGATCCTGATTGCGGTGATCGGGATTTATGCGGCGCTGCGCACGGGCCCGGTTCACAACTACGTGCAGAACATGGTGCAGCAGAAAGCCAGCGCGGCGTTGAATACTCGCGTGCAGTTGCAGAATTTCGTGGTGCATCCGCTGCTGGGCACGGTGGACGTATATGGCGTTGTGGTGGAGGGGGCTAACTTGCCTCCGAATGCCAACGCGCAGGCTGCTGCGGGGCCATTACTCCAGGTGCAGCATATGCATCTGGGGGTTTCGGTGAGTGACCTGTTGCACGGCAAACATAGTCCTACCGACATCACAATCGACAGCCCTGTCGTGTACCTGTACGTGAATGCCGACGGGCAGACGAACCTGCCAAATCTTCAGTCCAGCAACGGCAGCAGCAACACGAATCTGTTTGACCTGGCGATTCGGCACATGGCGATCCACAACGGCCAGGTGTACGTCAACGATCGCAAAAGCACGCTGGACGCCGATCTTCATGATCTGCTGTTCAATTCGAATTACGATGCAAGCAACGGCGGTCAATACAGCGGAGTGGTGTCGTACAAGAACGGACATCTGAAGTACGACACCTATGAGCCGATTCCGCATGAGCTCGACGCGCATTTCATCGCTACGCGCAGCGGCATGACGCTGAGCAACGTGAAGCTGACCAGCGGGCAGTCGCAGGTGCTGGTGAACGCGACGCTCAGCGATTACAGCAATCCCAAGCTGCACGCGAAGTACGTGGTGATTCTCGCGCTCAGCCAGATTCGCGGCGAGCTGCACGAGGCCGGCATTCCCGGCGGCGTGGTGCTGGTGAACGGCACTGCCGATTACGCCAGCGTTCCGGGACAGGCGCCATTGGAGAGTGCCTCGATGCAAGGCTCCGTCCACAGCCGCGTGCTGCAGGTACGTACACCGAACCTGAACACCGACATTCGCAACGTCGATGGAAGTTTCGCGCTGGCGCACGGCAACGTCGACATACATGATCTGACAGCCAGCCTGCTGGGTGGAAGTCTGCGGGCGAACGCCTCGGTGCGGAACATCACGGGCGAGCAGCAGGGAAGAGTCGTCGCAGCCGTGCGCGGGATTTCTCTGGCCGATCTGAAGCGCGTGGCGAACTCCTCGGGACTGAAGCCGGTGGTGATCACCGGAGGCCTGAGCGCCTCGACCGTCGCTGACTGGACGGGCAACGTGAAGAACGTTGTGCTGCGGGCCGATGCGACCGCTGCGGCAAAGCTATCGTCGACGCAGGCAAGCGATGCGGTCCCGCTGAATGCGGAGATCCATGCGCGCTACAACGGCAAGACGCAGGAAGTGGCATTGGACAAAAGTTATGTGCGGCTGCCGCAGACTTCTCTGGAGGCGAATGGCACGGTCAGCGCGCACTCGGCGTTGCAGGTGAATCTGGAGTCGAACGATTTGCGCGAGTTGGAATCCGTTGCCGACATGTTTACGGCACCGGGGCAGCCGCTGGGACTGCAAGGCCAGGCTGTGTTCAACGGAACGGTGCGGGGTTCGACCAGCGCTCCGCAGATTGCCGGCGAGCTCAATGCGAAAAACGTGCAGATTCGCGGAACTTCGGTGCGGCTGCTGCGCACAGGAGTGGATGCGAGTCCTTCGCAGGTCAGTCTGCAGAAAGGCGACTTGGAACTTGGTTCGCAGCAGGGAAAAGTGACGTTCAACGTCCAGACTGGACTGCGCGATTGGACGCACACGCCGAACAGCCCGTTCGCGGTGAATCTCAATGCGACGCAAGTGTCGGTGAGCGCGCTGACCCAGGCCGCGAAGATTGAGACGCCGATCACTGGGACGTTGAACGCGAACATCGTCGCGCACGGCACGCAGCTGAATCCCATCGGACAGGGCGAGATCGAGGTGCGCAATGCGAACGTCTCGGGCGAGCCGGTGAAGTCGGCACAGGTAAACTTCCAAGGCACCGGCGACCAGGTTCACGCGAACATGCTGGTGCAGATCAGCGCCGGTAATGCCACCGGGCAGCTCACGTACTATCCCAAGCAGGAAGGGTACGACGCGCTAATTCAGGCGGCGAACATTCAGCTGGCGAAAATTGAAACGCTGCGCGCCCGCAACCTGGGTATCAGCGGCACGCTGAACCTGACGGCCGGCGGTAAGGGGACGCTGAACAACCCGCAGGGTACGGCCTCGCTGACCATCCCGCAGCTCAGCGTTCAAAAGCAGCAGATCAACGACATCAAGCTCGCCGGCAACGTCACAAATCACGAGGCGAACTTCACGCTCACCTCGCAGCTGCTCTCGACGCCACTACGGGCGCAGGGCAAGATCGCGCTGGTCGGCGACTATAACGCCGACATCAATCTGGATACCCCAGTGATTCCGTTGCAGCCGTTGCTGGCCGCATACGCGCCCGCGCAGGCCGCGCAGATCACGGGACAGACCGAGATTCACGCGACGGTTCGCGGGCCGCTGAAGAACAAGCAGCTGCTGGAGGCGCATCTTAACGTCCCAACCCTGGGCGTGACATACAAGACGACGGCGACGACCACGACGCAGCCGGCGATTCTCCAGATTGCAGCGGTGACGCCCATCCGTGCCGACTACACAGGTGGCGTGCTGTCGTTGCAGCCCGGCGAGATCAAGGGTACCGACACCGATATTCGCTTTCAGGGAAGGCTGCCGTTGAACAGTAATGCGGAGTCGACACTAAGCGTGCAAGGCGGAGTCGATCTGGCAATCGCGCAGCTCTTCGATCCGACGCTTTCGAGCAGCGGCCGCCTGGTGTTCGACATCAACGCGCAGGGTTACCGCTCGCAGCCGAATGTCGAAGGGCAAATTCGCATTGTAAACGCCAGCTTCTCGACGCCGGATGCGCCGCTGGGCCTCTCCAATGCGAACGGCGTGCTGACCCTGCGCCGCGACCGCCTGGACATCACGCAGTTCACCGGCAATGTCGGCGGCGGAGTGGTCACGGCTTCGGGTGGCGTGACTTATCAACCGAAAATTCAATATGCCATCGGACTTAAGGGCAACGATCTTCGGCTGCTGTATCCGGCCAGCGTGCGCACCGATCTCGGCTTGAACATTGCGATGACCGGGAATACCGACGGTGCGGTGGTGCAAGGACAGGTGAATATCAACCAGATATATTTCACGCCGGATTTCGACCTGGCGAGCTTCATGAACCAATTCGGAGGCGTGGCTGCGCCTCCGCCGACCCAGAGCTTTGCCGACAACGTGAAGCTCAACGTGGCCGTGCGTTCGACCTCCGAGCTGAATGCCGTGAGTCCGACGGTCAGCATTCAGGGCTCGGCGAATCTGCGGGTGATGGGCACCGCGAACGATCCTGTGATCGTTGGCCGCGCGAATCTCAGCGGCGGCGACGTGATCTTCCTGGGCAATCGTTACCTGATCCAGGGCGGGACCATCGCCTTCGTCAATACCAACGAGATTGAGCCGGTGGTGAATTTGCAGGCCAGCACCACGATCAAGCAGTACAACATCAACCTGCGCTTCCGCGGACCGGTGGATCGCATTCACACAACCTATACGTCTGATCCCGCGCTGTCGTCGGCCGACATCATTCACCTGCTGGCCTTCGGCAATACGGAGGAGGCGGCGAACGCCGCGCCCTCGCAGTCGAGCACGCTGGGAGCGGAGTCGCTGATCGCTTCGCAGGTGAGCAGCCAGGTGACCAACCGGGTGCAGAAGGCGCTGGGAGTATCGCAGATCTCGCTCGATCCGCAGTTAGGGGCGACGACGGGCAATCAGCAGCAAGGCGCGCGTCTGACGGTGCGGCAGCGCGTCACCAGCAAGCTCTATGTAACCTTTTCGACGGATGTGACGACCACGCAGTTTTCGGCGGTGCAGTTGCAGTATCAATTGAACCGCAAGTGGTCAGTCAGCGGCGTGCGCGATGAGAATGGCGGATTCAGCCTGGACGGGAGATTCCACAAGGATTTCTAGCCGGCCTGGGAACTCCGCTTGGTGGCGACGTTGGGCAGCGGCTCTTCCACGTCACGCGTCCCTCCGCGGTGCGTGGCAGGCAGGAAGATGCTGAAGCAGGTGCCGGTTGTGCCGGTTGTCGACGTCTCGACTTCGATGCGGCCGCTCAGCTTGTCAACGATTCCCTTGATCACCCACAGGCCGATCCCCGTGCCCTGTTCGCCTTTGGTACTGAAGAATGGCTGAAAGATCACCTTCAGGTTATCTTCGGGGATGCCGCAACCGGTATCGCAGATCTTCACCACAATTTCGTCCGCCGGCCCCGACTCGATGGAGAGCGTCAGCCTGCCTTTCTGGCCGATGGCGTCGATAGCGTTGGTGATCAGGTTGGTAAAAACCTGGCGCAGCTCGCTGGGATAGATGGTCACCTCTCCAGCGATTTTGTAATCGCGTTCGACCTCAATCTTGGCGGACTGCAAGCGTGGGCGGTACATGGCGTAAACGTCATCGAGCAAATCGGAGACCTTGGTGACGACCGGAAGTTTGGTCTCGCGATGGGCCGACAAGGTTTGACGGCTCAAGTTCGACAGGCGATGCACCTCGCGCTCGGCGAGGTCCACCAGTTCGGCGGCGTCCTGATCGAGCGAAGAACTCTTTTTCAGCAGGTGCATCACATTGGTCAGCGCATCCAGGGGATTGTTGATCTCGTGCGCGATGGTTGCAACCAATCGCCCGGTGGCCGCCAGCCGCTCGGAGCGGCGCAGCGCTTCTTCCAACTCGTCGTTCAGCTTGCGAATCTGTTCTCCGGCAAGCTTGCGTTCGGTGACGTCGCGAATGGCGCTGGTGGCGAAAGTGCCGTTTTCGGTTTGCAGCGGGCTCAAACTGATTTCGACAGGGAACTCGCTGCCGTCTTTGCGCAGTCCGAACAATTCCAGGCCGACACCCATGGGGCGGATATGCGGCTCGGCGAAGAAGTCGGTGCGATGCCGCGGATGCAGATCGCGATAGCGCTCGGGGATCAGCACCTCGATGCCGCGACCCAGCAGCTCGGAGCGGGCATAGCCGAAGAGCCTCTCGGTTTGAGCGTTGACCAGCGTGATCTTGCCCTTGTCGTCGACGATGACCATGGCGTCGGGAGCGGCTTCCAGCAGCGAGCGGAATTTCTCTTCAGCCTGTTTTCGCACAGTTATGTCTCGTATAGCGCTCGCGACCAGGACACCGTCGGTAGTCTTGATGGGGCTAAGACTGATTTCGAGCGGGAATTCCGTACCATCTTTTCGCAATCCAAAAAGTTCCAGCTCTTCTCCCATCGGACGCTGCCGCGGGTCGCCGAAAAAAGACATGCGATGGTGAAGATGCCGATCGTGGAAGCGTTCCGGTATGAGCACTTCGACCGGATAACCCAGCAGCTCGCGCCGGGGATAGCCAAACAGCTCCTCGGTGCGCGAATTAATCAGCACAATGCGGCCGCGCTGATCGACGATGACCATGGCGTCGGGCGCCGATTCCAGCAGGGCGCGAAACTTATCTTCCGAACTCTTACGCGCCGTAACGTCGCGGATGGCGCTAATGACCATCGGTCCCTGCGCTGTCTGTACCGGGCTTAAGCTGATCTCGACCGGGAACTCGCTACCGTTCTTGCGCAAGCCATAAAGCTCAAGGCCGACGCCCATAGGACGCACATGCGGATCACCGGCGAAGTAGCCGGAACGGTGGCCAGGATGCTTGGAGCGAAAACGTGGTGGAACAAGAAATTCCACCTTCTGTCCGGCGAGCTCAGCGCGGGGATAGCCGAAGAGCTGCTCGCACTGAGTATTGGCGAGCACAATGTGGCCCTGCTGGTCGACCATCAGCATCGCATCCGGAGCGGCGTCCAAGACGGCTCCGAAGTTCGCCTCAACAGGACTTTCCATGAGTGATCCCCGGTTAAGGGGATTCTATACCGTACGCGCCAATCTGCGACAAAAGAACTTTGCCTGCAGCTCACAGGCGAAGCCAGACAGAGCGGAATCCGTGATGCGGGACGGGGAGCGGTGGCATTTCAACAGGTTAGGTCTGCAAAGCCAGATCTCGGTGCAGCCGGAAAGTCAGCCGACGCTCGGCGCCGAAGGTGACATCCTTCTTACCCGTGAGCAGAGCGGTCGTGGTTCCCGCAGCCGCGCCGATACCTCCGCCGATCAGGGCTCCCTTGCCGCCACCGGCCAAGGCTCCGATGAGCGCGCCTCCGCCGGTGCCCCCGCCGATCCAGCCCCAGTTGCGTTTCTTGTGCGATGCGCCGTGCGCTACGACGTTCGAGGTGATCAGCGGTATGCGTTGCTGACCCAGGGTGACGCTGTCGAGGGTAAGTGCGATTTCACCGGGATGGTGGAATCGTCCGGAACGACGGGCCACGGTGACGTGGCCGGTGACCGGCGTTCCCACAGGCGCGATGATCTGGTTGTCGGCAACCAGCGGCTGATCGAGGACAGCTTCAAAGCGCTCGCCCGGAATTGCCGAGGCGCTGGAGAGAGATTGCTGTAAACGCACGACGACTGAAGTTCCGGCGGGAACAATCAGCGACTGCGGCTGACCCGCGTCGGGTTTGTTGGCCGTCGGCGGGGGAGCGGCGTTCGAGACATTGCCGCTTTGTCCCGATGCTGCTGTGGCAGCGTTAGAGTTGCTGAGAGTCGGAGCGCTGCTGGCACTCGGATTGATGGCGGCATTGTTTGCTTGATCGGCCGTGGGCGCCTGCTGCTGATTGGTCGAGGCGGGCTGATTGGCTCCATTCGGAGCTTGCGTGGTTTGCGAGGGATGGTGATTGCATCCCGCCAGCAACAGCAGGGAAGTCAGAAGAAATATAGCGGCGAAAGAGTATCGAATTCTGGCGTGCATAAGACGGACCTCACAAATGTATCCAGCTCTGCTATTGCACAGGGATTACCATTTGCGAAGAAGCAGAGACATCAAGTATTTAGCAGCTGCGGGCGAGCCGCAGGCATGAAGTTTCTACACGGCTGCGGAAAATCTCGTAGCCCAGCGGGGAACTCAGCGGGGACCACGATTTACGGCATGCCGCAGCGCCGCAGGCGGGAGCTCTTCGGCTGCGAGCGGCTGACGGTTTGCAAAACTGGTGACTGCGCGGGCCTCGCCGTGCCGCAAATGCGTTTCGATTGATTCGACTATCACGTGCTTTTTATGATTGATGAGATTGGCGAAGCCGAGACTCAAGCGGCTGGAAGCGTCCACCACGATGCCTTTGTCGAGGACACGGTCGAGCAAGTCGATGAGTTCATCGCCGGCAGGCTTGCGCACGAGAGTCATGTTTCGAACTCGACTTCTTTCCGTGGCGATTCGCGTTTGGCGGATTGCTGGTTGCGGATGCTCGGAAAATCAAAGCGTCCGGCGGGTGCTGGAAGAGGTGGCTGTAAGAGGGATGCTTCTCATCTGGTTCAGGGATGCCCATCGCCGTAAGTAGAGGCGCCTGGTAAGCCGGCATGTCGTACACTCAATTTTTCGGAGTCACGAGGTTATGCGTCCTACGTTGGCTGTACTTTTTATCGTGATACTACTGTTGCCTCTGGCCGTAATCGGGCAGGAGGGGTCGGCGACGGTTGCTGCTCAGCAGCTTCCCCTTGTACCGGGAAAGATCTTCGCGGTGACGAAAGAGCCGGGCTACCACAACGAGCCGGCCATCGCCGTCAATCAAGCAAGTCCGCGCCAAGTATTTGCGGCTTATCAGGCACACGCCAGTGTTGTGTACTCGCAGGATGGCGGCGATACCTGGAATCCTGCGACGGGCACGGCTTCCAGCGATTACAAAGTTTCCGGCGACGTCGCTGCCGTGTTTGACAAGCATGGCGCCGCGATCTTGTGCTACATCGCCTTCGACAAACTTGGCACTGAGAACTACTGGGCGCGCGGGGCGACGCGCAACGGTATCTTCATTCGGCGCTCAGCCGATGGTGGAGCGACTTGGGACCATCAGGAGCACGCGGTGATTGCGCAGCCCACCAAGCCGGGCATTCCGTTCGAAGATAAGCCGGGCATAGCGGCCGACGATACCGACAGCAAGTATGCGGGCAATCTCTACGTGGGCTGGACGGAGTTCCGCATCGACGAGAGCGTGATTCTGGTTGCGAGCTCGAGCGATGGAGGAGTGACCTGGTCGGCGCCCGTCGAAATCAGCACACATCATGGCTTGCCACGCGACGACAACGGCGCGGTGGAAGGTTTTTCGGCTGCGGTGGGCGCGGATGGAACAGTGTATACGGTTTGGGCGGATGGAGATTCGCTGGCGTTTACTTCCTCGCACGACGGCGGCAAGAGCTTCGCGAAGAGCCGCAGCGTTATTGAGACGGCGCCGCTGTACTTCGATATGCAGGGGCTGGAGCGAGCGAATGGATTTCCGCAGCTGGCCATTGATACGAAGCACGGCAAGCACGGGCGGCTGTACGTGACCTGGAGCGACTACCGCACGGGCGATGTCGGCGTTTACCTTGCGACGTCGGACGACGAAGGGGAGTCGTGGAGCAAAGCCGTGCGGGTGAATTCGAATCCCGAGCATGATGGTACCGACCAGTTCTTCCAGTGGCTGGCGGTCGATCCGGTAAGCGGCGCAGTGAACGTGATCTTTTACGACCGGCGGATGGATGTGGACAATCGGAATACCACGGTGTCGCTGGCGCGTTCGACCGATGACGGTGCGACGTTTGCGAACTATGCATGGACCCGCGATCCGTTCGTCTCCACGTCGTACGAGTTTCTCGGCGACTATATAGGTGTAGCTGCTCTGAACAACAAGGTGTATGGCGTGTGGACCGAGATCGCTCCGCCGGAAGAGCCGAAGGATAAGAGTGCGCCGCCGAATCGCTTTCGGCCGCACACGATGGTGAAGGTGGGCGTGGCGGATTTTGGCGGGAAGTAACGCGGCGTGACTTATGGTGTCATCCCGAGCGAAGCCGAGTGGCCGATAGTTGTCGGTGGCTATAGGGGGTCCTTCGACTCCGGTTCGCAAAATGCGCGAACCTGCGCTCAGGATGACGCACGAAGAGAATGGTGACAGCGCGGTGGCGCTTGTTCCTACGCTGACTTCACAAACTCCAGCGAAGCCGAGTTCATGCAATAGCGCAATCCGGTCGGGCGGGGGCCGTCGTCGAAGACATGTCCCAGGTGCGCATCGCACTCAGTGCACAGCACCTCGGAACGCGTCATCCCGATGCTCGTGTCCATCGACGTCCGCACGTTCTGCTTGGCGATCGGTTCCCAGAAGCTGGGCCAGCCGGTGCCGGAATCGAACTTGGTTGCCGAAGTGAACAGCGCGTTCTTACAGCAGACGCAGCGGAAAATCCCCTTGGCGTGCAGGTCCCAGTACTGGCCGGTGAAAGCGCGCTCGGTGCCGGCGTGGCGGGTGACGTCGTACTGCTCGGGGGTCAATTGGGCGCGCCACTCGGCGTCGGTCTTCACGACTTTGGGCACGCGCTTCAGGCCGATCTTCTCGCCGTCGTCCTTGAACTCGACAATCTCAACCGTGTTGCTCTTGGTGGGCGCGGCTTCGGTTTCAGAACTCTTGAAAAGGCTCATGAACGCAACTCCTGACAAAGTTAGGAAACTGGTTTTCAAAAAACTTCTGCGATTGCTCATAGTGTACTCACTTGCTCGCGGCGATCGAGGATGACTGCGAACCGTTCTCGCTAATCTGCGGACGGTATAGCTGCGGAAACATCTGCTGCAGGTTCTCGATCTTGGGAAGATCGAAGTGCGCGATGTAGGGATTGTCCGGATGCAGCGTCGCGTAATTCTGGTGATAGCCCTCCGCCGGATAGAAGGCCTTGAACGGGACCACCTGGGTCACGATCTTGTGCTTGTAGACCTTGGCCTCGGTAAGCTGGGCAATATAGGCGTCGGCGATGCGCTTCTGCTCGTCGTCGGCATAAAAGATGACCGAGCGATACTGGGTGCCCTCGTCCGGCCCCTGGTAGTTCAGCTCAGTCGGATCGGTGGCGACGGAGAAGAACACCTGCAGCAACTGGCCGTAGGTCACCTTCGACGGATCCCAGGTGACCTGCACGGATTCGGCGTGGCCGGTGGTGCCGGTGCTGACGGTCTCGTATTCCGCGGTGCTCTTGGAGCCGCCGGAGTAGCCTGAGGTCGCGGTGACTACGCCTTTCACGTGCTGGAAGACGCCTTGCACGCCCCAGAAGCATCCGCCGGCAAAAACTGTGGTCTCGGTGCCGGGCTTGCTTGCCAGCGACGTGTTGACGGCGGGCGTCGGCAGGTTGGTCACCTTCTCGCTGGCGGCAACCGAGCTGCGACAGGCAACGCCAATCACGGTGGCGATCAGCAAGGCCGCCAGTCCGAAATGCAAAGATAACTTCCGCATAACTTTCCTCTTTCTGCTGGATCCCGACTGCACCCAATTAGAGTCGTTAGCGCCCGGAAGGTTACAGGCCATCCGTGGTGGCTCCTGGGCCGTTATAGTATTGAGATCCTGTAAGGAGTACGTGGCAGTGGATTCACCGGATTCAGGTAGCGGTAAGGTGCACTCCAAACCGGGCCGGCTGCTTTTGACCTGGGGAGCGCTGGTGCTGGCGGCGGCGGAAAGCCTTTGTGTTGCCGCGGTCGGCCTGAGCGGCGTTCGCGTCGCCTTAGGATTGAGTTCGCTGTTGGCAGCGGGCGCCAGCGGCCCGGCACAGGGCTGGCATCGGGAGGCCATACGCGTGCCGCTGCTGATTCTGGGAACCGTGGGCGCCCTGCTCAGCTTGCTGCTGTTGTGGAATGAAGAGAAGTTGCGCCGCAATCCCTCGGCCGCGTGGCGTATGCAGCCGCTGACGGCGAAGCAGCGGCGTGTGCGCTGGTTTCAGTTGGCTGCCGCCATTCTGACACTGTTCTTGGTGCTGGCGGAAGTTGTTACCCATCCGTGGTTTCACAAAGAAATGTGAAGATTCAGCTTAAGAGTTGCCCAGGTTAACGTCCAACAGCAGGACGTGAACCTGGGGCACAAGGGCTTTCGCACGTTTCACAAGGAAGAATCTATGGGTTGAGGCTTAGGGAGCGCAGATAGGCAACCACCGCTTCGGCGTCTGCTTTGGTCATGTGAAACTTGGGCATGGGATCCCGCAACGGCTTGCCGTTGGTCCAGACTGCGGTGGTCAGCAGCGTGACCATTCCGGCGTTGGTGGCCGGGGGATTGCCGGCGAGGCGCGGCGCCAGGATCGGCCAGTCATTGGTCGGCTGGGCCGGCAGGTAGGGAACCGGCGCTCCCGCGAGCCAACGGGTGCGATCCAAGGTGCCGTTGGCCAGTCGGGGCGTGTGGCAGGTTCCGCACATGGCCACATCTTCGACGATGTATTTGCCGCGGGCCACATCGCCAGCGCCTCCACTGTTCACAGTCGGCACTGAGCCTGCTTGCCGGTTGTCCTGCGCCACGCTAAGACGTGAACTGAAGGGCAGGAACGCCGCACACACTGCGAGGGAAAAACATGCCGCCAGGTACGAAAGATTTCTGCCACGCAGACGTGGAAATGACATAGAGAGTTCTCCGAGTTATGCGATGGGACGCGTTGGACTGCAACGCTCAGCTATTCAGACTACCACTACGATGCAGCGCCGCGGGAGAGTTTTGAATTCGGAGGCGAAGAGCTGCGCGATCAGAAAGCGTACTGCAAGCCGAGCGTGGTGTTGTTGGCATGGAAGTAGCGGGGAGCCGTGGGCCCGACAAAGGAATCTTCGGCGTACTGGTAGTAATTCCATCCGGCCTTGAAGGTCACGTTCTTGTGCAAGGAGAAGGCCAGCGAAGCCAGCGGCGACTGGAAGGTTGACGCCAGCGGGCCCAGGGGCTGAAGCGGGTTAAACATTGTGGTGCTGCCCTGGTTGTCGACAATGCTGTATCCCAGCTTGAGGTTCAGGCGCTGGATCGGCGTCAGGTCCAGCGCGAAATATCCATACTGCGTGTGCGTCTCATAGAAGCCATAAGTCTCCAGCAGCGTGGGATCGCCCGTGCACGTGTAGGATCCGGCTGGAGTTGGGGTGGCTGCGAAGCAGACGTTGGTGTTCTGCTGGATGGCGGCGAAGTTGTAGGCGACGTCGAGCCCCCAGTGCTGGTTTGGCATGATCGTCGTGTCGATCGTCACCGTATAGTTATGCTGGTTGAAGGCGATATCGCTGTCGCTGTTCTTGGCGTGCTGGAACTGGAGATTGCCGTTGAAGGTGAGCCACGGCTTGGGGGCGTAAGCGACGTTTCCCCGGATGTTGAAGGAACTGGTTGGATCGATGCGGTAGATCCAGTTATCCGCGCCTCCGAATTGCAGATCGAGATTAGCGTGCAGCGTCGTACCTTTGCGATACCAGGCGCCCACCACTCCGGTGAAGCGATTGATCCCGGTCGTCGGTCCTCCCCAGGGCGTGATGACGCCGGTGAAGGTACAGCTGCCATTAGGATTCAGCGGAAGACCGGCACAGCTACCGCGATTCGGCAGGTTGGGATAGTAGATGTCGCCCAGCGCAGCCGTATAGCTTTGGCCCGGCTGGATGTTCAGGTTCTCCCAGTTGAATCCCGCGCGCACTCCCAGGGACGGCTTGATGTCGTACTGCACCTGGAAGTCGTTCGCCTTGGTGTTCTGCCCGAGCATGTTGACGTTGATCTCGTTGACCAGGTCGGCCGGAGATCCCGAACTATGAAAGAGTACCGAGCCAGGGAAAGAAGCGATTGAGTTGAGCAGGGAAGCCGAGCCTTGGGAGAGCGCGTTGAAGTAATTCGCCTCCATGTCCAGGTATGTCCCAGAGACGCTGTAGTTGCGGAAGCGGAAGGCTTCTACCAGTCGCAGCCGGTCACTGATGTGAATGGTGGCAGAGACATCGGCGGACGAGGAGTTCCAGATCGCGTTGGAGGTGCTGCCCGCCGTGTTGGAGCCGAGGACGCCGCTGCGGCTGACCAGCCCTGTAAAGGTTTCATCGAACGGGGTATTCATATTCGCGTGGCTGTACTGGTACTGGCCGTTGAAGTCCAGCCACTTCAATGACGATGACACCAGGTTCAACTGCTCGGTCGGCGTGATGGTGTGCAGCTGTTGAAACAGACTGTAGTTGAAGAAGCCATTGCAGGTAGGATTAGCGATTCCGTTCGTGACCGGATTGCTGCACGGGCTGCCACTGTTGAACCAGGACAAGCCGAGACTAACGGGGATGCCGTTGGACAGCGGCCAGGAGTTAAACGGATTCAGGTAGTAAGAAGTGTCGCCGGCATAATACTGGAACATCTGGGTATAGCTGAGCGTGGTCTTCTTGGTGACCCGGATATCGACTCCGAAGCGATAGCCATTCAAGGTGTTGTTGGTGTTCTCGTTGGTCAGCGCTTCCGTGCCTTCGTGAATGCTGCTGAAGGCTGGGCCGATGAACCGGTTGCGGTTGTAGTCAATGCGGAACGAGATGCGCTGCATGGGCAGCAGGACCAGGTCGAAGTTGTAGAGGTTCTGCCGATTGTAGTACCCGTGTGGCGAGTTCAGGATGGGCACGGGCGGCGTGCCGGTCGGCGGATTCAGCGGATTGGCGAACAGGTCGTAGTCAAAATAGTTCTGCATATGCTGGTATGTGCCGCTGAAGGTGTACCAGCCATATTTGGCGATGCGCAGCCGAGCGGCTTGTTCCGGGTCGCCACCCCAGCCAAAGCTGTTAAGCGTTAGCGTGTCGAAGAAATCGGCGTGGGTGAGCGACTGCATGGTGAGCGACTGCTCCAGGATGCGGGCGCCGGTTTGATAGTTCTCCAGCGTATCGTACATCGCCTGGCTGCCGGTCACGTCGGAGATGCGGCCGCCGAGTTCGACGGATTGCATCACCTGAAAATCGCCGATCCGCTTTCCCTCGGTCGTGCCTGTATCGGAATCGGTCGAAACCGTAGAGGGGGTAGCCGTGGGAGATTGCCCTGAACTCTGCGCGACGACCCCGCTGACCAGGCACACGCAGACCGCGAACGGCGCGAATCCTAACCAGCTAACGGCGAATCTCCGTGGACAGTCCATTGACATCTCCCATTCAGCGGAAGAACACGGGATCGAAATTAGAACCGTGAATCTGCGTATGACACAACGTGCAGGCCTGATACTTAGTGGCCTGGTTGTGGAACGAGGGCGCACCCGGCGCTGCTCCGTTGGTGTTCACTGTGTGACAGCGCAGGCAGAGAAAATTCACGTTATTGACTTGCAGCAGCCGCGGGTTCGTAGAGCCATGCGGGGTGTGACAGGATAAGCATCCTTCATCGGTCTTCACCGGCGCATGCTCAAAGACGAATGGGCCCATGGTATCGGTGTGGCACTTGGTGCAGACGGCGAACTGTCCTGCGGCCGTGCGCACCTGATGACCGGTCTGTGCTCCATGAGGGTTGTGGCAGTCGCTGCACTGGATCAGACCAACGTCGACTCGATGCCGGAAGGGCCGGGCGAATTCGGCCTTCTGCTGGGCGTGACAGCCGTAGCAGAGGTCGGTTTGCTTCTTCACCAACAGGAAGTTCACGTCAGCCGACTGGTGTGGGTTGTGGCAGTTAGTGCAGGTAACGCCGTTTGCCAGATGTTCGGACTTGGAGAAGTTCTGCGTCTCCAGGCTGGACTGATGGCACTTCAGGCAGATGGCTGCGGTCTGCGTGGGGCTGAGAGTTTCAAAGCGGACAATCCTGGTAATATCGCCGCCGCCATCAACGTGTGCCTGCGCCGGTCCGTGACACGATTGGCAGCCATGCTCGCCATTCTTCAGCAGGGCAGAGTGCGGCGTGTTGTAGAAGTGCTTGTCCCAGACCTCCTGGTGGCAGGTCTGGCAGATATCGTTCGGCGCGTACTGTCCATCTGTCGAAGCGGAAGAATTGGAAGATTGCAGGGAAGAGGTCTTTGCCGGCGCGGAGCTTTCCTGCGCGTTCTGCGGCGCAGCAGCCCGGGAGCCGACGACCGCCAACAACAGAAAGACCAGCCCGAGAAGTCTGTTCATCGTGGCCCTCATTCCCACTCACATACACGAAACGTAACCGTAAGTGTTGACGACGTGAGAGGCCGTGGCGCGAGCGTTTATCTGCCGGACTTCACCGGCGAATACGGCGTTGGGCGCTCTTCGCCGGCGTTGTTCCTCAGGCTGAGAAACTACGCTCAATTAGCCGCGACATTAGCAAAGTGCTCACCCGCCGTCAACGAAATTGATAGTTAACGGACAGGTATCTCCGGGGCTGAACGGGAGAAACTTGACCCTGCGGGCAAAAACGACGAAGTTCTTGGTGCCCGTGGGTTCCTCGACTATATTTCCTTTGGATTAATCTTTAATCATTGAAGGCGCCTTGGCCAGCTGATGAGACCTGACGAGCTATGGATGGAAGAGGCGCTGCGCGAGGCGCGGCGGGCGCGGGAACTGGGAGAGGTGCCGGTGGGAGCCGTCGTGGTATTCGAAGGGCGCGTCATCGGGCGCGGATGCAATCGGCCGATCAGCGCGCACGATCCTACGGCGCACGCCGAGATTCTGGCATTGCGCGAGGCGGGGCAGACCATCGGGAACTATCGCCTGCTGGATTGTGATTTGTACGTTACGGTTGAGCCCTGCGCGATGTGCGCCGGCGCGATTACACACGCGCGAATTCGTCGGCTGGTGTATGGCGCGGAAGATCCGAAGGCGGGCGCCGTGCATTCGATGCTGCAGATCCTGAATCATCCCCGGCTCAATCATCGGGTGGAAGTGATGTCAGGTGTGCTGGCGGCGCGCTGCATGGACCTGATGCAGACCTTCTTCCGCGAGAAGCGCGATGTGCCGCTGACATCGTGAGGACCAGGATTGCTACGCACGCGAAACATGACCTGCTGGTCCACCTTTGTTAAACTGAAGTAGCTGGCAACTCCGGCCAGTGCAACCGCGCGGAGAGGTGCGTGAGTGGTTGAAACGAGCCGCCTCGAAAGCGGCCATACCTTAACGGGTATCGGGGGTTCAAATCCCTCCCTCTCCGCCAGTACCTTTGTAAGTTATTGGCCCTGCTGATCCTTGAAACCACGGATCCTGCCTCTACCTAACCCTGCTGTATGCCGCATGGGCGGGGCGGCAGGAGGGTAGCTCTACGTTGCGACGTTCGAGTCGCGGCCTGCGCCCGCAGCCGCGATGCACTCATCGGCACCCATGCCGGCGAGTTCGGAGAAGACATCGTCATCGATATCTTGCGAGGCGCCCCATGTTCATCACCGGCGGCAAATCCTGCAGCACTGGCATAGTCTGGACTCTGTCCCAAGCCTTATCGCGTAGAAAAATATTTGTGCACTGGAGTCTCTGAAGCGGTATATAGTGACGGCCCGTTGAGAGCTAAGACGGAAATTCCAGCCTCTTTTGATGGAGCGTCCTATGGCTGCCCGCTCGACTTCGACTGTCAAGATCGTTCTTCCCAGCAGCATCTCCACCACTGAATCCTCACCGATCAATACGATCTTCAGGCCGTCTCCGATTTTGCGACCGCAGCAGTTTGCGCCAGCCTGGTTCTATAGTGCGCTCAGCTGGCTGGGCAAATCGTATTACGACGCCAGCAACGTGCGGCAGAGCTTCTGCAACTATCTTGCCGGTTCCGACGTCGACCCGTACGCCAAGCTCGGTGCCACGCGGCTGTTTCTGGTCACTTTGGTCGGCGAAACGTTCCGGCTCACGCTCTCCGGCGACGTCAACTCCAGCGCGCCAGCCACGGGTGGAGTTTCGTATCCCAACAACGACGATGGCATCGCGCAGATGTACACGGCGCTTTCCCAAAGTCCGATCTTCGAAGCCATCAAATACTGTTATGTCCCCGGCCGACTCGGGCCCGATCTGAATCCCAACGAGCTGGTCGGTGCAGCGTTCGCCGTGGAAACACCGGGTGCGCTCCCGAACGGGTATGACCCCGCCACTGGCCTGCGCGCGGTCGTGCTCGGATCGGCGGTTGCGCAAGTGGTCCCGATCGACGATTTCACTAAAACGCGCAACGAGCAAATCTACGACGACGGGCCGGCGATCGTGCCGCTGGTCGCCGCGCTGGTCTATGACGTCACCCAATACAACCAGCTGGGCGCGACAACTTTCGTGCTGCCCACCTACTACGCACGCGATCAAGTTACGTTCGGAACTTATTACGTCAGCCGTCTGGGCGGGACGACGACCGCCGAGCCTCCAACCGGCTACGGCCAAACCGTGATCTTCCCGGGTGGTCCCGGCTACAGCGCAGCGGGCGCGACCGCACTGACCGTGAAGTCGAGCTCTCCCAACAACGTCCAAGGGCAAACGTTCACGACGTACATTTTCGACACTGCCACCGTCGTGACCATTGAAACCGTCGCACCCAGCGCGCAACTCGGCGTAATGTCGCTGACATACCGCAGTAGCTCACCTGCCAGTCTGTTTGCCAATCAACGGATCGTCGGCTTCTATCGCGACGCGAGTTGGAAGACGTGTCTCGGAGTGCCGATCTACGACTATGCCGGCGGCAACGCCAGCTTCACGGTCGCCGAAACGCAACCGCTGGCCGATCCCACGACGATCTACGATCCCACCCATCCGTTCCTTAACGGCGGCACCCTGCAAAATGTCGCGAGTAAACTCATCGCCGCATCCTACGTATATTCAACCGATCGTCTGGCCGCCATGCTGGAAGCTGCGATCTCCGATCGTAACGCCGACAATGGCGCCGGCCTGAGCGTGACCACTGCGGCGCTCGATTTCACCATGCACTCCTCCGCAGCCGCGTCGCTGGTCGATCGTTTAAGCGTGCCCGTGCTCGTCACCGTCACCACCACGCCGGCGCCGGTTCCTCCGCCGCCCGGCAACACCGCGACTCGCCTGGCGCCAGCGGAACCGGCAGGAGCACTCGCCGCGGGGGCCGTTTCCAGCGCGCGTATCAACCCGGTCGGCACGATCAGTCGAAGTGCGGGCATTCTTGAAACGCCGCAGCCGGTCGGTACCGGGGGCAATGCAACCAGCCAGCCGCAGCAGAATCCATCGTCCGTGCAACTTGGCTTGAACGCGTTCGTGCCGCAAGAAGCGCTCGCAGGCACCGGCATCGTCAATCTCGAGATCGGCACTGCCTTTCCTACGCAGTCGCTCGGCGACGGCGCAACCTTCGAAGCCGCCAGCGCCGGGGTGGCACTCAACCTGATGGATCGCGGCAGCAATGTTAAACCCGCGTTCCCGCCCTACAATCTCACGCTCGCCGGCACCGGCATCACGTTCGCCGCAGGCGTTACCTATATCCTTTCGCTGCAGGGTGGCAGCCTCAACGCGCGCGGCTCCGATGGATCCACGGCCAGCGCAACCCTCAAGCAATCACCATCTCCCGACGCGAATCACACCTACGTCGGCGCGATGGTCTACAGCAGTGCGCTCACGACGGTGCGCCTCTATGCGAAACTCTCACTCGCGCTGCCGGCGCCGGCCGTCGGTACCGGCGGCGTCCTGCAAGGCGACACCTACAGCGTGCGCCTCACGTACGGCAAGTCGACCAGCCAGTACGATGTTCTCGACGCGACACAAACGCTTGTAATCGCAAACGCCAGCGTCGCCAACCCTTCGCCATCGGACGGCTCCAAGCCGCAGCCGGGCGATCTCTATTTCGGGAGCTTCATCGGCGGCGCGACTCAGATGACGCTCTGGTCCGTGCCGGTCTTACTTAATGTGGCGCCCTCGCAACTACAAAACGCGAGCTTTAATGGAACGTTGACACTGGCCGCGCAAACCAGCGGCGTTCCCGGCTACGAGCTGCAGATTACTGACAGCTCCCTCTTCGTCTACTCCAACATCAACGTCGACACGGCCGCCGTGGGCTCGGTCAGCAGCAATAACGTCTTCCTCGCGAGTGCCGTAATCAACGCCGCGCCTGACGATGGCAGCTCCAAGGCCTTCGCGCCCTGCCAGCTCTTGATGGGATTGATCCGCCAGGTGCAGATGGGTACGCAGCTGGCCTACGTGTTCATCCCCGAAGCCGACAGTGTCCTGATCGGCGGCACGCGCTACATGGTCGGAGTCATCAATCTCGCCAACCTGGCGTTCGATCCTAACTCCCTGCCCTATGCGCCGGTCTTCTGGCCGCAGTCGCAGTACTGGCAATTTGCCAATCGCCACAATCCCTACCTCGACGTAGAGTATTCCGGCGCCGACGAAAACGCGCGTGTCGCACGAGCGAAAGCTGACACTGCTCGCATCGGCTTGCAGACGGCGCGCGCGCAAGAGCCGATGCAGCTCTACCTCGACACTAATCGGGACGAAATGACCGTCTGGCCGATCTTTCCGTTTCCCTATGCCGCCGCCACCCAGTCGGTCGATCGCGCCGCACTGCAGAGCATCACCAGCACGATTCTCGGCTTACTCAATACCACGTTTCCACCGAGCGCGCCGAGCCAGACCGGGCCGCTCGACGCCGAGCGCATCACCCTGCCCGCGTCTCTGCAGCAGAACAATCCCTTTACTGCCGGCGCAACTTTCAGCTCCGACGCCACACCGGCCGTCAACAGCGCGATCACGGCGCAGGTCGCCAGCCCGTCGCTCGCCGGCCTGCAGGTGACGGATCTCGCTCCCCAGGCGATCGAGGCCACTACAGTGCGCGGTCTCGAAGCGCGTCAGAGCGTGCAAGCGCAGCAGGCGCAAGTAGAGGCCGCCGTCCAATCGCAGGTGAAAAGCCGTGCGCCAGCGATCGCGGTGACGCAGCAGCGCGAGGTCGCAAGCGTCGCCACCAGCGTTTTCGGAAGGCCGCAATATCAGCCGATCTTCGGATTTTCCATCTTCAATCCAGGAACCGGCGAAGCCTATCTCGTCGAGCTGGTCGGCACCGACTTGCAGCCGCCCGACCAACTTCCGAATCCCACAAAAAACGCCGACTACGATCCGTACTACGTGCGCGTGGTCTTTCTCAAGACGCTCACCTGCTACAACATGACCATCATCGTGCCGGCCATGGCGCACGACCAATACGGCCACTTCGCACACCTCAACACCGCCTATTCCAATGTGCTCGGCAAAACGGATGAACTCGGCCTCGGCTACATGTACTCCCTCTACGACGCCGACAATAACTTCGACGACCTGAACTTCAGCCCATATCCCGACGGCGAGGTTGAGCTGTCGCCTTCGCAGACCTATGTCTTCACTAATCTTCCGTACAACACGCAGCAGCGGGTGAGTTTCAGCCCACTCACTCTCTATGCCCAGATGACGCACAGCGCCTTCAAATTTGATGAGTCGCTGATCGTGTACCACCCGTTGCCTGCACCGCCAGCCTACTTTGTCTGCCGTCGAAAAAACTGGAGCGCGGACTGTCACCTGATGCAGTCCACCCACGCTACGCGCAGCGCTGCCTACATGGCCTTTGGCGGCGGCGATCTGGTGCCGTTCCAGCTGGATGCAGACTTCGACGTCGACAAACGCCAACCGGCCCACATGTTCAAACTCACCTACACCTTTGCCGACAGGCAGTACGAGTCGGCCAAGACGTTCTCGGTCGCCAACACTCCCTATGTCGTCGCGGTCACCATTGCAAACAACAGCGCGCAATATGTGAACTTCTCCATTAACGCCACGGCCGGCACCACCGACCTGCAAATCACCAAGAGCCAGCCTCTGCAGTTTCCCACCGAGTGCTACGTCGTCGGTGAAGCCAGCGCGACGGTCACGGACATCGGCGACATCGCGGTCGCCGCCGGAGCCGGCATTACCGACACCGGCGGTTTCTTCACCGTGGATCAAAACAATCAGCCGATCGCGCAGTTTGCCGTGATTCCCTACAACAACCTGGTTTACCTGGTTCGTGCGGTCGCCAACATCGAGGCTCTGGGCTATGTCGGCGGAAACGGCGCCGTCTCCGGCTTCCTGATCGACACGTTCGTACCCGGCAGCACCGGCTACCTGAAGCTGGCGCAGGGGGCTCGCTATCAGCGCAGCGGTCTGTCGTTCTTCGGCGCGTCCTACACTCCGACTACGCTGGTCGACAGCCTCGACACGCTCGACTTCACCGGCATCACCGGCGCTCCGTTTTATGCACCCACGATTTTCATCCCGATACCGGAGATTGACGCGACCAAGAGCTTCGTTGCAGATCTTTCGAACTTCCTCGGGCAGCAGATCTGGACGTTTGTCTACCCCGAAATCGTGGCGCAGCCGGGCGAAACGGTGAATGGCAAAACCTATTCCGACGGCTACAACCTCGACGCCGAAGGTAAGCCGGTACTCAGTTTGCAGAAGCTGCAGTACGTCTACGATCCGCTGGTCGTACTGTTCACCCCCAATGATCTGGCGCACAAGTATCCCCTGATCCCGAAACAGCAGATTCTCGCGCTCACCAACGGGCAAATTCAGGAAGGCATCTGCTGGCGCTCGGCCAACTTGCAGCCGTTGCGTAATCCGCCTTCGAACATCTGCGCGCAGCAGATCCTGCCGCCCGGCATCGGCATGGACCGCCCGAACATCGTCTACTCCTTGCACAATCGGCCGGTGACAACGCCCACCAGCACGAGCTACCTGGGCATGTCGGTCAACAGCTTCGTCTCGGTTTCAGGCGTCGCCTACAACGTCGAGGAATCGGGCATCACCTCGAACCAGGCCTACGATCAAACCGCCTCGAGTTTTGTTTCGGCAGTTTCGTCGGGCGTCAACATGCTCGTCGCCGTGCTTTTCGACTACGACAACAACGATCTCGGTACGCTCGACCCGTACGATCCCGGCGCTTCGACCAAAGGCGTGGTCTTCCTCAATGGCTATCTCGGCGCCGCCGGCTACACGTTCTCAAGCCCCGACCACTTCGACGTCAACGACGTCCTGCGCTCGCAGGTGCCGCTGCTCGAACAAATCGCCGATGTCTTCGGCTGGGACGTTGCCCTCTATGACACAGACGTCAGCCTGCCGCGCCAGTTCTGGAGCCTGGTCTACGATACGTTCACCGGTCCGGGCCTACCGGACTACATTGCCAATGTTCCGCCGTCCATCGCCGATCCGGCGTTTACCAACCGCACGCGCTCGCTCATCCTCAGCCTGCAAAATGACGTGCGCCCGCAGCAACTCGGCTTGATGGACACCTACGGCTCGGTGGTCTCGGCCAACCTGCACTTGCAAAATGGGGTCACCGGTTCGATCTTCCTCAGCAAGAAAGCCGACCGCGACGTCGCGTCGATCGGCACCAATCCGGGTGCACCCAGCTTCCCGGCACTCTACGGACTGCCCGCCAAGTACGACTTCTTTATCTTCTCGCGCGATCACTACGCCACGCTCAAGAACGCGCAGTTCGAGCTGATCGATCTCGGCTATGCGATGTGTCTTGTGGACGACGGCTCCGGCACCGGCACCAAGATCGCGCAATACTTCGTTGATTCCGACGGCAACTACAACGAGCTCTACGCTTACGCGCTCTACTCGCTCAACGGCGGCATCATCGAAACCAATACCTTCACGCTGAAGGTCACGCTCGGCACGCCCGCCAACCTGAGCGCGACGCCGATCCTTCCCGAAACGCCGAATAACGTGAACCCGCAGGACCTGGTGGCGCAGATCAACAAGCTCTCGACATTGATCTATGCGGCTTTCGGACCGTCGACGCCCGGTCAGCCGCCCGCATTTCTGCCGATCCAGGCGGTCGGCGGCGAAGTGCAGGCAGCGCCAATTGTCGGCCCGCCCGGTTTCAACGGCTACGCGCTCAACGTGGTTGGCGTCAACCGGCAGCCCGTGACCATTGCGCAGATCTACTCCGGCGCGAGCGCCTACGCGATTGCCGGCTCCACCAGCAGCACGCCTATCAACCCGAAGACGGGCAAGGCGCTGCCGTTTTATGGTTCGCTCGCGCACGGCCTCGACCGCCAGCGGCCGTCCACTACCGTGCAGTCGAAAGACTTGAAGTCCTACCTCACGGGGACCTTCGGTGGCGATGGGTTGGGGGCGATGATTGCCACGCCGTTCAGCGCGGTCTTCCAGGGAACCGGCGGCGACAACGGCGTGTATTACACCTTCAACGCACTCACCAACGCGATCGTCGATTCGACCAACAAGACCGCGACGGTGAGCGGCGGTCAGTACTTCATCGACACGACCGATTCGGCCAATGCGGTTGTCGCGGTCGTCACGCTGCCAAAATTCACGCTCAACAACAACACCTACACGGTGAATCTCAGCACCACGCTGAGCGACGGCGTCACCTCGCGCTATACGCTCGTTGTCGGCGGGAAGAGTTATCTCTTCGACCCTGACAACGCGCACGTCACGGTCGACCACACCACGTTCACCTTCAATCCGCTCGCCGCCGGCGCCTACACCGTCACCTATGCCTCCACCGACGCACCGGCCGGCGGCCAGGCTCCCTCGCCGCTTGCGCTGACGCCGTTTTCCGTCGCCGCAGGCGGGGCCGCTGCCACCATCGACGTCTTCAACAATTCCGGCGGCCTCGGCGGGTTCGTGCTCGGACCGCCCGGACGCACCTACGCCTACGATCCGGTGCACGGCACCGTCACCGTCAAGCAAGGTGCGACCGTCACCAAGGTTTCGGTCGCGACTGGCTCGACCTTCGTCTCCGCCAGCAACTACGGGTACGTGGTCGGCTTCTCCAACCAGAGTTACACCGTCAACGGCGTTCCGATGTTCCCGTACTCCGCGTCCACTTTGGGTACGCCCGCCAGCTACGCCCTGATGACAGCGCCGCAGATGTTCACCATCGGCGGCAACTTCTATACCTTCGATCTCGCCTCGGGCGCGTATGTGAGCGTCACCGGCAACGGTCAAACCTATCCCGTCAACCCCTACCAGTTCTCGCTCAACGGCAAGATCTATATCATCAACACCAATGTCCAGCCCAATGCCGTAGTCGGCGGTGGCAATACCTATCCCATGACCGCCGGCAACACGCAATTCTCGATTAACGGCGTTCAGTACACGATCGCGCTCAAGCAGAACTCGCTCAACGGCGCGACCGTTTCCGGCCAGTACAACATCGTGCAAGGCAATGTCGTCGTGATCGAGAACTACGTCTATCAGCTCGACACGCTCAACGGGCAGATTGTCGGCAACGGCACGGCCTATCCGCTCACCACCGCCGGCTTCACCTACACCATCTCGACCGCCGGACGCAGCTTTACCGTTACCACTGAACCGAACGACACGACCTTCACGGTGGGCAACGTCGTCTACTCGATAGGCGACACCACCGTCGTCGGCGACGGCATCCCCTATCCGATCCTCGTCTATCGCAGCTTCACCGACGGTGCGATCACCTACGACATCGGGCTCGACGGCACGGTCGCGCTGCCGCCGCCGCTGTCGCTCACGGGCGCGCCGCCCTACACGCGCGCCACCTTCACCGATGGAGGTACGACCTACACGGTCAACGATCTCGCCGCCTTCGACGGCACCGCCTTTCACCTGATCTCCGGTTCGCCGCCGCAGTTCACGGCGTCGGGGCTCACCTATACGCTGCGCAATGACGGCGTCGCCATCGCCGCCGGCTCCTCGAAGACTTATCTCGTCAAC
Source organism: uncultured Acidobacteriaceae bacterium (assembly GCA_963819055.1). Classification (GTDB taxonomy): domain Bacteria; phylum Acidobacteriota; class Terriglobia; order Terriglobales; family Acidobacteriaceae; genus Bog-257. The sequence goes on along the minus strand of CAWFUT010000036.1, from coordinate 79,752 downwards.
CCGGGCGGCCCGCTCTCGCCAAATCAGTTTGCCTTCGGCACCAAAACGATTTTCTTCGGGCGCGCGAGCGATGTCGCCGCCTTCGATGGAATTCACTACTACGCGATCAGCGGCAACTCTTTTACGGATTCCAACACGGGCAAGACTTACACCCTCAGCGGCAACACCGCGGTCAATGAGGGCAACAGCTATGAGATCTTCAGTAACCTCGGACAGGGCGCGTATTTTGAAGTTCCCGGCGGACCGACGTACTTCATCAACGTGGCAGTTGCCGACACCGGCACAGCGAGCGGCGACATCTACAGTGTCTTTCCGATCAGCGGAGGCCAGTTTGCGATTCCGCTCATCTACACCATCACGATCGTTGGCAGCAACGTAAGCGTTGCCGCAATCACCTTCGCCTCGACACCGATGCCCACGCTCACCGCCAGCGGTGGCGCGCTCACCGGCGGCTATTTCGTCGATCCGGTAACCAAGATCACCTACACGTGCCTGGTCGACGCCGGCAAGGTGACGTTCGTCGATTCCAACAACGCCGTCTCGCCGTATCCGGCGCCCGGCTCAACCAATACGTTCGTGGCCAACGTCGCCGTCAGCACCGGGGTGAGCTTAGCCGTCGACAACGAAGCCACATCTGCGATCTATCCCATCGTCAACAACCAGTTCGCCGCCGGGACCACGACATACCTGGTGAACGTGCCGGTCGCCTACTCGAACGCCGCGGCCGGACCGTACTGGCAAATGGTGAACGGACGCTTCATCGTTCCGCGCACGGATCCGCTCTCGAGCCTCGCCTACACCGTACAGGGCGGCAGCGTTGTCAAAGGCTATGTCATCTCCGGCGATGACGAGTTCTCGGCCGACGGTAACGTCGTCTATACGATCAACGCCGTCAACGTCGTCAAGGCGACGAATCAAGCGAAGCTAAGCGGCACCGAACCGAATCAAACCTTGACCCTGGGCGCTTCCGTGTACGCACTCAACACCACCACGGCGCGCGCGAGCATCCAGCCGGCCGGCCTCAAGTACAATGCAGCGAGCAAGCAGTTCACCGTCTCGTTTAATGGCCTGAACGTCACCTACACCGTCGGAGCAGGTACGGTCAGCGACAACCGTGTCCCAGTTAACTCATTCCCCGCGACGCTGGTCGGCTCTCAGCTCAGCTTCACCGACACCATCGGCGGGGTGACCGTCACCTTCGATGACAGCGGGAACAACCCAATCACCGCCGTTTTCCTCTACACCAACCACTTCTTCACGGATGCCCTCAGCGGCATCACCTTCTACATCGACGAAACCGACAACCGCGTCGAGGCGCTCTCGTATCTTCCCGAAACCACGGCCTACGGTTTCGTTCCGGCCGACGGCAAGACCTATCTTATTCACTACAGCGACGTCAGCGTGGTCTTTCCGGTAGTCTCCGGGGCAGAGGTCAGCGCGGGCGTGGCCACCGTTGGCTCCGACATGTTTACCGTCCACATCGACGAGGTCGAACCGGCCTCCGGCGCGCCCGCGATTCCGATCGATCGGAACTCGTTCGAGATTAACGGCAACCTTTATACGATTACGGGAACGCCGGCCGGAGCCGACTACTCTTCTTGTTTTGTCGTAGGAGCTGGAGCCGCGCCCAAGAAATTCCTCTCGGCCAATACCTTCCAGCTCTCCGATCCGGCGGTCACCTACACCCTGCAGCTCGATGGCGACGACCAGCCCAGCGCGGTCGTGGCCGATTTCACGGTCAAGCCGAGCCAGGACTTGCTGCTGGTCGACGACGACGTTTACGTGATCACCTACAACAGCACGTCCACTGGCTCGCTGCTCGGCCAGGGTCAACCCGCAATTCCGATCGTCAACTCCGCCTTCACGCTGACCAATCCGTTCGACACTACCCGGGCGAAGTTTATCTTTGCCGACTTGAACATCTATGATGCCGCCTCGGTCGTCGGCCAATTCACCGTCTATGCTGCGCCGACGTTCTTTATCGGCAGCGCCATCTACACCTTCGATTCCGTTGCTCTGGTTGTCAGCGACAACGACAAGCGGCCTTTCCCGCTCATTTCCAACCCAACGATGTTCTCGATCAACGGTTACAACTACGTCATTGACACCAATCGCACGCCGCACGCGATTGTCGGCAACAACAACGTCTCACCGCTCGCGACCGATGTCACCGTTGTCGGCGGGCATCCCGTCCCCAATTCGACTTTTACGCTCAACGGTTTGGTCTACGCCTATGTCGAGGACACGCTGCACAATCTGTTGACAATCGTCGGAACCAAGACCTATCCGATCGCGCAGCCGGGGCTCACCTTCAAGCTCGACTCCAGCCTGATCTTCACCATCAGCAAGACGCCGCCTGCCGCCGGCAGCTATCCGGGAACGACCGCTCCCATTGGCACGGTCACTGCCGCCGGCGTAACGCTCTATCTCTATGCCGGCACGCCGGAGTCGGGCAATTCCGATTTCTTCACCTACAAGAACGTGCTCTACACCTTAATCAAGTCGTTGGGTACCTACGAAGCGGTCCAAAAATCCTACACCGTCTACGTGGCGCAACCGGCCAGCACCCAGCAGCAGCTCGCCGCTTTCGACATTGCCGGATCGACCTACCTGGTCACCGATGGCACCACCGCCGGTGCGGCCACGCCGGCCGGGATCAATCCCGGAACGATGTGGGCCGCCACCGCGGTGACGAAGAGCGAAGTGCAGTTCGGGGTGGTCTACGGTTTCGGCTCGCAGCCGCTCAATGTTTTGCAGTCGAGTCTTGGGGTCTTTCAATTCCAAGTGACCGACTCGAACAACAACATTACGCTCTATGACATCGTCTATACCAAAGGCAACAACGCGAACGTCGTCAAGGTCGACGTGCCGCAGTTGCTGCCGAGCTTCATGCAATCGGGCAGGTTCGCATTTGTCGCGCCGGCCGATTACTCTCCTCTCACCTTCGAAACCGGAGGCTACAACGCGTTCACCACCAGCGTCGCCGAAACGGCTACGCCGCTCGAAAGCTTCTCGGCCGCCTACAAGACGCCGGTGACCTCGACCGCCGAAGCCATCGATTCGCTGATCGCCGTTCAGGGCGATTTCAGCGTCGAGTTCTGGCATTCGCTGCCGCTGTGGTTCTTCGGCGACTATCATCCCTTCACCTACGCCGCCAGCAGCAGCAGCGCGCTGGTTTACTACGTGGATATCGTCTTCCAGGAATTGCTGATCGAATCGAACGTCTTAGTCGCGATCAACGGCGTGGTCATGTCTGCCACCGCTACCCCGCCAGTGTTCTCCTCGGGCTGGCGTCACGTGGCGCTGACGTATGAACAGCCTTATGCAATGCTGTGCGACGGCGCCGGCTTCGAAGTGAAACAGGCGACGAACTACGACTTCGGCCGCGATTTCAGCATCGCGATGACCTTCAGCGCGTCCGATGTGAACACCAAACAGGGCCTGCTCTACAAGGGCACCGGTTCCGACGTAACCCCGCCGGAGCTCAGCATGTCGTACCGGGTGACGGTGGAGAATGCGGCAGTCAGCCTGGAATTCACCAACGGCGAGGGAAAAGTCACCAAGGCGTATACGGGCCAAGCCGTGCTCCAAGCCGACACATTCTACGAGCTGATCATCGTCAAACGCACGTCGACGCCGTCGTCGAGCCCTGGCGGAGATCCCGACCCCGACCCGTATACACCGCCTTTCGATCTCACCGATCTAGGCAAAGCCGCCAACGGAGGCTTCACCGCCTCCGGATCTGTTGGCGGCGGTGGTATCAACGTCTCCGGGATTCAACCGGCCGGCGCGGGCGCGACGACGAGAACGTCGCAGTTCATCCAAAACCTCGGCACGGCGCAATCCGACTCGTACACCATCGACATCGCCGTGCGTACAGTCAGCGCCGATGGGGGCTTCGGCAATTGGCAGTGGACATCGACGCCCGACTCGGCATCGCAAGCCGGCGTGCTCGTCAACTCGACCGGCTCGGCCCACCTCTTGATCGGCTATGCCTACGACGACGTCGGCCAGCCGATTCCGCCGACTGCTACCGGCGTGATCAACGTGCGCACGCTGTATCTTTTCAACGGCGCGATTCGGCGAGACGGCATTCGCACCGACAGCGGCGACGTCAACATCGCCGATGCCAGCAGCGCCGATCTGCTCAAAGCCGGTATCGTCGGCTATTGGCAGGCGCAGTACGATCCCAACGGCGTCGTCAACAACCCGCTCGACGCCAACTCGATCGCGATTTCGACCAACCAGTCGGCGAGCTATCTGGTGCCGCTCAGCGGTTTTGAAGTTGAAGGCACCAGTCTCTACGTCAACGGCTACGAGATGACGTTGACCAAGGTGGCCAACCCGCAATCGGGAATGTTCGCCTATCCCGGCAGTTCGTTGCTGCTCTTCAATGCCGGCACCTACCGGCTGCAGGAGATCAGCCTGTGGCAGGTCGTGCGCCAGGCGTACCAGGTCGTTGACGACATGTTCGGCCGCTTGATTCCGTCGAATGAGCCTGATCTCGCCGTCTACTTGAGTGGGTCGTTCGAAGTGCAGGCCATCAACGCCCCGATCCTTCCGCTCAACAAATTTATCGACGATATCGGCGTTACCAACGGCGCGGCAGTGGACTTGAACTTCTCCAACGCCTCACTCGATCTGGCCGGATGTCCGGCCGTGGGACGCTGCGGGCCGCTGATTACGCCTAATCTCTACACGCCGCCCGGTATCGCGCTGACCGTCTGCGACACTGTGCCCGAGCTGACGACCTACTCGGTAACGCTCAACAACCTGACCACCAGCCTGGCCGGCGAGATCAACGAAGCCTACGTCTATATCAAAAATCATGTGCTTACGCTTTATGCAGGCAAGAAGGTCGGCGATCTGGTTCTCACCTGGGTCTCCCAGGAACAGGGCGATGTGCAGCTGATCGGCTACATCGAAGGCGCGCCCCCTTGCCCAGCCGCCAACATGACCAACAAGCCAGGAACAACTTTCCTCGAGCCGAACACGATCTATCCTGGCGCGACCTCGATTACCTTGACTGCCGGGACGTCAGCGACGCTGCGGTACCGCAACACTGACGACTCGACCGACGACAACATCACCGATCAGAACATCGGAGTAGGCATTGAGTTCGGATGCGGTGAAGCGATCGCACCGTTCGGCATCGGTGTCGCGCTCGAAAAGGCGCTGTTTGAAATCAAGCTCAACGCTTCCCAGCCGAGCACCGACATCAGCGGCACGGGGACGGACAACGAAGAGACCTCCAGCACTAAGCTCGACGAGACCAACCGCTATGTCGTCAAGCTGCAAGGAACGTACGCCCCCATCACCGGCGATCAGTTCATGGCGAGCATCAACACGCTCACGACGCCGAGCGAGACGCCCGGCAACCCCAGCTCGAAGACCGCCATTCTGCCCAATCCGAACCTCGGTGGCTTCACCGCTTCTAATCCGCCGGCCGCACTGCCGAAAGCGCCGACCGACGAGAAGTTCGGGGCTCGCATGTTCCTCCCCTCGCCCTATGGCGAAGCCTTCGTCACCTCGCAAACCCTCGACGTTTACCAGCAGACGCTGGTGCAGAGCAACACGGTCTACGGATTCGTGCGCGTTCCCAATGCGCAGATTCCGCGCGACCTGAACATCGTCTCGTTCCGGATGAGCAGCAAGTACCTGCGGCCGGGGTGCCTCGACGGCGTGGTCGGCTACGTCTACAATCCCGCGACCCTGCCGACTGGCGCCGAAACTTACGCGACTTCAACCGGTCAAATGCAGGTACTGTACGATGGTAACTTCTCGCCGGGAGAAGTCGGCCATGACGCCAGCTACATGCGCGTCATTGAAGCCTACAAGGTCAAAAAACAAATCGACCAGCAAGCCTTCAACGCACTCGCGCTCTACCAAACGGCCTATAACAAGCAGGGTAGTGCAACCGATCCGACGCTGACCCCCGGACTCGACTTCTACAACGAATATGTCTGGTCATCGCGCGGCGGAACCCAGGAGGTGAAACACACGTTTGCCACCTCATACGAGGAGGTCTACGCGACTTCGACCAACACCAGCCACATAGACAGCACGATCTTCAATCTCAAGCTGATCTTTGCTGCCATCCTCGCGGAATACACGTATGGTTCGAAGACCTCATCCAAGGAGACGATCAAGTACATCTACAGCACTGCAGCGTCGTCCGCCTTCGACATCGCCGCCTCATTCGACGGCCTCGAAACCGATACGCAGATGCGCTACGCCTGCAATAACGACGCGCACTTCGTGCTGAACAACAACTCGATGTTCAATCCCAATAATCAAAGTGGCTTGAATCTGGTGATCGGCTCCGATGGCTTGGTCTATAACATCGTTCCCTCGGTGACGTCGGGCGCGGGCCTGCCGCAATCCGACAACATCGATAGCAGCCGCGACTACGTCCAGCCGCAGCCGGCTTACTTCACGGGCAACGCCGACGGCTTGAGCGGCGCACTCGAGCCCTACGATCGGCCGGGCAAGATTAAGCTCTTCCGCACGCTGGCCTTCTTCCTGCAACCTGCGCAGCAGAACGCCGACGACTTCTGGAGCACCGTCGTCGACCGGGTGTGGTTGGATAACAGCCAGGACACCGATGCCGCCGCCATGCGATCGGCTGAGGGCAACGTTTCGATCCCGTGGCGGCTGTTCTATCGCGTCACCTACTGCGAACGCTTCCTTCCGCCGGTTTCGTCCGCCGCGGTCGTCGTACCGCAAATCGAACCGCTGATGGCCGTGCCGGTCCTTAATCCTCCGACCGACTTTCTCTACATGGACATCAGCGCACCAGGATCGCGCCCGGCGCACAATCCCGCCAACGACATTGAGGCCAACATCGTGCTGGCCGCCCCGACCGCCACCGGCAAGGGCGGAAGCACTCTGCCGAACAATGTCATTCCGTTCGATATCGTGAAGGGGACAGCCTCGGTGGTCAACTGGGGCGATTCCAACAACGCGCAGCTGCTCGGCAAATTGCTCACCTCGGCGCTCGGGCTCAATACCGTGCTGATGTCTCCACAGGTGTCGGCCGGATCGACCAAGGTGATGGACGTTGCCGACCCGGCCGGGGGCAGCACACTCTACAGCGTGTACACCGACCCGAACGGTCTCACCGTCAACGTGGCCGCCCGGTTTGGCATAACGGTCTATCAGGACGTAAATGGCAATCCGATTCAGTATTACGACGGCCAGACCTACCACTCTCTGCAGTCGGACTACGTCGCCTCTCCGGACGGCAGCGTGATGTATTACGTCCAGCCACCCTCGGGATACGATCAGAGCGCGTGTGATCTCTCCGGCGATTACGATCTGTTCGGACATCCCGGCGACGAATGGCGCTACTATCTGGTTTCCGGCATGAGTGTGAACATGACGTCGGAGCCGACCGTGAGCGGGCTCGGACCGTTCCTGCAATCGGGCGATTATGCCGGGTTTACGGTCGCGACGGCCCAGCACTCGGCGCCCGGAGTGAACCAGGTGCAAGGCTATGTGCTGGCGCAAGGCATCCTGCAGTGGCCGCAGCTCAACACCAACGCCGAAACGTTCGCCGACGTGCAGGTCTACAAGGCGATGAGCTTGCTCGATACATTCCCGATCGGCGATCCGGAGGTGCTGATCCAGTTTCTCCAGGCTCAATATCCAGGAGCGCCGTTCGTCAACAACAACGATATCAATCTGGTGTTCGCGCGCAACATCGTGTCGTACTTCAACGCTGCCCAGCAAGCGCTAATCCCGCAATAGGCGGCGGTCGTTGGACGATCTACTACTGAGCGACGGACGACTTGTCCGTTTAGGGCTTCGGATGAGCGGCGGGCCGGACCATCGTTAGGCCTCTGCGACACGCCTGGAAAAAGTAAAACCGCCCGCCGAGCGTGTTCTTCATATCGACCACTTGTTTGCGCGCATGCAGTGTCTTAATACATACGAAGCAATGATGAACGCCATGACCAGAATCGGATCGAATTTATCCCAGGTACTGCCTCCGCCATGCAGTTGTGAATAGAACACGAGTAAAAGATTGATTGCGAGACCAGCATAAATCCACTCAGTCAATCGAGGCACATTGGGAATCAGAAGGCCCAGGCCACCAAGGATGTGGGTCACGCCAATCAGAGGGATGATATAGAGCGGGTATCCGAGCTGCTGATTGGCGATCCTCCATTCGTTGGGGTCGTGAATTAGATATAACCTTCCGAAGTACACCCAGATGATGGCGACAAGGCCGGTTATTACCATCGCGGCTATTTGCGTTACTCGACCTGCCCGCGCGGGTTTGTCTGTTGCGTGTACAGCTTTCATATTAGAAGCGATCCTCTTCTTCCGGTTTAAATCGTTCTGCGATAAGCGGGCCCTTGTACTCGTCACAAACATCGTGTCAGCTCCGCGCGGATCGGCGCCCGCCTTCGAGCGAACCGGGGCCACGATGGGATGGCCTTTCGGCAGCACGGAACCGGGCGATCTGCCGTCCGGTTCCGCCCGTTGAAAACAAGAACTATGATGTTTGCGCTCGATCTTCTTGACGATAGAGCCGCCGTTCCCAGGGAACGGGCTGATTCAGCTTGCCCCGGATTTACGCCTTGACGACGTTTTGTGCAGCCGCAAACACATCGCGTGCGGAGGTCGTACCCGCTACGTGCTCCGTACCTGCGATTCCGAGGTCCATCCATCCCGCGTTAACGCTCTCAAACATTTCTTCGGCAGCTCCGGTGTGGCCCTTCGGGACGCCGAACTGCTCGAACGCCTCCGCCCAGCCTGCGCGCGGGACTGCAAAGGCCTTTACGTCGAGTCCCAGGACTTCACCCAATTGTCCGGCCACTTCATCCGCGCTTACCATCGAACCCAGCTCGATGACGCGATGCCCTGACCACGACGGCCCGGTCAGAAACGTTGCCACCTCTGCACCGATGTCGTCTGACGCGACCATTGTCGATTTCCGGTTGGTAGGGTTGTAGAAGACCGGTAGTGTTCCGCCTTGGGCGGCCTGTAAGCCGAAAAGAAAGTTCTCGAAAAAGCCGCCTGCACGCACAAATGCGACCGGAGATGGCAGGCTGCGAAAACCTTGCTCCAAGAGTGATAAGGCCGTGATCATCCCCACCCCGCTTGTTCTATTCGCGCCCATCGATGAGAGCGCTACCACCCGCGGGGGCACTACCTTGGTCAGCGCCTCGACATAGTTCGCAATCACGCCCTTTGCTTCTCGGTAATCAGGCGAGGGTGCCCATACAGCCGGCAACATAACAAATGCGCCCTCAACACCTTTGAGCGCCGCCGCTATGGCTGTCGCATCGTTCCAGTCTCCATCCACCAACTCCACGCTTTGGTCTGCCCACTTCGCCGCTTTCTCGCGATTGCGCACAAGTGCTCGCACCTGTTTGCCTTGCTGCAGCAGATGCCGTGCGGTGGCGCCCCCAACTTGTCCAGTAATGCCCATGACTAAATACATACTCGTTTTCTCCTTGTTAGAGCGAAGGTGATGCTCTGTGCGAACGCCAGAGCTTGTTAGTTGCGCAGCTAGCCCTCCGCTAGTCCTGTGAATGTCCACAGTTATCTGTCGCATGAATCGTTACGGGCCTTTCCACAGCCGATCGGATGGCCTGGGTGCGAGAGGTGGTTGATCCTCCGGAGGCCTTGCTGCGTGGTCGTCACGGTCACGGCCTGACGCAATCCACTGGAACTTTCATTGCATCCTCCTCTTGCCTCGTATATGGCCGCCCATCCCAATGCGCGATCTGAAGGTTAGACGCTCATACAAACCATTGGTTGCAAATTAATCGTTGGTTACAATCTGGGAACGCGTCCACCGCTGGCGCCATAAGAGGACTGGCGCTTTTACAACCAATGGTTATAAGTCAACAGGCGGTCGCAAAAATCGTTAAAAGGGACTAAGCTATAGAAGTGACATCTACATCACCAAGTCGCCGGGTAGAGCGCAAGGAGAGGCTGCGGGGCGAGATCCTCGCGGCTGCCAGCAAAATGTTTGCCGATCGCGGCTACGAAGCCGTGACGCTTCGCGCGATCGCTAAAGAGATCGGCTATACGCACGCCGTGATTTATCAGCATTTCCCCGACAAATGGCATATTCTTGCCGAACTGAGCCGCCAGACGATCGGACAGCTGATTCAGAACTTCGACGCGATTACCGCTAAACATCTTGCACCGAAAGAGCGTCTTTTTGCGACTTCACGCGGCTTGATTCAGTTCTGCACTGCCCATCCACAGCAGTTTCGCAACGTCTTCTTCGGGCCGGAGAACCGCAACGGCATTCGCGCTGGACAATACATCAACGACATTGGCACGCCTCTGTTCCAACGTTTCGTACAGCTCTTTTTCGATGTTGCCAGGGATGAAGGATTGCCAAGTAAGGGTGACATAGTCGTAGCTCACACCTGGTGGTACACGATCCTCGGCCTGGCCACGCTCATGGTCATCCAAGGGGTTGTGCCTGATTTGCCTGACCAGACTCTCGTGGTCGAGCAAACCATCGCAACGCTCTGGGCGGGCGTTCAGGCTGTTCCGCGATTGCCGAAGAGCGCAATTACTAGGCGATCCAGCCGATCCAGTGCCCCAAAGCACTAACAGCTTCTGTGTACTTAGGAGTTGTTGGAGATATGCCCCCGGACTACCAGGACTCAACCACTTTTCCAAGGCCGCCTACGAGCCTAACCTGTTTCAGCTACACCGGTAAAACTGAAGATTCTGTCCCGAAAGTTAGGCAGGCGCACACTAGATCCACTACCTCGGAAGTGCTGAAAGCCTAGCCTATTTCAGCCATTCTGGAGAAACTGAGGGAATTCATTCCTAGAGTTACTTCCCCTCCAGGCTCGCCAATTATTGGAAGGGAATATGCCTGCGGCCAAACTATCCCGGTAAAGGCCAGGCGTCCCTCCCACCCTAGTGCAGCGGAACTATAGCGCTAATTAATACATATCAACCTAGCCTTAAAGATGTTATGCGCAAAATTCCTTCTTGGTTCGTAATGAGGTCGCTGTCTTCGGAGTTCCGTAAGAATTGAGTTTCTTCGACTACACAAGGTATGCCTTTCTACTCAGACATACAATAACTCGGATATTTCAATTGCCCCTGAAGCAGGATCGTGGTAGTATCCGCCGCAATTCGACAAGACATCCCAGGAGTACAAGATGCCGACTTCGTCCGCCAGGCCTTCCTGGACTCTCCTCCTTTTGTTAAGTGCTTTCGCGGTGCCGACGCTTGGGCAGGTGGTCACGGCGACGCTGCCGACCGGCATGCAACCGTTTGGCATTGCGGTCAATCAAGTCACGAACAAGATTTATGTAAGCAACCTCACCTGCAGCCAGACCCCCCCCTGCCCCAGCGCGGGAACCGTAACCGTTGTCGATGGGGCTACGAATAACACTGCCGCGGTAAATGTCGGAGTCTACCCCCTCGCGGTGGTCGTCAACTCGGCAACCAACAAGATCTACGTGGTGAACAATTGCGGCGGCGATGTTAACTGCGCGAGTATCGGCACGGTTACCGTCATTGACGGAGTTACTAACAACACGACGAACGTCAATGTCGGATATTTTCCGGAGGCGCTGGCGGTGAACGCGGCCACCAACAAGATTTATGTTGCCAATCGATGCGGTAGTGATTCCAGTTGTGCCAGCGTGGGTACGGTGACCGTCATCGATGGGAACACCAATCAGACCTCGACTCTTAATGTCGGCTGGTTTCCCGTGAGCGTGGCGGTCAATGCAACCACGAATAAGATCTATGTTGTCAACGAGTGTGGCAACGATCGCACCTGCGGCAGCGTCGGAACTGTTTCTGTCATTGATGCCAATAACAACAACAGCATCTCTACGGTGCAGGCCGGCTACTTTCCGATATTCGTCGACCTGGATTCCCTCACCAACAAGATCTATGTAGCGAACAATTGCGGCACGGATGTGTCCTGTAGCAGCGCCGGTACTGTGACAGTGATTGATGGCAACACCAATGCTACGGCGACCGTCAACGTGGGTTTCTTCCCGTACAATCTGGCGGTTAATTCGGCTTCTAACAAGATCTATGTCCCGAATTTCTGCGGCGATGACGTTACCTGCGCAAGCATCGGGACGATCACCATCATCGACGGCTCAAATAACACCGCCAGCGAGATCACCAGCGGCTACTTTCCCTGGAATGTCGCGGTCAATGCCACCACCAATAAGATCTATGTTCCCAACTACTGTGGCACCGACCCGAGTTGCTCCAGTGCCGGCAATGTAAACGCGATTGATGGCACCAACAACTCCATCGTGCCAGTTGCCGTAGGCGATGGTGCGGAGAACCCTGTCGTCAACTCAACCACCAATACCATTTATGTCACCAACATTCTCGACGACACGGTCTCAGTGATCGGCGGCGGTACCAGCATGCAACTGATCAACATAACACCGTGTCGTGTAGTCGATACCAGGGGTGCAAACGGTATCTTTGGCGGGCCGCCCATGACGGGCGGCACGGTGCGCAATTTCCCGATCCCGCAAGGTCCGTGCAGCATTCCGGCGACGGCCGCAGCCTATGCCCTGAATGTCACCGTGGTTCCGATGGGCAGACTTGGATACCTGACGATCTGGCCCCAAGGCGAGCTGCAACCGTTGGATTCGCTACTTAACTCGCCCGATGGCCGCATCAAGGCCAACGCCGCGATCGTCCCCGCCGGGGTTGACGCCGGCGTCAGCGTCTATGTCACCAACACGACGAACGTAGTGATCGACATCGACGGGTACTTCGCGCCTGCCAACGACTCGAGCCTGGCATTCTATCCGCTGCCGCCCTGCCGTATCGTCGATACGCGCGGACAGGAGGGCGACCTCGGCGGTCCTTTCCTGCAAGCAAGGCAGGAGCGGGATTTCCCCATTCTCGAAAGCTCCTGCATACCTTCGGGAGTGACGCCGGCGGCGTACTCCTTCAACGTTACAGCTGTGCCCCATCCGGCTCATCAGCAGTTAGGCTACCTCACGGTCTGGCCGGTGGGAGTGCAGCAGCCAGTCGTCTCTACTCTAAACAACCCCACAGGGACGATCGTAGCCAATGCCGCCATCGTACCGGCTGGCACCAGTGGGGCCATCGCCGTCTTCCCGAATAACACCACCGATCTTCTCATTGACATTAACGGCTACTTTGGCACGCCGGGTACGGGCGGACTCTCACTCCATCCGATAGCCCCTTGCCGGGTGATCGATACCCGTGGTGTGGGGAACGGCCAACCGTTCCAGGGTGAGCTGACAGTCAATGTCATCAACAGCCCCTGTAGTCCACCGGCTAATGCGCAGGCTTACGTATTCAACGCCACGGTCGTACCGCCGGGAGGGCTCGGTTATCTCACGCTTTGGCCTGATGGAGCAGATCAGCCCTTGGTGTCAACGCTGAATGCTATCGACGGCTCGATTGCTTCCAACATGGCAATCGTGCCCACCAGCAATGGCTCGATCGATGCCTACGCCTCAGCGCTGACACAGTTGATCCTGGACATCTCCAGTTACTTCGCGCCGTAAGGGCGGCGAGCGAACCATGTGTTGGAGTTCCAGGGTGCGCGCCAGTCTTATGGGAAAGAGGACCGCTTAACGTAGATGTAATTGCAGGATTTGCTTAGAAGAGGGAATCGTCCATGTTTTCGCCATTCGTCTACCGCACGACCCGGTCTAGGATCGTGGTCTCTCTGACGACTGTTTTCGTGCTACTGCTGCTGCCGTCCGCGGCGATGGCACAAGAAGCCTATCTGGTAACGGCAGTCGACGGCAGCCTGAGCGCCTACAATCTGGCTACCAACAACCTGATCGAGACGACGACCGCCGGGTTGGGAAAAGGCAGCGTGACGGTTGGTCCGAACCAACGATTGGCATTTGTCTCCGGCGGAAACTACATTTCGGTAATCGACCTCGCGGTTCAGCGCGAAATACTGCACAATTTGGGATACTTTATCGAATCTAGCCCGATGGTCTTTACACCAGACGGACGGTATCTACTGGCGGTCGACAACAGTGATTATGAAGCTCCCAATTACCTGGACGAACTCGATGTTTTCGATGCCGCCAGCCTGCAATTGCTACAGCAGGTACATCTGGGTGCGGTGTTGGGAATTGGGGCCTACAGCATTCCACTCGGATCATTAGTCGTGGTGGGACAGAAGGTCTACATCGCGCCGCAAAACACTGACCCGAATACTCCGACGGCTGCCGTGGTCGACTTACAGACCTTTCAGGCCAGTGCCATCCCGATCCCGGCCGGGTTTTTCGATGGCCCCTTCTATACCTCTGGCAGCCAGCCCAATGCCGCAGCCACCCCGGACGGGCAGTATGTCGTAATGGCGGAGACGGAGCCGGATGGAACTTACCATCTGCTGTTCATCAGCACTGCAACCAACTCACTGGCGAAGGACAATGCCATTACTTACGATCCGTTGGGCATAGCGATTTCTCCGTCGTCCAACTCCTCGTACGGCTACCTGGCGGGGATTGATCCGCAATTCAATTTTGGGGCGGTGGTGATCGATCTCAATCCCGGATCGCCGACCTTCGGGCAGCTTCTACCGCAGACCGAGGTCGACCTCTCAACTTACTTCTTCGGGGAGTCAGGACTGGCAGTGAATTCCTCGGGTAGTCGGCTTGTTGTGTCGGGATTCCACTCGGGCCAAAGCCCACAGTCAAATGCAATCGTCATCGATACTGCGCAGATGCTGATTAATCCCAACCAGGCCATCGTGGCGACCACGACGGCTGCCAACGGGGCGCAGACCAATGCAGTGACAATTGCGACCATTGCCACGACGATGCCGCCGCTTGCACCCACGGTCCACGCCGTGAGCGGACGGACAGTCAACAACAGTCCAATTACGTTGCACATCTTCGGGGACGATTTCCAGCCGGGCGCAATGGTGCGGGTGGGTGGCATGTTGCCAATAGCCGCCACCGTCAACAGCCCGCGCGATCTCGAGGTCACTCTGCCGGTGAATGCTCCGGCTGGACCGAACCAGGACGTTCTTGTCACCAATCCCAATCTTGCCGGTCCGGCTTCGCGCCAGTATCTGAGCGGAGTCTTGCCGAACGCGGTGCACATCGCGGCGAACCCTGCTTTCAATACCCGATATCAGTTCGCTTCGCTTAACACGGAGAACGGATCGGTCTCATTGTACGACTCAAGCCAGCGGGCGATGGTGAACGTAGGTCTTAATCCACCAGCTGCTCCGGCGGGCCTGGCTTTTAACGCCGGCGGTACTGACTTGTACACTGCCAGTTTCGGTTATCGCTACGCTCCACGCACGGCCAATCTGCTCGATCTGAATCTGGCGACGCACGCCGAGACTCCCATTAGCGTCGTAGGTCAGCGGATTTTCGGCTACAAGTCGATGGATGCCTCCTTAAATCCTGCGACCGGCAAGTCGGTGATGTATGAGTGGGCCGGGTATCAAGACATCACCGTGAGCATGGTCGACGCCGACCCGTCTTCACCTACGTTTAACAGTGTGATCGAGACGCTGGCGGGCAACTTAGGTTCGGATATCTATATTCCGTGGTCGGGAGCGGCAACACCAAACGGTAAGTACGTCTACGTCAATGTGTTGGACGAGATTACCGGCGCCTATACCATCGACATCTTCGATGTCGTGCACGGCGGCAACCCGGTTGTGCTCTCCACCAGCACGCTGGGGGTTGCCGATCAACAGTTCAACATGTCCGTTTCGCCCGATGGCAAGTCGCTGCTGTTGCAATTTGACGCCGCGAGCGGCGATGGCATCAAGGTCTTCGACATCGGCAACAATCCTCTGAATCCGACACTCGTTACAACCATTGTGGCGAACGACGCTCCATACAACGGGCTGTTGTATTCCTTTATTGTCGTCGGCAATCGACTGTTCGCCTACGACTACGTTGACGCCCCTGTGCCAAACCCGATCTGGATATTCAACTTCGACCGGCAACACAACAACTATAGCGTGATTGGATCGGCGATAGACGATAGTTATGGCTACGGCAACAAGGTGATAGCGGTGTCGCCGGACGGCAACCTGCTGTTCGTTCCTGGTGACGAAGCGGTACAGGTTTTCAACGTGGGCAACATTGTGAATGGCCAAGCTGGGTTGATCACGAAGCTTGCGGCGTATCACGGGCCGTCGGTGCTTGCCGTCAGCCCCGTGGCTGGCCAGAACCTGATAGGGCCGTATGCCGGAGCACCACGCCACGAGGACCCGCCGACAGCGGTTGAGCAGAAGCCGGTCAGTGAACCACTGCCGCCCATGGCTGGGCAACGCCCAGAGAGAATTCGCTATAACACTAAAAATCCGCGTTTCCCTTTGGAACCTTGAGCGTGTCGGGTTGGTGCATCCCTTCGCCAAATAGAGCGATGCTGAGCATGCTGATGCGGAAAAGCCGCCCGAGGGCACAGCAATGACGAAGCAGTTCCCAATGCGAACAATGGGCAAGAGAGGCGAACCATACAATCGCTTCTCGAATTCAACAATAAGATTTCGGGCGATATGCCTAACGCTCGTGCTGTGGGCCAGTGCAGTCATTGCCTCGCCGGCACAAACCCTTTCCACTCTGACCAGCTTCAACGGTACCAACGGCGCCAATCCCGATCTGATGTCTCTGGTTCAGGGACGTGACGGCAACTTTTACGGAACGACCTACAGTGGCGGTGTCCACGATGCTGGAACTGTCTTCAACGTCACTCCCGCAGGTTTAGTAACCACGCTCCACAGTTTCGGCGGCGGCGGCACGGATGGCTCGTTCCCAGTGGCCGGGCTGCTGCAAGGCACGGATGGGAACTTCTACGGAACAACCACCTCGGGTGGGGTCAACAATTTGGGAACGGTCTTCAAGATTACTCCGGCGGGTATCTTGACCACTCTCTACAGCTTTACCGGCGGCACGGACGGAGCGGGTCCTTATGCTCCGCTGGCGCTGGGCGCGGACGGGAATTTCTACGGCACAACCCTGGCGGGAGGAATCGAATTTGGAACGGTATTCCAGATCACACCGACAGGCTCATTGACTCCACTCCACAGCTTTGCTGGAGGCGCAGATGGCTCGGCCCCTTATGCCGGACTGGTACTGGCAACGGATGGGAATTTTTACGGAACAAGCAGCGGTTCGGGCGATGAGAGTCCTGGAACAATCTTCAGTATTACCACAGCGGGCTTGTTCAACACGCTGTACAACTTTTGTCATCTAAGTGGCTGCGCAGATGGTGAGATCCCTGAGGCGGGCCTGGTGCAGGGCACAGATGGGAACTTCTACGGAACAGCCTACGGTGGCGGGACCGGTAATCATGGAACGGTTTTCCAGTTTATCGCTTCGACGCACACAGCGACCCCTTTACACCAATTTTCTGGTTCGGACGGCGCTAATCCTTATGCCGGGCTGGTGCTAGCTGTAGACGGAAACTTTTACGGAACGACGAAAGCCGGGGGGAGCGGTAATAACGCTGGAACCATCTTCAAGATCTCCTCAACCGGCTCATTCGCCACGCTGTACACATTTTGCACGCAGAGTGGCTGTCCGGACGGAGAGTACCCAGACGGGGGACTGATTCAAGCCAGCGACGGAAACTTCTACGGAACAACCTACCAGGGAGGCGCCAACAATGATGGCACCGTATTCATGCTCTCGGCGTCCTCTTATACCTTGACCGTTGCCGTGAGCGGCAGTGGCACTGTAACCAGCACCGACCATGTCGTCAACTGTTCCAGTGTGTGCAGCTATCTTTATCCTGCCAACGCTATGGTGACCCTCAATGCCAGTCCGGCGACAGGGTGGAACCTCGCGGGCTGGAGCGCCTGCAGCGGGACCGGGTCGTGCACCGTAACCATAACCCAGAACACGTCGGTCACGGCCACCTTCAGCCAGCAGACTTTTCAATTAACGGTATCGACCAGCGGTAGCGGAACAGTTGCCAGCACGGACCACATTATCAACTGCCCCGGCACGTGCGCGAATTCGTATCCCGCCGGTACGCCTGTCACTCTGAATGCCACGCCGGTTCCAGGGTGGACGTTCACCGGATGGAGCGGTGCAGGTTGCAGCGGCACCGGTTCCTGCACGGTCACCATGTCACAGGCTCAATCCGTCACAGCCACCTTCACTCAGAACCAGGACTTCTTCAGTCTGACCGTGTCAATCAGTGGCAACGGAACTGTGACCAGCACGGACGGCATCATCAGCTGTCCTGGCACATGCAGTCACACTTATGCCGGCAACACTCAAGCAACTCTGAATGCCAGTCCGAGCTTGGGAAACATATTCTCTGGCTGGGGCGGAGGAGTCTGCACTGGCACAGGTGCCTGCAACGTCACCATGACCCAGAATCTCTCGGTAACGGCGACCTTCACTGGGCAGCAGGACATGCTGGTGCACAACTTCGGCAACGGGAACGACGGACAAAACCCGGTTGCGGCGCTGGTTTCCGACGCTGCTGGCAATCTCTATGGCACCACCTCGACAAGTGGGCAATACGGGAAAGGCACGGTGTTCAAGGTAGCGCCCGACGGCAGCGAAACGATTTTGCACAATTTCGGTAACGGCAACGATGGGCAAACGCCACTCGGGAGGCTGCTCCTGGACGGGTCCAATAATCTTTTTGGCACTACGTCGGCTGGGGGCATTTACGGTTATGGAACGGCATTTGAGATAGCCCCGGACGGCACAGAGACAGTCCTGTACAACTTCGGCAACAGCCCGGGCGATGGGCAGAACCCCTCTGCCGGCTTGATCTTCGATAGCGCCGGCAATATGTACGGCACCACCGTGCACGGTGGTGCATTCGGCGGTGGAACGGCGTTTGAGCTCTCGCCTCAAGAGAACAGATGCTGCCGGGAAGCACCGGTATACAACTTCGGCAACGGCAACGACGGCCGGAATCCTCAGTCGGAGTTGGTCACGGATGGCGCCGGTAACTTCTACGGCACGACGGCAAATGGCGGTACGAATTCGGGAGGCACGATCTTCGAGCTGTTGCCTCAAGAAAACAGATGCTGCCGGGAGGCACCGGTGTACAACTTCGGCGGCAGCGGGGATGGGAAGAACCCCTACGGCGGAGTGGTATTAGACAACGTCGGCAACCTGTACGGCACGACTGTCAATGGCGGAGCAAACGCCGCTGGAACAGCGTTTGAGGTGTCGCCCAACGGTGGAGGCTGGACAGAGACGTTTCTGCATAGCTTCGGCAGTGGCTCCGACGGTAAGAATCCCTATGCCACGCTGGTCTTCGATAGTTCGGGGAACCTGTATGGCACCACGCAGAGTGGCGGAGTGTACTTGAAAGGCATGGTCTTCGAGCTATCACTCCTAGAAAACAGATGTTGCCGGGAAAGCCCGGTATACAGCTTCGGATTTAGCGCGAACGACGGTGAGCATCCACAGGCCGGCGTGATCATCAGTTCCGGCACTCTCAACAATCCTGCCACTCTCTATGGCACGACTGTGAATGGCGGATCGTTCGGCGGCGGCACGGTGTTTGGGATCATGCCAATCGGACTACCCCCGCCGTCGCAATTCTTGGCGGTCACACCATGTCGCGTCGTCGACACCCGCAATCCGAACGGTACCTTCGGGGGCCCCGCGATCGCGGGAGGCACCATCCGCGCGTTCCCGCTGTCTGAGGGGGACAATCCCTGTGGTATTCCGTCTACGGCCGTCGCGTACTCGTTAAATGTCACGGTGGTTCCTGACGGCAGACTACGTTACTTAACGATTTGGCCGACGGGGCAGGGGCAGCCTACGGTTTCGCTGATGAATTCGCTCGACGGACGGATCAAGGCCAACGCCGCCATCGTCCCCGCGGGCGCGATGAACGGCTCGGTCAGCGTGTACGTGACCGACACCACCAATGTTGTTCTAGATATCGACGGCTACTTCACCGCTCCCAGCGACTCGACGCTCGCCTTCTATCCGCTGACACCCTGTCGCGTGGTCGACACGCGCAATGCGAATGGCGATCTTGGTGGGCCGTACTTGATGGGCAGGCACGAGCGAGACTTCCCCATCCTCGAAAGCTCCTGCATTCCCGGAGGCATCAGTCCGTCAGCCTACTCCTTCAACGTGACGGCCGTGGCGCATCCTAGCGGGCAACGCCTGGGGTATCTCACCGTATGGCCCGCTGGCCAACCGCAGCCCGTTGTCTCTACATTGAACAACCTGACCGGAACCAACGTGGCCAACGCAGCGATCGTCCCTGCCGGAGCCAACGGCGCCATCGCTGTCTATCCCAACAACGACACGGATCTGCTGATCGACATCAACGGCTACTTCGCCACACAAGGCTCAGGTGGGCTATCGCTGTACACCCTGACGCCCTGCCGGGTGCTCGACACTCGCAACGTGGGCAACGGGCAACCGTTCCACGGCGAGCTGACGGTGAACGCTGCTTTTAGCGCATGCGCTCCATCGAGCAGCGCTCAAGCCTTTGTCTTCAATGGGACGGTGGTGCCGCCCGGTCCCCTCGGCTATCTGACTTTATGGCCCGATGGCGAGAGTCAGCCCGTGGTCTCGACGTTGAACGCGCCGGACGGCTCCATCACCTCCAACATGGCAATCGTGCCGACCAACAACGGATCGATTGATGCCTATGCTTCCGCGCTGACGCAATTGATCCTGGACATCTCAAGTTACTTCGCGCCATAGGAGCGCGGTACGGCTCCGCGATTTTGGAGTTCTAGAGTGTGCGTAACTTTAGGCGAGCGACGGATCGCTCGTCGCCACTGTGTTTGCAGCGATTGCTGAGAAAGGAAGGCGCGCCATGTTTCCGCCGAGCATCAACCGCATGACCCGGTCTATGATCGTAGTCGCTCTGGCCGCTGTTTTCTTTGTGCTGTTCGCCTCGATGGCGATGGCACAGGAAGCCTATCTGGTAACGGCTGGAGACGGCAGCCTGAGCGCCTACAATCTCGCCAGCAATAGCCTGATCGAGAGCACGAGCGCCGGCCTGGGCAAAAGCTACGTGGTGACGGGTCCCAACCAGAGGTTGGCGTTTACCGTGAGCGGAGCTTACATCTCGGTCATCGATCTCGCGATCCAGCGCGAGATCCAGAACAATTGGAACTACTACGTCGCATTAGGTCCGATGACCTTCACCCCAGATGGTCAATATCTGCTCACTTTCGACACCACCTATCAATCCGGAAATTTTCCGGCGGCGATTGATGTTCTCAATGCCGCCAGCTTGCAATTGGTACATCAGGTGTCTCTGGCGGCGGCTCTAGGAGGTGCCGCGACTAACGCACCCTTAGGATGGATGGTCTTGGTGGGACACAAAGTCTATATCGCTCCTCAAGTCCCTGATCCGAATACTCCAACGATGGCGGTGGTTGATCTACAGACCTTGCAGGCCAGTGCCATCCCGATACCGGCTGGCCACTTCGACGCTCAGGGACTAGGCGGCAATCCACCCAATGCGGCTGCTACTCCGGACGGTCAGTATGTCGTGGTGGGAGAAACAGAGGATTCGGATGGGGCTCCCCACCTGCTGTTCATCAGCACGGCCACCGACTCGCTGGCGATGGATAATGCCACTACCTACGATCTTTATGGCATCGTGACGCCTCAAACATCCGATCCCTCTTATGGCTATCTCGTAGGATTCGATGAGCAGGTTGGAACTTTTTCGGCGGTGGTGCTCGACCTCAATTCCGGTTCGCCAACGTTTGGGCAGCCTCTCCCGCAAACCGAGGTCGATCTCTCATCGTACTTGCCCTATGAGTCGGCAGTGGCAGTGAATTCCTCCGGCAGTCGGCTGCTGGTATCGGGATTTCATGCAGGATCAACGCCCCAGCCAAATGTAATCGTGATCGATACGGCACAGATGTTGATTAATCCCAGCCAGGCCATCTTAACGACCACCACGGCTGCCAATGGTGCGCAGACGAATGGTTTAACGATTGCCACCATCTCCACCACCATGCCGCAGCCCGCGCCCACAGTTCACGCTGCGAGCGGACGGACGGTCAACAACGCCCCGATCACGCTGCACATTTTCGGCGACAATTTCCAGCCTGGCGCGACGGTGCGGGTTGGCGGTATGCAGCCCATCACAGCCACGGTCAATAGCCCACGCGATCTTGAGATCACTCTCCCGGTGAACGCTCCGGCGGGACCGAATCAGGATATTCTTGTTACCAACCCCAATCTTTCTGCGCCGCCTTCGCGCCAGTACCTGAGCGGAGTTCTGCGCAACGCGGTGAACATCCAACTGAACCCGACTTTCAACCCCCGCTATCAGTTCGCCGCGCTCAACGCGCAAGACGGTTCGGTTTCGATTTACGACCCCAGCCAGCGGGCTATGGTTAACGTGGCGCTGAATCCGCCGGCTTACTATTCCCTGGCGTTCAACGCAGGCGGAACCGATTTATATACGGCCAGCCTCGGTTATCGCTATGCCCCTCGAAAGGCTTACCTGCTCGATTTGAACGTGGCCACCCATGCGGAAACGGCTATACAGGCAATGGGGAACAGGATCTACGCCTACACGTCTATGACTGCCTCAGTGAATCCCGCCACAGGGAAGTCGGCGATGTATGTGTGGGCTGGATACCAGGACCTTACGGTAACCATGATTGACAGCGACCCTTCTTCACCGACATTCAATACGGTGATCAAGACGCTGGCGGGCAACTTGGGCACGGACCTTTACCGTCCGTTTTCTGGTGCTGCAACACCGGATGGCAAGTATGTCTACGTCAACGTACTGGACGAGAACCCTAATACTGGTACCTTCACCTACGACATCGTTATCTTCGATGTCGTGCACGGGGGCAATCCGGTCGTGCTCTCCACCAGCACGCTGGGAGTCGCCAATGCACAGTACGACGTGTATGTTTCGCCCGACGGCGCCTCGCTTCTGCTTAACTTCGGCGCACCGGACGGATCCACGGGCATCAAGGTCTTTGACATCGCCGCCAACCCTTTGAATCCCACACCTATCACGACGATTCTGGCTGACGACAACCCTTACCTCGCCAACCTATTTTCTTTCGTGGTCTCAGGGACTCGGGTGCTTGCTTACGACTATATCGGTGGCCCGGTGCCGAATAAGGTCTGGATCTTCAATTTTGACCGGCAACACAACAACTATAGCCTGCTGGGGTACGCGCAGTTGGAGGGGTATGGCTACGGAAACACCTACATCGCAGTGTCACCGGATGGCAGTCAGTTATTCGTTCAGAGTAACGAATCGATCGCGATTTTTGACCTCACACACATCGCAAATGGACAGGCTCCGTTGATCACCAATATTGCCTCGTATCACGGTCCGGCGGTAATGGCCGTCAGTCCAGTGGCGGGCCAGAATGCGGTGAGAATGTATGCCAGGGGCCTACGTCACGAGTCTCCGGCGAAGCCGCAGGTTGAGGAGGAGAGTCCGCCGAGCGAGCCGCCGGATATTTCACGACGTCTGGAGAGAGGTCTCTGCTACAGCAAGAACCCGCGCATAACACTGGAGCCTTGAGGAAAGAAGTCCGCCGTGCTTTCCAGTGCCCACGCTATTGCAGGCGTTGGTGCTCGGCTCGAGCCGCGGCAAGTATAGGTACATCGGGGTCGGCGTCCTTCCATAATTCCAGAAAGTCTGCATAATGCTTGCGCGCCGACGCGGTATCGCCGCTCATGACGGCAGCACGGGCCAGTTGAAGCCTTGCCAAGGCACCTAGAACAAAGTTCACTACTACTCCACGGTGATCCAGTATCTTCTGAAACTCTGCGGCAGCCTCGTGCCCGCGGTTCAACTTCAGTTTGGCCTCGCCACGAAGATAGGCGGGGTACATATGTCCTTGCAGCCCCTCGCCCAGTTCGTAGGGAGTGGTCTCATCCAATAGCTCAAGTGCTTTAGTGGGATTTTTATTCTGCAGCTCAATGGCAGCGCGGATAGTCGGTAGCCAATAGTTCTGCACCATGGTATTGCGTGGATTATCTGCATTGAGATGGGCGGCAATTTTCTTGGCTTCCGCCAGCTGCCCCGCCCTCGCCAATACAAGTGCAACCTGAACCTCTACATCTCTGCCGTGGCTCAATTGCAGCGTCTCAGCGGCAAGCGCGATAGCCTGAGCATTGTTTCCAACCTCGACCTCGCGCAATGCAGCGTTAGCAATCCAACCGGCGGCTGTTTCCGCCGTGTCCGCATTCTTGGCCGACTGCACTGCTCTCTTCGTAAGCATGGCCGCACGGTCGAATCGTCCATGAAACGCCTCGGTGTCAGATGCCGCGGAGAGCAGCAGGTCCTCGGCTCCCGGCTTTCCCATAGCGGCCTCAAACTGCTGTTCCATGGTCACGCTGTCATTCTCGAGAAAAGCCGTGTAATAGCGGTAAAGGCCTAGCACGCTGTGCTCTAGTTTTTGTTTTTGCGCCTCTGCAAAAACATCGTTCGCATTCTCGATCTGGCCCAGCGCAAGGTAGTCACCCATCAGGCCGGCGAAGCCGTTGACATTGTTCGGCTGTAATTGCAGGACCGCCTTTTCTTCTTCCACGGCCTTTTGGTACTGGCCCATATCACAGTAGTTCACGCCGAGATTCGCGTGTGGCCGATGGTCGTCGGGATAGACTTGGATCCACTCAAGGTAGGTCTGATTCGCCTTCTCAGTGTCACCTATAACTGAATCGTAATATTCTGCCTCAATATGAAACCTCTCACGCTGACTGGTCACACGGTCACGGAGTTCGTAAGCTTTCTGGGAATTCTGTATCCAGAGTGTATTCTCGCCCAAGTCACTGTACGCGGCCCCCAAGGCGGCATAGGCTTCAGCGAATTCAGGATCAAGTTCAATGGCCTGTCTGTAAAAAGGCACTGCCGCCTCGGAGCCCTTCGCGGCCTTCATTTTCAGACCCATGGCGTATGCCTTCAACGCTTCCAAGGAGGCACTGGTGGTTGGCGGGAGCGGAGTACTGTCCTTTTCCACCGAAGCTAAGGATTCGCCTAGCTTTTCCCGTAGCTGGTTACTCGCTTCCTTGAGCGCCGCGATCACCTTTTCCTTGCTATCGGCCTCGGCATCCGCGCTCGCCAGGGACGTTCCGGTCTGGCAATTCATGACCCTCAGGTCCAGATGGTATCGGTCGCCTACTTTGACAATCGAACCAGTCAACAGCGCCTTCTTGCCGTTTCGCAGACAGACTTGCGTCGCCAATTCCTTAGTGAAATGCTCATCCGGCGAACGTCGCATCATCTTCAAGGTCTCGCTCACTGTCTGGTCCGGAAGCACGTTGAGATATTGAGAGTTTTCCAGATCGTTGGTGAGAGCCAATTTCAAGGTGGCGTCCCATCCACTCTCCCCGGTGCGATTGTCGAAGTCAGCCACAACGATTGTGTCTTTTTCGTAGAACTTGCTTCCGCGGCGAAGGTATCTGATGCCAGCGGGAACCAGCGCTGCCATTACGATACCCGCGATTACCACCACAAATGCAGACCTCCGCCAGCTTGTCTTTTCGGGAACAAGAGGCCGCGTCGCCGATATCCTGTGGGCTCCGCTGTCCCTCCGCAGACGCTGCATGTCGGTGCGGATTTCGCTTGCATGCTGGTACCGCAAGCTGCGGTCCTTTTCCAAGGACTTGCGGATAATTCCGTCCAATTCGGGCGGTACTTCCGGATTGATCTGCAACACCGGCTGCGGCTCATCGCGCAAAATCCCCGTGCAAATCTCAGCAGAACTGGTGCCAGGAAAAGGCGTTTTGCCTGTCGCCATCTCGTACAACACTGCCCCGAAAGAAAACAGGTCGGTGCGCGCGTCCAATTCTTTTCCCCTCAACTGTTCCGGAGACATATATGCCAGCGTTCCGGGAACCGTTCCTGGGGTTGTCAGGTTCCAAAGGTCAGACGTAGTCGCCGTCATTGTCCCGCCGGCTTTCGCGGCAACTTTAAAGGCCACTTTAGCCAGTCCGAAGTCGAGAATCTTGGCATGTCCGCGCCGAGTGACGAAGATGTTGGCGGGCTTGACGTCCCGATGGATGATGCCTTGACCATGCGCTGCATCCAAGGCGTCGGCGATCTCTGCTCCAAGGTCCAGAATTAATTCGGTATCGAGGGGTTTTCCGGCTATGCGGTCCTTCAGAGTCGTGCCATCGAGGAACTCCATGACGATGAACGGGCGCTCCTGGTAAGTTCCGATTTCGTGCACGGTACAGATGTTGGAGTGATCCAGTGCAGAAGCCGCCCGCGCCTCCCATCGGAAGCGCTCCAGTGCCAGTGGATCAAGCGCCAGATCGTCAGGCAGAAACTTTAGGGCAACGAAGCGGCGGAGATCGGTATCCTCAGCCTTGTAAACGACACCCATTCCGCCCCCGCCAATCTTGGCGAGGATGCGATAGTGCGAAATGATAGCGTCGATCATGACGAAGCCGCCGAAACTCACTGATAATAGGTTGGTTGCTGATGGCGGTCAATTCCTATTACGAGCTATCTTTCAGGGGAAACCCATTCAAGATGATGCTCGACGCGATGCAGCGCTACGCAGAGCTGAGGGAGAGAGAAAAAGAAGCGGCTTCGGCGGCACGAGCTCACGAGCTGGCACAAGTTATCAACAATCCTCTGCAAAGTCTGACCAACGCAATCTACCTGGCCAGTAAGGACGGAACTAATGCTCAAGCCTATATTGAGCAGGCGTCGGCGGAATTGCCCGAGCTGTCGCGACTGGTCAGCAAGCTCCTGCGCTTCGCCGATAACAATGTGTTCAAAGCTGGTTAGATTAGTGCGCTCTGGTTGTGCTGCGGCGTGGGGCACATCGCCGTCAGAAATGGCCGTTCGTCTTTATTTCGTGGACATGAAGTAGAGATCGTCGTGACCGTTGGGCCGGACGTAGACAATTCCGGAAAGGTCCGGCGCAATGTCTGCGGCGTTTCCGGCAAAATCTTCACGCACGACAAAAGGGAAGACCAGCGCGGGTTTGGGCTCTCCCTTGGCTTCTCCGTTTTGCCAGGGCTGGCGATAAATCGTGGTCTGGCCGCCCGTGGTGCTTTCGAAGAGGAACGACTTGCCATCTCGTCCGTATTCGGCGAAATAGCTGGGCAGGTTCGGCTTCAGCGGCGTGCACTTTTTGTCGCGCAGCGAATACTGATACATGCCGGGATGGTCTCCCCAAAGGATCGGTCCGAGGATGTAGTTGCCGTCGGGTGAGACAGCCAGCGCGCCATTACAGCCCGTGTACAATTCCTCGGGCTTGGCGTTCGGGTCCTTCAGGTCGAGCTTCCAGGTGTGAGTGGTTTGCGCGTCTATACCTTTATAGTTCGTGACGACCAGATAGCTTGTTCCCGGCATCAACGCGGCGAATGCGGAGCGTCCGGGCGGCGAGGGTAGTTGCCGAAGTTGAGTTCCATCGGTATGGACCGAGTAGAGACGTCCGTCGGTGGCGGCTCCAGCCCACTCGGTAAAGATAAACTGCGTGTCGTCGGAAGACCACCTAAGCGTATCGAGGAAACGATTCGAACTGTAGACCTTGGTTGGGTTGCTGCCGTCAATGTTGGCAACCCACAACTCTACTTTGCCGGATTCCGGCTGGGTGATGTAGGCCACCTTGCGCGACGAAGGTGAGATGAGCGGCTGCGTTGCGAGTTCGCTGACCAGGTCGGAACTTTGCTTCGTCGCGGCACGGTAAAGCGTGAGGACGCCCGAGGCGCGCCCATTGACGAAATACAGGCCCTTGCCCGAGGGATCGGCGAGAGGGTAGGTGTCGGGACCGGGGCCGAAGGTGATCTGCCGCAGCGAACCGTCGGCGAGCGAGCACTCCCAGATGTTGACGATGTCTTTCACCAGGCGGCTGGCATACAGGCTTTTGCCGGCTTGTGCCCAGGAGGTCCAACCCACGCCACCCGGAATCTCTCCGGCCATTACAGGGTTGGGCGAACCGAATTCAAGTTTCTTGAGTAGAAATTTACCCGGCGCAGCGCAGAAGATGTAAAGGCCTTTGCCGTCGGGCGATGCCAGAAGCTGGAAGACGTTGTCATCCGCTGTAAGTGTGGCCAGAACTTCGGTGTTCAAGCCGCTGGGATCGGAGCGCAGGATTCGATGGTCGAGTGTGGCGATCAGCAGTGAGCGCCCATCGGCGGAGGGAGTGACGACGACTCCGTTTCCCACGCGTCGTGGAGAGCCTCCCAGAGTTGGGATCGACCATATTTCGAAGTCGCCAATGCTCGGGCCGAAGAGAATCTCATTGCCGTCACCGGAGAAAGCGAGCGGACGTTTGTTGCCTTCGTCTTTGGTCAACTGTAGCGGCTGTCCGCCCGAGGTCAACATCACGAAGAGCTGGTCGTATCCGTTTACGGATGACGTAAACGCAATGGTGCGTCCGTCGGGCGAGAGAATTGGAGTGCCGATCGGGCGATTCCACTCGCTGATCTTGGTTATCGTCGCCGGAGCGGAGACAGCTTTGGGACGCGGCCAGAAATGATAGGTGACGAACCCACCCACCAGGAGCACAACCGCGCCGATTGCGCAAGGAATCAGGTTGCGCTTCGGCGCGACGGTGGGTTGGCTGCTGCTGCTTGGATGTGCTCCATACGACGAAGCTGCCGGCAGGGTACCGCTCTCAGCGGGTTGCATTACCGAGTTGTGCTTCGAGCTGCTATCGCGGGCGAGCCGCTTCAGGTCGGCGCGCAACTCGGCAGCGGACTGATAGCGTAGGTCGCGGTCCTTCTCAAGGGACTTATTAATGATCCGTTCCAGCTCGCCTGGGACGTCCGGATTCAGGCGAACCGGCGCGACGGGTGCGGAATCGAGAATAGCTTTGAAGATGACGCCGGAAGTTTCGCCACGGAAGGGCAGCGTACCGGTCGACATCTCGTACAGAACCGCGCCGAGCGAGAAGAGGTCGGTGCGGGCATCGAGTTCCTTACCGCGTACCTGCTCCGGCGACATGTAAGCGACGGTGCCGAGCGCCGTGCCGGGACTGGTCAGGTGCTGTTCATCGTGAGTACGGGTGTCCGTATTCGCTGCAGTCGTGCTGCTGAAGCGTGCCACACCGCGTTCCAGCACTTTGGCGAGACCGAAGTCCAAAACCTTGGCGTGGCCGCGATCGGTGACAAAGATGTTTGCCGGCTTAATATCACGGTGGACGATGCCCTTGGCGTGTGCGGTGTCGAGCGCATCGGCGATCTCGATGGCGAGCGAGAGCAGAGTCTGCAACTCCACCGGCCGGTCGGAGATGCAGTGCTTGAGCGTGGAGCCTTCCAGGTACTCCATGGCGATGAAGGCTTCGCCGTCCTGCTCGCCGATGTCGTAAATGGTGCAGATGTTGGGGTGATTCAGCGCAGAGGCGGCTTGAGCTTCGCGCTGAAACCGGGCGAGGGCCTGGGGATCGTTGGAGACTTGTTCCGGAAGAAACTTGAGGGCTACGAAGCGATGGAGGCGGGTGTCCTCGGCCTTGTAGACGACGCCCATGCCGCCGCCGCCGAGCTTTTCCGTGACCAGGTAGTGCGAGATCTGTTGTCCGAGCACCTGAATGCGAATCTTACGTTTGCCGGGCAATCAAGTCAACGAACCGCCACTGGAATGGAGCGTCGCTATTTCTTCGCAGCCCCGATCTCCGCCACCAGGGTGTCGATCTGGGCGGCGCTCAGCTTGTCGCCAAACTTCGGCATCCGGCCTTTGCCGTTCGCAATCATGTTACGGAGTTCGTCGGTTGAGAGAGAGGCAGCTTTCTTCGAGACCAGCGACGGCCCAGCCATGAAGCGGCCATCGGCGTCTTTGCCGTGACACTTGGCACAGTTGTTCTGGAACACGGGGTCGGCGGTCAGCGGTTGGGATGGCGTGCTTTGCGCGAAGGCGGAAGAGAGCGACAGGACCAACAAGCTTGCAATCAGGATCAGGCGGGATCGGATCAAGTTGAACCTCATTACAGTTGTGGACACGGCAGATTGTGTCTTAACGCGCCGATGAGAATTGTAATCGCAGTCGCGCGCCGCGGAAGGCTCGCGTGGCTTACAAGCAAATTACATACAGGCAATCTAGCGCGAGGTTGCCGATGACTGCTGCGACTAGGTCAGACCTGCTAGAGTTTAAGCCGTGGTGCCTTCGGAAGAATACGCAAGTCGTCTGGCCGCGCGCGAGCTGCGGGTCGCCGAACACGACCGGATCCACATCCGATTGGGAAACCTGCGCTTAGCCCTAGCCCTGCTTACGGTAGTCATAGGCTGGCTGGCCCTGGCGCGGCACCTGTTCTCGCCATGGTGGCTGGCTGCTCCCGTGCTGGCCTTTATCGTACTGGCAGCCTATCACGCGCGCGTTCTGCGCCGTCGCGACATGGCGCAGCGTTCGGTCACTTTCTACAAGAGAGGTCTGGCGCGGGTGGAGGACCGCTGGAGTGGTATAGGTGAAACCGGAGAACGCTTCGACGACCCGCATCACGTCTACGCCAGCGATCTCGACCTGTTCGGAGAGGGCAGTCTCTTTCAGCTGATCTCGGTGGCGCGCACCCGCATTGGCGAGGAGGCGCTGGCGGGGTGGCTGCTTTCTCCCGCCCCGGGGGAACAGATATTGCGGCGGCAGGCGTCCGTGACGGAGTTGCGCGGAGAACTGGAGCTGCGCGAGGATTTGGCGGTGCTCGGCGAGGATGCAGGTGTCGGCGTGCATCCGGATTCTCTGGTGAAGTGGGCGGAAGCGCCCAACCAGCTTCAGTCTTCGTGGATACCACGGATCGCTCCAGTCTTGGCAGTACTAGCCGCCGTCACGGCATTCGTTTGGGGTTACTGGGGAATTGCAACGCCATTCCTGCTCCTGGTTGTTATCGAAGGCTTCCTGACCTACCGGCTGCGCAAGCTTATGGACTCCGTGCTGGAGGGGACGGAGCAGGCGTTTCACGATCTCGATTTGCTTTCGGGGGTACTGGCGCGCTTGGAGGCGCATACATTTCGCTCGGCGCCATTGCAGGGGTTGCAGAGCCAGCTGTCTTCGGTCGCGGTACCGGCGTCACAAGCCATCGCGAAGCTGCGATCGCTGGTCGACCTCATCAATTCGCACCACAACATGTTTCTGCGCGCACTGGACGTGCCGCTGATGTATTCGGTGCAGGTAGCGTTTGCTGCCGAGCGCTGGCGGCAGGCCCACGGAAAGTCGGTGCGAGCGTGGCTGGCGGCGGTCGGTGAGATCGAAGCGTTACTCTCGCTGGCCGGCTACAGCTACGAGCATCCGGCAGACCCGTTTCCCGAGTTCATTAGCGGCCCAGCGTCGTTCGCCGCCGAGCAGATTGGGCATCCGCTGATTCCCGCGACCACGTGTGTGCGCAATGATGTCGCCATCAGCGGCGAAGCGCGCGTTCTGCTGGTGAGCGGCTCCAACATGTCGGGCAAGAGCACGCTGCTGCGATCGGTGGGGATGAACGTGGTGCTGGGGATGGCGGGCGGTCCGGTCCGGGCGAATCGCCTGGTGCTCACGCCGCTGCACGTGGGCGCAAGCATCCGCATTAACGATTCGCTGCGGGAAGGCAGCTCTCGCTTCTACGCAGAAATCAAACGACTGCGCAGTATCTTCGATTTTGAAGGCGATCCGCCGCTTCTGTTTCTGCTCGACGAGCTGTTGCAAGGGACGAATTCGAAAGACCGCCGCAGCGGCGCCGAGGGAGTTGTGCACGCGCTACTGAAGCGGGGCGCGATCGGCCTGATCAGCACGCACGACCTCTCTCTGGCAGAGATCGGCGGCGGGCTGAACGGACATGTGCACAACGTCCATCTGCAAGACGAAATTGAAAATGGATCGATGAAGTTCGATTACAAGTTGCGCGACGGCATCGTTACCAAGAGCAATGGCCTGGAGTTGATGCGCATTATTGGACTTGAGGTATAGCTTCAGTTCGTGGCTCGGGTGAAGCGTCCAAAGTGCCGCTTAGCGTTCTGCGATTCGATTTCAGTCCTCAACTCCTGCCATAAGTGTTCCGGCACCGAAAGAAACACATTCACAATTTCAGGATCGAACTGACGGCCGGCATGGCGCTCAATCTCGCGCCGGCCGGAGGGGATGGATTGTGCGGCGCGGTACGGCCGGTCCGAGGTCATGGCGTCGAAGGTGTCAGCGATGGCAAATATCCTGGCCCCCAGAGGAATTTGATCGGCGCGCAATCCGCGGGGATAGCCGCTGCCGTCGTAGCGTTCCTGGTGGGAGTAGACGATCTCGGCGGCTTCCTGGAGAAAGGGTATATTGCGGAGCAGTTGGTAACCCAGGAAGGCGTGTTCGCGCATGATGGTCTGCTCCTCGGCGCTAAGACGTCCTGGTTTGCGCAGGATAGCGTCAGGAATCGCCATTTTTCCCACATCATGAAGGAAGGCGCCGCGAGCGATGATGCGCACACGTTCCTGGGGCAGCTCCATGGCGCGCGCGATGGCGATGGTGAAAGCGGTTACCCGACGGGAATGGCCTTCGGTCTCCGCATCCTTTAGATCAAGCGCATCGCCCAGGGCTTCGAGGGTGATGTCATACGAGCGTTCGAGATCAGACAGGGCTTTCCGCAGCATCTCGGTACGGGCGGAGACCAGGGACTCGAGCTTGGTCTGATAGGCCACGTTTTCCAGGCGGAGGCGGCGGGTCTCCAGCGCTCGCCGCACCATGGCCAGCAGCTGCTCCTTCTCGAACGGTTTGAGGAGGTAGTCGTACGCGCCGTTGCGGATCGCGGCCAGCGCGACGCTGATGTCATGCACGGCCGTGACCATTACTACGGGAATCTCGGGAAAGTCCTGCTTCATCTTGGACAGCAGGGTGAGGCCGTCCATCCCCTCCATGATGAGATCGGAGAGCACGATTGAAATGCTTTCGTTCGAGCGCAACAGGGTGAGAGCGTCGCGTCCCGAGGTTACGGGACGGCATTCGAAACCCGCCTGGGTCAAGATGGAACACACTGCGTCCCGAACAGGAGTTTCGTCATCAACGACAAGGATGCGTTGGTCAGCCATAGGGGTAAGGGAGCCAAGCCTTAACCCGATTGTACTCACTTACGGCGGAAATGCAGACTGGCAATTCTTCCAGCGATGCCGTCGCCCTACGCCAGACGTACTAAGGCGCAGTTTGTGGCCATTGCTAGCAAAACTTACCTAGCAGATTCGGGCGGTGTGGTATTCGGATGCCACATCGCAGCACCGTCAGGCCAAACAATCCCCGTCGTGATACAGAGTGCGCGAGCACCGTGATATGAACCATTAGTGTGTGAGATTCCTCTGCAGTCAATAATTACTTGTTATCAGTAAGTTGCACCGGATACAACGTTGAATCGGGGAGCTGCAACGGTTTGGGCAGCCGGATTGCTTAGTACTAAGGTGTTCGCAGATAGATCAAGCGAAGCGTCGACCGAATTCGAAGGAGACTATATGACCCTCAGCATCAGGGAAGTGAAGATGAACGGCGTTGCTCAATACGGACCTGCCCTTCTGGCGTCTTCCAAGACGGAAATCTGCCGCAAGGTCTATGAACAGAACCGTCACCGCGTATATTCCCTGGCGTTCTGGATGACTGACCACGAGTTAGCGGCGGAAGAGTTGATGACCCAGACGTTCTGTCGCGCTTTTGCGGCCAGTAAGGAGCCGAGTGCCGACGAGATCGATCGTGCCCTTATCAGCGAACTTCGCGAATACATTTCTCTAGGGTCGTTAACCCTCCAGTGTGCTGTGAGCGAGCGTGTGCTCTCGGTACGCCGCAATACCCTGCGCGTCGATCTGGAGCGTGCCGTAGTTCAGCTGCCAAACATCGAAAGGATGATTTTCCTGATGCATGATGTGGAGCGTTACGACCACACTCGCATCTCAAGTTTGCTGGGAATTTCCTTGTCGTCGTCCATCGAAGGATTGCACCAGGCCCGGCTGCGCATGCGCGAGCTTCTGGCGAAATAACCAGTTTGTCGTCGTATCTCATTCCCCTCTCTTCCTGCAAGACTTTGCCCCTCGAAAGAGGGGCATTTTTATTGACGAAGTTTCAGCTATTTACGGCGCCGTCCTCTCCCCAGGCCCGTCTGCAAGCTTGCGACTATAGACGTTCATCGGATCCCCACGAAGGCTGCGGTTCAGAGGCACGCCGTTTGTGGTGCGAAAAACGGGTTGATTTCTGCAGCGAGGCAGCCGACAATGCGCCAACGCCGCAAGGTGGAACTCCAGCCCCCCATCGGAGGTCAGCAAGTGTTCAAGGTGGGTCGCTCCTGTGTTCTTACGATCCTGGGTTTCAGTTTGCTGTCTGCGGCGGTTGCCGTCGCAGCCCAGAAAACTCCCTCGGTGTCCATCACCCTGAGCCCCAGCGTTTCCAGCCCAGCCCTGCTGGGTACGCACATTACCTGGACCGCGACCGTCACCGGCGGGCCGCCGGGAGACTTTTACGATTATCAGTTCGGCGCCGCGCCGCAAGGTCAGAATCAGATTGTCCGCGATTTCGATCTGCCGAACTCATTTGTGTGGGTGCCATGGCAGGTGGAAGGAACGTACGCAATCACAGTGGTGGTACGTGACATCACCCAGCAACCGTACATTGTGTATCCGCCGGTGACCGTGCCCTATGTACTCAATCCTTGGGTCACCGCCCAGGGTGGCTCTCTGGTGAATCCGACCAGTCATCCGCTGGTGGCGCTGTTTAGTGCGGGCCCATGTACAGTTGGCCACTCCGTACGGGTTCGCTTTCAAAACCCCGCGTCCGTTGCTTCGAGCACCACCAATAGCGTGGCTTGCTCCAGCAAGAGCGCGAACTTCCTGGTGGCGGGAATGCTGCCCTCATCGCACTACCTGATGCATTGGGAGGAGCTTTCCGGTGCCCAGTTGGTCGGCTCCGGAACCCAGTTATCATTTGCCACCGGCCCGCTACCCGCGACCTTCCCGCCGGACGAACATTTCACGGTAAATATCCCGGCGTCGCCGCATGATGCTGCCTTTCCGGTGGTTCTCTTCCACTTGATCCCGGCCAAGGGACAGACCTCATACTTCTGGCCGACGGCTACCGACCTTGGCGGTCACGTGATCTGGTATTACCCCGCGCAAGCCTTGATCACTCGTATGCAGCCCGGTGGCTTCTTCTTTACCATGAATTTCACCAACCTGACCGAATACGATCTTGCCGGAAACGAGGTCTTGCACACCAACTCTGAGATTCTGAACGAGCAACTGGCGGCCAAAGGCTATCCCCAGATGACTTCGTTCAACGATCACGAGACCCGTGTCCTGCCGAATGGCAACATTCTGATTCTTGGCGGCAGAGATGAAACTTCCACGGTCTACCAGGGTGGAACGCCGGACGACCCGGTGGACATCATCGGCGACATGATCCTGGTTCTCGATCACAACATGCAGTTGCTGTGGGCCTGGGACTCGTTTGCCCATCAGGACCTTTCCCGCGAGGCCACGTTGGATGACAAGTGTTATCACGGCACCGGTGGCTGTCCATATTTCAATCCGAACTTCACGGTCGCCAACGATTGGACGCACGCGAACGCCCTCCAGTACACGGCCGACGGCAATATCCTGATCTCCGAGCGAGCCCAGGATTGGGTGTTCAAAGTCAACTACGCTAACGGCGCAGGAAACGGTCTGGTGTTGTGGCGC
Source organism: uncultured Acidobacteriaceae bacterium (assembly GCA_963819055.1). Lineage (GTDB taxonomy): Bacteria > Acidobacteriota > Terriglobia > Terriglobales > Acidobacteriaceae > Bog-257. The sequence continues at coordinate 44,275 of CAWFUT010000036.1, read as the reverse complement.
ATGGGTCCGTATGGCGACTTCACCATCGTGAATCCTCCAGGCGGAGGCTGCGGCGATCCCAACGTCTTCCCCTGGTTCACGCACCAGCACGATCCCGCATTCCAGACGCAGGGTGGCCCGGCGGAAATCATGACCGTGTTTGACGATGGCAACCTGCGCGTTCAGCAGTGTGGCAGCGGCGACAGCCGTGGCATGGTGCTCGATGTCAACGAGTCGGCGCGCCAGATCTTCATCCAGACGCTCGCCGACCTGGGCGAGTTCTCCCAGGCAGTAGGCGCTGCGCAATTGCTGATCACGCCTCAGAATGGAATCTTCGCCAGCTTCGACAACGGCTTCCTGATTCAGCCCTCGAACGTCGCGCAGGTGAGTGAAACCGATCTAACGGGCAACATTATTTACCAGATTCAGGTGAATGATTGGTCATACCGGGCCTATCGCCAGCATGATCTGTACACGCCAACCCAACCGTAAACGTATCAGTGATTTGCACGAAAAGGCGGGCCAGCGCGGCCCGCTTTGCTCATGCCGTGTCTTTTGAAAAGGCATGGCTCCAGTCGTCAGCAAGCGCCCACCCTTGCCCGGCATCATCGTAAGCGGAATGAACAGGGCGACACCGAATCCCGTCGAAGAGCCTGCCTTGAGCGAAGTCGAGGGGGACCTCTAACCTCGCGTTATTCATGTTCCGCTCCATAATTCCGCAGCCGCTCATCGCCGGCGTTTCAAGGTCGTAGCAGGGCAGAGAAACAACTGGCAGGTGAAACGCGAATCGGTCCGAAGCATGGGTGGAGCGATCGCCGCCGACACCTTCTCAATCGATCGGCGGCAGTCCGTACGACAATGCCCGAATGTTAAGGCGACGCGAATCCGGGATGCGCAAACAAGCGACTTTTTACGGGGAAGCAGAAAAACAGGTTGCTTTCCAGCTGCTTTCGGCGGAGAATTCGCAAACGCCGCCAGTCGTCCATCCAAGTCCAAACAAGCCGGAGGTTGCGAATGTTAAAGGTAGTTCGCTGTTTTGCTGCCGTCGTGTTGGGATTGACCTTGTTTGTCGCCCTAAATGCTTCTGCTGCCGGAAAACGTCCATCTGTTTCCATCACCCTCGATCCGAACGTGCCGAGTCCCGCTATGCTAGACACGTCGATCACATGGGTGGCACTTGTCAGCGGCGGACCGCCGGGGGACAACTATGACTTTCAATTCAGTGTCGCCCCGCCAAACGGGCCGAACCAGATCGTACAAGACTTTGATGTGCCCGACACATTTGTTTGGGTCCCGTGGCACGTGGAAGGTACTTACACAGTTACGGTAGTGGTACGCGATATCTCACACAACCCTTACATCGTGTATCCGCCTGTGTCGGTGCAATACGTGCTGAATCCGTGGGTAACGCAATCCGGTGGGTCCGCGGTGCATCCTACGGCGCATCCTCTGGTGGCGCTGTTCAGTGCGGGCCCGTGTCCCAGCGGCGATTCCATCCGGGTGCGTTTTCACAAGGCCTCAGGCGTGGCTTCGATGACTACCAATTCGGTTGCCTGCTCCAATAGCAGTGCCAATTTCCTGGTCGCCGGCATGCAGCCCTCGGTGCGTTACCTGATGCATTGGGAGCAACTGGCCAACAATCAGGTCGTCAGCTCAGGGACGGATCAACCGTTTACGACGGGACCTCTTCCCGCAAATTTCCCGGCGGAACAATTTACGGTAAACGTGCCGCCAACTCCGAGGGATTCGGACTTTCCGGTTGTGCTCTTTCATCTGCTTTCGCTCTGGCCGACTGCGACCGATGTCGCCGGGCATGTGATCTGGTATTTCCCGAGCCCAACGCTGATCACTCGCATGCAGCTGGGCGGAAATTTCTTCACAATGACTTCCACCCAGTTGAGCGAATACGATCTGGCGGGAAATGTGGTATTGCGAACCAACTACAACATTCTGAATGAACAACTCGCAGCCAAGGGTTATCCGCAGATGACTGGATTTAATATTCACGAAACGCGCGTGTTGCCCAACGGCAATATTTTGATCCTCGGGGGGCGCGACGAAACCTCTACCGTTTATCAGGGAGGCACACCGGATAACCCGGTGGATATCGTAGGCGATATGATCCTGGTTCTGGATCACAACATGCAGCTGCTATGGGCTTGGGATTCGTTTTCGCATCAGGATCTGTCTCGTGTAGCCACCTTGAACGACAAGTGCTACCAAGGAAGCGGCGGCTGCGTTCCCTTCAACCCCAACTTCAGCGTGGCCAACGATTGGCTTCACTCGAATTCACTGGAGTTTACCGCTGACGGCAACCTCCTGATCTCCGAGCGGGCCCAGGACTGGGTGCTCAAGGTCAACTATGCCAACGGCACGGGAGACGGCTCGCTAATATGGCGCCTGGGTCACGGTGGCGACTTCACCATCGTGAATCCCTTGCCGAACCCCTGCGGCGATCCCAACGTGTTCTCCTGGTTTACGCACCAGCACGATGCTACGTTTCAGAGGCAAAACGTGTTGCCGGAGATCTTTACCGTGTTCGACGACGGCAATCTGCGTGTCACACAGTGTGGTGGCGGGAATAGCCGCGGGATGGTGCTGTACGTGACGGAACCGACCCGCAAGGTCTTCATTCAAACGGCGGCAGACTTGGGTGCGTATTCTCTCGCATACGGAAGTGCGCAGCTTCTGTCATCGCCTTACGGAACCTTCGCCAGTTTCGGTAATGGCCGACTGCCCAACGCCGCGCAGGCGAGCGAGGTTGATTTGAGTGGTCACTCCATCTATCAGTTGCAGGCGAATGATAATGCTTACCGGATCTATCGTCAGCGCGACCTGTACACCCCAACCGAGCCGTAGCTGTGTTTCCTGTTTACATAAAAAGCGGGCCTACGCGGCCCGCTTTGTTTTTGCCTTCGACGCAGGCGAGGGCTACGGCTTATTTTCGGGTGCCGGGTTCTCCAGCGCTTCTTCTTCTTCCCGCTTTAACGGCCGTAACAGTGGGAAGAGAATTACGTCACGAATAGACCGCGAATCGGTCAGCAGCATGGTCAAGCGGTCAATGCCGACGCCTTCTCCGGCGGTCGGCGGCAGGCCGTACGATAATGCCCGGATGTAGTCCTCATCCATCTGGTGAGCTTCTTCGTCACCGCGAGCGCGTTCGCTGAGTTGCCCCTCGAACCGGCGTCGCTGCTCCTCGGGATCGTTCAGTTCGCTGAAGGCGTTGCCGATCTCCAGCCCACCGACAAAGATCTCGAAGCGCTCGACCCAATCGGCGTTCTCTTCGGGCTCGCGCTTGTTCTTCGAGAGCGGCGAGATAGCGAGCGGGAAGTCATAGATGAACGTCGGCTGGATCAAGTGCGGCTCAGCGACGAACTCGAAGATCTCCGCGATGGTCTTGCCGTTGGGCGCAGCAGGATCGTACGGGACGTGCGCGTTCGCCTGGTTGTAGCGATGCACCATGGCTGCAATTTGTTCCGTGCTGGAGAAATCCGCCATCACCGGCTTCTCGCCTGCATTCTCAGGCCAGAACTTAATGATGGCCTCGCGCATCGAAAGCCGCTGCACGTTGCCGAAATCAATCTCATGTCCATTGAAGTGCGTGACGGTGGTGCCGTTCACGTCGAGGGCGATCTGTGCCAGCATCTCGGCGGTGAAGTCCATCATGTCGCGATAATCCGCGTATGCCATGTAGAACTCCAGCATAGTGAACTCCGGATTGTGCTGGGTCGAGATGCCTTCGTTGCGGAAGTTGCGATTGATCTCATACACACGATCGATGCCGCCAACGACGAGTCGCTTCAGGTACAGCTCGGGCGCGATACGCAGATACAGATCTATGTCGAGCGCATTGTGGTGCGTGGTGAACGGCTTGGCGACGGCGCCACCGGCGATGGCATGCATCATCGGCGTTTCGACTTCGACGAATCCACGCCCGTCGAGAAAGCGCCGCATCGACTGCACAACCTTCGCGCGTTTTAGGAAGACCTCGCGCACGTCGGGGTTCATGGTCAGATCGACGTAACGGCGACGGTAGCGAGTCTCGACATCCTGCAAACCGTGCCACTTCTCGGGCAACGGCAGCAGATCCTTCACCAGGAAAGTCAGCTCCTCTACGTGCACGGTCAGCTCATTGGTGCGGGTGCGGAAGAGGTAACCCTTCACGCCGATGTAGTCGCCGATGTCGAGCAGCTTGTAGAGCTGGAACGCCTTTTCACCGACAGCATCCAGACGGACGTAGATCTGGAGCCGCTGGCCGCCTTGCTGAAGGTGGGCAAAACCGGCCTTGCCCTGCACGCGGATCGACATCAGGCGTCCGGCGACGCTGACCTCGATCCGCGGAGACTCCAGCTCCTGCGTCGTCCTGGGGGAAAACTCTCCGACGATTTGCGGAACCGCGTACGTCGTCTCGTAGCGATAGGGGTAAGCCAGCTGCCCCAGCGCTTCAATCTGCTTCAGTTTGTCTTTGCGTAGTTCGTAGATCTTGTCGTCGAGTGCCACGGTTCATCCTGGCGCCTATATCTTGCAAGGCAGATAGTGGAAAACATCGATTATAGATGGTAGCGGGACGCGTTAGATCAGGGAGTTCTGCCCTGATCCCTCATCGAGTGCTCCACCATGGCGTTGATGGAGTCAATTAGAGACGGGACTGCGATGGCGGATCCGCGTGGGAATTCGATTTTACTCCGCAGCGGCAGCTCTTCGCCGTATGCCGTGTACAACAGCCACAGCAGACAGGAGGTCAGGTAGACCACGCCACTGGCGCGCGTGATGACGTTGGCATTCCGGAAATGCAGCATGGCGATGGTATCGAGCAGCACCTTGCTGAACATGTAAATCACGAAGCCCAGAGTTATCCCAAACAAGGTGCTGCGCACGGGGATGCGGAGGTTACGTGCGCCCAGTAACAGCAGAAGTGCCAGCAGGCAGAGCATGGCCCGGGCCGTGCGATCTACCAACAAGATCGTTCCGCTGACACCGACAAAGCGGGTATCGCTCGAAGAGCTCAAAGCGTTGATGCAGGCTGCAAGCAGCAGAATGCCGGTCCCCCAGCGGAAAATATAGCTACCAAGGTTGCGAATGGCGGCGAGATTGCGAAAGGCCAGCCCGAAAAGTTCATCGATGAGCGCAAAGGTGAACAATACCGATATCGCCGCCCCCATCCAGTACGAGTAGAAGTAAAGCCGGTATGACAGCCGTTCGGCGACTAACAGGTAGAGGTCGCTCACGATTTGAAAGATGGTGTACCAGTAGAAAAAGGGAAATTGGCGGACCAGGCCGCGGCGGCGCAGAAAAACCAGCACCCAAACTTGCAGGCACGGCGTAATCACCCACAGCACATAGTCAAGTGCGTGCAGGTGCACGGAACCTCCAACCTATGCTCTTGCTGGCCTCAAAGCACCGGCACATCGTACTTGTACTCAAACCAGGCCTCTATGAATCCGACGACCGCGGCCTATTCCCGTGGCCAGTCTAGCAGGCCTTCCGGCCCTGCCGGTGGCAGCCCGCTCTGAACCTATGTTGCTCGATGCGGTGCCCTTCCTCCGGTGATCTCTCAAACACCTCCGGTGTTCACGCATCACAGACACATGTGATAGCGAAGTCTACCCTAAGGATAAGCCACGCCCTTTTCAGAAGGCTGGACGGAGGCCCCGCTATGTGCCTGGCAGTTCCGGGAAAGATTCTAAGTATCGAAGGCGAGGACTTTGCCCGCAGCGCGCGGGTCAGCTTCGGCGGAATCGTGAAGGAGGTCAGCCTTGCCTGCGTTCCCGAAGCTGCAGTTGGCGACTATGCCATCGTGCACGTCGGCTTCGCTATCAGCCTGCTGGATGAGCAGGAGGCGCTGCGCACCTTCGACTACCTGAAGCAGATGGGCGAGCTGGCAGAACTGGAATCATGAAGTACGTTGACGAATATCGCGATCCCGAAGCTGCCCGGCAATACACCGCCAGCATCCATCGCATGGTGACTCGCCCCTGGACGATCATGGAGATTTGCGGTGGGCAGACCCATTCCATCGTGAAGTACGGTATCGACGAACTGCTGCCGTGCGAGGTGACGCTGGTGCATGGGCCGGGCTGCCCAGTCTGCGTTACGCCGGTAGAGTTGATCGACAAAGCGCTGCAAATTGCGTCCCGACCGGAGGTGATCTTCTGCTCCTTCGGCGACATGCTGCGCGTGCCCGGCTCCAGCAACGATTTCAATAAGAGCTTCGACCTGTTGAGTGTGAAGGCTCTCGGGGGCGACGTCCGCATCGTGTATTCGCCGATGGACGCCGTGCGCACCGCGCAGCAGAATCCCGAGAAGCAAGTTGTTTTCTTCGCCGTGGGATTCGAGACCACGGCGCCGGCGAACGCGATGTCGGTCTACTACGCCAAGCAGAACGGCGTCACGAACTACTCAGTGCTGGTCTCGCATGTGCTGGTGCCGCCGGCAATGGAAGCGATCCTAAGCTCGCCCAGCAATCGCGTGCAGGGATTTCTGGCTGCCGGGCACGTATGCACGGTGATGGGCTATACGGAGTATTACCCGATCGCTGCGAAGCATCGTGTGCCGGTCGTCGTCACCGGCTTCGAGCCGCTCGACCTGCTGCAAGGCATTTACCTGTGCGTGAAGCAGCTCGAGGAAGGGCGCTTCGAGGTGGAAAACCAATATGCCCGCGCGGTTCGCCGGCAAGGGAACGCGCTCGCGCAGCAGCTGGTGGCGAAGGTGTTTGGTGTGATCGATCGCAAATGGCGCGGGGTGGGTCGCATTCCACAAAGTGGGTTAGGGCTTACACCCGAATACGCGACCTTCGACGCGGAGACACGCTTCGGACTCTCGCAATACACCGCTGAAGAAGACCCCGCCTGCATCAGTGGCCTGATCATGCAGGGTGCAAAGAAGCCGGAAGAGTGTCCGGCGTACAGTAAGCGGTGCACACCCGATCATCCGCTGGGTGCCCCCATGGTCTCCTCCGAGGGAGCCTGTGCCGCCTACTATCGCTATCGCCGCGTGCGGACGGAGAAGCTGGTCACGGGAGGTGAGGTTCGTGGCTGAAGTCAAAGAATTTCAAGTGCAGTGTCCGGTCCCGCTAAACGATACCGAGCATGTGCAACTGGCGCACGGTGGCGGGGGACGCCGCATGCATGAACTGCTGGAAGGCCTGCTGCTGCCCAGCTTCGGTAATGAACTCCTGCTGGAGCGGCACGACGGCGCAACCCTCAAAATCGCCGGTGCAACATTGGCCTTCACCACAGACTCTTACGTGGTAAGGCCGCTTTTTTTCCCCGGCGGCGATATTGGCACACTGGCAATCAACGGGACGGTGAACGACCTGGCTATGTGCGGAGCGCGGCCGCTCTATCTCAGCTCTGCGCTGATCCTGGAAGAGGGCTTGCCCATGGAGACATTGCGCCGGGTAGTCGAATCGATGCGATCTTCGGCGCAAGTGGCGAAGGTGCAGCTGGTGACCGGCGACACGAAGGTTGTGGACAAAGGTAAAGGCGACGGTATCTTCATTAACACGGCAGGGATCGGCGTGGTTGAACACGAAGTGTCGATCTCGCCGGGAAGTGTTCGTCCGGGTGACGCCATCCTGCTCAGCGGCGATATCGGGCGTCACGGCATAGCGATCATGGCTACGCGCGAAGGCCTGTCGTTTGAAAGCGAGATCGAGTCGGACTGCGCGCCGCTGTGGGAGCCGGTGAAAGCGTTGCTGGACGCCGGTATCGAAATTCACTGCCTGCGCGACTTGACGCGCGGCGGGTTAAGCAGCGGCCTCATCGAAATCGCCGAGGCCAGCCGCACGCGCGCGAGCATCGATGAGTTGCGAGTACCGGTGCCAGAGCAAGTCTCCGGAGCGTGCGAAATTCTCGGTCTCGATCCGCTCTATCTCGCAAACGAAGGACGCTTCGTAGCTTTTGTCGCACCACAGGATGCCGATCGCGCGCTGGAGATCCTTCGCAGCTGCCCCGTCAGCAGAGAGGCAGTGCGTATCGGAGACATCCTTAACGGTCCGGAGGGCCTGGTGACCATGAAGACGCAACTTGGCACCGAGCGCGTCATCGACATGCTGAGCGGCGAACAACTTCCAAGGATTTGTTGACCGGTTTTGCCCGTCACGCTTTGACGTGAGGCGCGGCACATCCAGAATTCGCGGGAAGAGCTATCCATGAAAAGGGCTAAGCACGACGCCACTTCAACGCAGTTGTGCGCTAAAGCTCTGGAGAGCCGAAGTGTCCGGGATCCTGATCATTGCCTACGGAAGCACCCTGCGCGGAGATGACGCCATTGGACTACATGCGGCGCGCGAGTTAGAGAGACAGTTCCACGACGATCCTGAAATTGACATCATCGCTTGCCAGGAACTCACACCGGAGATGGCCGACGACATCTCCTGCAGCGAGCTGGTGATTTTTCTTGATGCTTCCAGTGGCGAGGAACCCGGCACGGTGCGATGCACGCACATCGCTCCGGCTAATGTTCCCGGGGGATGGACACATCACCTCGATCCGCAATCGCTGGTGTCAGCCGCGGAGCAACTGTATGGCGAGGCGCCGCAGGCGATTTGCGTTACCCTGGCGGGCTGGTCGTTCGCGGTGAGCAACCGGCTCTCTCAGCACGCTCAACTTCGCCTGCCGGAGGTAGTGCGCCAGACGCGGGAGATTATCACCACACACCGCAAGCAGCTTCCGCTTGCGGCCACCTCTCGCCCACAGTAACGCAATCCGGTTCAAGCGAATCAGGCCGCGCTGGCGAAGTCGGTGCTGCTGCCTCCGCGCAATAGCTCGTCGACCCGGTGCAGCAATGACGATGTGCCTTCCGAAACGGCGTACTCCCGGTCGAGCGTATCTTCGCTGACCAACAGCAGAAGCTGCTTGGGACACTGCTTGCGGATTTCGTCGCAGAACTCCAGTGCCTGCTCTGGAGTATTTCCGGCGTTGACCACAATCAGGTCATATCCGCCACGGCTGCAGCGGCTGCGCGCTTCGTCCATTCGCAGGGCAGGGAAGACACTGTACCCGTGAGCGGCGAGCGCTTTGATTCTTTCCTTGCGATCGGAAGCATTATCAATGAGAAGAACTTTGCGTTGCGAATTCATGCGTAGGTCCAGCCTCCTCAGCTGTTGGAATACCTATGAGGAGAGAAGGTTGGCATCGCGAGCAGGTTGCATCAGGAACTCGGGGTAAGACGCCAATTTCCGCCGTAAGTAAAAAGGCATATCGCGAGATATGCCCCGGGAAAGTATTGCTACGCCGAGTTATGCGCCGACCAGCTTTTCCAGTACTGATTTGTTGCGGATGGTAAGCGTGGAGCCTTTCAGAATTGCAATCTGACGTTTGCGGAAATCGGCAAGGACGCGCGTCACGGTCTCGCGTGAGGTGCCGATGATTTGAGCGATCTCTTCATGCGTGAGCGCAAGTTTGACCTTGGGTTCAGCTTGATCGTGGGTGGTGGCGGTCCATTCCAGCAGTAGGCGGGCCAGGCGCTCCGGTGCGGAGTGCGAAAGTCCCAGGCTGCGAATTTGCTGATAAGCACTCTGGCAGTCCTTGCTCAGATGCTGTGCGGCCTTCAGGCAAGCGTCGCCATGCTTCTGCAAGAAATTGAGGAAGTCCTCCCGTTTGACGAAGTTCAACTGGCAGGGCTGCCCCGTTTCCGCTGTAATCTCATAGGGCGTTCCGGAAACCGTGGCGTGCATGCCCAGCACCTCGCCCGATTGCGCGATTTTCAAGATCAGCGTTTTGCCTTCGGCCGAGGTGGTGGAAAGCTTCACGCGCCCTTTGCACAGCATGTAGATCCCGCGCGGCGACTGGCCCTCAACGAAGAGCACAGCTCCAGCGGGATACGATGCCGAATATTTAATTTTGTCGAACGCTTCCAGAGCTGCCTTGGGGAGGGAGCAGAAGAAGCTATCGCTCCTGAGTTTGCAGATTACGCAATTCTCAACCAGCTCAAAGCCGTAAGGTGATCCCACATTTCCTCCGACGCTACTGTTTATGCTAGCACTTTCCCGTTTCTGCACATCCCCTATAAGTAGGAGTCATGGTGTATTGACAAGTTCGCGGGCCGGTTTGTGCCAGCAGGTGCGTACTTTCGTAGCGTTACAGGAATGCCGGAGGTTGGATTTTCAGCAAAAGCGAGCCCTTAGTGATACAGGTCACATGAGCAAGTATCTGCGGTCACAGACCCCGGCCCGTCTGGCGAAGGAAAATCCCGCCCACAACGGCTCAAAAAAGGCGGGAAGCGAGGTCTCATAAACTTCGTCCTGTCGGGCCCGGTCTTGAGCGATCAAGGCCAGGGAATCGGAATCCCAAAATTCTGATTTGCGCAAGCTCCGCCAGGAAGAAGACTTGACCACTCTCCTCTACCCCACATCGCTTCCCGCCTATGGTATTGCGCAGCCCGGTCGAGCCCAGGCCAGGCGAGGATGGTTGGGAACGGAAGACTGTGGAGGTTTTCGATCGGCGGGCGCGACTCAAAGGGGCTGTTGCAACTCCTTCGGGTGTCACCAGGCTAAGCAAGTAATCGATCCCGGCACTGAATTACTTTACCCGTTAGACACGAAAGCAACGTTCAGGTTGGCAGCTGAAGTAGCGAAGGAGAGACGAATATGGCGACAGTAGCGACAAGAGAAGCGGGATCCGTCGAAATCGGGAGCACTGGCTTGAATCGCTGGTGGCGCGTTATCGGCGGACTGATGATGAACATTGCTCTCGGAACCTTATACGCGTGGAGTGTGTTCGTCGCGCCGCTGGAAAAAGAATTTGGATGGAAGCGGGCGCAGACCTCCATGGTTTTCACCATCGCGGTGGTCGTGTTCGCTCTCAGTTTCATCCTTGCCGGGCGCTTGCAGGATAAATTCGGGCCATTCTGGGTTTCACTCACGGGCGCGGTCCTGGTGAGTCTGGGCTTTTATCTCTGTGCATTCACCAACAGCTTGACGTACCTGTTCATCTGTTTCGGGGTGATCGGTGGATTAGGCAACGGCTTCGGGTACTCAACCCCGATTCCGGTTATGGCCAAGTGGTTCCCGGATAAACGCGGTTTGGCCATCGGACTGGCAGTGGGCGGATACGGAGCTGGCTCTGCGTTGTTCGGGCCGCTCGCCAACCTGGTTCTCATTCCAAACTATGGCGTGCACACAACCTTCAAGATTCTGGGCGGAATCTTCCTGGTAATGACGGTGATCGGTGCGTTCCTGCTGAAGAATCCTCCCGTCGGTTACAAGCCCGCTGGGTGGACGCCCGCTCCGGCGACCTCGAAATCTGCCGCGACCACTATCGACTTTACTCCCGGTGAAGTGCTGAAGACTCCAACGTTTTACTTCATGTGGGTGGCTTATGCACTGGGCACGTCGGCCGGCTTGATGGTCATCAGCCAACTTGTTCCATTCGCCAAGAGCGTGCACATTTCCAGTGCGGCGCTCGCTACCATGACGCTGGTTGTAGGGGCCGTCGGTAACGCTTCAGGCCGCATTCTTTCAGGCTGGATGTCGGATGCTCTCGGCCGGCTAAACGTGCTTCGACTGATGATCGCGATCTCGGCGATTTCCATGCCGATCCTTTATGCGGTCGGCGGCAATGTTTCGGGTTTATACGTTGCCGTGTTCGTCGTCTACTGGTGCTACGGTACGCAGCTCTCGGTCAACGCCGCGGCTACAGCAGACTTCTTCGGGGCGAAGAATGCCGGCATGAACTACGGCATGCTGTTTACTGCCTGGGGTGTCGCCGGAGTCATTGGGCCCCGCATCGGCGGTGTGCTGTTCGACAAATACAAGAACTACCAGATGGCGTTCTACACGGCCGCAATATTGGCAGTGGTTGCGCTGGTCTCGGAGTGCATAGCGCGTCGCCCGAAGCAGGCGTAAGCGCACCGTGCGTTTGAGACTGTCTGCGGTTGCAACAGGGTTTGCGAGGAGTGAGCTATGGGTAGTGCGACAAAAGTGGCAGAAGCTTCTGATGGGATGAAGGTCGCGGTGGATGAATACTCCGCTCCAACCATCGTTAGGGAACAGGCACTCATAAAAGACTGGGCGGGTGAACGCGATCGCTTTCAGAAGGATCCCGATGCCTTTTGGGCTGAAGTGGCGGACCAATTCACCTGGACCAAGCCATGGGACAAGGTCTTCGAGTGGGACGGTATTCACCACAAATGGTTCACCGGGGCGCGCACCAACATCACGGTCAATGCGCTGGACCGGCATGCCAATTCGGAGAACGGCAATCGTGCCGCCTTCATCTGGCTGGGGGAGGATGGAAGCGAGCGCATCGTCACTTACCGGCAGCTTCATCGCGATGTCTGCCGTTTCGCCAATGGACTGAAGTCGCTGGGTGTGAAGAAGGGTGACCGGGTTGTCATCTACATGCCGCTGACCATTGAAGGCACGATCGCGATGCTGGCGTGCGCCCGGATCGGTGCGATCCACTCCGTGGTCTACGCCGGCCTCGGCCATTCATCGTTGCGTGACCGCGTGGAAGACGCGCAGGCGCGGGTGGTGATCGCCGGCGATGCCGGATTCCGCCGTGGCAAGCCGGTTCCGCTAAAAGGCATTGTGGACGAGGCTCTCGACGGACTGGAGACGGTCGAAAAGGTTGTGGTCTTCACTCGCGATCCCAAGGCATTCGCGCCGGCGAGCGCTCGCGAGGTCGATTTCCGCGAGCTGATGAAATTTCCCGCCAACTGTCCTGCGGAAGACATGGATGCCGAAGATCCACTGTTCATTCTGTATACCTCGGGCACGACGGGCAAGCCGAAAGGCGTGGTTCACGTGCATGGCGGCTTCATGGTGGGCACGGTCTATCATCTGAAGTCCTTCTTCGATGTCGGCCCGAATGACTTGTTCTGGTGTACCTCGGATATCGGCTGGATCGTCGGACACTCTTACATCGTGTACGCGCCGCTGTGTGCGGGCGTCACCACGCTGTTCCGCGAAGGCGCCATCGATTTTCCCGATCCCTCGATTGCCTGGCAGATCGTGGAGAAGTACGGCGTGACCAAGATGTTCACAGCGCCAACCGCGTTGCGGATGTTCATGCGCTACGGCGAAGCATTACCGAAGAAGTACGACCTCAGCACGCTGCGGGTGATCGCCTGTGCGGGCGAGCCGTTGAATCCCGAGGCCTGGCGCTGGGCGCAGACGCACCTTGCCGGCGACGGCAAATGGGGTTACGTGGTCGATAATTGGTGGCAAACTGAGCTGGGCGGGCCCGCGCTGGGTACGCCGGTCACCCTGCCAATGCGTCCGGGCAAAGCCGGCATGGCATTGCCTGGCTGCGAGGCCGACGTCGTCGACATCAACGGCACACCGGTGGCGCCCGGTGTGAGTGGGCGCTTGATCTTGAAGCGGCCGTTTCCGCAGTTCATGCGGACGATCTGGAACAACCCGGCGCGCTTCGAAAAAGACTGGCAAGAGCTGCCGGGTTGTTACATAACCGGCGACCTTGCTACGAAGGATGAAGATGGCTACATCTGCGTTATCGGCCGCGCTGACGATGTCCTGAATGTTGCTGGGCATCGCATCGGAACCGCAGAGATCGAGAGCGCGCTAGTGTCGCATCCGGCAATCGCCGAAGCCGCCGCCATCGGCATTCCCGACGCTCTCAAGGGCGAGGCCATCGTAGCGTTTGTGCAGTTACGAGCGGGGCACGAGGCGTCCGAAGCCTTGAACGCTAGTTTGATCGAACATGTGCGCCGCGAGTTAGGCCCAATTGCAACCCCTTCGGCGATCAAGTTCGTCTCAGGTCTTCCGAAGACCCGTTCCGGCAAGATCATGCGCCGACTGTTGAAAGCGCAGGAGACTGGGGCGGAGATTGGCGATCTATCGACACTAGAGCAGTGAAAGGAAAGCAGCCTTGAGGAGACCCGGGTAGAGGCGAGACTCTTAGCCGGACTGCAATATTTACAGGCCTTGGTTCCCGAAGTTCGTTTTTAGCAATAGAATTGCACACAATCACGACACCAGTTATTGATCGGAGGCACTCCAAAATGTCCACTACCCAGCAGGCGCCCGGCCCGAACATTGATTCCATCCTGACTGAAAAGCGGTCTTTCCCGCCGCCGCCGGAGTTCAGCAAGAACGCTCACATTCACAGCAAGGAAGAGTACGACAAGCTATGTGCCCGGGCAGCTGCCGATCCCGAAGGCTTCTGGGCCGACATCGCGCGCGAGTTGCACTGGTTCGAGCCGTGGAGCAAGGTGCTGGAGTGGGATTGCCCATGGGCAAAGTGGTTTGTGGGCGGCAAGATCAATCTGTCCTACAACTGCCTCGATCGTCATGTGCAGACCTGGCGCAAGAATAAAGCCGCCATCATCTGGGAGGGCGAGCCCGGCGAGGTTCGCACTTACACCTATCAGCAGTTGCTGACCGAGGTTTGCAAGTTCGCGAACGTGCTGAAGTCGCTGGGCATCAAATCCGGCGACCGCGTAGCCATTTACATGGGCATGTGCCCCGAACTGCCGGTGGCGATGCTGGCCTGTGCGCGCATCGGGGCGGTGCACTCGGTCATCTTTGGCGGCTTCTCGGCGAATGCGCTGGTTGATCGCATTACTGACCAGGAGGCGGTTGCCGTTATCACGCAGGATGGTTCGTATCGCCGCGGCAGCGAGGTCAAGCTGAAACCCGCGGTGGACGAGGCTCTCGAACGCTGTCCCACAGTGAAGCACAGCGTTGTATTGAAGCGTACCGGGACCGAGGTGGGATGGAAGGAAGGCCGCGATCATTGGTGGCATGAGCTGATGGAAAAGGCCAGTGACAATTGTCCGGCCGAACAGCTCGACTCCGAGCACCCGCTCTACATCCTTTACACCTCGGGTACGACCGGTAAGCCGAAGGGAATTGTGCACACTACCGGCGGCTACTCGGTCGGGACCTACATCACGACCAAATGGGTCTTCGACCTGAAGGACGACGACACCTTCTGGTGCACGGCCGATATCGGCTGGGTGACCGGGCACAGTTACATCGTCTATGGGCCGCTGCAGAATGGCGCTACGTGCGTGATGTATGAAGGCGCGCCGAACTATCCGGCCTTCGACCGGTTCTGGGCCATCATCGAGAAGCACAAGGTCAACATTCTTTACACTGCGCCGACCGCGATTCGCACCTTCATCAAGTGGGGCGACGAGTGGCCGAAGAAGCATGACTTGAGTAGCCTGCGTTTGCTGGGCACGGTAGGCGAGCCCATCAATCCCGAGGCATGGATGTGGTATCGCGACGTCATCGGAGGCAATCGGTGCCCCATCGTCGATACCTGGTGGCAGACCGAGACTGGCGCCATCATGATCTCGCCCGTACCGGGCGCGGTGGCGACGAAGCCGGGTTCAGCGACGCGTCCGCTGCCAGGAATCCAGGCAGAGGTCGTGACTCGCGCCGGCGAGCGCGTGCCGCTCGGTTCGGGTGGATACCTCGTCATCAAGAAGCCGTGGCCTGCGATGCTGCGCACGGTTTACGGAGATCCTGAGCGCTACGTTCGCCAGTATTGGTCGGATATCCCCGGCATGTACTTTACCGGTGATGGCGCGCGCGAAGACGCCGACGGCTACTTCTGGATCATGGGCCGCGTCGATGACGTCCTTAACGTGTCGGGACACCGCCTCTCGACGATGGAGATTGAATCGGCTCTGGTGGCGCACGAGAAAGTCGCGGAAGCGGCCGTGGTCGGGCGTCCTGACGAAACCAAGGGACAGGCAGTAGCTGCTTTCGTCACTCTGGAGATGGGACACAATCCGTCGCCGGAGCTGAAGGAGGAACTCCGCGCTTGGGTGGCGAAGGAGATCGGATCGATGGCGAAGCCGGACGACATTCGTTTCACCGATCAGCTTCCCAAGACGCGCTCGGGCAAGATCATGCGGCGTCTTCTGCGTGAACTGGCCTCGAGCGGGGAAGTAAAAGGCGATACCACGACGCTGGAAGATATGGCCGTGATTTCGCGGCTGCAGCAGGACGAAGAATAACTGGTAGCCAGCTACGGAAGGAACGGGGGCGCACATCGCGCCCCTAATTTTTTGTGGCCCGGGTTCACGTCCTTGTTTGGACACTAATTTGGACTCTTGACTGCATCCACAGCGGAAATAGCCAGCCTGAGTCGAACGAAGTCCGAAACTTAATCATCAAATCTGGACTACCCTTGCGAACCTTGGCCGCCAGAGAGCGCATCTCAAGCGCAAGGCGGAGACTATGGAAGACAAGCCGCAATTTCTCTCTGCAAATGATGATCAGGGACGCGCTGCAAAAGAAGAGGTCCAGCAGAATCCTGGATCGACACGCTTCCGACCAACGCGCCGTTCCTTCTTAACGCAGCTGGGTGTAGCCGGAATTACCGCGACGGCTGCACCGCTGCTGGCCCGAGCGCCCGCCGCGCCTCCTCCCGTCGAGCTTCCGCAGGAAACGCCGGTCTCAGTGCCCGGCGCGGTTCCGATCGTCCTTAACATCAACGGTAAGGACCACCGGCTCAAGCTCGACCCCCGGACAACCGTGCTGGACACACTTCGCGAAAACCTGAAGATGTTCGGCACCAAGAAGGGCTGCGATCACGGCCAATGCGGCGCCTGTACGGTACACATCAACGGACGCCGCGTGAACTCCTGCCTGACATTTGCCGTCATGCATCAGGGCGACAAGATCACCACCATCGAAGGTCTGGCGCAGGGCGGGGAACTGCATCCCGTACAGGCGGCGTTCGTGGAGTGTGACGGGTTCCAGTGCGGCTATTGCACGCCAGGACAAATCATGTCGGGCGCAGCGCTGCTCAAAGAGCCCGTTGGCCCGGCTGACGACGATGTCCGCGAGATGATGAGCGGCAACCTCTGTCGCTGTGGCGCTTACGACAACATTGTGGCCGCGGTGCAATCGGCGCGCAAAAAGTCTTCGTCACAAAGTTGAGGAGCCAAGGTCATGGAGATCTTTCAATATCAGGATGCCAGGACCGTTGATGACGCGGTAGCTTCGAATGGCGGTCGCCCTGACGTGAAGTTCGTCGCCGGCGGCACCACGCTCATCGACCTGATGAAACTTAATGTCGAGACACCGCAGGTCCTCATCGATATTAACCGGCTGCCGCTGACTCAGGTTGAAAGCACGAGTGACGGCGGCGTGAAGATCGGCGCGATGGTGCGTAATAGCGATCTGGCGAATCACGACCTGATCGCGAAGCAATACGCAGTGCTCTCGCAGGCATTGAAGTCCGGAGCCTCGCCGCAGCTGCGCAACATGGCGACGACGGGCGGCAACCTGCTGCAGCGGACGCGTTGTTACTACTTTCGCGACACCGCCTACGCGGCCTGCAACAAGCGAAACCCGGGCTCGGGCTGCGCCGCCATCGACGGTTTCAACCGGATTCACGCCATCCTCGGCACTAGCGAGCACTGCATCGCTACACACCCTTCGGACATGGCGGTCGCCATGATGGCGTTGGAGGCGACGGTGCACACGCAGAGCTCCCATGGCGAGCGCAGCATCGCGCTGGACGAGTTCTACCTGGTGCCGGGCAACACTCCGCAAAAGGAAAACGTACTTCAGCCTGGCGAGTTGATCACCTACGTCACGTTGCCGCCGCTCGCCAGCGGCACGCGCTCGTATTACCTGAAGCTACGTGATCGGGCTTCTTATGAGTTCGCGTTGTCTTCGGCTGCTGTGGTTGTTCAGATGAACGGCGGCCGGATCGCTCAGGCGCGAGTGGCACTGGGCGGTGTCGCCACCAAGCCGTGGAGATCTCGCGAGGCGGAAAAAGCGCTGGAAGGCGAGTCGGCGAACGAAAAGACATTTCAAGCTGCAGCAGAAGCCGCCATGCGCGGCGCGCGCCCATTGCACGACAACGCCTTCAAGGTGAAGCTGGCGCAGTTGTGCCTTACCCGCGCGCTTCGCGTCGCCACCGGATCGAATGAAGCCGCAGCTTAGCCGGAGCAAGAGAACATGAGTACTTCCAGCGATTCCGTCATTGGGCAATCTATCTCGCGTATCGACGGCAAGCGCAAAGTCACGGGCAGCGCGCCGTACGGGGCGGAGCACGACATCGAGAACGTCACCTACGGCATTCCCGTGACCAGCACCATCGGCAACGGAAGGATTCTCAGCCTCGATACCAGTGTCGCGGAAAAGATGCCAGGTGTCGTGGGCATCATCCATCACGGCAACGTCGAGCCGATGTACCGTCCGGCGCAGGGCTTCGAGAGAATGATTCGCGCCGGCGAGACGCGGCCGCCCTTTGAAGACGACGTCGTCTATTACTACGGACAGTACGTGGCCCTGGTTATCGCCGAGACATTCGAGCAGGGTCAGGCAGCGGCAGCCAAGGTCCTCGTCAATTATGAGACGGCGAAGCCGCAGGTGCGGCTCGCGCAAGCGCCGGCTCCCACGGATCCACCGGTAAGCAAGTACTCGCGTGGCGATGCGGAAAGTGCTTTCGCGCAGGCTCCGGTCAAAATTGACTACACCTACATCACCCCGGTCGAAACCCACAATCCGATGGAGATGCACGCCACCATCGCCGTGTGGAACAAAGCGAAAGACAAGCTGACGCTCTACGAGACGACGCAGGGTGTAGTTAACCATCACAATACTGTCTGCCAGATGCTCGACATGCCACTCGAAGACGTGCACGTGATCTCGCCGTTTGTGGGCGCTGGATATGGAAGCAAACTCTTTCCCTGGCCGCAGTCGCTGCTGGCGGCCGCCGGAGCGCGTCATGTGGGACGCCCCGTGAAGGTGACCGTGCCGCGCAGCCTCATGTTCACCACCGTCGGACATCGTCCTTATACCCAGCAGCGCGTGCGGCTGGCCGCGACTCGCGACGGCAAACTGCAAGCCACCATTCATGAGGTCCTGCAGGAGACCTCAATGGTCGACGACTATGTGGAGCGCTGCACCGATCCGACGCCGATGCTGTATAGCTGTCCGAATGTCACTGCCGTGCAGCACCTCGTGCGCCTGAATGTTGGAACACCCACGCCGATGCGCGGTCCCGGCACCACTCCCGGACTGTTCGCGCTGGATTCGGCGATGGACGACCTGGCCATTGCACTCAAGATGGATCCGCTCGAGCTGCGGCTGAAGAACTATGCCGAGACCGATGAAGGGAAGAACCTGCCCTGGTCGAGCAAGCATCTGCGCGAATGCTATGAACAGGGCGCCGAACGATTCGGCTGGTCGAAGCGCAATCCGCAGGTTGGATCGATGCGCAAGGACGGCAAGATTCTGGGCTGGGGCATGGGAACCGCTACCTGGCCGGGAGGCCGCAGCATGGCCGACGTTCGCGTACGATTGCTGACCGATGGTACAGCGCGCGTCTCTTGTGCCTGCCAGGATATCGGCACCGGAACCTACACGATCTTCGCGCAGGTGGTCGCGGACAAAACCGGCATGCCGATGGACAGGATTCAGATTCTGCTCGGGGACAGCGATCTACCTCCGGGACCAACGTCCGGCGGATCGGCAGCAACCGCTACGGTCCTACCTGCGATTTCGAAGGCAGCGGAGCAAGCGAAGGAGACGCTACTGAAGGTTGCGGTTGGCACAGCAAAGTCTCCGTTCCAGGGCGCCGACATTAAGACCTTAACGGTTACGGATGGCCGAGTGCACGCCCAGGACAAATCTCCCGACACCGGCGTTCCGTTCCAGGAGATCCTCTCATTGCGCCGTCTCTCTTCGGTGGACGCGCAGGCGCGCACGGAAGATACCGAGAACAGCAAGAAGTACTCGATTCACTCTTTCGGGGCGCATTTCTGCGAGGTGGAATTCGATCCCGGCATCGCGCGGCTGCGCATCACGCGCTGGGTTACGGCCATGGACGGGGGTCGCATCATAAATCTCAAAACCGGACGCAGCCAGATCCTGGGAGGCGTGGTGATGGGCATCGGCATGGGGATGTTCGAGGAGACTGTGTACGACGTGCGCAACGCTCATCCCATCAACAGCAACTACGCCGATTACCTGGTGCCGACGAACAAGGACATCCCTGACATCGACGTGATTCTGCTGGACTATCCCGATACAAAGCTGAATGACTACGGCGCACGTGGGATCGGCGAAATCGGTTTAACCGGAGTAGCTTCAGCACTCACGTCGGCGACCTATCATGCGACCGGTGTGCGCGTACGCAAGGTGCCAATTCGCATCGAAGACCTGCTGACATCGACGGGAACGCTGTGAAGTCGAACCATGCAGCTGTGGATCAGATCCGTCCACACCCTTGATCGAAGTGTCAGCGCCAGACTCGAGTCATCACTCTTCACTCTTCGACAGCCTGTTTGATTATTGGTCGGGATCTCGAGCATGGCTGCAAGGGGCGAAGGGATAGGGGGCTTCTGTCCAGAGCGGGACGCAAATTGGGCACCCTGTATTTTGTCGCCAAACCGTAAGATCCTTACACCGCCGGGGCGCAGCTTCACCCTAGCTACCCGCTCAATTTCCAGTTTCCAAGCAGGGCTGTTTGCTATAGTTCTTGCCAAGACCTGTTTAGTCTAATCGCCGTCTTCATAGCTGCTGCAGAGACATTACTGTCCCGGGGGGCCGAAGGATGGACACGCGCGCTTCGCGGTTGGCGCAGTTCTCGAAGTCCATGCTGTTTCGTTACGGGTTAGCCGTGCTCGTCACGGCCGTGGCGTTGCTGCTGCGCCGGGTGCTGGACCCCTACCTCGGAAATTACACCCCCTTCATCACGATGTTTCCCACCGTTGCTGTCCTGGCGGCGTATGTTGGTCTTGGCCCGTCTGCACTGTCGGTAATCCTGGGTTTGCTGGGCGTGGCCTACTGGTTTGTGCCCCCTCGCCATTCGTTTGCGGTCTGGCAGCACCCCGCCAATTTTATCGCCACCGTAGTCTATCTGATTTTCGGTGCGGTGATGGTGGTCGGCGGCGAATGGAGTCGTCGCTCTCGAATCAAGCTGCGACGCACCCGGGTGCTCTTCGAGACGTTTCTCGATAACAGTCCCGGCGCGGAGTATCTAAAGGATGAATCTGGCACGTATGTGTACGCCAACCGGACAAACAAATCCCGCTTCGCATCGGGGTTCGTCGGCAAAACCGACTTTGACATTTTTCCCAAAGCAACGGCACAGCAATTTCGCGAGAATGATCTGGCCATTCTGCGCGATAACCAGCCGCGGGAGTTCATCGAACAGACGGCCGAAGACGACGGTTTGCATACCTGGCTCACCATCAAATTCCCCGTCATCGATGCCGAGGGCAAGCGGCTGATCGGCGGCAAGTCAATCGACATCACCGAGAAGCAGCGGGCTGAAGATGCACTGCGCCAGGCCTCGGCGCAGTTCCGGCGCTTTCTGGACACTGCCCCCGTTGGTCTGGTCCGCTGCAGCAGCGACATGCGGTATCTGGCCGCAAATCCAGCGTATGCCGAAATCGTCGGAGTTCCTCTGGAACAGATTGTCGGCCGGCCCATGGTCGAGGTCCTGGGAGCCGAAGCCGTGCAGGAGATCGGACAGTATGTGGATCGTGTCCTGAAGGGCCAGCGAGTGGAATACGAAGCTCTTCTGCCGTACAAGTCGGGCTCGCGTCATGTCCATGTGGTGTGGACGCCTGATACCTATGGTTCCAATCAGATTGTCGGCTGGATCGCCTCGGTGATGGATGTGACGGAATTGAAGCGCACCGAGGAACAGCTGCACAAGATTGAAAAACTGGCCGCCGCGGGGCAGCTTGCCGCCTCGCTCGCGCACGAGATCAATAACCCGCTTTCGTCGGTGATCAATGCGCTCTATCTGCTGAAGGCTCAACCCGCGCTGGATGAGCATGCCCGGTATCTGGTGAACACCGCCGGGGCGGAATTGCAGCGGGTGGCGCGCATCGTGAAGCAAAGCCTGTCGTACTACCGCGAAGGCTCGAGCCAGCAACTGGTGGATCTGACCGCTCTCACGGAAGACTCACTGCAGGTCTTCAGCGAGAAGCTACGGCACGGCGGCATGGCGGTTGCGAAAAAGCTTACGCCAGGTACTGGCATGATCGGCTTTGCCGATGAGATTCGCCAGGTTATCGACAATCTGTTGCTGAACGCCGTGGA
Organism: uncultured Acidobacteriaceae bacterium; assembly: GCA_963819055.1. Classification (GTDB taxonomy): domain Bacteria; phylum Acidobacteriota; class Terriglobia; order Terriglobales; family Acidobacteriaceae; genus Bog-257. The sequence goes on along the minus strand of CAWFUT010000036.1, from coordinate 22,305 downwards.
AGCCTCAGTTGATGGCGGCCGTCTCATTGTTTGTGTGCGCCCATCACGCGACTGGAAGAATCTGGCTCAGGTGGGGGCGCGCCTCACCATCGCGGATACCGGCGCCGGTATCGCGCAGGAATCCGTTGCGAAGGTTTTCGAGCCCTTCTTCACCACGAAGCCCGAGAAGGGAACAGGCCTCGGCCTGTGGGTGGTTCGTGGCATCCTGGCCAAGCATGGCGCAGGAATCAAGATCCGCAGCCGCCAGCACGAATCCAAGTCCGGCACCGTGGTTTCGATTTTCTGGCCGATGGCAAAGCAGGCTGGCCGGAGAGATGAACTGGCCCGCGCCAAGACGACAGGCTAGACGGTCAGCCCGGTCAGATTACGTTTGCAGCGAAACAAGACCGGGACGCGCATGTCGAAGTAGATGGGCTTGCCGTTGTTATCCTTCATCTCGCCGGTGGGAGGCGGAGTAATGCCGGCCATTGACGCCAGTGTCGACCTGCAATCCATGCGACATCATCTCGCCCAAAGGTCGCACCGGCCTGAATGTGACCGGGCCGCCACATGATCGCGGGTACGCGCCAGCCACCTTCGAAGGCCGAACCTTTCTCCCCGCGGAAAGGCGTAATTCCAGCGTCGGGATAGGCATCCAGCCAGGCACCGTTATCGGCGGTGAGGATTACGATCGTGTTTGGCGCGTCGGCGCGGATCTCATCCAGCACCTTGCCGATGTCGGCGTCCATCTCCATGAGCGAGTCCGAGTTCCTGTGGCGTGGGATGTCCGAGAGTTAAGCCTCCTCCCGAATACCCCCAAAGTCGTTTCAACCAGTGTCATCGGTCATCAGCATGACAATGTTGGGCCGTCGTGAAGTTGGAGGCGAGAACTGCTCCGCCGGCCAGTATCATGCTGGAGAGTGCTAATGCCCCCAGCGTTGCTCTTCTGAGACATGCTCCGAGGTCCATACATCTCCTTAAAAGTACCAACAGGTGTTACTGCCAGGTAAATCCAGCCGGAGTCTCCGCTCCCCTCCGCAGTTTCGAGCGGGAAGGCGGAACTAATTGTGTAGCGATGCGCCCAAGCTCACAAGGTTTTGAGGTGCTACGTGAATAAGACCGCCGCGGGGGCTGTCGATATCCGCAATCAGCAGAAAGGCGACAGAGACGACCAGAGGCAGAACCATTAGCAGGCGCGGATTTGGCTGAGCTCCGCGCATCCCATAGCCGACCAGCACGTTGCAGCAGACCGCGCTGATGATCAGTAATCCCCAAGCCGAAACCGGAATGCGGTTCCACCACGCGGCCTGGGTATAGCCTTGGGAGTTCAGGACGTCGTTCATGCCCGAAACAGCCAGGGCCATCACAGGAGTCGGCTGTCCCAATGCTAGCTTTTGCACCGTCTGCCACATTTCTGTTTGCAACTGCGCCGTGTTGGCATTGATCTGCTGAAGCTCTTGCGAATTGCGGGTCCGGTAGAAGGCGATCCGCAGCCCGGTGTACTTGCGCAGTTGCTCACGAACGGCTGCCGCTTCCGTGGCCGGGAACAATCCCGCCCGCACATATTCCGTGCCGATCGCGTTAGCTTCCGCTTCCTCGTAACTCTTGCGCAGATCGTAACGAGTGGTGGCCATGGAAAAACTGAACCCGATAATCAATGCCAGTAGCGTCAGGGTGGCGGTCTGAACGATTTCGAAATCGGGTCGTTCTTCGCCTTGTAGAGGTCGGTGATTGCGCAAGGAAGCGCCAAGCCGCGCCGAGAGCCACAGCAGAAGCACCGACGGGAAGAAAAGGAGAACGGGAAAGTTCATCATGGCTTCCTTCAGTTCAGTTGGCAGTTTCTGGCAACCCGGGCATACTTGTGCCCTCCCACTTCGCTTGCAGTTTCACGCGAGGTCACTTGAGTCGCTGAGCGATCGGTCCCTATCCATCGATACCTACAATTGTGGGCGGCTTCGTGCTCAGCGAGTTCAATATCAGAGATCGAGATGCCTGCCGTCAGCAGGCACCTCATGCAGATGGATTCCATGGTCTTGCGCGGACCATGCACGCGCTTAAATCCTGAATTCAAGGTACTCACCCCTTCCTTAAAATCCCGAACGAAAGCTTCCGAAGCAGCTTCGGAGAAAGGTAATCAGCAGTGATGGATCCCCACTCCCTACTTGCACGAACCGCAACCGCAGGGAGAAGACAACAGACTCAGGCGCTAATGAGTCAATATGGCCGATCGGAGCGTGAGTGAGGAAAGTGTATGAAAGGGTGATGCTATGAGTCCAATGATTTAAAAGGATCGATTTGATAGCCTAGACGTACGGACTTTGACCAGCGTCTTTTGCGCTGTGCCCTGGCCCTTGCCCAGCATCGAAATTTCGCACGAGCGGCCAAGACTCTGCATGTCCGCCGGCCGAACTCTTGCGCTCCCTCCAGGAGTTGGAGCCGCGTGCCGACACCTCCGTCCGACTGGTGAAGGAAGCGGAGGCTAGCTGCTTGTCTGGGAAGAGAAAACTGGGAAAGGATTGTTTCGCCCGCGACGAGTCCGGTCGAAGTTTGCGTCATCCTAGGCGCACCGCGTAGTCTTGGCGAACGCCGGAGCCCGAATGGCTGAAGCTATTTGTCGGCTATTCTTCGCTCACCTGTTTTACGGGAATTGCGATCTCCAGCATGGGACGTCCCATACGCTCGGCCTCCTCGGGTGTGATACCGGCCATTTGCAGACGGCGGTTCTGGATCTCGCGCAGTTCGGCAAGGACCAGACGTTCCTCTTCAACGTATTGTTCTTCGGTGATCTCGCCTTCCTCGAGCAGAGTCTGGAGTTCCAACAGGCGCTCTTTGACCGGCATGTCGTCCGTGTACTGTTCTTCGGCAGCACGCGCGAGGGTGCGCATGATGAACTGGAAGCCCGAGATTGGAGACAGCAGAAGATCGTCGATGAGGAACATAGTTTGGGTCGCGTCGGTCCGTCGCCCTGAGGGGACTCAGCCGAAATTAGAACTCGTTTGGCACGACGAAAGTCGTGCTCTTCCACCTCTAACCCGCGCTACTGGGCTCCAGTTTAAGGCGAATGTTCACGAAATTATACGGAGGCCACGGCCCCGTGTACTTGAAGTTCAGGCGATCGCCAAACTTCTTGGCCACGCGATTCACCGCCGCATCGAACTCTGCTTCACGCTCGCGTTCCAGCAAGAATGCGGCATTCATGATCATCTTATCGCCAATCGGCTTGTTGTCGCGCGAGGCTACACAGATGGCGCGCAGCGACTCGTAGATCTCGCGAACATACTCGACCGAGCGCTCTTCTAAAGCTTTGTCGATCATGCGGCCGAGCTGCATGCGCGCGAAATAGGTCGACTGCAGATGCTTGCGGGTAATTTCCTGGTGGAAGCGATGGATCTCCTCATGCTCGCGTTGCAACTCCTCGACGATGTGGTCGCGGTCCCAGGTGACTTTCAGGCCGAACTCCACCTTGCCTGACATCTGTTTCAGCACGTCTTTCACCGAAGGATAAATGCTGCGCAGCACCTCGCGAATATCGTCGTCCGTTCGGAAAACTGTTCCGAAGCTCATAGGGATGATGGTGTGGGTCTTCATCACGGTCTCGATGACGTGCTCGTGCGCCAGCGCGTTTTCGCGAGTGGGGTCGAAGATGAAGACCGGGGTGCGGCTGACGACGGCGGCGATGTCGCCGTGTGTGACGACGTAGACCATCTCACCGCTGCCGCCAATGCCCATGCGGCCAAATGAAATGGGCTCGCGCGATTGAATGATCCCGTAGACATAGCGTCCTTCCTGCCGCACGTCGGGTACGGCCACGGGACCACTCAGGAACTCGTTCACCGTCGCCATCTTTGGCTCGGGCATAGAGGCAACTTGGGGCGCAGGCACCATGGCAATGGGCTGCCGCTTCTGCACTTTCTTCTTTACCGCCTTGGTTTTGGCCGGCTGGGACTTAGCCGACCGCCTCGTGTTGCTCATAGTTCTCCCTCAATAGAGCGGCAATCGTTTCCAGCAACTCGTTAATGTCGATGGGCTTGAACAGCACAGGAATGCTGAGTTCTTGGGCGCGGTCGGTAGCCTCAGGGGTAGCGTATCCGGTCAGGAGCACCGCGGGCATGTGCGGATCTTTTTGGCGCGCAAACTCAATAACGTCGAAGCCGTTCTCCTGCTTTTCCAGCGAGAGGTCGCACAAGAGCAAGTCGATTCCATTATCGGAGATCACTTGCCGAGCTTCCTCGGAAGACAGCGCGGCGCTGACGTTGTACCCACGCTGTTGCAGGATCAGCCGATAGGTCACGAGAACGTTCGGCTCGTCATCGACCACCAGGATGTGACGCTTGCGTTTCATAAACACTCAATTCTTTATTACACGGCAGGAAGCTCGATCGAGAAGATCGTCCCTCGATCTAACTGGCTGCGAACCCGCAATTTACCACCGTGATTCTCAATAATCCCTTTAACAATCCACAAGCCCAGCCCGGTGCCGCGTTCTCCCTTGGTGGTGACGAAAGGCTCGAACATCGTGTGCAACATGTTTCTCGAAATGCCACATCCGGAGTCAGCCACCAGTATGCGAATGACTTCCTTCAGATTGTCTTTTCGCACCACACGCGTGCGCACGCGCAAGACGCCGCCGCCGTTCATGCTGTCCTTGGCGTTGACCACCAGGTTCGACAGGACCTGCCGGATCTGGTCAGCCGACCCCAATGCCGGAGGCAGGTTGTTCAGCTCTTTCTGCACGCGGATTCCGGCGCGTTCCAGCTGGCGCGAGAACAGCATCAGGGTATCTTCCACCACGGTGTTCACGTCGAAGTTTCCGACCTGCTCGGTATTGCGATACAGGCCGAGCATCTGCCGCACGATGCGCGCCACACGTTCGGTCTCGGCCTTGAGGATCTCATAGACCGGGCCGGCGTCGGGCTTGATCTGGTCGGTGAGCAGGAAGATACAGTTCTTGATCGCCTCCATCGGATTGTTGACTTCGTGGGCGATGGTCCCGGCGAGGCGTCCGGCGGCGGCGAACTTCTCCATCTCGAGCATGCGCCGCTCCATCTTGAGTTGTTCAAGACGGCGTACGGCGGTCAGATCGCGGAGGACCGTCACCGTGTAGGCCACGAGTCCGCGCTCATCGTAAATCTTGCCGGAGTGAGCGTCATATTCGACTTCTTGCAGCGACCCCGGATGAGTGAGCTGGATGGGCGAGCTTTCGCGGTCGGAGAACGAGTACGTAAACTTCGTGATGTAGGCGTCAAGCTTCGCCTGATTCCGCATGTGCAGCGTGGTGCGGCTGCGCTCTGAGCCGAGCAATTCCTGCGCCAGAGGATCAAGCAGCGCGACCTTGGCATCGCGATCGCAAACGACGATGGGGTCGCCGACGTTTTCAATGACCAGGTTCAGGCGGTCGCGATCCTGGCGCACGACCTCTTCAGCCTGGCGCAGCTTCTCGTAATTGGCTCGTAACTCTTCGTCGGCGCGGCGAAGGTCCGTGACATCGCGCAACACGGTGACCATGCCCGTGCGACGTCCGTCTGGACCGAAGCTCGGAGCCGAGACCGCTTCGAACAGAACTTCATCGCCTTCAATCGCGTCCACCAGAGTCATGTCGCGCGAAGAGTCGTTGCCGGAGACAGCCATCGAGGACAGGGCAGCGGAAAACAACAGGTTATTTAGCTCGACAGCCCTTACGCGGCCCTCGCTGACGTCGTCGGGCAGGCGAAAGTAGCGCTCTGCGGCCTTATTCTGCGTGATCACCCGATGCTGCGGATCGGTGAGGATCACCGGGTCGGTCATGCTCTCCATTACCGTCTGCATCTGGGTGATGGTGGTTTCCATGTCGACCATCAGATTCTGATAATGCTCGACCTTGAAGAGGCGTGACAGATAACGGTTGGCCAACTCGATCAGCGAGCGGAGTTCCGTAATGTCGCTTTCTTTGGCCCCGCGCTTCACTTCCACGACCACCATCGCAGCGTATGCGCGCATGTTGCAGATGCTGCAGACCTGCTCCTGCAAATGCAGCTTCAGCCGCGAATGATAGTTCTCTACGGCAATGCATTTGCCGCCACGGGCGCGTTCAGCCTCCCAACAGGCGGTGCGGTTGCGGTAAACCAGGGGATGGAAGTAAGAGTCGGCGGTGCGTTTGCCGCGTCCGGGGATCAGCTCCGGCTCGAGTGTGTGGAGGACGCGAGCCAGCGGGTTTTCCAGGGAGAAAAGGGAAGTGTGAAAGCGCTGCAGAAGGGTTCTGGGGCTATTGAGACTTGCAACCGGAGCGATCTCGGAAGTCTCGAAGTTGACCTTGGCAATGAGCGCACGAGGATGTCCGAGGGCGACAATCTCCTCCAGCAGGACAGGATAGATCTCCTCGGTCCGCTCAATCCCAAGCAGGCGGAGGGCTGAACGACGGCTCTTGCCAGCTTGCTCGGGGGCATCGGAATGCACGCGCATCTGCGGCGAAGCCACTGCAACCTCTCTTCGCAATTAACTCCTACATTCGGGCTGCGGAGCGCCGCGTGCGTGCCGGGCGCCTGGTGGTCTCGACGGTGGTGATTTCCTCTTCTTCTCCCGGCCCAAGTTGCGGACGCGATACCAGTCCGGTAAGGCCGACAGCATCAGCGTATTTTAAGTAGGTGTCGATGGAGGCCACCACGATACGCGCTTCTACCGTGATCAAGTCAATGCCGACCAGGGAAATTCTCACCCAGGCGTCGATCACGATACCTTTGTCCAAGACACGATCCAATACATCGATCAGACTTGAACCGCCTGAAACTCGCTCTACCGCCATTGCAGATCCTCCTGCCGATCTTCGTTCCTGGGCTTCCTACTTCTTCTTCCTGGAAACTTTTCTTACCGTCTTTACTGTCTTCGTCGGCACTCGCGCCGCCCGCAGTTCGGCCTCCGGACCGGCCCGCGGCAATCGTGTGCGGGGAACTTCCGGCAGCTGACCGGGATGAGTGAGATTCGGATCGAACTTCCACCAGTTCAGCCCGATCTCCTCCGCCTTGTCCACCGAACACACCAAAAGGCGGATCCGGATGGTCAGCAACTCAACATTGGCAAGCGACACGCGAACGTCGCCCGCAATCACCAGGCCTTTGTCCAACACCCGGTCAAGGATGTCGAGAAGATTCGCCGTTCCTGAAACGGTGGGTACTCTTTCCATGAATGGTCTTCTGATTTACAAAGAGTGCGGAACCGCCGAAGCCCCCACTGTCCTACCGTGAAGTCTGCACTACGCGGGTCGGACCGTATACCTTAGCTTCGACACAAGGGCGTATCCTAGCCGACCTAATGACAACTGTCAATTTCGGCTACGACAAACCCACGGAAGGGGCACTGGCGCATTTGAAAATCCGGAACTCTCGTTAAGATTAGATGCAGAAAGGTTGCCTGGCGGGAAGGCAAAGCCTTCTTTTTTAACAATACATTGCGGAGGCGTATTAACTCCCTGCTTACTCCCTTAACCAACAGAGCGCTCGGACGGCTCGAACGAAATGTCAGGCCGGTTGGTTTTGAGCAGGTGCTGACAGTATAAAAGCCGCTCCTGAAGACGAGGTTCGGAAACGTCATCCGGCTCGCTGCTGAGGAAGGTGAGGCTCGTCGCTTTGCGTTCTGAATGATCCAGGACTTGGTGACCCGCGCATGATGTGACTCACTACTTGTTGGCTCCAACTTCCAGGGCTAGAGCGCTCTGTAGCGAACAATGAAAATGGCCTTAAGCGCGTCAGACGCCCAAGCCATTGAACTTGTTGGAGCTTTTTGGTTGCGGGGGCCTGCAGCGCTCTGAAAGTACGCTTTCAAGTTCGCTGCACTCGGAATGGGTCGACCTAGCGCGTGAGTTGGGAACAGCAGTGCGTGAGCAACGCCTCTCGCCCGAAATCAGCCCTTTTTGGGCACTTAAATTAAAGAGAGGACAGTTGGGTTTCTTACCCAAAGAGTTAGAGCCGACTTCTTAGAAGCCGCCTGTTATCGGTTTGGGAATACTTCTACGGGTTGGGCGTCACACGGCAAGTTGGCGTGGCGTGCCGTGCCTTCACCAGATGCTGGCCGACTCCCGAGGAACATATTCCATCCGGTCTAGATAGGGTACGAGTTGGCCTGATCACAACATCTATCTCTGGCAAGGTAACTTCCGAAGTGGCTGGCTCCTGAGAGCGCCTCACCGCCACTTGAGTGTGAGCGCGTAGATTTCCTGCGAGCCGATTTCGCGGGTGAACACTGGGGAGCCGTCCGGGGCTACGCTGATTTGGGTATTCCCGTCCGTGCCTAACGCGCGCGGCAGGTCCTTCAAGCTGGTAATGAATTCCACATTATGATCTGCCAGTCGCACGCGCATTGCTTGCGGGTCTGCACCCCCGGTGGTGTAGTACACATATTTGTAGTCTGGGGTGTGGGCCCAGTTGACCACACCTCCGGGTATCGGACCCGGCACCAGGTCGGACCATTTCTGCGTTTTTGCATCAAATACCAGGAGCTTGGTCTGGCCTTGCGATGTTGCGACCAGCACGTCCTTGGCAACCCATTCCACGCGGATGAGGTCTTGCGATCCAGGCACAACAGAACGCTTTCCGGTGCGGAGGTCGAGAAACCGGAACTTGGTATGTGGGGCGTCGTTGTAGTCGGCATAAACCAGGGAGTTGCCGTCCGGGGACCAACTTGGATGCCATGAGTACTTCTCTGCTATCCTCCGCGGCGACCCTCCATCCATGCTGATCACGTTGATCTCACCCATGTTGTTACCGTACGCTACCTGTTTTCCATCTGGGGAAATGCACGAAAAGTGCACCTTCACGGGGGGATCGGTAAGTTGCAAACGATCCGTTCCATCGCTACGACTGCGCCACAAGGTGTGATCCGGGTAGGAGCCGTAGGCGACCCACCTCCCGTCACTGGAAAACGTGGGATTGAAGGCCGAGATGCCGGAGAGTATGGGAACGAACTGCTTCGCGCTCAGGTCATACCGGACCAGTTCGCCGCGCAGCTTAATACCGACGGCAAAAATCTGTTTTCCATCCCGGCTCAGCACCGGACCTCGGTAGGACAGCGGCCCGTTGGTGAGCTGGACCGGCGGGGCACTCCTCCGCAAAAACCCGGCCTGAACTTGTGCTGCCCAAAGATCCACCCGGCCTTGGGTGCGATCCTCAAAGACAATGTACCTGCTGTCCGGGGTCCATCGGGCGCAACACACGCGCCGTCGTTCGCTACTGTTCACGATGGCATGCTGGCCCGAACCATCGGTGCCGGAGACCACAATGGAAAGACCCCAAGCCGCCCCATGAATCGTGAAAACCATGCGCTGGTTGTCGGGAGAAATATTCGGCCCCCAAATCTCTCCATCGGCACTGAGGAGCTTGCGAGGATTCGTGCCATCCTTGTCGGCAAGGAAGAGAACCTTGTCACGGGAGAAGAGGATGCCCCCTTCTGTCGCAAAGCTTGCATCGAGAGCTTGGATATCACCGATGGGCCGTACTTCTCCGGTGGGTAACGGTATCCTTCGCAAAGGAAACGCACCAGACTGGGTGAACGGCCCGGCTAACGCCAGCAGAGACGCCCCCTCCTGGCTCAGACCGACCATGATTGGCGCCTCAAGTCGCACGGGAATAATGGCCGTAGGTCCGCCGGTGACCGCGACTTGTGCAATCTTAAGACTGAAGTTCGTGCCCTCATTGAAGTAAACTCGCGACCCGTCGGTCAGCAGATTGTCATAGATCCACTTCGGTTCGCCGTCATCGGTGAGTTGCGTCACGCCTTCTACCACCGGGACTGCCGGTGGCTGCCGCCCCCACGTAACAAGAGCTACAGCGATCAAGAGAGCGATAATTGCCGCTGCTGCGAGCCGGATCCATCTCTTGCCAGAGACTGGTTGGTTGACGGTGGTGACGGCGGGACCGCTGGAATCCGAGAGGGATTCGAGTGCGAATCCGAGGTCGGATGCGTGCTGAAAGCGCTGCTCAGGGTTCTTGGCCAGGCAGCGGTTCACGATTCGTTGCAACCCCGGCGGAACGCTCGCCGCGATCTGCGATAGCGCAGGCGGGTCTTCGTTCAGGATCGCCGTCATGGTTTCCGCCGAGGTCGCCTTGCGGAACGCTGGTTTGCCGGTCAGCATTTCGTACAGGATCACTCCGACGGCAAAGATGTCGCTGCGTGCGTCGGCAAGTTGTCCCCGTACCTGCTCGGGCGACATGTAGCCGACGGTGCCGACTACCTGTCCGGGATGGGACTGAAGCTGAACGGTGACGGTTTCAACATCCGGACTCGCCGCTTTGGCCGGATCCAGCTTGGCTAGCCCGAAGTCCAGTATCTTGAGACGGCCGTCCTTGGTAAGGAAAACGTTATCGGGTTTAAGGTCGCGGTGGACGATGCCGGCATCGTGAGCGGCGGCCAGTCCACGCGCCAGTTCAACGCCAAAATCCAGCACCTCTTGCAGCCGCATCGGTCCCTTGCGAAGGCGGTCGCGCAGGGTCTCGCCCTGCATCAACTCAGTGACGATGTAGGGCATTCCGTCAAACTGGCCGACGTGAAAAATGGAAACAATATTGAGATGATTCAGGGCTGCAGTGGCTTGGGCTTCCTGCTCAAAGCGGCGGAGACGTTCGGGATCGCGCGACCAGTACTCAGGAAGTACCTTGATTGCGACGTGGCGTTTTAGGGTGGCATCGCGGGCGCGATAAACCTCGCCCATTCCACCCGCGCCCAAGGGCGCAAGGATCTCGTAAGAATCCAACCAAGAGCCCGCGGTTAGTGGCATGCGTGGACTGGATTATAAATGTTCGACACGGATAGGGGTCGCGAAATCGCCATCTAGTAGGTAATCCTGAAGTATGGCCTTCAGTCGCCACACAGTGGGTGACCAGTCCCCGTCAGAGCGGCTCTACTTGTACCCGGACAGCGGCTCATTGACGCGGGCCACAAATCTCGTTCGAGGAAGTCACTTGGACGGTTTGTCGGCAAACGGTTGACCTGGTGTGAAAACTCCCGAGAAACCGGCTTCTGGGAAGCTAGGTTTGCTCGGACGACCGAAGATATCCCGATTGATTCGCAGGTTGACTATTTAGGTTTCTTACCCAAGAGCAACATGACAAGCTTAATGACCCTAGAACAACTTCCTGGGGTTCGCTAATGGCGCCGCTGAGGCAACGAGTTCAGTTACTTTGTGTAATGAAGATTTCTCGACAGTGATTGCGCGAATGGATGCTATCGTACGCCCTTCGATTGACGTGGCCGACCTTTACCCCTTACATTCCGAATCATGGTCGGGCAAACCGTCTCCCATTACCACATCGTCGCCAAGCTGGGCGGTGGCGGCATGGGGGTTGTTTATAAGGCCGAGGACACCCGGCTCCATCGTTTCGTCGCGCTCAAGTTCCTGCCCGAAGGCCTGGCGCGCGACCCGCAGGCTCTGACCCGCTTCCGCCGCGAGGCGGAGGCAGCGTCCGCACTGAACCACCCCAACATCTGCACGATTCACGACATCGGTGAGGAACACGGCCGTGCCTTCATGGTTATGGAGTTCCTTGACGGGGTGACGCTGAAGCACCGCATTGCTGGGCAGCCGCTGGAACTGGATCTTCTTCTCGACCTCGCCACGGAGATCGCCGATGCGCTTGACGCTGCACACGCGCAACGCATCGTTCATCGTGACATTAAGCCGGCCAACATCTTCGTCACCAAGCGCAGTCACGCCAAGATCCTCGACTTCGGCCTGGCAAAGGTCACGGCCAAAGTCGCTGCCACCGGCCATACCGCAACCGGCTTGGCATCGTCCGATGAGGCGCACCTGACCAGCCCTGGCGCGATGCTGGGGACGGTGGCGTACATGTCGCCGGAGCAGGTCAAGGCACGCGACCTGGACGCCCGGAGCGACCTTTTTTCTTTCGGTGCGGTGCTTTACGAGATGGCGACCGGCAGGATGCCGTTTGAGGGCGAAAGCTCGGGCGACATTTGCGGCGCGATCCTTCGCGACCAGCCTCCTGCGCCGACGCAGTTCAACCTCGAGCTTCCCGCGGGACTGGAAGCGGTGATCGGCAAGGCGTTGGAGAAGGACCGCAACTTGCGCTACCAGCATGCTGCGGACATGCGTGCCGACCTCCAGCGCCTCAGGCGGGATGAAAGCGGGCGATTAACAGCCGTCAGTTCCAGTTCGTCCAGCAGAGCGAGCGCGGGGGCTGCTGCGCCAGTTTCGGGCGGGGTTTGGGCCGACAGCTCCGCTACGGCGAAGACTCTCGAAGCGCCATCAGTTCGAACAGCGGCGAAGAAGAAGCGGTGGCTGATGATAGCGATACTAAGCGTCGTTCTCATCGCCGGAATAGTCGGCGGACTGCTCTACTCCCGCTCGCATCAAGGTGCGAAACTGACCGAGAAAGACACCATCGTCATCGCCGACTTCGACAACAAGACCGGCGACGCTGTCTTCGACGACACGCTGAAGACCGCGCTGACCGTGGCGCTGAACCAGTCACCGTTCCTGAACGTGCTGCCGGATAACAAGGTCGCGGCGGCGCTGAAGCTGATGACCAAGCCTGCGGGTGTAAAGCTGACGCCGGAGGCTGCACGCGAGCTGTGCCTGCGATCAAACAGTAAAGCCTACATTGCCGGGTCGATCGCCAGCCTCGGTAAGCAGTATGTGATTGGGTTGAAGGCGGTGAACTGCCAAACCGATGACCTCATTGCACAGGAACAGGTCACAACCGAAGGCAAGGAGAAAGTGCTGAATGCGGTGGGCGACGCGGCGGCAAATCTACGCACGGAGTTAGGCGAGTCGCTGGCGACCGTGCAGAAGTTCGATGTTCCGCTAGAGCAGGCCACCACCTCCTCGCTTGTTGCCCTGCAGGCATACACCCAGGCCATCAAGACGATGAACGAGAACGGCGCAGCCGCCGCTCTGCCGTACGATCAACGCGCGGTTCAGATAGATCCGAATTTCGCGATGGGATATCGTTCGCTCGGCACTGACTACGGCTCTTTGGCGGAGCTGTCGCGGGCGGGCGAATACTTCACCAAGGCGTTTGAGATGCGCGAGCATGCCAGCGAGCGGGAGAAGTTGCTCATCACGGCCGACTACTACGCCAATGTGACCGGAGAGCTCGAAAAGGCAACAGAGACTTATCGCGAGCTAATCGCATTCTACCCGCGGGATGATGCGGCTTATGGGAACCTGGGCACCGCTTACGCCGCTCAAGGCAACTATCAGGCTGGCATGGAAGCGACGCGACAGCAGTTGCAAGTGACGCCGGATAGCGTAGTGCCGTATAACAACCTGGCCAACTTTCTTCTGGCTTTGCAACGCCTGAATGAAGCGCACAAGACCATTCAGGATTCGCACGCACGCAAGCTGGACGACTACACGCAACATATAGCGCTCTATGCCCTCGCCTTTCTCGCCCGGGACTCACATGCCATGGCTGACCAGCAGCAGTGGTTCGCTGCGAACCCGGCTGCGGAAAATAATGGCCTTTCCCTCGTCTCCGACACCGAGGCCTACGCCGGAAGGTTGGTCGAAGCCCGCCACCTAACCAGGCGCGCTGTGGATTCGGCTATTCGTGCCGACAGCAAAGAGACGGGCGCCATCTGGTGGGAGAACGCGGCCTTGCGGGAAGCTGGGTTCGGCAACTTCGCGCAGGCGCGACAGGCCGCGGAAGCGGGACTAAAGCTATATCCAGACAGCCAGGCAGTGCAGGTTGAAGCGGCGCTAGCCTATGCCATGACCGGCGATCCGCAGCGAGCGCAGACGATGGCCGACGACCTGAACCAACGCTACCCGCTGGACACGCAGATGCAGTCGCTCTGGCTGCCAGCCATAAACGCCCAAATCGCGGTTTACCGTAAGAACCCAGCCGAGGCCATAGACGGGCTCCAGCGCGCTTTGCCGCCGATCGAATACGGACAGATTGCGTTTATCACGCAGATCTCGTGCCTGTATCCCACCTACATTCGCGGACAGGCGTACTTGGCGGCAGGACAGGGCAGGGAAGCGGCGGCAGAGTTCCAGAAAGTCCTCGATCACGGCGGCATCGTCTGGAACTGCTGGACGGGTAGGCTTGCGCGGTTGGGTGTGGCGCGCGCAAATGCGTTGGAGATGAAGAACGCGACGGCTGCAGATGCCGACCTCGCCCGTACTCGCGCCCTTACAGCTTATAAAAGCTTCCTCACACCGTGGAAAGAGGCCGACCCCGACATTCCGATCTACAAAGAGGCCAAAGCCGAGTACGCCCAGTTGCAGTAGTCGAGAGATGAATTGGTCTACTGATTCGACTTGCGCCTGCCTCTAAGTTTAGTTGTTGTAACCAGCCGAAAGCCTAAGTGTGCGTCGTCTGCTCGCCTACGCGCAACAAGTCTTATCGCTCGTGATCCAATGCCCAAAACCGCTTGCTATAGCGGCTAATAAGAGTCGGATCCCGTGCTCTTCCGTGCCTGGGCGCCCCGTTACATGGAATTGAACGGAGCAGTCTGCCAAGCAGGTGGGGTGCTTGCACAAAGAGCTTGTGCCTGACTTCCCCAAAAAAGACTTTCGGGGAGGCGCGGGTTGCACTTCTACGAATAGGGCGTTTCTCGTCCAGGTGGATTAGTTCCGGGCTGCCCGTTACTCTTAAAGTGCCCCTAAGTACCGTTCGATCGGACGAACAGCAACCACAAGCTCATCAGGTTTCATTTCCACTGCAGGGAATAGATTTGCACCACGCTGGTGTCGTTCATAATTGCGGGTTGCCCGTCGGCGGTCAGGTTCAAAAAGGACTCGTTCAGCTGATCCTCGACGTGGATGCCGTCGAGCGTCGCAACGCGTCCCCACTTACCGTCGGCGATCGTCAACCGATAGATCCCACTCTCCTGTTCGGTCTGGGTAGAGAGATTCTCCTTTCCGATCTGGGCAAAGAGAAGAGCCTTGCTGTCGCGCGTCCAGACCCAGTATCCCCAGGGCACGTCGAATTTCTTCAGTTCGCTCCAGGAATGGGCTTGGACGTGGTATAGCATCATACGCAGAGGATTCTGCGCTACCGCGACCAGGTATCGTCCGTCGGGCGACCACGAGCCGACGTAGAACCCTTCGGAGCCTGGAAGGATGGAAACGCTCCGGGTGGCGAGATCAAGCACCTGTATGCCCTTCAGCTTTGTCCCCACTCGTGGGTAATCATTGAAGGTGATCGCTTTCCCATCGGGGGTCCATTCCGGCGCGACAGTCGAGGCCTCACCGCCGCCGATGAGTTTCTCCGGTGTCCCACCCTCGCTGGAGATCCGGTAGATCGATCGCCAATCCATGTAGGCGATGCTCTTGCCGTCGGGTGACCAGCGCGGCCAGGCAGCGTAAGAACCGGTCAACTGCAGTTTCTCGCTTCCATCCAGCCGGCTGCGCCATAAGAAATGCCTCGGGAAATCCGTGTAGGCCATCCATTGCTTGTCCGGCGAGATGACGAACTCCGACGCAGCCAGGCCACCCAGGAAGGGCACGAAGCGCTTCTGCTGGGGATCGAACACCTGCATAGCGCCTTGGGAAAGTCGCCCCATCGTGAACAATTGACGACTGTCGCGGCTGGGAGCGGCATCCAGGAGTTCAATCTCGCCAGTGGTAAGTTTCGCGGTGGTCGGCTTCTTCCAAAACGCCAGCCAACCTGGTTCGATCAATTCGTAAATGTTATTCGTCCCGCTGGGATTTGATAGGAAGATGAAATGGCTGCCATCCGGGGTCCAGCGTCCTGCCGACTGGTCAGCATCGGCGGGCCAGTCCGCCAGCAAGCGGTGAGCATGGCTGCCATCATTATTCAATTCCCAAATTCTGAGGATATGATTCTCCTCCACGGTCAAGCGGATGCGGCGACCGTCCGGCGAGAACCTGGCATCGGACGCCTCGCCGGGCGCTTCCCACAGAAGTTTGGGGTTGGCTCCATCGGGTCCGGTGGTGAACACCGAATGAAGATACATGTAGATCACCGAGCGTCCATCTGGCATCCAGCGGGCGTCGGTCACCATTTCATTTCCGATTCTCTTCGGCGCGCCGCCCAGAACCGGTACAGACCAGATCTCTCCTCGGGAGCTTTCGTCTCCCAGATTTTGCTTGATGGCCAGTAACTGCGATCCGTCGGGTGATACATCCAGCATCTGCATTCCGGCTATGGAGCCCCGGAGCGGCGCGATAGGCCCGCCGTTCACCGACATCTCTACTGGGCCGTCCCGGCCCTGAAAGTACAGGCGTGTACCGTCAGTGACCAGCGGTGCGTCTTTGTGCTCTGTGGAATAGGTGATCTGCTGGGAATCTAGGATTCTGGTGACGCGTCCCGATGAAAGGCCCGCGACGATTAACCCAATCAACACCACCAGCGCTGCGATGCCGGCGATGATCGCAATTTTCTTCCTCCACCAGCGAACCGGAGTAGCACTGTGCGTTGCCGCGCTCACGCCCGAGGAATCGAACGTTTGCCGCTTCAGCCGGCGCAGGTCGATCATCAGCTCGTGGGCGGATTGATACCGATCAGGCGGCCACTTTTCCAGGGCCTTGCTGATAATGCGCTGCAACTCTTGGGGCACTTTGGGATTGAGGCTTGTGGCCGGTGTGGGCTCGCTGCGGAGAATCTCAGCAATAATGGCGGCGCTCGAATTGCCCGGAAATGCGCGCCGACTTGTCGCCATCTCGTACAGCACGGCGCCAAAGGAAAAAATGTCGCTGCGCGCATCCAGTTCCTTGCCTTCGGCCTGTTCCGGCGACATATAGCCGACGGTGCCGAGTACCGCGCCTCGTGAGGTCATTGCGCCTGACAGCGTGGCTGCGTCTGCCGCCCCAGCCAGGGAATGTTCCTTTGCGAGTCCGAAATCGAGCAACTTACCCTCGGAACGGCTGGTCACGAAGATGTTCGAGGGTTTGATGTCACGGTGAATCACACCCTTCTGGTGAGTAGCGGCGAGGGCATCGGCGATTTGGATGCCCAGCCCCAGCACATCCTCAATCGCTAGAGGCCCGGACGCCAGGACGTGCGCAAGCGTGCTGCCCTCCATGAGCTCCATGGCGATGTAGTGTGTGCCGTCTTGCTCGCCGACGTCATACACCGTGCAGATGTGAGGATGGTTCAACGAGGAAGCAGCACGGGCCTCGCGCTGGAAACGCTCGATGGAGATTTGGTCGCCAAGCACATTGGCGGGAAGCACCTTCAGTGCGATGTGGCGGCCCAGCTGCGTGTCGCGTGCGCGATACACTTCGCCCATGCCGCCGGCGCCCAGCGGCGATTGAATTTCATACCGGCCGAGTTTCGTGCCAGAGGCGAGGGCCATCCGTGCGCACGATTATAGATGAGCGCCCTTTGACAGCGGGCGACGATTCGTAATGGGTCGTCGGCCACCCGGAAGTAATCCAGTTTGACGGTTAGTCGGCATCTCGTCGAAGTGCTTCGGGGATTAGTCCCCACAAGTCGGCTTGCGTGAAGCCATCGAATCGCGTCGAATAACGGGCAAACCGCAAACTCTTCGGGTTCGTAGGACCACAAGTTACCAAGGGCGGGTTGGCAACTTACCCAGAACCTCCAGCTTTTGATGCGAGTCGATCCCGGTGTCGCACTTCGCGGCTGACGGACTAAACGGACTCCTGGCCAAACAGGTCTACGAGGATTCATTTCCGCGAGATGCGCATTTTACGGCCAGTTGAAAGCACAGCATTCGTCTCCGATTCGCTGCCTGCTGGATGGCAGACCTTTGTGCCCGAGCGGCCTAGGTGATGTGGAACCGCAATGCTAATGGCCCGCGGATGGTTGCGGGTTGGGTTGCAGTTCGCCGACTGCGGTAATGCTGAGTTGCACTACTTTATCGACCTTTAGAAACATGTTACTGGGATTTTTCATGCCCCACTCTTCGAAGGGAATCGAAAACTTGGTGTGGGCCTCGACGGATGTGTTGTGCGCGGTTATGGGCACTGTAAGGGTCAGTTCGTGGGAGGCGCCGTGGATCGTGAAGTTCCCGGCCAGTTGGACCGTTGACGACGCTTGACCAGGCACGAATCCGGTAACGTGCTTAGGAGAAAAAACGATCTCCGGATATTTCGCGCTCTCCAGAACGTTCTTGTTCATATCAGCGTCACGCTTCTTGTTCCCGCTGTCACCACTCGTAGCGTCAACGATCAGTTGTCCGCTGGCTTCTCCGGTCTTGGGGTTGAACACTATATCACCCGACTTCAACCGAAAGGTTCCTTCCACCGTGTGCACGGTCGCGCCGAGGGTCCAGTCGATTCGCGTTTTAGCTGGATCCAACTTCAGTTCGGTCTGCTGGGCCCCCAGAGGCGAGATCAAGGCAAACAAGGCAGATACCAGAATCGGCAGGAACGATGCGCGAAGACCTGGCTGTTTTCGATTCATTTATCCTCGTAGGGGTGGCTGATTAATGAACCGCAATGCTGCGCATTCCAGTATAGAACTCCGACGCCCGACAGTACCGTCTTCTGCGCTTTCTATTGAGCAACGAGAGGCACAGCCGCTACAACCGTCGCATCGAAGTCAGACTGCGATCCCCATAAAGAAGTGTGTCAGGACTTACGTCGCATAAGAATAGACTCTTCTTAAATTGCGTTCAAAAATCTCGTGCGGAAGCATGCTTGTCACCATTTGCCGTCCGCCCGCGACGAGCCGATTCTCCCATTGCCCGATTTGGCCCATCAGAAGCGAGCGTTGCTGAACATGCCGGGTGCGCCTGTGGCGCAGCGATTCGTAGCGGCGCAGCGCTGATTCGGGAGAAGCTTCTTTGCAAAACGATTTCGTAAGGACAAGCGCATCTTCGAGAGCCATGCAACCTCCCAGTCCGAGATTTGGCGTACACGGATGGGCGGCATCGCCGAGCAACATGATTCGTCCATGTCCCCAACGCCTCAGCGGTGCGAGATCGTAAGCGCCATTTTTCAGAATGCTGCCCTCGTCCGTCGCGCCGATCAGTCGGTCTATCGGTTCATGCCAGCCGGCGAACATGCGCAGGAGTTCACCCTGCCGCCCTTCGGACGAATCGATGTGGCCTGAATCAGTGTTGGCGGTGGCGTACCAGGTGAACCGGTCGCCGCCGGTATTGAGGATGCCGAAGCGTTTTCCTCGTCCCCAGGTTTCGCTGTTCGAGCCGGACGGAACAGCGTCCCTAAGACGGGCCAGCCCGCGCCAGACGGTGTAGCCCCGATAGATGGGTTCGTGGATTCCCAATAACTGGGAACGGACGCGTGAGCGGATACCATCGGCACCGATAACGACGTCGTGTTCCACCGAAACACTTCCCCCTGACACACTCCGGGAGAAGTTTATTCACTTGGTTCTTGCATCCAGTGCTTGCTTTTCCTTTGGCTACAGCCACTTAACTGGCGCTTTGGGTCCTGGATTCTGGACAACTGACGCTTTTGGCTTAGTTGGACAGGTTCGAGGGTTAAAGCCTTCATTCGCCATGACAACTTTGTCAACTGACTCCTTTGGGTCTTTGGCTACACATCACCTTGCAGCAGGGTGTTTAGGGTGCTTTGCTGGTTTGTGGCACTCAAGTGCTCTACCTGGCCCAACAGTGGCTGTGGCCTTCAGTGTCTCAAGCATCGAGAGTGCATTGGCAGCTTCACTCCCTCCAATGGTGTTGACAGCTTCGATGGTCTCATCTACTGCATGGTATGATGAGCCTCCTTTGAGCCAACTTGATAAAAATTACCGAAGGGTTAACAGGCTTAACATGTGTTGAGACCAAATCATCCGTACCTAACTTGGCACCTCGATGTCGACTCAAATGGTGCTGATGTCGCAAGTGGCATCAATCTCGGGAGTGTCCATCCTTTTACTTTCTACGTGAGTTGGGTTCAGAACGATGTAAATCAGTTTGGTCTGTATCTTTTGTGTTTGGTGCCTTTGGCAATCGAAAGGCAAGTACGAAAGGAATGTGTCTGTTAAGCCAGTTGAGGGCATTTTAACTTTTGCTGTCGGCATGATGCCTTGCTTTGGGTGGACATTTTGGGCTTTCGGGATTTTTAATGGTTTGGTGTTTGCCAGTGCCGGCCCTATCATTGACATCAAGTTGGTCACTGGCATCAACTGGACAACCTTTCAACACACTCGACCTAACCAATGGGCCAAGCATTGGCAACGCAGTTTGGACACTGCAAACCTTCTTGACTCAGTGAGCATTGTGAAGCCATGCTGCACCTCCAGAAAAGCAGAGACCATCAACAGCCCTTTGAGTGCCAAAGACACTTGGCTTTTGTTGGCTTCGAGTCATCGTGCTCTATTTGGCAGTTAGCTCATCGTGGCCATCATGGCATCAGCTGGCTTTTGTCAACTGAATGCTCCCAATAATGAAAGTGCAGATGAATGCTTCTTGCTGTCTGGTGTCTCTCCAATCAGTATCACCAAGACAGCCACAAACATCGTCTTCAGTGAAGTTACCTTGCATGAACCACTTGGCCTGTTTAGATCAGTGGCACTTGCTTGGACAGAAGGTTTGAATGCTTGGGCTTCATACCTTTGGTTAGGTTTTCAAGCAATGGTTGTGCCAGTTGGGATCAGCTCACTTGGCCGGATCATGAATGCTGTCGATAGTGCCATCGATCCATTCCTTGGATCAGCTGTGTTTGGTGGACTTTCTAGGTTCGGAGCATGTGTTGTCCAAAAGCTGGAAACTGGAGTTTTTATGTCCAGTCAGCTCACTGCGTTCAGCTTGAGTTGCTGGCATCAAGAAACCTTGAGCCACAGCAGTGATGCCGCAAGTTTAACGACGAACGCACCAAAAGCACTTGATGCCTTTCGCAACGATCCTTGGGTCTTTGGTGCTTCTCGCCACCTTCATTCACTTGAGAGTGCATTTGCCAGTCACTCATTTGGCGTGCACAACCTTGAAACAGGCATCAAGGTGCTGGACCTGTCAGCACCCTACAAAAAGGGCGGCAAAGTTGGGCTTTTTGGCGGTGCTGGCGTTGGCAAAACTGTCGTGATCATGGAGTTAATACGCAGTTTGGCTGTTGAGCACGATGGCCTTTCGATCTTTTGTGGTGTCGGTGAACGGTCTCGAGAGGGAAGAGACTTGCATGGCGAAATGCAAGACTCGGCCATCATGCACCTTGGGAATAGTGACATGAGTGGCTCACCTTGGCTCGAAGGTCGCAACACTTTCGCCAATCTCGAGGTGTCTGCAAACTTAGAGTTTACTGACTTTACTTCCGAATTGTCTCAAGCGGTTCTGGTATTTGGCCAGATGAACGAGACACCTGGGGCCAGAATGCGAGTCACTCTTGCTGGATTAGTCACAGCCGAATTTCTCAGGAATGTTTGTCGACAGGACACTTTAATTTTCGTGGACAATGCTTTTCGCTTGCTTCAAACAGGCTCTGAAGTGTCCACCTTATTAGGCCGAATGCCCTCAGCTGTTGGCTATCAACCCACATTAGCCACGGAAATGGGAAGATTCCAAGAACGCATCGTGGCTAACCTTTCTGGGTCCATTACCTCGATCCAGGCCATTTATGTTCCAGCAGATGACTTAACTGATCCAACACCTGTGGCTATCTTTGGCCACTTGGATGCAGTGACTGTCCTGTCTCGTCTTCTAGCGGCAAAAGGCATTTACCCTTCAGTTGATCCATTTGGCTCAACTTCCTCACTGCTTGACCTGTCCAGCATCTCAAGCACTCATTGCAGTGTGGCTCTACGAGTCAAGGTGCTTTTGCAACGATGCAAGGAGCTTCAAGACGTGATCGCTATTTTGGGACTCGAGGAGCTTTCAGATGCTGACAAGAGGGTTGTGGATCGAGCACGGAAAGTTGAACGATTCCTATCGCAACCCTTTTTTGTCGCCGAGGTTTTTACTCGAATGGCTGGACAGTATGTTGGCTTGATAACCACCGTGACGCACTTTCGTCAAGTCATCGCTGGAAAGTTGGATGATCGCCCCGAAACTGCTTTTTATACGTTGAGTGGTTTGGAGCAAGTGTGCTTCAAATCATTCGTCAATGCTGTGTCCTCATTCGACAAGACTTGCTTTTGGCTATCATGTGGTGATAGTTAGCATTGCTTGGGGTGCACAAGGCAGACAGACTGCTTAGCATTGCTGAAAGTCTCGGGTTCTGGTTTGCTTTTCTCCACTGCAAGCTGTCTTTGCTGTTCCCGAGGCTTGTCGATTGGTGTAGGTTCTCAACTTTGGGGGCACAGGAGACACACAGCATTGACAGCATTGCAAGGTGTCTTGGGGTTTTTGCTTTTCTCCCGACACACTTGCTTTTGGCTATCATGGCTTGCAGGACACAGCTTCAAGCCACAATGCACTGTCCTGTCTCGTCCCAACTTAAGGTGGTGCCTTCGATCCAGCCAAAGGCACTCAGCATCACCATGGATAGAGCGACTGGCATCATCCATTTTC
>CAWFUT010000035.1:0-15415 GCA_963819055.1 uncultured Acidobacteriaceae bacterium | reverse complement strand
CTGCGTCTCGACGTGATATTGGACCCAGTTAAGCGACGGTGGCCGGCCAACAAGATTGAATCTGTTTTCATCGAGATAAAACAGAATCGAATCGCCGATCACGTAACCATCGGGATTGCAGGCTACGAATTGCTTGGCTTGATTGACTTTGAAGTTTTTGAAACTGTTGACTGCCAGATCCGATAGCAACTGGAGCGCATCCGGGCCCTCGACGTACAAATCGGCCATATGGTGCGACTGATCGAGAAGTGCGCAGCTCTCTTTCCAGGCACGCTGCTCGTCGCGCCAGTTGGTGAACTCCGAACGGACGACAGGAAAAGCATACGGCCCGATCTGCGAATTTCGCAGCCGTTCCACTGGACTTGCGGCGCCATGAAGGGCGTCCTCAAAACTTTGCTCGCTCACGGTTGCTTGGTACTCCTAATTTCGGAAAAGACCTGATGTTCATCCCCGTTGGGTCGAACTGATTATATCGGAAACCTTCCAGCGGATTTCCATCCAGCAGGACCAATCCGGCAGGACCATGTCGGCAAGTTTTCCTGGCTGCAGCGTGCCGAGATCTTCGCCCCGGGACCGCTTGCTCAAAAGGCGGCCAGTCTTCGCTGAAGCGGTCACTCTCGGCCTCCCAGGGGTCGCCCTCGCGGCGCTCCCCGGGGCTGGTCGAGTTGGCCTAGTAATCCATGCCCGGACCACCGTGTCCCATCGGGTTCATTAGCTGGCCTGAATTGCGGTCGGGGATCTCGCTGATCATCGCTTCGGTTGTCAGCATCAGCGACGCGATGGACGCCGCATTTTGCAGAGCGGTGCGGGTCACCTTGGTAGGATCGATCACGCCGGCGGCGATCAGGTCCTCGTACTTGCCCGTAGCGGCGTTATAGCCGAAGTGCGGGTCCTTGTTTTCGCGCACATGCTCGACCACCACCGCACCTTCCAGGCCGGCGTTGAGCACGATCTGGCGCAGCGGCTCTTCACAGGCGCGAGCGATGATGTTCAGACCAATCTGCTCGTCGCCTTCGAATTTGTGATCCGCCAGCGCTCTTGGCCGCGCACAGCAGCGCCACTCCGCCGCCGGCCACAATACCTTCATCCACCGCAGCCCGAGTGGCGTGCATGGCGTCCTCGACGCGAGCTTTTTTCTCCTTCATTTCGGTTTCGGTAGCCGCGCCCACCTTGATGATTGCGACTCCGCCGGCGAGCTTCGCCAGTCGCTCCTGCAACTTTTCGCGATCGTAATCGGAGGTAGTCTCCTCGATCTGCGAGCGCAACTGCTTGATACGGCCCTGAATGGCCTTGGATTCTCCCGAGCCGTCGATGATCGTGGTGATTTCCTTGTCCACCGTTACGCGCTTGGCCCGGCCCAAATCTTCCAGCTGCACGCTTTCGAGCTTTACCCCGGTCTCTTCCGCCAGGGACTTGCCGGCGGTAAGGATGGCAATATCCTCCAGCAGGGATTTGCGGCGGTCGCCGAAGCCCGGAGCCTTTACCGCGCAAACCGCCAGAGTTCCGCGCAGCTTGTTCACCACCAAAGTTGCCAGCGCCTCGCCTTCCACTTCTTCCGCGACGATCAGCAGCGGATGGCCCGAGCGCGCAATTTGCTCGAGCAACGGAAGGATGTCCTTCATGCTGCATGATTTTTTTCTCGTGGATCAGAATATAGGGATCCTCGAGCACCACTTCCATCCGCTCGGGATCAGTGACGAAATACGGAGAGAGATAGCCGCGATCGAACTGCATGCCCTCCACGGTGACCAGCTCCGTCACCATGGTCTTCGATTCTTCCACCGTGATGACGCCGTCCTTGCCCACCTTCTTCATCGCCTCGGCAATAATATTTCCGATGGTTTCATCGCTGTTGGCCGAGATGCTGCCCACCTGAGCGATCATGTCGCCCGAAACCGGCTTCGACAACTTCTGGACCGCCTCCACGGCGATTTTCACGGCTTTGTCGATGCCGCGCTTCATGGCCATCGGGTTCACGCCCGAAGTCACGGCCTTCACGCCTTCTCGATAAATGACCTGCGCCAGCACGGTGGCGGTGGTGGTCCCATCGCCGGCTACGTCGGAGGTTTTCGAAGCCACCTCGCGCACCATTTGCGCTCCCATGTTTTCGAGCGGATCCTGAAGTTCAACCTCCTTGGCCACCGTCACTCCGTCTTTGGTGATGGTGGGTCCGCCAAACTTTTTCTCCAGCACGACATTGCGGCCCTTGGGGCCCAGGGTGACCTTCACGGCGTCGGCCAGTTGATTCACACCGCGCAGGATGGCCTGCCGCGAATGATCCGCATAAATGATTTGTTTTGCCATTTGGTTAGCTCGCTTTCTTGGCAGCCACCGGCTGCTTACTCAAAATCCCGAGGATTTCATCCTCGCGCATGATCATGCATTCGGTGCCTTCGATGGTGATCTCGCTGCCGGAATATTTTCCAAACAGGATGCGGTCGCCCACCTGGACGTCCAGCGCCACCACCGTGCCATCTTCCAGGCGCTTGCCCTTTCCAATGGCCAGCACCTCGCCCTCCTGGGGCTTCTCTTTTGCGGAATCGGGAATATACAGGCCGCCGCGCAAGGCGTCCCCTTTTTCTTCGACTCGCTTGATTACAACGCGGTCATACAACGGACGAATTTTCATAGGTTCAGGCCTCCCGGCCCTGATTGTGCTGCGAGATAATGTATGATCTTTTGGCGCGAACGATAAATCTGTCAGGCGCCGCGCCGATGAAGTAGAACGGATAACAGGTCACCAGAGTCAGGATCTCGTCTTCGCTGGGGTTCAATACAGCGACGTCATCCGGAGCTACGATGCGAGTGGACACGACGCGATAACGATACTCGCCTCGTAGTGTAGTGACCACAATGATGTCGTTCTCGCGGATATTCCGTAGCGGCCGGAAAAACGTGTCGCGGTGCCCGCTGAAAGCACGTTGCCCGGTTGTCCCGGCAGGGGCGTTCCGGGAATGTGACCCACGGCACGGCGCAGGGTCTTGGTGTCGTCGCCTTCCATGATCACTGACGGAGAGTCCGAGGCGCGGGATTTCAAGACGGCCGATCAGGCCTTCGGTACCGCATGTCCGGCGCGCTGCGGCGTACGTGTGCGGTTCGAGCCAGTCGCTCCAGATTGCGGCTCTGCCGCTGTTGGAAGACCCAGGTGTCCGCGGCACGAACGCGCAATAGCCCAGCAGCACGGCCGCGCCGACGAACAAAACGCGCTGGGTCCACCGCAAACCGACGTGCAGTTTTCGACTACACACTTCATCAAACGGCTCGAATCTGGCGATACTCCGGTTCCCACATCGCGTCTCCGACTTGTTGCACGATGTCGCGGAACTTCACGCCCGCCAAACCTTCCTCGACGGCGGCTTCGGCCACCGCCACCGCCACTGTCAGGGACACGATCCGCAGGTCGTCGACATGCGGCAGCAGCGACGCGCCGGGCAAGCGCACGGCAACCAGGCTCGATACGGCGTTGGCCGCGGCGGCAAACATGTTGTCGCTGATGCGGCGGGCGCGAGAGACGATAGCGCCGAGACAAAGCCCGGGATACAACATCGCGTTGTTCGCCTGGCCGATGACATGCGTCACTCCCCGGTAGGTCACCGGTTGGAACGGGCTGCCGGTGGCGATCAGAGCCCGGCCCTCGGTCCAGGCAATCAGATCGGCGGGCGTGGCTTCTGCCATGGGCGCGGGATTGGAAAGCGGAAAGATGATGGGCCTCTCGCAATGTTTGGCCATGTCCCGGACGATCGCTTCCGTGAATGCGCCCGCGGCCGTCGAAGCGCCGATCAGCATGGTCGGCCGCACCTGCCGCACCACTTCGGCCAGTTCGATGCGTCCCGTCCGACCATCGCGCTTCCAGCGCTTCACTTCGGCCGCCGGACGCGCATACGGCGCCTGATAGTCGCGCAGACGCGTCGCCCATGTCGTCGGTGAGCAGGCCGTCGACGTCCACCAGCCAGAAGCGCGCGGACGCCTCGCTCCTGCGACAGGCCCTCCCGCATCATCGCGTCGCGGATCTGATCGGCAATTCCTAATCCCGCCGTTCCGGCGCCAAAGATCACCACGCGCTGGTTCCGCATGGGCGCTCCGCAGACGCGCACCGCCGAAACCGCCGCCGCCAGTGTGATCGCACCCGTGCCCTGCATGTCATCGTTGAACGTGCTGATCCGATTGCGATATTTCTCGAGGATCGCGGCGTCCGTTGCCCGGCGCGAAATCCTCCCATTGCAGCAGCGCGTTCGGGAACAGCTTGGTCGCGGCCTCCACGTAGGCATCGATGAAAGCGTCGTAGCGCTCCCCGCGGACTCGCGCATGCCGGTTCCCGACGTACATCGGATCTTTCAGCAGGCTTTCCCGATTGGTGCCGACATCCAGCATCACCGGAATCACGCGCGTGGGATCGATGCCGCCGGCCGCGGTATAAATCGCGAGCTTGCCGATGGAAATTTCGATGCCGCCCACGCCCCAATCGCCCAGCCCCAGAATTTGCTCGGCGTCGGTGGCCAGGATCAAGTCGATGTCTTCGGGGCCGGCGCCCAGGTTCGCAAAAGCTGCTTCGATGCCGTCCAGATGATCGATGGAGAGGTAAACGCCGCGCGGACGGCGGCACTCGTGGTGATACTGCTGCATCGCCATGCCCACCGTCAGATCGTTGACGATCGGGATCATCTCGCGCAGGTGCCCGGACAGCAGGCGGTAAAACAGCACCTCATTGCGGTCATGCAGCGCAGTCAGATAGATGTTCTTATTGAGCGCATCCGGCAGGCGCTGGTACTGCGCATAGGCCGCCTTCACCTGCGCCGCCAGGGTGCTGATCACCGGCGGAAGCAGCCCGGTGAGCCCAACTCCTCCCGC
The DNA here is from genome assembly GCA_963819055.1 of uncultured Acidobacteriaceae bacterium. GTDB lineage: Bacteria > Acidobacteriota > Terriglobia > Terriglobales > Acidobacteriaceae > Bog-257. Next base: position 10,567 of record CAWFUT010000035.1, on the reverse strand, counting down.
TCCTCGGCAGTGAATGCCGTGCCCTTATTCAGCAACGGCGTGGTGAGCACTGCCATGCCCCGCGCCTTGGTCTTGTAGGCAGCCCTCCCATCGACGTGGGAACCACGCATCCGCGCCTCCAATATCGGGGTAATTCTTGGTCGCATGTTGTGTCCGGACTCCCCTCATTGTCGCTATCTCCCAGCACGCCCCGGCCCGTTCGTAGTTGAAACGACCGGGGAGGCAGACCCGATGGCCATTTACACTACGCGCGCGCGGACTAATTTGAGACTGAAGGCTGCGCCTAAGGCGAGCAATCCTAACAGCCCGATCAGCGGCATCGGACTCGCCGTTTTCGGGAGCTCCGCTGCTGGAGCTCGTTGGTCTCGCCACCAGCGCTTCTGCCGGCGGCGCGGAGCACTACCTCGGCTACTTGCGACATCTTCGCCTGTGGGCTTCACTGCCGCGACCGGCGCTTGCTTCAGTTGTCACGACCACCGGCTCCTCGGGAGACGTGATCGGCGCAGTGACTTCAGCCGGGATCTCGGCAGGCGTGTATAGAACTGGCGAGTTGGTCACTTTGGCCAGCTCGAGCGCTCTTTGCTTCGGATATACGAACTCATCGCCAAAGTTTTTGCCGGGATAGAACCATGCGCGGAGCACGTCCGGCTGGCCGGGCGGCGTCTCTCTAAAGGTCAGCACGGTTTTGCCGGTGGCCTGGAGACGATAATTTGGGATCGCCAGCACGGTAGCGTAGAGCATGGTTCCATCCTGGTTGAAAATCTGGACGATGTGGCGGTCCGACGGCGAACCCAGAAGCTTGAAAACATAGGTGCCGGCCGGCAACACGGCCCACCCTTTGATGTGGACGCCCGGGGTCTCCACGGGCTGGCTGAAGGTGACCACGGTCTTCTGGTTCCAGTCGTCAGCCTTTACGCTGGGAGAGAATGCTGTAGCGATGACCGCCGCACAAAGTACGGCGGGTGCTGCTTTTAATAAATTCATTTCCTGTTCCTTCTTCCGATTCAGAATTTGTGAGCGGTTCCCACGTACCGGAGAGAAGCACGCCGTCGTCCGTTGGCGGCGGAGCCAGAAAACGGGCGGTCTGCGCCTCTTATGCTGCGATACGGGGAGAGGAACGGCCAGGAGGATTGACCGTATTGAGTCACATGACCAAATGACGCCGGATTCCGCTTGGGATCAGGCGGTGCGGTTCCCTTAGTATAGAGGCGGGCGCGCGGCGTGCCCGTTTGAATGAGGTTCGGTGACGTTTTCGCTGGAGCTTTTCATGGTGCGGAACTGGCACCGCTCGAACGTCGCAGCGAAGCTGTCCGAGTTGCGCCGAACGATCCAGCCAGTGGCCAAGAGCTGGAGCGGAACCGTTCCATTGAGCAGGGAAGGCCACTCGATTCTGATTTCCACGTGCGCCCCCACCTCAAATTCATGCTCGGATAAAGGCTGCTCGGAGACAACCAATACGCCGTCGCTACTCATGTTGACCGCGCGGCCCTCGCTAGTCAGGAGTGCCGTTGGGGCAAGGGAACGGAAGCGAACGTTGGTGTCCAGCGGATAGCGAGACTTGAACCGGCGGTCCGCCGGAATGGGCAGATGAGGAGACGAGGGGATTTCCCGAACTGAAGCTGTCGATGCCATAGCGTTAAGCGCACGCTCCAATAGCGACGTTCGCTCCCGCCGTCTCGATTTTCCTGGACTCTCCGGAGTTGCACCCGATCTGGACAGATCCCGGGCCCAACAAGTCGACTTTAAACACACTATACGCCCCGTTCTCGTAGAGAACCTCCAGACATCCGCACAGGCATGAGGATCCGACCACGCGAAGTTCAGCCCCCTCCGGAAGGAAAACGATGCGCCCTTTCCCAGCTGCGCGGAACTGCACCGCCGCAAAGGATTTTCTTAACCGGTAGACTCGCACGGGGGAAACTTCGCTCCGTGCGGCGGGCGTAACAAAAGCTGTGGTGGTCACTGCGACACTGGTTGCCATGATGGGATCGCCTTTCTTCCTTGCGTACTGAATGCGGCCAGAACTAGGCCGCGGGAGCCGTGGTTTCCGGGCGTGTCTTCGGTTGTAGCGCTCGGATTACTTTCTCGACTAGCTCTGCGGGCAGGAAGGGCTTCGGAAGGTATTCCGTGCCCCGGTGAGCGCTGAGGTCGTCTCCGGACATAAGCAAGACCGGTAACTGTGAATCGATCTGAAGCACGCGATCGGCCAACTCGAGACCGTTTACTCGAGGCATCGTCACGTCAGTCAGCAGCAGCACGATACTCGATTGATGTTCCGCGTAGGAACGGAGTCCCTCTTCGCCGTCCGAGGCCATGACCACGGTCCATCCGGCGGTCTCCAGGAACCGTTTTGCGAAGGTGCAAATATCATGGTTGTCATCCACGACCAAAATTGTTCCGCGCTGCGAGTCGTCGTTTGACATAAAAAGCCTCCTCAGGCTTGAGCTTGCACCGATAGCCATCGACGGGGAACAAATTTAGTATCAGCGATTGCCGCGGCCTAAGCTGTTCAAAATTGCACAGATATGAACTTTCCGGTCTCCCGGTTAGTCATGCAGGATGATATTGAGCAGGGAGCTGTGAACTTCCAAGCCGTTCATGTGCTGACCGGTATATTGGATAAATCCCATCTTGCGGAACCGGTTCATGAAAAAGCTCACTCTGGAGCGAGTGGTGCCGACGATCTCCGCCAGTGTCTCCTGGCTGATCTTTGGAATCACCAGTTCGGCTTGCCGTCTTTCCCGAAATTGGCGAGCAGAAGGAGCACCCGCGCCAGCCGCTTTTCGCTGGAATTGAAGAGCTGGTCCACCAGATCCTCCTCAATCCGAATGTTGCGGGAGAGCAGGTGGTGAAGCAAAAGTTCAGAAAAGGCCGGCTGCTCGTGAAGCACGCGGATCACGCCTGCTCTTCCATCCCAGACGCATGACGGAGCATTGGCCACGCGCACAACTGGCCGCCCTCCGCAGCTGGCAATTTCCGAACGGGCTGGCCGGCCAGGCATCCCTCGCCAAAGAAGTCGCCGGCTCCCAAAATAGCAACCACGGCTTCCTTGCCCTGTTTGGAGACGACCGTGAGCTTGATCTTGCCCTTCTGAATGTAAAAGAGCGCATCGGCCGGGTCGCCCTGCAAGAAGATCTGGTGGTTCTTGGCGTAGTCGGCCAGCGTCCTTCCCTTGCCGGCTTCGGCAGAAAGAGTCTTGAGATCGAAATCCCGCTTGTCGTTACTCTTCATGTTTCGCTTCATATGGATGGACTACCGGAACGGACCAGTTAGTGCCCGATTCGGAAACTGGTAACGTCGCCCCAAAGTCCCGCGGACTTTCAAAACGAAAACTCCCACTGCCATCACGACGACGATATTCAGAATCGTCTTGATGCTGGAAGCCATCGGGATATAGCGATTGACCAGCCACAACGCCATCGCCGACCACAATCAACGCAACCACCAAATTCATTAAAGGCATTTGTCAGTTACTCCTCAAGCCAGGAAGACGCAATCCAGCTGCCCAACCCGATCCGCTAGGCAAGTTTCCCTATTCCCATGCAAGTCGCTGAGACCAGGGAATGTGGGACTGACCACCGAGCGTCGAGTGACCAAATGAGATCAATCTTTGACTATAATTTCGCGGATCGAGTGCTAAAATAAGGCTGACCGCCAATCTCGGCTCTCCGACTGTTTTCGAGACCTTCACGCGCTTGACCGCCCAGTCTCTTAAACCACACGGTTTCCTGGATCGACGGGGCGAAGGAGACGCAATGCACTCCGCAGCCTCGGAGCAAGAAACCAGTAGCTGGCTGGTGAGCGATGGCCTGAAAGAGCTGGAGCTGTTGCTCCAGGCTGTTCTCTCGCACCAGTCCGAACCCATCCTGATCGCGCAATGACGAGCGCTGTTGCCTGGACGCCAGCTCCGGAGCCGCCAAGCTTCTCGGACTTCCGATGCGCCGGATCATCGGCCAGCGAATTCTCGATCTCTGTGGAGCCAAACAACCTCTCCTACATGACAAAGAGAGACGTGTTACCGGGGCGTCATGTTTTGGTGCTCAACGACAACTCCAGCGAAAAGACCGCGGCCGGTGACAGCAAGGATTACGCCTTCTTCTCCTTGAATCCGGAAGGCCGGATTGTGGCCTGGTACTCGGGGGCCGAGCGAATCTACGGCTACAAAGGCGAAGAAATCATCGGCCAGTTTGACAGCTGCCTGTATCTAGACGATGACGAACTTCGCGTCGACTTTCATGGCCAATTGAAAAAGACGGCCGCCGAAGGTCATCTCCGCAAAAGAGGGATGGCATAAGAAGAAAGATGGGTCCCGGTTCTGGGCCAATGCGCTGACAACTCTCATTCAGAAACCCAGAACATGGAGTTAGAGGGCTTTGCCAGGGTGGTGCGCGACTTTAGCGCGCGTCACCGAATTGACGAAACGCTGCTGAACAAGCGATCCGGCCCGCGGATGCAGCCCGCCGAGTCGACGGTCGCCGGCATTGTATCCGGCGAATTCGACCGCATCATTGACGCGAACGATTCGTTTCTCAACATGCTCGGATACAGCCGGGAAGAATTAGCCGGCGGTCTGCGGTGGGCCGATATTGTGGCGCCAGAATGCTTGCCCCAGCATGAACACGCGCACGAAGAAGGCTTGCTCCATGGCGCTTGCACGCCCTTTGAAACGGAATACATTCGCAAGGATGAGACGCGAGTGCGTGCTTTGATCGCGGGCGCCGTGCTGCCCCCGTCCGCGTTTCGCTGGATTGCTTTTGTGCAGGATCTCACCGAGCGCGAGCGCGCCGAGAAAATTGCGGACGAACCTGGCGCCGCGCAGGAATTCGAGGAGATTGTCGGCACCAGCGCGGCGCTCAAGCGCGTCATGGGGCAGGTGGAAATCGTTGCTCCTACCGACGCCACCGTCCTGGTTCTGGGCGAAACAGGCACAGGCAAGGAGTTGGTGGCGCGCGCCATCCACAAGACCAGCGGCCGCCAGAATCGTCCCTTTATGACGCTGAATTGCGCGGCCATCCCCACCGGGCTTCTGGAAAGCGAATTGTTCGGTTACGAGCGAGGAGCATTTACCGGCGCATTATCGCAAAAGATTGGACGGTTTGAGAGAGCCCATCAGGGAACCTTGTTTTTGGACGAAGTGGGCGACATCCCCTTGGACCTTCAACCCAAATTGCTGCGCGCGTTACAGGAGAAGGAGTTCGAACGATTGGGCGGCACGCGCACCATCCCCATCGACGTCCGGCTGCTGGCCGCCACCAATCGCAATCTGACGCAGATGATGGGCGACAAGCTCTTCCGCAGCGATCTTTATTACCGGCTAAAGGTCTTCCCCATCACCATACCTCCGCTGCGCGAGCATCGCGAAGACATCCCCGTGCTGGTCCGGCATTTCACTCAAACCTACGCGGCCAAGATGAACAAGCAGATCGACAAGATCCCGTCGGAGACGATGCAGGCGCTGGTAAACTGGCCATGGCCCGGAAATGTGCGGGAGCTTGAGAACTTCATTGAAAGGTCGGTTATTCTCTCGCCTGGTTCCACTCTGCGAGCTCCATTGGCCGAGATACGAGCCGGTGCTCCGGAAGCGCCTGCGCGGCGCGACGCTGGCCGAAGTGGAGCGGGATCATATCATTCGTGTTCTGCAGGAAGCGAATGGAGTGGTCAGCGCCGCCGCCACTCGCCTGGGATTGCCTCGGACCACATTGAACGCCATGATGCGGAAGCTCGAGATCTCGCGCAAAGACCTTTAAGCCCACAATCTCCGATTGGCGCAACACATGCTCTTAGCAACAGCGGAGGAGCTACGAGCATGAACTGGGATCAAATCGAAGGCAAATGGAAACAGCTTAGCGGATCGGCGCGCGAACGCTGGGGCAAGATTACCGACGATGACTGGCAAACCATCGGCGGCAAGAAGGACCAGTTAATCGGGCGAATTCAGGAACGGTACGGTATCGCTAAGGCGGAAGCCGAGATACAGGCGGATGCTTGGTTGCGGGCTCAGAAGCAATCGCAGCCAGACAATCACCTGGCCGGTCGTTTGTAGTAGTTCTTCCAAGGAGGTAACCTTATGAAATTTATTCGAATTATGGGCCCGGCTGCCCTGTTCTTCTTTGTGGGAACCGGCGCGCAGGTGTACGCGCAGCACGACCACGAGGAACAAGGAAAGCAAGGCAAGCCGGAAGGGCAACAGGAGCGGGCGCAGCCGCAGCAACGGGCGCAGCCTCAGCAGCATGCGCAGCCCCAGCAACGGGCGCCACAGGAACAGCGCGCTCAGCAGCCTCAGCAACATGCGCAGCCCCAGCAACGGGCGCCACAGGAACAGCGCGCTCAACAGCCTCAGCAACATGCCCAACCGCAGCAGCGGGCGCCACAGGAACAGCGCGCTCAACAGCCTCAGCAACATGCGCAACCGCAGCAACGGGTGCAACAGGAACAGCGTGCTCAACAGCCCCAGCAGTATGCGCAGCCGCAGCAACGAGCTCAGTCCCATCAATATCCTCAGCAAGCCAACCGGGGCATACAGCAGAGAAGCTATACTCCTCCGCAGCGCAGCCGGCAACAGGCACAAACCTGGCAGCAGCAGAGCAGTTGGCGGCAGGACGGCGCTTGGCAGGGACACTCAACCTGGCAGGACAATCGCTCCTCGCACTGGCAGAGCGATCACCGCAGTTGGGCGCAGCGCGGCGGATATGGAGGCTACTACATCCCCCAAGCTAGTTTCGGCCTCTACTTTGGAGTCGGGAACTGGTTTCGCATCCGGAGCCAACCCATCATAGTCGGGGGCTACCCGGAGTTCCAGTATGGCGGCTATACGTTCATGATGGTGGACCCGTGGCCGGAAGACTGGGCAGAAGACTGGTATTCCGCCGATGACGTTTATGTTGGCTATGACGATGGGTATTATCTCTACAACCGCGAATATCCCGGTGAAGCGATTGCGATCACCGTGGTGCTCTAGCAACCGGAGGGGCCTCGGATTCACGAGGTTTCCTGCGGTACAGCGCCTGGTTTGGGCGCTCCTGCTCTCGGCGACGTTTTCGTATGGCTACACAGTTCTGACCCACGAAGCCATCGTGGATTCCTTGTGGGACACATCCATGCGGAAGCTGCTGCTGGAGAGATTTCCTGGCGCGACGCCGGAGGAATTGGAGCAAGCCCACGCCTATGCCTACGGAGGCTGCATTATCCAGGACATGGGATATTATCCCTTCAGCAGCCGCTTCTTCAGCGATCTTACCCATTACGTCCGCAGCGGGGATTTCATAACGGCGCTGATCCGCGACGCGCAGGATCTCAATGAATACGCCTTTGCGCTCGGCGCTCTGGAGCATTATGCCGCGGATACGGAGGGGCACCGCATCGCCACCAACCGCGCCGTGCCGATATTGTATCCCGAACTGCGAAGGAAATTCGGAGCGGATGTCACCTATTGGGATAATCCGGTGGCGCATATCCGTACCGAGTTCGGCTTCGACGTGCTGCAAGTGGCGTCCGGGCGATATGCCACGGATCAGTACCGAAGTTTCATCGGCTTTCAGGTATCCCGGCCGCTGCTGGAGCGCGCTTTTCTGGATACCTACGGCTTGGAAATGAAGGATATCTTCGGGAACCTGACTCTTGCGCTCGGTTCCTATCGGTATAGCATCGGATCCATTGTTCCGGGCATGACCCGCGTGGCCTGGAACCTGAAGAGGACCGAACTTCAGAAAGAGATTCCCGGCATCACACGCAAGAAATTTCTCTATAATCTCTCCCGATCGAGCTATGAGAAGGAATGGGGAACCCAGTACCGCAGGCCTGGCTTTGGCACCAGGCTCGTGACATTGCTGGTCGAAATCATTCCCAAGGTCGGTCCATTCAAGGCGCTGAAGGTCCGAATGCCCACTCCGGAAGTGGAAAAGATGTTCATGGCCAGTTTCAATGCCAGTGTCGCGAGTTGCCGGACGCTGCTGGCCAGCGTGGATGCCGGCCACCCAGACCTGCCGAACGAGAATATCGACATCGGCCAACCGCCCCAGGCCGGCAAGTACAAGGGAGCGGATGAAGCCTACGCGAAGCTGGTGGGAAAGCTGGCGGACAAGCAGTTTGCCGGGCTCTCTCCGGACCTTCGCGAGAACATCCTGGCATTCTATAAAGGCGCGAACCCACCCCTTCCTAAAAAGCCCACGGAAAAGGAAAGAGCCGAATCGGCGAAACTGCTGGATCAGCTCGATCGGCTGAAAGCACTGCCTGAGACTCTGCCTGTGGCACAACTGCCCTGATCGGACCAGTCATCAACTCACAATTCACCAAAGGCTCGACGTTCACAGTTCACAAGAAAGGAAGGGACGATGCTGATACTCATCATCATTTTGTTATTGCTGTTTGGCGGCGGTGGAGGATATTACGGCCATAGCCGCTGGGGTCCCGGAGGCGGCGCTGGTATTGGATTGGGGACCGTAGTTGTGATTCTTCTCATAGCCTATCTGCTCGGCATATTCCGCTAACGTGGCACGGCCGTGTGAGCCAGAATCTGGCCCACGGCCCCCGCAATATCTAGGCGATCCTGCGCCCCTGAATCAGGCGGACCACCATGACCGCCAACGCAACGAACAGCAAAATGTGAATAAGCCCCCCGAACGTATACGCAGTTGCTAGCCCGAGTCTTCTGAATCTTAAATAACTTTACTAACTAAGGAAATGCCTGCATACTGGATGTGGACATGCCACTTCCCAGTGCAGCGGCACTTCATCTGAGCGATTCAGAGCGGAAGCAGTTAGTAGCGATTGGTCGGCAACGCATGACACCGCGCGGCATCGTTCTTCGGATCAGCATTATCCTGGGCGCGGCTGAGGGAATGGCCAATCGGGTCCTGGCGAGGAAGTTGTCGACTTCGGTGCCCACCGTTTTGCTGTGGCGAAAGCGATATGAGAAGGATGGCTTGCGAGGGATTCTCGAGGATCTCCCGCGTAGTGGACGGCCGAAGCGGATTACCCCGGACAAAGAAGCCGCCATCGTGGAAGCTACGATGAAGACGACCCCCAAAGATGCCACGCACTGGAGCATCCGCACGATGGCTGCGGCACAGAACGTCAGTGCCGCCACGGTCCAGCGAATCTGGAGCAAACACAAACTACAACCTCATCGGGTGGAGTCGTTCAAGTTCAGCAGTGATCCCCATTTCGCCCCAAAAGTTCGTGACATCGTTGGTCTCTATATGAACCCGCCGGACAAGGCCATCGTTCTGAGCGTGGACGAGAAAAGCCAGATTCAGGCACTGGACCGGACGCAGCCGATTCTGCCGTTACGTCCCGGCCTGCCGGAACGACAAACACACGATTACGAACGGCATGGAACAACGACACTCTTCGCCGCGCTGAATGTACTCGAAGGGACCGTGATTGGCGAATGCCACCCGAGGCATCGGCACCAGGAGTTCCTGAACTTTCTCGACCGGATCGACCAGTCCGTCGACGCTGAACTGGCGATTCATCTGGTCCTCGACAACTATGGAACGCACAAACATCCTGAGGTAAAGAAGTGGCTGGCGGCGCGCCCGCGCTATCACGTGCACTTCACGCCGACCAGTTCCTCCTGGCTCAACCAGATCGAACGCTGGTTCGCCGAAATCACGCGGAAACGAATCCGCCGCGGAACATTCCGGAGTGTTCGCGACCTGATCCAGGCGATCCACGATTACATTCGGGTCTACAACAAGAACCCGCGACCCTTCCAATGGGTTGCCACGGCCAGCCGCATCATCCGGAAAGTCAATAAATATAAAGTTACTTCAGATGCAGGAGACTAGCGCCCACAGCACCAGCAGGATGACGAAAATTGTCCAAAGCATCTTTTAAACTCCTTCGATGACCAGGTAAGCAATAAGCGCTCCAAACGGAATCTGCGAGCGCAGCTCCAACCAATGGGCCTTGCTCTAACTCGACAGGCTACACGGCAGAATGGTTGACCACACGTGGTCAAGTGTCCACATATGGTTACCCTTCGCGATTCATTGGCAGCGCGACAAAGCCGCGGCGAACAAAGTCTGCCTGATCACGGAAGCCGACTATCGGAACGTGGTGATCTTTCTGGAAAACTTTGACGGGCTCCATGCCCGGCTGGACCGGTTGAGCGTCGCGCTTCATGATCTACACGATCCGGCCAAGATCATCGGCGTGGGTGACTCGTGGATTCTGCAACCGGAAGATCCGTGGGAAGTCACCGGATACGTTCACAACGTCGTATTTACCTGCGGCGCGGTCGCGGAACCGGATGGAATGGTGAAGATTTATTGGGGCGGCGCGGACTCTGTCATGTGTGCGGGAGAAGCCAAAATCGCCGATCTGGTCGCGCTGTGCCTGGAGCATGGAAGACCGGCCAAGTAAGGACCGACCACCTACGGTCAACTAACCAAATAAGGTCACCGCCGCTTGCTGGGATAAGCGATCCCCAGCAACGCGGCGGTCAGACGGGGATATCAGTCGCGACGTGCCGACTCCCGATTTAAGGCTCCCTCAAACTTTCCCGCAGCTGCCGGAGTTTTGAAATCACCCGTCAGAATTTCACGAGTCGTTGTGTGGTGGCGGT
>CAWFUT010000034.1:0-36423 GCA_963819055.1 uncultured Acidobacteriaceae bacterium | reverse complement strand
CACCTTGCGTAAAGCTCCGCGCTGAAAACTCATAGTTGCCTCGTTTCAGCGTGAAGACTGCCCGTGAGGAATCGTACTCACGTTTTTCGGTTCACAGACTTGTTAGCCACTGCTCTAACACCGCTGCCAACTCGGAAAGATCACAAGACCCCCGCGCCTTTCTTACGCTTCCTGTTCCCAGTGGATTCGCCCCGACTAAGCCGCTTCGTGCCATCGCAAGGAGCTGACGCCTTTTCACGGACAGAAACCGTCGGCTTCTTCAGCTGAGACAAAGGTTTCGGGCGCTCTGATAATCCTAGTGCGCCTTCAGAGGGACTACAATGTGGAGAGTTCGACGCTCGTTCACTAATGCTTTGGTTTCGGACATGTTCTGCTCGCCCAACGCGAGAAAACCAGCGGCTCTGAAGTCAAAGGGCTCCGATCAGTTCGCTGAATCGGATGCCCGCTTCCGGACCCGTAATCTGGCATTACGGTTGAGCGCCATCGAGTGGACAGACAGCCCACGCGAACCGCCCGTCGCTGTCAGATTTGAAAGGTTCTAGAACTGCAGTACCGAATGCTCGAGGGAGCGAGCCAGGAGGAAGCAAACGACGCTTCCTCCGCGATTCGCCGAGCGGACCAATCACGGCCGCACTTAATGACCTGCGATCCGGAGATGCAGGTGAGCAGTCAACGTCTTTGAGCAGATCGAGTGAGCTGAGTAACAGATTCGAACAACGTGAGCGTTGGTGCCCACGGGACAGGCCGGAAGCCGCGTTAGGCTGCAACCGCCGGAGGAAGAATCGAAACCACAGTGCTCCGTGATCTCCAATCCTTGTGCGCAACACTTAAAACTATTTCGGGTTCGAACGCAAGAGAAAAGTTGCAGTGACGCGAAACTTTCGAGAGTTGCTGGATTCCGGAGCCGTGAATTTGGTTTCTGTGCCTTTCTATTTGCCAATCCCGCCGCTTCTGTCGTAACGTGCCCTTCGCGATGAGTAGTCGAGAAGTCAACATTAAGGCTCTTCAACGGTCCTGGGCACGGTCCCCGAAATTTGCAATCCCTCTTCCACGGCCCGCCAATGCTCAGGTCCGGTATTCCTGTCCAACATGTGGAAGCGAAAACACAACGCGGCTTTCCGCCGTCTATATGTCTGGTGTCTCTCGGTTCTCAGCGGTGAGGAGCGGGTTCGGATGGGCGGGAGGGCCTGCCGGCGGGAGCGGTTGGACAGAAGGAACTTCACAAACTCAGTTGAGTCTGCTCGCAGCCCCTCCTAGGAAGCGCAGTTACTGGCCAGGGGTCGGCTTAATTGCAGTGAGCCCGTTGATTTCAGCTCTAGCTGCCGAAGGTCTTCGCAGGATCACTGGGCGTGTGCAATTGACCTTACGCTTCGAAGATCTTGCAACAGGTTCATTCTTCGTGCTCGCCGTCGTCGCTTTCCTCCTTCTGATCAAGGCTTTCGCATACAACCGAAGGACTTGGCCGATGCTTTTGCTCCGTTGGAACATGAGTTTCACATGCTCCAGGTGCGGTCGGGTATTCATGCCTGGCGTTGGCCCGTGAGGCACACTTGCGATTTAGCTCAGAGACATTCGGCGATCAGTCAGTTCTGCACGCTCCAAGCGAAGGTGAATGCAACTGTGTCCAAGAAAAAGAATCCTTCTGACCTCCCTCATTTCGAGATGGCTCCGTGGCAAGCTCTTCAGGAAAAGGTACTAGGGACTATCAACGACTTCTCCGAAGAGAATCCGCATGTGCCGAATGCGCTACTGCTGACAGGAACCGGGCTAGCATACGTGACGTTTGCAACGACCCGGTACGGTTCGGAAGCGTTCCAATATGTGTACGAAAACGTCCGATCCATCGTCGAGCTATTTCAATCGATCATCGACGACGAGCGGAAGCACCTTTCCAAACGCACTGCTGGCAACATCAAAGAAACGAAGAAGATGCTGGAACAGAAATGGATGCTGTTGGAGTCCATCCGCGAGAAGGTAAACAGACTTGTTGAGCAAGAAATCAGCCGACTTCAAGAGAGCGAAGGGAAGCCCAACTAAACAGCCGACGCGAGTTGCTGACCTTACACAAAGAAGGCTTGGTGAATGCCGTCGCCTGAGTGCCAGCGATTCTTCTGCATCGAATAACTCAGCCGATTGATTTTTAGAATTCTGAGGCCCCTATGTTCAGCAAAACGTTTTTGCCAGCCTTCGTGATCGGGATGCTTCTTCTAACGGCTTGCCAAAAGGCCGAGATGCCGGTTCCAACAGAACAAGACGGAGCGCAGGTGTGGCACGATCTCCTCAAGAAGGACCACGGAATTGAGCTTGTGTCTTTTAAGAAGACGAACGGACGCTTGGACGGCAGCCATTATCTTTTGGATTTTGAGGCACAGGTTCGGTATCTCGACAATGGAATTCATGACCCTGCCGCAGCTCCAGGCGTCGGTATTCGTGCCAATCGCAAAGGAACTGTTGAGACTGTGAAGGGATCTTACGAATTCCAAAAAACGGAAAATGGCTGGAAAGGCCAAGATGGGAACATCTACGCATTTAAGCAGTAGACCCACGAGCTTCCCAGAAGCGCACGAGCAAGACACCGATCAAATTTGACGCAACTCCGGAATGTTCCTAACCTCCTCCCACCCTGAGACAGGGTCGGAGAGGGGTTAGGGGTGTTTCAATCTTCTGAGCACGTCCATCAAGCGCTCACGCACGTCGGGTACATCACCGATACCGTGACGGCCACCGCCGTCTATCTGGCGGCCAGTTTACAAAAACCACTACTGTTGGAAGGACCGGCTGGGAGCGGCAAAACAGAGCTCGCTTACGCGGTGTCACGCGCGATCGGTGCCCCACTGGAGCGCCTGCAGTGCTACGAGGGCATTACCGAGGAGAAGGCCATTGGCAAGTTCGACGAGGGCTTGCAGAGGCTGTACCTCGACACTGTTACGCGTGGCGCCGGGGCCTCTGATTGGGCCTCGCTGGGCAAGCAACTCTCAGCGCTGGATTTCTTCGCAGCAGGCCCGCTGCTCAAAGCACTGCAGTATCCATCGCCGTGCGTCTTGCTCATCGACGAACTGGACAAGGTAGACCACAGTTTCGAGGCGACTCTGCTTGAGGTGCTCTCTGTGTGGCGCCTGTCCATTCCCCGCCTTGGAACGGTTCCAGCCTCCTCGATTCCATTTACCGTTTTGACCTCGAACGAGGAACGAAGATTGGGCGATCCCATACGCCGACGCAGCCTGTACGTGCGGGTCGAGCACCCGAGCGCTGAACGCGAAGGTGAGATCGTTGCACGGCGCACACCGGAAGCGGGAGCACCAGCACACCGGCTGATCGCCGGATTCGCCAAGGCACTAAGGGCCTACAGCCTCGAAAAACCGCCATCCGTGTCCGAGATGATCGACATGGCGCTATCGCTACAGCACTTGGGGATCGATGAGATCACCAGCGAGCATCGCGAAATGCTGCTTCCGCTGCTGGCGAAGACAGAGCGCGACCGCCAGCGCCTGCTGTTACGAGATGGATTCGCGAGCATCATTCATGCGGCCCGGCATTACGCGGAGTCGATGGAAACCACTGAGGTGCAGCACACGTTCGCAGAATCTGAAGTGTTGGCAAAAGGGGCTGCGGCATGAGAAGGATATCGCTCCTTTTGCCGGTCCTCACGGTGGTTCTCGCTACTCGGAGTTGGGCTGCCGACCATGCTGAGGCTGCCTACTATGCCGATGCCTATGCGCGGCATTATCACGTTCCACCGGAGCTGGTGCGCGCAATCATCCGCCAGGAATCGAATTGGAACCAGCGTGCAGTCTCGGAGAAGGATGCTCGCGGATTGATGCAGCTGATGCCGGGTACCGCAGCCCGCTTCGGTGTGCGGAACTCGTTCGATATCAGCCAGAACGTAGGTGGCGGCGTCCGGTACCTGCGTGATTTGCTCGCGCAGTATCACGGGGATATTCGTCTGACCGTAGCCGCCTATTACGCCGGGGAACACAGGGTCCATTCCCTGCAATACAGCAATGCAGACGTCATCCGTTACGTGGAAGACGTCAGACGACGATACCTGCAAGAGCTATCGGCCAAACATACCTCGAAGGAGCCTAACCGATGAAAGGTCACATCATAACGATCGCATCCGCTGTACTGATCGCTTTCGCCCCCACGGCGGGTTCCGCACAGGAAGCTCCAGCCAGCCACGAAGATGTTCAGCCTGTCATTTCGAATCTGACCATTTCGCCGGATACGGTAACCGACCTGCGGCTCAAGCCGCTGTATGCGGCAACGATTCGCATGCCTGAGCCGGTCTCATCGGTGGTTGTCGGCGCTCCAACTTTCTTCCAGGCTGAACACAATGAGCACGAGCCGGAACTGGTGGTTGTTAAACCGATCACTACCCAAGTTGCAGCAAGCAACCTGTTGATCGCCACCAAGTCAGGCCAGGTGGTCAGCCTCAGGCTGATCAGTGATGGCGCTGTGAGCAGCAATACCAAACCGGTAGATTTCGTACTGACCTACAAGCAGCGAAAGGGCTTTCTGATCGGTCCGTCAGAGGAGACGTCGCAGGCAAATCCGGCTTCGGTCAAGCAAGACCCCTCGGCCTACGAATCCGCCTATCGGCAACAGGCAAATGTCTCGAGCCCCGCCTGGAGCGCGAACCGCGGTGATCTAGCGGCGAGCCTGGGTGCCGTCACCGAAGATGGACCCGACGCGATTGTCGCTTTTTCAGTCCTGAACAACAGCCAGCGTTGGATCGAGTTGCTCCCGCCACAGGTTGAGTTGGGCAACCCAACTGGGAGCGGCAATCAATCAACCGATGATCGGAGCAAGAAAAAAGTGCTTGCCGACCAGGTTGCCATCCGTGATTTCCGATTCACCCAACGAAGACTTGCCCCCGGGGCGCGCGCCGATGGCGTCGTGCGCCTCGTTCGTCCCGATTTCAAGCAGTACCAGGAACACATGCAACTGGTGCTGGCGACTGCCGATGCAGTGAATCGGCCACTGCTGGTCGATCTGCCATTCACAGCCCCTACAGCTACCGCAAGCAGCGCGTCCGCCAAGTAAATAGAGAGGAGTCCCATGTCTCAGATGAATCAAGACACAAACAACGGTTCGCGGAAAGCTCATACGCTCTATCTCACCGAATTGGAGCGCCAGGCACAGGAGGCTCAGGACAAGGAGTCAACAAGCGAAACGCCGCAAGAGATGGCCGCGCCAAAGCGCAGCTTCCGCATGGCGAAGGATGACAAAACCGTACGCCTGCTGATCGGATTTGCGGGCGTCGTTGCGGTTGCATTCATCATGCTGATCCTGTTCTCCGACAAGGGCAAACCGCGAACCAAGAAGACCGCTGATGCAAGTTTGGGACGTCCCAAAACGTCGGACACTGCCGTTCCATCTGACAACGGCTCTGTGGTTCCGCAGGGCAGCATGCAGCCGATGCGGGAAGACCAGCAGCAGCCTGGACAGGTGAACGCGAACGATATCGAGAACACGAAAAAAGCCCGGGTTGGCGCAGGCGAGGCCAAGTCGGCTCAGGCAGATGTTCAGGCAAGAAACCTTGGCCAGATTCCCGCGTTTCCAAAGTCAAGCGACAACGGCGATAGCTGGGCACCGCCTCCGTATGGGCAGCAGGAATCCGCGGGCGCAAGTGCTGCACAGGCACAGGACAAAGCAGTTGATAGCCTCGCCAAACCGTCGCTGGTGTTTACTGCGAGTACGGAGAAATCGTCGCAATTCGCCCCAACCGGTCAAGAGGTTCCGTTGCTCGATATGGGCACTGGTTCGCGTTTGGCAGCGAGGTTGGCATCGGTTGTTACGACTGCAGTGGATCAACCCGTAATTGCAATCGTCGAGTACAGCTACGAGCACGACGGACAACTTATCGTGCCCGCGGGCTCCAAGGCCGTCGGTTCTGTCCATCAGGCGGACCGCAGCGGCTACCTGCAAATCCACTTCGACCATCTGGAAACGCCTGACGGTTCGTCGATTCCTATCGACGCTCTCGCGACCGACACCAACCTCGGCCCATTGCGCGGCAAGGTAACGGGCACAGGACGAGGCAAGAACTTTGCCGTGCGTGCGGCCACGGGCATCGGGCAGATGAGCGCGATGCTGGTTGGACAACCCAACCTGAATGGCGCGATCAGTGAAGCCGATCTCATGCGGATGCAACTGGCAGAGAATGTCGGCCGCGCGGGCGATGAAGAGATCAACCGGATGACCCTGATGGAACATCCCATCGTGACCCTGCCCGCAGGTTTGCCCATCTATGTGGTGTTTGAGAAGGCGCAGAGCAACCTCACGGAACGAGCCAACGGGCTGCAGCGCAGCTTCGGCAATGCATTCGCGAGTCCCCACTGACATCAACCAGGCGTATTCTCCCTCAGCCCCGGCTGCCGTGCTGGGGCTTTCTCTTTGCCGTCTTGAAGCAACGAAGTTAAGGAATTCTCCGTTTTGACAATTCCGGAATTGAGAACAACATCGCATCGCAGACGATTCCGGAATTGTCATTTCTGAATTTTCCGCAACGGTGCCCATATTCACGCCCATCCGAGTGAATGCGCCGCATGTTTTATATCCCTGAACATTGCTCAGGGAAACATGAAGAGAGCAAGCTGCCGCATTTGTTAGTCCGTCTCACCTCGAAATAGCTGAAACTTCGCGCGAGAAAGTAGCCCCAAGAATTTGAGGCAACTCGGAAGAGGTCATACATTCTGCTCACCCGGCGGAATCACCGCCTCGGAGAGAGAGCCTCATGACCAACTCGCGACCTATGACCTGGTACGGCTCGCCCCTGATCCGGGCGATCGGTGCCGCCCTCCTGTTCTTCAGCTTTGTTTCTGTCCCCATCGTCACCTCCGCGCAGAACCTGGGCAAGCAGCCGGCGACGGGACAAGCCGTGCAGGGAGAGCAGGCCAGCCAGCCCGAAGGCGCCTTCCTGAACCTCGTCAACTGGATCGGCAACGTGATCTGCCCGGTCGGGGCGGCGCTGGCCATCGTCGGCTGCGTCATTTCGTGGCGTCAGGGCCGAGGCTTCATGCCCTGGGCGCTCACGGCTGGCGGACTACTCGCCGTGTCAGCTCTAACCCGCCTGGTCGAGTTCTTCATCGCCAACGGACAGCAAGTCGGCTAACGGAGCGTAACGATGTCGCTGCCTCCATTTCTCGGTAACGTGATCGCTCTTCTGCTGGCGCTGATGGTGCCTGCCGCACTCGGATGCCTGGTGCTGGCGGGCTTGTCGCTGCGGGCAGAAGGCGGAATCAACTATCAGGTTGGAGGCAGCTTCCTTAAGTACATCCTGTGGGCAGCAATTTTTCTGACCGTGCAGGGTATTGGCAGTTGGTTCGCCGGCCTTGGTCTCGGTTTGAACGGCATCAACGGAAACTTCGGCACGGGCTTCCTCGCCCCCGTGGTAACGGTCGCGACGAGATTCATGCAGGACGTTGTAGTGGCGCACCTGATCCCGGTGATCGCCGCGGCGCTGGTGCTAAAGGCCATTCTCGATACGGCGGAGGGGCATAGCCCGCTGGCTTCGATCATCTCGGCATTATTCCTCCTCGGCGTTCAAGGCCTGTTCACCTTGTTTCAAGGGTGGAATGACGGCAGCCAGTTCGCGACCACGGACTTCCTCGTTAACGCCTGGAACTACTTAGCTTCACAGCTCTGTCCACTCGCAGCAGCTCTGGCGATTGGAGGAGCGGTGCTGGCCTATGTACGCAATCGCAACTGGATGCGGTTTGCCGCGTCTTCGTTCGGACTGCTAACCGTGTCAGGTCTCTGGTACCTGATCAAAGCCATGGCGGGAGCGTGATCACTATGCAATCTCAGAACACAAAACAAAGAGCACTGTTTGTCGGGCTAATGTTCACGGTCGTGCTGTCGGCACGATTGCTCGCAATTACTCGTGCTGGAGCCTTCCTGCTCGCCAGTGTGATCGTTATCTCCGGCTTTTGTATTGGTTTTCGAATGGTCGAACGGCTGGTTTCGACGATGTGGAAGCTGGCAGGACTCATGGCCGCCAAGTTCTTCGGCAAGCCAGAAGAGGCAGCAGGAATTGCTCCCCACCGTCTCGGGAGCGAGTGATGGGTGACCTGCAGCCAGGCCTGTTGAATTTGGCGAACTGGACGGGCAACGTCGTTCTGCCCATCGGTGCGGGGCTGATTCTTGCCTGCGGCATTTACCAGTTCTCCAAAGGTCAAGAGCTTGAGAAATACGTGTACGGCGCCATGGGAGCTCTGATGGGCTCCGGGCTTCTCCGACTGGCGGAAGTTATTTCGCAGCAGGCGACCGATGCCGACCAGTACATGGTCATGCTGCTGACGCTCACCAACTTCGTTGGCAACGTACTGCTGCCGTTCTACGCCGCCATCGAGATTGTGAGACTGGTGCTGGGGCTCGGCGGAGTTTTCGAGAGGTTGTACGTGGGAGACGACTGGCTGCGACACCTCATGGCAGCTATGGGAGCTTTGATGGTTTCGGGACTGTTGCGACTGCTGGAACATTTCGTGGCGGCGGCTTGAAGGGAGAGAACGATGGCGCTGAATTCATCACCGGTATCGCGGAACCTGCACCTGAAGGTGACGCTCCTTTTTCTGGAGTTGGAAGACCTGCTGGCCATCATGCTTGCCGTGAGCGGGACGATGCTGGTCGGCAACTTCCTATTCTCCGACCGCTATATCTTTCACCTTCCCATGAACTACTTCTTGCCGCTCGTGATCCTGCTCGTCGGAGTCCCAGTGCTGATGATCTTCAAATACGGCAAGCCGCGTGGATACCTGCTCGACCTACTGCTCTTCCATGCCCGCCCGCAGCAATACTGCGCCGGAACCCAAGAGACACAAATTCAGACCAGTTACTTCAAGGAAGAAGAGGCCTAGATGCCAACGACGTGGACACAGCACGAGAAAAGCCTCAGGGAACCTGGACTCTGCGAGCTTTTGCCGATTCGAGACTTCCTCGATGGAGTGATGGTGCGCCTGCCTGGCGAGCTGGTTGCCGGTTACGAACTGAAGGGCGCGATCAGCTACTTCGCGGACGATGCCGGGCTGAACACGATCAAGACGCATCTGGAAGCGCTTCTACGGACGATTCCCGAGGAAGCGGACTGCACTGCCATCTCCCTACCGGCCCTTCCTCTCTCAGTCTGATCACAAACATTCGATTCCAAGGAGACTTCTCTCCCATGAAAAAACTCAGCAATGAAGAACTGCTGGCCGAACTGGAAATGCCATTTCCGATCGACCAGGTTCTGTGGCGGGTGACCAACACCGCCAACAACCGCACGCGCGGGCAAGTCGTTCCGTATGCCGACCCCCGCGCCTACACCGACCGTCTCAACGCCCTGGTGAGCCCGCAAGGCTGGACCCGCACCTACGAGACGGTCACGATGAACAACATCACCCGCACAAAACGCAGCGCCGAGATCGTCACCGGCAAGATCCTCGTGACCTGCAAGGTGACGATTGACGGACTCGGAACACACTCTGGCACCGGCGAAGAGTGGGCAGACGAGGACAACGCGATGACTTCGGCGGAGGCCCAGGCGTTTAAGCGGGCACTCAGTTGTTTTGGGCTGGGGCGTTACTTCTATGACTTCGACGCACCGTGGGTAGATATTGACGAGAAGAGCCGTCCGAAGAAGGCGCCGACCGTTGCTCCATGGATGGTTCCGGAGAACTGGCGCAAGGGCCAACGGCCGTCCGGAAGAACGGCTCCGAGCTCACATGCCGCGGCAGAGCACTGAGGGTTCGAATTGTGCCGCGACCGCAAATCACCGGAATGGGAACGACAGCAGTGCAGCCTCTTCCGCAGCGGGTAAGCAGCCACGGCAGAATAGCCCGAAGAATGATAACCAATCGGAGCCGAATGCCACGAAAGCGCAGAACGGATCGGAGTTGGACAAGCGCATTGCCGCTTTGCAAGAAACCGTAGGCGCGAAGCTCTATCGCTGGGCATTGCGCGAATACGGCCACGCCAATCAGCCTCACCTGGTTCGAGACACGCGACAGAAGAAGAAGATCCTCGACGTGCTGGAGTCCGCAACGCGCGGTCTGCGTCGCATGGAAGCTGTCCTCGATCGCGTGCCCGAGAAGCAAGTCAGCGCCTTGCTGTCCAAGCTGCAAGCTCCGCCCCTCAACGAAATCGCCGACATGCCCACTCTGGTCCAGGTAGTCCAGGGACTGGAGGGCATCGTCAACGGTTCCCACCCCAGCGCAGCCTAATCACGGCTGTCCTTCCGAGAACACGGGAGGCGCACATGCATTCGTGTGTCCCCCGTGCCCATCCACGAGGATCAAAGATGAATACAAAAACCGTAACGGCTCAGAATTGCAGCTTGTTCGAAATCGACGCCGAGCTGGAGGATGCGTTCGACCAACTGCAGGAAGAACGCGACATCACAGGCAGCGTCAGCGATCTTAGCCGCGAGCGATGTGTTCAGTTGTTCGCTGAACTCGGCAAGAAGATCGACCGAATCGCGGCCTACCTGCGAACGCAGCAACGCAAAGCCAGAATTGCGGCTGAAGAAGCACAGAGGCTACAGCAACGTCGCCGATCAGCCGAACAGCGGGTCAGCGACGTGAAAGAAATGTTGACTTACTTCATGGGCTCCCGGGGACTCAAGCGACTGGAAGGCGAACTCAACAGGATTCGTCTCCAAAAGAACTCGCAAGACTCCCTTCAAATGGACGATTGGGAGCTGCCGCAAGAGTTTTGCCTGCACACCGGAAGCATTCCGCATCGGCTGCTGAAAGAGCTGCTGGAGCACTTGCCTGACGGCCTTCGCGGAGAATTTCTGCAGGCAATGATCAACACCTAACCCAATACGCAGCTGGTCCGAGATGCGCTGCTGCGGGGAGAGTTGGTAAGAGGAGC
The DNA here is from genome assembly GCA_963819055.1 of uncultured Acidobacteriaceae bacterium. Taxonomy (GTDB): domain Bacteria; phylum Acidobacteriota; class Terriglobia; order Terriglobales; family Acidobacteriaceae; genus Bog-257. The sequence goes on along the minus strand of CAWFUT010000034.1, from coordinate 25,569 downwards.
GAAGCTCGAGCGCGGCTGTCACATCCGGATCGACTAGTCCGGGACTCGGAATACACATCGGAGAGAGGTGGCCATTGGTTTCCGAGTCTCGCGGAGAAAGTTTGACCTGTCACTGCAGAGCAAGTTGTGAGGCTGGTATCGGTGGTTTCGATGGCGGTGCATTGCAAGATCGGTGGTGCTGGGTTCTAGCAAACGCTTACGCGAATACCGAATAAATCTCTTGTAGATGCGAACCTGGCCATCAATGCATTGCAAGGCCGCCTTTCGGTGGCTCCATCTTACCGAGCAGAAACACGAGTGGCGCGACTACCGCGCACATTACGGCGATCACCGCAATAATGTCCAAGTACGCAAGCATGGCCGACTGACGCTGGAGCTCGTTGTATAGATACGCTTGGGCGGCTTGAACATTCCCATGGAAAAGAAGTTTGAGTCGTTCCATCTGAGCAATGTAGCCGACGCTATACGGAGTAAGATTTCTCACCATGTGAGACTGGTGCTCCTGCGAACCGCGGGCCAACATGGTTCCTACGAAAGCTGTTCCGACGGAGCCGCCAATGTTCCTTGCGAGATTGATGAGACCGGAGACGTCGTTATTCTCGCTCTTGGCGACACCAAGGTAGGCAATGGTATTGATGGGAATGAAGAAAAAACTGAGCCCCGCCATCTGATAGATCCTGATCCACATGATGTATCTGAAGCTGGATTCAAGAGATATCGTGTGCATTAAGAACATCGAAGTCGACAACGTGAAGAAGCCAAAACAGATCAGCCAGCGTGCGTCGACTTTGGTGATCAGAAATCCAACGACTGGCATGGTTAGCAAGAGCGCAAAGCCACCCGGAGAGATGACTTCTCCTGCAAGAACAGCAGAGTATCCCAGCAGTGTCTGAGCGTATTGAGGGATAAGGACCAGGGTTGAATAAAACATGAACCCGAGCACAAACATGAAGACGAACGGAATAGTAAAGGTTTTTCGTTTGAACAGAGTGAGGTTGATAATCGGCCGTTTATTTATCTTCAACTGGTAGAGTTCCCAAACGAGAAGCGTAACCAGTGACGCGATACAGAGAATAGTGAAGAAGAGAATGACATGCGAGCCAAACCAATCGTCTTCCTGACCCTTGTCGAGCACAAATTCAAGTGAGCCGAACCCTGACGCGAGCAACCCGAAACCTAACAAGTCAGGTATAGCGCCGGAAACCCTTGCTTTAGCGACTTTGACCTGCTCCCCCGGAAATAGTCCATAGGAAATGTGACTTCTCCCATTTAGGATGGCCCGCCCAGGGCCAGGAGGAGGAGTCGTGAGCAAGAGTCGATTCAAGGAAGAGCAGATTATTGGCATCCTGAAGGAGTCCGAGGCGGGGTAGCGACGGGAGAGCTTTGCCGTCAACACGGGATCGCGAAGGCTGTTTTTATCGGTGGAAGGGGAAGTACGGCGGGTTGGAACTGAGCGAGGCGAAGCGACTGCGACGCTGGAGGAGGAGAACCGGCAGTTGAAGCACATCGTGGCCGAGCTGCCGGTGGACAACCGGGCATTGCAGGCGGTAGTTGCAAAAAAATGGTGAGCCCGCAGTTGCGGCGAGAGGCGGTGCTGGTGATGCGCTCGGAAGTAGCGTCTGAGCCAGCGACGCGCCTGCGGGCTGATCGGATCCGATCGCCGCGACGTGTCGCTATCGTGCACGGCCGAGTGAAGACCAACCGCTGCGCGTGCGGTCTGCGCGAGCTGGCCGCAGAGAGGCGCAGGTTCGGCTATCGGCGATTGCAGATCTGCTGATGCGGGAAGGCTGGAAAGTGAACCATAAGCGGGTGTACCGGCTGTACGTGGAGGAAAAGCTGAGCCTTCGTCGGAAGCGGGGCCGAGCCGACGTGCGGGACGGCCTGGTCAACCGCCGCGCCGCGCCGCAGCTCCAATCATCTGTGGACGATGGACTTCACCAGCGATGCGCTCACCGGCGGGCGCAAGTTTCGGACCTTTAATCTCATGGACGGCTTCACGCGCGAGGCCTGGAGATCGAGCCCGACACTTCGCTGCCGGGAGCGAGGGTGGTGCGTGTCCTGGAAGGACTGAAGCAGCAGAGACGCAAACCGCCGGCCGATCGTGATCGACAACGGGCCGGAGTTCGTCAGCCAAGTGGTGGACCAGTGGGCCTACGAGAACGCACTGCAGTTGCACTTCGATTCAACGCCGGGCGACCCATGGAGAACGGCTACATCGAGAGCTTCAACGGCAAGTTCCGCGATGAATGCCTGAACGAAAACTGGTTTTTCGATCTGGCGGACGCCCGTCGTAAGGATCGCCGAGTGGAAGGCGGACTACAACCATTGCGACCGCACTCGGCGTTGGGATATCAAAACACCGATGGAGTTTGCCGCTTCGTGGCCGGCAGACTTCGATATTACTGATGTGGGGCAAGGGGCCTCAAACGCCGGCCCCTTGCCCCAGACCCCCATCCCCGCTACGCTGCGTGGGCGAACAAAAACCGGAGAAAGTCTCATTATCCCTGGACTAAAAATGGGGGGCAGGTCAACTTCACGTTGAAGGTTCGGAGGGTCCTCAATGAGCTGGTTCACAAGATAAAGCGAAAGAAGCGTCACTGGTACATTGATCCAGAAGATCCATCGCCAGGTGAAGTTGTCGGTGATCCATCCGCCGAGCAGAGGCCCAATTGCAGGTGCCATGACGACGGCAACGCCATAGAGCGCAAAGGCTTGGCCGCGCTGTTTCGGGGAGAAGGTATCTGCAAGGATAGCTTGTTCAGACGGTGCTAAGCCGCCGCCACCGGCACCCTGCAGGACTCGAAAGAAAATCAGAAGAGGCAACGAGGGAGCTAGTCCACATAACATCGACGAAAAACCGAACAGTGCCACACAAATCATGTAGAACTTTTTCCGGCCAATGAATGTCGTCAAGTACGCCGCAGCGGGAAGCACAATCGCGTTTGCGACGAGATAGCTGGTAAGAACCCAGGCAGCTTCGTTCTGCGTCGCGCCTAACGCACCCCCGATATGAGGTAGGGATACGTTTGCGATCGAGCTGTCCAGGACCTCCATAAACGTCGCCAGGGTGACGGTAAGAGCGATCACCCATGGATTCGTCTTCGGTTTCCAGGCCTTGTCCGCAGCCTGATGATCCAGACCGTCAAGGGCCTCCATGTCTTGTCCGGGAGAAACTGTAGTTGTGGCAGCCACGTATCTTTCTGATCCCTCTGAGGTCGAATAGCTTGCGGTACTAGAAGCGAAGCGTGGGGGCACTCCAGTTCTCAGGTGCTTTCTCGGGCTGAGCGCGATGGCGACCGAGCCGCCGCCACTGCGTTCGCCATTGCATCAATTGCGAAGGGGTATGCGAGTCACCGAAGACCGTTCTCGATGCCGGCTTACCCTGCCGGATGGTCCACAACTCAGAGTTGAGACCATCCTCCGTCTACCGGAATTTCGGCGCCGGTCGTGAAGGTCGCATCGAACGCGAGGAATAGGACGGCCTTGGCGATTTCCTCCGAGGTCCCGAAGCGCTTCATCGGTACCATACCGGTCATCTGCTCCCTAATCTGGTCGGCCTGGCCTTTACCGGGAAACGCTTTGCCGATGACCGGCGTGTCGATGGGACCGGGCGTCACCGCGTTGACGCGAATATCCCGAGGAAGCAGCTCGGCGGCGAGCGTCCGAGCGAAGGATCGCAGCGCGGCCTTGGCTGCTCCGTATGTGGCGTTGGCCGGCATTCCTTTGGCGTTGGCGACCGAGGTTGTGAGGACGATAGAGCCTCCCCGGTTTATTAACGGCGCGAGCTTCTGCACTGCGAAAAGCGGTCCCTTGGCGTTCAAGTTGAACATCTCATCGTAAACAGCCTCGGTAATGCTCTCGAGAGGCGCTCGGATGCTGAACCCGGCATTGACGAAGAGCAGATCGAAGGCGTTGAACTCGACCTTCACGAAAGAGGCGAGCGTGTCGATGTCCGTCAATGAGCGCGCGTCGCTCGAAAACACGATGGCGTCGTTTCCAAGCTCTCTCTGCGCCGATTCCAGGCCAGCCTTGGAGCGACCCGTCACCAGAACGCGCGCGCCCCCATCGAGGAGCATTTTCGCGGTCGCGAGCCCCATGCCGCTCGTGCCGCCGGTAATCACTACCTTCTTATCTCGGTACCGTTCCATGTCTGTTTTCCTCGCGTGTTAGGATTGCTTTCTTATTTTGAACTGTTCAGTAAGATAATCGGGCGGTGGAGCTGGGGTCAAGAGATTTTGGAACTATTTGTTTCAAAATACCGTAAGACCTCAGGAGCGAGCATGCAGCTCCGCCATCGCTCGGCTGATTCGGGTTACCGGGTTCAGTTCAGCCGCGATCGGGCTTAGGAGCGTTTTTTAATCGGCGGACCCGACGGCGACGCGGGCTTGACAGGCGAGAAATCGACGCCAGAGACCTTGACGACGGCCAGCCACGCGGCTTCCTGGTTGGCGTGATCGTGGAGGTGGGGTTGGTGCTGCACCTCCATTGGGCCTGAGAACTTCCCTTTGGCTGAGGCGAAGAATTGCCCCGAGAAATCGGTTCCGAACTTTGATGCCTGGATATACCGGCCGGCCGCGGTCTCCGGCGTCTGATTCATCCCGGGAATGAGGTTCACAATTGGGATAAAGATATGCCTCAACGCCCAGCCAGCGCTTCGCACAACGTTGGTGCCGGTCGCGCCACCGGGCGACACGGCGTACACGGCCATGCCGGAGGGCAGCCGGCGGGCCAGTGCCGCGGTCCACCAAGCGACGATGAGCTTGGCGTCGGCATACGCATTGTTGGGCACGTACTTCACGTTCGGCCCGTTTCGTATCAGGGCTTCAACAGCGGCGGCTCGATTTCCCTGGTGCCGTTTGGCCGCGAAGGCTGGCACGTCGGTGTATTTGAACATGGGTACGCCCCCGCGGGCAGGTTCTGCACCTGCGATAACGATCCGCGCGTCGGGACTCACCAAGTTGGCATTGAGCAACCCAACCGTCAGTTGATGATGCCCGATGAGCGGAGCCTGAGAAGCCTCGACGCCCATCGCGGTGAGAGCGCGCTTCTTAAAGGGAACCAACCCTGCATTGAGCAGCAGGAAATCGATCGGCTGGCCGCGCTTGACGAGCTCGGCAACGGCCGACTGAACGCTGGACGGCTTGTCCAGATCGAGCGCCAGCGGCGTGAAAGTCACCGTTTTGTGCTCAGCCGCGAGTTGAACGGCCGCTTGCATGGCCCCGGCCAGGCTGCGCCCGGTGACGATGATCTCGCGCCAGCCCTCTTCGGCAAGAAGGCGGGCGGCCGCCTGACCGAGCCCGGAAGTGGCGCCGGTGACGAGAGCGATCTTATGTTCCATAATTATGTTCCATGGGCAGCTCCGTGATGGACGGCGTGTTGTAATCCCGCGAGGCGAGACCCGGCTTGTAATTTCGAACCATTCAGTTATATATTGACGGATGGAGAGTGTCAAGGAGTTTTGAACCAAATGATTCAAAATGCTGCTAGGCCGCGGGGTCGACCGCGCAGCTTCGACGAGGCTGGGGCGCTGGAAAAGGCGACTCAGGTGTTCTGGTCGAAAGGCTACGACGGCGTGACGATTGACGATCTCGTCGCCGGGATGGGTGTGGGACGGCCGAGCCTGTATGCCATCTTTGGTGACAAGCGGGCGATATTCTTGCGCGTCCTTAAGACGTACGCAGAACGCAAGGGCGCATTAGCCGCAAAGGCACTCCTCTCGCCACAGAGTCTTCGCGACTCGATCGCGGACTTTCTGAGGTACGCCGTCGAAAGTGCGACCGAGAAAGGGTCCGCCCGGGGATGCCTTATGATGTGCGTCGCGCCGCTTGTGAACGACGCTGAGGTCCAGCGGTTCCTGCAGAGCGCGGTGGCGGGCGGCGCGGCGCTGGTGGAGCGCCGTTTCCGGGACGGGATCAGCGCGGGAGACATCCCGCCTGACTTTCCGGTAGCCGTGCGCGCGATCCAAGTCACGGATTTTGCTCGTGGACTGACCATGCGTGCGCAGATAGGCACGCCGCGCAAGACGCTCCTCAAAGAGGCTGAGGAAGCGGCCGACTTGGTGCTCCAGCCGCGGCGCGTCAGACGGGATATCGGACGCAAGAGGCGTTCAACCGATGTGAGGAGCGCTCTGGATTCGATTTGACCTCGATCAAACGGACGCTCCCGCCAATCGAAAAGCAACTGAACCCCGTAGGGAATACGCCGCGCCCAAACCGAAGTCGAAACAACATGCCTCGACGGAAAAACAAGATTTCCGCGGTCATCGGCGGCAGCAGCGGCATCGGCCTCGCAACCGTCAAGAGGTTCGTTGAAGAGGGCGCCACCGTGATTTTCGTCGGCCGCCAAGCCTAGATCGACAAGGCCGTCGCAGAGATCGGCTCGAACATCACCGTCGTAAGGACCGATATCTCCGAGCTCGACAACCTCGACCGCCTTTACGAGACCAAAGGCAGATCGATGTCATTCTTTGCGGGAGCGGCCTTGCCAAGGCGCTCGTTGCGCGTGCCGAGGAGCTGTTTGTCTCAGCTCCGCAGATTCAAGCGGCCGATATTCTGACGGAGAAACTCTCAAGCCTCCGATAGCGATTCGAAGCCTCGTTCGCAAGAGTGAACAGGGAGAACCGGAACGCAGTCTCCCTGTTCACTTCTGGCCACCCGATTCTCCTCTTAGGGTAGACGCACAGCCATTTCAATCTCGACCTTGATTTCCGGCGTATAGAGTGCCTGGACGCCAATCGTCGCGATGCTGGGCTTCGCATCCCCGAGCAGTTCATGTAGAGCGGGGAGGACCTGCTGGAACGCTTCCGTAGTCGCATTCACGACATAGACGCGCAGCATGACAACGTCTTGCGCAGACGCCTCCAGTTCCTTGAGTGCGGCGCCGAGGCTTGCAGTCGCAAGCATTGCCTGGCCAGCGAGGTCTTTGGGCACGTCCTCACTGCCAGGCTTCGCTGCGATCTGGCCGGACAGGAAGGCGAAGCGGCCTGGTTCCGCTACACTGATGTGCGAGAATCCGACCGATGCCATATCCCACATGGTGGGAGGATTGCGGCGGCTCACCAACGCTGAGGGACGAGACGGAATGCGTGCGATTACCTTGATCTCGAAGTCGAAGCCGGCGAGCCAGTTGACGCCGACTGCCGTCCAGTTCGGGTAAGGAGCCCGTTTGAAAATCTCGTTCTTCACCGCCATGATCGTTTCGAACTGCTTCTCTGGATCAGTATGAAATGTGGTTACGTCGACAATGTCATCGAATCCGCATCCTGCTGCGAGCAACGTCGCCTTCAGGTTGGCAAAAGCTAAGCGGACCTGATTTCCAAAGTCCGGTTCAGGCGAGCCATCGCCGCGGCTTCCCACCTGTCCGGACACAAAGAGCAGGTTTTCGGATCTGATGGCGGCTGAGTAGCCGTGTGCTTGGTATAGCGCATGAGGGTTCGCAGGAAAAACAACATCACGTAGGGGCATAACATCCTTTCAGGTTCTGTGTCCGGTTTTGCACACGGTAGCGGTTTGGTTCGGCACAGCTGGTTAGTTGTGTGATTGTTCTCCGGCAGCGCTTGGTCTGCGTGGACTCTTCATGGCTTCTCCGCTACCTTCCGCGCCACATCAAGCGCCCTCGCCCCAATCCTGGCACCGAGTCGGTATGCCGTTTCGTTCACCGCCGAGATAATGCCCTGTGTCAGCGTCGACTCGCCATCACCAATACACGCCGAATCCGCGGAGACCGTAGCGGCGGCAATCCCATCCGAATCGAGAAGAGGAAGGCATGCAGCGCCCGCGCGATCGGCGCCGAAGCCGGCATCATTGAAGAAAACAAGGCGTGGCTTGAACGAACGCGTAAATGGAGCAGCGCTTCTGCCGCCATGACTACCGCTTGCCACGACCAAGCCTGCATCTTCTGGTGTGGCAAATGAGATGGAGCCTATGCAGAGGATGCCGTCAACAAAGGCGCGTTCCTCTACCGGTGCCTCCACCTCTGCGTGTGGCCAGGGGGCAGACTTCAATAGTTCCACTGCTTGTGCGACGGCTTGACCGGGCTCTACGCCACACGTGGCCGCAAGTTTGTTGACGCGACTGATGATCCCCCGATGGAGAATGTCTGCGGCGTCGCCGGCCCGGGCGCTGTCCGTCGCTACGGCCGCCATAGCCATGCCATGCTGGTTCGCCCAAGGCAGACCTCTGACGCCCGCCTCATCCCGACCGATGCCGCAGTCATGATGTATGGCAGCGCGAACGCCAGCTTTGGCCGAGAAATACGCCGCGTAAGCCGTGGCATTCGAACCGCCAACAACGACCGCACCGTTTGCTTCAGGAGGAAGCTTTACAACGCCATCGACCACCAGAACAGGAACGTCCTTTGAGAGCACTTTTGACCTCCGAAAACTGTTGTGCTCGCGCGAATCGCACGAGGTTAGGTACGTCATTTGCAGCAGCAGTTCGCCACTACTTTTTCGCCTCGCCGACCTCGATGAGGTGGCCGTCGGGATCGCGCATGTAGCACCGCGTCTCGGCCTCGTGAACCTTGGGTTCGGTGAGGAACTCCGCACCCAGACCTTTCCAACGTTCGTAGCACTCTGCGATGTTTGCGACGCGGATGTTCATGAAGCTACTGACAGCCTCGCCATCCTTCGGAGGCGCAAGGTAGACGGCCGGCTTGTCGTCGGTCGGCCCGCCGCCCACGTTAATGATGACCCACGTGTTCTCGAGCTGGACGACGCACGGCTTTCCGTTCTCGCCGTCCATGACGACTTTCCCGCCGAGGATTCGCGAGTAAAAGTCCAACGACTTCTTGATGTCCGCTGAAACGAGAAAGTGCGTCACGGTAAAGCCCGTGCTGGGAAAGATGTCGTAGGTGGTACTTGGCATTTCTCGGACCTCCGAAAAAGTGTGTGTGTGCTCGCGTGAATCGGACCGAGATAGGTACGTCGTCCGCGTCAGCAGTTCTATAGCATACGTTATAGTACCCGGACGCGAAACGTCAATGTTATGTAGTGCCTGGTATAAAATGATACTAAGTAGCTATGGGACGTCCACGCGAATTCAACATCGACACGGCCATCAAGACGGCGACTGAGCTTTTCTGGCGAAAGGGCTACGAAGGCACATCGCTTACTGATCTCACCGATGCCATGGGCATCACTGCGCCCAGTTTCTATTTTGCCTTTGGAAATAAGGAAAAGCTCTTCCGGGTAGTCATCGAGCAGTATTACGAGAAACAGCTAGAACTTCTCGAGAGTGCGCTTCGGGAGCCGACTGTGCGAGGTGTGGCGGAGAAGTTTCTCTATGGCTATGCCGACGTCCTCACCGGGCCATCTCACGCGCCTGGTTGTCTGGCGATGAACAGTTCTCTTCCTTGTGCCGAAGACGACACAGTTCGCACCTGGCTGGCCAAGCTGCGCGGCGAGTTGATCGTCCGACTTCGTAAACGAATCGCCAAGGCCCGTGGCACCACCGACCTTCCCGTAAATGCTGATCCCGATGTGCTCGCGCGTTACATCGCAGTAATCGCATGGGGGTTGGCGGTCGAAGCCCAATCGGGAGCCAAGCGCAAAGACCTGTACAGCGCAATCGCAGCGGGTCTCGCAGCGTGGCCTGCTGCTGCCGTTCCCACCCCGGGGCGCCGCCTGCTGCCGACTACTCGTAAGAGCGCGTCCGCACACCGTCGGCAGTAGTGTCTTTGAGTGCCCGGCGTTGCGCCTTTATGTCCGACGAAAGAACGCTGCTCCTGGGGTCACGGGTCGTGCCGCCGCTAATGCTCGCTACTAGATCCGTTGATGTCGGTTCGAGAGGGAACGCGCCCGACTCTGGCTAGAGACAACTCCCGTCTTGCAATGGACGCCTCATGTCGGTGAGGCGTCCACTTTATGGAAGCAGGTTTCTCACAGGGACAAACCTGGCGTGGAGTTTGCTAAGACGCTTTGCGCTCGGCTGCAAGAACGACAAAGAGAATGGTGGAAGGCTTGGTGGAACGGTTATGCCAGCTATGGAACGTTCCGTTATTCACCATCAGATCACCCGCCTTGAGCGTGGTTTCGTGTACCTTGCCATCTTCGCCAGGGTAGCCGGCACTCACTTCGCCATCCATCACGATGGTAAGGTCGATGCTGTCGGTACGATGCATCCCGTCACCTTCTTTGCCGGGGACCATTCCTGGGGTGCCCATATCGATCGAATCGGCAGCGGTACGCTGAAGCTCCGATGCTCCCTCTGCTGCCTCGGGGGCCAGCGTAAAGAGATCAACCCGGAGACCACCGAGCGGGCCAAACATCCCCAATGGTTTGTATTCGCCCAGAACCTGCTCTGGCGTAAGCGGCAAAGCGGGAACTTTGTCGAATCCCCAGATATTGGTGAGGAAGTCAGCAGTCGCTGTGTCGATGGTATCGACTTTGGTGGCTACGCCAGTTTTGCCCTCGGCAGTGATGATTCTCTGAATCTTCATTTTGTTCTCTCCTGATTCGGTTGGAAAGCGTCGTTTCCGCTAAACAGCGCTCAATCCGCCGTCCACAACGAGATCGATACCGGTAATAAAGCTGGCCTCGCTCGATGCCAGAAAGAGCGCTGCCGCCGCGATCTCCTCGGGCCGCCCCATCCTGCCAAGCGGAGTCGCCTTAACGAATTCCGCCTTTCCCGCCGCAGTAGCCTCTTTTGACCCGAACAAACCGTCGAGGATGGGGGTTTCCGTGGCTCCCGGGCTGAGAACATTCGAGCGGATATTTCGATCCTTCAGTTCCATGGTCCAGGTGCGAACGAAAGATCGCAGAGCCGCTTTGGTACCGCTGTATGCGCTTCGGCCTGGGGTCGCCTTGTCCTTACCGGCGGAGGTAATGAGGATGATGGAACCACCGTCATTCATCAATGGGAGCGCCTTCTGGACGGTGAAGAATGCTCCGCGCGCATTCGTCTCAAAGGTCTGATCGAAAAACTCGGGTGTCGCAGTTGCGACTAGGCCCATTCCGACGAAACCCGCACTTGCGACAACGACATCGATCTTTCGCTGCTCCGAAGAGACGACCGAATAGAGTCGATCTAAATCCTCTAACTTTGAAACGTCACCCTGAACAGCTGTGACATTCTTGCCGATTTCGGTCACCGCCTTATCCAACTCCGATTGGCGGCGGCTGCCGATGAAGACGTATGCGCCTTCCGACACAAAACGCTTTGCGATAGCGAGTCCAATTCCGCTACTGCCGCCTGTGATGATGGCGACCTTTCCCTGTAGTGCAGGCATGTTGTGCCCTCCTGTGGCATCAACGCGCTTGTATAGCGATAGCTATACACAATTGACAACCTCTCAATCGTACTATAGTGGTCGATATAGTACAAGATGTGGACGACGCTGCGACGTGGGAACAACAACAAGTGGGCTGTTACCGATTTATCAGCGGTCGGCTCCAAAGGAGAGTGTGGAATGAGTAAGGAACAAGGCGCTGGATTCTACCGTTTCAAGGTTGGAGAGTTCGAAGTTGCACCCGTCAGCGACGGACTTCTCCAGTTTGAGAATCCCAAGCATGGCGAAATGCGTACTAGCCTATCTAAAATCCGCGCTGATGGTCGTGTCTTTCGCAACTCTTCGAGCCGAGCGACGACTTAGGAGTGACTTCCCGTTCTCAAATATCGCCGTCCTGTTGGGCGGCATCCCGCCAAGCGTATGCGCAGGTCCCAAATGCCTGGCAGGCCCCCACAGCACAAAGGAGATCAAATGCGCAATGCCGGACGATTGAAACTTGGATACTACCCTCTGCCAATCGAGGAGGCGCGAAACCTCCGCCAGCTCTTGATCGCTCCGCAATCGTTCTTCGCCGTTGATCCTTGTGCCGGTGACGGCACCGCTCTGGTGGAAATAACGCGAGACCTTCCCGCCCAGGACGCAGCTATCGAACTGGACGCAGACCGGGCTGCTGCAGCTGCAGTACGAGGCCTTGCCACCACACACGGCAGCACCTTCGAATCGCATCTCCCGGCAGGCAGTTGTTCGCTTCTGTATCTCAACCCGCCGTACGACGTGGAGATGGGCCGACACAACAACCAACGCCTGGAGCTGTTGTTCCTCGATCACTGTTACGGATGGCTGAAGACCGCGGGAGTGCTGATCTTCGTCATTCCGGAGAGGGCGCTCTCGCACTGCGCCAAGCGTCTTGCCAGCCAGTTCGATCGCATTTCCGTGTTCCGGCTCGGACACCCGGAATCGGTGCGCTTCCACCAGCTGGCCGTGATCGGTATCCGCAAACCCGAACACAAGCGGGGCGATACCCGGGCTGTCGATCAGCTGTTGCGGCTAGCGTATGCGACTGATCGGCTGCCAATTCTCGGCCCGGAGACGGCGGAGCGATACTCGGTTCCGCCGTCGATCGCTGTTCCTGTGCAGTACCGAGGATTGCCACTGGATGAGATTGAAGATGCTCTTGCCCGATCCAGCGCCACACAGAGTGCGATGAACCTGCTCATCCAAAAGCCGGAGTCCATCACGGGACGGCCGGTGACGCCTTTGCATGGTGGCCATGTGGGCTTGCTTTGCACGGCGGGAATGCTGAACGGGGTATTCGGGCAAGGCCGAGAGCGACACATCGCGCACTGGCGTTCGGTTAAACACGTCGATGTCTATCAGGAGGAAGAAGACGGATATCAGATCGTCAGGCGACGCGAACGCTTTAGCCACGAACTAACGCTCGCCTATCACACTGGGCGCGTGGTTGTGCTCAAAGAAGCAGAACAGGAGGGGAAGAACAATGAAGAATGCACATGAACGCTTTGGCGAGCTGGTCTACATCCGGCGCTCGGAAAAGACGCGAACCCACATCCGGGTCCATCTGAGCGCATGGATTGGGGAGGAAAGCCAAGCCCACCTCGTCTCAGTTTTTGCTGGTGACACGGAGATTGGCGCACTGTCTGCCGCGTTTGGCAGCCACGATCCGTTCACCATCATCGATCCCGATGGCACAGAAAAGATCGTCTCCCTAGGTGAATCACCGACCTGTTTTCGCGGAGTCATCAATATTCCGGGAAGAAAAAAACCGCTCAAGCACCTGGTCGCGATCTCCCAAGAGATGCTTGGAAGCAGCGGCCAAGACCGCCTGCTTCTGATGGCCAATGAGCCAGCCTTCGTCTGGTCGTCCCTCGTAATGCACTTCGGACTCCCTGCGCTGCCAGAGTGGGTCGACTGGTTTTTGGCGGAGCTGCATTCACGCAAGAGGATGCAGCCCCTGATGGGCTTCGGCTACACAGGAGTCGCAATAAAAACGAACCGTGATGAGTTGCTGAAGCTCGTCGAACTGGGATTACGACGAAAGAAGCTCATCCTGCCGGAGTGCAATGGGCCAGTTCAGTGGTTCGCCGGCATGGAATGTCCTCATTCCCGGTAATTTGACCGTACGCGTTTTGAGCGCGATGGCTATTTCACCAATCGACCGAGTGAACACTCATGGATTGAGCCGAACCAGAGTCCGAGATGGCCGTTTCTCGTCGTGCGCCGGGATAAACCGGCATGTTGTAGGGGATGCAAGAGCCCCACAGGAAAGGAGAAAGCGACTCCATCCTGACCTCTAGTCTTGCGTGACACATCGCGAGGTGTGTTGCGAAGCGTAGACCGAGGCATCGGTGGGCGGGGTGATTGAGCTTCGAAAAACGGCAGATCAGGATGCCGACTCCCTGACGAGTAGGAGGAAGGCAACACGGCAGCCGCGTTAGACGCGAGTGGCTGTCCGGTCCTGCGTAGTCTGAGAACCCGCGCACGCTGAGAAACAACATGCACGAGAACCGGGAGATCTCCAGCGCGCCTTCGGTCATTGACGAAGGCCGGTCCGTGAAGGCACATAGCCGCACGACGGACACGTACGCGCTGGAGAAGTCGGACTGCGCCGTAGTACCTGTGAACCGACCGAACAAGGGAAGGCAACTTCCTGCGGAGGCCGGGGAGGGAAGGGCGCAGATGAAGGAGAACATCGATCAGCCACACATGCTCCCGACACAGAGAGGGAAAGGCGTGTCCCAAGGGCTGGACGGTGTGCGTAAAGCAGCAAGGGAAAGGAAACAGGAACGATTCACCGCTCTGCTCCACCATCTCAACATCGATCTTCTTCGTGACAGCTTCTACGCCCTCAAGCGTCAGGCTTCGCCGGGAGTCGATGGCGTGACATGGCAGGAGTATGAAACCGGACTTGAGGACCGGCTCACCGATCTTCACAGCCGGGTTCACCGTGGAGCGTATCGGGCACAACCTTCGAGGCGAGTCTATATACCGAAGGCCGACGGGCGGCAACGCCCGCTGGGCATTGCGGCACTGGAAGACAAAATCGTCCAGCAGGCCGTGGTGGCGATCCTCAACCAGATTTACGAGGTCGACTTCAAAGGCTTCTCCTACGGGTTCCGCCCGGGCCGCAACCCACATCAGGCGCTGGACGCGCTTGCTGTGGGACTGGAACGGAAGAAGGTGAACTGGGTGCTCGATGCCGACGTCCGCGGCTTTTTCGACAACGTGAGCCACGAATGGACGGTCAAGTTCCTCGAGCACAGGGTGGCCGACCGAAGAATCATCCGCCTGATCCAGAAGTGGCTCAAGGCGGGTGTATCGGAGGACGGCCAGTGGTCGGAGACGAAGAAGGGTACGCCCCAGGGGGCAGTGGTCTCGCCACTGATCGCCAACGTATACCTTCACTACGTTTTCGACCTGTGGGCGGATGTCTGGCGCAGAAAGGCGGCTAAGGGCGACGTCATCATCGTCCGTTATGCCGATGATCTTGCGCTGGGCTTCCAGCTACGAGCCGATGCCATGCGGTTTCTTGAGGAATTTAAGGAACGACTGGCAAAGTTCGGCTTGGAACTCCATCCGGAGAAGACCCGACTGATCGAGTTCGGGCGCTATGCTGCCAGAGATCGGCAGCGGCGTGGCGCGGGAAAACCAGAGACGTTCACCTTCTTGGGCTTCACCCACTACTGTGGGCGGCGCCACAAGACCGATACCTTCACCGTCTGGCGTATTACGGCGAAGAAGCGGATGGTTGCGAAGCTCAAGGCCATCAAGGTCGAGCTTCGCCGCCGGATGCATGCTCGCCCGCGCGAGGTCGGTGCATGGCTTCGGAAGGTCGTCAATGGCTACTACCAATACCACGCGGTGCCCGGAAATCTCCGGCAGCTGAGCACCTTCAGGCAGCGCATCAACCGGCTGTGGTATCAGGTACTCGCACGCCGCAGTCAGCGTGCCCGCAAAAGGTGGGAGGCTCTCATTCCGTTGTTCGAACGGTGGATACCGCGCCCGCAAGTCCTGCACCCTTATCCTCAAGCTCGCTTCTACGCCACTCATGCTTCACAAGAGCCGTATGCGTAAACGCGCTCGTACGGATCTGCGCAGGGGGCGATCAGCGATGGTCGTCCCTACTGCGACAAGTTGCTGCGCCAACTTCCTAGGGCAGTCTCCAGAACGCGGTCGGTGAACAACTTTCCCCTCGGCTTCCGGGAAGCCGCCTTTCTAAAACAGGCGGTCGCGTGTGAGAACTCATCGATCGAGCTAACGTGAGATCCAGCGGGACTGCAGAAGGCTCAAGGGTGGCTCAGAAGTTTGTCCCAGCCTGTGACCAGTGTGAGAGGAGATGAATTCGCCGGCAATGAGTTCACGAGCACACGACCATCGGGCGAGACGTCATACTGAAACCAGCCGAATATCGTGACCTCAATACGGGTCTGGAAAAAGAGTTGTGGTGGGCTGGCGAAAACTCTCGAAGGGTCGAAATGAACGACCATCAATTTTCGGTCGGGTTGAACAAAGAAAAGCCTTCTGCCGTCATGGCTCCAGCGTGGCTGCGCCGATCCCGGCATGTTGGATACCTGGAGGCGTGCTCCAGTACCGGGAAACCTCTGGACGACAATCTGACGCGTGGGCAGTTCGATATAGGCAACCCACTTGCCGTCTGGGGAGAATTGCGGTTCTGCACCGAATCTTAAGAATTGGGTGGATTTGCGGTCCGAGAAAGAGTACACGTCCAGGCTCGGAAATGGCCCCCCTCCGTCAATGCTCATGTAGATCAACCGTCTGTCTATCGACCAGTCGCAAGGAATAACGTTGGTGCCGTGCACCAGCAACTGGGGCGGCCCGGAGCCGTCGGCAGGAACCTCGCTGATGTTCAAGGAAGCGTCACGAAAGGCAATCGATCTCCCGTCAGGCGACCACACGGGGTTGCTCTCGTTTCCACCTTCGGTAAGTCGGGTGCTGATTCCGCGTCTCAGGTCGTAGACACGAATAAAATGTCTGCCGTTGTGTTCATCATCCGAATAGACCGCCAGGGATCCCCCGTCAGGTGAAAACTGCGGTCCTGAGTAACCAATTTCAGGAAATTGGCCGAGTTCCTTTCCTGCAGCGTCATACCAGACAAGACGCGATGGCGCATCGGCCGCAGATTGAAAAATCAGCTTGCCATCCTGAGAGACGGAAAAACCAGACTGCCAGAAGTCGAAGAACCTATCGACTTCGGGTTGCGTCACCGGTACACCAGCTCCTGTCGTCTGGAGTCGGCTGGTGCTGAATGGTTGGGCGATGATAGTGCGATCACGGACATAAAGCAGGTGGCCCGAGGCGAAAAAGACGTTACCGATAATGTCAGGCGAGACGAGCCTCGGCGTGTTGTCGTCCAGGGAAGCGACGTACAGACCATTGCGCTGGGCATCCGAGGGACCGCTCCAGTTCACTACGTAAAGGAAGTGCTTCCCATCGGGAAGAAATAAAGGCCAATGATGGGATTCGCCGCTACTGGTCTGCGAAACCTTAGTAACCGGCTCGGGTGTTCCGCCGGCGGCGGAGACGCGGTATAGGGGACCGGTAATACCCGGAGCGAACACAATCACACCGTCCTGGTTCCAGGTGCCTCCAAACCCGGCCCCACCGTCACAGATGCTTTGAACTGCGGAGTTCACGAGATCGATGCTTTTGAGCCGGCCTTGCGCGAAGAAGCCGAGGTGGAGGCTATCAGGCGACCAGAACGGGAATGCTGCTCCCTCAGTTCCTGTGAGTTGTTGCGAGTTAGGGGACGAGAGTCCCCTGACCCAAAGAGCTGTTTTGCCGTCCGAACCGAGGGCGACGAAGGCCAGACGGCTGCCGTCGGGTGCGATGGCAAAATTGTAAGGCAAGAAAGATGAACCCGTGGGAGGCAACAGGGAGGAACGTGTCATCCCCGCGTGCTGCTCCGTTCGCCCCAAGAGAGCAATAGCCAAAGCAATGCATGCCATGAGGAAAACTGATGCTAGTATCCATCCCAAATGCTTTTGGAAGTTGTCCTTGCGAACTACTTGGGCCGACATTGCTGAACCCGAATCAGCTTCCCGGATCCACTCCAACTCCGCCTTAAGGTCCCGTGCAGATTGCCAGCGGTCCTCTGGGTCCTTTGCCAGGCAGCGCTGTAAAGCCCGGTCCAGGGCCGGAGGCGCGATATCGCTAATCGAAGGCGCGGGACGTTCCATGATGGCGGCAATGACACTAGCGGGAGACGTACCGTCAAAGGCACGCTTGCCGGTCAACATTTCGTAGAAGACCAGGCCAAAAGAGAAGATGTCGCTGCGCGCGTCAATTTTCCGAGTGCCGCCCTGCAACTGCTCGGGCGACATATAGTAGAGCGTACCCACGACTTCGTTGTTGCCGGTGAGTGCCGTGGCAAATGTGGCATCGATGGGTGAAGCAGCGGCCTGCGCCGCCTTGGCCAAGCCGAAGTCCAGCAGCTTGATCCCGGTCTTGGTGAGCAGAATATTGTCGGGCTTCAGGTCACGATGCGTGATGCCCTTCTTGTGGGCGGCGTCCAGCGCATCGCAAATCTGGGCGGCGTACTTCAGCGCCTGATCGACGGGCATCGGCCCTTTAAGAGGCGTGCCCTCGATGTACTCCATGATAAGGTAATTCGGCCCGACATCATATAAAGTGCAGATGTTGGAATGGTTCAACGCTGCAACCGCTCGCGCTTCTCGCTCGAAGCGTTCGCTAAATTCCATCTTGGAAAATTTCAGCGCGACCACGCGGTCCAGGCGGGTATCCTTTGCCCTGTATACCTCGCCCATGCCACCCGAGCCTATGAGCGCAAGGACCTCATAAGGCCCCAACCGGGTTCCGGCAGCGAGGATCATGGAGGTCTACAGATTCTACCGTGCGGGAGCGTTCTACAAGAACAAGGGAATGGCTCAACTGTCAATCCGGGAATAATTCCGGACCCGAATCCTCGGAATTCTACTCGTTGCGGAGATTGCTCGGGAGGCATGCCGTCCAGGGAGGCCACCTGAGCGAGAAGTCGGCGTTTCGTCCTTGTGGCCACAACCTGGTGGGGTTCTTCAACAGCACGGGTTGGGCGTTTTACGTCCAAGTGGCGATGCCAATGAGGCAGCCGGGATGCTTCTCGGGAGAATCTCCCACATGCCGATCTCAGGCCAGATTCGGGTTGCCAACCGCGCGGTTCGCTGTCAATTTATGCGACGCCCTATCTACATCTGGTGAGGGTTACGTGCGGGTGGTCGCTAATCTCGATCGAGAGAGGCTCTACGAGTGCGTGAGGGTTGTAGCTAGCGGGTTCGAACCGCCCAACCGAGCATCAGGAGACCACTGGCTGCGATCCAGCTTCCAGCAACCCGGACGGCAATTCGAGCCCAGTCCGCTCGGAGACGAACGACGAATGCCGCTGCGAGTGCAATCAGGACGAATATCGCAAATACTAATCCGAGGAGAGCAACCGAGGCGGTTTCGAACTGACCCATTCCGGCTCCGTTTATGTAGCCGTGATAGACGCCCAGGAGAGCGGCGAGGGCGGTAGTGACTCGCAATGAAATTTTCGCGTCTGCGGCCAGCAACCCTCCGAGCATGAGAAACCAGGCTGCTGCGATAAATGGATGGGGGTTCGTACTCATTGCGCTGAGTCCGGCGAGACCACCGAGAAGCCACGCAGTCGGAAGAGTAAAGAGTGCCCGCCTTCCGTAACTGGCGCCGCGCAGACCAGCCAGCAGCGCTAGGGCGAGCACCGGAACGATGTCCTCGGGGCTCATCAGGAAATGCATCAGGCCGTCGTAGAAGGGCCCCATTCCTGTCGAATTGAGGTGAGCGTCAGCTTGGGGCGCATACATGAAAAATGTGAAGACAACGAATGCGCAGAGCGGCAGACGAGATGGCCTAGCACTTCTCACGCGAACGCCTTCCACATGAAGAACGCGCCACCCATGGTGACCAGCCCGCCAGCGACGCGAAGCAATTTCTGTCCCCATGGCCACCGATGGACTGTTCCGATACCGATTCCCAGCGCGTGCAGGCAGCCCGTTGCAATGACGAAGCCCATGCTGTAGAGCAGCGCACTTTGGCCCGGCGGCAGTTCGGTTCCATGCGCGTGACCGTGGAATATCGCGAAAACTCCGACCAACGCCGCTGCGATGCCAAGAGGCGGACGCACTTCAAACAGTACGGCAGCCCCTAGAAGAATTGCCGAGAGGGCGATTCCGTATTCGGTGCCCGGCAACGGCACTCCCATCAGCCCCAGCATCCCGCCGAATGCCATCACCATTGGAAAGGCAACAGGCAGAACCCAAATCGCTGGCGCACCTAGTTGCGCTCCCCACAGACCGACGGCAACCATCGCCAGCACGTGATCAAGGCCCGAGATCGGATGGCGAAAGCCAGTGAGGAATCCAACCGCTTCACCTTTCTGGGGATGAGCGAGGGCGGTCTGCGCACACAGGAACACAAACACGGTTAGCGCCATCGTCCGGAACAGAGGAACGAGTCGCCGTTCATTCATCGCACGCCTCCGAAAAGCAATGCCACCCGTTGCAGGGTCCAGAACGCGCCAAGAGACCCTACCGTATATCCGGGAAGAAGCTGAGCCCATCGCGGCCACCTCACTTCGAGTATGTGGAACGATCGCTCAAGCGCAAGAATCAATGCGATAAACCCTAGCTGTCCGAGTTCTACTCCGACGTTGAAGGTAACCAACGCCAATGGAAGCTCATGTCGTGGCAGTCCGGCGCTGGTTAGAGCGCTGGCGAAGCCGAATCCGTGGAGCAGGCCAAACGCAAACGCGACCACCCAGGGATGCCGAATAGTAAAGCTGGTTTCTCCACGCCATGAGCGAACGATTTCCGGTCCCAGAAAGAGGATGCTGAGAGCGATCGCAGCATTCAACGGAAGAATCGGAACCTCGGCGTAGCCGAGCGTTGCAATCGCCAGGGTGATGCTATGCGCAACGGTAAACGCAGTCACGGTCTTCAGCAGCATCCATCGGTCTTTGACTAGCAACAGCAGGCCCAGCACGAAGAGCATGTGATCAGCGCCGAAGAGAATATGTCGGATTCCCTGCAGGATATACGTACCAGCTACTCCGATCCAGGTTTGGGAGGCGGCGATCTCTACCCAAGGCTGCGACGGATGGATAATGGAAGTCCACTTCCTGCCGTCAAGCAATTCCACGCGCACGAGTACGTCGGTTAGGGTGAACTGCAGACCGGGAAACTCGATGCGCTTGCCTGCCAGACCGTTTGGCCCGGCGCCGATCCAGCGGCGCTCCACAAAAGAATCAGCCAGTTCTTGTACGTTGGGCTCCCGCAAGTTCTTCACATCGTCAGGAAACTTTAGCGCTATGGGAAGGCGCATTCCAGCGAGCACTGGCGTACGCCACAGCACGCTGAATTGTCCGGGCGTAGTCTCTTTGATTTCTAAATAGGCGGGGCGGGCGTCGTGGGCCGACGCAAGCGAAATGGCAAGCAGCAAACACGCAGTGAAAAGGGCGAAACGGGCACGGAAGCTAGTCACAGCGGCTCTTCCCCGGATGACGATGGAACTTGCTTCTTTGGGAGAACCGGCGCTTGATCGGCGTCTTTATCGGGAGGGTCAGGCAGTAGCACGTTGTATTTGACGCGCATCTCCTGGTAAGCCTTTTGCCATGCCAGTCGCTTCTGCTCGCCCAGCCATGCTGTCTTCACATCTGGTTCAATCTCCTCGAATGCCGGAATCCGACCTGGAATCACGGTGCTGACAAATACGAGGTGCCAGCCATAACCGGATTCGACCGGGCCTTGCCACGAACCCGGCTTCAGTTTCTCAATCGCAACTGCGAATTGCGGTCCGAACTCCTTGGCTATCGCCTCAGTCGCCTGATCGCCATAGTAGTCCTGAAACATGAACTGGTCGGCCAGAGAAGCAGCGAGTGCGGAATCCTCTGGCTGGCCGGAGACTTTGGCCAGTGCCTTGGCGGCATCTTGTTGGGCATTCTTGCCGCGCTTATCGGGAGAGAAATAGAGATGGCGGAAGCTGTACCGGCTGGGCAGCGCGAATTGACTGCTATTTTTCCCGAACCAAGCTTTGAGTTCTGCGGTGGATGGCTCGTGCGCGGCGGCGACATCTTCTGCGAGGAACTGCATCTTCTGCGCCATGCGGCGCTTCACGATGGTATCGTCTTTATCCAAGCCCATCGCCAGCGCCTCACGGTAGAGGACTTCCTCGCGAACTTTGTCCTCCACCATGGCTTGAAACTCAGCAGGTGTGGGCTGGCGGTGCCATTGAGAAACGAAATAAACGTCCATCTGCTGGAGTTCATCGAGACTCAGCATAATCTGCCGCGATGACTCGACTCCAACTCGACCTCGATGTATGTAGTTGTAAACCGCGAACAAGGCGAGGCCCAGCAGCAGAAAGTGCAGCAGCGGTTCGCGCAGGCAGCGCTTGATCGTAGGAGAAAGCCAGGAACGCGCCTCCGACTTTTCTGTCGCGGGCTGCTCCACCAAAACTACAGACACTTCATTCACACACAGTCTCCAGCCAGGGAACAGCAATTCATCAATTGAGTGCTTACACTGCCGGTGTCTTTTCTTTGAAACGCGCTCGAAAGAGAAAGACGCCGAGAATTCCGTGGACCACAACGGCAGGCCACAAGAACAAGCCCGCCATTTCCGAGCGGATTCCGATGTAACCAAGGTAAAACATGGCCAGAGTGCTGTAGGTCAGCATTCCGTTGAGCGGCTGAAACGCGGAGCTACCCGGCCAGCATGACACCCCCAGGCTGATCAGCGCGACGCCCGAGATGCGGCTCATGATGACTCCGACGCCGCTGATTTCCGCGCCAAACAGCAGGCGAACAACCATCGGCGGCCAAGCGAACAGAAGCAGTCCGGTGCTTATCTCAGCGACCCCTGCCAGTGCAAGGACCTTGTTCTTCATGGCACATCCCGATCGGAGGAATCCGCAAGCCAGTCAGTTTTTGTTTACGCGTGGTTCTACATCTCCTGCGTAATCTTGGCTTCCGCCTTCTGAATTGCCTGGCTTCCCATTTGCTCAATCATCTCCCGCCGCTTCTCCTCGCGCATGGCCTGGAATTTCTTCTGCTGCGCCGGATCGAGGATAGGCATGATCTTGGCATCGATGGCACTGCCGATTTGCTTCAACTGCTCTACTTTTTGCAGAGGCTTGAGCGAAGTGTTTTTCTTCAGTGCGCCTAGTTGCTTTACCTCATCCTGCAGGAAGGGGAGAATCTGCCGTCTCTGTTGTTCGTTGAGCCCCAGTTCAACCGAAAACGTGTTGAGCGTGGCGGTCAGCGGATTGAGCACGAACTGCGGGCTCGGAATGATCTCGTAGTTGACATATCCGAATTCGTTGCTCCGAGCGCCATAATAGGTGTCCCCCAATTTATAGATGGTTACCGCAAAGGGTTCCTGGGAAATCGTGGTCACCACCTTGCCGCCTTCGATCTTGTATGGAGTGGTGGCCCCCTGGTAACCGTCGCGGACGGGGTTGCCAACCCAGCTAGGAGTCGTGGCGTTCTTGCCGATATGCCAGACGTTGCTCTGGCCTTCGGCAGTGTAGGCGATACTGAATTGCTCACCAATTGCGTTGTTCTTCACCCAGAAGGCCTTGCCTACGATCAGCGCCTTCAGTTGAGCATCGCCCAACTGAGTTGCACCCTTCGCCTTCAGATCGGTTACGGTCATACCGGCAGGAGCATTCTTACGGGCTTCGGCGCTGGGCGTGTACCAGATAGGTGAGGTCCATGCGCGTTCCTGGCCGGTGAGCGGAACCACGTCCGGTGGTGTTAAGCCGGCTTTGACTGCCTGAATCAGAGTCCAACGCGGCGTAGGGATTTCCAGCACGCGAGCGTAGTAAAACGCATGCAGGCTGGAGTCGAATTCGGGATCGGTCCAAACAGTCTTCAATTCCGTCGAACCAACTGTGTTGGTATAGGTTGCCTTTTCCAGGTCCACAGTGCTTTGTATCGCGGGAATCCGTCCCGACCACTTGTCAGGCTTGCGGTCGCCGGACCAGACAACGTCGAAAACCTTCTCGAAGCTCTGGCCGTCCTTAGTCCAGCCCTTGATGATCTGGATGCGGTCGAGATTGCCGGAGGTCGGGTCTTTCACGGCCCAGACAACAAAAGTCGGGGCGGTGCCCTTCAGCGGAGGTAGGTCGCCGCCCATAGGTACGCCATTCGCGTAAGACTGATGTACCCAGTCGCTGGCGCTCAGAATGTCTTTGTTGTAGCCCCAGCCGCCAAAGAAGCGCACTTTAATGTGCGGCCCGCTGACGCCGAAGGTTTCCTTGCGATACATCGCATCCCAGATAGATGCCCGAGTGTTTTCCTCGGCCCAGACTCCGGTCAGTCCGGCCGGATTTTCCAAGCGAACGTCAATCGTGCCAAACGCCATAACCCCGGCCATGCGGCGGTCGACGGTTCCGTCGATCTGAGCGTGACCGCCGAAGAAATTGTCCTGGCGGTAAGGGCTGCCGGTATTGTGGGAGTCCGATCCACCAGCCATGCCGAACTTGTAAGGGTTGTAGCCGCGCACGTCCTGCATGGCGATGCCGTCTTTCAGCGCCTGGCGAGCAAAGCTCCCTTGAATGTGATCGACTGCGGCCAACGGTCGGCGGCGCACCGAGCAGGCCGGTGAAGAGTTCATAGCTGGCGAACTCATCGTTGGGCGAGAGCACGGGATGGGTCTCCGACTGTCCCTTGATCTGCTTGATCTCGACCAGGCGTTCGTTGCGGTCGCGCGAGGCTGCCCAGGCTGCGTCGATGGGCCTGCCGAAGCTGTCGACGTCGGTGGGATACATCCAGCCGTCGCTCAAGTTGGCGTTGTGCGAAATCGCCAGCAATTCGTTGCCCGCCTTGCGCTGAGCGTCCATCCACTTCCACAGGTCTTCGGGGTGCCAGGAGTCCAGAGCGCTGTAGGGCATGTCCGGCACCTTGGCACAATCGCGGAAGAAGATATTGCGGTGCAGATTGCGGTTGTCAGGAGCGGAGGTGTACTCGTACGAGCAGAACGCCGTGAATTTACCGGGATGGTTGTTCTCGTCAGCGATCCTTACGTTTTCCTTCCAGATCGAGCCAGCTACTTCGGGGCTCATCAGAGCTTTCACCGGAGGTCCGGCGAGCATATTCACGAGGTACGTGAACACTTTCTGAATATCCGCCTGATTATTGGGATCCGTGAGAATAAGAGGTTGTGCTGCGGGCAACTTACTCGTAGCCGATCCCGGCGTGTTGGCTTCCTTCGTTACCCCTACATATTCCGAGTGGTCGGTCACGCCCATGAAGTCCATGGGCGTTTCGATCTTGATGTCATAGCCCAACGGATGCTTGATGGTTTGGCCCTGCGCATACTTCAGAGCGTCGTCAGGGCCGGTGAGGCGGTTGCCCATGAGCCAGGCATCCACCGACCAACTGGTGTGGATGTGTTCATCACCGAAGTAGGCGTTGCGATCGGGGTTGGGCTTCGGCGATTGCTCAGGATTCGACGTCTGGGCAGTCTGACCAGCCGATAGTGCGGGTTTTGGTGTTTCGGATTTCTTGCAGGAAATCAAAACGCCGATACTTAAAACTGCAAACGCCAAAGCCCCCGTCGCCGCAAATGTCGTCTTCATAGATGCCTCCGCCTTGCTGTAGGACCGACCGCGATCCCGCGAATGTGAAGCGCCCGCGGGCGTACTTTGTGCCTGATGAACTCAATAACTTACGTACTTGTACGCACAGTCTGAAGCTCTTCCACTATGGTGCGAGAACCTTGAACCCCAGGCGACACTAGCTCTTCCGCGCCACTCTTGCAGTTGTGCCGCCATTCCCGCGTCTTTAATTCTTCTTCTGAGGAGCAGACACCGACAGCCAGCAAGCAGGTCAGGCAGATAGATTCAAGAGTGCTTTTGGGACCTATGACATGCTTGAACTGCGATCGGACTTCCATGTTTGTCCTTACCTTGCAAAAACGCAGCACAAGAATTCACACAGGGTTAGAGCGCGACGCTCCGATGAAAAAGACCGCGGTCGCCCTACGTTATTTTGACTGTCAAGCTGTTTTCTGTAAGAAATTGTAGTCCCGCCGAAGAACCGACGAACTCCCCAAATGGTCGTATACCGCGGCGGCGCCCTCTTTTGGTCCCGGGCGGTCTTCTTTGGATGCGTGTCTTAGGATGCGCCTGGGTGGCGGACTAAGCGGAAGTTATTCCCCAGGGCGCGTGCTCGGAACCACGCGGGCCAGAAGTCTCGTTGGAGGAAGTTTCACTTGGTCGTATAGTCGGCTATGGTTCCTTGTGCCTCGCCCTCGGGACACGCTCAGGCAAGAGAGCGGCTTGGGCGTTACCCGT
>CAWFUT010000033.1:0-18801 GCA_963819055.1 uncultured Acidobacteriaceae bacterium | reverse complement strand
CAGGATCGCGTCGTCCAGCTCGCGTGCCATCTGCAAAGGCCACCACTTGTCGCCGGCAGCGTGAATCGCGTCGACGGACCGCGGCGGATCGCCCTCAGGCGCCTTCACGGTCAGAGTTATAGTTCGCGCAGCGCGGTCGAACCTCACGTCCACGTACTTGTAGTGATATCCGTTTTCGTCAACCTTGCGGCCGACCGGGTTCAGCTTGATGCCTTTCGCGTCGGCCGGACGGGTTGAAATCTGCACCAGGTTTTCTGCGCGTGCGCGCACCGCCTCCGGGAACTTTGCCGGCGCGGCAATATCGTCCACCAAGCCCCACTCTTTCGCGCGCTCGCCCTTCACCCCATCGGGATTGGTGCAGAACATGTCGGCGAGATCGCGTCGCACCTTGCGCTTGTCGACTACGCGCGTCAGGCCGCCGGTTCCGGGCAACACGCCGAGCAGCGGCACTTCCGGCAAACTCACGGCGCTCGAGCGATCGTCGATCAGCACAATCTCATCGCAGGCCAGCGCGAGTTCGTACCCGCCGCCGGCGCATGTGCCATTCACCGCGGCCAGGAACTTCAAGCCATCATGACGGCTGGAGTCTTCCATGCCGTTGCGCGTCTCGTTGGTGAACTTGCAGAAGTTCACCTTCCAGGCGTGCGTCGAGGTGCCGAGCATGTAGATGTTGGCGCCGGCGCAGAACATGCGCTCGCGCGCGCTGGTCAGCACCACGCAGGCCACCTCGGGATGCTCGAAGCGAATGCTCTGCAGAATGTTGTAGAGCTCAATGTCGACGCCGAGATCGTAGGAGTTGAGCTTGAGCTTGTAGCCCGGCTTCAATCCGCAATCTTCGTTGACGTCCATGGCCAGCGTGGCAATGCGGCCGTCGATGGTCAGCCGCCAATGGCGGTAGTTTCCGGCAGGCGCGTCAAAAGTGACGAGCTCCGCCTCTTTCACTTCAGGCATGCAGGTGAATCTCCTCTAGGACAGCGCCAGACAGGCGGTCAAAATCCCCACAGTGATAGATGCATTATAGTGCACTTCAGGCAAAACAAGCTAAGCAGTATTTTGCATCTCTTACCGGCAATCAGCCCTGTTTTAGTGCTTGCAGCAGCCGATCTGCCGATTCCTCAGAGCTCGCTTCGCTGGTATCAATCGTCAGGTCTGCCTTGCGATACAGGGGCTCGCGCACTTCCAGAATGCGCTTCAGGTCCGACATTGACTCGCGATTGTCGGCCATGGGACGCATATCGCCTTGCGCGATCACGCGCTGCATGTGTTCCTCGGGCGTGGCCCGCAGCCAAACCGTGTAACACATAGTCAGCAGGCGCTCGAAGGTTGCCGGCTCGGAAACCAGGCTGCCGCCGGTCGCCAGCACGAAGCGCGGATGACGCTCGATGACCTGGTCGAGGCAGCGGCGTTCCAGGCGTCGAAAGCCGCTCTGCCCGTAGAGATCGAAGATCGCACTCAAGCCGACGCCGCTCTCCTGTTCGATCAGCCGGTCCAATTCGAGGAAGGGCGCTTCGAGCCGTTCGGCAAGAACCGCGCCCAACGTTGATTTTCCTGCGCCGCGCAATCCGATCAGCGCAACCCGCCCGCGCCGTGCTTCCAGATCAACGCCGCCGAAGTGCTGCACCAGCAGCCGGCGAGCTTCCGCCAACTCTGCGGCCGGCAGCCGCCGCAGGAATTCCGTGGTATGCACCAAGTCGACCGGCGGCTCAGCTCCTTCCAGCACCAGAGCTTCCAGCCGGATATCGAGCGCATCGGCGATTTGCCGCAGCAGCAGAATCGAGATGTTGCCCTGTCCAGTTTCGAGCTGCGCCAGGTAACGTTCGGAGACCTCGGAATCGCGGGCCAGGATCTTGCGGGTCATGCCGCGACGGGCCCGCGTCTGACGCACACGCTCACCGACGAGCTTGAGGTACTCCGATTCCGCCGCCGACTGCTGCCCAGGCGTATCCGAGGCAGCGGGGGCAAGGGCCTCAGCCTGCTCGCTCTCCTCTACATGCATTATGTCGCGTTTCCGGCTCACGGTGGATGCATTATACTTCCGGGACGGCACGTATAATAGTGCCAAGCTGGTGAGGGAGTTGGTCCGCATATCCAGCTTCGCTGTGGGGACGAAGCGATGACCGTAGACATCACGATCCTGGTGGGCACCATGACCGGCACCGCCGAGATGGTTGCGCAGGAGATCCAGCAGGCGCTGGAGACTGCCGGCCACCAGGCCAACATCAAGGTCATGGATGGTCTAGACGCCAGCGTCTTTGACGGCGGCGGCCAATTTCTGATCTGTACCTCTACCTACGGCAATGGCGACGTGCCCGACAATGCTCAAGGTCTGTTTAGCAGTTTAGAAACCGAGAAACCCAACTTGGACAACGTGACTTACGGAGTGATCGCGCTCGGAGACACCACGTACAAAGACACTTACTGCCAGGGCGGCGTTCGCTTCGACAAACTGCTGACAGAACTGGGCGCGCGCCGCGCCGGCGAGATGATGATGCACGACGCCAGTTCCGGCACCTTGCCCGAAGAAGAAGCGGCGCAGTGGGTGGTGCCCTGGGTAGAACAGCATCTGGCACCGCTGCAACAAGCGTAGTTAGAGTGCACGAGTTGCGATACGCGGAGTCAAAATGTTTCGGAAAGGGCACGGCTTAAGCCGTGCCGCAAAGGAACGAAAAGGGGAGTGGGCTTCAGCCCTGAGCTAATCCCTGAGAATTGGGGCGAGAAGCCCTAGGCGGCTGAAGCAGTGACTTGGAAAAATGGCGAAATGACACGGCTCAAACCGTGCCCTTTCAAACAATTCGATTAGGAATAATCCAGCCTGGGAGAGTCGGAGACATTCAAGATGGCGAGTACAGTAGAAAACCGTGTTGGATCGGAAGCCAAGATTCTGCAGAGCTATCTTGGCGGTAACTGGCAGGCAGGCGAGGGACAGGGCGCTGCGCTAACGAATCCCACAACGGGGGACACGGTGGCGCGGGCCAGCTCGAGCGGTCTGGATCTGAAACCCGCGTTGGAGTACTCCCGCAATGTGGGAGGCCTCGCCTTGCGCAAGATGTCCTACGCGCAGCGTGCGGAACTGCTGGGAAAGATTGCCGACGCACTCGCCGCCCGGCGCGACGAGTGGTTTGACATCGCGCGCGTGAATTCGGGCAATACGAAGGCCGACGCTTCGATCGATGTTGATGGTTCGATTGGGACCTTGAAGTTCTTCGCCAAGATTGGCGGCAAGCTGGGTGACGCACACATCCTGCGTGACGGCGTTGCGATGCGGCTGGCACGCGATGCGAATTTCCAGGGTCTGCACGTCGGAGTGCCGCTCGAGGGAGTCGCAGTACACATTAACGCGTTTAATTTCCCGGCGTGGGGTCTCTGGGAGAAAGCTGCGGTCAGTTTGCTCGCAGGCGTTCCGGTGGTGGCGAAGCCCGCCACCTCGACGGCGTGGCTGGCGCAGGAGATGGTAGCCGCAGTGATTGACGCGGGCCTTCTTCCCGACGGCGCGCTGTCGATCCTGTGCGGCTCGCCCGGCGATCTGCTCGACCACCTCCAGTTGGGCGACGTGGTGGCCTTTACTGGATCGGCCGACACCGGCGAGAACATCAGGCAGCACAAGAACATTCGTCAGCAGAACATCCGCCTCAACATTGAAGCTGACAGTTTGAACTCGGTACTGCTCGGTCCGGATGTTGCGCCGGACTCACCCGAATTTGGATTCTTCGTGCGTGAGGTCGTACGCGAGATGACCTCGAAGGCTGGACAGAAGTGTACGGCGATCCGGCGTGTGTTGGTTCCGGCGGAACAGGCCCAAGCTGTGATCGATGCGATATCGGCGGCGCTGAAGGCAGTGGTGGTCGGCGATCCGGCGAATCCGATGACAAACATGGGACCGCTGGCCAATATGGCGCAGCGCGAAGCGGTGGAAGAGGGAATTGGCAAGCTGAAGATGCAGGCCGATGTCGTCTACAGGGCGGAGAAGTTTGTGCCGCTCGATGGCGACACGGCGCGCGGGGCTTTCGTCGCGCCGACGCTGCTGGCCGTTCGTGACAGCAATAACGCCGATGTTATTCATGAAGTGGAGGTCTTCGGCCCGGTGGCCACGGTCGTTCCGTATCGCGATAAGCAAGATGCCTTCACGCTGGCGCGGCGCGCCGGTGGATCGCTGGCGGCGTCGGTGTACAGCGGAGACACAGCATTCTTAGCCGAAGCGGCGGTAGCGCTGGGAACGACGCATGGCCGCGTCATGTTGATTGATCCCACAATCGGGGACAGCCATACCGGGCACGGAATCGTTCTGCCTTCGTGCGTGCATGGAGGTCCGGGGCGCGCCGGGGGCGGCGAGGAACTCGGCGGACTGCATGGACTGTGGTTCTATCATCAGCGCGTCGCCATGCAGGGTTCTACCGTGACACTGAGGGTATTGAGCGAAGCGTCGGCGGACCCGCACGAGTAGAGCTCAAGACGAACCGGGTGGAGCACACCTTCAGGTGTGCACTGGCGAGAATTGAGGCAGCTTTAGCGAGTGGGGCGAACTCTTCCGGAATTACGTTGGCAGCTAAAGCCAGACTTTGAAATAAGATCCTTGACGCACGCCAGAAAGGCGTGCTCGCTTCGAGAGCCCGTGACGTGCAGTTTTCGTACTACAACGCAGCCGTCGATCTGCTGGAGCGCAATCTCACGCCGGATCGCGCCGGCAGGATCGCTTTCCTGGACGAGAGCGGCTCGCACACGTACGGCGAGTTGGCGGAGCGCGCGAACCGTTGTGCGAATGCGCTGCGATCTCTCGACCTTCAGGCCGAACAGCGCGTTCTGCTTTGTCTGTACGACAGCATCGATTTCCCCGCATGTTTCTTAGGCGCGATCAAGGTTGGCATCGTTCCGGTACCGATCAACACCATGTGGTCGGCCGACGACTACGCTTATATTTTCAGAGACAGCCGCGCACGTGCGGTCGTCGCTTCCGAGGCTCAGTTGTCCGTCATCGAGGCGGCCAGGCAGATCAGTGGCTGGATGGGCGAGATCATAGTTGCAGGACGCGGCGGTGGTACCTATCGCGAACTGGCAACGCTGATGCAGTCCGCCTCGCCCAATTGCGAGGCGTATTCGACGCGGCCCGATGACGTTTGTTTCTGGCTCTATTCGTCCGGCTCAACCGGACGTCCGAAAGGTGCCGTGCATGTGCAGACCAGTCTGGTGCAAACGGCCGAGCTCTATGGGCAGGGCGTCCTCGGTATCGACAGGAGCGACGTCATCTACTCGGCGGCGAAGGTGTTCTTTGCTTATGGGTTGGGCAATGCGTTGACGTTCCCGATTTCCGTGGGCGCAGCGGCGATCCTGTTTGCCGGACGGCCGAAGCCGCCCGAAGTGATTCGTATCCTGCGGGAGCAGTGTCCGACGGTCTTCTTCGGCGTGCCGACACTGTTCAGTTCCTTGCTGGCGTCACCGGATCTGCCGCGCCATGGCGAACATTCGCTCCGGCTTTGCGCCTCGGCCGGAGAAGCTTTGCCGGAGCCGGTCGGTACGGCCTGGACCGAACACACCGGAGTCGAGATTATCGACGGTATCGGATCGACCGAGATGCTGCACTGCTTCGTCGCTAACCGCCCGGGAGCAGTGCGGTATGGCACTTCGGGGCTGCCGGTGCCAGGATATCGCGTGCGTCTGGTGGATGATGACAATGTGGAAGTCCCACAAGGTGGGATAGGGGACTTACAGGTAAGCGGACCGACCGCGGCGAATTGCTATTGGAGTAATCGCGGCAAATCGCGGTCGACATTTCTTGGCGAGTGGATGCGCACCGGCGATAAATATCGTGAAGATCCCGACGGCTACCTGGTGTACTGCGGACGTAGCGATGACATGATGAAGGTTGGCGGCATCTGGGTGTCGCCGGCGGAGGTGGAGTCAGCGCTCCTCGCGCATGACGTGGTGCTGGAAGCGGCGGTGATCGCGTCGACGGACCAGAGCGGGCTGGTGAAGCCGAAAGCCTTCGTCGTTTTGAAAGACGGAGTTGCGGGCGGCGATGCGCTCCGGCAGGAGCTGCAGAGTTTTGTGAAGGAGCGCCTGGCGCCCTATAAGTATCCTCGCTACATCGAGTTCATGTGCGAGCTGCCAAAGACGGCGACAGGAAAATTCCAACGATACTTGCTGGCAAGGCGCGACGCGGAACGGCAGAACGGCAGCACTTAGCCATTGGCACTTGGCATTTGGCTCAACTCCCACTTGGAAGGTGGAAAATCCTTGATTACGGTTGCACCCATTCAAGGTGAAGTGATGGTCGACGGGAAGCGTCTGGAGACCATGTGGATTGAGCCGCAGCGGGCCGGGCGACCGACAATCCTGATGCTGCATGAAGGGCTGGGCTCAGTCGCGTTGTGGAAGGACTTCCCCGCGCAGGTGGCGGCCCGCACCGGCAGCGGCGTGCTAGTCTACTCGCGCTACGGGCACGGTAATTCCGACAAGCTGTGCGAGAAGCGACCGGTGCGCTTCATGCATCGCGAGGGCGAAGTGGTGCTGCCGGAACTGCTCCAGAAACTCGGGGTGGTGAAGCCGATCTTGATCGGCCACAGCGATGGCGGATCGATTTCTCTGATCTTCGCCGGCAAGTATCCTGACGCCGTCAGTGGTTTGATCCTGGAAGCGCCGCACGTCTTTGTTGAAGACCTCAGCATTGCGAGTATCGCGAAAGCGAAGACGACCTACGAGACAACGGATTTCCCGCAGCGGCTCGGGCGTTATCACGCGAATGTGGACGCGACGTTTTGGGGGTGGAACGACATCTGGCTCGACCCGGCGTTTCGTTCCTGGAACATCGAAGAGTATGTGCCGCAGATCACGTGTCCGGTGCTCTGCATTCAGGGCGAAGAAGATGAGTACGGTACCATAGCGCAGGTCGAGGCGGTCAAGGCCGGTGCGCCGCAGACGCAGATTGCGATGCTGCCCAGTTGCAAGCACTCGCCGCATCGCGATCAGGCGGAGCGGACGCTGGGGCTGATGGCGGAGTTCGTGGGGAGAATTCCGGTTGAGGACAAAGCCGTTGCGCAGAGTTGCGGCTAATGACGAACAGCAGATCCGTCGACTGCGTTCGTCGGCGTTGCCTCCTCACTTCGCTCAGGATGACAAAAGTAACTGGGGCGCCGCGGTGAAATATGGTGCACCTCAAAAGCGCGAGCGACGGTTGACGAAGAGCCATAAGCGAGAAGCGAAAGCGAAAAGCGGGGTTACCAATGGCTGAGTGGGTACACACTTTCAAAGGCGCGGTCCTGGCTTCGGAATACGATGAAGCCAGCCACATGAACTCGCGGATGTATGTTTCGCGCTTCGATCAAGCCACTTGGTTCCTGCTGCACGCTATCGGGCTGACGCCGGCTTCGATCAAGCTGCAGAACCAGCGCATCGCCATCGTCCGCCAGAATTATCAGTTTCTGGACGAGCTGCGCGGCGGCGAGCTGGTCGAGATCAAGAGCGGTTTCTTGGCCGTCGGCGAGAAATATTTCCGCTTCCTCCATCAGATGTACAACGACGAGACGGCGAAGCTGGTGGCAACCTGCGACAGCGTTGCCGTGCAGGCAAGCCTGGAATCGGGGAAGAGCATTCCACTGACCGCGGCGCTGCAGGAGAAGGCCAAGCGCTACCTGGTAACGTCGAATGTGCCGCTGGATGCGGCGGTGGGGTGAAGACTTTCGTCGGCGGGACTGCTTGGCGCAAGGGTGGGAGTCTTGCGCGACGCTGAACAGCAGGTCCCTCGTCCGCTTAAAGGCCTCCTCGTGATGACAATTTTGCGCGTGCGGCGGCTTGAAGTTCAGCGTGGGAAGACTCGACCTCATCGACGGAAACTCGGTCCCTGAGAAACCGCTCAAAGACTTCGTTAGACAGCAATTTCCCGCGTGGTGTGAGGCGAACGCGACCTGCTGAGATCTCCAGTTGGTCCTCTTCAATCAACTCATCGATCGTCTCCTGATAGCTATCGATTGTTGCTGAACCAAAGCACTCGCGCAGTTCGTCTGGCGAGACACCGCGATTCAATCGCAGTCCCAGAAAAAACGACTCTTCGACAGCAGCCTGTTGGTCAACCAAGGTTCGGGATGTCCTGAGTTGTTCGGCGCGAGCGCGGAGTTCCGTCCCCGAAGCCGAAAATCCTTCCAGCGAATCCGGAGTGGCGAAGCGCACCGCCTCGATACCTTGCGATCGTAAATCTTCGCTGGCTCTCAGCATTGAATGCGCATCGACGCCGAAGCCTATATACGGCTGGCGCCTCCAGTACTTCAAGTTGTGACGTGAATCCCATAGTCCGATACCATGTGTGACCGGCCGCGCGAAATTGGAGATCTCATACTGCTCTACGCCGCCTTTGGCCAGGCGCTCGCAGGCGGCGAGATAGAGATCGGCGGTGAGATCGTCATCGGGAACGAAGTGCGCGTGATAGCGACTGCCCCCGGCTAGGAGTTCGTGGCCGAGCCGCGAGTCTTCGTCCACCTCCAGCATATATACGCTCACGTGAGGCACGCCGGTGGCGAGTGTTTCGCTCAGCGAGGAATTCCAACTCTGTTCCGTCTGATGCGGCAGCCCGGCGATCAGGTCGATGCTGATGTTGCCAATTCCGGCGGCACGAAGTCGCGCTATGTCGTCGAGGGTGACGGCGCGAGTGTGCAGACGGCCGACCGAGGAACTTTCCTTGTCGACGAATGACTGCACCCCGAGGCTGACACGGTTGACGCCGCAGAGAAGCAGCGAGTCCATAATCTCGCTGGTCAGAGTGCCGGGAGCACACTCCACCGTTATTTCGACGTTCGATGAAACATCGAATTTGTCGCGAATTGCCTGGAACATACGCATCAGTTGATCGGGAGCCAGAACGGACGGCGTGCCTCCGCCCAGGTAGATTGAGTCCACGCTGCGGTCGACAATCCCTCCGGCCTCACGGGCGATCATGTCTGCTGCGGCTACATCCGAGCACACCTGCTGCACGTACTTATCGAATACCGCGGGCGTGAATACCCCGGAGGCGAAGTTACAGAAGCTGCATTTCGTGCGGCAAAACGGTACGGAGATGTAGATTCCTTGAGACAAGGTAGTCGCCAAAAGTTGCCGTGAGTAATAGAGTAGCAGGGCGGAAGGGCGGCACCGGGCCGTCGGCATTTAGTATTGGTTAGTCCCGCGAGAGCCGCTTTAGCGCCCAGCGGATTAGATTGGTTTCTCGCCGCAAGGTGTTTGAAAATGCGTGGTCGCATCATCGGGTGACTCTCAGCGTGCATCACAAAGAGCTCCGGGCGCCGTAAGGTCCACACCGACCGCTGCGACGAAATGCCGATTATCAACGGCAGTATGCCATCTATGAAAAAACGCGTCGTCATCACGGGAATGGGAGTCGTCAGCCCCAACGGTATTGGCAATCAAGCCTTCTGTCGCGCGGCCCTCGACGGCGCCAGTGGAGTGAAGCGCATTCGCGGCTTCGACCCCAGCGAACTCCCCGTGCAGATTGCCGGCGAGATCCAGGACTTCGACGAGCTGGCGTGGATGGAAGCGCGCGACCGTAAACATGTATCGCGCGTGGTGCCTCTGGCTTTGGCAGCGTCGACCGAGGCGTTGCGCGATGCCGGGTTGGATGCTTCGCAACTCTCGTTGGAACAGCAGCGCGAGATCGGTGTGGTGCTGGGCTCAGGTGGTGGCGCGCAGGAGTTTTCCGAGGAACAAGTTCGCCTCTGGCTGACTGGGCACGTCAAGAACGTCAGCCTGTTCTGCATCCCCAGCGGGACCATGGGGACGCTCTCCAGCGAGATCAGCATGCGCTTCGGCCTGCGCGGCATGAGCCATGTCATCACTACCGGCTGCACTTCCTCGACCGATGCCTTTGGATATGCTCTGCGGCAGATTCAGTTCGGCTTTCTGCCGATGATCTTGGTCGGCGGCGTGGATGCGCCCATCGCGCCAGGAATCATGAAGGGCTTCACCTTGATGAAGATCATGACGACCTCGTGGAATGGAGAGCCGAAGCGGGCTTCGCGGCCGTTCTCTCTCGATCGTGATGGCTTTGTGGTCGCTGAGGGCTCGTGGATGTTCGCCGTGGAGGAGTACGAACACGCACGGGCGCGAGGCGCGAGGATCCTGGCCGAGGTCGCGGGCTATGGTTCGACCTGCGAGGCCTTTCATCGGGTGCGTCTGCAGGAGTGCGGTGAAGAGCCGGCGCGCGCGATCCAGATGGCGATGGAAGACGCGGGGATCGCAGCCGGCAATGTCGACTACGTCAATCTGCACGGCACGTCGACGCAGCTCAACGATCGCATTGAAACCCGCGCGCTGAAACTCGCGCTGGGCGAAAAGGCTTACCAGACGCCAATGTCGAGCCTGAAGTCGCAGATCGGGCATCCACAAGGGGCGTGCGGAGCCGCAGGAATTGCAGCCACGCTGGTGGCGATGCATCATCATCAGCTTCCGCCGACCATCAATCTGGAAACGCCTGATCCCGAGTGCGATTTGGACTATGTGCCCGAAGCCGGCCGCCAAGCAGATATCGAGCATGCGGTGTGCAACTGTATCGCCTTCGGATCGAAGAACTCCGCGCTGGTGCTGCGCAACCTGGGATAAACCTCACCCACGCGGGGCAAGCGCCTGCGACCGATCACGCTCCGGTTCATCCAAAGCAGCATGAGCCAAAGCACGATTGTTCGCAGACCGCTGCTCAGCGCCGATCTCAACAACAGAAACGTCACCAGGGTTGATGTACGCGAAATCGTTTTTGAGCCGGGGCAGGAAACCGGTCTGCACAAGCATCCTTGTCCGGTGTTCGGCTACATCGCAGAGGGCGAAGCGGTGCTGGAGGTGCAGGGCGAGCCGGCGCAGAAGTTGTTGGCCGGGTCCGCATTCTACGAGCCCGCGGGAAAGGTGATCGCGCGTTTTGACAACGCGTCGCCGTGCGAGAAGATGCGGTTCATCTGCTACTACCTGCTGGAAGGGAAACAAAAGTTGATCGAGATGCTTTCGCCGGAGCCCGAACACGTCTTCATCGCCGATTAGCGGCGTGCAAACTGGAGCGCCGGCATGCTATCGTGCTGTCCCATCTCAGCTATGTGGAGTTGCACGATGAATATTCTTCGGAAGGCGTTCGTTGGCATGTCGGTCGTATTATTCGCGGCGACATTGGCGTTTGCGCAGGCTCCGTCGTCGACGTCGGTTACGGGTGTGACCTCCGGGCAGTCGGACCGCGATCTGTTTGGACGCGCCATGTGGGCCGGCGAGCGTGCAAAGTTTTCCGAGGAGCGCAGTCTGCTGCAAAGCCTGATCGAGGGCCATCCTGACTCTGCACTTGTGCCGCAGGCAAAATTCGCAATTGCCGATGCCTGGTACGCCGAGGGAAAGTTCGGTGAGGCTAAGGCTGAGTATGAGGACTTGGTTACGTTCTTTCCAAACCGGCCCGAAGTGAAAGAAGCACAACAGAAGATCGACGAGATTCGTGCTAAATACAAGATGTAAATAAGGACCTCGTTCGTTTGGTAGTGCAGGCTCGACGCGCCTTGCAGGTTCATCGTAGCGCGAGCGACCGCAGATCCCTCGGCTTCGCTCGGGATGACAATCAGAAATAAGCCGGGATGACAATTTCTAAGTAATCGCCGATCGTTAGTGGCGAAGGCGTGTCTCCGGCAAGCCGAGGCCTTCCAGTTCCATCTTTTCCATCCTCCCGCCCGCGGCTCTCGTCCATATAACTTCGCGCGTTCGCATACAATCGAAGCAAGGGCTCATGGCTGGAATCCACGACGAAGAGGTACTGGGTAAGGCGTACGATGCGCGGCTGATGAAGCGCCTGCTGACCTACCTGCACGCCTACCGCTGGCAGGTGGTGGTGGCGCTGATCGCTATCGTGTTGAAAGCGGGGGCTGATGTTCTGGGTCCCTACCTAACCAAGGTCGCCATCGACAAATATCTGGCTAGCAAGACCGAAGCCCACTCGCTGCTCGACCGCTTTCTGAGCTCCAACCCTCTAACCGGTATTGCGCAAATTGCCGGTATGTACGTTGGGTTGCTGCTGTTCAGTTTTCTACTGGAGTTCGCGCAGACTTACATCATGCAGTGGACCGGGCAGAAGGTGATGTTCGATCTGCGCAGCCAGATCTTCCGCCATCTGCAGCGGCTGCACATTTCCTTCTACGACAAGAATCCGGTCGGACGCCTGGTGACGCGCGTCACCAGCGACGTCGATGCGTTGAACGAACTGTTCACCGCCGGTGTGGTATCGATCTTCGAAGACATCTTCGTGCTGGCCTTCATCCTGACGATCATGCTGAAGATGAACTGGCGGCTGGCGCTGATTACCTTTGCCGTGCTGCCGGTGATCTTCTACGCGACATCGATCTTCCGCCGCAAGGTTCGCGACAGCTACCGGCGTATTCGCGTTGCCATTGCCCGAATCAATGCGTACCTGCAGGAACACGTCAGCGGCATCGTGGTGCTGCAGCTCTTCAATCGTGAGAAGCGCTCGTACGACGAGTTCGAGAAGGTCAACCAGACGCATATGGACGCCTTCAAGGACGCTATCCTGGCGCATGCGATCTACTACCCGGTAGTGGAAGTATTGTCGTCGATCGCCATCGCCTGCGTGATCTGGTTTGGCGGCAACCAGGTGATCCGGAACGTCGTTACCCTGGGCGTGCTGGTGGCGTTCATGCAATATGCACAGCGCTTCTTCCGACCCATCCAGGATCTGAGCGAGAAGTACAACATTTTGCAGGCTGCGATGGCATCGAGTGAGCGCGTGTTCAAGCTCATCGACACGCAGCCCGAGATCCTTTCGCCGGGCACGCCGAAAGTTCCGCAGGGTTCGGGACGCATTGAGTTCGACCATGTGTGGTTCGCCTATCGCACGCTGGCGCAGGCGGCAGAAGAAGCGGCGAGCAAGGGCGAGAAATTAAAAGTGGTCGCGGAGCAGTCTGGGGAGCTGGAGTGGGACTGGGTCTTGCGCGATGCATCGTTCACCATTGAGCCGGGTTCGACCGTGGCGATCGTCGGACATACCGGCGCGGGCAAGACGACCATCATCTCTCTGCTGTTGCGCTTTTATGATGTGCAGAAGGGCGCAATCCGCATCGATGGCGTCGACATTCGCGACATGGATCTCAACGACTTGCGGCGGCGCTACGGCGTGGTGCTACAGGATCCGTTCCTGTTCTCGGGCACGGTGGCCGATAACATTCGGCTGGGTTCGCGCTGGATTCTGGATGAATCGGTGGAGGAAGCGGCCGAGCAGGTCAATGTCGCCGACTTCATTCGCTCACTGCCCTCCGGATTTGCGGAGGAAGTTCGGGAGCGTGGCAGCACGCTGTCGACTGGGCAGAAACAGCTCATCTCATTTGCACGTGCGCTGGCGCACAATCCCAAGATCCTGATCCTCGACGAAGCGACTTCCAGCGTCGACACCGAGACGGAGTTCCGCGTCCGCGAGGCGTTGACCCGCATGGTGGAAGGCCGCACCTCGATCATCATCGCGCATCGGCTGAGTACGATTCAGCGCGCCAACACGATCATCGTGATGCACAAGGGCAGCGTGCGCGAGATGGGAACGCACCAGCAACTGCTGGCGCAGCGCGGGATTTATTGGAAGCTGTATCAGCTGCAGTACAAAGATCAGGAGATTCCGGTTCCGTCGACCGTC
This sequence comes from uncultured Acidobacteriaceae bacterium, assembly GCA_963819055.1. Classification (GTDB taxonomy): domain Bacteria; phylum Acidobacteriota; class Terriglobia; order Terriglobales; family Acidobacteriaceae; genus Bog-257. The sequence goes on along the minus strand of CAWFUT010000033.1, from coordinate 5,171 downwards.
CCTTCCGAATACGCAACGCCGCGGATAACGGCACACGACTGAAGATTTGGGTGCCCCGGGTCTCGCGTTTTTCGAGACCTGGGGTTGTTGAAGCTTCAACTCTCTTCAATCACCAGATCAAACCTGGTGCGCCCGGTAGACAGAATTCCTTTTTTCACGAAAACCCCAGGTCTCGAACACCGCGAGACCTGGGGCACCCGGATTTCCTGTTTCGCTTAACCGTGTTCTAGAACTGCCGGGTCGCGCTACCTGCTGATACTAGGTTTGTATCCGTTTCCAGCAACTGCACTCGCCCCTCGTCGAGAATGTATCCCACGTAGTTGCGCGTGCCTTCGTTCGGCGTGGTGATTTGGGCGGTGAATCGTCCCGCCGCCGTAGTTCCCACACTGTAGGACCCCTGTAGAGTCTGATTCGAAAGGATACCGCTGGGGTCGTTGATGTCCAACGTGCCCGCCAGGACACCGTTGCCATCGGCGGAAATCTGCCCGCTGATGGCGCTGGCATTGCTGGAGTTAATCACTCCGCCAGCCAGGAAGTAGCCGAACTGCTTGGTGGCATAGCTGCCGGCCCAGGCGGCATTGGTAGTTACCGAGCCGGTCTGCGCCGTGATGTTGCCTCCACCAACCGCGCTGGTGCGCTCATCAACGTAGTAGCCCGAGGTCGGCGAGCTCAGATACAGCCCGAACGGGAGTCCCACGTTATTCACATTCCACGTGCCTTTCACGTACCCATTAGTGCTGAGGTTGTAGGCGCCCGACAACGAAGCCTGTCCCACGTTGCCGGTATCGTTGACATCGTAGTAGCCGCTGGAGACATTGCCGTTCGACGCGTTGATGGAGATCAGGGTATACGACACTCCCGCCGAAGTGTTGGCCGAGGTGTTGATCACGTAACTTCCGCTGAAGTTCGCAGGCGTGAACGACGGTTGGGTTTGCACATCGGCGGCGCCCAGGAAGAACGTGGCCGCGTCCGGGCACAGGAAGCGGAAGCGGTTGCCCGAAACCACGTAGTAGATGATGTTGGACGATCCGGTGCTGGTCCCGCTGAAGGAGCCGGTGCCGCGTCCCAAGCCATCGCTGGTTCCGTAGGTGCCGCTCATGTTCTGCGCCTGGATAATGCTGCCGCCGCAGTTCAGGTCCTGCGGCCCGAGGATATTGCCATTGTTCAGGGCGAAGATGCCGGCGGAGTTGACGGCTCCGCAGCCCAGCCCGCTTCCCGAGAAGCCGAAGGCGTAATTGCCGGAAGGCGCGGTCGAGACCAGCTGTGTCTCCAGGTCGCCGGTTGCGGCCACCACGGTGTTATCGATCTCATTCAATACCGCCTTGTCCAGTGCCTGCATGGCGAAGCCAAACTGGAATTGGCCGATTGAATTGTTCAGGTTCAGCGTGCCGCGACCGTCGCTGCCGAGAGTGTAGCTTCCTGTGACGGAGGTCGCCATGAAATATCCCGAGGTCACATCGTTCAGATCTTCTTCACCACCGGTGATATTGCCGTTGCCATCAGCGGTTATCGCGCCCAAGGCATAGAACGCGTTGCCGCTGGAGTCGACGCCGCTCAGGCTCAGAACGTAATTGCCTTTCAGCGAGGAGGGACCAAATTGCACCGAGGTGATGGTGGCAATCGCCGTTCCTGAGATGCTGGGCACGTCGCTGATAAAGGCCGTGATAGTCACGCTGGCCGGACTGGGAATGGCGGCAGGGGCGGTGTAAAGGCCCGCAGTGCCGATGGTGCCGACCGTTGCGTTGCCGCCGGTAACGCCATTCACCTGCCAGGTAACAGTCGTGTCGCTGGTGTTGGTAACGGTTGCCGTGAACTGCTGCTGCGATCCTTCCTGCACATTCGCGGTTGCCGGGGACACAGTCACCACCGGATTGTTGGGCGGTGGCGGAGTGCCGCCTCCACCACAGGCGGACATGGTAAGCACCACAAGCGACGCCAGCGCGGCCAGAATTGCTTTTCTCATCACGAGTCCTCATCGACAACAGGGATTGAAGTTGGCTTGCTTGTAAAACAGGAGTTGAAAGAGGGCCGTTCGCTACTCAAGTGCAGCGGAGTGTATCACAATCGTGCGGCCAGGTTCATCGGGCTAATTAGCATTTCAGCGCGGAAACATGGGTACCTAGGTGCAACCGCAGATAGGCGATGGCTGGCGCTGGTTTCGGACAAGAAGTTGTGCTTCTCTGTCCGGCGCAGTTTCAATGGCGCCTCCGCGGTTCTTACGAAGGACAACGACCCTGCGCAACTTTGTTTGCTTTCCCCTATTGCTCTCCCTACTATTCCTGGTAACCGGCGTGGCCCTGGCCGATTCCGCTCCTGCTCCGGTCGACTTGACGGTCAATCTGAGCATGACCTGTCCACCCCAGGCCTGCTTCGTATCTCCCTGCGGCAACCAGCCCGGAGTCCGGAATGGTTGACTTCAACGCCATCGGGCAGCCCTGGAGTTTCACCTTCGAAACCGGCGACCCGCTTACTTGGTCCTACAACGAGCAGGCCGGCGACTAGCATGCGGCCTTCGGTGCGGGCGGATCGTTCCTGATGAATGGTCCCGCCGGGCTTATCTTCGCCGGGGAGATCACCGGCGGCGACGCTTATCAGACAGGCGGACCGATCACCTTCGGTGCGGAGCTTTCCTATTCCGGTGTGTGGAGCAACGGCGTGCAAGGCTACGGCACCTTTACCGACGACTATTCTGAGCAGTTTGGAGAGGAGGCTACGCTGAACGCGCAAGTGTCGCAGACCACGCCCGAGCCGGCCAGCCTGATCCTGCTGGGATCGGGATTGTTGGGTGCGGTGGGGTGGAAAAAGCGGTGGTTGCGGCAGCGCCGGCTCCGCATTTCAAAACCTCTCTGCTGAATTGTCACTTCTTTCTTGACACAGGCCTGTGCTTCGCATGTAAATACTCGCTTCACATTCAGGTAGCCACCTGACGAGGAGCGACTCATGAACAAGGGGGACCTGGTCGAGAAAATCGCGGCAGCTCACGGCATCACCAAGACCGCCGCCGGCGGCGCAATTGACACGATTATTGATTCGGCGACCAGCGCGCTGAAGAAAGGCAGCCGAGTAACGTTGGTGGGCTTCGGCACCTTCTCCATCTCTCAGCGCAAGGCGCGCAATGGACGCAATCCGCAGACCGGAAGCGCGATCAAGATTCCGGCAAAACGCGTGGTGAAATTTACGCCCGGACTCGAATTAAAGAAAGCCGTCAACAAGAAGTAGCGCGACTGATTGCCATTCAGGCGCGGCTTAGGCTGCGCCTTTATCGTTTCCGGCTCAAGTCTTCCTGGCTGTCGTCAGCTTCTTGCGCAGGTCTTCAATGTAGGTGTCGGTCATGCCGCCGATGTAGTCGCAAACCACGCGCACCGGCTTCTCGTTCTCCTCGCGCTCCTGATACAAGTGCGGCATAGCTTCCGGGTGCGCCATCAGATGATGGAAGACTTCGGTGATAACCCTCTCCGCCTGACGCTTCTCCGGCTCCAGTTGCTTGATGTTGTACAGCGCTTCCGAGAGGAAAGTCTTGGCCTGGCGACGTTCGGTCTCGACCTCCTGGCTGAAAGCCGCCAGCCGATCCGGATACCGGCGCAACTCATCGAGCGTCGTGACGCCGGCCTGCTCTACCCGACGTTGCGTGTTCTCGATCAAGTCGGTAACAAAGCGATCGAGTATGCGCTTGAGAGCTTCGTTGAATTTCAGCTTTTCGGGAGCGTCGGGATACTTTGCTTCGGCCTCAACGTAATAGCGCTCGAAGACCGGAAGGCCCTCGCGGATCTGCGGCAGGCGTAGCAGCTTCGCCTCGAACCCGTCGTCCATGTCGGCAGTGCTGTAGGCAATCTCATCGGTGAGATCGATGAGCTGCGCCTCCAGCGGGGGACGCAGGTCAAGCAGGTATTCAGCCAGCTCCGGGTGCTGCGCTTCGCTGTAATCGTGCGAGTGCTTGATGATGCCCTCGCGCACTTCGAAAGTCAGGTTCAGCCCGCGAAACTCCGCGTAGCGAAGCTCCATCTCTTCAACGGTGCGCAGCGCCTGCAGGTTGTGGTCGAAAAACTCCCCATGCTGCCGCATCAGCAGGTCCAGCGTGCGCTCGCCGGCATGCCCAAAGGGCGGATGCCCGATGTCGTGCACCAGCGCCAGAGCCTCCACCAGGTCGACATTCAGCTTCAACTGCGCGGCGATGGTGCGCGAGATCTGCGCGACCTCCATGGTGTGTGTCAGCCGGGTGCGGAAGTGGTCGGAGTAGCGGCGGGTGAAAACTTGCGTCTTGTTTTCCAGCCGACGGAATGCGCGGGCATGGATGACGCGATCGCGGTCCCGCTGAAATGGATTACGGTAAGGGTGCGGCGGCTCGGGATAGCGGCGTCCACGCGAGTCCTCAACGCGGACGGCATACGAAGCGAGCATAGGCGCAGTGTAGCAGCGGCGCTGTCGTCCTCGCCAGTGGGAGTGGAAGGAGGTGACAGAACAAGTTCAAAGTAGACGACAAAACCGAGGTTAAGATGTTTTAGCGGCCACAGCGCTGCAAGCTCAGACTTACACCGTCATTCACGATTTCACCGGCGGGCAAGATGGAGGCCGACGCCGATGGCAGGTCTCACCGTGGAGCGCGCGGGCAGCCTGCTGGGAACGGCGAACTTTTGGCGGCACTATCGGCGGAAACTGCGGCGCGAGCGGTTGCGGGCTGGTGTACAAGCTGGCAAAACGCAACTCCAACTGGATGCTGACGCCCCTATACGATTTCCAGGGCGGGGATGACGGGACGAATCCGCAAACGGCGAACGTCGTCATTGGACCCAACGGCATTCTTTACAGCACCACCTATTACGGAGGGGGTCCTTGTACTAGCGGCGATGGCTGCGGCACTGTGTTCATGCTTCAGCCGCGCCCGACCGCCTGCCCTGCAGTTACTTGTCCCTGGAATGAAGATATATTCATCGCTTCAATGGCGTTGATGGCGCTGGTCCCGTCGGTGCACTGTTGCTCGATCGAGAGGGCAATCTGGACTGTGCGACCAACACAGGTAACCTTCTCAATGGCGGAATCATTTACCAACTCGACGGCAATGGATGGGCTGAGCATATTCTGTTTCACCCTTACGGATACCCCGGCAGCAGCGTCGCCGCTGACAACAGTGGAAATCTTTATGGTTCTACCTTCATCGGCACTAGAAGCCGGGG
>CAWFUT010000032.1:0-276780 GCA_963819055.1 uncultured Acidobacteriaceae bacterium | reverse complement strand
CCTTACGTCCTAGTTTTTTCCTGGGGTTCGGTGTTTCCGTGGCCAATCGGCTCATGTTGAGCAGAGTTGCCCCTTTAACATCGCGTTTACATACAAGGAAGGCGTCATGCCGATTCTGACTGAACAGCAAAAGGCTGCTCCCACTCGGTCGCTTCGTAAGTGGCTCGTGCTAGGAGTTGCCGCCGTATGTCTGCTGCTTATCGTCGTGGTAGTCAAGCGAGTGCGGGCAGGAAGTGCGCGTAACGATGAGGCTGCGAGCGGTGTTGAAACTGGAGCCGTGTACGCTGCCGTTGCGCCCGCAAAACGGGAGACAATAGCCAACTCTCTCTCCATCGCCGGCCAGTTTATGCCGTACCAGAACGTGGAACTCCACGCTAAAGTTGCCGGCTACATTAAGCACATTTACGTCGACATCGGAGATCGCGTTCACGCCGGCGAAACGCTGGCAGTATTGGAGATACCGGAATTGGTAGCGCAAGTGGACGCTTCGAAGGCTGAAGTACACCATGCCGAAGAGGAAATCCAACGCTCCAAAAGCGAAGTCTCCCGCGCGGAGGCCGATAACGTCGCGCTGCACGCGAACGCCGATCGCCTGGTCAATACCGACAAAGCGCGACCGGGCTTGATTGCGCAGCAGGAACTCGACGACGCCACTGCCAGGGACCGCGCATCACAGGCACAGGTGGACGCCGCCAAATCCGCGCTGGCAGCGGCTGAACAACAGTTACAGGTCGCCAAAGCCGATCAGCAGCACTACTCGGCACTGAGCGATTACGCCACCATCACGGCTCCGTACGAAGGTGTAGTCACCTGGCGATACGCCGACACCGGCTCGCTGGTGCAGGCAGGCACCTCGAATACCAGCGGTCTGCCCGTGGTGACCGTCGCACAGGTTGATCTTCTCCGTCTTCGAATTCCGGTGCCGGAATCGCTAGCCGCCAAAGTGAGGATCGGCGATTCAGCCGACGTCCACGTGCAAGCTACCGGAGAGCACTTCACCGGTAAGGTGACACGTTTCACGGATGCGCTCGACCCCTCGACCCGCACCATGCAGGTGGAAATCGACGTCCCCAATCCCAAGTACGAACTCCAGCCCGGGATGTACGCCGACGTCACCCTGGAAGCGAATAGCAAAACGGACGCACTCACCATTCCCATCACGGCTGTATTGCGTTCGGGAGGCAAGACCTCGGTGCTGGTCGTCGACGCCAGCAATCGTGTACAGCCTCGCGAAGTGCAACTCGGTATCGAGAGCCCCAACAAGGTCCAGATCCTCGGCGGATTAGAGGGAGGCGAGCGCGTCATCGTCGGTAACCTCGCCAGCTACCAGGCCGGCGAGGTGGTGAAGCCGACACGTGCCGTAGTCACCGCCGAAAATCTGTCGGGCACGGAGTAGCCGTCGATGTCGAGCTTCGCCATCAAACATCCGTTCTTCATCCTGATGCTCTGCCTGATCATCGTGGTGGTTGGGGTGACGACGGTAACGCGTATGCCGGTTGATCTGTTTCCGGAGATCAAGATTCCGGTAGTCGTGGTGGCAACTTTCTACAGCGGCATGCCTCCGCAACAAATCGAAGGCGATATTACCGATACTTTCGAACGGTTCTTCACGCTCGGCAGCAATATCGATCACATCGAATCGCGCTCGCTCACCGGCGTAAGTCTCATTCGGGTCTACTTCCAGGCCGGGACCGATCCCGACGCCGCCGTCAGCGAAATCGCCAACCTCGCGATGGCTGACTTGCGCCGACTGCCGCAGGGCACCCTGCCCCCGGTGGTGCTGAAATTTGATGCCTCCAGCATGCCCGTGTGCCTGGTCACCTTGAAGGGTACAGGACTGACCGAGACGCAGCTCCACGACCAGGGGCAGTTCAACGTCCGGAATCAGATTGCGAATGTTCCCGGCGCCTCGGTTCCGCAGCCTTATGGTGGTAAGTACCGCCAGATCCAGTTCTATATCGATCCGGTAAAGCTGCAGGCCACGCAGATGAGTCCAACGGACGTGGTACGCATCGTCAACCAGGCCAACACGATTCTGCCGGCCGGAGATCTGCGCGTAGGTCCGCGCGACTATAACATTTACAGCAACAGCCAATTGCCTTCGGTCGAAGAGATGAACAACGTCCCTCTGAAGGCAATCGGTAATCGCGTGCTTCGCTTCGGAGACATCGGTCACGCGGAAGATTCGTCGGCGATTCAGTACAATGTCGTGCGCGTCGATGGGCAGAAGTCGGTGTATCTGCCGATTTTGAAGCAGGGCGGCAACAGCAATACCATCGAGATTGTGAATGGCGTGCGTGACCGCGTCAAACACCTGCGCGACACTCCGAAGAGCCTGATCGCCAACGTCGTCTTCGATCAGTCGCAGTACGTCAAGCTAGCAATCGCCAATGTTCTCCGCGAGGGCGGCATCGGCCTCTTCCTTACTGCAGTGATGATTCTGGTCTTTCTGGGATCGCTGCGCGGCACGATCTCTGTCCTGTTGTCCATCCCCATCTCCTGCCTGGCTGCTTTTCTACTCCTTAACGCCATGGGAAGCACGATCAACACGATCGTCCTAGGCGGCCTGGCGCTAGTGTTGTCGCGCCTGATCGATAACTCTGTCGTGGTGCTGGAGAATATCTTCCGCCATCTCGAAATGGGCGAAGATCCGCTCACCGCCGCCGATGAAGGCGGCCGCGAGGTTGCGCTCGCCGTTCTCGCGGCGACGATTACGACCGCTATCGTCTTCTTCCCGGTCGTGTTTCTCTCCGGCGTCAGCAAATACCTGTTCACAGCGCTAGCACTTGGCGTGGTGTTGGCTTTGGCTGCGTCATATCTGGTCGCGATGTCGGTCGTTCCGCTTTTCTGTTCCCGCTTCATCAAGTTGGCACACGGCGATGAAGCTCATGGCGAACACCAGGGCGGCTGGCTGGAGCGGCTGCTGGCGCCCTTCAACCGCGGATACGATTACATCCTCGCCAGGTATGACCGCTCGATCGAACAGGCATTACAGCATCCCAAAACGACGGTCGCGGTTATCATGACCGGCTTCGCGCTCAGCCTGATATTGTCACCGTTCCTCGGCGTGGCATTTTTCCCGCGTACCGACCCCGGTCAATTCGTGATCAACGTAAAAGCGCCCAGCGGCACTCGCCTCGAGTTGACCAACGATTACATCGCCAAAGTGGAAGAAGATGTCCGCCAGGTAGTCTCGCCCGACGACCTGGAGATGGTCGTCTCCAATATCGGGGTAAACGCGGATTTGTCGGCCATCTACACTACCAACTCCGCCATGCACACGGCTTTCGTACAGGTGCAGCTGAACCAAGAGCACAAGGTCAGTACTTTTACCTACATCAACCGTGTCCGCCGAAAGCTGGCACAGGATCTGCCTGAACTCTCGACCTTCTTCCAGACGGGCGGCCTGGTTGACTCTATCGTCAATCAGGGCATGCCGGCGCCCATCGATATCCAGGTGACCGGCAACGATCAGCACACGGCTTACGAAGTTGCCAGCGAGATGGCGCAGAAGTTGCGGACTTTGCCCGACGTGAGCGACGTCCTTATCCCGCAGGATCTCGATTACCCCGGCATTCAGCTCAATGTGAATCGCGAACTGGCGGCCCGCATGGGACTGACCGCGAGCAACGTCGTGGAGAACGTCATTACGGCACTCACCTCCAACGGCATGATCGCGCCCGGGTACTGGATCGATCCCCGCAGCGGCAATAACTACTTTCTGACAGTGCAGTACACGCCGAAGCAGATTGCCGATATGACCCTCGAGGACTTCAAGCAGATTCCGCTGCACGCGAAGAACAATGCAGACCCCACGGTGCTGGAGAACGTCGCCGATGTGAAGATGATCAATACACCGACCGAGGTCGATCACTATCAACTTTTCCGCGTAATTGATGTCTATGTGTCACCACGCGGCGAGGACCTGGGTACTCTGGCAAAGAAGGTACAGCACGTCATCGGCAGGACCACTCTGCCGCCGAATACCCGTGTCGAGCTACGTGGCTCGGTGGTTTCGATGAACAAGTCGTTTAAGAGCTTCGCCATCGGATTATCGCTTTCAGTGGTACTGGTTTACCTGATCCTGATGGCGCAGTTCGCATCGTTCAGCGATCCATTCATCATCCTGCTGGCGGTGCCGCCGGGCTTCACTGGAGTAATCCTCTTTCTGTTGATGACGCATACGACCATCAACATCATGTCGCTCATGGGCGTGATGATGATGATCGGCATCGTGGTCTCCGACTCAATTCTGATTGTCGAGTTCACGCGCGAACTGCGGCGGCGCGGCGAAGGTCTGGAAGAAGCGATCAAAAACGCCTGCCACGTCCGCCTGCGGCCCATCATGATGACCACATTTGCAACCCTGCTGGGGCTGATTCCGCTTGCCCTCGCGCTGGAAGCCGGAAGCGAGCAGTACGCGCCTCTGGCCCGGGCGATCATCGGCGGCCTGATGCTGTCGTTCCTGGTGACGCTGTTCCTGGTGCCCTCGGCGTACTACCTCATGCACCGCAAAGAGGGACAGCAGGTGCAGTCGTGAGTCGCAATTCCATCGCATCAAGATTCACGCTCTGGACCGGCAACCGCATCTCGTTGCGCCGGGTTCCGATGGAGCTCTCTTATGTCTAGTTTCGCGATCAAATATCCGTTCTTCATTCTGATGTTGTGCCTCGCCATCATCGTGGTCGGTGTGACAACTGTTACCCGAATGCCGGTGGATCTTTTTCCCGAGATCCAGATTCCGGTGGTCGTGGTGGCAACGTTCTACAGCGGCATGCCGCCCCAGCAGATTGAAGCGGATATTACCGATACCTTCGAGCGTTTTTTTACCTTAGGCAGCAACATCGACCACATCGAATCGCGCTCGCTGACCGGGGTTAGCCTGATCAAGGTTTACTTCCAGCCGGGCACCGATCCTGACGCCGCGGTCAGCGAAATCGCCAATTTAGCGATGGCGGACCTTCGAAGGTTGCCGCAGGGAACCCTGCCGCCCGTTGTCTTGAAGTTCGACGCGTCGAGCCTTCCCGTGTGCCTGGTCACGTTGAAGGGCCAGGGCCTGAACGAAACGCAACTGCACGACGAAGGGCAATTCAACGTTCGCAATCAGATCGCGAATGTGCCGGGGGCATCGGTGCCTCAGCCCTTCGGCGGAAAGTACCGCCAGATCCAGTTCTACGTCGATCCGGTAAAGCTCGAAGCGGCGCAGCTCAGCCCGATGGACGTGGTACAGATCGTCAACGACGCCAACAAGATCCTGCCGGCGGGCGATGTGCGCATTGGGCCGCGCGATTACAACATCTACAGCAACAGCCAGCTGCCGAACGTTAAGGAAATGAACGACGTTCCCTTGAAGGCAATCGGGAACAACGTGCTTCGGTTCGGCGATGTGGGACACGCTGAAGACTCTTCCGCCATTCAATACAACATCGTGCGGGTGGACGGCCAGAAGTCCGTCTATCTGCCGATCTTGAAGCAGGGCGGCAATAGCAACACGATCCAGATCGTGAATGGCGTGCGCCAGCGCATCAAGAATCTGCTGGATGTCCCCCCGTCGCTGGTCGCCAACGTGGTCTTCGATCAATCGCAGTACGTCAAGACAGCCGTCGCCAATGTACTGCGCGAAGGCGGCATTGGACTCATCCTGACGGCCATGATGATCCTGATCTTCCTGGGGTCAATCCGCGGCACCATCTCGGTTTTGATTTCCATTCCAGTGTCGTGCCTGGCGGCATTTTTGCTGCTGAACGGCTTCGGCGGGACCATCAATACCATGGTTCTGGGCGGCCTTGCTCTCGTGCTCTCACGGCTGATCGACAATTCGGTAGTGGTGCTGGAAAATATCTTCCGCCACATGGAAGAAGGCGAAGACGCTGTAACCGCTGCCGAACGCGGCGGACAGGAAGTTCAGCTTGCCGTGCTGGCCGCTACCTTCACCACCGCCATCGTATTCTTCCCGGTCGTCTTTCTTTACGGCGTTAGCAAGTATCTCTTCACTGCGTTGGCGCTCGGCGTAGTGTTGGCATTAGCCGCCTCGTATCTCGTCGCGATGACGGTTGTCCCGCTGTTCTGTGCGCGCTTCATCAAGATGGCGCATGGGCAAGGAGGACATCAGGAGACCCAGTCAGTATTCGGAAAGTTCGTTGCTGGGTTTAATCATCACTACAATCGGATGCTGGCGAAATACGACACCGCCGTGGGCAAGGCCCTTGCGCGTCCCGTAGCTACGGTCGTCATCATCATGGCCAGCTTCGCCGTGAGCCTGGCGTTGTTCCCGTTGCTCGGCGTGGCATTCTTCCCGCGGACAGATCCCGGGCAGTTCGTCATCAACCTGAAGGCTCCGACGGGTTCGCGCCTGGAGATGACTAACCAGTACGTAGCCCGCGTGGAAGACGACATCCGGCAGGTCATTGGTCAGAAAGACCTGAAGATGATCGTCTCGAATATCGGTCTGACGCCGGATCTTTCTTCCATCTACACCAGCAACTCCGGCCAGCACACGGCCTTCGTGCAGGTGAGCTTGGCGAAGGAGCATGACCTCAGCACCTTTGCCTATATGCGGCGAGTGCAGCATAAGCTGAGTTCCGATCTCCCGGAACTCTCGACTTACTTCCAGACAGGCGGCCTCGTCGATTCGGTCGTCAATCAGGGCATGCCCGCGCCCATCGACATCCAGGTGAGCGGTAATAACCAGCATGAAGCCTATGCCGTCGCCAGTGAGTTGGCACAGAAGCTAAAGCGTTTGCCAAACGTGAGTGACGTGCTGATTCCACAAGATCTCGACTATCCCGGCCTGCAACTCAATGTGAACCGCGAAATGTCAGCGCGCCTGGGACTGTCCGCCAGCGACGTGGTCAACAATGTAGTCACAGCGCTTACCTCGAACGGAATGATCGCGCCCAGCTACTGGGTCGATCCGCACAACGGCAACAACTACTTCCTCACGGTGCAGTACACCAACAAGCAGATCGCTTCCATGACCATGGAAGACTTCAAGCAGATACCGCTGCACGCGCCGAACAACGACAATCCCACCATGCTGGAGAACGTTGCTGACATAAAGATGATCAATACCCCAACGGAAGTGGACCACTACCAACTCTTCCGCGTGATCGACGTTTACGTGTCGCCCAAAGGAGAGGACCTCGGGTTGCTGTCGAAAGAGGTAGGAAAGTTAATCGACCAAACCAAGCTTCCACCGAACATTCGTATCGACCTGCGCGGCTCCGTAGTGTCCATGCACGAATCCTTTATGAGCTTCGGAGTCGGCCTGCTGCTGGCGATCGTGCTCGTCTACCTGATACTGATGGCGCAATTCGCTTCGTTCGTCGATCCTTTCATCATTCTGCTGGCGATTCCATCCGGCATCACGGGCGTGATTCTGTTTCTGCTCATCACTCACACCACCTTGAATGTGATGTCGCTCATGGGTGTCCTGATGATGACCGGCATCGTAGTCTCCAACAGCATTCTGATTGTGGACGTCACGCGCACGTACCGCGAAGGCGGCATGCCCATACGCGAAGCCGTGGCGCTGGCCTGCCGCGTGCGTCTCCGTCCCATTCTGATGACGTCGCTGGCCACTTTGCTGGGCCTGGTGCCCATGGCACTGGCGCTTGAGGCTGGTAGCGAACAATACGCGCCATTGGCGCGATCCATCATTGGCGGCCTGCTGGTATCAGTGGTGCTGACGGTCTTCATCGTTCCAGCCGCATACCTGCTGATTCATCGTCGCGAAGAAAATAAACCGTCGCAGGAGGTGCAAGCTTGAGACGCACGATCCTCTCGCTTGTGATTGCAGTGCTGGCTATCGCGGGTAGCCTTACAGCTCAGACAGAATCAACGGCGCCGGCTACGGCGCCTCAACAAACCGTAACCACGCCCGCGCAAGTACAGACCGGCACACAATCGGTCCCCCAGACTGCTCTGCCGCAGCTACCCGCCAACGGCCCGGTGCAGCGGCTGACGCTCCAGGACGCGGAGGCCCTGGCGATCAAAAACAATCCCCAGATTTCGGTGTATCACCTGATCTACCTGGCATCGAACCAAGTGACCCGAGAAGCTAAATCAGCGTACTACCCCACCATCTACGGCAGCTTTACTGCTGTGGGAGGCCAGCAGGGAAGTCGCATTGCCGCCGGAAACCTTAATAGTCCCCGACTGCTGAATCGCGCCGCTGGTGGACTGGAGCTATCCCAACTCATTACCGACTTCGGCAGGACAAATAATTTGGTGGCGACCTCGGCTTTGCGAGCTAAGGCAGCGAATATGAATGCGGTCGCGACTGCCTACCAGATCAAACTCGCCGTGGACGAAGCCTATTACAACGCGCTTCAGACATTCGCCGAGCAGAGAGTTGCCGAGGAAACGGTGAAAGCGCGCCAACTGGTGGCTGACCAGATCACTACATTGTTCCAGAATAAACTGCGGTCGGAACTTGATGTTAGTTTCGCCAGCGCGAACCTTGCGCAGTCCAAGCTGCTGCTGCTCGATGCGCAGAACAACTATCAGGCTTCGCTGTCACAGCTGTCGCAGATTCTCGGCTATACGCGTCAGCAGAATCTCAGTCTTGTCGACATCCCGGGCGAATTGAAGCCGCCACCCGATCAAGTCAGCCAACTCGAAGATGAGGCCTTCAGCAACCGGCCGGAGATTGCATCGCAGACCTTCGAGTATCAGGCCGCGCAGCATTTTCAAAAAGCCGAGCGCGATCTGTTGTTCCCCACCGTCTCCGCGATGGGGGTCGTGGGACAGACCCCCGATGGCAGCGTGCTCAATGGAGTGCAGCAGTTTCCGACCTGGTACGGAGCTGCCGGCGTCAATCTGAACGTACCGATCTTTAATGGCTTTCAGTACGTGGCCCGTTCGCGCGAGGCTGGCGAGCGCGCAAAAGCTTCCGGCGAGCAGTTACGCGACCTGAAGGACCGCATCGCCAACGACGTGCGCACCAGTTGGCTGAATGCCATCACCGCCTACAACCGCGTCGGTGTGAGCCAACAATTTCTCGATCAGACCAACCTTGCTCTCAACCTCTCTCAGACGCGCTACAACCTTGGCCTCAGCTCGATCGTCGAACTGAGCCAGGCGCAACTTCAGCAGACGCAGGCGGAGATTGAATTCGCAGCCTCCAAATATCAGTACCAGATTGCGGAGGCGGTGTTGCGCTTCCAGATTGCGGCTCCATAGGTGTCTATGCGCAGGCGAGCGAGACGTCGACAGAATGAGGATCATACAGGCATCGCGTTTCTTGCCGCGGGCATGCTGGGCGCAGCCGCGGTGGCTGTCGTCGAAGACGTTCGCTACTCTGCGACCGGCATTCCGCTGTGGAGTAACTGGCACTTCCAGCCTGCTTCGATCTTCGCTGGACTGCTGGCCTTCGTGGGAGTGCTCTACTGCCTGCAGCGAATCAACAATCGGCCGCGGGCTCTGGAATACGTTGAGCCCTACCTGCCGCTGCTGCTGCTGTCCGGAGCGAACCTGATGCTGAAGCTGAATTCCATGTGGCTGTTATTGGCTCTTTTGCCGACTATCGCGTGGAGCGTGAGTCGCATGCGAAAAGCACGATCGGAGAGATCGCTACCGCGCCGAGCATCTGGCAGCTGAACAAGCGAGGAGCCAAACCCGAGAGACTAGAGAGGCGTGGTTATCAGGAGCTGGTTTTTACAGTTTCGCTTGCGGATTTGGCGAAGAAGATTTCCGAGATCAGCAGAATCGCGCCGATGACGATGGCTGTATCGGCGACATTGAACGCGGGCCAGTGATAGCTGCCAACGTAGAAATCCAGGAAATCGACGACCCGGCCGCTCACCATGCGGTCCCACAGATTGCCCATTGCGCCGCCCAGAATGAGCGATAGCCCGATTGTGGTCGTGCTCAGGGCATGGCTGTTCTTCCAGAGAAGTGCGGTGACAATGATCAACGCCACTATCGAGAAGCTCACTAGAGCCCCGACCTTCCATTGCGCTGAGGAATCAGCGAACAGGCCAAAGGCCGCGCCTGTGTTCTCCACACGAGTCAGCTGAAAGAAACCGGGTATAACTACAACGCTGTCGTGCAAGCGGATAGTGCTGGCAACAGCCCACTTGGCCAGGCGGTCCAACGATAGAACGATGATCGCGATCACGAAAAAGTACTTGCGCATGACAAAATTCTGTTGCGTAGCCGCGGTTACCCGGCCCAGGACTCTCCTTCGGTATTAGACGCGGCTCCCACCTCGAAAGAAGCAGCCGGTAATCTCATCTAGCCGGGGCAGCGGCCTCAAGCTCAGCCAGCACCGCGCTACACCGCTCACACACCGTGGGATAGGTCTTATCTTCGCCCACGTGCGTCGAATAGTTCCAGCAACGTTCGCATTTCTGGCCCGCAGCCGTGGTTACCTCAAAGGTCAGTCCGGGGCCACCATTGCTCGCAGGAGCCTTCTCCAGCTTCACCGCCGACACGATAAAGAGATATCGCAGCTGATCCTGGTAGCGTTCCAGCAGCGGATAGACGCTTTCCGGTGCACGCAGCCGAATCTCGGCTTCCAGGCTACCGCCAATTCGCTTCTCGTTGCGCGCAGCCTCAAGCGCCTTCAGAGCCTCATCCCGAACCGACAGCAGCGTCTGCCAATCGCTCTTCATGGCCTCAGCGTCAAAACCACTCGGTAACTTGCCAGTCAGGTCTTCGGGAGCAGGGAAGTGCTCGATGTGAACACTCTCCGAACGTCCTGCCGGCGGCAAGTATCCCCAAACCTCGTCGGAAGTAAAGCTCATCACCGGAGCCAGCAATCGCACCAGAGCCTCACCGAGCTTCCATAGTGCGGTCTGCGCCGAACGCCTCGCCAGTGACTTCGGGGCCGAAGTATAGAGCCGGTCCTTCAGCACGTCAAAGTAGATCGCGCTGAGATCGACGATGCAGAAATCCTTCAGGCGCTGATAAAGCCGATGAAAGACAAACGCGTCGTAGTGTTCGCGTACGTCTTTCGTCGCGTCGGCGGCCCGCAGCAGGATGTACTGATCCAATGGGTGCATCTTCGCGAACGGCACAGCGTCAGCCGCCGGATCGAATCCGTCCAGACTGCCAAGAATGTAGCGGAACGTATTCCTGATCTTGCGATAGCTGTCGGCGACGCGTTGCATAAGCTCGTCGGAGGCCATCACATCCTCGCGGAAATCCACCGACGCCACCCACAGGCGAACGATCTCCGCGCCCAGCTTGTCGGCGATGCTCACTGGATCGACGACGTTGCCCAACGACTTCGACTGGGCACGGCCTTGCGGATCGAGTGTCCAACCGACTGTCGCGCAGCTGCGATACGGCGCCGATCCTTTTGTCGCGACCGCGCACAGCAGGGAAGACTGGAACCAGCCGCGATGCTGATCACCGCCCTCGATGTAGAGATCGGCAGGCCAAGGCAGTCCGGGCTCCTGTCCGAGCACGGCAGCCTGGCTGTTACCCGACTCGAACCACACGTCGACAATGTCCATCTCTTTGCGAAACTTCGTCGAGCCACACTTCGCGCACTTGGTGCCTGCCGGCAGAATCTGCTCGGGCGAATACCGATACCAGGCGTCTGCGCCCTCGCGCGCGAAGAGGTCGACGACGAGCTTGTGGATCTTCGGGTCGCCGACGAACTCGTTACACCCTTCGCACTGGAACATTGCGATGGGTACGCCCCATACGCGCTGGCGCGAGATACACCAGTCGGGGCGCCCCGCCACCATGTTGGCGATACGCTCCTCGCCCCACGATGGGTCCCACTTCACCTTCTTGATCTCATCGAGGGCGCGCGTGCGCAGAGTGCCGCCCTCGGGCAGCTTTCCTTCCATCGAGATGAACCACTGCTCGGTGGCGCGGAAGATGATGGGGTTGTGGCAGCGCCAGCAATGCGGATAGGAGTGCTCGATCTTTTCGTATCCCAGCAGCACTCCGCGGCTCTTCAGCAGCTCAACGATCAGCGGATTCGCCTTGAAGACCTGCTGGCCTTCGTATTCCGGCGGGCCGTTGCGCAGAACTCCGCCGGCATCCACATTGGAGTGCAACTCGAGCCCGTACTTTACGCCGGTATTGAAGTCGTCGGCGCCGTGTGCGGGAGCGGTATGCACCGCGCCTGTGCCCGTATCCATGGTGACGTAATTGCCAAGCACGCCCAGAATCTGCCGATCGAGGAAGGGATGCGCGTAGGTCGAGTGCTCGAGCTTCGTTCCGGGGAGTAACGCGATTTCCCTCGCTCCCGCAAGGTTGCACTTCTCGATCGTCTGCTGCGCCAGAGCCTTGGCCACGATGTAGATCCATTGGCCAGTATCGAGCGCTACGTACTCCGCATCAGGCGCGAAGGTCACGGCCATCGACGCAGGCAGCGTCCATGGCGTTGTCGTCCAGATGATAGTTGCGACATTCTTCTTTCCCGCCAACGCCGGATCGATCTTTCCCGGATCGCTGGTCATCGCGTACCGAACCCAGATGCTGGGGCTGGTGTGCATTTCGTACTCGACTTCGGCTTCGGCCAGCGCCGTCCTGTCGACGACGCACCAGTACACCGACTTGAGACCTTTGTAGACGATGCCCTCCTGATAACACTTGTAAAAGGTTTCCAGGCACACGCTCTCGTAATGGGGATCCATGGTGGAGTACGGCTTTTCCCAGCGAGCCAGTCCGCCCAGTCGCTTGAACTGCGAGCGCTGCAGGTCGAGGTACTTTGTCGCGTACTTGCGACACTCCTCGCGAACGGCCAGCGGGTCCATTTCGAGTTTTTTACGCCCCAACTGGTTATCAACCTTGATTTCGATCGGCAGCCCGTGACAGTCCCAACCCGGCACGTAGGGAGCATCGAAGCCGCTCATACTGCGCGACTTGACCACGAAATCCTTCAGCGTCTTGTTCAGCGCCGTGCCCAAATGGATGGGGCCGTTGGCGTAAGGCGGCCCATCGTGCATCACATAGATAGGCTGGCCTTTATGAGCCTCGCGAATCCGGTCATAAATCCGCATCTTCTCCCAGTGTTCGAGCATCTTAGGCTCATTCTTGGGTAGGCTCGCCTTCATGGAGAAGTCGGTCTTCGGCAAGTTCAGCGTTGATTTCAGGTCGAGCGGCACTCCGCGATTCTCCCGCTTGTGGTCACTGGAATGTGAAAGTTGATCCAGTTATCTCTTCATTATAGGGAGCGGCAAAATGCGCGTCCATTCGCGCCCGCCGCCCGTGAGAGATAACTGCTTGAATTTCTGGCAGGTACAGGCCCGGGGTAACCAAAAAGGCAGGCTCGCCTTTACCCCTTAGGCTCGTCTGAGTATTGAACGAAATTCCGAACAACGATGTGGGTAGCTACGCATCTAAGATTGAGAGCGGCGACTCTCACTGGAGACAGTCCAAGTGCGAGGTCGGCCCGCAACCTCATCGTAAACTGTGGGTTTTACGAATGAGCCATTGGAAGTGCTAATCGAGTATCAGTGGTACGGCGTAAGCCGCCGGTGCAGACCGAAGGACTAGGACGAGTATGGCTAATCAGACGTTGATTCCCCCGCCACCGCCGCAGCAGGACGAGGAGTTGCATCTTCTGCCTCGGACCACGATGGACGAGTCCCTGTGGACGTCGCTGAAAGAAAACATCCGAGCTGCGCTGTTTCCCGAAAAGTTACCCCCGTTGCAGCTGACCTCGCGTCCGGTCAGGGTCCGCGAAATCTGGGGGCAGGATAGTTACAAAAAGGAAAGTGCTGGGGTCTCCCTGGTGGTTCACATCGCTATGATCGGTGGGCTGATTGCAGTGTCCATCGTGGGTGCCAAGGTTGTACAGGAGAAGCCGAAGGAAACCATCACCCTCATAGCTCCCGATCTCGCGCCTCAGTTGCCCATGACCAAGAAGAGTGCGACCACGTCCGGGGGCGGCGGTGGCGGCGGCGATCATGACAAACTGCAAGCGCCCAAGGGCAAGCTCCCTAAGACGGCGATGGAGCAGATTACGCCTCCCGCGATGGTCATCCGCAATGACAAGCCCAAGTTGCCCGTGGAGCCGACGGTAGTTATCCCCCCACAGATCAAGTTGGCTTCGAATATGCCGAACCTCGGCAATCCGATGTCGGCCGTGCCCTCCGGCCCGCCTTCGAACGGAACCGGCGGCGGCGGCGGTATCGGCTCGGGTAATGGCGGCGGCGTTGGTTCAGGTACCGGCCCTGGTGTTGGTCCCGGACACGGCGGCGGTATCGGAGGCGGCGCAT
This sequence comes from uncultured Acidobacteriaceae bacterium, assembly GCA_963819055.1. Taxonomy (GTDB): domain Bacteria; phylum Acidobacteriota; class Terriglobia; order Terriglobales; family Acidobacteriaceae; genus Bog-257. The sequence continues at coordinate 262,594 of CAWFUT010000032.1, read as the reverse complement.
TCCGTGTAGGCGGCGGCGTTTCCGCGCCCAAGGCCCTGGATACACCTGATCCTGAATACTCCGAAGAAGCTCGCAAGGCCAAGTACCAGGGAACCTGCGTCCTGTGGCTGATCGTCGGTCCCGATGGCAAGCCGCGCGACATCAAGGTAGCCCGCGCGCTGGGTATGGGCTTGGATCAGAAGGCGATCGAAGCGGTGCGCAACTGGAAGTTTGAGCCTGCGATGAAGGATGGCAAGCCGGTCGCAGTGCAGATTAACGTCGAGGTGAACTTCCGGCTGTACTGACGTCGGTGCAGTCGGAATTAAAGGAGAGGCAAGAGCCTCTCCTTTTTGTTTTGCGCAAATTCGATATCAGCGCCGAGTAAGAAACACGTTCGCCACCCCTTTCGTCGGAACCCTCGCCAGATCGAAAGGCACACTCTTCATACGGTCCATTGAACGAACTACCATACTGCCGGTGTACTCCGAGAAGCGGCCGGTCGAAGCCAGGGACTCCACCGTCGCTCCATAGCCGGACAGGAACTCGGAGTGAATTTCCACAGCCAGCTTGGGTTTGCGCCGCTGCAACAATCCTTGCGCACCCTTCAGGACCTCCGCTTCAAAACCCTCGACATCAATCATGACAACGTCAAAGTCGCCGTAGACGGAAGCGAGATGATCGATGGAAGTGCGCTGAGCCGCTGGCGCCGTCTCCTGTTCCGACACAACCACCATAGCGTTATCGGAGAAATGGGAGTACTTCAGATATCCTTCGGACGTTGCCGCCGCCGCACGATGGAGCACCTCTGCATTGTCGGCGAGACCGTTCAGCAAGATCTGGGCCTGGGTGATCATCACGTTTTCGGGGTTGATGTCCACGCCGACGACGAAACCGTTCGGTCCAACCAGCTTCGCCAGAAAGGCGACATAAAAACCCTGGTGGCAACCAAGATCCAGAACGCGATCTCCGGGTTGGATCAGGTCGGCCAGCAGTTGATTCTCGATCAACTTTCTGTGCATCTCCGGGCTGTACCATTGCTCGGCCTGAAAATCTTTGACCCAGAAAGAAAAGTTCATGCCCGCCAGACTGATTTGAGAAACGAATGGATAGGCGCGTGATGTCGGCGAAACACGCCGCACATCATAGCCAGTGCTTCTCAGAACACGTCGGATCGCACTCTTGATCATGAACTGCGAACTCCTATGTTTCAGGACGAAGGCCAGACCGTCTTTGACGTTCCTTGTTGGAGCGATCTATGTCGAGCATCCTCATTCTAACTGGGACGTTAACGGGCATCGCGTCCAACCGCGGGACCAGCTCCGACCTTATCACCGCCCCAGGTGACTCGCGGCACTGACAAAATGCTGCGAGGGACTATTGTTCAGTTGTCTTGTAAACGAAGACCTCTGCCCCGCTTCAACGTTCGCAACCCAAGATGAGGGCTTAAGTCATGAGGAAAGCTATAACGTTGGGTCTGGTTCTGATAGTGATCAGCCTTGCGCTGCCAGCGTTCGGCAAAACCTACAAAAACACCTATCCGGTTGCCTGTACCGAAATATGGCCGGCGGTGAAAACGGTTCTGAGCGATCCGGACAGCTACAGCGTTACCGGAAGCGACGACGCGAAGATGACTGCCGATTATGATGTGAAGCACTCCGCGCACGTGAACGTCAGTGGAGCGCTGTTGCAGCGCAAGAATCACGTCACGCTGCTCCCCAAGGGAACAGGCTGCGAGATGCAAGTGGTCTCGAACTACAGCGGGTGGGAGCACAACGATCAGGGCGACTTCAAGAAACGTGTCGATGAAGCTATGACTAACCCGAAACCTGCAATGCCCGCTAAACCGGCAGAGGCGGTGGCTGTGGGTAAGTAGCGTTTTGTGGCGTTGAGTGTGCCTGGTCGGGAGCCGCTAAAACCTCTCCGGCCAGAGCTACGGCTGCTGCTGTTGCTGCGGCGGATGCTTCTTCAGGCGAGGTGTGAGCTTCGGTACGACATATTCCTGGAAGATGCCGGCGACACTTCCTTCGGCGATGCGGATCAGCGCCGTCTGAAAATAAAGACTCGTCCCACGATCGCTTTCCGGATAGTATGCCTGCGCGATGGCGCCGGTGACGAACGATCCCAGAATGGCCGAGTAGTTCGGCTGATACTTCTTGTTGTCTCCCTTGCAGATTACGGCGTTACCGATCGCATACATAAAGCGCGAGCCCTCGGAATTCGGTCCACGGTAAAAGTACCGGGGATCCTGATGAAACACCGTCGGTAGAATGGCGCTATCGATGAAGGTTCCGATGAAGACGTCTCCGTAGACAGCTCCAAAGCGTTTTCCGTAGCCCGCCGCCCCCTGGCCATAACCGTTAAGCTGATCGGATGCCTGGTAGATCCCCGCGAGAAAGCCCACGCCCAGGATGCTGATGGGGTCGGTCACCGACTTCCAGGCCAGCTGAAACTTTAGCCTCGTGGGCAGCGGCGCAGCATCAGGAACGTAGGTGGCGTAAAAGTTCGGAATAAAGCCCAGGACGCGCTGCTTCTCCTGTTCCTTGACCTCGACCTCCGCAGCTTCCTCAGGCGTAAGGCCAACTTTAACGTCGGTGGTCATCGCGGCCACGTTCAAAACGATCTCAGGAACGATATAAACCTGGCCTGCGGTTAAGGTGCCGGTGACTGTCTTGCTTTCGAAGCCCGATGCAGTAACGGTTAGCTCAAAGGGACCGGGAACAATATTGAGAAAAGAAAACTCCCCATTTTGGCCTGATGGAACCTGTTGTCCATGGGTCTCGCCCGGGCGTTTGAGCTGGACTTGCGCGCCCACGGCCAGTGCACCCTGCTGATCAACGACGGTTCCGCTGATGCTGGCCATGGCGCCAGCCGAGGCCGATGTCTGCGCCGCCTGAGACGCGCTTGGCTGTTGCGACTCGGCCGCTGTCAGCAGACCACACAGCATAAGACAGAGGGTGAGACAAACCGAACCTCCAGCACCGAGGACGGCGCCTCGGACATTTCGGCTCAAAGACATCCTGTCGAAATCTCCCTTTTCTTGCTAAATATCAGATGCGAAACTGCAGGTTCGGCTTCGCTTTTATTGTTTACGGAAAGCTTACGCGAACCAGGTTCTTCGGGAAAGCCGATTTTGACGCTGCCCAAGCTGCGTGACCCGGAATGAGACCGCTTAACTGTTGCCCAGCTTCTTCAGGTAATCGACGATGTCGGGCGCGGTCCAGTCCGTCGCGCCGATGAACTTGCGTACGATCTTGCCACTGCCGTCGATGATGAAAGTCTCGGGAAACTTGAACGTACCATACAGCTCATTCGTCTTCTGCCCGTCCCGTACGGTCAGCAGGTCCACCTGATGCTCCCGGATAAACTGCTTGTACGCGGTATCGTCGGAGTCTTCACTGACGGCCAGCACGGTCACCTTGTCGCCAACCAGCTTTTGCATTTCAACCAGCGATGGCGTTTCTTCAATGCAGGGCTGGCACCAGCTCGCCCAGAAATTCAGCACCACGGGCTTGCCACGTAATTGACTCAGCGAAACCGTGCGATCCACATCCTTGATGGTGAAATCGGGAGCTGCATTTCCAATGCGCGGAGGATGAGGGCCATTGCAAGCAGCCAGCAGAACCGCGCAAAACAGGACGATCGACGAGGCCAAACGCTTCACCCTCTTATAATAATGGATTCCGTGCCGCACAGCGCCCCGCCTGCGCGAGGTCGGCTACCACGAAAGCCGCAAAGCGACGGTAACCAGGTGTGAACCTTCCCGTGAATCCCGAGATCTCGGTTATCGTTCCCGCACGCAACGAAGAGGCCTGCCTTGCCGACTGCCTGCGCAGCCTGGTCGGGCAGCAAGGCCCGATCTACGAAGTCATCGTCGTGGATGACCACTCCACCGACACCACACGTAGCATCGCCGAGAGTTTCCAGTTCGAGTGATCTCTGCTGATCCGCTGCCGGCCGGGCTGGAGCGGCAAATGTAACGCTGTCTGGACTGGGGCGAAGGCTGCGAAAGGGAAGTGGCTTGCTCTTCACCGACGCCGACACCAGGCACCTCGCCCAACTCGATCTCTGGCGGGTTTGACGAAGCGGCGCGAGCTTGGACGCGGCCCTGCTGTCGTACTCGCCGAAGCAAGAGGTCCACAGCTTCGCCGAGCGGGCGCTGATGCCGGTAATCTTTGCCGAACTGGCGGCGACGTATCGGCCAAAGGAGTGTCAGCGACCCGCAACTCTCCAGCAGCGGCAGCGAACGGTCAGTATCTGCTCATCCGGCGCGATGTCTACGACGCTGTCGGCGGCCATGCGGCTGTTGCCAGCGCGATCCTGGAAGATGTTGAACTGGCGAAGCTCGTGAAGCGCGCAGGAGATCGCCTGCAGTTTCGTCGTCGCTGACGTCGTCAGCACCCGCATGTACCGCAGCTTTCCGCAGATGTGGGAGGGCTGGACCAAGAACCTCGCGCTGCTGTTCCCCATCTCAGCGGCTGGCCCTCGCGACGACATGGTGGAGTTTCTCTTATCCATCGGGGGTCTCGTTCTGGCCGCCTCGGCTTCGCGGCGGCGAGAAAATCGAGGCCGCATCTGAGGCAGTCGTGACCATCATTCTGGCCGGCTTTTTGTTCCTCCGTCGAATCCGCCGCGCGCATTTTGACTGGCTGTCAAACGCACTCTCGCTTTTTGGCCTTGCCGCTGTTTCGCGCTACTTTTGTTTAACTCCGACATCTCACATAATCGAGGAACGGTGAGATGGAAGGGCAGGGTACGGCAGTGGCGGTGCCGCGAACCGCTGGCCGCCTCTGGCGATGCGGAACAAGCGGCCCACTGGCACGTACAATTGAGTCTGGGTGTCCTGAGGACGCGGTCAGCATCGATCGTGTTCCTCGTCGGAGGCATTAGCGCGGTGAACCTAGCGGTCTCCGCATTAAGGTCTTCATGGTCTATCTAACTCGGAAGTGCGAATTCTCTGCGTCGCATTACTACCACAATCCCAGCTTCAGCGGAAGAAGAGAACCAACGCGTCTTCGGCAAGTGCGCCAACCTCAACGGTCATGGCCACAACTACACGCTTGAGGTCACGGTGAAGGGTGAGATCGACCCGCACTACCGGCTTCGTCGTCGATCTGAAAGACTTAAAGGAAATCCTGAACCGCGAGGTCATCGACGCGCTCGACCATCGGCATCTCAATAAAGAAGTGCCGGAATTCGCCGACCGGATTCCCACCACCGAGAACCTGGCCATCGCCATCTGGCAGCGCCTGGAGAGCAAGCTGCAACATCGCGCAACTGCATCGCGTTCGCGTGTACGAGTTGCCCGACCTGTTTGTCGACTTCTACGGAGAGCCATGAAGGCGCACCTCACTCGGCGCTACATTTTCTCCGCCTCGCATCGGCTGCACGCCGACAGCCTGACCGAAGAGCAGAATCGCGCGGTCTACGGCAAATGCAACAATCCGCATGGGCACGGACACAATTACGCGCTCGAGGTGACGGTGAGCGGACAGGTGCGATCCCGCGACCGGCATGGTTTGCAACCTGGTCGATCTCGACGAAACGGTGCGCCGCGAGGTGCTGGATCGCTTCGATCATGTGAACCTGAATCTGAGTACGGAGTTCGCATCGGAGAGTGCCTACCACCGAGAATCTGAGCGAAGTGATCTACGACATCTTGAAGCAAAACTTTAAGGCTGCTCATCTGGAAAAAGTCGGCTGGAAGAGACCGCGATGAACAGCTTTGAGTACGACGGCAATTAGCATTTGGTAATCAGCAATTAGCAAGATACCGCGGTCGAGCGCTGGAGCGGGTAACGGAACAGCGACCTCGGTGACAGTTGCTAGGTACCAAGCGCAACTCTTATGAAAGACACTATCGAAACTCCGACCCTCACCAGCGCAAGCTTCGAAGAGCTTGCGCGCGAGATGCTGGTCCGCCTGGGCGAAGACCCCGAGCGCGAAGGCCTGCTCCGCACGCCTGAGCGTTACGCCAAGGCACTACAACACCTGACCAAGGGCTACCACGAAGATCCCGAGACGATCTTGAACGACGCGCTGTTCACCGTCGACTACGACGAGATGGTGATCGTCAAAGACATCGAGATGTTCAGCCTGTGCGAGCATCACGTGCTGCCGTTCTTCGGCAAGGTACACATCGCCTACATCCCCAAGGGCAAAGTCATCGGGCTCAGCAAGACGGCGCGGCTGGTTGAAGTCTTCGCGCGCCGGCTGCAGGTGCAGGAGCGCCTGACAGTGCAGATCGCAGAGACCATCCAGAAGGTCATTCAGCCGCTGGGCGTCGGCGTGGTTGTCGAGGCACGGCACCTCTGCATGATGATGCGCGGCGTCGAGAAGCAGCACTCGGCCACGGTCACCTCGTCGATGCTGGGAGCCTTCCGCGCGCAGCAGACGCGGCAGGAATTCCTCTCTCTCATTCATGCCAAGAACACCAACGGAATTTAAAGATGGCTGCGAAAGAAACGCAGTCGATCCAGCTCATCGTCTATCAGGCAAGTTCGCCGTCATCACCGGCGGCAGTAGCGGCATCGGTTACGCCATCGCACGGGCGTTTGTGGCTAGAAGGTTGCAGCGTTGTCATCACCGGCAGAACGAAGAAAAGTTAAACGCCGCGGCGGCCAAGCTTTGATCGGGCAATTCAACGCAGGTCGTCGCGAAGTCTGTGCGACGTGCGCGAACAATACTCCGTCGACGCGCTCTTCGATATTGTGCAAACGCGCTTTGGGCACGTCGATATTTTGGTCAACAATGCTGGTATCAGCCAGGCGCCGACGCCGGTTGATCACACTTCGGTTGAGATGTGGCGCGAGATGATCGACATCAACCTCAACAGCGTGTTTCTCTGCACGCGTTCCGCACTGCCGCTGATGGAACGCGGCGGAACGATCATCAACAACCTCTCCGCTGCCGCGACGCAGGTCTTTCCAAACTTCTCCGCGTACACGGCAGCCAAAACCGGAGCCTACGGTTTTACCCGGGCGCTTCGCGACGAACTGATGCCGCGCGGTATACGCGTGACCGCACTTATGCCAGGAGCAACGTCCACCGACATGTGGCAGCAGATCATGCCTAACGCCTCGCGTGAAGGCATGATGGACGTGGAGAGCATTGCGCAGGCTGTGTTGTATGCCGTGCTGTTGCCGCCCGAAGCGAACCTTTCGGAGTTTCTGATCACGCCCACGGCCGGCGCGGTCGGTGCCAAGCATACGGGTGAGTAGCTGTGCAGGCTCGTCGGCCTGAGGGCCACCTCGCGCGGGCCCTTTATAACTTTCCTACGCAGCGCTGAAGCACTGGGCTAAGCTCTTACGTCTCGCTTCGCGACACTCGATCAAAGCGGCTTCGAATTTCTCTCCGAGCCTGTTAATCTAACGGCCAAGCTAACCCGAGAATGCAATGCTATCGATATCTCTATTAGCCGACGGCTGACAGCTTGTTCTTCGCCCCGTCAATCTAACGACGAGATTTGCCCGGAAGACAATTCGACCGATGTCTGTATTAGCTGACGGCTGAGAGCTGATAGCTGACGGCTTGTCTTCACAACCCGTAATGATACCGTCTCGTCCGGGCAGGGAAGAGTTTGATCAGCGCGACGCCGGCAATAAACCCTCCCACATGTGCCCAGAACGCGATCCCGCTGCTGTTCCCGCTGTTGGCTGCAATCGACGTCGCGGCCCCGCTGAGGAACTGTGCGATGAACCAGTAGCCGAGCACGATCCACGCTGGCAGCCACATGAAGAAAACAAAGAAGAACGGCACCAGCGTCAGCACGCGCGCTCGCGGATAGAGCACAAAGAACGCGCCCATCACGCCCGCAATGGCTCCGCTGGCGCCGACGCTCGGAATGGTCGAGCCGATATTGAATACCGTATGCAGCAGCGCCGCAGCCACGCCGCACACCAGGTACAGCACCAGGTAGAGCCAATGTCCGAGATAGTCCTCGACGTTGTCGCCGAAGATCCACAGCGCCCACATGTTGAAGATCAGGTGCAGCCAGCCGCCATGCAGGAACATGGAGGTAAAGATCGGAACGATGGCCGCCGCAGCCGTAACGTATCGTGTGCCCAGGCCGGAAATCAGGTCCCACGGCACGTATCCGTGATTCAACAGCAGGACCGACAAACGTGCCGGGATGACTCCAAAATAAAACAAAATTTCCGGGCGTGGTTCGGGCAACTTCATTCGCCACTCGAGCGACATCAGAAACGCGATCGTATTCATCGCGATCAGCGCATAGTTGACGAATGGCGTGCTGATCCGAGGTGCGTCGTCTTTCAGTGGAATCATATCGGCGCTACGGCTGGTGCAGCAGGGAAGCGGCTTCCCTTTTTTCGCTCCCGGGCAAGGCCCTATGCGATTTGACCAACGAGCCTTTCAACCTCCACGATAGCAGAAGGATGCCGCTGAACGGTGTAATGGTAGTGGATAAACCCGCAGGATGGACATCGCACGACGTCGTCGCGAAGACGCGGCGGCTGCTGGGCGAACGCTCCATCGGACATTTGGGCACGCTCGACCCCATGGCAACCGGAGTTCTGCCGCTGGTCCTGGGCAGGATGACGCGCCTGTGCCAGTTCTATACGGCCTCGGAGAAGGTCTACGAGGGCACAATTCGCTTCGGCGTGGCCACCGACACCTACGACGCCGATGGCGAGCCCCTCGGCCCGGCACAGACAGCTAAAGTGACACTTGAACAACTCCGAGCCGCAATAGTGGAGTTCACGGGCCCGATCCAGCAGGTTCCCCCGCCGTTTTCCGCCAAGAAAGTTCAGGGCGTCCCGGCCTACAAGCTGGCCCGCAAGAAGAAAGATGTGGAGCTGCAGCCGGTTGAGGTTGAGGTGAAGGAGTTCGTCATCTCGAATGTGGCGGACGATCTGGCCGATTTTCGTTGCCGCGTCTCGTCAGGAACCTACGTCCGCAGCCTGGCGCACGAGCTCGGACAAAAACTTGGTATCGGTGCCCACTTGGCCAGCCTGCGCCGAACCACCGTAGCCGAATTCACGATCGAAAACAGTCACACTTTAGAAGAGATAGGCGAGGCGGCTGCTGCATCCCGGATTGACGAACTGCTGATCCACCCGCGCCGCGTGTTGCCGGAGATTCCGTGCGTCACGGCGACCGAAGCCGACCTAGCCAAGATTCGCAACGGCCGCACCGTCAACCTTCCGGAAATGTCTCGCTCACGCTGGGTAAAGGTCTTCGCCGGACAGGCGGAACTGGTATGCCTCGCCACACGTGTAGCAGGGACGCTGTTTCATCCCAAAGTTGTGCTGCTCTGAATCTTCTGTAGAGGGACACATTGCTTATTTCGGCATGCGTGAGGCCACGTGCGCTAACTCCAGCCGAAATGGCTCCGGCGTGACGCGCGCCGCCCCGGAATAAGGGCTGTTCAGCGAGACGATAAGAACCATACAGAAGGACAGCACTCCCGCCAGACACGCCGTCATGGCAGCCTGCGACGAAACGCTCTCGTGTCCGACGAAATAGGTGAAGCCGACCAGGAGAATGCCGCCGACGGTGAGCAGTCCCCATAGCATCGATGGAACAGTTCCATGGCTTGCGAAGAGCCGTGTCCTGCGGAGATCCGAAAGCTCGGTCAGATGTTTTAGAGATTCGTTGAAGTATGCTTGCACGCGTGGAGTATCCGGCCTGGCGTTACTGTAGGCGTCCCACAGGCGCTGCACGGCTGTCCAGGTACGCTCGCTTTCCCGCCCCTGACCCATCGCCGGAAACTCGTCCTGCACGACCGCATTCAGGTATTCCATCAGCGCAGCAGAGATGTTCCGGCGTAGCTCATCAGGCATCGCGGTCGAAAGCCGCGAGAGATCGGCTACCTCGGTCGCTTCGTGCTCGAGGTTGGTGCCCGCGTCCTTGAATGCGGTCCAGACGACATAGATGGCAAAGGCGATCAATACCGCGTACAGCGTACCAATCATGAGGAAGTAATAGCTGGCGAGTTCGTGGTGCCGCTTCAGCCACTCGGCGCTCACGTGGCGGCGGACGATCAGGAGTCCGATCACGGACAGCAGCATCGAGGCGAAGACTACCAGCACGCCGGCCAGAAGAGAGTGCATTGTGAGCATGATGAAACGCGGCACTTCGAAAGAACAGAACGGCTGTCACAGGTCGCAGTGATAGGGCGAGTGATCCAAAAACAGGGACGGGACGATCAGGCAGCACCCACGGGGTCGACCTATTTGAGTGTATAGGCAATGTCCGATAACAGATATTATGTACAATCTACCGCCGTCATCGAAAAGCGCGGCCTCCGCGTCATTCGGTATCGCTACATCGCTCGATTTGCAGGTATGGAAGCTCTTCCTTGAGGATTTGGCGGTCGTGCTATTCTTGCTCCCCCGAAGGCTGACGTGCTGATTGGAGGTTCCTGCCTTGACATTCCGATTTCACGGCGCTGTTCTCCTGCTCGCGATGGTTATGGTCATGTCGGTGATGCCTTCGGACGCACAGGAGAAATCCAAACCTCTCTCGGCCGAGCAGCTTCAGGTGGTCAACACCGTTACGACAATCTTTGCTGCTGCCGAAACTGGCGACTTGAATAAGTTCCATTCCGTCATTGCCCCAGGCTTCTACATCTTCGATAACGGTAACCGCTTCGACGGAGACCAGATTATGGAGTTGATCAAGAAACTCCAGACTGTGGGCAATCGCTACAGGTGGAACGTCACCGATCCCGATGTCCACGTCAACGGCGACAATGCCTGGATCGCTTACATCAACCGAGGCAGCGTCACGAATGCTACCGGCAAGCATGACCAGCAATGGCTGGAATCAGCGGTCCTGGAGAAGCAGTCAGGCGTATGGAAGATCCTATTCATGCAGAGCACGCGCGTCCCGCAACCTGCTCCCGAAGGTCACGGCAACTGAAAGCAGCTTCGGCAAACTTCCGCCTCGAAGTTATGCATATCATCGCCCCTATTGACTTAGTCCATAACTAAGTCTATTGTGGCTTAATGGAAGTGAACATTCACGAAGCTAAAACTCATCTTTCTAAGCTCTTAGAGAGAGTGAGTCTGGGTGAGGAGGTCATTATCGCCAAAGCTGGAAAGCCTGTTGCTCGGCTCACGGCAATCCATCAGAAGGGCACTCCGCGTCCCCTGGGCACCGGCAAAGGCGACTTTGTGGTGCCGGACGACTTCAACGACCCTCTGCCGCAGTTCGAGAAGGAGTTCTATCGGTGAAGGTCCTCCTCGATACCCACGCGTTCTTGTGGGCCCTTGGCGACGACGCCCGTCTCTCACCGGCGGCTCGGAGGATCTTCACTGGGCCCGACGCGGAGATTCTTCTCAGTGTCGCCAGTGTCTGGGAAATCCTGGTGAAGGCAGAGGCGGGCAAGCTTCCCTTTCCGCGTCCGGCAAGCGCCTACCTTCGCAGCCAGTTGAAGAAGACCTCAACCGCGGTGCTGCCCATCCTCTCGTCACACGTCTTCCAGCTTGAGGGCTTGCCTTCTCACCATCGGGATCCGTTCGACCGGATCATTCTGGCTCAGGCCCTGGAGGAAGAGATTCCCATCCTAAGTGCAGATGAGAAGTTCCGCCTCTACTCCGTTGAAGTGCTCTGGTAGAACCAGCGAGGCTATGCGGTTGCGGTCATTAACTGCTCCAGATCCGCTTTAAACCTCTGCAGCGTTTCCAGACGTTCCGGCGTCGCTTCCACGATCTCCGACTTCGCCTGGAAGACTTGCTTCCCTTCTTTCTGCACCAGCACGCCGAGCACTTCCCCCATCCGCCAGCCGGGCGCGCCGATGAGCTGCAGCCCTGCCGGCGTGGAGCGCAGCAGCGCAATGCAATCATCGCGAATCACGCCGACTGAGTTCGGATAGCGATCGAACACGTGCAGTTCGAAGCCTGCGAGATAGATGCGTTGCAGCTGTTCAGCAGGATCAGGCATGAGAAAGATGGCAACTAGCTACTAGCGACGAGCAAAAATGCTATGAATTTGTCTGAACGACATTCATGCGTGCAACAAACTCGTTGCTAATTGCTAGTCGCTTCTTCTCACATCTTGTAGCGGCCCAGATCGTCCTCGCCCAGATTCTCCAGCCATTTGCGCAACTCGTCGGCGGAGACGCGATCATTCACGTTGGCGGCAACCTTACTCGTCTTCAGCACTTCTTCCTCGACGAAGATCGGGCAATCCATGCGTAGCGCCAGGGCCAGAGCATCCGAGGGCCGCGAGTCGATCGAGATCGACTGCCCATTGCGTTCCAGCCAGATCACGGCGAAGAATGTGTCGTCGCGCAGTTCGGTCACGACGACTTTGCGCACCATCGTCTCCAAGCCGACCAGCAGGTTCTTCAGCAGGTCGTGCGTCATGGGACGCGGCGTGGTGACCTTCTCGATCTCCAGCGCGATCGCATTGGCCTCATAAACTCCCACCCAGATCGGCAGCACCGACTCGCTTCCCTGCTCCTTGAGCACCACGATGGGCATGTTGGTCATGGGGTCCATCATCAACCCGCGTATTTTCATCTCGACTTCCATCGTGGGGTCCTCCGGACTCGCTCTTAGCCCTTGGCCCTTCGCTCTTAGTAACACCTAGCGGCGATCATCTCTTCATCCCTTCAGCTTAGGCTGCTAAAAGCTGACCGCTAAAAGCCAGTCTTTGTGATACTCCGTTCAGAGTACGCTCGGCAACGCCTTTATGGATGGTTACTCGACCATCTTTCCCAAAAGGCTATTGGGGAACGTCTGCGTTACTTCAACTTGCACGTAATTTCCTGAGGTCGGCTCTGTCCTATCGTCAACCGTGAAGTTTAACGTCTTGTTCTGCGAGGTTCGCCCGATCATCTGGCCGCGCGCGGTGTTTTTTCCTTCCACCATCACTTCAATTTTCTGCCCTAAATGTCTCTTATAGCTCGCCCTCTGCAGCTCTCGCTGGCGCTCCTGCAAGATTTGCAGCCGTCGAGACTTCTCCTCCTCGGGGATCGAGTCGATATATTGCAGCGATGGCGTATTCGGCCGGGGCGAGTACTTGAAGGAGAACACGCCGTCGTAGCCCACCTCGTCCAGCAGGCTGAGCGTCTCCGCGAACTCGGCTTCGGTCTCTCCGGGAAAACCGACGATCACATCAGTGGTGATGCTGATCTCCTTGTTGCGGGTTGACCTCATCCAGGCAATGCGTTCCAAGTACTGTTCGCGGGTGTATTCGCGGAACATCGACTGGAGCACGCGTGAAGAGCCGCTCTGGACGGGCAGATGGACGTGATCGCAGAGCGCCGGAACGGCGTCGATGGCGTCGATGATGTCGCGGGTAAAGTCTCGCGGATGCGAGGTGGTAAAGCGCACGCGGCGGATGCCCGGCAGCTCGCCAATCGCCGACAGCAATTCAGCAAACGTCATTTTCTCAGCGGGATCGCGGTAAGAGTTAACGTTCTGCCCGAGCAGTTGAATGTCCGTATAGCCGGCATCGGCCATACGCTTGGCTTCGTCCAGCACCGACTGCGAGGCGCGGCTGCGTTCCTTCCCGCGCGTGTACGGGACGACGCAATAGGCGCAGAACTTGTCACAGCCTTCGATGATGGTGATGTAGCCGCGATGCGGGTTGGTGCGGGCGGTAAACTCGGTCTCGAAGGTCAGATCGGTTTCGCGGTCGTCGAGGCCGGTGACGCGCGAGGCGCCAGACTCGATCTGCACCAGCATCTCGGGCAAGTTGCGGTACGAAGCCGAGCCGGCCACGAGCGAAACCCAAGGCGCGCGCTCGAAGATCTTCTCGCCTTCCTGCTGGGCGACGCAGCCGAGTACGCCGAAGCGCTTCCCTTCCTTCTGCAGTTTCTTGACGTCGGCCAGGCGGTGGAAGACCTTCTGCTCGGCTTTGTCGCGAATAGAGCAGGTGTTGTAGAAGATGAGGTCGGCATCTTGCTCGTGCTCGACCTGCTGATAGCCCTGGGAGATGAGCGAGCCTACGACTTTTTCGGAGTCGTGGAAGTTCATCTGACAGCCGAAGGTCTCGATGTAAAAGGTTTTCTGCTGGGAACTCACAACCATCCTCGATGACCCAGTATAGCGCGGGAGATTCGACCTCCATAACGTGATACCAGGCTGGACGGCGTTCTCGGCAAAATCGAAACCAAATGCATAAAGGCCTTCCTCTGTCCAACCGGAGCCGGAGGAGAGCAGCTCGCATACACGTCCATTGCCCATTCCGCCCTCAGTTAGCCGTACCGTAAAGATTGCCACCCTGCTCGATATCACCACTCTTTGGCGCGTACAGAGTTGTGCCGGGGAAATTGTACAGAAGGGTTTCTGTCCAGCCACCGCCGGGCGAGGGTGTCAATTCAAACACCGTGCCCCATACATAACAAGGGCTTCCGCCAGTGATGGTTGTGCCGTAAATGCTTCCCGACGAATCATAGTTGAAACTAGGGCGTATCGTAGCCTATCCGGCAGGCGGAGCGGAGGGGTTAGCCTCGATCTGCGGCTACCGCAGGTGATTCGATGGTGCCCGGCGCTTCCCGTTCCTGCGGCCAAAGTTCCCATATTCTCATCCAATCCCGAAGGGGGAACGATATGCATCACGTGCGGCAGGAGAGCTTGCCTTTCGTTGGTAGTTCCTATCAGTTTGTTGAGACCGACCAGGGCAATATTGGGGTTTCGGTATTTCTGTATCAAGGCAAACCCGGTTCGGGGCCAGGACCGCATCGTCATCCCTATGACGAAATCCAGTTCATTCGCGAGGGCCGCGGAGTGTGGACAGTGGACGGCCAGAGCTTCGAGGGCGGAGCTGGAGACATCTTCGTGATCAAGGCTGGCGAAATTCACAGTTTCAAAGCGGTTGGCGACTCGTCGCTGATACAACTCGACGTCCACCTGAGTCCCCGTTTCATTCAGGAAAACCTGTAGTCGATTTGTCGCTGAATACATCAGTGCCGCATGGCTCAACGGCGAAAGAAAACCGCGGACAAGTCGTCTTGGTAGGCGAGCTGAAATCTGGGATCTTTTTCCAGCAGCATTTCGAGCCGATTTCTTTTTGGCAAAATCACTACCCCCGCCTCGTTCAGATAAGGATCGTATAGATAAGAAGGCGCGCCTGCCGCGGTTCGGAAGAAGAGCTCCTCCAGTTGATCGCCATAGAGATCGGTGCGGCCGTCGATGGCTACGGGACGTTCCGGCAAGTACCAAGTGAGGAAACCACCCCAGTCCAGCGCGTTGTAAAGGTGGCCGGGCGCCGGATGCTGGCGCACATAGTTCACGGCGTTTACCGGAAAAGTCTGGGCGATCGCACCGTCCAGCCCAGTAGTGGTGAAATCCGCCTGACGGGCGAAGACAACTAACAAGACAGCGAGCACCACGCCGCCAGCAACATTCTCCAGCCAGGTTTCTTGCGGTTCCTGTTTAACGCCATCCGCCACGGCATCGGCGATGCAGGCTGCAGCCGATATGCAGAGGAACCAGGCGTCGCGCATGGTACGAAAGGCGATCACCGCTGTCGCGCACAGCAGCAGAAGCTTGAAAGCGTCCACCTTCCTCTGTCGTCCTACGGCGAAAAACGCGAACGCCAACAGCAGCAGTTCGACGTAGTGGCTGCCGGCGCGGAAGTTCATGGGCTGGAGTTCCATGATGATGCGGTATGGAACTTCCGACTTCGCGTATCGCGAGATGATTCCGTACAGATGGTAGGAATAGGGACCTACGCAGGTCGCCAGAAGGCAGGCCACAAAGACTGCGAGTAGCGGCAGGACGCGCACATTTGAGAATTGCAGCCACGATGGTTGCCATTTCACTAACTTCAGCACGCTCTCAAGGACACTCACGCCCAGGAGCAGGCCGACGGCGAACAATCCATAGACGAACTGAATGTGTAGGTTTGCCCACAAGAGAAAAACCAGCGGCAGCCAATAAAACAGCTTTTCGCGCCCGCTGCGCCTGCCTTCCATCAGCAACGCCAAGGTCACGCAAAACAAAATCATGGAAAAGAAAACGGGACGGGGATTCAAGGCCAACAGAAATGCAGCGCCAGCGAACACCGCGATGAGGCACGCCATCCAGAAATTGCCTGACAAACGTCGGCTCATCCAGTAAATCGCATAAGCGACGGCGAGGGTGAGCAACACTCCAAAAACACCAATGCCGACGATGCCGAAGCGAGCGTAGGCCAGCGACAGAAGGATCTCGTACCCCCAGCTATAGGCGGCCCAGGGGTGGTCGGAGGCAGTCCAGGTAAAGAGTCCGCTGTGCGGGACCCCTGCGTGGGCTAGGATCCAATCGCCGGTTTTAAGATGCCAACCCAGGTCGAGATCGAGGACAGAAGATTTGAACTTAAAGGCGCTTACGCCCACCGTGGCCAGAAGCAAGACCAAGGTCAGCAACTCCAGGTAGCGCAGGCGACGTGGAGGGTTCCCACTTGAATTCATAGTTGCATTTCTAATTGGACGGCGAGTCTTAGGGCTCGCCCTATCATACGCAAAGATTCTCCACGCGATACCCTCGCGCGGGGGGAAAAGTGTTTGCGTGAAACGGTGGCGTATTGATTGTTTGGGTTCGAGGTCGTAGCGATTTGTTCGCTGCATCAGGTGAGAGTCGACTTGCAATAAATCTGACAAAAGACGCAGGTCTTGAACATCGCTGGACCTGGGGGATGCGCTTTATACTCTGAAAGTCACTCCAAGTAGGTGTCCATGCGAGCTGTTGCCGGTTCCCTTTTATTTCTGGCTGTCACGCTGCCGGTTGCCGCGGCGGACACTGCCTCGCAGCAGGTCGATCAGCTCTTTGGCGCGTACGACAAGGCGGGGTCGCCCGGTTGCTCGCTGGGCGTCGTTCGCGACGGCAAGTTTGCTTATCGCAAGTCGTATGGCGCGGCCAGCCTGGAGCTCGATGTGCCGCTCACCTCGCAGTCGGTCTTCTATATGGCGTCGGTGTCGAAGCAGTTCACTGCGGCGAGCGTGGTTCTGGCCTCGGAACAGGGTTATCTGTCGCTCGATGACGACGTCCGCGAGTACATACCCGAGCTTCCCGACTACGGCCATCCCATTACGTTGCGGCAGATGTTGCACCAGACCAGCGGCCTGCGCGACTTTCTTGCGCTGGTGTATCTCGCCGGCCGCAACATTTCGGACCTTTCGTCGCCCGGGGAGATCCTCAAACTCATTGCCCGACAGAAGGGGTTAAACAATATTCCCGGCGCCGAGTTTGTGTACAGCAACTCGAACTACTTTCTGCTGGGAGTGGCGGTGCAGCGCGCGACGAAAAAGTCGCTGGCCGAATTTGCTGCGCAGAATATCTTTCAGCCGCTGGGCATGACGCACACGCTTTATTACGATGACAACACGCTGGTCGTGCCCGGGCGAGTAGCGGCATACGACCCGGCAAAGAACGGCAAATTCGCGGTCGACTGGTCTACCACCTACGACATTGTGGGAGGCGGCGGAATGATGAGCACGGTCGAGGACCTATTGCTCTGGGATAGCAATTTCTACACCGACAAACTGGGCAAGGGCGGGCTGGGCAAAGAACTGCAGACGCGCGGTGTGCTGAATAACGGCAAGCAAATCAATTACGCCATGGGACTTTGGATGGGCACCTATCGAGGCCTGACGGTGGTGGAGCACAGCGGCGGGACGTTTGGATATCGCACCGAACTGTTGCGCTTTCCCGCGCAACGCTTAAGCGTGATCACGCTCTGCAACCTGTCGAGCGCCAACGTCGAAGGGCTGTCTCGCCAGGTAGCCGATATGTATTTGGCCGACAAGCCTAAGCCAGATGCGGACGCTACAACGTCGGCGAGCTACCCCGATCCCACGCCGTTCGCTGGCACCTATCTAGACTCACGCAATTACCTGATCTACAGCTTCACAGTTCAGGACGGAAAACTGATGGCGTGGGGAGCGGTGCTGCGGCGCACCGGAGTAAATGAATTCCGCGATCTGGTGGGCAATCCCATCATCTTTGAAGCCAAGAATGCCGTCATGACCGCCCGGCTCGACCTGGAGGGCGAAACCTACTTCGATGGCAAGAAGATTCCCGAGATTCATCTGAGCCCGGCTGAACTGAGCGGCTTCACCGGACGCTACAAAAGTGAAGAACTCGATGCGACGTATGCGATTGGAATCGAGCAAGGGAATCTGGCGCTGACGATTCGCGACCAGGCGCCAATCAAGTTGAAGCCAATCGCGCCACACGAATTCGAGGCCGGCGATCTGGGAGCGATCGCCTTCCAACAAGACGCCGAACATCGGGTCACCGGGATGACGCTGTTCTCGCAGGCGGCGCGCGGTATTGGATTTACGAAGGAGAAATAGAAACGATCCCAGTCATTCGAGAAGCGCGAAT
The DNA here is from genome assembly GCA_963819055.1 of uncultured Acidobacteriaceae bacterium. Classification (GTDB taxonomy): domain Bacteria; phylum Acidobacteriota; class Terriglobia; order Terriglobales; family Acidobacteriaceae; genus Bog-257. The sequence goes on along the minus strand of CAWFUT010000032.1, from coordinate 244,334 downwards.
GAGTGGGACATTCCGCAACATTCCGAGTCAGAGGCCCCCGGTTTCAACCGGCCGCGAGACTGGGTACCCGAAATTTGCTAGTCGCGGTAGCTGCCTTAAGTCAGTTGGCTGGGTTGACCTGGATCTTCGCCATCATGCCGCCGTCCTCGTGATCGAGGATGTGGCAGTGATAGACGAAGGTCCCGGCGATGTTGGGATCACGAAAATCCATGCGCACGGTTATGCTGGGATACGGTCCGGTACCGCTCCACGAGGGCACGGTGATGGTGTCGATCAGATCCGGGTTAGGCACCGGAACGCCGTTCACGGCCATGGTCAGGAAGTGCAGCTGGTGGATGTGAAAGACGTGCGCTTCGCCGGAGCGGTTTTCGATGGTCCAGTCCTCGACGGCGCCCACGTTGGTCGTGATTGCCGGCGGATCGTCCATATGGAAGGTGCGAGGTTTCTGGCCGACAACCGTGATGAAGAGTGCAGTCGGCCCCTTGGAGGAAATAGTTTCCTCCGAGAAATAGAGAGCGCGTTGTGCTGTGGGTGTCTGAAATTTCAAGCCCGCAAAACGTTTGGCGCCGAGCGGAGCTGCGGTGGGCCGATGCTTCAGCGAGGCCGAACCCATGCCGTCTGGAGAAGGCTTGATGTCGATCAGCGGAGCTGGCGGATCGAGATCGCCGATGGGACCGCTATTAAATCCGGTGGTGAGGAAGACACCCTGCTGTCCGGCAGCGATCGGCGGCACCACGAATTCGGCGCGGCCAGCGGGCGGCAGATTGATAGTCGTGTAGTTGGTGGGTGTATTCAATGGAATGCCATCCAGCGAGATAACTTCAAGAGGCTGTACCGCACCCGCATACTGAACTTGCAGATTGAGAATGGCCGAGCTGCTAGCGTTCAGCACGCGCCAGAATTCCTTCTTCCCCACCTGCGCGTTGATGTAGGGCAAGCGCAGATTGGCAATCGCAGGCTGAAAATTCACGGTCAGCAGGTTCGGTCCCTGGTCCGGATCGCCGGCATTTACGCCGAACTCCTGGCGAATCACGATGACGTGCTCGGTCAAACCGTCGGTCAGCGGGTTGCTTCCTTCCAGGATGAGCGCACCCGACGCTCCTCCATTGACTTGCGTGAAGGTGTAGCCGTGGACGTGCGGATGGTACCAGTACATTCCGGGCGCATCGTTGGACGGCATCTGCAGGTTGTATTGGAACGGCGGATCGCCCGACTGGATCAGCGTGTGAATGACATCATCCTGATGGCAGACGGGCGCAACATTCAGGCCGTGGAAATGGATGTTGGTCGATGAGGGCAGTACCTCGGTGGGGTTGCAGGGATCGTCGGGCGTTCCGGGCTTAAGCCCAGAAGCCATGGGCATGGTCATGGACATGCGCTGATGCATTTCCATCCTGCGCAGGTCTTTGGAATCGCGCTTTGCTTTCGGGGAATAGACATCAAATGGCGCTTGAAGGTTGTTGGTCAGGTTCAGGATGAGCTGATCACCGGGATTCAGCCGTAGCGTCGGGGCTTCGACCTGCTGACCCTGATACAGGTAAACGTAGCAGTAATGCATGTAGCCGTCGCTGCCCAGCCCGTTCCGCATCGCCAGATCGAGGCCAAGCACGCCATTCTGGCTATAAAGGTCTAGCGGGTTTTGCACCAGGGAGCCGGACTGGGGCCGCGGCGGACAGATCGGCGTTTGCGCCCACGCGGTCACCAGGCCGCTGGCTGCGATCCCCAGCGTGCAAAGAATTCGTAAGAACGAGGAAGTATTGCGCATCCCAAACCTCTAACGATGAATATCTGACAATGTGGTAATCACGCTCCGTTTTAGAACGGCCGTGGCGGGTAGGCCCAAAGCGAAAGCATGTTTCCGCTTGGGTTCGGGTCGATCGCCGGAGAGTTGGTCGACTCGGCCAGACTGCAGGTCCCGCTGCCGGAGTGAACCGTAAAGATGCCGATCGACGAGGGCACGCCGAACTCCGCAACGTAGAGCACACCGCCATTTCCCGAGGTGTTTTCCGTGACCAGAGAGCCGAGATAATACCACGGAGCGTAGAAGCCGCTCAGCCTGGGGCTATTGCATCCGGGCGAAACCGTGCCGGTGGCGGGGTTGAAAAAGCCGGCCGTGATGCTGCCACTCTGATTGTTGGCGATGAAGAGCAGGCTCTCATCGGGACTGAGGCGGACGTTGCTTGAACCCACGCCGGGCAGCGCGGCCCTGGGTCCGGTTGAGGCCGGGCCGGCACCCAGGTTGTACACCCGCGTCGCCGTGAGGCGCCCGGAGGAGATGTCCGAAACTTCAACCACGGTGCGGATGGAGCCGTCGCCAAAGATGGCGAAGCGTCCGTCCTGGGTAATGTCGATGCCTGCTGGAAGATTGTTGGCGTCGAGCGTATAGCCTGTCGACTCCTGCTTGTCGCCGTTAGAAATTGGAGTGCCGCCGGCGATGTTGAAAGACTCGATGGAACCATCGCCGTAGGTGGCAATCAACAGGTTACGGGTGACGGCTACGGCGTAAATGCCTCCGCGATTGAGTCCGCTCACCAGAGTGTCGCCCAAAAAACTAAGCTGGCAGCCGGGCAGAACCTGGAATGCGCCGATATTATTCGAGTCAGTAAAGCTGGCGTAAAGATAGCTAGAATTAAGGGCCAGCCCGATACCGTTTAGGGCGCCGGTGTCCTGCGGCGAGGCGGAAAAAATTCCCGTCACCAGCTGTGTCTGAAGATTAACAGACGCGACCTGACCGGAGCCGGCGTCGGAAACGTAGAGGCACTGCGCATTGCCGTCAGAGACTAACTGATGTGCGCCAAAATTTCCGCCACCGCCGCCAGTACCTCCGACCGTCACCGTGTTCTGATAGGCCAACGCGGGCGCCGAGGGCGATCCGCTGGCCTCGAAATAACTGACGGTGTTGTCGCCGTAGATCGAGGGAGCGTCATCGCTGGTGACGATATAAGAAGGAGCGTCCGGCGGGGGAGCAGCGGCATGGCTCCGAGTTTGGGCCGTGCAGACGCTAACCAGCGCACACGAGGCAATCATCAGAAAAAAATTTAAACGCATGTGGTCTCTCAAGGATTCAGGCTGGTCGAGGGATGAGGAACTCAACTGTATGATGGCGAGCAGTAGAAGTCAACGAGCTGACGCTAACTACTACGGCCCTCGTGGAGAATGGTCGAACATTTTGTTGCAATGCGTTGCAGGCAACCTGCAAGCGAACAACCTGAGGTGCCGCGGAACTCGTGGGTCTTGGCGAGATTCGAGACGGTCGCAAGAAAAAGCCCTCATTCCAGCCGAGGCCGGAATGGGGCAGGCAACAAGCTGGGTTCGGACTTCACCCGCTCTGAGGGATCATTTCACCCGCGTCTGGTCGGTGATCCAGTTCACTTCCCAGGTCTTGCCACCGTCGTCGGAGAAGGACTGCTCGAAGTGTGGCGTGGTGGACAGGTTCGTCCAGTGAAACCGTATCAGAATAGTTTTGCCATTGATCGTGTCTTGCGCGAAAAACTCACCTACTCCGTCTTTGAACTCACCCACCTGCGGCGGATCGAGGACGCCAACTTTCTGGTTGTCCCAATAAAGCCGCCACTGATGCGATTCGGGATTGTAGACCCGCAAGGTGAGGCCCACAATGCGGCCGGTCGGGCCATTCCACTCGCCTTGGTCGATCTGAGCGCCGTCGAAGAGTTTGCGGCAGACGCCGGAGCCTTCGAATTCCACCCACTCGTTCGAGCCGGTCAGAGGATGCAGGCGCCGCTTCAGGTGATAGGTCCAGGAACCGAGGAGCGGATCGAAGTCGTGTGAGCCATCGCGGGCGGCAGCGGCTTGCGCCGTGGCGCTTGTGGAGCTCGGGTTCTGGGCGGAGGCCTGAAGGCAAGAGGCCGCGATCAGAATACAGAACAGAAGGTAGCAGCTTCGCATGAATTCACTCCGTAGTGGTTAGAGTTCGGTTGAAATCTTTCTTCCTTGTCGGCTACGGTGTTCGCACACTGGCAAGCATCATTGCTTCACATCCTGCAGCCGGCAGATAAATCCCCAGCCACCGCCGAGTTCGCTGACAGCCAGCAGCAGTTGGTTGCTTCCCTTCTTTAGCGGAAGATAGACGGCATCGTTTCCCAGATTCACGATTCCGAGGAATCCAGGGTCGCGAAAGCCCTGTGCACTGCGTCCGCGGTAGAGAATCTCGCCATTCAGGAAGACGCTGACGTCATCGCTGTAGCCGAGGTCGAGTCTCTTCACCTGGTCACGGTCAGACTCGATGGTGGTCCGAGCGTAGAGGACTTTCGTTCCCGGCTGCGGATCAAGGCGTTTAAGGAAATCGCCTTGAAAGGTGACGCGGAGATGTGGAGCCTCCCGGTAACGATAAAGGACGACAAAACCGGGCGGCTCAGCTTCGACGTGTTGCCACTCGATACCCGCTGACTCTGACGCTGTCAGAGGCCGCTCCAGGTTGCGTGCAAGCGCATCGTACGAGGGCGAGATGTCCCACTTCGTCAGAGTTCCTGCGGGCATCGGCGGCAGATGCCGCTCCCAGGGCGCATCCGGCGTGGTTCGGACCTCGAAGTTCGAAAAGTAGGTTGCACCGGTCAGAACATACAGCGCTACCTGTCCCTTCTGGATGCCGCTCTTCAGATCCGTCATCACCAGAGCGGGCTTGTCCATGTCGCTGACGTACAGTTTGGCCTGAGCGCCGGTCACCTCGAGCCTCACGTGGAACCAGACATCCTTGGGGATATCCACGGCACCGGTGAATCCGGGACCATTATAGATTTGCCAGTTGGCGCCGCCGTTCAGGACTGGCGTGTACTGCATGGCATCCGGCAGCCCTGACTTGTGCTGGCGAAGATAGACCCATTCGGCGTTGGCTCCGTCGTTGGCGATACGAAACTGTATACCGAAAAAGCCGCGTTTAGCGGGGGTTGCGATATCAACATCGATCACCCCGTCGCGCATTTCGAAGTCTTTCAACGTGGCAGCTCCACCGTCGAGCAGCAGACATTTGCGGCCCTGATAGTCAGCTACTTTGGCCTGTTGTTCCAGTTCCCAACGCGGGGAGTCTGGCGGGACCGAGAGTGTCCGCGACGTTTGCGAATAGGCCGCGGATGCCAATAGAAGAACGAACGCGTAGAGCGCCACAGGTCGGAGCATGTTGCCTCCAATAGCGATCATGCTCCGGAACAACGGCTCTGTTCTGGTGGTTGGCCGCAACGAGAGCATGAGAGCACGGAAAACACTATCACTCCCGAGGGACAGTGGGCAGATCAAGTTCAACTCCGACTTTCTGGGATAAATGAAAATCCTGGGAAGCGGCTCTCTGCCGCCTCAGAGAAGCCGATCCCAAGACTTCGCATCCGCCAGCTGGAGGAAAATGGAGTAACCAAACCGGCGAACGCAGTGTTGAACCTACTGGTTGATGTTCTGCCGGGCCTGCAATTTAGTGATCAGGCTCTGCACGCCGGCCTTGGCTCCATCGGGAGCGCCATCGAGCGCGAGCTGCATCTGCTTGGTGGCCTCCGGGTAGTTCCCTGCTCCGCAGGCAATGCGAGCTAGTCCAGCATGCGACAGCCAGCTGTTTGGGTCCTTGGCTGCTGCCATCTTAAAAACGGAGAAGGCTTCGTCCTGCTTGTTCTGCTTCTGCAATTGACGGCCGTAACCGTAGAGCTGCTGCGCACTGGCCAATTGCAGGGCCTTGCCCTTGGCCTGCTGCGCCTGGGCGGTCTGACCCATGTCGGTCAGGATGCGCGACTTGGTCATCTCGTTCTCGTAGCGGTCCTCATTCTGAATGGAGTTGTCCTCCCACTTCAGCGCCTCTTCGAGATCGGTCTTGTTGTCGACCAGGTAGGTTGCGGCATCGTCCCACCCGTCCCAGGTGTATTGGGCAAGCCCGCGCATCTGGTTGTTCAAGCTTGCGTCCACAATCTTGGGCACGTCGACCGAAACTTGGAAGGGCACGGCGACTTTATCCCAACTCATGACCACAACAGTCGAGTCCGGCTTGAGCTGGTCGAAGTCGTAGGTCAGCGCGTTATGCATCTCGGCTGTCTGTGGCTTTACACTCACGCGCAGCGCGTCTTCCGGCTCCTTGTAGCTGAAGCTGCCCCACGCGGTATGCATCTTGGAAAAGATGACGGTCCACTGGTTTTCTCCCGGGATCATGTGGAGGCCATAGGTGCCGGCCGGCAGGGATTGGCCTTCGATGGTGACGTCATTCGGGAAGGTGATAGTGGTGTTCTCGTTCGCGCCGGCGCGCCAGACTTCTCCATAGGGAACCAGGCCGCCCCATATCTTGCGGCCGTCCACCAGCGGGCGGTGATAGACGATGGTGATGTCGGTGATGCCGATGCGCTGGGTGATGACCGCCTTCTGGCTTTGGCGCGGAAGATTCAACTGCGTCGATTGCGCGCTGCAAAAGGTGGTGGCTAACAGCAGGCATGGCAGGATGAGGAAGCGAAGCTTGTTCATAACAACCCTCTCTTGTGCAGGTATTCAGATGTCCTAAAGCATTCTGGAAGGCCGCGCGCTACGAGCGGCATCTTTCGGGGAGCTTGGACGGGACGCAAGTTGTGATGGTGAGCACCAGAGTGACGAAGCGAGTTTCAAAGAACGCGGACGCAAGGTTTGATGGGATGAAGGGTGCTTGTGTTTACGGCGACGGTTAGAAGAGGTCACGAAAACCCCACTCAAGGCAAAAGAGGCCTTGAATGCGGCGCCCGTGTGTCTAACGTGCCCGCGCAATTGTTCTTCGTCACTACCTGGTGTGATGGACTGCCGCAATCCCCGGGGAGTATAAAAGTAAGTTGCACCTCCGGCCGACACTTTCCCGCAACGTGCAACCAGCCCTTATATCTGATTGCGGTTCACGCCGCGCGAGGTTTTCATGTCTAGTGTGGTGCAGGGCCCTAAGGGTCTCGAAGGAATTACCGCCGCCAACTCCGGCATCTGCTACATCGATGGCGATCAGGGCGTACTTGCCTATCGCGGCATCGACATTCACGAACTGGCCGATCACTCCACCTTCGAAGAAGTTTGCTACCTGCTGTGGTTCGGGCGGCTGCCCAATCGCTCAGAGTTGCAGGAGCTGAAGCTGAACCTGGCGCGCGAGCGAAAGCTCGACGCCTCGATCATCAGCTTGCTGCGTCAGGCGCCCAAACATGCGCTTCCGATGGACGTGCTGCGCACCATCATTTCGGCGCTGTCGTTCTACGATCCTGAGGAGAAGGTCAACGATCACGAAGCCAATGTGCGCAAGGCGGTCCGCCTTACCGCGCAACTGGCTTACGTCGTCGCCGCCTATGATCGCATTCGCAAGGGCAAGCCGCTGGTTGAACCCGACCGCTCGCTCTCGCACGCCGGCAACTTTCTTTACATGCTCAACGGCGAGCTGCCCAGCGAGATCGCCGAGCGCGCCTTCGACATCGCGCTCATTCTGCATGCCGATCACGAGCTGAACGCCTCGACCTTCGCGGCGCGCGTGGTCGCGGCGACGCTAAGTGATATGCACTCGGCGGTGACGGCGGCGATCGGCGCACTCAAAGGGCCGCTACACGGCGGCGCGAACGAAGCGGTCTTCCGCATCCTGGAAGCAATCGATACCTCCGGCGCCGATCCGGTCGATTACGTCAAGGGCATGTTCGCGCAAAAGAAAAAGGTTCCCGGCTTTGGGCATCGGGTGTATCACACTGAGGACCCGCGCGCGACGCATCTGCGCAAGATGTCGCAGGACCTTGGCAGGTCGAGCGGCAACGCGAAGTGGTTCGAGATCTCGCGCAAGATCGAAGAGTTCATCGTGGCCGAGCGCAAGCTGAATGCGAACGTCGACTTCTATTCCGCCTCGACCTATCACACGCTGGGCATCGACATCGATCTGTTCACGCCAGTATTCGCGGTGTCGCGCGTATCGGGATGGACGGCGCACGTCATCGAGCAGCTTAACGACAATCGATTGATCCGGCCGCGTGCGGATTATCACGGCCCGGTGTACCCAAATCACTACGTGGCGATGGAGAAAAGATAGAGGGCCGCTTCCCGGGTTGCCATCCTGAATGGAGCGTCCGCCATATCTGTGTCTGGCTCTGTCTGCGGGCGGCGGACCCGGATTTAAAGGCGTTATCATAAACGACCGTACGGCAGGACTTGTTCCTGTTCCTCCGGAGTACTAAGGTTCCTCGGCTATTCCCCTTATACAGCCAGCCCTGGATGTTCAATAGACTACAACCAGGCTCGCACTGTGGCCCGAGGTTATTGGTTTTGAGATTGTCATTTTTCGCGCTGCTTCTGATTGCAGCCCTCCCCATCGCAGCATCGTCACAGTCTGCGTCCGCCACACCGGCGAATGCCAAGACTGTAACGACGACTGCGACTTCGAAGCAGCAGCCTCGAGAAAAGTTTGTTCTCGATGTCGTCCACAGCGCCGTCGGACTGCCCCAGCCCGATCCGCAAGACCGGCTGCGCGTCCTGTATGCCGCAGCCAACGTAGTCGCACCTCTCGATCAGAAGTTGTCGCAGCAGTTCGCTAAAGAAGGGACTTCGATCGAGACCACGCTGGTGGCCGAGGGGCAGAAGCCGGCAGTATCGATGCTCGCCAGCGGTCACGTCGACTGCGCCTCGGCCGTAGCTTTCGTGCAGGCGCTGCCTGCTGCAGCGGTGCTCGATGCCGAGCAATCCCTGCTGGGCGCGATCACGAATTGTCCCAAGCAGGTCGATACCGCTGCGATGGCCAAAGTCGATGCGGGCGTGAATCAGGGTGTGGTTGCCGGACGGGCCATCCTTGCGCTCATGGAAGCCGCTGGGAGGACGTCACAGTGGTCACAGTCGATGTTCGTGAAGATGTTCTCCTCCCTTCCCGCCGACGCGAGCTCCAGCGCGGGCGAAGCACCCAACTACGCGGCCATGTTCGCCGACGCGTCCAAGGACATGGATAAAGATGGCGTGAAAACGGCGGGGGCGAAGTTTCTCTTGTGGCTGGCGAAATTGCCTGATTCTCCGCAGCGCAGTGTGGCCGTGAACCTAGCCAGTGGCGCACTAAGCGACAGTCTGGGAGCCACGGCTTACCAGGAATTGCTGCGTTCCGATGCAATGATCGAGCAGACGGTAAGCAGCGCCGAACAAGGCGCGGTTCTGCCCGCCCCCACTGACGATAACGTCAGCGTATTACGAGCCATGGATAATAGCGGTGATCGCACGCAGGAGCTGAACTCGATGCCGCCAGCCACGCGTGCCCGCGAGGCCGCCGCCAGCGGCTTTGCCAGCGGAAGCTCGGGCGATCGCAAGATGGCCGACCACTACTTCGACATCGCGTTCGCGTCAGTGGATGAGGTGTGGTCCGACCGATCAACAGCTTACGCCAGCGCTCCCGAAGTTGTCGAAGAGGTAAGCGAGGCGGCTGCGCAGGTCGACCCCTTGGCCGCGCTGCAGCGCTCCCAGCGTCTGCAGGATCCTTCGGCTGAGGCGATCAGCATGCTAGCCGTGGCGAGAGTTGTGGCGGGGCGGGAATAGATATCGGCGCCCGTCCTACCGTTCATTCGAAAACCGCGAATGAGTGGGGCAGCCCGCATGGATGATTTACGATGAGAAGCGCTATCGGCACGGCGTTTTCTCATGCACATTCCTGACGGATACCTGAGTCCCTCGACCTGCGCGACGCTCTATGCGGGAGCGGCTGCCGGGTGGTACTCGGCGCTACGGCGGTTGAAGCGCGCGCTGTTGACGCGCGTGATCCCACTCATCTCCGTCTTTGCCGCCTTCTCGTTCGTGGTGATGATGTTCAACCTGCCTCTCCCAGGAGGCACCACAGGCCACGCGCTGGGCGTCACCATCGCGGCCATCGTGCTGGGACCGTCGGGAGCGATCCTTGCGCTTTCGATCGCGATTGCCATCCAGGCGCTGTTTTTCGGCGATGGCGGAATCAGCACCCTGGGCGCAAACTGCTTCAACATGGCGATTGTGGGTGCGCTGGTAGCCTATGGAAGCTATCAACTCATCGCGGCGCGTGCAGCCCTAACTGCAAGGCGGCGGGTGGTGGCCGCTGCGGTCGCCGGATACCTTGCAATCAATGTTGCGGCGCTGCTGGCGTCAGTCGAGTTTGGCATCCAGCCCATACTGTTTCACGACGCGACCGGCACGCCGCTATATGCGCCGTACCCTTTGAATATCTCGATCCCGGCGATGATGATCGGACATCTGACCTTCGCGGGAATGGCGGAGGCGGTGATCACTGCGGGACTAGTCGCGTATTTGCAGGTCGCCGATCCGGCATTGCTGCGCCGTACGTCAGGCTTGCAAGACGGTGCGAGCAGTTTGGGGCCTCGTCCCGCATCGAGTTCTTTGCAACGGCTTTGGCTGGCGATTGCGGTCCTCATGCTGCTGACGCCGCTCGGCATCCTGGCGGCGGGAACCGCATGGGGAGAGTGGAAGCCTGAGCAATTGGCGAGCGCAGCGCACGCCGTGAGAGCCTCGGACGCGGGTTCTGTGGTACCAGCCGGAGTCGAGAAGCTCGCGAATCTCTGGACAGCACCCTTCCCTGCCTATGCGCCAACGTTCGTCAGGAGCCGGAGCTTCGGCTACCTGCTCTCGGCGATGTTTGGCGTCGGGCTGCTGCTGGTCGTTTCCCTACTTGCGCGATCGGTGCTGGAGCGTCGCTGGCACAGGCAAGGCACTTCATGAGCCGGGACTTCGTCGAAGCTACAACCATCGGATTTGCCCGAGCACTCACGCGAGCCATGCTGTCGGAGGAGACAGCCCGCAAGCGCGGCGTGATGCAATCGCTCGACGTGCGCGTGCGTCTGGTTGGACTGCTTGCGCTGGTGCTGGCGGTCACGCTTTCGCGGAAGATCGCTGTCGTAGGCGCGCTGTTGGCCGTCGCCATCCTGCTGGCAATCCTTTCCAGAGTGAATCTATTTATGCTGGCCAAACGCGTCTGGCTGATCGTGCTGGGATTCACCGGAGTCATTGCGATTCCCGCGCTGTTCACCACGCCGGGCAGAGCCATCGTCTCGAATGGGACGATCGCCATCACCGAGCAAGGTTTGCGCACGGCCGTGCTGCTGGTCTTGCGCGTCGAAGCCGCGGTCACCTTCACGACACTGCTGATCTTGTGTACGCCCTGGACGCATGTCCTGAAGGCGTTGCGCGCATTGCGACTGCCGAAGGAGGCCGTCATGATGCTGGCGATGACCTATCGTTACCTCTTCCTGCTGGTGGATACGGCCGGACAGATGTTCGAGTCGCGGCGCAGCCGGACAGTAGGAGTTCTGACGGGTCGGGAGCAGCGGCAGATGACGGCGCGCACAGCCGGTGTCTTGCTGAGTAAGAGTATGGCTTTGAGTAACGAAGTGTACCTGGCCATGGAAGCCCGGGGCTTCCGTGGCGAGGTACAGATTCTGTCGGACTTTCGTATGACAATGTGGGACGTGATGGGGTTACTGCTGTTCCTGGCGACAGCTGCGCTGGCAGTGTGGATGGGAAGATAGATCTATGCCACTCTTCGAACTGCGCGAGGTGTCGTTCGATTATGAAGGCATCGCCGCGCTGCGGGGGCTGTCGCTCGCTATCGAGCAAGGTGAGCGGCTGGCGCTGGTGGGGGCAAACGGATCGGGCAAGTCCACTCTGCTGCGCTTGCTGGATGCGCTTTGCTTGCCATCGAGCGGAACGATTTCCTTTGAAGGGCAGCCGCTGACGGGGCAGCGGCTTCAGGATGACGGCTTCGCGCTGCCCTTTCGCCGGCGAGTGGGACTAGTGTTTCAGAATCCCGATGTGCAGCTCTTCAATCCCACGGTCTTCGATGAGATAGCGTTTGCGCCGTTGCAGCTGAAGTGGCCGAAGGAACAGTTGATATCCAGGGTGGAGGCGACGCTGGAACTGATGGGCATCTCGCAGCTTCGCGAACGGCCGCCTTACCGGCTATCCGGCGGCGAGAAGAAGCGCGTGGCGCTAGCCTCGGTGATCGTACTTGAGCCCGATGTGCTTCTGCTGGACGAGCCGACGGCTACACTGGATCCGCGCAGCCAGGGTCAAATTATCGATTTGCTTCAGCAGTGGAAGGGATCGTCTCACACGATTGTTACCGCCACGCATCAGTTGGAGATTGTGGAGGACATCGCCGATCGAGTGGTCGTGCTCGAAGAAGGAAGGATTCTGTCCAGCGGGACGCCGACGCAGGTTTTGACGAATCAGGAGTTATTGCTGCGGGCGAATCTGGTGCATGCGCATCGGCATAGTCATGGATCGATGACACATTCGCATCCGCATCTCCACTCGCATTCGAAGCATGAGCATTGAGTCCCCCTGAAGGGGCTTCGCAGTGCCGCCGGCCGAAGCGGTCTCAAGATCAGAAGGATCTTAACGCGAACCTGAAGGGCCGCTCGACCCAGGACCTCTCAGCCCGAGCCTCTTCCGGTTAGCCTACTGCAACGAAGGCTGCAATGCGGTAGCCTGGCTGCCGCCGGTGTCCTCAATCACGTCCGGCGGAATCTCCGGATACTTCGCCTGGGGATAGAACTTGGCTAGCAACAGAATCCCGGCGACGGTCACGATCAGGTCGAAGACGCTTGCCTCGGGTCCAACGCTGCCGCCGCTGAGCCACTTCGAACCCGTCAACGAGACTTTCAGCATGTGCCCGGTGGCTTGTATACCGCTATTGGGCGTCGAATAGAAAAAACTCTCACCCCAGTCGAACGACATATGCCAGCCGATGGCGAACCAGAGGTTGCCGGTTCGCCGCAGCGCCAGGCACAGGAACAGCGCGATCAGAACAATTTCGACCACGCCCACCCAGTTCTCTCCAGGATTACCGATGTGGACGCCGGCGAATACCAGGCACGTAACAAGCGCGGCCGGCCAGAATCCCATACCTGAAGTAAGCGTGTACTGCATGTATCCGCGGAAGGAGAATTCCTCGAAAAAGCCGACCATCAGAAACGCCAGCGCCCACAGCACGCCGTACTTGACAACTCCTTCCGAAGAAAGTGCGAGGCCGGCGACCGAATAAGCGTGGGTGGCCGCCATCATGGCCACGATGAACGACAGCATGATGAATCCCCACATCGCGCCACTCCAGAAATTCCTGCCAAGAAAGCCACGGGCCCGAAGACCGTAGGCAGCGAAGCGGCGATGCTCGATCCTGCTCATGATGAAGGTGGCGATAACGATGATGGAAAAGGAAATCAGTTCCTGGACGATGACGTTTCTGGCGGAGAAATCCGTGCCCAAGAGTTTGAGCAGCTTGCTCTGGAAGACAAAGGCAACGAAAAAAAACATCGCGGCGGCCATGGCGAGGAAAATCAACAGGCGCCACCCCGCCCGCAGCCCATACGGTCCGATGAAGAACGAGCCGGTGGAAGATGTGGGGGCGGTTGCGGCAGAAAGCTCGGGTTCAGGCATGGTATTCCTCGCCAGTTTAGACGAACGCGGAGCTTTGTTCGTTCCGTGCTCCCGAAACGGGCATTGGACATGTTTGTTGCAACATAAAAATCTCTGTTGTAACGCCTGCTGCTTGCGAGTACCCGGAGGGCATACGATAATCTCTGAGCTTTCCCACTATCTTTCAACAAGTTCGCTTCCAAGGAGCCCTGCCCCGTTATGAAGCTATTGGTTCGACTTGCCAGCCTCCTGCTGTTTGCAAGTTCATGGTTGACCGCGCAAGTTGCGGTCACGACTTATCAATATGACAACTACCGCTCGGGCGCTAATACGCACGAAACCATACTGACCCCAACCAACGTCAACCCCAGCCAATTCGGCCGCAAGCAGGTCTTCCCCGTTGTCGGCTACGTTTACGCTCAGCCACTTTACGTGCACGGTGTCGTTATCAACGGAGTTTCGCATAACGTTGTTTATATAGCGACGGAGCACGATCAGGTTTACGCGTTCGACGTGGATAGCGGACGGCAACTGTGGGTCCGGAACCTGCTCATCACGCTCGGCACGCAGAATGTCGTCACTCCGGTTCTCAGTTCGGATGTGGGATGTACGGATTTGGTTCCGGAGATTGGAATTACGGGAACACCCGTCATCGATACCTCTCTGAATCAGATTTTCCTCGTAGCGAAATTCAAAGTCCACAACACTCAGAGCGGACAGACTACCTTCCAGCAACGGCTTTACGGGTTGGACATACGCACCGGGGCGCTCCGCAACCCAGCCGTCACGCTGGGCGGCACGTATCCGGGTACCGGTGAAGGCTCGCAACACGGAATACTGACCTTTGATCCGCTGGTCGAGGGCCAGCGCGCCGCCCTGCTCCTGTCAGGTCATAGCATCTACGTCGGCTGGGCATCGCATTGCGATTTGGGTTCGTATCATGGCTGGATGATGGCCTACAACGAGAACACGCTCTATACCCAAGGCACCTGGGTCGATACCCCCAACGGACGCGAAGGCGGATACTGGGGCGGCGGAGCTGGTCCGGCTGCCGACTCGTCGGGATCCATCTACGTCTCAACCGGTAACGGAAGCTTCGACGGTGCCACCCAAGCTGACTACGGCGACAGCGTACTCCGTCTAAACTTGGCGAACGGGACCTTCACGGTGGCAGACTACTTCACTCCGTGGGATGAGACGACGCTGGACGAGAACGATACTGACGTCGGGGCGGGCGGCGCAACCCTGCTACCCGATCAGCCCAGCGCACATTATCCCCACCTGTTGGTGCAGGTCGGCAAGGAAGGCACTATCGACCTGATTAACCGCGATGACATGGGTCACTTCAATCCCGGCAATGACAACGACATTGTGCAGACGCTGCCCTTCATCATCGGAGGAGTCTGGGGCAGCCCCACCTTCTGGAACAACACCGCCTACTTCGGCGGCCAATATGACCGCCTGAAGGCCTTCTCCTACAACCCGCAAACGCAACAACTCTCCACCGGGCCTGTCTCGCAGTCCTCGGAGACGTTTAACTTCCCCGGCCCGACGGCCGCCATCTCCTCGAACGGCACCAGTAATGGCATCGCCTGGATCATTGAGACGGACGGCTACGGCGGCGGCAACGCTGTGCTGCGTGCCTACAATGCGAACAATCTGGGGACCGAGCTTTACAACTCGTCGCAGAATCTCAGTCGCGACAACCCGGGGCTGGCCGTGAAGTTCGCCGTTCCCACCGTGGTCGATGGCCACGTCTTCGTTGGCGCGGAGAATCAGGTCTCGATGTACGGATTGTTGAACTAGAAACAGTACGAACCGCTTCGTTCTGAGCGGAGGTGCGGTTCTGCGGAGCACTCGGAAGGTCCCTACTCGACGAAGGATCGTCATCGGGTAGGGGTCTTCCTTTTATGCGCTCGAAGCCACTGGGCGACGTCAAACAC
Organism: uncultured Acidobacteriaceae bacterium; assembly: GCA_963819055.1. Lineage (GTDB taxonomy): Bacteria > Acidobacteriota > Terriglobia > Terriglobales > Acidobacteriaceae > Bog-257. Next base: position 229,050 of record CAWFUT010000032.1, on the reverse strand, counting down.
GGGAGTGCCACACCTGCTCGCGCGCTCTTGTCGAGAGGGTGGGCGGCAACTATCGGAACTTTGGCAGCACCGCTTCCCCAAACAACTTCGCCTGCTCTTCCCTGTCGTCTCCCCAAATCTCCAGCATGATATTGGTGGCGCCGGCATCACGGTATTGCTGAATGCGCTCGCAACACTCGTCGGGAGAGCCTGCGATCGCGCACACCTTCCGCAGGATGTCGTCGGTCACGGCCTGCGCAGCGGCTTTGCGTCCACCCTTCTCCATGCCGTCGGCAATAGGTGAGATCTCTTCGAAGGTCAAGCCGGCGGTTTGCAGCAGCACGTCAGCGGATCCGCGGATGTTCTGTACTTTGTTCGCCAGATACATGGCCGCCATTTCGCGCGCGCCCTCTTTGCCCTTCTTCGAATCCTTGTTAATGCTGCCGACGATCACGCCACCGAGATCGAGTTTGGACGCATCTCTGCCCGCTTTCTTCGCGCCTTCCTCCATGTTGCCGCGCGCGTAACGCAAAAAATCGGGGGTGGTGATGCTGGCCGTCAGCAGCCCATCAGAGTGCGAGCCCGCGAGACGCTGCAGCACCGGCCCGGTCGCGCCGACGTAGATGGGCACACGTTTGCGCGAAACATGTGCGTCGCTCTTCAGCGCGGGAGCCGAGGCGTCGAAGGCCTTGCCGTGATACTCGACCGCATCGCCGGAGAGCATGGCCTCGACGATCTCGATGCTCTCGCGCATCACGACCGCCGGACCGACTTCTTTGCCCTTCTCTCCCTCGCCGATCTCTTTCATGAAGATCTTCGAAGCGCCCAGCCCGAGCAGGAAGCGCCCATCGCCGGCAGCATCCTGCATCACGCGCGCTTCCATGGCAATTTGTACCGGGTGCCGCGTGTATGGCGAAATGATGCCCCAGCCAATCATGATGCGCTGTGTCTGGGTGGCGACGACGGCTGTGATTGCGGTCGACGAACGTGCCTCGAAGCCATGCTTGCGCCACCAGGGATACGCCTCGGCCAGCCAGAAGATGTCGAAGCCGGCACGATCGCAGGCCTGCGCCATGCGCACCGTTTGTTCGAGCGGTTCCATACTGAGTTGCAGAACACCAATACGAAATGGAACGGACATGAATGCCTTTCGGAGCTGTTGGCTATCAGCTGTCAGCCGTCAGTTTAGTTTTGCAATATCAACTTTTCTTACGCTTGAGAGAATTTGGTGCGGCGTGGCACTGCAGATACTTCTTACCTCAGCCGACAGCCGAAAGCCAGCGAGTCTACGGCTCGCTCCACCCGTGCTCCAGCCCCTTCATCAGAGACCACATCGCCCGATTCAGCGGAGTCGGTACGCCGTACTTCTCACCCCACTTCACGATCGCGCCATTCATGAAATCGACTTCGGTAGTGCGCGACGCGATCACATCCTGCAACATGCTGGCTTTGTGCTTGCCTGGAGCGTTCGCTCCCTTCTGCACCAGGCTGCGAGGATCGCCGTGCAGCTTGACCCCCATCGCCTTCGCCACCGCTTCACCCTCCTGGATCAGCGCCTCAAACAGCTCACCCGTAGGTTCGAAACGCGTTGCGGCGCCGTGATGCAGGCGGGTCAGCGCTCCCACGGGATTGGTCGCAGCGTTGAAGATCAGCTTGGTCCACTGCGCCCCGCGGGCGTCCTCCAATGCAATAGTGTTCATGCCGCCGCGCGTGATGTATCTCGCGAGTTCGTTCACTTGCTCCATCGAGGTGTGGGTTGGCTCGAACGGCCCAATCCAGGTGTCGCCCTTGATGTCGAAGCCGACATGCCCGGGCTCGGCGATGTGCCCGGCGGGAAAAGTCGTTCCGCGAATGACGTACTTCACATGCTGGGCGATCAACTCTTCATTGCCGACGCCGTTTTGTACCGAGCACACCGCGCTGTGTTCGCCGAAGCAGCGTGAGGCTGCTTTGATGGCGCTTGCCGTGTGGATCGCCTTCGTAGCCACCACGCCGTAATCACAGACGGGCAGTTCAGCCGGATCGGTGCTCGCGCCGGCGAGGAGAACGTGCATCTGGCTCGCTCCCGAAAGGCGAAGGCCATGGAGATTGATGGCGTCGATGTGCGGCTGCGAAATGTCAAACGCATACACCTCGACCTCACCGCCATTCGCCAAGTGCGCGGCGAACAAGCTTCCGATAGCTCCGCATCCCACGACCAGAACTTTCTTCATGCGTCAATCCATCGATTCGAGAGTGGGATAGTCATGGTCGCGCGAGCGTCCCGGCGGGAGTAGAACTTCCAGGGAATGGTGCTGAGGTTTTCGCCCTCGGTGCGGCCTACACGGAAGGTGTCCTGGGTGTAGAGGCAAACGCTGCCATCCTGATCGACAACCTGCGGATGTAGCGAAAAGATCATGTTTTCCTTGAGCTCGATCTGACTCTTCGCGCCGATTGCCGGATGCTCCAGCATGGTCGTCCCGATCGAATGTCCCGAAAGATGGCCCAATGCAAAAACACTACGGGCGAACGTGTCGGCCACAACCTTGTGGACGTCGCAGGCCAGCACTCCGTCGTGCATCAGCTTACGCGCCGCTTCCATGGCTTCCGGATAGACTTCGGCCATCTGCAGGATGCGCTTGCTGGGCTCGCCTTCGATGAGCGCGCGGGAGAACTCGACCCAGTAACCGCCCGTTCCGGCAATCTCCAGCGAGTACAGCATGAGGTCGCGCTCGCCAACGCGACGACGTCCCGGAACCTTGAAGTGCGCCTCGGCCTCGCCGTTCTCGCCGGAGAGCACGATGTTCATCATGCGCGGGCCAGCGCCTCGCGCGAAGAAGACCTCGACCGCGGGTGCCATGATTTCGGCTTCGGTCTTGCCCGGCCCGAAGCCCTGCAGCAACGCCCAAAAGCCCTCGTGGATGATGTCCATCGAGTCGCGAATCTCGATCAGCTCTTCCTCGCTCTTGACCGCACGTGCCATGTCGAAGTGAAAGTCGAACGGCACGAGTTCGACGGTGCCCTGTTGCAGTTCACGATAATCGCGGACGGCCATAACGTAGTCGAGACCGTAGATGGCAATGCGTTTCCAGCCTTCGTCGTGCGCGCGCTCGCGCAGCCAACGGCCCGGAATCTCGGCCCAGACTTTCTCTTTCACGAATGGCTTTTTCTTGTCGCCGATCCAGCGTGCTTCCTGCGGGAAGACCAGCGTTGGCTCGCCCTTTAGCGGGATCAGCACGTAGACGTAGCGATGAACGATCTCGAAACCCGACGTATAGAAAACCGCGCCCTCGAATCCGGCGTACTGATTGCCGCAAACGATAAGGGCGTCGACATGCTGCTCGCGCATCACAGCGTGGATGTTGTCGTAGCGACGTGTGACTTCAGATGGACTAGGCAAACAGGACCTCAATGGCTATCGGCTTTCGGCGCTCAGCCGTCGGCTAGACTCTCGCTTCACGCTCATAGGAGTAACTCGTGACCCACTGTCATTAGCGTTTGCTGACAGCCGCAGAGCCCATCACCCGCAGATCTCTGCCGCGGTCAGCGCATACACCTTCGTAATCTCCATCAGCGTCTTGATCGCGACCTTCTCGCCCTCATGATCGCGCGGCCCGCTGGAGGGGCCGTAATTCACCGTCGGACAGTTAAAGCGCGACAGCAACGATGCATCCGAACACCACAACACCGTATCGCGCACCGGTGACTTTCCGACGACGTGGTGGTGGTTGCGTTCAATCGTCTTCACCATCACGTGATTCTCATCGATGGTTGCACCAGGTACAGAGACATACGTTTCGAACTCCAACCCGTATTCCGGATGTTTTTCTTTGAGAGCCATAAACAGCTTCTTCGCCGCCCGTCGTGCATCGGTCATGCTGATCGTGGGAGGGACGCGCACGTCTAGAAACAAGTCAGCACGTTCCGGAGTGCGGCTGGCCCGCCACGGATGTCCCGCCTGCAGGCAGCCTAAGTTGACGAACCCCGGCCGCCCCGCCCAGCGTGCCTGCTCCTGCCACTCTGGGAGCCAGCGCATCACTTCTCCCACAACGTCGTACATTCGACGGATAGCGTTCTGCGCCTCCTTGCCAGGTGCAAACGCCGAATGAACATAGTTGCCGGTCAATCCAAGGCGCACCCACATGGATCCGGCATGCTCCAGTACAAGTTGCATATCGGTGGGCTCGCCCAGAATACACATGTCAGGCAGCACGCCATGATTCACCAGATAGTGCGTTCCCGCCCCATAGCCGCGGTATTCCTTGCCCTGGAATGCGCCCCACTGGGTCTTCTCGATCTCGCCGCAAACTGCGCCCAGGATGATGTCTCCGTCCAGCCTGACGCCGGCCTCGAGCAGAGCCTTGACCGCATGTACGTAGCAGACCAGCGCCCCCTTCATGTTGTAAATGCCCAGGCCGTAGATCATGCCGTCTTTCACGACCGCATGCGGCTTGTATCCGATACCGGTCAGAAACTCCTCGTCGCCTGTATTCGACGTGTCCATGTGGCCGTTGAACATCAGGCATTGGCCGTCGCCGCTGCCCTCCAGCCGTCCGATGACGTTGGCCCGCGCATCTTCTACCTGTTGCCATGTGACCCTCAGCCCCAGCTTCTGAAACGCGGCACGCATGTACTCCGCCATCGCGAGCTCTCCGCCTGTAGGACTGGGGATATTGATCACCTCACAGCACATGGAGACCAGTTCGTCCGCGTGGATGCGGCTGGTAATCGCATCTCTGACATTGTCGGATAGCACGGCTTTGCCGGCGGTGGCCATCAGCGCGCAGCCTTCCCCGCTTGAGCCGGGTGCAGCACGCGGAAGTCGTCCGGAAATGAGCAGAGCTTCTGGTTACCGCTGTCGGTGATCCAGAAGTTGTCTTCGAGCCGCAATCCGCCTCCCCCGGGCCAGTAGATGCCGGGCTCGATAGCCAGTACCATACCCTCTAGAATCGCTCCCTTCCCCGCCTGATGCGCGTAGGGCGGCTCGTGAGCCCGGGCTCCCACACCGTGGCACACCGGATGCGAAGGCTGCCCGGGATATCCGCCCTCGGCGATGCGGGCGCGGATCAGACGGTCTAACTCCGGCAGGCTCGCGCCGTCCTTGGCGAAGGCAGCCGCTTCATTGAAGACGCTCAAAAGCAAATCCAGCAGCTTGTGGTACTCGGGCGTGAGTTCGCCCGGGCAGAGATTCTTCGTCAGGTCGTTCCAGTAGCCGTCGACACAAACCCATATCTCGAACAGCGTAGGTTCGTGCTCTTGCACCGGACGGTCGCCCGTGGCCGTGAACGTCCGAATTCCCTTGCCCGACCACACCAGAGTGAAAGCACGCGCCATTTCGACCTTGCCCTTGTAGCCAATGCCATTCGCATGCACGTGCCCCTCGAAGATCGCCGCCACCTCGCTCTCCTTCATTCCCGGACGGAGCCTCTCCCACGTGTATTCCATCGCACGGGCGGCCAGTTCATTAGCCAGTTTCATGCGCTCGATCTCTTGAGTGGTCTTGATCGAGCGCGCTTCGACCAGCAAACCGGAAGCATCAATGATCTCGCGAGCAGCCGGTTTGAATGCGTCAAACCAGTTCTGCGACCAGGTGGTGGGCTCGCCCACCATGCGGTCCGCGCTTTGCGTTCCCTGCGTCAGTTCCAGCCCGACACGGGCAGTGAGATCGCGCTCCTTCAATACCTCAAGAGCCACATCAAGGGCGCGCAGCGTTGGGGTACGGGGATCGCTCGGATGATAGCTCTTGAAGAGCCGGATGTCCTTGGTCCACGAGGTGCGGTGCGCGTCCTCTTCCTGTGGCTCGATGGCGATGAGCGTCGGCTCACCCTCGCGCGGGAAAATCGCAACGTCGTACCCCTTCATGCACCAATAATTCGTAAGATAGACGATGTTGTCTGGCGCGCGGACGACCAGCGCGTCGAGATGATCGCGCTTCATGAGTTCGCGAACGCGGTCGAGTTTGGCGCGATCGATAGGATAGGGCATAGTCACACCGGCTCCAGCACATTCTCGTTCTTCCAGGTCCAGCTTGCCTCTTTGGCTTTGATCAGCCGATACAGCGCAGCGTGCAATGGAGCAGGAACGCCCGCTCGTGTTGCCTCTCGGGCGATTGCTCCTCCAAGATAGTCGACCTCGGTAGCCTGACGATGTCGGACATCGTACAGCATCGAAGGCGGATGATTCGTCTGGGCGCCGATACAATTCATCGTCCAGGGATCGTCGTGCAGTTCAATGCCGAGCGCTGCCGCGACGGCCTTGCCTTCCTCGATCAGCGAACGCAGCAGATGGCCAAGATCGCTGAACTCGGCTTCGGCAGCAAAATGCGGCGAGTGTGGCAACTCCGTCAGCGCCGAGACACTGTTGACGGAGGCGTTGAAGATCAGCTTCGACCACTGCGCCGGACGCGCATCCGGCAAGGCCTCGGCTCTCAATCCCGACGCATTGATCAGCGCGGCGAGTTCTTCGACTATGGCATATGGAGTGCTTGAGGGCTCGAACGGTCCCATCCATGTGGGAGTGTTCAGTTCGTAGTGCACATGGTCGTCGGCGAAGCGCGTTGCGCTCATGAATGTCGTTCCCCGAATGACGTATCCCGCGGGCATTAGTTCTGCCATAAGCTCTTCGCTGCCCAATCCGTTCTGCGCCGATAGAACCGCACCGTGCGGAAAAAGGTGTGCCACAGGAGCGAACGCCTCGCGCGTCTGGCTGGCCTTCGTGGCGACGATGCCGAAATCAAATTCCGACAGCACGTGAGGATCGGTTGCGGCCTTCAAGTACACATGAACTTCATTGCGTCCGCTCACGCGAAGACCACGATTGTTGATGCTTTGCGCGTGCTCTGGCCGGCGGGCGAAGACCCATACTTCGGCGACCCGCGCCAGGTGCGCGGCGTACAGGCTGCCGATTGCGCCGGCTCCGACGATGAGGATACGTTTCATGTTGGCTATCAGCTGTTGGCTATCAGCCGTAAGCTTGGTTCCACACTGCTCGCAAACAATTCACCACGAAACACGCAGCTCACGCAAACTTTCTCACCCAAGAACCCCGATGTTAGAACGCTCCGCGCTCACTTCTAATTCTGCGAAAGTTCTGGCTGACAACCGACAGCTGAAAGTCGACCGCCTTCTTCAGCCGCGTTCGACTTTGACGTTCGCTTTGCACTCGCCGCGTCGCTGCCGCTGAATCTGTTCATATATGGTGCTGGAGTTGTTGTAGGAGTCGTCGATAATTACGCCCTCGCTCCACAACGCATCCTGCAAAGCAGCGCTGATAGCGTGCAGCGGCGCCCCTCCGCCTTCGCCCATACCTTTTGCGCCGCTGTAGCTGTGCGGTGATGGCGTCTCGGTGTTGCCGTATTTTATGCGAGGTATGCTCACCGCAGTGATCGGCGTGTAGTCGCTGAAAGTCGAAGCCAACATGTTGCCATCGGCATCGTAGGCGCAATTTTCCATCAGCGCGGCGCCGATACCGTGAGCCGTCGCCCCGTGCACCTGGCCCTCGACAATCATCGGATTGATGACAGTGCCGCAGTCGTCGACCGCTGCGTAATCGAGAATCTTCGGGATATAAGTTTCCCTGTCGATCTCGATCACCGCGATGTGCAGCTGCGAGGAATAGGTCAGTGTTAGATTGCCGTATTTCTTTGCGACGTCGGGAACTTGAAACGGCGCGCGCCAGGTATAACGGCAGTTGAGCGTGATGGGACGAAGTTCTTCCGGTACCACGGCGGTGTTCACATTCGCCAGGTTGGCCAGGCCAATGTACGGAATTGCCTTCTCCGTACCCTGTACTCTTATTTCTGGGCCCTGTTTGCCGACGCCGAATTCCAGTTCATCCTCAGTGGCCTGCAGCGCAAAGGCTGCGAGCTTGCTCATCTCCGCCTTCAACTGCCGGGCTGCGCCGTTGACGGCCGACAGTCCTGACACGGCGAACTGGCTGGCGTATGTCCCACTGTGTCCGGTATGGACGTTGCGCTCGGTGTCGAAGCCGACACGCACATTCACCAGATCGGGGCTGATATTAAGGATGTCAGCCACAACCTGGGACACGGTGGTTTCGTGACCCTGACCCTGTGGGACAGAGCCGACAGCCACGATGACTTCACCATAGATATCGAGCTTGGCGCTGGCGGCCTGAGAATTGCCGGAAAACGGCGCCTGCGGATTGACAATTTGCGACTGGCCGAAGTTATTGGTGCCAGAGTCGAGTGTGGTACCGATTCCGATACCCAGCCAGCGTCCCTCAGGGTGCGACTTCATTCTCTCGGCTTGCCATTTCTCCCAGCCGATCAGATCTTGCGCTATCTTCAACATGCCAGGGTAGTTTCCCGAATCGTAGACGCAGCCGTTCGGCGTAGTGTAGGGGAATTCCTCCGGGCGAATGTAGTTGCGCGACCTCATCTCATCGGCCGGGATGTTCAACTGATGGGCGCAGATGTCGAGCACGCGCTCGAAGAACCACAGATGCTGCATGCGCGAATAGCCGCGGTTTGGGCCTACCGGACACTTGTTCGTCACCGCCTGCGTGAAGTCGATGCGGAGGTTCTTCAGGCGATAGGTTGCGGGCGTCACTTGCGACCAGATGACGCAGCCCAGTGGCTCGTAGCGGGGATAGGACCCGCAGTCATCGATATGCCGCGAGTCGACGGCGAGCATAACGCCATTTTTGTCTAGCGCTACGCGTGTATCACGGAAGGTTCGCTCGTTACCGTGCGCGCTGGAAGTCATGTGCTCAGAGCGCGTCTCCGTCCACTTGATGGGCGCACCGTTGGCTTTCCGTGACGCCAGCGCGCACACCGCCATCTGCGGGTAGTTGGTGATCTTGATGCCGAAGCTGCCGCCGATGTCGTGCGTCTGCACTCGGACCTGGTCCATGCGCAGATGAAGCGCGGGCGCCAGCAGTTGAATGCCGATCGTAGGAAATGAATTGTTGCTCCAAAAGTAGAGGCGCTCGTCCTTGTCGTCCCATTGCGCAATGACGGCATTGTTTTCCAGCGGCGTGCTGGAGAAGCGGTGCATGTGCAGGTGGTTGATATGGATGACGTGCGCCGCTTCGGCAAAGGCTTTCTCGATGTCGCCGTATTCGAAGATCCCATGCCAGACGACGTTGGTTCCCATGGTGTCGTGAACAATGATGCGATCGCTGGCAGCAATCTCGGCGTCAACCAGCGCTTGCAGCGGCTCGTATTCGACGCGAACCAGCTCCGCCGCGTCTTCCGCTGTTGCCGGAGTTTCGGCGATGATGGCGGCGACGGGCTCTCCCTGATAGCGCGCGCGATCGACCGCCATGGGATAGTCGAGGATCTGGTTGCTGGGCGCGGGGCCAATCTCGAAGAATGGGTCAATGAGCTTGATAATCTCCTGACCGGTGAGCGTGCAGACGACACCCGGTAGCGCCTCAGCTTCGGAGACGTCGACGCCGGTGATTTTCGCGTGAGCGTATGGAGAGCGCACGAAGACCAGGTGCAGCATGCCTAGCAGCTTGATGTCGTCGACAAATTTGCCTTTGCCGCGGACCAGGCGTGCGTCTTCCTTGCGCTTGATGGATTGGCCGACCCAATCCCCGGTTTGGCTATGCGGTTTGGTCGCCATGCGTTTCCTGGGCCGAGGCTGAAGCCTTCTGGTCGGGCGCGTCCGCGTTAGCCGGGCTGAAGCTTGGCGCTTCCACCGGCGAGGATGCTTGCGATTCCCCGGCCACCGGCTCGGCCAGCGCTTGTTGCAATCCATCGATCAGCTTCTGAATATTCTTGCGTCCAAGCGGCTCGAGCATTCCGCCCGCCATCGAAGCCAGCTTGCCAAAGACGCTGGTCTCGCCTTGCCACAGTACCCGCGTGCTGTCGCCGTTCGGAAGAAGGTCGAAACCCGCATTTACGGTAACCTGGCTGCCAACGGCGGTTCCCTGCCCCTTGTATTGCGCGCGCAGGGGCTTCACTGCTTCGGCCAACTCCATTTTGATCTCGGCCGATCCCCGGATGTTTCCCACGCCGACTTTGACCTTCACACTGAAGTGGGTTTCGTCGTGCATGGTCATGCTCTGGAAATCGGGGAGCAACGGCGCAAACTTGTCCGGGTCGGAGAGAAACTCAAAAACCTCTTCCGGACTCCGTGGGGTGACAAACTCGCCAGAAAAATTAATAGCCAAGATTAACTCCTGTTCGATGGTGCAGCTGTGCCGGTCTCAGCCGCAGCTTCAATCGCCTTGAAAATATTCTGATAGCCAGTGCAGCGGCAGGTATTGCCGGCGATTCCTTTCCGTATGTCCGACTCTGTGGGATGTGGATGTTCGGCCAGCAATTGTAGCGTGCTCATCAGAAATCCGGGGGTGCAGTAGCCGCACTGAAAGCCGTGACAGTCGCTGAAGGCCTGCTGCACGGGGTGGAGTCGGCCGTCTTGCGCCAAGCCCTCGACGGTCAGAATCTCGCCATCATCGGCCTGAAATGCGAATACGGTGCAGGACTTTACGCTCTTACCATTCAGCAGCACTGTGCAGGCACCGCAGTAACTGGTGTCACAGCCAATGTGGGTGCCGGTCAGATTGAGCTCTTCGCGCAGCAGTTGCACCAGCAGCGTGCGCGGTTCGACCTCCCTTGAATATTGCTTGCCGTTGATCTTGGCGCTGACCCGCACGCGCTTAATTTCCTCAGGCATAGAGATGGGTGACCTCCACGTGTTCTCCGCGAGCGCGTCGCCATGCCGCGTCCAGCGCCAGTTTCGCCAGCGCTCCAGCTGCGTGGCGTTTGTACTCGGCAGAACCACGCATGTCGGAGGTGGGCTCTGCGATGTCCATCACCGCCTCACGAAGGCCTTCGAGTTGGCGGCTGTCAATCGCCAGCCCCCGCAACAGGTCTTCCGCCTGAGGGACGCGAGTGGCGGTCAATCCGAGCGCACCGAGATATATGTGGGCTTGGCGACAGGTGTGATCGTCGTTAAGCGTGAGTTGTACGGCTACACTGGCGCTGGCATAAACCGGTGCGCATCGTTTCAACGCAATGTAGGCGCCTCCGCTGTTCGCCGGAGCCAGCGGGACGGAGATCTCGGTGATCAGCTCTGCCGGCTGCAACGCGGTTGTGTAGGCATCGAGAATGAATTCGTTGAGGTCGACGCTGCGCTCTCCCTTCGGCCCGAGCGTCCGCAGCGTTGCGCCGGTCGCCAGTAACACGGGAGCCCAATCGCCCGTCGGATCGGCCTCGGCGATCGAGCCAGCGATGGTGCCCCGGTGGCGCACCTGCGGATCGGCGATGCCGGCGGCGCAATCACGGAGAATGGGAATGCGCGCGGCGTCGATGGAGGCGGCAATTTCCGAGTGGCGCGTCATCGCACCCAGGCGTAGCGCGCCGTTGCTCCGAGCATAAGAAGTTCCGGGAATAAAATTCAGATCGACGAGGTGCGCGGGAGTGGAGAGACGCAGCTTCATCAGCGGGATGAGGCTCTGCCCACCCGCCAGAAACTTGGCTTCTTCTCCCAATTCGCTCAGCAGCGAAATCGCTTCCGGATACGTATTTGCGCGGTGATACGCAAATGCCCGAGGATACATTCCGACCCCACAACCCACTTTGCAGCGCACCGTTTGCGCCGGCAGTGACTCTCATCTACGGAATTGCTCTGCGGTGGAAGATTACCGCAAGTCAGGGCCAGAGCGAAAGCAATCGGGTATAGTTGGCTTCGGACGGTGGCGGCCGTCCTCTGCCGCCGAACGCATGATGGAGAATCCAGTCACGCCTGACGAGTTTCGCGCTGCATTGGGTCGCTTTGCTAGCGGCGTTACCGTGGTTACGGTTGCAACCGCTGAAGGCGAGGTACACGGCATGACCGCCAATGCTTTTTGCTCGGTATCGCTGCGGCCGCCCTTGGTGCTGGTTTGCGTCGATCATCTGGCCGAGACATACTTGCACTTGCGCGAGCATGAACGTTTTGGCATCAGCGTGCTGAAAGAGGAGCAGGAAGCGCTGTCCGAGTTTTTCGCCGATCCCGAGCGCAATCCCGACGCGGCTTACCGCTTGGGCATCGAGTACCGCAAGATGAAGTGTGGAACTCCGGTTTTGCGGGAGGCGTTAGCGAATCTTGGCTGCCGTAAGAGCGACGCGCACGCGGCGGGGGATCACACGATCTTTGTCGCTGAGGTCGACGAGATTGCGCTTGGTGAGGGCGCGCCGTTGCTGTATTTTCGCGGACGATACGGCATCGATCCGGAGCTGACCAAACATTGAGCCCTTCCGATGCGCTGCACCGTCTCATGCGCTATTCTCGATGAGACGTTTTTCATCTCGATCAAATGATGATGGTCACTACACTACGGCATCCAGCAGCGACGGTGCTATCGGCCGAATCGGTTCGCGCACGTCTGCGAGAAGTCCTGGACGGCGCTGTGCTGTCGCCGGAAATGGCCTGCCAATTATTGTGCTGCGATGACGACATTCTGCCCGATTTGCTTACCGTGTCCCATGCGCTGAAGGAGAAGTATCGCCCGGGCGTCATTACGTACTCGCGCAAAGTTTTTATTCCGCTTACCAATCTGTGTCGCGATTATTGCGGTTACTGCACCTTTCGCCGTGATCCCGGAGAGCCCGGCGCGCGCACGATGACGCCTGACGAAGTGCTGGAGGTGGCGAAGCAAGGCGAGCAGCTGGGCTGCACGGAAGCACTGTTCTCGCTGGGTGATCGGCCGGAGGCAATTTTTCCCGAGATGCGGGAAGCGTTGCGGCGGCTGGGTTATCGCAGCACGCTGCATTATCTCGAAGCCATGTGTGAAATGGTGTTGCGGGAGACGCGGCTGCTGCCGCATGCCAATCCTGGCCTGCTGAGCGCAAGCTGGATCGGGCGGTTGCGGGTTTGCAATCCGAGCCTGGGGCTGATGCTGGAGAGCACCAGCACGCAACTGGCTGGGGCGCATCCGTCCGACAGAACGCCAGACAAACGTCCCGCCTTGCGTCTGAAAACGATTGAGGAGGCCGGTAAGCTTGGGGTTCCGTTTACGACGGGAATCCTGATTGGCATCGGGGAGACCGCTGAGGATCGTGTCGATGCCCTGCTGGCGATCAGGCGACTGCAGGATGAGTATGGATACGTGCAGGAGACCATCGTTCAGAATTTCCGCGCGAAGCCGAGGATCGCGATGGCGGCGTGGCCCGAACCGAGTCACGGAGACATGCTGCGAACTCTGGCAGTGGCACGTTTACTTCTTGGGGATATGAATATTCAGGCGCCACCGAATCTCAGCGAGAGAGGCTACGAGCGTTTGCTGGAAGGCGGGATTAATGATTGGGGCGGGGTATCGCCGCTGACGCCGGATTTCATAAATCCTGAGGCGCCCTGGCCGCATCTGCTCGATTTGCAGCGGCGCACGGAAGCGGCCGGGCAGAAGCTGGTGCAGCGGTTGCCGGTTTATCCGGAGTATGTGGAGCGGGTGGCGCAAAGGGGTGGATTGCTAGGAGAGAGGCTGCGCGAGCTGTGTCGCGATGGCGACGGGGTGCCCCGGGTAGAGAGTTCGTTGCAAGTGTAGGGGTCTTCGACTCCGGGGGCAAACGCAGCCGCCTGCGCTTAGCATGCACAGTACAAAACGAGGAAACGGTCAGGATAACGTAGATGATCGTGGTTTTCACGGGCGGGACGGGCGGCACCAAGTTGGTGCAGGGACTGCAGCAGGTGGTTGCAGCCGACCAGCTCACCGTTATCGTCAATACCGGCGACGACGTTGAGTGGTGGGGGCTGCACATCTCGCCCGACATTGATTCTGTGATGTACGGACTGGCTGGAGTGCTCAGCAAAGATCGCGGATGGGGCGTTGATGGCGACAGCTTTCGTTGTCTTGATCGCATGAAGGAGCTGGGGCAACCAGGATGGTTCAGCCTGGGCGATCTTGATCTGGCAACACACCTGACGCGCACCGCGCTGCTGGGTTCAGGTAAGAACTTGAGCGAAATCACAGCCGAGCTGGCACAGAACTTTGGCATTCGTTCGCGCGTGCTGCCTATGGCGAACCAACGAGTCTCGACCATGCTGGACACATCAAAGGGTACGCTGACATTTCAGGAATATTTTGTGCGCGAGCGTCACCAGGTTGAGGTGCAGGCAGTGCGGTTCGAGGGTGCGGAGCAGGCGAGTCCGGCTCCGGGTGTAATCGGGAGCATTCAGAACGCGAATGCGATCATCTTTGCGCCCAGCAATCCGGTGACGAGCATCGGGCCGATTCTCGCCGTGCCCGGAATTCGCGAGGCATTGCGCGTGACCGAAGCGCCGATCTTGGCGGTTAGCCCCATCGTCGGCGGCGCGGCGGTATCGGGTCCGGCGGCGCAACTGATGCGGATGAATGGCTGGCCAAGCACGATCGCAGGCGTCGCTGAGGCTTACGAAGACTTTCTCGATGTGCTCGTCGTCGACAACGCCGACGGGGAAGCAGTCGGCACTCAGCATTCAGTATTCAGCCGCCAGGCCCAGCACCTAGCTGCCAGTCGGGAGCCGCAGTCGATCCGTCTTCTTGCTACAAATATCGTGATGCAAACCTTCGACGACAAACGAAATCTCGCCGCGTTCCTGCTCGACGCTTGCCAGGCCCGGCAGAGTACCGGGGCATGAGCATGCGCGGAATTCTGCTGATCCCGTTCAAGAGTTTGACTACAGCCAAGCAGCGGCTGGCCGAGGCGCTGGACACCCGGCAACGCTCAGAGTTCGCGGAGTCCATGCTGCGCGACGTGATGGCAGCGGCAGTCGGAGTCAAAGGTCGCATCGACGTCGCTCTGGTGACGGGTGATGCCCAGGCTCAGGCAATCGCCAAAGCGCTCGGTTTTCTCGTCATCGAAGACACTCGCAACGAAAGCGAGAGCGCTGCGATTGAGATGGCGACTGCGTGGTGCGAAGCACAAGGGTACGACACGACCATCGTTGTTCCCGCTGACATCCCACTGATCGCGGCGGAAGAACTGCGGGGCGTGCTCGACGCTGCTCCGGAAGAGGGAGCGGTGTTTGTCCCCGCCTACGATCGCCGGGGCAGCAACTGCATTCTGCGCCGCCCGGCTTCGATTATTCCGCTGCGTTTCGGCAACGACAGTTTTCTTCCACACTGCGAGGCGATGCGGCGGACGGGTAAGGAACTCATCATCCTGGAGTTCCCGGGCATCGGACTCGACATCGACAATCCGCACGAGCTTGAACTCCTGGTCAATCGTGAGGGCGAGACTCGCGCGCAACGTCTGCTGCGCTCCTGGGGTTACGGACCGCGCGACCTCGACGCCTGGGAAGCGGCGGTGTGAAGAAGCGCCCAGCCGTTGCGGCTTCGGTTAGGTCTGGTGAGCTTCGCGCCATTCCTGTTCTGGGTGTCCGCGAGGTGTTTGCGGGCGACTCTGTGGCCGACCTGGTGATCGATGCGCTGGCGCTCGGTGGATTGCGTCTGCACGATGGCGACATCCTGATCGTCAAGCACAAGATTGTGTCTAAGGCCGAAGACCGCAAGGTTGTCCTCGATTCGGTAAAGCCATCGCCTGCCGCGCGACAGTTTGCCGCCAAAAATCATCTGAATGCACGCGTCGTCGAACTGGCAATGCGCGAGGCCAAGCGGATCGTCCGCAAAAAGCACATACTGATTACGGAGACGGTACACGGGCTGGTGTGCGCCAACAGTGGCGTGGATGTTTCGAATGTGGATGGCGGCAAGACGGCCGTGCTGCTGCCGGAGGATCCGGATCGTTCGGCAGCTCGCCTTCATCGGCAGATCAAAAAGCGAACCGGGCTGCACGTGCCGGTCATTCTGGCGGACAGCTTCGGCCGTGCCTGGCGCGAGGGATTGACCGACGTGGCGATCGGGGTTGCCGGCATGAAAGTCATTCATGATTATCGCGGACACACTGATGCTTACGGGTACAAACTGCATTCCAGCGAGGAAGCTGTAGCCGATGAGTTGGCGTGTGTCGCTGGATTGATTTGCGGAAAAGACTCACGCGTTCCAGCTTGTATAATCCGGGGTTACGTTTATCGGCGCGGCCATGGTAGAGCGCACCAGCTGGTGCGTCCGGCGGAGCGGGATTTGTTCCGGTGAAGGTTGGTGGCGGGAAGGCAGAAAGCAGGTCCTTCGACTCCGACTCCGGCCGGACTCTCCGCGCAGAATGACAGAGTATTTTAACTGGGTAAGTCCCGGCGGCAAGTGCAGCCGCTTGCGTTCAGGATGACACCTGGAAGTGAAGCGGCGAAAGGGACCGGTAATGCAAGGGCTAAGTTGGTGCAATCGGCAGACGCTGCAAGCCACAACCTGGGATGAGGTTCAGCGGCGGGTCTCAACTCCCGTACGAGGCGCGATTGAGAAGGTGATGGCCTCGCTTGATGGAGGCGTACTGAGCCGCGAAGAAGGCTTGCTGCTGGCCTATGCCGATGGCGACGATCTTTTCGGACTCGTGGTCGCAGCGAAAGAACTGCGGCAGCGACTGATTGGCGACGTGATCAGCTACGTGGTTACGCGCAATATCAATTTCACGAATATTTGTTTTGTCGGCTGCAAATTTTGCGCCTTCAGCGTCGGGCCGCGGGATGAAACCGCCTACTTTCTCTCGCTCGACGAGCTCGCGCACAAATGCCGCGAAGCCGAAAGCTGGGGAGCAACCGAGGTCTGCATCCAAGGTGGACTGCCGCGCAATCTGCCGCCGTTTTACTATCGCGACATGCTACGTACGGTGAAATCGGCAACACCGAAGATGCACGCGCATGCCTTCTCGCCAATGGAGATGGTTTACGGCGTCGAACTCACGGGCATGCCCGTGCGCGAATACCTGCTGATGCTGAAGGAAAATGGGCTCGACACGTTGCCCGGCACTGCGGCCGAGATCCTCGACGACCAGGTGCGGCACGTGCTTTCACGCAACAAGCTGACTTCGGCGCAATGGTGCGAGGTGATCGAGACGGCGCACCAGTGCGGTATCCGCAGCACCTCGACTATGATGTACGGCCATTCCGAGAGTTGCCGGCAGTGGGTCGACCAGATGCTGCTGTTCCGCGAGATCCAGTCGCGCACCGGAGGCTTCACCGAATTCGTGCCGCTGGGCTTCATTCACGACAACACCTTGCTCTTCGCACAGGGGCTGGCCCGTGACGGCGGGACGGTCACGGAGCATCTGAAAGTTCATGCCCTGGCGCGACTGCTGCTGGCCGGATCGATCAATCACATACAGGTTTCGTGGGTGAAGCTGGGCCGCGAGTTGTCGCAACTGGCGCTGCTGGCCGGCGCTGACGACTACGGAGGCACGTTATTCGAGGAGAACATTTCACGGCTGGCGGGATCGACGGCCGGGCAGTACACCTCGACGGCGGAGTTCCAGGAGCGCATTCACGAATTGGGCCGAGTGCCTGCACAACGCAATACGGTTTACACCCAATACATCTATCCCGCGCCCGGTACGCCGGTTGAGCCGGTCGCGGCTGGCGGAAACGCATGATCGCTATTGTCGGGGGGACGGGTCCTGAAGGGTCGGGGCTGGCGTTGCGCTTGGCTCGCGCCGGCGAGTCAATCGTCATCGGTTCGCGGGACGGAGCGCGGGCGCAGGCTGCAGCCGTGCAAATAGCGGAGAAGGCGGAAGCGCTGGGCAGCGTTGAAGGCGTGGAGAACGCGGTCGCAGTCAAGATGTGCGACATTGTGGTACTAACAGTTCCGTTCGCGGGACAGGCGGAACTGCTGAAGCAGCTCAAGCCAGCGTTCCGTCCGGGCACTGTGCTTATCGATGCGACAGTTCCGCTGGCGGCGGCAGTGGGCGGACGGCCCACGCGCGTGCTGGGCGTGTGGCAGGGATCGGCGGCCGAGCAGGCCCAGGAAATTGTCGGCAAGAACGTACAGGTCGCAGCAGCCTTTCACAGCCTTTCGGCAACGGTCCTCAACACTGACGGCGATGTCGATTGCGACGTAATCGTGTGCAGCGACGACGACCGGGCGCGCCAGGTCGCGTCGGACCTGGCTTTGAAGATTCCCGGAGTACGCGCCGTTGACGGCGGCAAGCTGGAAAACGCTCGCATCGTGGAAGCCATGACCGCGCTGCTGATCACCTTGAACATCCGCCACAAGGTGCATGGGGCCGGGTGGCGAGTCACAGGGCTGGGAATTTGAAGGCAGGGGTCAGGGGCTAGTGGGTAGAGACGAGCGGGTAAACATGTGCGTAAAAATGGGTGGTTGAACTTTGTGAGTTGACTCTAGCAATCGACGATGGGGGCGAGAGTTCGGAGTGCTCCTTGTCCTATCAAACTACCCGCTATCCACTACTCACTGAGAACTAACTTGCCAGCCCGCCTGCCGTCTCGCCACCATCGATCACATAGACACTTCCCGTGATGTAGGCTGCGTCGTCGGACGCCAGAAATGCGAACAGCGCGGCAATCTCTGCCGGTTTGGCGTGGCGGCGCAGCGGAATCTTCCCGTTCACCGCTTCCAGCATCTCGTCGGTGTACTCGGCGCGCTGCATTGGCGTGAGCACGTATCCGGGAGCGACGGCATTCACCCGGACCTTGGGCGCGAGTTCCAGCGCCATCGATTTTGTCAGCTCGATCACGCCCGCCTTGGTGGCGTTGTAATCTGCATAAAACGAGTGGCCAATGATCCCATTCGTGGAGGCCATGTTCAGGATCACGCCGCCCTCGCGCTCCATCAGGTGTCGAGCGGCAGCCTGGGCGACGTAGAAGACGCCACTTAGGTTCACAGCGAGAACTCGGCTCCACTGCTCAGGCGTGATGTCGAGGAACCCTTGACGAATGCTGATGCCGGCGTTGTTGATGACGATGTCGAGGCCACCTAAGCCGACAATCGCATTCCCGAAGGCGTGCTGCACCTCGCGCGGGACGCTGACATCGGCCAGGAAGCTGCCGACGAGTCCAGGCAGTTCGCACTGTAGCTTCTCACACGCCGCAGCATCGCGATCGAGAATTACGACGCGGCAGCCCTCTTCGACGAAGCGAGCGGCCGTTGCTGCTCCGATGCCGCTGGCGCCGCCGGTGATGAGCACGCGTTTGTCCCGGAGTCCTCGCATGGTGGGTAGGCGTGCAGGATACCAAATTGGGAGGCGTGACCAAATAAGACTTAGCCGGTGACAAAACAGGCTTCGCCGCGTCGTATTCTTTAAGAGGGACCGCTCCTACCGATAAACACCACTTGCCCAGCGTCGTAAACTGATAGACTTTTGCGGCACCAGTTATGGCAAGTTCTGTTGCACTCCCGCGTACCAGACTCTTTGCCGATCCCGTGGGCAGATTTCTGCATGAAGTCGTGCTGGACTCCTGCCATCGGCATCACGCCAAGGTAGCTATCGTGGATGCTTCCTGCACGCCACCGTGCCGGATTACTTATGCCGCTTACGGAGAGATGGTCGATATGGCAGCGGCAGGCATGGTCGCCGCCGACATCAAGCCCGGAGACCGGGTCGCCATTTTTCTTCCGAATTGCTGGGAGTTCGGCGTCGCCTTCCACGCCGCGATGCTCGCCGGCGCAGTACCCACTACGCTGAATCCCACGTATCGCGACCGCGAGGTACGGTACCAACTGGAAAACTCGGAAGCCGTCGCGCTGATCACGGACGGCTCGTTGCTCACTGGAATCGATCTCAGCGGATTACCGGCACTGCGCAATGTTTACACAGTTCGCACGCCGGGCCCGAGCGGCTCGGAGACCTTCGACACGCTTTTCGAGGCCACTGGAGGCGTGCCCCTGCCCACGCCTCGGCAGGCTCCGCAATCGACACTGGCCACACTTCCCTACTCCAGCGGCACCACCGGCATGCCCAAGGGCGTGATGCTGACGCATTACAACTTGGTCGCCAATGTCTATCAGACGCTCACTCCGGAGGAGTACGGAGCGTTTACCGCGGACGATGTGATGCTCTGCTTCCTGCCGCTGTATCACATCTACGGATTAACGGTGGGCTTGAATCTGGCGCTGATTGCCGGAATGACGCTGGTGCTGATGCCCCGCTTCGACTGCGAGCAATCGGTGCACCTGATGGTGGAAGACGCAGTGACGGTCACGCTGTGCGTTCCGCCAACTCTGTTGACGTACTGCCAGATGGCGGAGCAAGGAAAATTTCCTCGTGATCATCATCTGCGCTGGGTTAAATCGGGCGCCGCGCCGTTGGCGCCGGAGCTGGCGCGAAGGTTTACCGCGAGTACCGGAATTCCTATCCGCCAGGGTTACGGAATGACCGAGGCCTCGCCGGTGACACATCTTGGCTATCTGGCTCCGGAGCTGTACCGGCCCGACTCGATCGGCGCGCCCGTGGTCCAGACCGATTGCCGGGTAGTCGATGAAACGGGCAACGAAGTCGCGCCTGGCGAAATCGGCGAACTGGTGATGCGCGGGCCGCAGTTTATGCAGGGATACTGGAAGGCTCCCGATGCAACCGACGCCGTGTTGCGTGACGGCTGGTACTGGAGCGGAGACATCGTTCGCGTCGATGCGCAGGGAATGTACTACGTGGTCGATCGCCGCAAGGAGATGATCAAGTACAAGGGATTCTCGATCGCGCCCGCCGAGGTCGAGAGTGTGATGCTGGAGCATCCTTTGGTGCGCGATTGCGGTGTGGTCTCGCGCACCGATGCGGCGGGCGAAGAGATTCCCTGCGCATTCGTCGTGCTGCGCGAAGGCGAGCCGTCGAATCAGCAGACCGCGGAGAAGCTGCAGGCTTTCGTCGCCGAACGGCTGACGCGTTATAAAATGCCTCGCGAAATCTACTTCGTGCCGAATTTGCCGCGGACGGCGTCCGGCAAGATTCTGCGGCGGGAGCTGCGCAAGCGGGTGTAGCCTCGGCCTCGGTCCCAGCCACACTCCGTCTCCGAGCCTCACCGAACCCCAAGAAATTGTCATCAGGAGTGCCCTGTTTTGGCGCTAGGGATCTGCTGTCTGCGACAAGAAGCAGATCCCTCCTTCGCTGAAGCGGTCGTCGTGATGACAACTTCGGTTATTCTTCGGACCCGGCGACAGTCCCCACGCAGTCTCACTCTGGCCGCTCTATAATCGAAGTTTCCCATGCACGTTAATGCTCCCGCTGTTCGCCCCTCCGGACCCAGGCTCGCGCTTCGTATCGTAATCATCGTTCTGGTGTTGTTGCTGGTGGCATTTCTCGGCTTCGACTACTGGTTCTACCGCGCTGTCCAGAATTCCGCTCCGCACAGAGACGGCGCTCTGCACCTTTCAGGGCTGGTTGCGCCGGTCACGGTTACCTACGACGCACGAGGAGTGCCGAACATTTCGGCGTTCAATCTTCCCGATCTCCTTTTCGCGCAGGGATATGTCACCGCACAGGACCGACTGTGGCAGATGGATATGCTGCGGCGGTTTACTTCCGGCGATCTGGCGGTGATTCTGGGAAGCGATTACTTGAAGTTCGATCGCGAAAATCGCATCCTCGGACTGCGCGAAGTGGCCGAGAAGGCTACGGCGCAGATGGATCCGCAAACGCGGACACAGTTTGAAGCCTACGCGGCAGGCGTCAACGCCTATATCGAGCAGCATCGCAAGACGCTGCCGCTGGAGTTCCGCTTCCTGGGCTACGCGCCGCACGTCTGGACCGTCGAAGACTCGCTGCTGGTCGGGCTGTCGATGACGGAGTTTCTGAATCACGGGCTCTACAAGGACAAGCTGGAGAAGGAGAAGATTTTGGCCCGGCTGGGACCGGAGTTGACTGCCGATCTGTTCGTGAACACATCGTGGCGCGATCATCCCCCCATTCCGCCGAGTTCGATTGAAAATGACGCGCCGGGAGAGTTGACGCCGGATGAGGACGAAGAGGAGCAGCCGGCGGCGCCGAAGCAGAAAAGCGGGTCAGAAGGGCGCGGGGCTGAGGCCCACGGTCTCAATGCGACGGTACGCGGGCCTGCAGGTTCGCTCTTCCACCGCGCTGCTGAAACCGACGAAGCTCAGACGCATCTACTCCCCGCGTCAGGCCGATTCCTGGAAGGCCTGCGGGCAGCTGCGGTGGGTCCAATCTACGCGGACCAGCATCTCCGTCCCGGCTCCAATAACTGGGTGCTCTCGGGAGCGCATACCGTTACGGGCAAGCCGCTGCTGTCAAATGACATGCACCTGCAGCTGCAGATTCCCAACATCTGGTACGAGGCGCACCTTACGGCCGGCGGCTTCGACGTCGCTGGAGTGACCCTGCCGGGGCTGCCATACGTCATCGTCGGGCACAACCAGCGGGTCGCCTGGGGATTCACCAATCTTGGTCCGAACGTCGAAGACCTCTACGTCGAGAAGTTCAATGACCAGGGGCAGTATCTGACGCCGCAGGGTTGGGCGCAGCCGCAGCATCGCCGGGAGATTATCCGCGTGAAAGGTGGCTCGGAGATCACGCTCGACGTGGTCACGACCCGTCATGGGCCGATCATCACCGACCTCGTGCCCGGTGAGACTCGCAGGCTGGCATTGAAGTGGACGGCCCTGGATCCGCAAGCCTCACGGGTTCCGCTGTTCGCTATCGACTCGGCGCAGAACTGGCACCAGTTCCAGGCGGCGCTCACGCAATTCGGAGCGCCCGCGCAGAATGTAGTTTACGCCGATGTCGACGGCCATATTGGATATCAGGCGACTGGCCTAATTCCGATTCGCGCCAGTGGCGATGGCTCCACGCCGGTGCCCGGCGAGGATGACACGCACGAGTGGACCCGGTACGTGCCCTTCGACACGCTGCCCAGCATTTACGATCCGCCATCGGGAATCATCGCGACCGCGAACGGACGAATCACGCCCGATGACTATCCGTATCCGCTCAGTATCGAATGGATGTCGCCGTATCGCACGCAGCGCCTCTACAAGCTGTTGAGCGAGCCGAAGAAGTTCACGCCCGCCGACATGCTCACGATCCAGACGGATGTAGTGTCGCCGTTCGATCGGTTCTGCGCGGAGCGCTTTGTCTACTCCATCGATCACACGCCTAACGCGTCGAAGCGTGCCAAAGAAGCGGCCGAAATCATGCGCAACTGGGATGGCACGATGGATGTCGACTCGGCTGCTGCGACGATCGCGGTCTACTCCCGCGACAAGCTAACAAGAATGCTGCTCAAGGCCAAGCTCGGGGACGACTGGACGCTGTACCGCTGGTTTCCGGAGCCGGTATGGCTGGAAGAAGTGCTGACGCACGAGCCCACGCGGTGGCTGCCCCGCGGCTACGGCAGCTACGACCAGTTGCTGACGGCGGCGGTAGAAGCCGCAGTCTCAGATCGCGGCGCAGCGCACGCTCTTTCGTTATGGCGCTGGGGACGCGTGCACCGTGTCGACGTGACGCATCCTTTCTGGAGCCACTTCCCCATTCTGAAGAAGACCGCAGGTACCGGCAGCCAGCCCTGGCCGGGCGACGAGCATACGATCATGCAGGTAGCTCCGGACTTCGCGCCGTCGGAGCGCCTGACCGTCGACTTCGCCGAGCTCGACGACTCAACCCTGAACATTGTCAACGGTCAGTCGGGCGACATCTTCGATGATCATTACAACGATCAGTGGGACGCCTACTACCACGGGCGAACGTTCCCGCTGCCGTTTTCGCCGCAAGCAGTCCACCATGCTGCCGCGCATCGGCTCACGCTGGAACCGCAATAGAAACGGGGCGGCAGTCTATGTTCTGCCGCCGGACATGCCGGCAATCGCCGCGACCGCGTCTCGATATTTGAATTGTCACAAGACAAACCGCTTCAGCGAAGGGAGGGATCTGCGTCTGGTCGCGGGCAAACGGATCCCTCCTGCCGAAATACGGCGCTGGTGATGGCAATTTTTTACAAGGTTCAGGCAAATTCAGGCGCCAAGTAGAAACGGGGTGCCCGCAATTTGGATCTCTCGAGTTACTGCCCCAGCGGGTCGACTTGCACGATGCCGAAGAGGGCTCCGGTGAAAGTGATTTGCGTAGGCTGCAACTGGTCATTTTCACTGTCGTAGATATGCAGGTAGCCACCTTCAATGGCGTAAATCACATTGCGCCCCGACACCGACATCAGGGATGTGATCGCGCCTCGCGGAGGCAGGGCCGAGTCGGCCGTATTGCTACTGACATCCACTACCGACAGGCAGCCGGTGACGGTGTTGCTGCAAGTGCTGGCGCCGATATAGAGCTTGTTATTGGGCGCCAACGCCATGCTGGTATGGAAGCCGTCACCGATCGCGACCGAGTTGGCGGTGATGCGGGTCATGTTGCTGACATTGACTGCGTCGTACGTTGAAGTCGTTCCCGGAGGAACCGGGCTGCCGGCAACATACAAGGTTGAGCTATTGAGATAGCCGACGCTGGCGCCGCCTACCGGGACGGTAGAGGTGATCTTCTGCTTCGGAATATCCAACGCCGCCACCGAGGCCGGATTGCTGGAACCGCACTCAGGCCCGCAGTTAATGACCCAGGCCGTGTTGTTGTCGCTGCTGAAGAAGGCATTGACCGGACGCGCAAATCCAGTGATCTCAACCGGCGTGACCGTGGTCGCCATCAGGTTGATCAGGAACACCGAGTCGGAATTGTCGGCGAAAACCAGTAGGTATTGTCCACTGGGACTCAGCGCAATCTTGCTGGCCGAGGGTACGGCGTAGCTTGCGGTAATGGTCGCACTGGAACGGGTGACGACTTCGACTCCACCGGGATGCTTGTTCGTAACCGGCAGGTTCGGCTCCGGCGCGTACATCGTAGCGCTGTCGGGAGAGAACAAGAACATGCCCGTGGAACTGCTGAGCGGAACATCGCCCGCGGTCGTCTCCGTAGAGTTGGTGACGAACCAGATCGTAAAGGTGGTTGGGTCGTAAACCGCAGTCACGGTGTGGTCAGGGCTTTCCGCCTCAAAGGTCGCCGTATTCGTAACCGTGATGGTTACCGGCTGGCCCTGCACCAGGTTACCGTTCTGATCGTAGGAGGACGCCGTCAGCGGCGTGGTGTCGTTCTGGGTGTCCACGATCTGCAAATTACCCGTGTAGGCATTGCTGATGAAGGCACGATTTTTGGCATTGCTGGTCGGCGTGGTGTTGGGATTGCTGCTTCCGCAAGCCACCAGCGTAAGGACAACGACGATGGCCGGGAGCACAGCGGCAAGCCGCTTACTCCGGTGGCCCAATGAGACATGATGATTTCGCATGAGGTGCTGTAGACCGTTGAATTATAACAGAGTAGGCCGAGCGCCCGGCTCCGTCGGCTATGCCTATTTCCGGGTCCCGCTGAACCGAATGGTGCTGTGCACCATTTTCAGTGTAAAGTTTCAAAAAGCCGTATTAACCGCAGTTACAAAAGACCATGTCAACAGGATTTCTTTCCCGGTTGCAGAAGGGCGCTGTTTTATGTGACGGCGCCATG
Organism: uncultured Acidobacteriaceae bacterium; assembly: GCA_963819055.1. Taxonomy (GTDB): domain Bacteria; phylum Acidobacteriota; class Terriglobia; order Terriglobales; family Acidobacteriaceae; genus Bog-257. The sequence goes on along the minus strand of CAWFUT010000032.1, from coordinate 203,825 downwards.
GGTACCCTGCTGTACTCCAAAGGGATCTTCATCAATCGTTGCTACGACGAGCTGAACCTCTCGGCGCCTGACCTGATCCGCGGCATCCATCAGGACTACCTCCAGGCCGGCGCGGAGGTCATTGAAACAAACACCTTCGGAGCGAATTCGTTTCGCTTGGCCAAACATGGTTGTGTCGACAAGTTGGTGGACATCAATCGCCAGGGCGCCCGTATTGCGCGGGAGGCTACGAAGAACTTCGACGCCTTCGTCGCTGGAGCCGTTGGCCCCCTGGGCGTCCGCATTGAGCCCCTGGGCAAGATTGCCCTATCAGAGGCCCGCGAGGCTTTCCGTCAGCAGATCGCAGCACTGAACGACGAAGGTGTCGACCTCTTGATCCTCGAAACCTTTGGTTACCTGGAAGAGATGCACCAGGCGATTCTCGCCGCCCGCGATGTGAATCCCGAGCTGCCGGTGGTGGCGCAGGTCACCATCGATGAGGATGGCAACTGTCTGGACGGCTCCAGCCCGGAGCACTATGCCCCCCAGCTGGAAGCGTGGGGCGCCGACGTCATCGGCTGTAATTGCAGCGTTGGACCTGTAGCGATGCTCGACGCGCTGGAACGCGTACGTGCCGTAACCTCTCTACCGCTCTCGGCACAGCCCAATGCCGGCACTCCGCGCTCAGTGGAGGGCCGGAATATCTATCTATGCTCGCCGGAGTACATGGCAAACTTCATGGAAAGCTTTGTCACGGTGGGCGTACGCCTGATCGGTGGCTGCTGCGGCACGACCCCCGAGCATACGCACATGATGAAGCACTTTCTCAAGGTCGGAAACGCGCGCGTATCAGCCTACAAGGTTACGAAGACCACCGAAGCCAAGCCGGTTGATCCGCCTCCGCTGTCGGAGCGCTCCGAACTCGGCCGCAAGGTAGCCGCTGGTGAGTTCGTGACCATGGTAGAGATCGTGCCGCCGCGGGGCATTGACGCCAGGCGTGAACTGGAAGGTGCAAAGTTCCTGAAGTCGGTGGGTGTGGACGCGGTCAATATTCCGGACAGCCCCCGGGCTTCAGCGCGCATGAGCAATCAGGCGCTCTGCCTGCTGGTGAAGCAGACGATTGGCATCGAGCCCATCCTGCATTACACCTGCCGCGATCGCAACGTGCTGGGGATTCAATCGGACCTGCTGGGCGCGAGCGCCATCGGTATTCGCAATTTGATCTGCATCACGGGCGATCCACCGAAGATGGGCGACTATCCGGATGCGACGGCGGTGTTCGATGTTGATTCCATCGGGTTGGTCAACATCGTTCGCAATCTGAATCGCGGCCTGGACATTGGAGGCAATCCCACCGGCAACTCAACGGCGTTCGTGATTGCGGTAGGGGCGAATCCCGGCAGTCCGAACATCGACGAAGAGATCCGGCGCTTCCAATACAAAGTCGAAGCTGGGGCAGAGATGGCGGTTACTCAGCCGGTCTTTGACATTCGCCTGCTGGAAGAGTTCATGAAGAAGATCGAGCACTGCAACGTGCCGATAGTCGCCGGCATCTGGCCGCTCACCTCGACCCGCAACGCCGAGTTCATGAAGAACGAGCTGCGGGTGTCGATCCCTGACGAGGTCTTCGCCCGCATGGCCAGAGCCACGACAGCCGATGCGGCTCGCGCGGAAGGAGTGGCTATCGCACGCGACATGCTGGCCGCGGTGAAGGACATGGTGCAGGGCGCGCAGATCAGCGCTCCGTTTGGCCGCTACTCTTGCGCGGTGGATGTGCTGGAGGCGCTGGGCGGCAGCAGTCAGAGCGCGGTGGTGTAGGCGAGGGGTAGGATCCCTCGAGTTCGGCGCGGCAACATCGACGACGCCTGCGCTCAGGGTGACACCAATGTTCCGCCGCATACCATGTTTGGACCATAGATGCCCGAGCTCCGGCTGAAGCACGACGACCGGGTAGAGCGGAACTTCGGATCCGCGTCCGGGCAGCTAAACCCGAGAGAGCCAGCTTCAGCCGGCGGTATGCATTGGCGCGGTAAATTTTCACATCTATCCTGCCCGATTTGCACTAGAATCGGAGCCAAGGAGTTTCCAGCTTGCCCACGTTTGAAGAGTGTCTGGATCGTCTGGAGAAGATCGTCGGAGAATTGGAAAAAGGCGATGTGCCACTCGATCGGGCTCTGGAATTGTTCGACGAAGGGATGAAGCTCTCAGGTTCCTGCAGAAAAGAACTGGAAGAGGCCGAAGGCAAGGTAGAGATTCTGCTGAAGCGGAATGGAAAACTTCAGGCAGAAGCGTTTGAATCGGCAGGATCCTCCGGCGAATCCAAGTAACGTAAGCCACGTCGTCTTCCATCAAAGTTGCCGTGCCGTGGGGTGCGGAGTTCGTCAGCCAAGACTTCGATTTGGATGGCAGTCGTCATCCTCCATCATTTTAGAGGAGCACGTCATGCGGCCTATCAATGCTGTTCTCGCTCACCACGACGCAAGGTCGGCGCAACGCCTGGGAGAATCGTTGCGTAAGGAGTTTCGCAACCTGGTGGTCGCCGGCTCCGCGCAGGAGCTCAAGTCCGCGGTCGCGCGCTTTCGCGCACCCTTTGCGGTCGTTGATCTGGAGTTACTGAATCTCGGCGAACTTAAGGAGTTGTGCCACGACTTCCCTGCCACGGCTGTCGTCTGCATTCATCGGCTGGCTGACGACCGCATGTGGTCCGAGGCGTTGGCCATGGGCGCAGTCGATTGCTGCCATTGCGACGATTTGCACGGCATTATGTTGGCGTCCGAACGTTACGTAGTCCTCAGCCGCAGTCGTGCAGCAGCCGCCGCGTAAGCGGCTATCAGCCGTAAGCTCTCGGCTAAACCTTACCAACAGAAGCCAAGCCGGATTTCCTGCGCTTGGCTTTTTGTTTTCGTTTGTCGAATCCCTTGGGTTGGTTACCCATTGCGTTCGTATGACCTGGTTCAGGGTGCGGTGTTATCTTCGATGAACGACCTATGGGCCGCTTCCCCATCCAACAACAACTTCGGCGCGTGCTTTCGCCGGAAATCCAATGCGCTCTCCTGGCTTTCATCGTCGTCGCGGCGACACTGACGGTCTATGCGCCGGTCGAGCAGCACCCGTTCATCCACATCGATGACTACGGATATGTGGTCAACAACGCTCACCTTCAGCACCTGAATTGGGACACGGTCAAGTGGTCGTTCACCACGTTTCATTACGCTAACTGGGACCCGCTGACCTGGCTGTCACATGCGCTCGACATCCAAATGTTCGGCATGGACCCCGGACGGCACCACGAAACCAGCATGCTGCTGCATGCGCTCAACGCCGTGCTGCTCTTCTGGCTGCTGTGGAAAGCCACCGGCTATGTCGGACGCAGCTTCGTGGTGGCGGCCATCTATGCGCTGCATCCGGTGAATGTCGAGCCGGTTGCCTGGGTCGCGGAACGCAAGACCGTGCTGGCCATGGTTTTCTTTCTGCTGACAATGATCGCCTACCGCTGGTATGCGCGCCAGCCGGCGATGGGCCGCTACTTGGTGGTGGCGCTGCTGTTCGCGCTGGGCTTGATGTCGAAGCCGCAGATCATCACTCTGCCGTTCGTGCTGCTGCTGTGGGATTACTGGCCGCTGGGTCGCATGTTTGCTCCAGCCGAACCCCTGCCGGACGGACACTTGGCGGGAGAAACTCCCGGCCATGCTCTTGCGGACAAGAGCTTTTACTGGCTTGTGCTGGAAAAGATTCCCCTCTTGGCGCTGTCGGCGGGTAGCGCTTATTTGACCATGAAGGCGCAGTGGGCGAATCGCACGCTAGGCGGCTTGAACTCGTATCCGTTCACGGTGCGTCTCGGCAACTCGATCGTGACGTACGTACGGTACCTGAGCCATGCGGTGTGGCCGACAAACCTGGCTTTCTTCTATCCTCATGCGCACGGTTCGCCGCCGATGGGGCAACTGGTGAGATCGCTACTGTTGCTGTTGTTGGTCACGGCGCTGGCACTAGCGGCTCGACGCTATCGATATCTCGCCGTCGGCTGGCTGTGGTTCCTGGGCACGCTGGTTCCCATGATCGAAGTAGTACAGGTCGGCAACCACGCCATGGCGGACCGTTATGGATACGTATCATTCGTCGGACTGTTCATCGCACTGTGTTGGGCCGTGGCCGACTGGGCTGAGCGCTGGCGTGCCGCGCAGATACTGCTGCCCATCGGAAGCATCGCCATTCTGTTGTTACTGGCGTCGGCGACGAGCCGTCAGCTCAGTTACTGGACCGATGATCTAGCTCTGTGGACGCACGCGACGGAAGCCGTGCCCAACAATGCGATGGCCGAGAACGTGATTGGGGAAACCTTGCAGCAAAAGGGTGAGCGTGAGGCTGCGATGGCGCACTTCCGTACTGCGGCGGCGATGGATCCGCAGTTTCCCTTTCCGTATCTGCACATCGGGATCTACGAAGAAGAGCACCATCATCCACAACAGGCGCTTGAGCTATTGCAGAAGGTGATTGACCTGACCCAAAACGCGACCGAACATATGCCAGCCATCCGAACAGAGGCCTTCGTCCACATGAGCTTCGCCTACGCCCAGCTCGGCGATCGCGCGAATCAGGATAAGTATCTGAAACTGGCGGCGCAGCAAAACCAAACGGAATGAACCGCCGGTATGACCTCCCGCGCATTGACTGATCGCTGACAGCTAATAGCCGACAACCCGGCTGTTCTACGCCACCAAGATTTCCTTCAACCCGGTCTTCCCCTTCGTCGATTCCAGCTGCTCATACGTGCAGCTGCGCGGACTCTTCTCCGGACGCCAGCGCAGAAATTTTGTGCCGTGGCGAAAGCGGCCGCCGGAGAAATGGTCGTAGCGAACCTCGCAGACCAGCTTCGGCTTCAGCGCCTCCCATTCGCCGCTGCGCTCGGTGCTCCAGCGGCTGGGACCACCCGGCGCGTGTCCGGTGAAGCCCGATCCACCCATGTACGGCTTGAGTAGCGACTTCAGTTTCTTGCGCTCGGGCGCGGTGAAACTCGAACTAAAGCCTACGTGATTGAGCTTGCCGTCCTGGTCATAGAGGCCGAGCAGCAGCGAACCCACTTCCCTGCCCTTGCTGGCGTAGCGAAAGCCTCCGACCACGCAATCTGCCGTGCGGATGCGTTTTATCTTGCGCATGGCGGTGCGCTCACCCGGCGCGTAGGCACAGTCGAGCTCTTTCGCGATGACGCCATCGAAGCCGCTGGCCGCCAGTTCCTTCATCCAACGCTGCGCTGTAGCATAATCGCGGGTCGCAGGCGAGAGGCGAATTGATTTCTGCTTGCCGAAGCTCTTCATTAGCCGCTGCAGTTGCTCGCGTCGTTCGGACAGCGGCAGCGCTACGAGAGACCTCCCCTTTTCATCGACGAGCAAATCGAAAAGCAGGTAGGTTGCGGGGGTTTCCTTCGACAGCTTCTGAATGCGGCTCGCAGCCGGATGAATGCGCAGCAGCAGATCGTCGAATGAGAGGTGGCCGCCGTGAAGAATCGCGATCTCGCCGTCTAAGACAAACTCGGTGGCTTTCAGCTTCTGCAGTGCAGTAACGATCTCCGGAAAATATCGTCCCAGCGGCTGGCCAGCCTTCGACTGCAACAACACCTGACCGCCCTTGCGGAAGGCCAGGCAGCGAAAGCCATCCCACTTGGGCTCATATTGCCAATCGTTACCGCGCGGAATCTCGTCGACCAGCTTTGCCTCCACTGGCGGATACGGCGGCTGGATTGGCAGCGCGATACGGGGAAACCCATGCTTCAATTCCTCAGCGGACACGGCGCCGTCGGTGATCTTGTTAGGAGCAGTTTTGGACGACTTTTTGGTTCCAGCCATGTTGGATTGGATGCATCCCGCATCGAGCCGGCCAAAATGGAATGGTATTCTTCTGTTTCCCGCGGGCTGCGCTGGCGGAATTGAATTCAAGGCTCGGGTAGTTTATTACTCTTCTTTCTCCTCTCATCCATGACCAGGCCAGAGTCCGCAGTGTCGAAAGCACCCACAATTTCGCTCATTGTCGCCACGCGAAACCGGCAGAAGGAGCTCGATAACTTTCTGCTGCATCTCGAGCAGCAGACGTACCGAAACGTCGAGTTGCTGGTGGTCGACCAGAGTGACAAGCTCGGGGTTGAGGAGCTTCTGAAGCGACATTCATTTCGCCAGAGGTATTTTCATTCCACGCAGCACGGCCTCGCCCGCAGCCGCAATACTGCGTTACCGATGGCTCAAGGTGACATTCTCAGCTTTCCCGATGATGATTGCTGGTATCCGCCCGATCTGCTGCAGTCCGTCGTAACGTGGTTTGAGGAGCATCCGGTGATCGACATGCTCAGTGTGGTGGAGTGCAACCCGGAAGGCCAGCCAATGGTTCCGAAAGATCCGCCAGCGCCGGGGCTTTGCACAGATCAGCCCATCGGCCTATTTCCGGAGCGAAGCGTGTGGATGGTGCAGTCGTCGATGCTGTTCATGCGCGGAAAAGTGGCAGGGGTTGTCGGATGCATGGACGAATCGATCGGCGTGGGCGCCAGTACGAAATATCAATCGGGCGAGGAGACCGACTATTTTCTGCGAGCGATGAAGGCCGGATTCAAGGTGTGGTTCGAGCCTGGGCTGAAGGTTTTTCATCCCGAGCTTAGGGATCTGGCGCGCATTCGCAGAACCAACTACCCTTACTCTGTGGGACAGGGTCATCTGCTGCGTAAGTATCGCTGCTCGTGGCCACGCCTGCTGGCGGTAATCTGCCGCGCTTTTGGGGGCGTGGTGGTGAGCGCCTGCCGGTTGGATTTTCCGTACGTTTCGATCTATTTAAAACGTGGAATCGGAATACTTGTTGGATACTTTGGAAGCTGAGGACGGTGACGCGTTACGATCCGACAAGTTTTCATGGCCGGAAGCCGTTGTCGTGAGATGCGATGGCACAACCCCCAGAATTTGCCATCCCAACCGTGGGCTTCAGCCCGCGCGGAGGGACCTGCTCTCCGTCGTCCCTTAAGGGACGACGCGCCATGTGGGAATGCATACCCAGCGCTGAAGCACTGGGCTAAACCTCTTACGTCTCGCTTCGCGAGGCGGGAGTCTGCCAGCACGAAACGGTTAATCCTGACGCATCGTCTTATGTTCTTCGCGCAAGATCGTCTTACATTTCGCGCGAGACGGCCTTAACGCGCCGTCGTGGTTTCGGCCGTCGCCTGCGGTGCGCCATTCTTCGGCGTCGACAGGTATCCGGTGACTTTGTTTTTGTCGGCCGTGAACACCACCAGCTCGTACAGAACGTGATCGGCTCCGGTATAGAACTGCAAAGGTTCGCTTATAGTGCGATCTTTCTTCTCGATCGTCTTATCGTCAGCCAGCACGTTCAGGGTGAAGGTGCTCTTCTTGGGATCGACCTTCTTCAACACCAGGCTCACGTTGGCCACCCGCGAGCGCGTGTTTTTTTGCAGGGTGAAATCGTAATATTCGCGGTCGCCCTTGTGCTTCAGCTCGTCCAACTCCGAGGCGTTGTGCGCGATCAGGCCGCTCTGCAGGCCGAGGTCGCCCGTAGCTCGCGCCAGTTTGGCACTGGTCGCAGCCAGTTCGGTTTGCGTCTTCTGGATGTCGGCCTTGGCAGCGCCAACGTCAGACTTCACACTCCCGACTTCGCCGCTGACAACGGCCAGTTGTTTGCCCTGTTGCGTCTGGGCCGCGGCCAGCTTAGCGGCGGCAGCCTTCTGCTGGGCTTCCAGTTCAGCCGTCCGCAGAGTCACTTCCTGCTTGGTCGTGCCGACCTCGGTGGTCAGCGTCTGTTTGAACTCCGTCAAGCGCGAGTGAACTTTTTTGTTCAGCTCGGCCTGCTGGTCCTCCAGGGCCTTCTCCCGTTGCTCCACAGCAGCCATCCGGGGCCGAAGTTCGTAGACGCTGTAGGAAAAGTACATGAAGTAGGACGCCACGATAATGTAGGCGGCCAACACGATCGCTACCAGGTATCGGATTATCGAGTCTCTGTCCATATTGGCTCTCGAAGAAAGCGGCTAGCTGGAAACGAGGCTGTCCGAAGTCCGTGCGGCCGAAACCACGGGCTTCCCGTAACTGCTGACAGCGCTTCGCATACTTGAATTTCTTGTGCCACTAAGATATGCCGCTTTAGCGCCCATGCCTAGAGGCATTATGGTGGTGGGTACGGGATTTACCTCGAGAATCTCGGAGATTCTTGCGGAAGTGCAGTGTCGCCGTCGGCTGACGCCGAACCCTGAAACGAGGATGTACACGCTGGACGCTGGCCTGAAGGCCCGCTTAATCCGAACTCAATCCCGAGGCTGACTCATTCCGCCGACGTTTCAGGCCTAGCGATATCGCTTATGGCGTTACCGGAGTCGGCGCATTCTTTGGTGTCGACAGATAGCCGGTGACAGAGTTCTTGGCGGCGGTGAACACCACTAGTTCATACAGCATGTGATCGCGCCCGGTATAGAACTGAAGCGGCTCGTTCAGGGTGCGGTCTTTCTTCTCGATGGTTTTGTCGTCGGAGATCACGTTCAAGGTGAACTTGCTCTTCTTGGGATCGACCTTCTTCAGCTGCAGGCTGATAGTCGAGACGGGCTGGCGAGCGCCCTTCTGCAAGGTGAAGTCGTAGTAGTTGCGGTCACCCTTGTGCTTCAGGACCTCAAGCTCCGACGCGTTGTGAGCGATAAGTCCGCTCTGCACGCCGAGATCGCCCATGGCGTGCTCGAGTTTCTGGTTGGTGGCAGCCAAGTCCGTCTGGGTTCTCTGGATGTCGGTCTTAGCAGAGCCGACGTCGGTCTTAACGCTGCTCACTTCACCGCTGACATCGGCGAGCTGCTTGCCCTGCTGACTCTGCGCGGCGGAGAGCCGGGCGGCAGCGGCCTTCTGTTCCTTCTCTAATTCAGCCGCCCGTGCGGCCATTTCCTGCTTGGTGGTGTCGACTTCGGTCGAAAGCGCGTGCCGCAGCTCTGAAGAGGTATTGGACAGCCGTGTTACCAGCTCGCTTTGCTGCGTTTGAAGCGTAGTTTCTTTCTGCTCGAGCCCGACGATCCTAGTCCGCATGTCATAGATCAGATAGAGCGAAGCAATCACATAGATCGCCCCGGCGGCCAGCAGCACCCACTTCAGAATCGCGCTTCTATCGGAAGGTACTTCTACTGGCTCTTCAGGTACGCTTTCGCCTTCTTGGGGGAACATTTTTGATCCTTTCCTGCTACTCTCAATTGTCCGGGAGCCAAAAACCGCTGTCAACGAGCATCTGCGGTACGCAACGTTAGTAAGGCGAATGCCCACTCGCCGGTTGCAGGATCGCTGTCCCGGTTTTGGAGTTGAGGGCCATGGCCACAGTCGCCTCACAGGCACTAGCTGACGAGAAGAAATGGCATTTCGAACCCTTCCTCGATCCGCTTGAACGATTCTCGGAAATTCGCTTCGGCGTCATCATGGTGCTCACCTTCACAGTCTCACTGCGTGTAGCGCGCGCCGACCGTCGTCAGGTCCGCGAGATGCTAATCGGGGCGCTCAGCTGCAATCCGGCCTGGGGCGTGATCGATGGCATCATGTACGTCATGTCCTGCGTAAGCGAGCCCGGGCACAGCATTAAAGTCCTCAAGCGGGTTCATCAAGCCGAGGAACCAGAACAGGCAAACCAAATCATTCTCGGCCAGCTTCCTGTAGCTCTCGCTTCGGTACTTCCACCTTCAGCGCTGGAGGCGATGCGGCAGAAATTGGACGATCTGCCGGAACCTCCAGAACGCCCGCGTCTGCGCAACGAAGCTTGGCGCGGAGCAGCAGGAGTTTTCTCGCTGGTATTCTTGTCGACGTTTCCGGTAGTGCTGCCGTTCATCGTGCTTCCCGGGATGCGCGTAGCATCGCGTGTTTCCGCCCTAGTTGCCATCGGCATGCTGTTTGTCGCGCGGCACGCCTACGGCCGTTACGCCGGACACAGCGCCTGGGGCTGGAGACTCTCGATGGTGTTGATTGGCGGCGCGATGGTTGGCCTGACGATCGGCCTAGGCGGATGAGGCGCCGGCACAACGTCGAGATGCTGGCTTGTGTTCTGCTGCTCTGCTCCGCGCTGTGGGCGCAAGGAACTCCGACGGCGACGCCGACACATGCCAGTTCCCCGGATCAGCAACCCTGGACTTACTCCCTCACGACGGACGGCTACATCGCGCCAAAGGGGCAGTCCTATGTCAGTCCCGTGTTGACGGCCGATCATAACTGGCTGCACCTGGAAGCTCGCTACAATTACGAAGACCAGCGCACCGGCTCGCTTTGGGCGGGATACAACTTCAGCGCGGGCAAGAAGCTTCAACTCGCGGTGACGCCGATGATTGGCGGCGTCTTCGGAGACGTTACCGGTATCGCGCCCGGCTGCGAGCTGTCGCTGACCTATAAGAAGCTGCAGTTCGCCAGCAGCAGCGAATACGTCTTCGACACCGGTAATCAGGCCAACAGCTTCTTCTACAGCTGGCCCGAGCTCACCTATTCCCTGCTCGATTGGCTGAAGATTGGATTTGTGGCGCAGCACACCAAGGCCTATCACACCACCCTCGACACACAGCGCGGCCTGCTTGTCGGCTTCTCCTATAAGCAACTTGAGTTCACAACCTACCTGATGAATCCAGATCTGGACCAGCCAACCACGATTCTCGAGGTCGGCGTTACCTTCTAGCCTGGATTTGTCATAAACGATTGCACGGAGCACGGTTTCACAGGTTACTGAAAAACGCACAGTTGTACCGTCGGCTGAAGCCGCCTCCCCAGAACAATAAGCGGCCTGAACGCTGGCCTGAAGGCCAGCTCTCCCTGCAGGATTTCCTTATCACAGGCCTGTGGCGCCTGCGTCACAGAACCTCAGTTCAAACCTTCCTAGAATTGGAATTGCTAGCCGGAACATTGCAGGTCTCCGCGGCACTGTCAAATCGCCATTTCTGGAGGCGTCGTGAAGCTTAAGAATCTGTTCGTAGTCCTACTCGGCTTTTTTGTTCTTTTTATGATCACGGGTGCGTTTGCCCAGACGGCGCCGAAGACGCCCATCATTCTCAAAGGCGCTCCTATGGGTGCGGTGAAATTCGATCACACCTCGCATATGAAGGTTGCCGCCAAGTGCGACGCCTGCCACCACGCGTCGAAGCCGGAGAAGCCGTCGAAGTCTCCGCAGGAGGCTTGCACCGATTGCCACACCAGGCCGGCCACGCCGCCAGTCACGACCAATCTGCAGGGAGCGTTCCACAACCCGACCGCAACTGGTGGCCTCTGCATCGATTGTCACAAGAAAGAGAATGCCGCCGGAAAGGCTGCTCCGACCAAGTGCGCCGAGTGCCATCAGAAGGCTAACGGTTAGGGATTGACCAAGCGCAGTGCTCATGACGCGCCGGAGTCGTCCGGCGCGTTGTTTATGCGCGAAAGCGTGGGGCTACGAGCCAGAGAACGATCCCCGCACGGGAGCGAGGATCACGGTCAACGCCAACAACACTGCGGCAACCACCGCGAGCCAGCGGCGGCTAGGACTGATCGGAGGCCAGGGCGGAACGTCCGGATGACGCATGCCGGTGAAGGCGAGGATCACCGCCCACAGCCACCAGCCGGGCCAGAACTTCCCCATGCCGATCAGCACCAGTATCGTGCTGCGCGTGACCCACTTGTGAGCTCGGGGAGACACCGCATAGGTAATGTGTCCTCCGTCGAGCTGGCCTCCGGGCAACAGGTTTAGCGCGGTGGCGAACATTCCCACCCAGGCTGCAATCGCAATCGGATGCAGGTACAAACTCGACAGCGAAGCCGCGTGATGCGTGAACGGCATCAGTGCGCGATCGACAATATGGAAGATCAGGGGATAGCCGAACTCAATCGCGGAATCGGTCGCGGTGGCCGGCATTGGCTTGGAGAGCGCCAGCCCCCAGAACAGCACCGGCACCGCGACCAGGAATCCAGCAATCGGTCCGGCGATGCCAATGTCGAACAGCGCTTTTCGCGATCGGATCGGCGATTTGATCCGAATCAGCGCTCCGAACGTGCCGATAAATGTGGGCGCGGGTATGAAATACGGCAGCGTCGCGTAGACGCCGTATCGTTCGGCCAGGATGAAGTGTCCGAACTCGTGCGCCAGAAGAATTCCCATCAGCGCCAGCGAAAACGGAATGCCCAGCAGAAGCCGCGCTGGGTGCTGCAACACCCACTGTGGATGAAATAAAGGAAAGACCAGGCTGTCGGCGTCAAAGGCAGGCAAGTTGTTCGCGAAGTTATATTCCAGGCGAGAGCCGACGACCAGTGTGGTTAGCAGGGTTACTAGCAGCAGCAGTGCATGCAGCCAATAGCGACGGCTCCGCGTCGGGGCGGAGACGAGTACCTTGGGATGACTAAGGACCTCGAAGGTATAAGAAATTGGCGGCGTGGGGTCTGACATCTTTTGCTGTTTGGATGATCAGTCGCGGCTTGCGGAAGCAGAGCATCGTTCTGTCTCTGCCCAGGAACCGCGCTGACCGATCCTGCGATCCCATGCGAGCATGCTATTCGATGGACTGCAACTCCTTCCCGGGCTTGAACCGCACCGCTTTGCCGGGAGGAATGTTGACCTCGGCGCCGGTGCGCGGGTTACGGCCGATGCCGGTCTTGCGTGGACGAACGGTGAATACGCCGAAGCCGCGCAACTCGATACGGTCGCCGCGTGCCAGCGATTTTTTCATGCTTTCAAAAACGGTTTCGACCGCCATCTCCGCTTTAGTCTTGGTGACGCCAGTCTTGGTGACAACTTCATTGATCAGGTCAAGTTTAATCACAAGTGGCTCCGCAGGGTTCGCTCGCCGGGCGTAGTGGCCACGATCGGCAAGTGTGTTTAGATTCTATCCGACTTCGGGAGCGGCGGTAAGTCTTAGTTCGGCTTCGAGTTATTAACCGATGGGCGAATCCTAGTGAAGGCCGCGGCCATTGTCAACCGATAGCAGCATTCCGTAATATGACGTATTCGATTTACAACCTGCTCCGGTAGTGCGGAGTTTCACGCCCACGTCTCAGCCGGCAATTCACAGAACGGGGTTTCGGCCCCCAGGAGCCCAATGTCCATCAAGAGTGACCGCTGGATCCGCAAAATGGCCACCGAGCACGACATGATCAATCCTTTCTCGGAAAAACAGATCCGGGAAGGCGTTATCTCCTACGGTCTCTCTTCCTACGGTTACGACCTGCGCGTCGCCGACGAGTTCAAGATCTTCACCAACGTCAACAGCACCATCGTCGATCCCAAGCACTTCGATGAGCGTTCTTTCGTCAGCATCGAAGCCGATGTCTGCATCGTTCCGCCGAACTCGTTTGCCCTCGCCCGGTCGGTCGAGTACTTCAAGATTCCGCGCGACACGTTGACCATCTGCGTCGGAAAGTCGACTTACGCGCGCTGCGGTATCATCGTCAACGTCACGCCATTCGAGCCCGAGTGGGAAGGCTTTGTGACCCTCGAGATCTCCAACACAACGCCGTTGCCTGCGCGCATCTATGCCAACGAAGGCCTGTGCCAGATTCTGTTCTTCCAGTCGGATGAGATCTGCGAGACCAGCTACAAGGATCGCGGAGGAAAGTACCAGTCGCAGAAAGGTATCGTGCTGCCTAAGCTGTAAGCGGCACGAACGCGCCCTTCGATTTAGCCCGAAGCGGGCCAGTGATCATCAACTTTCGTCCGGTTGCCGCTTCGTGTATGACAAGCGGCCATTTTTTCCACATTCCTTCAGCAGAGCTGGGTTATAGTGCTTCACACTCTTTCTCCACAGGTGAAGCCGAATGGTCACTGCAACGCAGCGGCTGCCAAATCAGTCACGCAGCTGGCCCCGAATCGCTATCTGGACCTTCGTCGGATCGATGATGGTCTACGTTCTATTCCACAACGAGAGCTTCCTGGTTCACCCCGCCGACCCGGTTTGGCAGCATTATCAGCCGTTCAAGTGGTGGCTACTGCCGCACGGTCTGGCCGGCGCTTGCGCCCTGTTTCTCGGGCCGATGCAGTTTTCCGATCGTCTGCGGCAGCGCTACCTCAAGCTGCACAAGACCGTCGGCTGGATCTACGTCGTCGGAGTGATGATCGTTGCGCCGTTGGGGACCTATATCCAGTTCTTCAACGAGCGCAGCCACGCGCCGCGTTCCTTCACCATGGCCGCTGCCTCTGATGCCGGATTGCTGATGCTGACAACCGGAGTTGCGCTGTTCTTCGTTCTGCGCGGGAACATCCAGCAGCACCGCCAATGGATGACGCGCAGTTATGCCGTGGCTTTGGTGTTCCTGGAAGTGCGTGTGATCTCGGGCATCGTCGGCTTCGACAACAGTCTGATGGCGACCGAAGTACTGGTCTGGATGTGCGTGATCTTCTCCGTGCCGCTGGCGGACATCGTCCTCAACTGGAGCGAGTTCAAGCGCAGCAAAATCACGCAGCAGAAAGCTGCGGCGGCGAAAGCAGCCTAGCGCCGATCGCCTAGAACTTCCCGATGCGCCTGGTCTAGCGCTTCTGCGGCGGCACTGCTTCGCTTTCTTTGAACATGTATTTAATGCTGGGCTTATAGATCAGCAGATTGGCCGCGCCGGTTCGATTCACCTTAAGGCAGTACTTGTCGTACCATTCGATGACCCCGTGAATCTCTTCGCCGTCCTGCAGCACCAGGACCATGGGGGTCTTGGTCTGCATCTGCTTCTGATAGTAGAAATTTTCAGCGTGCGTCTGCTCCGGCGGCGGGGTCTTCTTGCCGTTCGAGCGGTCGCCACGATCGGCGCGATCGCCACTGCGCTCCCGGCGATCGCCGTCTGAATGCGGATGGTCGTTGCGATTCAAGGCGGGGCGGATGAGCTTGCGATTGGCAAACACCTCCGGATCAACAGCTCGTCCTACGGCGGTGGCATCCATAGAATCTTTCATGGTGTTTGCTCCTGGCATAAAGGCACACCGGGCCTTTCGGCAAGTAACATCTCGGAGGCGGAAGACAGCGCTTGAAGTCTTGCTAATTTCCGGTGGGTCGCTCCGAGGCTTTCGGGTGTGAACTTAGCGATACCCTACCACAGCCGAATCCCCAACACAATCGACTCGGGCATACTACTTTGGTATCAGCGCTCCAGGGCGGTGGCGAAAGCGTCAAGGGCCAGCGAGCGCAGCAAATTCCTGCGCATCCCGGTCTCCAGCTCGCCTAAACGCTGGGTCGCGCTGGCGATCCGCTCGAAGTCCACGCCTGCGGCCATTCGTGCCAACTCTCCCTGCATGTCCTGATTGCGCACCAGTTCCGGTGTACCTGAACGCAGGAAAAGCATGTCTTCCAGCAGCGAATACAGGGTGCGAATCAGGTACTCGGTCTTCGCTTTTCCGTCTGCGCCTGCGCGATAAGTATCGGTCGCGCGAAAAAGGTCGCTGTGGTCCTTCGTTCCCATCGCCGGGCCCAGCACGGTGAGGGCATCCTGCCGAGCCGCCACGTAGGCCGCAAGATCGAAACTGCGCGCGCGTCCCAGACCTCCACCGCAAATTCGCGCCACCAATGATCGCTCCCGGGGCTTCAACTCCGGCCGCAGCTCGGCTAAATAATTCTCCACTTCGGCGGCCGCCACCGGCGCCAGCCTCAGGTGCATGCAGCGCGAGCGAATCGTCGGCAACAGCGCCGTGGGATTGTCGGTGAGCAGGAAGATCGTGGCGAACTCCGGGGGCTCCTCCAGAATCTTCAACAGCGAATTCGCGGCCTCCTTCATGAAGTCGGCGTCGCTGAAGATGTAAACCCGCTCGCTGCCTTCAACCGGCTTGAAGTAGATCTCGCGAATGACGTGACGTACCTGATCGACCTTCACCAGCATCTGCGGCGGATCGGGCGGAATGATCATCACGTCCGGATGCGTCTGGACGAAGATGCGAGTTTCTTTCTTGTCCGTGTCGCGCAAGTTGTCGCGAGCTTCGACGGCTTCGGCAAAGCGATCTTCCAGCGCGTCGGCTTCGGCGATGCGTACGCAGTTGGCGCAATGGCCGCAGAAATCCGGCAAGCCGCCGGTGATGGGCCGCTCCAGACAGTTCATCGCTTTCGCCACCATCTGACTGAGCGTGAACTTGCCGGAACCCGCTGGACCGGAAAGGATTAGCGCGTGGGGAAAGTGCTCGTGCGCAAGCATCTCCTGCAGCGTGTGTACCGTTTCGGCGTTGCCGTGAAAATCAGAAAAAGGCATAAACAAGCTTATCGGTGGAGGGGCATGGCTTTAGCCATGCCGCAGAGTTTCGCTGATTGCGAAAGGGCTTTAGCCCTGGATCGCTCAAAGCCGTCGCTGTAAGTAACCATGTCGCCGAGCTGAAGCTCTGCGCTCCCATCGCTTTCTTTCACTTCAGCCTTTCCTTCATCACTTTAAGAATCTCCGCATGCACCGCCTCAATCGGCGGCCGCGCGTCGATCTTAACTACGCGTTGCGGCTCGCGCTGGGCGATCGCCAGAAAGCCCTCGCGCACGCGACTGAAAAACGCGAGGCTTTCCTGCTCAAAGCGATTCTCGTCATGCTCCGCTTCCTTATTGCGCCGCCGCGCCCGACGCACACTGGAGCTTACATCCGAGTCCATCAGGATCGTCAGGTCGGGCCACAAGTTTCGGCAGAGAACCCGGTGCAGCTCCAGTACCGCCTCAGTGCCAAGCTGTCGTCCTCCGCCCTGGTAGGCTTCGGTCGAATCGGTAAAGCGATCGCACAGAACCCACTTCCCTGCCTCCAGCGCGGGCTCAATCACTTCCGCAATCAACTGCGCACGCGAAGCGAACATGAGCGCCATCTCCGCCTCGGAATCGAGCCCTGCCGTCCGCGAATCCAGCAGCACCGCCCGGATGCGCTCTCCTATCTCGGTCCCCCCCGGCTCGCGCGTGGTCACTACTTCGATGTTCTTGTCGAGCAGCGCTGTGGCAAGCTTTTCCAGCTGCGTGCTCTTGCCGCAACCGTCCAGTCCTTCGAAGGTGATGAACTTTCCGCGCTCGACTCGCTTTCCCACGATGGCCATCATAGCAACGATGAACTAACGACGCTGGAACATCGAATCCTCACCTGCTTGTCATCGCGAATAGCTGGCGGGGACGCAACGTCCGCCGCCAGTCTTGATGTATCCGTGCATCGGGAGATCCATGAGGATTTGCGACAACGTGGCGCAAGTAGGGATGCTTATCTCAGTTTATTCATTTCATTGTTATAGAAGCTAGAGCCGACTGGTTGTGACAAGGCTCTTTAGGCAATTAGCGACAGGATGCGGTTCCCGACCGGTGTGGTCTCCAGAGTGGTGATTTTGCGCTGCAAATTCTTTCAGCGCCGAGGGTGAACTCGCCAAGCACAACTGCCAGCTTTAGCTTCGCGCTGGAGTACCAACACGTCTCCAGTCATTGGGGTGCATATCTGGATTGTTGGCCTATAATCCGGCTGCTGCGTGCGATTCGGGATCACTTATGATCTGGCCGGTTTTCACCAATTATTCTGAGCCGAGCCGGCCAGCTCTTTGTTTCCAGTCCATTAGGCCGTAAGCCAAAATTAAGTTGCATGGCGAAAAGCTCGTGATATCTTCTGCGGCAATACGAGCCGTGACGGAGGATGATCATGGCGGTTCTAGCGAAAATTCCTGTTTCACTTTTCGATCTCAACTTACAAGCAACAGCCGCGGCGCTCGCCGCACAGATCATCCAGGTTTAGATCATGCCATGACAAAAAATTCTGGGTTTTGTAGCGGTCGGAATGTGTGACATACGGCTGTGCGTCGCTCGCCCTACCGGCGCTTTAAACCGTGCAATCAGAGCCGCGTCGGACGATGGTCAGAAATCACGCGAAGTGGTAGCACATTATGCCGGCGCCATTTGGGATCCTGCCGCCCTACCTTCCGCCAACCTTAGCCGTCCTTTTCAGGTTAATGCTGCAAGTTTGCCCGTCACGCTCGTTCAATACTTGAAAACAAATTATTGTCTGGGCCAGGGCGCTCCCCAAGCGATCAATGCGAGAGGCTTTATGAGCAAGCGTCAAAAGATGTTGTGGGCGGCAGCGGTGCTGCTTGTGTTGTTTATTGCGGCCATCAGCCTACCGAATTTGATGCGATCGCGCCCGGCCCTCTCAGAAGCCGCCCTCTCCAGACCATCGCCAAGCGCATCCATGAGTGCGGTGCTTTTCACCACGCAGCAGAATGCCGGACTGGCTCAGCCCTCCGCGCCTGCCGACAGCGTAAGCGCCGTTCCCGATCGAAAGTTGATCCGTAACGCCGAGCTGGGATTGACTGTCGCCGACGTGCGCACGGCTGCCGAGCACATTCGGCGAATCACCGAAGCGGGTCGAGGAGAAGTCGATAACCTGGAGATCACCGAGAGCGGCGGATCCCTGTCGGGGACACTCGTGGTGCGCGTGCCAGCGTCGGGTCTGGTGGCCGCACTGGCGGAATATAAGAAGCTGGCGCTGCGAACGGATCACGAGCAGCTCAGCGGGCGCGACGTCACGCGGGAGTTTTATGACAATGAAGCGCACATGCGCAACCTACGAGCCGAAGAAGACCAGTACTTGACGATCATGAAGCAGGCGCGCAGCGTTACCGATATCCTCCAGGTGTCGGAAAAACTCAGTGATGTGCGCGACCGGATCGAGCGTCTGCAAACGCAAATCCAGGTCATGACACACGATATCGAGATGCCGACAGTGAGCATCACCTTGACGCAGGAATCCAACACTCGGGTACTGGGCATCCGGTGGCGACCTTTGTACAATGCCAAAATTTCGACCCGCGAACTGCTGGCCGGCCTGGGCGAGTGGATCGATTGGGTGGTGGCGCTTCTGATCAAGTTGCCGCTGATCCTCTTGTGGACGCTGACCCTCGGCGCTCTGTTATGGGTGGTATGGAGAGTTGGCCGTGCAGCGTGGCGGTTTGTGAGGCCGAAGAACGCCGCCAGCGCAATGACCGGGCGGTCTGGTCCTCCGGCATCTAGAGCCGGCGTCGAGCCGATACCTTAACTGCTCATCACGCAATCGTGACGGTGAGTGTCGAGCGTAACCGCTAACTTTGCCAGAAGCACGAACGGCGATGCGGGACAGTTTTGGGAATGTTGGTATCTCTGTGTGTACCTCTCCCGGCGTGATCGGATGCGCAGCGTCGTAAACTATACGTATGAACGCAACCGATTTTGAGTGTCCTGTCTGCGGTGCGAAGGTGGGCGAGAGATGTCACACGTTCACCGGCAAAATCTTGCCGGTTACCCACGCCAGACGCAAATGGGCCGCCGTCAACCTCGCCACGGATGACGAAGAAGAGTTCACGCATCCCGAACGACTGAAGGAACCGGTCAACAAGTCCTAGCGCGGCTCGGGCAGAACGTAGCGAGCCGGAAATTCTCGGTTTGGCCTCGAAAATGGACCGATCTATGCGCTGCTTGTCCACTAAATGATTATCACGACTATCTGGATGGCGGCCGCTTATATCCAACTGGCATCATGGGTATTCGTCTGTAACGCTTATACCTACCCTGGCGCCAGGATGACAACGTGAAAAGAGTCTGTCTACTGTCGGGTTCGTTCCTTGTGTGTGCGAGCATGGCAAATTGCGGCGGGCCTCGAATGCTCGGGTAACCTTGCAGATACAGCTATCGCCTGCCGCACCCAGCTTGGCGCTTAACTCCTCTGTTCTAATAAGCGCTCAGACGAGTCTTGCGCTTCCCGCGCACTTTCCACTATGACGTGGAGGGTAGGAAACCATTCGACTGAATGTACTGAAGGGGTGGCTAGTAACCTGTCGATGGCTCCTCCGATGCCGGGGTGCCCAGACGGATGGATCGCTTGGGGAATCACACCATCAGAATTTCCACCCGAGGCTGCGTATTATTACTCGCCAGCCACGCCTGGAACCTATCAGATTTCCGTGCAAGGACAAATCACGAATGACTCTCAGCAAGTGACTTATCAAGGAAATACCAACGCTAGCGTCACCGTCACCTCGCGCTAGACCGTCTGAGTTATAAGGTGCAGAATGAGGTGAGAGGGAGCTCCACCCAGTGACTCCTGGCCACGCACGATCGTTCTTGGGAACAGTGCTCATGCAAGTTACCTTTTGCGTCCGAAAAAGACACCTGGGCCGCCCCTATCCGCGGGTATACTCGATTCCAGCGTCGCCGGATTCTGTGAAAAGGGAAATGTAAGCGGACGAGTTCGCTTAGGCGGTCAATCGTTATGGCTATCCACCGGTATGCCTGCCATTTTGTCCCCGCAGAGATCGAGGCTGCGCTTGCTCAGCGCTACCTCATTGATTCCGAGATTGCCGTTGGCGGCCAAGGCGCAGTTTTTAAGGCGACCAGAACTTCCCTGCCGGACGGTACACCCACGAATGACAGCGTTGCTCTAAAGTTGCACTTTGATCGCAGGCGGAGCATTCGCCCCCAGCCCGAAATCACCGCAACGGAGAATTTCTCGCATCCCAACCTGGCCCGGCTGATCGAGCATGGCAATTTCGACGCCGACGGTCGACACACGCGATACGTGGCGTGGGAATTTATCGAGGGAAAGCCGCTCAGCGTTCTGTTGTCGAATGGACGGCTGCTGGAAACCGAGGTCCTGGCGATCGGGCGCGATGTCTCGTCGGCGATTGCGGAGATTTGGTCGCGACGCGTGGTTCATGGCGACATCAAGCCCTCCAACATCATGCTCAGAAACTCCGACGGGCACAGCATGGACGGCTCGATGGACACTGCTGTCCTCATCGATCTGGGCGCGGCCCGATACCTGGATCCCGGCAATATGCGTACGCTCAAGCCTTTCGACCAAAGCGACCGTCGTCGTTCCGCGCGCAGTCCGCTCGGGACCTTAGGCTACTTTTCGCCGGAGCAATTCAGGGCGACCAAGGCGTTATCCTGCGCTTCGGATATTTTCTCCCTTGGCGTAGTGATGCTGCAGTGCTTACTGGGGCGGCATCCCACCAACTACGATCAGGCGGCCTTGGCGGACGGCTTCCAGGCGAGCGGAGGCAAGGTGGCAGCGAACGTAAGTTTGCTTTACACGCTGGACAAAATGCTGTCGGCGCGTCCGACCTTTCGGCCGACTCCGGCAGGACTCAGCGAGAATTTCCGCAAGCTGCTGCAAAGGATAGAAGAAGACTCCGCCAGCAGCGTTCGCGTGGCCGAAGGAGTTCAGGAATAGCCAACATTAAATGACTGGAGCGGTCCCTATCCCATCTTGCGAGTCACAATGCGAGATCGCTTGGTCGTTGTGCCAGCATCGGTCATCTCCGGCGGATTTCCGCAAGCACACGCGGCGGGCCGTTCGGAGTTCCGTCCAGAGTGCACGGAAGCTGCGGAATGATTCGCAAAGTACCAATTTTGTCCTCGAACACCAGGCCGCTCCCGGTGGCGTTCCCCCTGTATTTGCCCCATTCGGCGGGAACCACCACGGTACAAGGTGGAGGGAAGTCCTGCTGCGCGTGCGCCTTCAACTGATAAGCACCGATGGCTGAGGCGAACACCGGCGTTGCAATTACTGCGACTCGCTTCCAATTCACGGCTGGCTCCCTTCCTGAGGTGCCTGCTGCCAGACTTCTCTTCGCTGAGTTTGACGCGCAACTCTGCCGCCCGCTCGTTACGTTTTGTAAAGTCGGCAGCCATGATTCCTAATGCGGGCTCAACCTTGACCCGGAACGCCCCCTTGTATCTCGAAAAAACGCGAGACCCTTCGACAACTTCAGGGCAGGCTCTGGCGCGGCTTTCCAATGGCATATCATCTGCCGGTCCAACGTGCTCGCATGGTTTACCATGGCGGCTGTTGTCCAGTTGTGCCGGACTCAAGAATCCAATGGCTATTCTGAGGTGCTTATGGCTCTGAGCTTTGCTGCTGACATCCGTCCGCTGTTCCGCGAATCCCCTGACATTGATTCGATGAAAAACTTCGGACTCGACCTCTCCTCTTACGAAGACGTCAAGGCTCAGGCACAAGCAATCTATGAACGTCTGGACGACGGCAGCATGCCTTGCGACGATCCCTGGCCCAAGGAGCAGATTGCCCGCTTCAAGCAGTGGATGGATGAGGGCATGAAGCCGTAGGCTCCGTACGTCTCAGGTCTCGAACGTCGTGAGGCCCGGGGCATCGGTTAATCTCAGGGTGAAATTCTGGTCACTTCCCTTTCCCAGATCTCGAGGGATCGTGAGACCTGGCGAACCGCTGGCGGAAGGATTTGCGCATGGAGATATCAGTCTTTATCGGCACCAGCGTGGATGGGTTTATTGCGCGGCCGAACGGCGATCTCGATTTTCTACCGCCGGGCGGCGGCGAACCTCACGGCTATGACGAGTTTATAGCCACGGTCGACGCGATCGTCATTGGCCGCAAAACGTTCGACACGGTGCTGGGAACGGATCCGTGGCCTTATGCCGACAAGCGAGTGGTGGTGCTGAGCAGTCAGCACCTGGACTTGTCCAAGGCTCGTGGAGTGGTGCAGCGGATGGCTGGATCTCCGGCTGAGATCGTGTCGCAACTTGCTTCCGGCGGTATTCGACATGTCTATCTCGACGGCGGAGTGACGATTCAAGGATTCTTGCGCGCTGGGCTAGTACAACGCCTGATCATCACCCGCGTGCCCGTCCTGATCGGCGACGGCATTCCTTTGTTTGGCTCTCTACCGAGGGACATTCCACTTCGTCATGTGGCCACGCGACACTATCCCAGCGGCCTGGTGCAGAGCGAATATCAGACTGGGTAGTACCGGGGGTCCGTAGCCCCTGGAGACATTAATTAGAGATTGAGCCCCCAATTACGGAAACAGCGAGGTCTGGGGAAACGACGAATAAGTAAGGCCGACGGCTCGATGGGAATTTTGAGTGTAATGCCTGTTATCACTATTTGATCGCAGTGGAGTGAAACGCAAGTTCCATATAATCTCCTGATGACCCCTCCAAGGCTTCTTTTCGTCGATGATGAAAGCGGAATTAGGCTAACCTTGTCCGCCATACTCCATCAAAACGGTTTTGATGTGACAGTGGCGGCGTCTGTGCCTGAAGCGCTGGCCCTGATTGGAAAGAATCGATACGAAGTATTACTCTCTGATCTCAACATCGGAGAACCGGGAGATGGATTCACCGTCGTCAGCGCAATGCGAAGATCGCAGCCCCAAGCTGCAACTTTCATCCTGACTGGTTATCCCGATTTCGAATCCGCGCTCCTCGCGATTCGTAATCAGGTGGATGACTACTTTACCAAGCCGGCGGACGTCAAGACTCTCGTAAGTACCATCACAAAACGATTGGCGCAAGAAATAGGGAGCGCGGAGGCGGTTCCGCTCAGACGCGTGTCTGACATTCTAAGAGAGCATGCTGAAACGATTTGTGATGAATGGCTTCGGGCTGTCGGCGAGAATGGCGACCTATCGCGAGTCCAGCTTACGACTGAAGAACGCAAAGACCACGTCCCTGCCGTGCTTCAAGAACTCATCGGGCGTGTGGAACGAGATTCTGCCGACACCAGTCAGCAAGCGGTTGGCGCGGCGGAGGAGCACGGACGGGTTCGTTTCCGACAGGGTTATACGGTTGCTCAAGTTGTGCTCGAAGCACGGCTACTACAGCGCTCCGTCACCTCAAATGTGCAAGCCAACCTACTTGGAGTCGACCTCAGCACTCTCATCGTCGATCTCGTTGAGATCGGCGAAAGTCTCGCATCCCTGTTGGAGATTTCGATTCGAGCGTTCCAGGCAGAATCTCAGGTGGATCGCGGCTCCAAATTACCGTTGTAATATCGCCTTGTCATTCATTGGCTCCATCATAAGCCGTTGTTGAGTCTGATCACGTGACCTCGCTGAAACGCCGGTTGCTTATTCCCTTGCGCCCTCAAGCTACCGGCGCGTCCAAGGAACAGCTCTGGTCGCCCTAAATAAATGTAGAATCTGATGTTGGAAGCTGGATTACGCATCCGCCCGCATTCAGCGGTTCTCTTGCGTCACCCTAACAGGGGAAGAGATATGCAAGAGAACCTTGGCGCTCCAGCCGTTAAGTGTCCGGTCTGTGGAAGCCTCAATATTATGGGGGTTTATCCTCAGCATATGGGAATGCCGAACGCAAAACAAACACTGATCGCGTATCGTTGCTCTGACGGTCACCTCTTCCTCCCTCCCAAGAGAAGTGATTAACGCAAGCGTGGGTGGTTGCTTCCGAAGCCTTTGGCTGACTGCGTAACATCGGCATTACACAACCAACCAGTTGCAGCGGCAGACCTGCCGGCTCCGGCTTCCTACCGCGATTCAATCGAGTAGCGCACCACGATTCCGTCGACGTAGGTTACTTCGACGCGATAATCGCTTGGCAGGTACTCGAAGATTTGCGTCTTCAGTCCTTCCTCCGAGGTCGACTGGGAAACCTGACGCCCCAACCCCATCAACTGGCTTACTTCGCCGATCTGCATGCCGCGCTTAAGTTGTGTGATAGGCGCCGACCCAGCGCCCGTTGCGGGAGCGCTCGGAGCTGGCGGATTGGTCGCCGTGGCTTGCAAAATCGGCTTCTCCTGTTGCAGGTCGCCGAAATCGATGTAGGCTTCCAGCATCTTCATCACGGCGTCGGGCGTGAGCTGGTCCTGAGGAATGGCGCCATTCCAGCGCAGATTGAAACGCGAACCGCCGCGTATGCGCTTATCCGCTACCTGCTGTGTTTTCATCTGGCTGGCGATCTGGGCGGCGCGGTCGTCGGCCCGTTGTTCGCGCTCGCGCCGGCTGCGGGCATAGTCGAGTTCGCGCTGCAGATCGCGCCGGCGTTGCGGATCGGTGGTGTCGCGAAGATCGCGCTCCAGCTGCTTCTCATAGTTGCTTTTGTCGACGTGATACGGAGTGACGGTAGTGCTGTCGTCGTCCCAGAAGGTGCCGAAGCCGCCGCCATCGAGCTGGAACTCGATGAGATTTTTCTTCACCACGAGCGTTGTGATGGTTGAACGGTCGCCGCTGCGGATGGCAGGCCCGAACTCCTTCAGGCGGCTGGAATACTGCTTCCAGTCCATCGGGTCCTCCCGGTCCTGACGCAGGTCGACGCCTTTCGCGGTTCCCGGCATATCGATCTGCAACGTGACCTGGCGTCCGACAAAATAATTCTGCAAGGCGGACTGGCCGCTTCCTTGCACCGCGAACCCTGCGATCGGCAACGTCAGACCCATGAAGAGGATGGCTATGGCCCTGCGAAGCATCTATGCGCTCCTTGATAGTTGTGACGGCTATAAACAAGCGGAGCGAGTCTAGCACAGGTCATAGCGCGTGGAGTGCGGGGCTTCGGGTGCCTAATGTCTCGCGACTTTCGAGGCTGGCGGGTTTTCGTGCTACGGCCATAGACGAGGAACGATCGCGCCGGTAGTTCGACTGTATTCGTCATACTGAGCGCCGAAAGTCGCGGTCATGGTTCGCTCTTCGATCTTGCTCTTAATCTTGAAGCCGATATAAGCGAGAACGACGGCAATAACCCCGCGCGCTTGGTGACGAACGATGGCGGTTCCGACCAACGAAGAAATCAATCCGGTATAAATTGGGTGACGCACAAAGCGGTATGGGCCCGACCGCACTAGCTGATGTCCAACCTTCACGGTGACGGCACTGCTCCAGTTGCCGCCCAGGTAGATGCGCGCCCACATCGCGAAGGCAATGCCCGCGATGGTGATAACGACACCCAGCGCATCGCTCCAAAGACTTGGCGTAAACAGGCTGGCGCGCAGGTATTCACGCGGCACCTCTCCGGCAAACATCAGGTAGTAAGCGGCGAAGGTGATTATGGCGTAGGAGAGCCGGGAGGAAATTTTTTCGCGCTGTTGGACCGGCTTGGTTCGCAAGCCCCAAATCACCCAGATAACGAAGAACCCGATCCATAGGTATTCGCAAATCTGTATTGCGGTCATAACGCCTCGTGCACGATACGTTCGCGCCCCCGGAAAGGTTCCCGGCCGCCGCCCCGGAATCGACTGGACGGCGGCAACACGGGATAGTATCTTGTCGATGCGATGATACAGGCGTGCATCGTGCAGTCAATCCAAAGGGAGCCGTTCTAATGAAGAGACACATTCTCGCCGGGGTTGTCCTTAGCCTGGTGCTCTGTACCGTAGCTTTTGCGCAGAAGATCAACACGGATTACGATCGCAGCGCGAATTTCTCCAACTATCACACCTATATGTGGGAAAAAAGCCCACATCCGGCCAAGGGCTTTTGGGATCAACGCATCGTCGCTGCCATCAACAAGGAACTGCAGGCAAAGGGATTGACTGAAGTTCAGTCGAATCCCGACGTATGGGTGGTCTACAGCAAAAGTATCCACGATCAGAAGGAAGTGATTGGAACCGGCTATGCCATGGGGCCGGCATGGGGCTGGGGTTATTGGGGACCGGGAAACGTGACCTATAACACCTACGTCACCAAGCAGGGCACGCTGGTGGTTGAGATCGCTGATACCAAGGACCACGAGTTGCTCTGGCGCGGCTCCGCTACTGACACCATCAGCGACAACAGCAGCAAGAACATCAACAACCTGAATAAAGCTGTCAGCAAGATGTTCTCGTACTATCCGCCCAAGGATCAGCAGAAGAAGTAAAACCGGGAGCCTCAACTCCCGCAAGTTGCCGCCCCGACGAAGGATCCAGGATCGTTGGGGCGTACTCATCGCGATGTGAATTTGTTCTTGCGAGCGGACTACAGAGGCCGCGCGCGGTTCGATTCGGAGGAGGCTGTGACGATGCGCAGATGGTTATTGGCCCTGATAACGGGAACGATGTTCTTCACCACAATCGCGGCACAGGCGCAATGGGTAATGGTGGCGAAGGCTGTTTCCGGACAGGTACAGCGCATGAGCAACAAGTCCTCGAATGGCGCGGGCTACGACGTGGCCACTGTTGTTCTCATGGCAAATGCGGATAAGGTCTACCAGACCGCCCTGACCTCGCTAAAGACGAATCATCCCGAAGTGACCATCACCAGCAGCGACGCCAAAAAGCATGAGATCAAGTTCTCCAAGGGTCCACAGGTTGCCAGCATGCAGGCAACGTCCCTGGGCCCGGACCTGACGCAATTGGTGGTCGCATCGAATCTGGTCGGAACAGCGGACGCTACTCCCGTCGTGGTGGAAGGTGTGATGAAGGTTTGCAAGCAGATGAATGTAGTGTGTACGATGTCGGACCAGTAAGACGCTCGACGGTCCCAAGCCCAGGCGCAAAATTCGACTGAGCCGATTCATCGGTTCTGAGGAGGCAACATGGGTTTCATCGCATGGATTGTGGTGGGAATGATTGCCGGCTGGCTGGCCGGAGTGGTGATGAAGGGTGGCGGCTACGGGATTCTCGTGGACATCATCCTCGGCATTCTCGGCGGATTTGTGGGCGGCTGGCTGTTTGGCATGATGGGGATCTGGCCGGGCGGGGGCATGATCGGCTCCATCATCGTGGCGTTTGTTGGTGCAGTCATTCTTGTCGCAATCACTCGACTGATTAAACGCGCCTGACGCCTTAGACGGCCAATCACCGTTTGCCTGCGCTGTGGGGCTGCGCCGCCCTTGCCTCGTCTAACCTATGAGAACCGTAGCGGCGAAAACGGCGCTAGATCAAATTGCGGCTCACGCCCCTTCAAGACCTCCGTCATCACTAGCGCGGTCACCGGCGCGAGCATGATGCCATCGCGATACTGCCCGGTCGCGGCAAAGTATCCCTTCATTGCGGTAGTTCCGAGGATGGGCAGGCCATCCGGCGATCCCGGCCGCAGCCCGGCCCACGCGTCGTGCAGACGCATCTCGGCGATCTCGGGCACGACCGTCGCGGCCGCTTCCCTGAAGCGTTTCACAATTTCGGGATCGACTCGCTTGTCGTAGCCAGCTTCTTCGAGCGTGGCTCCCAGTAGAATCCTCCCATCGCTGCGCGGCACCAGGTATACCTCAGGTGTGCGCACCACGTGACGGATCAGCGGACCGGCAGGTTTCACGTCGGCCCGCGGAATCACGCAGACCATCTGCCCTTTCACCGGACGGGTCGGCACGCCCAGAGGCTTCATCAGAGAAGCCCACGCCCCCGCGCAATTCACCACCGCGCCCGTCGCGTAAAACGACTTCGCGGTGCGAACGCCGATGGTACGACCCCCGAGAACGGCAACTTCCGTTACCGGCGAGCCGGTTACAAAATCAACTCCCAGCGTTCTCGCGGCTTTCTCCAGCACACTGCCCAGCTTGCGGGGATCCACACTTCGCTCTGGCAAGAAGTACCCGATGCCGCGAGACTTGATGAGTGGCTCCAGCTCCGTGAGTTCCGGCTCGGACAGTGGCCGAGCACCTTCACATGTAGGGGAATCGTGCTCTTCGGCGAAAAGGATGGTTCCCTGCTCCCGCAGATCGGGTGACTCAAAGGCTTCGGCGCGCAGCTCAGCCACGAACTCGGGATACATGCGCGCGCTGGCCAGAGCCATCGCAGCCAGCTCAGGCGGAATCGCCGGATCGCAATGCGCGATCATACCTGCGGCTGCGGCGGTAGCCTCGCGCGCAGGCTCACCCTTCTCGATCACCAGCACGGTAGCATTCGCATGACGAAGCCGCCAGGCCAGTGACAGGCCAATCACTCCCCCGCCAATCACTAAAACATCCCAAGTCTTCACGCTTCCGATTGTAGTGGAGACTATTGGTTCCCTGGTGCTCCTACACGGCACACTTCTGTATGTGACGCACGTCACAGGCTTGTTAGTACGCTTGTCACAGCCCCTTCGCCAAGTACCGCCTATCGTGGACAGTACAGATTCCTGAGTTCGCAGTGGACCGCGCACCAAGCCGGTCCCGGGGGATGAAAGACGTGAAAACAACTGAATACTCCGCTTCGCCGTCTGCCACCATTCATACAGATTCATCGGCAGCCGGCGAGGCCTCCTCGACGCAGCAGTCAACCGACGGCGTCACGCCCAGGACGCAGGTAACAGTTGACGGCAATGAGGCGGTCGCATACGTGGCTTATCACGTCAGCGAAGTCGCTGCCATTTACCCCATCACTCCCTCATCGCCCATGGGCGAGTCCTCCGATGCGTGGGCGTCGATCGGCGATAAGAACATTTGGGGCACGGTTCCCAAGGTTATCGAGATGCAAAGCGAGGCCGGAGCTGCTGGCGCTCTGCACGGCGCATTGCAGGCCGGAGCACTGGGAACCACATTTACATCGGCGCAAGGCCTGCTGCTGATGATCCCCAACATGTACAAGATCGCGGGAGAGCTGACGCCCACGGTGATCCATGTCGCCGCACGCTCCATCGCCGCGCAGGCGCTGTCGATCTTCGGAGATCACCAGGACGCGATGGCGGTGCGGCCCACGGGCTTCGCGCTACTGTCGTCCAACTCCGTGCAGGAAGCCACGGACATGGCGCTCATTGCCCATGCCGCGACGCTCGAGTCGCGCATTCCGTTTATCCACTTCTTCGACGGCTTCCGCACCTCGCACGAGGTCTCCAAGATCGAACAGCTCTCGCTTGACGATATGCGGGCGATGATCGACGACGAACTCGTTCGCGCGCATCGCGCCCGTGCGTTATCTCCTGATCATCCGGTGCTGCGCGGTTCGGCGCAGAATCCCGACGTCTACTTCCAAGGCCGCGAATCGGTGAACCCCTTCTACCTGGCCTGCCCGACGATCGTGCAGGACGTGATGGACAGGTTCGCAAAGCTGGTCGGCCGCGAATACAAACTATTTCAGTACGAAGGCGCACCCGATGCCGAGCACGTCATCATCATCATGGGCTCGGGCGCCGAAGCCGTTCATGAGACAGTTGATTATCTGACCGCGCAGGGCAAAAAGGTCGGCGTGCTGAAGGTCCGCCTGATGCGGCCTTTCTCGCTGGACCATTTCCTGAACGCGCTGCCGGCGACCGTCAAGAGCATCGCTGTTCTCGACCGCACGAAAGAACCTGGCGCAATTGGCGAGCCGCTGTATCAGGATGTCATTATTGCCTTGACCGAAGGCTTTACGGCAGGCAAAGCGCCGATGGCGAACTTCCCCAAAGTGATTGGCGGCCGCTACGGCCTGTCTTCGAAAGAATTCACGCCTGCAATGGTCACTCGTATTTTCGACGAACTGACCAAGCACGCGCCGCAGAATCACTTCACCATCGGCATCAACGACGACGTCACGCATACCAGTCTGGATTACGATACGACCTTCTCTACCGAACCGCCCGAGACTGTCCGCGCGATGTTCTTTGGACTGGGCTCCGATGGAACCGTCGGCGCGAACAAGAACACGATCAAGATCATCGGCGAAGAAACGGCGCTGAATGTCCAGGGCTACTTCGTCTACGACTCGAAGAAGTCGGGCGCCGTCACCACTTCACACCTGCGCTTCAGCAAGAAACCGATTCGCTCCACCTATCTCATCTCGCACGCGAATTTTGTCGCCTGCCATCAGTTCGGATTCATGGAGCGACTGGACGTGCTGAAAGCCGCCGAAGACGGCGCGGTCTTCCTGCTGAACACGCCGTTCGGGCCGGACGAGGTTTGGGACAACCTGCCGCGCGCGGCACAGCAAACCATCATCCACAAAAAACTGCGCTTCTACGTGATTGATGCCGTTGACGTGGCGCGCAAGGCCGGCATGGGCGGCCGCATCAACACGGTCATGCAAACCTGCTTCTTCGCGATCAGCGGCGTGCTGCCGCGTGAAGAAGCGATTGCCGCCATCAAGCACGCCATCGAGAAGACCTACGGCAAGCGCGGCGAGTCGGTGGTCCGCAAGAACTTCGCGGCGGTGGATTCCTCACTCGAAAATCTGCACGAGGTGAAGGTCCCACAAGGTGTCACTTCAGGATTCGACGTTCGTCTTCCGGTACCCGCTAACGCGCCCGACTTCGTTCGCAACGTCGAGGCACGGATGATTACCGGCGATGGCGATGAAATTCCGGTCAGCGCAATGCCCATCGATGGCACCTTCCCCACGGGTACCACAAAGTGGGAGAAGCGTAATATCGCTCTCGAAATTCCGGTGTGGGATGAGCAGCTCTGCATCCAGTGCGGCAAGTGCGTTATGGTCTGCCCGCACTCGGTAATTCGGGCCAAGGTCTACGACGGCAACTTCAATCATGCTCCCGACGGCTTCCAGACCGCCGTACCTAAATGGCGTGAATTTGGAGAGTTAAAGTACACCCTTCAAGTTTCACCTGAAGACTGCACAGGTTGCGGACTGTGCGTGGCGATCTGCCCGGCCAAGAGCAAGAGCGAGGCCAAGCACCGCGCTATCAACATGCAGCCCCAACCTCCACTGCGCGAAAAGTACAACGAGTTCTGGGATTACTTCGTATCGATCCCAGAGCTGTCGCGCGAGAGGTTGTCGCACGGCCAGGTGAAGGATGCGCAACTCCTGGAGCCGCTCTTCGAGTTCTCCGGCGCCTGCGCAGGCTGCGGCGAGACGCCGTACATCTCTACCATGACTCGCCTGTTCGGCGACCGAGCCCTCATCGCCAATGCGACCGGCTGCTCCTCGATCTACGGCGGCAACCTGCCAACCACCCCCTACACGGTGAATAGCGAAGGTCGCGGGCCGGCGTGGTCCAATTCCCTCTTCGAGGACAACGCGGAGTTCGGTATGGGCATGCGGCTGGCAGTCGATCGCCAGAATCAATACGCGAAGGAATTAGTAGAGCGACTGGCGAGCGCGATCGGGGACGATCTTGCGGTGGCAATTCTCAGCGCGGATCAGTCCACCGAACAGGGCATCTTCGCTCAGCGCGATCGAGTGAAAGCGCTGAAGGAAAGGCTGGCCGGAAATCGTTTGCCTGCCGCGTACGATCTGCTCGGAATCGCCGACGCGCTGGTCAAGAAGAGCGTATGGGTCATCGGCGGCGACGGCTGGGGCTACGACATCGGCTACGGCGGACTCGATCACCTGCTGGCTTCAGAGGCCAACGTCAACGTGCTGCTGCTCGACACCGAGGTCTACTCCAACACGGGCGGCCAGATGTCGAAGGCGACGCCGATTGGAGCAGTTGCGAAGTTCGCAGCCGGCGGCAAGCATACGCCGAAGAAAGACATTGCGATGATGGCCATCAACTACGGTCGCGCTTACGTTGCGCATATCGCCATGGGCGGCAACGACGGCCAGACGATGAAGGCCTTCCAGGAAGCGGACGCGTACGATGGGCCGTCGCTGATCATCGCTTATAGTCACTGTATCGCGCACGGGTACGACATGGTGCACGGCCTCGACCAGCAGAAGGCGGCGGTGAATTCCGGACACTGGCCGCTGTTCCGCTACAACCCGACGCTGGCGAAGGAAAACAAGAATCCGTTCGTACTCGATTCGCGCGCGCCTAGCATTCCGCTGAAGGACTACATCTACAACGAAACCCGATACACCATGCTGGTCAACAGCAATCCTGACGAAGCCAAGAAGCTGCTGGATGCCGCGCAGGAGAACGTCAATGAGCGCTGGAGACTCTATCAGCACATGGCTGCCATGAGTTTTGAGAAGAAATAGGGAGAAGGGATTATGATCGACCTGTCCACCAACTATCTTGGATTGAAGTTACGCAATCCGATCGTCGTCTCCGCCTCCCCATTGACGGAGAAGCTGGAGAACTTCGCGCGGATGGAAGACGCCGGCGCCGCGGCCATCGTCATGTACTCGCTGATGGAAGAGCAGATTGAAGCCGAGAGCGAGAACATCGACAATGCGCTGGAGTATGGCGCCAACAGCTACGCCGAAGCGACTTCGTATCTGCCGGACATGCAGAAGTATCACATCGGCCCGGATCGCTACCTGGAACTCCTGCACAAGGGCAAAAAGTCCGTCAGCATTCCGGTGATCGGGA
Source organism: uncultured Acidobacteriaceae bacterium (assembly GCA_963819055.1). Taxonomy (GTDB): domain Bacteria; phylum Acidobacteriota; class Terriglobia; order Terriglobales; family Acidobacteriaceae; genus Bog-257. The sequence continues at coordinate 171,110 of CAWFUT010000032.1, read as the reverse complement.
GCCTGAATGGCCGCTCGCCCGGCGGCTGGGTGCGCTACTCCGAATACATGGAGCAAGCCGGAGCGGATGCCTTGGAACTCAATATCTTCGACGTCGCCTCCGACCCTGACGTTTCGGCCAGCGATCTGGAGACGCGCTACTGCAACATCGTGCGCGCGATCCGCAAGAGCGTCCGCATACCGATCGCGGTCAAGCTCGGGCCGTACTTCACTTCGTGCGCCAACTTTGCCAAGCGGCTGTCCGACGCTGGGGCCGATGGCGTCGTCATCTTCAACCGTTTTTATCAACCGGACTTCGACCTGGAGGAGATGGAGGTCACACCGAACCTGGTGCTGAGCAGTCCTCACGAATTGCGTCTCCGTCTCCACTGGGCTGCCATTCTCTATCATCAGGTGGAGACCTACATCGCCATCACCGGCGGCGTACACGACTCCAGTGACGTGCTGAAGTGCATGATGGCTGGCGCTCACGTCACCATGATGACCTCCGCATTGCTGAAGTACGGCATCGAACATATCGGCGTGGTGCTGGCTGGTATCGAGAGCTGGATGGATGAGCACGAATACGTTTCGATCCGGCAAATGCGCGGCGCAATGAGCATGGTCAACATCGAGAATCCAGCGGCATTCCTGCGGGGCAATTACCTGAAGACGCTGGGATCTTACACCTGGCGGGAACCTGGGACGGAATTGGCGTTCTAGCGCCGTCGTTGGTGGCTGGTCAGTTTATTAGGCGGCGCAGCTTCGGCTAAGCCGTTGTTATTCGCCCGTTTTCTTCTTTCCCGGTAACGCGGCCGGATTCTCGTGCACGCGCTCGCGGAAGCGCGCCTTCATTCCTGTCGCCAGCGAGACAGCATTCTCGCCATACTTCTCGCGCAGCCGGTCGGCAGCCGACAACGCATGGCTCCACTTCTCATGCGAGCTCCGACCAATCAGGCCGATCTGCTCGCTCTCTTCGGCGAAATGCGAGACGTGCACGCCCAACAGACGAATCGCTTCGCCCTTCCAGTTCGTGCGGAAGAGTTCGCGGATGGCCGTCAGGACTTCGGAATCGACAGCGGTTGGCCGAGTCAGCGTGTGCGCCCGAGTGATCGTCTGAAAAGCGGTATTACGCAGCTTGAGTTGTAAAGTCCGTGCATGCAGATTCTGCTCGCGCAGGCGGCGGCACACCATCTCCGTCAGGCGGGCGAGTGTCGACTCCAGTTGCTGCGCGTCGCTGGTGTCGACCGAGAACGTATGCTCATGGCTAATCGACTTCGGACCTTCTTCCTCGCCGATATCGCTGTCGAACCAGCCGCCGGCATCCAAGCCGCGAGACTTGCCGGATAGCGCGATTCCTAAGGCGCCAAAGTTTTCTTTCAGCCAGTGCTCGTCATGGGAAGCCAAGTCGCCGACCTTGGTAATTCCGCGCTCCTGCAGCCGCTTCTCCATCACTTTGCCGACGCCGGGGATCTTGCGCACGTCCAGAGGCGCGAGAAACTCGACTTCCCTGCCCGGCAGAATCCACAGCACGCCGTTCGGCTTCGCCTGATCAGAGCAGACTTTGGCGATGAGTCGCGATGTGCCGATTCCTACCGAGCAGTTCAGCTGGGTCGCAGCCTTCATCAGGTTGTGCAGCGCGTGAGCAGCGCGCAACGGCGGCCCGTGTAACCGCTCGGTGCCAGTCATGTCGACGTAGGCCTCGTCGATCGACACCATCTCCAGCTTGGGTGAGAAACGGTTTAGGACTTCGTAGACTTTGCCGGAGTATTCCCGGTAACGGTCGGGGTGGCCGTTGACGAAGATCGCTTGCGGACAGAGCTTGGCGGCCGTGCGCAACGGCATCGCCGAATGCACTCCGAATTTTCTCGCGGCGTACGACGCAGCGGAAACTACTCCGCGCTCATGGCGCTGCCCCCCGACAACGACCGGCTTGCCCTTCAGTGACGGGTCGAAGAGTTCTTCGACCGACACGAAGAAAGCGTCCATATCGACGTGGAAGATCACGCGCTCCATCAGCGCGATTGTAGAGCAACAGGCGCCTGCGGGTCGCCCTCTCTCGCCAGGCCGCGACCCGCGCCTGAAGGAGAAGTTACGAACAGCAAAGTAGTCCGGCCCGGAAGACTTGCGGACGCGCGCTGACCTCCGGATGGGCGTCAAGGATTCTCAGCTGGCAGTCGATTCCAGATCGCTGATAGATCTGGGCAAGCAGATCGCCGATCTCCCACAGGTTGCGCTCCGCCATGGCCACAATCGAGGGCCCGGAACCGCTGAGGCAAATGCCCAGCAGATCCTGATGCTGCAGGTTGAGGGCCTCGGCCAGACCGGGCATAGCGCTCTCCCGGAAGGGCTGATGCACCCGATCGTCCATGGCGTACTTCAGAAGTGAGAAGTCTCCGCTCCGCAAGGATTGCAGGAGCAGAGCCACGCGTTGCAAGTTGAAGACCAGGTCGGCGCGCGACACAGAATTCGGCAAGGACGGTGCGGCTGCGTTCGGGCTGCGCGAAACCGATGGCGTCAGCACCACCAATCTCAGCTCTTCCGGCCAAGGGAATTTCGTTGCATGGACGGCGCCATCGGGCAGCCGGCAGCTCAGCGTCAAGCCGCCCAGCAGAGACGCAGCGGCATTTTCCGGATGGCAGCCCAATGCGCATGCTGCCTGTAACAGCTTTTGCATCGGTACAGGGCCCGCCATCGTCTCATACAAACGCAGGCCCGCTACAATCATGGCCGCGCGGCCGCCCAGCCCGGAATGCCTGGGGATTTCGTTGCTGACCTCGATTGACAGCGAAGGTAGTTGAGCGGCGTCCTCGCCCGCAAGGGAGCGATAGGCGCCCTCGATGCGGTTCTCGACGTCGGGCGCGGCGAGTCGGAACCGCAACTGCCCGTTCCCCGGTATCTTTTTGACCCGAAGACCCAGATACAGCTTTACAGCGACGGCCAGCGTTTCAAATCCCGGCCCGAGGTTCGCGATGGATGCTGGAACTCGGACGTCTAACCACTCATTGCTTGCAAAATTGTGAAAAGCCTTCATAGGCGCCACTTTGTCTATCTGTGCCTGCATGCAGCCTCCTGTTGCCTAAAAGAAAAACCCACCAGCCTTGGGGGCGGTGGGTTTGGATTGATCCGGTTCTTGAGTTACTTAAGAACTATTGCCGGTCCTCCTCCCGCCCAGTAAATAGCCACGTGTGGCTGTCACACGTGTAGCCGCTGCTGTTGTGAATATGCGGGACTGGCGGGAAAGCGTCATAAGATCGCACTACTGTAGAGCAATCAATCGTCTGGAGTCAAAGGAAATCTCGCAGAAAACTTTCGACTAGATCCAGCAACGTACACCTCATGTCTCGCTTTCGCCTTTCCCGAGCAGCAATTTTCGACAACTGAATCCGGTATAAGGTCATCCGATAGTTTGACTTGCGTGTTGGAGTACGACTCAGCTATGAAATTAATTCAATCAATAGTACTGACCGTCACAACTGTGCTGCTTGGCCTTTCTACCTCGCTCAGTCAGGCAGACAATTCTCCCGGCGCGCCCCAAGTCTGGGGCGGCACCCATGTCTCGATGGTGATGAGCAGCGAAAACACAACCTTCGAGTTCGACTGCGCGCAGGGTGTCATCATGAGCCCGATCAAGACCGACGCCAATGGGGACTTCGAGGCCAGCGGAACCTATACCCCGCAACGTGGCGGGCCGGTCAAAAAAGATAGCCTTCCGAATGATCTTCCTGCAACCTACAAAGGAGCGATCCACGGCAACACCATGACGCTCGAAATTCTGTTGACAGATAAGGCGCAACAGCCGGCACCGCTGACCTTAAGGCGCGGAGAGGCGGGCCGAGTCACGAAGTGCCGCTAGCGGCATTTGCTCGCCACACGGCAATCAGTTAGAAAGAGAGCATGTTGCTAGCGATGTCAGGGAAATCTGCACGGTGCTGACGAAACCGGTCCTTCCAGGGAAAGCTGTTTCTGGAAAAGTGAGATCCGCTCTGGTTGCGATGCTTCTGGTGGCATGTTGTATGTGCCCGCTTTGGGCTCAAAAGACGCAGCCAACTTCAGGCAACAGCATGCTGGTGGTTGCGGACATTCACTTCAATCCCATGTTCGATTCGAGTCTGGTCGCGCAACTTGAGGCCACCGAGCCCGATCAGTGGGAAAGCATTCTAAACCGGTCAAAGATGACGGCTTTTAGCCAGTATGGAGAAGATACGAACTGGTGGTTGTTGCAATCTTCGCTGCAGCAGATGCAGAAAACCTCGCCGCATCCGGCATTGGTGATGGTGGCTGGCGACAGCCTGGCGCATTGGTTTCCACAGACGTATCAGAAGATCGCCCACGAGGGCGATCAGGAGCACTATCGCAAGTTTGTTCTCAAGACGGTGAACTTCCTGGCGCTGGAGCTTCGCAAGTACTATCCCGACACGAAGATCTTAATAACACCCGGCAACAACGACGAGGATTGCGGTAATTACAGCATCGATGCAGGCGGCCGCTTTCTGCACGATACGGCTGAGCTGGTTCGCGACCTGGCGCAAGGCGACGACGACCTGCGCGGGTCCTGGGAGAAACTGGGAAGCTTCGATGTGCCGCATCCGACGATTCCGAAGCTGCGGATCATTTCGCTGAACACGGTCCTCTTTTCAGACAAGTATCACGCGGCGGACTCCAGCGAAGGATGCGCCGCGGTTTCATCCAACGGTCCGAACGAACAGTTTACCTGGCTGGAGTCCAGGCTAAGTAAGGCTAAAGCAGCGCACGAGAAGGTGTGGATCATGTTCCATATCCCTCCGGGTATTGATAGCTATGCAAGCATTCAGAAATATCATGCAATGCTGAAGAGCACTCCTGGACGGGTCTCCGATCGGCAAACCTGCCTATCCAGCGTGGTGCCATTGTGGGCGCCTGCGCGCACGGCGCAACTGGATCGCTTGCTGGAAAAATATCACGGTACCGTGATTGCCAGCTTCTCTGGTCATACTCATGTCGACGATTTTCGTGTCCTGAAAGCCTCGGGAAGCGATTCCTCCTTTGTTCTGATTACGCCAGCCATTTCCCCTGTCTACAATCAGAACCCGTCGTTCCGCACGGTGACATTCGCAAAAGACGGGTCGATTGTTGATGCGTCGATGTACTACCTGACGAACCTGATTTATGCCAGCAGCAATACGCCGGGCGAGTGGGAACTGGAATATCAGTTTTCAAAGAAATGGAAATTACCGCGAGTTGATGCGGCGGGACTGTCCTCGCTTTACAGCAACATTCGCAGCGATGAAGGGGTGCGCGGCGAGTGGCTGAAGCTCTACAACGTATCCAGCTCTGCCGCCTACGTGGTGCCGGGTAGCGTTCCCGGCTTGTACTGCGCCGCCGAGGAGCTTGACGCCGACAGCTATTCCCGATGCTACTGCCCATCCGAAACAGGCGGTCACACCGTCAGCGACACTCACTAAAGGCTTCCCGACTTCAGGCGAGTTCGGCTTTGAGCGCCAGCGTGCTGTGTACCGCATTGGCCAGTTCAGCCACACTGAACGGCTTCTGCAGAAATGGGCTGCCCTTGAGCAGGACGTCTCTTCGAGCTGCGCTGTTCTCGGTGTAGCCCGACATGAAGAGCACGCGCACTTCCGGATACCGCTCCGCCAGATCGTTTGCCAGCTCGTGGCCGCTCTTCCCTGACATGACGAGATCGGTGAGCACCAGGTCGAGCTTCCCTTCGAGATCGTCGCAAATTTTGAGGGCAGCATCTCCATTGGCGGCCGTCAGGACACGATAGCCCACCTGCTCCAAGCAGTCACGCACGTTGCCCCGGATGCTAGCCTCATCTTCGACGATGAGCACGAGCTGCCCCGTGGGGCGGCACATGTTTTCGGATCGCAGCGCCGGGCGGTCCAGCGCAGCCGTGGTTGCCGGAAAGTAGATTTTGAAGGTGGTACCATGCCCGGGTTCGCTGTAAACCCAGATGTAGCCTCCGCTTTGTTTCACGATCCCATACACGATGGAAAGTCCCAGACCTGTTCCCTTGCCTACCTCTTTCGTCGTGAAGAACGGATCGAAGATGCGCGGCAGAATCGATCGGTCGATTCCTGTGCCAGTGTCGCTGACGGACATCATGACGTAGTTTCCCGGTTGAACCGGAGGGTGCTCGCGAGCGTAGACTTCGTCCAGAGCACGAGAGCTGGTCGCAATATGCAAAGTACCGCCTTGGGGCATAGCGTCGCGAGCATTGACGGCGAGATTCAGGATGACCTGAGTAACCTGATCGGGGTCCAGCTTTGAATTTTCGACATCGGACGCAAGCTCGGTGACGAGTTCGATGTCTTCCCCGATTACGCGGCGCAACATATGCGCAGTCTCATTTACCACGGAATTCAGGTGGATGATTCGCGGCTGCATCATCTGCTGGCGGCCAAAGGCCAGCATTTGTTTGGTGAGCGCGGCGGCGCGGTCGGCGGCATTCGAGATTTGCAATAAAGGCTTGCTGAAAGGATTGTCGGGCGTAATCTGGCCGAGCATCATCTCGGTAGAGAGCTTGATCACTACCAGGACATTGTTGAAGTCATGCGCCATGCCGCCGGCCAGACGGCCGACCGCTTCCAATTTTTGCACTTGGCGCACCTGACGCTCCAAGGTGCTCTGCTGCGTAATGTCTTCGACATAAGTCGAGAACAGTTCAGGCTTGCCACCCGCAGCAGGTGTCAGCAAGCCAGTGAGCCGCACTGGAATCAGAGTGCCGTTGCGGCGCTTGAGTGTGGTTTCCCAGCCTTTCACGGTGCCGCTTCTATGCAGAACATCGATGAGATTGTCGCGATCTTTGAGATCGGAATAAATCTGCGTACCGGGGTCAAGCTGCAGCGCTTCCTGAACACTGTAACCGCCGAGCATTTCCAGCAACGCCGGATTGACCGTCGTAATTCGATTCTTGTCCAGGGCTGTCTGGGCGATTCCAAAAGGAGCGTGGTCTACCAGAACCTTCAGGGTAGCCTCGGACTCGCGCAAGGCTTCCTCCATCCGGCGGCGCTCGGTTATGTCGAGAGCGACGACCATCTCCCTGGTTTCGCCCTCCTGCTCATATTGATAACTAGTAATCTCGATCAAGATGATGCTTCCATCTTTGCGAAGGTGCCGCCATACTCCTGGCCGTCGTAGCCCTACCTCGTTCCTTGCCAAAGCTTCGAGAATAGCCGGCACATCCTCTTGTGGCCGGATGTCGATAAGGCTCATATTCAGGAACTCTTCTCGCGAGTAGCCGTACTGGTGAATTGCCGCTTCATTGACGGTTAGGAAGCGAAGGGTTTTCCGATCGATCGACCACATTGGATACGGATTGTGGGAGAACAATAGCTCGCGTTGCTGCTCAGCGTTACGCAGGGTTTCCCCTTGCTGGAGTAGCTGAAGGTTTAGTTGTTGGATTTTTCGGCCCTCGCGAGCCCCGAAAATCGCGAGGCCAACAATGAGCATCGTGCCAATGGTCGCGACTGTCGTTACCAGAAACATTCGGCCAGATTCCTACTGTGCAAAGTTTACAATTGGGCGCTCTAAGACTTCCTCTGCTGGAAATAACGCGGTATATCCCTCACGCTCATTGCGTTCGTGAAAAGAGGAATTGCGTCGAAGTCCCAGCCCTGATCTAAACAACAACCATGCAATAGCCTTAGTATTCGCAGTTTGTCTGACGTATTTCCGCGGGGAGCGGTCGCGGGTTATAACCACTTCAAACTTAGCTGTTGTTGAGGAGTTATGCTGTGATCTATAGCACAATGACCTGGTGATAACATCCTACCTAAGTGTCATCTGCCATTTACGTGGGCAATTTATCCGGTTCAGGAAGCAAGCTTCGCAAAGGGCAATTCAGGCAGTTGGGCGCTGCCTTCAGGCAATAGTGCTTACCAGCCTGTACCAGCAGTCCGTGCATTTCGTTGTAAATTTGGCCGAGCAAACTGCGTCTGGCCTGACTCGCCACAGAGGGTTCATGAACGCTCATTCTGTCCGGCCGACTCGTCTTCGTCGCCAATGGCTCGGCCTGCGTGACTTCGCGAAGCGCATCTTCCACCAGACGTCGCACATCATCGTATTTCGCTCTATCGCTTATGGCGCCATGTCTGAGAAGGATTCGACGGGTGTACGCATCGACGACGAAGATTTCGTGATTGGCGGCATACAACAGGATGGAATCCGCCGTTTCATGTCCCACACCCTTTAGGGATAGCAGCTCTGCCCGCAGTGTCTGGGTCTGCGTGGCAACCATTCTTTCCAGCGAGCCACCATATCGCTCATCCAGAAAGCTGACAAAGCGTTTCAGCCGATCCGCCTTTTGCCGGTAATAGCCCGACGAATGCACCAGCTGCTCCAGTTCGAGCAAAGGACTCGCGCGGATCCCTTCCACACTGAGTACGCCGGCCTGACGCAGGCTTCCTAGGGCGCGCTCAACATTCCTCCACGATGTATTCTGCGTGAGGATCGCGCCGATGATGACCTCGAACGATGTTTCCGCCGGCCACCAATGCTGTGCGCCCCAGCTATGGCTGAGTTTACGGTAGATCTTACGCACCATGGCTTGCGGCGGGATTGGCGAATCGGAGTTCATAGCAGCATGGACTTATTCTCTGGATATACTAACCAGAACGATGCGCAATATTGTTCGATTCATTTGGAATTCAGCTCGCGGTCACCGCCTCGCCCCGTGGCGCAGCCCTTACCTACGCTGGCGGATTGAAACCTATACTGGAATCAAGATGCAGAGCATCGGCTTTCTGGAATTTTTCGGATTCATGTGGCGCGAGCGGCAGGAGCTTGGACGATTTCTTAAGTGGACCGGTGAGATGGAGCGTTACGCGCGCTCTAAACCTAAGAACCCGTAACGATCAATTTCACTCTGGAACTAGGCTGCCAGCACAACTCCCACGGGCGTTCCTACTCCGGACCCGAGTTTTTCCGCGGCCGATAGTTTGTTTCCCGCGATCTCCAGGTATCCCGAGCTGCCGACAATGGCAAATATCTCCTCCTCTGCACCTTCCGAGTAGGACCTGCATACGCGGGTGATGGTTTGCCCGACGATCAGAATGTTGACCGCGGGGACATGCGATCCGAACAACTCGGGAGCGTCCAGTTCCCCGATGTTAGTGATCAGATTGCCGAATTTGTCGACTTTCATCACCACTCCGCGCAGGCTTCCTTGGCCAACCGGTTCGACCTGCGGCAGCGGGTGGCGAACATAGTCCGAGATCTCCGGGCCAAACTCCGCTGGAGCTACTCCCTTGCTCAACCAGCCCCCTATCGCCGCAAATACGTCACGGCCATGAAACGTGTTGCTCACGGGCTGCAAGAAGTAACGTTCGGCGGTGACGTGCCGCACTACGAACTTAGGCTCGCGTGCTTCGATCAAGGAAAGCACACCATTGTCGGGAGCGACAAAGATGTAGTCTTCGGTTTCAACGATGATCGGCCGGCGCGAACTGCCCACTCCCGGATCAACCACCACCACATGAACCGTTCGCGGCGGAAAGAAGCGGTAGGCCTGCGCAATGGTCCAGGCGGCATCAGAGATGTCATAAGAATTCACCGCGTGGCAGATGTCGACGACTCGCGTATCCGGTTGGATGTTCAGTACCACGCCGTGCATAATGCCGACGAACGGATCATTGAGGCCGAAGTCTGTGGTGAAGGTGAGAACCCGGATGTCAAGCATGTATTGGCAAAGTAGACTGGGGACTAAGCGGGAGTCAAGCGCGGCGAACCACTCACCACGTTCCCATGCGTAGCACCAGGCCGCCGCTGAACTGCACTGCGCTACGATAGTTGAGTCCGTTGATATCGCCGGTCCAGGAATGAGCGTACGAGAGATCGGCCAGGCGAAGCGCCAGTGCGTTGTTGAACCTGTAATCCACACCTGCACCGGCTGCCACTGCAAAGCCATCCCGGTCCCAGTCGGTGCTGTAGTACTCGTGCTTCGCGGTTCTCCCTTCGTCGTTGACGGGATGCCAGTCGGCAACTTCAGCTTTCAACGTTGGACTCTGATATTCCTGCGTGATCTTCGTTCCTCCAACAAGAGCTTGCAGATGCGGCGTCCAATGACTGGAGTTATGCGGCGTCCAGCGCGGACCTACCATATAGGTCAGAGTATCTCCCGTCCAGTCCTTCCCGAACTCAAGCATTTTGCATCCGCTCACATCCAGGATAATCTGCCAATCGTCGGCAACGCGAAAACCGGCGGTACCGCCGCCCCCCATGCAGGCTCCGGCGCCGGAGTTACCCAGGTAGTCGCTGAAGGTCGCATGGAAGCTGAAATCAAAGGGCGCAACACCCGGAGGCGGATTGACGGGCGAGCTTTCCATGCGCTTCTTGTTTTCGGCGACCCACAGGGCACTCTCGGGAAAAGGTTTGAACACGCCGGGCCGATCATCACGATGCCAGGGAACCTGGAACCCCATCACGTTCGCGAACGAGCGCGACGGATTCAGGACGCCGCGCGCCAGCAGGCGTACGTAGGGGTTCGCCACATGCTGCTCCAGTCGCTGGATCAAGATACGATCGATGCTGTCTTCGGCGATCGCCCACCCGGTGCCCACGATGGGGGTGATCACGTGATCGACGAATCCGACCTGTGGATACATGCCTTGAATATGGCCTAAAGAAGCTTCGCTGATGGGGCCGATCTCGAATTGCACGCTGTATACGTAGGCGAAAGCCATGCCACGCATTCTTGCCTTCCAATAGCGGCGATTGCGCCCGAATTCAGCGGTGCGATACGCGCGATCGTTATGCTGCCAGATAAAACCGGCCACCGCCCCTTCCATTGGATGTCCGACATAGTTGACGAGGAAGGGATCTCCGTCGCCCCAGCCGTGAAGATTCGCTATCGCAGCACCGTAGTAGGGAAAAAACGGCTCATCAAAGGACCGCCGCGTGGTAGCTTCCGTAGCGTAGCGATAGGTGTGCGACACCGCAAGAAATGTCAGGGAGCTGCCGATAAGGTGCCCCCAATCGACGCCTTTTTCCCTGACGACGGTCGGGGAGCTTAGAACCGGAGCTGCGTTGCCGGCGCTCGTGTCGGAGAGGTAATTGTGCGATTGGGAAGTGCTCGAATCGGATGTTGAAAGTCCAGGTTCGACGCGGCTGGAGGACTCCATCGCGCTTGGACTCAGAGTAGTCTGGGCGCACGCAAATATCCCTGCGCCACATAGGTGCAAAATCAGTAATGCAATACAGAGAGCTTTCGCCCCCTTCGTCTCGCCCACAGCACATCCTGGAGTTGATTGATGGATTTGTACCAATCAGAATGCCGTGATTCGGAATCATTTGCAATGGATAATGCGGTAAGAGGTTCACAGTCGCCTTTTTTGAGAATCGACTCAGATCGGTTAAGTTAAGCTTTTTCTTATGCAAATTGTCGCCGCATACGCAGCGGTGGCAAACGGCTTTAGCACCGATGTGCATCGTATGGGCATGCACGCACATTCGCCATCGTTCTACCTGAAGGTGCCACCCGGCACCCCTGATCCCAAAACCGAACCGAAACCTGATCCGGAGCGCGAGCCCGGTTCCGATCCAGATTTAATTCCGGCCATAGATCCCGAACCCGAGCCGCTTCCTATGTAGCGCGAAGTTCTACCGCGCGGTCGCGCGTGGAACACCGCTGCGCGCAATCAGGTCCGGCGGCAGGCCCGTCTGCACCCATTCCAGAAGTGTGCTTTTGCCATGCTGCTGAGCCAACTGGGCGACGCAATCCTCCGCCTCCGCGTAGGAACGCCGCAAATCCTGCTCGCTCTGCGGAGCGTGCAATGAATTTTCGAGTGCCACTAAGTCAGTGGTGTGGCTGCTCATCGTCACCGCTCGATTTGGTGTTGTGAGGTAGAGCACCATGCCTTCACGAAACCACTGTGGCGTTCCCGGTCTTGCATAGGACTCGATCAGCATGTGCATTAATTCGTGATGGATGGTGCTCTCCAGCGTGCCGGCATCCCGCAAAAGATCTGCGGGCTGCAGCTGGATGGTGCGGCCACGCGTGGAGGCCGCCACCCATCCCGGCTCTCCGGTGGAGTTGCGGAATTCGGCGATCGTGCCATACACCTTCAGGCGGGGCTTGCTACGGTAGATCAGCCCGGTGCTCTCTTCCGACTCATGCATAAAGCGCGTGGCGATGGGTAACAAAGGGCGGTCGCGGTCGGGGCGAGAAGTTAGCAACTCTATATCGTCGCTGGCCAGTTGTTGCCAGGCGATACCTTGCGCGGCCACTCCCAAGTGGGTCCCGGGATAGTAGAAGGCCAGGATTTCGCGATAGGAGTGACCTTCTTCACCCATGATCTCGGCGCCGACCTGGCAGAGTCCCACGCCGTGTCCGTAACCGCGACCGTGGAAGACAATTTGGTCGCCTCGATTACTTACCTCGTACCAGTTGCTCTTCAGGCGATCCCAGCCGATATGACGACCAATGGCTGAGCGGAACAATAGCCCGGACACTGTGACGCTGCCGTTTCCGGTGACGCGCAAAAATTCTACCCGGCCGCTAGCAGTGCGGGTCAGCACGCTCACCGAGCGCAGCGCGCCTGGAATGTTGATGCCGTCGGCTGCGAGTGCCGCCTGCACATCACGCCGGGAAACTTCGCTGCTCCACTGCGAGCCGCCGTTACGGATGCAGTAGCGGTCGGAATGCTGCTTCAGATAAGGCGCGGGCGCCTCGTCGTTGCCCAGGATGTAATGACCGTCCTCGGTGGTTCCTCCGCAATTCGCGAAGTAGTACGTGGCGGCCGGCTCACCGTCGTACCAGAGAACCTCGCCAGCGGTGGACTCCGCAATTCTTCGTAAATGCGTGTCGATCCCCGCCAGTCGCAGATCCTGACAGTGGGTGGTGTCGCAGAAGTCGAAGCCCTCGAGCGCATGACGGCTGCCGAAATGTTCGGCATAGGTCCGAGCCGCTACCGACATCGCTTTCAGTGCTTCCTCCGATTTGAAATTTCCGGTCTCGCCAGCGAGCACTCCTGCGATGTATTCCTCCATCGGCATCACCGCTGTGATTACCAGGTGTCCTCGATCGGCAGTTAGCTGAATCGGAAAGTCAGCTCGGATCGGCGGCTGTCCCGGAGAGTTTATCCGATAGACGCCGTCGATTGAGAGCGCTGTGGCCGAAGAGCGATCACCATAAAAGTCGAGCGCCGATCCGGAGGCCCGAACACTCAACGCCGCCAGTGGAGTGTCTTTGCAGTTGGAACACCTCTTAACGGCCGCTTGCCCGGTTTCGGCTCGCAGCTTCAACTGGCTGGGAGGATGCAGGTACCACAGCCGGATGCGAACGGTTTGCGGAAAGCCGGTGCGCGATGCCGACCGGCCGGCGGCGCCGCTGTTCGCCGGGCGTGCGTCAGTATAGGTCCAAAGGATGGGTAGCAGAGCCAGCGCGATCAGGACTTTCTTCACCGTTTCGCCCCCGTGGTCGGTTCGTTGCTTGCCGAGGCGGCAAAGGCCGTGAAGATCTCTCGCGCGACCGCAGCAGCGTCACTACCACCGTGACCTCTCTCCAGGAAAACGACCAGCGCAATACGCGGGTTTTCTGCAGGAGCATAGCCTGCGAACCAGGCATGGGTCCATGCTCCTTCATCGGCGGGAGCCGTTCCGGTCTTGCCGGCGACCTCCATTGCAGCGTCGGGCCGCGCAGCGTGCCCCATGCCATAAGTGACGGATTGAGAAAGACCCACGAAGAGCGGCTCGAGTTTTGGATTATGTTCTGTCTGCAACAAGGCCAGCTTGCGATACCCATTGACCAGCTCCAGCGGCGTCACCTCGATTCCCCACTCGCCTACGACCTGCAATTGCAGCTGCTGGTGAGACCGCGCCAGGGCGACGGTGCCCGCTACCTCGTCCCTCGTCAACCCCGTCATCGACGCAAAGCCGTCCTGCACAAGATTCCTTTGTGACTCCGCGGGAGAAAGGCGTAAGGCGACGGTGGTGAAGTATGAATTACAGGAATAGGCCAGCGCCTCGGCTGGATCGAGCGGATCAGTCGTCGCAGGATGCGAGCAATCCAGCTTGCGTCCGCTGATCGAGACCACACGCTTGCACATCAGCGCCGTCTGGGCATTCACCTTCCCAGATTGCAACAGGGCCAGCAGAGTGAAGGGCTTGATGCTCGATCCCGGAGCCACTTTACGTCGCGCCGCCACATCCAGGTGAAAAGATGCAATCACGCGTCCGGAGTGAACATCAAGGAGGACAACCGTGCCGCGCTGGTTGTTCATAGCAACGTTGACTGCGTTTTGCAATCCAGCACTGGCAGGTTGGGCAGTCGCGCTCAAGGAGAGCGCAACGCACATCAGCACCCGCGTGAGGTGCCATACGGCCAGATTCGGACGGAGCATGCTGCGATTGTAAATTGCACACGCAATGGGAAGTGCTTTGCGATGCACAATGTACCCGGTTGGTACTGAATTTCCGGAACACTGCATTTCACCGCTAGCCGGGCGCCTGCAGCGCTAAAATAGCACCAACAGCTTCCTCAAGGTGGAGGTCACCATGGAATTAAGGCTGACCAACAACGAACGAGAGCTACTTCTGGAGCTCCTGAACGAACAGCAAAAACACCTGCTGCACCAAATCAACAAGGCTTCTCACCACGACTTCAAGGTAGCCTTACGCGAGCGCTGCATCCTGCTGGAAGGCATTCAGCAGCGACTTAAGGAGCCGGTAGCTTCCGTCGCATGACGGCTACGGATATGTTGATGGGACGGCAGGGGAGGACCTGTGCCTGCTCGCGTCTCCTGAATCGATCACGGAATCAGCACGATCTTTCCCAGCGTGGCCGAACCCATGATCTTCTCATGAGCTCGCGCGGCTTCGGCTAACGGTATCCGCCCACCAATGACCGGTTTCAGCGAACCATTCTCCAAGCCCGCGCCGAGAGCCGCGTGAATCAGCCGATACTCCTCCGGCGACGTATTCATGAGCGTGACCCCGCGAATGTCCGCTTCGCGCGCCATCGCGTCGCGAGGATTGATCTCGATGGTGCCGCGATTGCCGATCACGGCCACTCTCCCCTTCTTGGCCAAGACGGTCAGATCCTTGGCCAGGTTCTTGTTGGCCAGCATTTCCAGGATCACGTCCACGCCGCGTCCGCCGGTGAGCTTCATCAGCTCGTCAAGATAGCCGTCGGCGGAGTGATTCAGAGCGTGTTGCGCGCCCTGCTCCCTGACTAGCTTCATGCCGGCGTCGCTGCCTGCCGTTCCGATTACCGTGATGCCGGCTGCATGCGCGAGCTGTACCGCCGCCGTGCCGACGCCGCCACTGGCTCCATGCACCAGAATCGTCTCTGCCGGCTTTGCCTGGGCGCGAAGGAACAGCGCTCGATAGGCGGTGCCGTAGGGCACACCGATGGCAGCGCCCTGCTCGAAGCTGACATGCTCAGGTAGAAGATGGACCGTCGATTCGTCGCACAACGCCTGCTCTGCATAAGTTCCGGTCTTGGATGCAGTCGTGTACACACGGTCGCCGACTCTCAGTCGCTTCACTTCAGGACCGACAGCGCTAACCACACCTGCGGCGTCCGCTCCGGGCGTGTAAGGAAGGCTCGGCTTTGACGCGTAGGTTCCGGTCCGGACGTAAGCCTCAACGGGATTCACGCCGGCTGCGCGCACCTGAACAACCACCTGCCCAGCACCAGGCTGCGGGTCGGAGACCTCTTCAAGCTTCAACACCTCTGGCCCGCCGAACTGATGAACACGAATGGCCTTCACAATTTTCTCCTATGCAGAAACTATCAAATCTCCGAGCTCTCTGCCGGTTGGTTCGGACCTAAGCTGCAGAGGAAAACCATGCCCATCTACAGAACGCCGCAATTCTCAGGTCACCTATCTTTGGGAGTCGGAGCCTGAGCTGCTGTCATAATCCATTCGAGGTCGTTTATGATAAGGCCCTGTTTACAAAAACCATCGGACACGCAGGGCGACCATGAAACACGTTCTTACGATCATCGTCGGACTCGCACTGTTTGTGCCTGTTGTTGCTGCCGTTGCCGGGAACGATCCGTATCAAACGCTTTCTGCGGCTGAAAAAGCACATTTACAACCGAAGATCGAGCGGTGGATTCAAGATCAACTGCGGCACGATTGGGCTGACCTGTGGGAGATTCAGGATCGGACTCCTGAGTTGAAGAAGGAACTTCTATTGGGGCAGAGGAACGCGCCGAATCTTGACCGTGATCAGTATGTGGAGGCGATGAAAAATACCATCGGCGTGGGTTATCCCGAAATCGAGGGGTTCACTTTAACCGAGGTTGACCGGGAAAGTGATGGCTTCCAAGTTGTCGGCTGCGCAAAGCTTCAGCGCGAGCACTGGAAACAGACCAGTATTCAATACATCCATGTAAGAGTCGCTGATGGTAAAGCGTTTTTCGCATGGCCTGACGGAAGCGGTGAGGCATGCAAGATGTAGCCGCACGACGGCGATCATTGGCGAGAAATCCCCATTGCATAAGCGATGGCCAAAACCGCTGCTCTCAATTTCGGTCTCTCTTCAGGAGCCTTGCTGGATATCCGTCGCCTTGCCGTTGGTGAAGGTGATGCGCATCGGATGGCCATTGTTCGGGAAATCGACGATGCGGGGATTCCCGAGGCCTGTTCCCTCGGGCGCGCCCATGCCGATCGCGAAGCTCGCCTGGATCTCATTCATGCCCGGCTTTACTTCGTGATTGTCGATGGCCTTCCAGGTATCGGGCGACCAATGCTTGTAGAGGTCGCGCGGATCCTGAATGAACAGCATCTCATCGCTGTAGAATTTGTAGTCGCCTGCGTCGTCGATTCCGATGGGCACGGCATAACGTTTACCATCTTTCTCGAAGACCGCCATCACTTGCTTCTGCGTGGCCGAACCCGGTGTGCGATCCAGCACTACGTCTTTGATTTCCAACCGTTCCAGCGGTCCTAGAGTTCCGGCAGCGTGCTCGAAATTCGAGTGTCCGTTGTACGGGTAGTAGGCGTAACGGTACCCATCGCGGACCCAAACCGGCTGTTTGGTTAGCTCCTTCGTGTCTTTCAGGTCCTGCGGGTGGAGTTTTTTCGGAACCACGTAGGTATCGGGATCGAGCACAATTTCGATGTGTTTGGGCGCTCCAAGCGGAACATGGCGCTCGCGATAGTTGAGGTAGAGGTTGATGCCTGCAACGACAATGGCAACCAGCAAAACAGCTTGGATGATCTTGGCGGTCTTTGACATAACGTTCAACAACTTGGATGCTGTCGCGGAATACGATAGCAGCCCAGCTTTGACGGGGTCACTCCCCTGATTCCGCGCCTCTTTAGTTGCTTGCCCGCCGTTTTGCCGAACCTATAATCGAAGTGCTCTGCACGAAACCGTGTCGGCCGAACCGGCTGTCAGGCTAGCTGTATCTATCGCTTGCCGCAGACGACGAGGTTACTGATTCGCATGGCGATATCCTTCTCCGTCAGCCGCGGTGGAAGATTCAAAGCGCGCCGACTTTCCTCACGGACTCGCTCTCTGAGACGAGCCTGCCTGCGAACCATGGGCGCCGTTGCCCTCTTCTCCATCCTGGGCGGTATCAGCCTGGCAGCGCTGCCTGCCAGCTCTTCGGCCCGTAAACAGCAGGCCCGCGATCAATTCGACAAAGCGGAGCAGATGCGGGAGTCGCTCAACGGTCTCCCCGCCACAGAGCGCACTCGCAAGGAGTATCAGCACGTCGCCGACGCCTATCGGAAGGTCTATTACGTCGCTCCGATGTCGAGCAAGGCCGACGCCAGCGTGATTGCCGTCGCCGAGATGCTGGCCGAGATGGGCCGCCAGTTCCCGCCCGGAGAGAAAGACTTCCACGCCGCGATCGGCGAATACGAGTTCCTACGGCGCGAATATCCTGGCAGCAAGTATCGCTTCCAGGCGCTGTTCACGATCGGACAGATCTATAAGGAAGACTTGGGGGACAGCGACGCGGCGCGGCAGACTTTCGAGGAATTTCTGCACCGCTATCCGCGAAACTCGCTCGCTCCCGACGCAAGAAAGGCTCTGGCTGAATTGGACCAGCCTGCCCCGCCGCCTAAACCGCTCGAAGCGGCAGCACAGGTCCCGGATAAACCGCAAGCTGAGGTTCCTCCGACAGCCACGGCTGACCAAGCTCCGGCGAAGGTTTCCCCGAAGAAGTTGTCGACGCTGCCCTTTGTAACCGGCATTCGCCATTGGTCGACACCCGATTACACCCGCGTGGCCATTGATGTCGACGCCGAAGTGAAGTACGAGGCGGGACGCGTGCCGAATCCCGACCGCATTTTCTTTGACCTGCCGAATACCAGGCTAGCGTCGGTTCTGGTCGGCAAGAGCTTCGACGTGGAGGACGGCTTTCTCAAGAAGATACGGGTGGCGCAATACCAGCCGGGCTATACGCGCGTGGTACTGGAGGTCGCAGATGTGTCCGACTACTCGGCCTTCATTCTGCCGAATCCTTATCGGCTCATCATTGATGTACACGGCCGCCAGTCGCAGTCACAGACATTGATTGCCAAGGCCAACGCTTCGGAGAGCTCTTTTAGAGATGATGAGTCGGGCGAGATCACAGCTGTCGAGAGGGAAAAGTCGTACCGTTCGGTGGAAAAGGCGAATGAATCCGGAAAGCCCGCAAGCACCGACACGGCTAAGGCCGCTCCCTCGGCTGTCGCGGCGCAACCCCGGCCGACTAGTTCGAGCGGCGCCACGCAGACTGCCCCACGAAGCGTCGTTGTCGATAATGACGCTCCCAGTCCCAGCGCAGCGACTGCAATAAGCAGGAAGAGCCAGAGCGCAAAATCAACCCCGGCGCACGGAGACGGACAACAAACATCGACGCCAGGTACGTCGGACAATGATCAGATCGCGACCGCCGGCAAGCCTGCGAATCCTCTCTTTTCGGGGCCGCGCGACACCAGTGGCCCTGAGCTTAAAGCCACCGACCAGCCGACAACCGCGCCGACGGCGGTGGCGGTAGCTCCACGCGCCAAGAACGCGAAGAGCTCGAAGAAGAATGCGAAGGCTGCCGGCACAGACGAGGTCGCGACTCATGAGGCGGCTCCAACCTCGCTGGGCGATCGCAGCCTGACGCGCACGCTAGGGCTTAAGATCGGCCGCATCGTGATAGACGCCGGACACGGCGGTCACGATACCGGCACCATCGGTCCTGATGGCGTAATGGAGAAGGACATTGTGCTGGATGTGGCGCTGCGGCTTGGTCGCCTGCTGGAGACCCGCCTAGGCGCCGACGTCATCTACACGCGCGACGACGATACGTTCATCCCGCTCGAGACCCGGACGGCGATCGCCAACGAACATCAGGCCGACCTGTTTATCTCTATCCATGCGAACTCCAGCAGCGACCCCGAGGCTCGCGGCGTCGAAACTTACTACCTGAACTTCACCTCTAACGCCAACGCCCTGGAAGTGGCGGCACGCGAGAACGCCGTCTCCGAGAAGTCGATTTTCGAACTGCAAGACCTGGTGAAGAAGATCACCCTCAAAGACAAGATCGAGGAATCGCGTGAGTTGGCGACCGACGTTCAGCAAGGTCTCTACAGCGGGTTGGCGACGCGTCGCTCGACGCTGAAAGACCGCGGAGTGAAGAAAGCACCGTTCGTGGTGCTGATCGGAGCCAACATGCCTAGCATTCTGGCCGAGATCTCATTCGTATCGAATCCCACCGACGAAGCCAAGATGAACACCCCCGAGTACCGCCAGAAGATCGCCGACTCCCTTTATAAAGGCATCGCCAAATATGCCGAAGGGTTGAGCGGCATTAAGGTCGCCTCGAAGTTCAACAAAGACGCCAGCCAGTAGGCCCCAGCAGCTGTTTCTGGAAACTTTGCTCCTGCCGCAGTAGTCTAAATACAGAGGATGGACCCTAATCGTTTGCCTACTCGTTTAAAAAGCCGGCTTGCGCTGCTGCTTCTCGCCTTCGTATCTCTGTCGATCTCCGCTATAGCGGCGGACGGCAATGCATTCTTGCCTAAGTCTTTTGCCGGCTGGACGCAGACCGCAACGCCTCAGACCACAACAATTGCTGGCAAGGCCGACTCGGCTTATCCCGCGGTGCTGTCCGAGTATGGTTTTACTGACTCCGAAACCGCAACCTACACTCGCGACGACGGGCGTAAGCTGACCATCAAGGCCGCTCGATTTAAAGACGCTACCGGTGCCTACGGCGCTTTCACCTTTTACCGCCAGCCGCAGATGAAGCCGGAGACGATTGGCACTAAGGCCGCCTCGGCGAATGATCGTATCCTCTTCTTTCGCAGCAACGTGCTAGTCGACGCGAATTTTGATCGTGTCACTGCTATGTCTGCGGCCGAGTTGCGCGAACTGGCCAGAGCTCTTCCCTCGGCACAAGGTTCTGCGGATAACCTGCCCACTGTTCCTCAATATCTACCGGCGAAGGACGCCGTTACCAATTCTGCGCGCTATATCCTGGGACCGCAGGCATTGCTGACGGTGAAAGGACCACTAACGCCGGAACAGATCGACTTCAACGTCGAGCCCGAGGTCCTTACCCAGGATTACACCTCAAGCGATGGTCCGCTCACGCTGACGATCATCGATTATCCGACGCCACAGATTGCTGCCGGGAGATTACGCGCTTTGCAGAGCAGCTCGCAGTCTAGCTCGGGGGGAATGCTCATACGACGCAGCGGACCGCTGGTCGCGGTCGTAACTGGAGCGGCGGGTAGCGATGCGGCACGAACGCTTCTCAACTCGGTGAATTACGAAGCCAATGTCACGTGGGATCAGGCCACCTCAGTCAGCAAGCGCAACAACATTGGAAATCTTATCGTCGCGGTCTTCTCACTGATCGGAATCCTTCTTCTCTTCTCGCTGATTTTCGGAGTTTTTTTCGGTGGTATCCGGGTCCTGCTGAGGCGGTGGTTCCCCGAAAGAGCCTTCGGCAAACCGGAGGAAGCGGAGATTATTCAACTGCACTTAAAGTAAGACACAGGATAAATTGCTGATATATAATGACTTACAAGAAAACCGCCAAAACACGGCAGATTCCGGTCATTTCCCCCAGCTCCCCAAAATTGATGCTAACTTGTTGAAAATACAGCGATTTAAGTCCCAAAAATCGCTTGACACGCACTTTCCGGAACCCTAGTATTTGTCCAGAAAGTTTCTACGGTCTAGCCTCCGTTGGAACTATTCTCCCTTGAAGAGAAGGTCACCCAGTTGCCGGGTGGCCTTTTCGTTTGTGCGGCACTGTGGGAAAGTCGGTCGCTGTTGTGAAAAAGTTGTCGCGATCTACTTCGGATGAGGACAAGGCCTAGGATCGATCGTCTTCTATCGCTCTCCTGACAACGTCAGCGCCACAAAATCAATTACTCAACTGGCGGGGACGTGCTACATTCTGGGCGGGACCTCCCCCTTGAGGCGCTCGAATGCGACGACTGATCGTGTTTCTGTGTCTTCTACCCCTCCCACTCAGTTCTCAAGTCAAGATCCTGATGCCGGTGGTGGTCAAGGATGCCGCAGGCAAACCGGTCACCGATCTGAAGGTTTCAGACTTCGAAGTCAGCGGGCCAAAGAATATCCGTGTACAGGATACGTCGCTCATTCAGCCGCAGACGGTGACGAAAGAAGATTCCAAGGCTTCCGTCGTTGTAGTCTACGATGCTGCCAATATCCCGACCAGCTTTTTTGAGGTGAATGTGCGGGCGCTTCGGGATTTTCTGCGGGAGGTCGCCGATCGCCGGGTCCCGGTCACGCTGCTGGTCAATACCGAAGCCGGACTACGTCTGGTTTACAACGTGCGAACGCCACCGGAGGTTCTCTCGGCCCGCTGCTGCATGCCTTCCGTGCTTCGGTGGTGAAACCGATTTTTCCGGCTGCTAGGGCACCGAGCTCAATCCATAAAGTTTGATCGCATTGTCGCGCATCACCTTGCGTGCAAATTCACTCGCCTCTGCGCGCGTGATTTCTCCATCCTCCATCATTCCGGTCAAGGCAATGGCGAGAGCCGTTCTTCCCGCGGTTTCGGTCTGATAGCCCGTCTCTTCCCAATTCACCTGCGGCGTCAGCGGGTAAAGATCGGTGCCAAACAGAACTTTGTCGGGATAAAACTCCAGCATGAAGCGGATGCTGGCGGCAATGTGTCGAGGCGAGGTCATCCAGGTCTGTTCGGAGAAATCGGCGTAAACATTCGGCTTCATCAGCAGGTACGGCACGAGCTGCTCGTATCCCCCGGCGCCGCCATGCAGCATGACGAAGTTCGTTTTGCGCAGCGTGGGATCGTTGAATACCGAGTCGAGCAGCAGCGGATTGGCGCCTTCCATCTGGAAATAGCCGCCGCATCCACCCCCGGTGTGGATGTGAACGGCCATGCCCAACCGTCCTGCCTCACGCGCGATATAGCGAAAGAGGTAATCCTGCAAGCGCTTGTACTCGGCGGCGTTCGGCGTGCCGCCCTTGATGAAGTGGGCGTAGATGCCAACAGCATCGGCCTCTACTGGCGCCTCGAAGTTCAGCGAACGCAGATACGCCGCTTCGAACTTGACGGCCACGGCTCCGTTCTTACGCTGCTGTTCCAGCAGTGGAGTCACCACCGTCGCGGTGTACTCCGCGAGAGTTGCAGGCAGAGCACTTAGGTTCAGTTGCTTCAGGTAGCGCTGCCGCAGCAGCTCTTCCCTGGCGAAGAAGATTTTGCGGTCGGGCGACTGCGCCTCCAGAGAAGCGTTGTTCAGCGGGAAGAGCAGGATGTCGTCGAATGGCACCCAGAGGAAGTGCGGCGGCTGATGTCCGCGGCCCAGGGTGATGCGGTTCGCCAGTTCCGTCTCGATGCCCAGCTGATCGAGCACCCAGTTGGGATAATTCTCGCCTTCGCGCTGCTTCACCTGCTCCTTCGTTACCAGCAATTCCTTCACATGTTCGGGCGCCATGTCGTTGTACTTGTAGCCGAACATCGTCTGCCACGCCTTCAGATAGACAGGATTGTTCTCACGAAACATCAGGCCGGCGTCGGTGGGCTCCAGAGGATCGCAAGGCAGCGCATCGAAGTCGGTGTCCTTCTCGCCGTGAGGACCGTCGAGTGCCGGAGGATGCGAATGGTTATCGATCGCCTTGATGTGGTTGATCTCGCTCATCAGGCCCGGATCCGGAGCCCCCGGCACGCCCTGTACTTGGGCTTGATGGAGTGGAGGATTGGGCTGGACCTGCTGATTGGTCTGGGCGTGCAAGACTGACGTGGCCGCCAGCGTGAAGAAAGCGATTAGCGTTTTCATGGCTGAGAGGCCGCTCCCGCCTGACCATCAGGTATCCGAGAGCGACCGCTGCAGTCTATCGCGGCATTAACGCCGTCTCAACCGTCATTTGTGCAGCCACAGTTCAAAGCCAATAGGATCCTCGGCTAACGCATAGCGGCCGAAGGGGGACTGAGCTACAACCTGGCTGAACTGGGCTTTGGTATAGGCTCGCCGGATCAGCATGAAGCGGAAGGTCAACTTCATCATCAACCCACTCCAGTGGCCGACACCGAGCTGATTCACGTACTGGTTGATCGTTCTCATCGAGACATCGCGACGCAGGTCGATAATGAGCGCTCTTCCGCCCGGCTTTAGGACCCGCCACATCTCGGAGACGGCTTTCATGGGTTCGGAAAAGTTCTTGAAAGCGGCGCGGCAGACCACTAGGTCGAAGCTGTTCGCGGCAAACGGCATGTCGGAGACATTCCCTCGCCGGAAATCGACCGGGACCTTCGCCTGTTCGGCGTTCCACTTGGCAATTTCCACGAAGGTCTTGCTGATATCCAGCCCCTTGACCTGATATCGGGGCTGGCGGGCGAGTTCAACCGCCAGATATCCTGGACCCGGAGCCACCTCCAGGATCCGGCCGCCACCGGGCAGTTCTTCCGCGAGGCGCACTGCGAGCTTTCTGAACTGGTCCATGTCGCGCAGCGTGTTCTTCGCATACCAGCGTGCGATGCCGCCTTCCATTCCCATTCCCTTGTGGGCCTTTTCCATGGGGCTCCGTTACTGCCTTTCTTCGATATCCCTTGTAAACTAACTTAGTTTATAAGTTTTCAATAAAATAGTATGATTAGGTGGTTATGTCAACCCGTCGAACTGCTGCTCGTCACCATTCTCTGGTTATTGAGATAAGGAAATTCATCGCCAGCGCCATCTTCTTCAATCAAAAGGTTGCGGAGCGCTTTGGGTTGAACCTGACGGATACGCAATGCCTTAACGTTCTTGAAATCGCGGGTTCGGCAACCCCCGGTCAGCTGGCGGCTCAGACCGGCCTGACGACGGGAGGCATTACCGTGGTTTTGGATCGTCTGGAAAAGGCCGGTTTCGTGAAGCGCGAGCCCAATCCCGATGACCGCCGCAGCCTCATCGTGCGACCGGTCCCGGCAAATCTGGCCCGCGTACAGGCGATGTACGTAGATATCCACAAGGGATTGGGCCAGCTGTTCGCCGGCTATGGCGACAAAGAGATGGAAACGATTCTTGGCTTCTTTGAGAAAGCCAACCGCATGCGGGTCGAGTGATTCGAGCTGGTCGTCGACTGCGGACGTAATGGTGGATACGCCGTATGTTCCGAACCCAAAATGACTTGTCGCGAATCCAATAACTTTGCACTACATGATGGCCGCCGGTCCTTCCAAACCGGGAAAAAAGACCGAAATCTTCAAGGCCCTGCCGGAGATCCTGCAGCTGATCCGGCCGCGTCGAGCCCTGCTCTCGCTCGGACTCGTGCTGATGGTAATCAACCGGGTCTCCGGGCTGGTGCTGCCTGCGTCGACAAAATACCTGGTTGACGATGTCATCACCAAAAAGCATTTCCATCTGCTTTATCCCCTGGTTGGAGTAGTGCTGGCAGCCACCCTGATTCAGGGCCTGACGTCCTTTGCCCTCACTCAGACGCTGTCCAAAGCCGCACAGCGACTCATCACCGAGCTGCGCCGGCGAGTGCAGGAGCACGTAGGTCGGCTTTCGGTCTCGTATTATGACGCCAACAAGACGGGCATGCTAGTCTCGCGCATCATGAGCGACGTTGAAGGCGTGCGAAATCTGATTGGCACCGGCCTGGTTGACTTTGTTGGTGGCCTGCTGACGGCGGTGATCGCCTTCGCGGTGCTGATGCGAATCAGTCCGATTATGACCGCCATCGCCTTCGGATTCCTGCTGGTCTTCGGACTCGGTCTTCGCAAAGCCTTCCGGATCATCCGGCCTATTTTTCGTGAGCGCGCCAAGATCACTGCCGAGGTCACCGGCCGGCTGACGGAATCTCTCGGTGGCGTTCGCGTGGTAAAGGGTTATCACGCAGAGGCGCGCGAGCACGATGTCTTTAGTTCCGGTGTCGAACGTCTGTTGCAGAACGTCTTCAAGACCCTGACCGCAACCTCAGTAATGAGTCTGTCCTCCTCGACATTGATGGGGGTTATCGGCGCGATCGTCATGTTCATGGGCACGCGCCAGATTCTGGCCGGCAAACTGACGCTTGGTGGTTTTTTCACCTACACTATGTTCCTCGGATACCTGGCCGCGCCGCTCTTCCAGGTGGTCGGCATCGGTACGCAAATTACGGAGGCCATTGCGGGGTTGGAGCGCACCCGCGAGGTTCTGGACGAAACTCCCGAGAACGAAGATCCCGGCCGCACGATCGCTTTGGGTCCGATTCGCGGAGATCTGCAATTCCAGGACGTAACGTTTGCCTATGAGCAGCAAAAGACCGTCCTTTATGACGTCAGCTTCCATGCCCAGCCCGGTTCGGTCACCGCGCTGGTGGGCTCGTCAGGTTCGGGTAAGTCGACCATCATTGGTTTGATCGCAGCCTTCCATAAGCCGAACGATGGAGTCGTTCTGGTCGACGGCGTCGATCTGGCGAAGGTTCGCCTGGAAGACTATCGCACGCAGCTGGGTATGGTTCTTCAGGATTCGTTTCTCTTCGATGGATCGATCCGCGAGAATGTCGCCTTCTCCAAGCCGGATGCAACCGAGGACGAGATTCTGCGCGCCTGCCGTATTGCGCGTGTCGACGAGTTTGCTGAGAAATACGAGTTGCAGTACGACACCATTATTGGCGAGCGTGGCGTGAAGCTGTCTGGCGGCCAACGTCAGCGCGTCTCGATCGCCCGTGCGATCCTGGCAAACCCCCGCATCCTCATTCTCGACGAAGCGACCTCAAGCCTCGACTCCGAATCCGAGGCTTTGATTCAGCAGGGACTGTCTTATTTGATGCAGGGCCGCACCACATTCGTAATCGCCCACAGGCTGTCTACCATTCGCCGCGCGGACCAGATCCTGGTGGTTGAGGGTGGCCGGATTGTTGAGCGCGGCACGCATCAGTCGCTCTTCGAGCTAGGTGGCCGCTACTACGAGCTCTATACCAAGCAGCACGGTATCGAGCAGAACCTCTTCCTCGCGCCGGGAGAGGGCGACGTCGTGGAAGAAGATCAGTCCGCTCAGACGAATGCAACAGCTGCCGACCCTGACCCTGCCTCCCTGCTGCGATAGCTCTCAGTTTGCTTGAACTCGCCCCCCGCTTCGCATACTCTTGCCGTTCACCTCTGTGGGAAGGGAAGGTTGTGAGGGATAGCGCTGCAATTTCCAGGAAGAGGGCGGAACTCAGGGCGAAGAGCAAGCTTCATCCTTATGCTGTCCTGCTCTGCTCCGAGCTGGGACTGATCCTGATCTACCCTTTTCTGGCCACGCGGTCGGTCGGCGATGAAGTCTTCCGCCTGCTGGCAGTCATCGTTTTTCTCACTGCCTTATATACCGTGAAAGGCCGGGGCCGCATTACCCTGATCGCGCTTCTGCTGGGTGCGCCCGCGATTGTCCTGCGATTGACAAACATCGCAGAGCATCGCGAAGTCGTGCGCTTGCCCGACGAAATATCCGCCCTGGCCTTCCTGATTTTCATCACTACGGTTTTGGTCTGGACCATTGTCTCCAACCCCAGCGTCACCGCCGACACGCTGGCGGGAGCTGTCTCCGCGTATTTTCTGGTCGGGATCACCTTCGGCTTGGCCTACTTGCTGATCGAGAGCGTTCTCCCCGGATCGTTCAAGGACACTATTCAACCGGGTAAACACTTCACCCCGGCCGATTTCACCTTCTTCAGCTTCGTTACGCTCACCACCGTCGGTTATGGAGATATTGTGCCCTGGGGCCCCCATGCACGAGCGCTCGCGATCGTGGAATCGGTGCTCGGAATCATGTATCCCGCCGTGCTGGTCAGCCGATTGGTCGGACTGCACGGCAATAGACGCGATACGCAGTGAGCCCTGCCAGTGCTTCCCTGCTGCGAAGCACTCATTTGAGCCCCGCCCGCGAAGATAGTATTCTGAAAGCCAGCTCTCAAAAGGTATTCGTGTGGAGGTATGTGCTTTGCGCAGTATTCGTGTGCCCTTTTGTTCCATTATTGTCCTTCTCGCGGTCCTGGCCGCAAACACCCCGGTCTGGGCGCACGCCGTGCTTATGGAGTCGAAGCCTAAGGCAAATTCCACGGTGAAAGGTCCTGACGTTCCGGTCTGGCTGCGCTTCAACGTGCGGGTGGACGGCAAGCGTTCACGTCTGCAACTGGTGACGCCCGACGGCTCAACCATTCCGGTGGAGACCCCTAAACAGACTGCTCCCGACATTCTGGAATCCCACGTCAGCGGATTGAAACCGGGAAGCTACAAGTTGCAATGGAAAGCACTCGCTTCTGACGGTCACATGAGCAACGGTGAAGTCGACTTCACGGTGAACTAGCCGGTCTTGATGGTAAAGCTGGTCGACATCTTTGGATATCTTGCCGTCCTGCTCAGCGCGGGCACCCTCATTGGGCAATCGCTGCTGCTGGGAGGACTGTTCTTTCTATTCTGGGTAGCGCGTCCTGGTCCAGCGATCCATGCCGACGGACTGACTAGAGTCCGCGTATCAACGCTGAAATTCTTTCGCTTTTCGGCGATCGGGCTCGCCATTGTGCAGGTGCTCTACCTATACGTGAACTCGGCTGTCCTGATGGCCTCAGCGGAGATCGGCTTTCGCGAGGCAGCCGGAGCAAACTTCTTCATTGCCGGCGCCATCATGCTCTTCGCCGCGCTGCTTATCGCTATCATTTCTCGCAACCAGGCAGGCTACACCCTTTGGTTCCTGAGCGTGCTGGTTCTGATCGTCCTGGGCGCCTCGGTCATGACCGATCACGCAGCCTCGCGCATCGATGGCCGCGTCCCACTCATCGCTCTTACTGCGCTCCATGAACTGGCGACTGGCTTCTGGATCGGCGGCCTGCCCTTCCTGTTGCTGGGCCTCTATGTACAGCGAGACAAGGCGGTGCAGTGGTACCTGACGCAACGCTTCTCGCGGCTTGCCCTCATCAGCGTGGCGCTGCTGGTCGTCAGCGGCTTCTTTATGAGCATCTCGTACGTGGGCTCCTGGCACGCGCTCATCGGCACGTCATACGGCCTGATGCTCCTGGCGAAGATCGCCATGCTGGGCGCGATGCTGGCACTCGGCGGCATCAACTTCCTCATGCTGCGGAAGTACAGCCCAGGCGAGACCATCCCGCGATTGCGACGGTTGGTCGAAGCTGAGGTAGGAATCGGCATCACTATCATTCTCTCCGCGGCGTCGATGACGGCGCAGCCTCCGGCGGTCGACCTGCCGAACGACACCGTGCAGCTCTCGCATATCGTGCAACGCTTCAAGCCCGAGGTGCCGTTGCTCCGCAGTCCGAATCCGGCTGATCTATCGACAAAAATTCCCGGACAGGTGATCTCCCAGAGCGACCCGACGCGCCAGACGGTGGCTTACACCAGCGAAGGCATGGCGCTATCGATCCGCAAGATCGCCGACATGAAGTGGTCGGAGTACAACCATCACTGGATGGGACTGATCGTGCTCGCCATGGGGATTCTGGCGTTTCTGGCACGAACTGGCAAAGCACCATGGGCCGAATACTGGCCGCTGCTGATGATCGGCATTGCCATCTTCATTTTCCTGCGCGGCGATCCTGAGTGTTGGCCGCTCGGCCCCAAGAGCTTCTGGTCCACATGGGCCCAGCCTGAGATCTTCCAGCACCGGGCGGCGGCTATCCTGTGCATCGCGTTCGCGATCTTCGAACTGCGTGTGCGCCGCAGTCCTACGCAGAACAGCATGTTGCCCCTGATCTTCCCGCTGATCTGCGCCGTCGGCGCTGCTCTGCTGCTTACGCACTCGCACGGCACCTCGAATGTGAGAGAAGAGACGCTGGCGGAGCTGAGTCACACGCCGATGGCAGTGGTGGGTGTGATGGCCGGCTGGTCGCGCTGGCTGGAACTGCGCCTGCCGGTGGAGAAAGATCGCCGCATCTCAGCCTGGATTTGGCCGGTCTGCTTCATCATTATCGGCGCGGCGCTGTTAAATTACCGCGAACTGTAGGCGTCAGTCTCTGCGGAGGATCCCGCCGTTAGCGAAGCACGAATTCCAAGAATAATTTTGCCATCACGAGGAGGGCTTCAGCCCGACGAGGAATCTGCTTTTTCGCGGCAGCAGAGGAACAGCATATCCCTCGCTGCGCTCGTGATGGCAATTACTCAAGGATAGCTTTGAACGAAGCGAACGAACGCCGTCTAGTGCATTGCCGTCGTCTCGCCCTCACCTGGCTTGTTCGGCCGCATCAGGAAAATCGCCGGCGCAACTAGCAGGAACATCATCCCCAGGATCCAGAACGCATCGTTGAACGCCAGCATTGAAGCCTGTTGCTGTACCATGCTATCCACCAATGCCCAGGCGCGATGAGCGGCATCGGTTGCCGAGTAGCCTCCGGCCATAAGCGTCTGCTTCGCTCCCGCCAGCAGCTGCTGCAACGCCGAGCTTCCGCTGTAGACGTGCTCTGCCAGAATGCTGCGATGATATTGCAAGCGTCTGGATTCGATCGTAGCGGCAATCGCGATTCCGAAGCTTCCCCCAAGGTTTCGCATTAGATTTACGGCGGCAGAAACGTCGTTGTTCTTTTCCGGCGGCACCCCGATATAGGCGGCGACGTTAATCGGGATGAACAGGAATGCCAGGCTGATTGACTGCATAATGCGCGCGATCACGAAACTCTTGTAATCCGTACCTAAGTTGAAATGACTCATGTGCAATAACGCCAGCGCCTGACCGACAAAGCCGATTCCCAGCAGCCATCGCGCCTGGACCTTTCCCACCAGCACACCGGTGATCGGCATCATCACGACGATGACTAGCCCTCCGGGCGTCAGCACCCAGCCCGCATTCGTCGCGCTATAACCAAACAGCGTCTGTACCAGCAGCGGCAGCAACGTGGTGCTGCCATAGAGCACGAAGCCCACCATGAACATCATGGCCATGGATACAGCATAGGAGCGGTTGCGAAACAACGACACGTCGAAGACCGGCTGCTTCTGCTTTGCCTCCCAGAAGATAACAACAATTAGAGAGACAGCAGCGATGATGCTGAGCCAAAGAATCTTGTCGGAGCTGAACCAGTCGTCGCGCTCGCCTTTATCCAGAACAAATTGCAGAGATCCCAATCCCAGAGCGAGCAGGCTCATACCGATGTAGTCGATGCGGAGCCCGTTGCGCAGACGGCGGCTGCGCTCCGCCTTCAGTGCAGGAGGGTCCTGAATCAGCCGCGACACCAGCAGTAACGAGATAATCCCAACCGGAACATTGATGAAGAAGATCCACCGCCAACTGTAATTGTCAGTGATGAAGCCGCCCAGGACCGGCCCCAGCACGGGCGCCACGACCACGGCCATCCCGTAGATCGCGAACGCCATGCCTCGCTTCTCCGGTGCGAAGGTATCGGCCAGGATTGCTTGCTCGCTCGGCCCCAGACCGCCGCCGCTGGCGCCTTGCAGCACACGGAAGAAGATCAGCAGCGGAAGCGACGGGGCGAATCCGCACATCATCGACGATATGGTGAAGAGGAAGACGCAGCTCATGTAGAAGCGCTTGCGTCCGACGATGAGCGACAACCAACTGCTCATGGGCAGAATGATTGCGTTGGCAACCAGATAACTGGTGAGCACCCAGGTCGACTCATCCTGTCCGGCACCGAGGCTGCCGGAAATGTGCGGCAGCGCCACGTTGGCGATCGAGGTATCCAGCACCTCCATGAACGTCGCCAGCGTGACCGTCAGCGCGATGATCCAGGGATTAAACGGACTCGCGGCCGGCGCGCCGACTTTGGCAGAGAACGAACTCAGATCAGCGGTCGTCTCCAGGGTTGCCATGAATCCTCAATACGATCAGGGTTTACAAACAGCAATATACTTAGGCACCTAATCAGATTTGAAAAGCGCGCGGAAGGATGCAGAAGTTGGCGCGAGAAAAGTTATGGTTTGCAGTTGAACGGGGATTATTTGTAGTGAGCGTCTGACGCGCTTCTCTTGGCCCCAGTCGTTCGCTGGAAGACAGAGCGGCTTGGAGCACCGCAACAGCTGAGCCCTCGCGCCAACACACGGCGCTCGTGATGACAGCTTCTTGGGTTGAAGGACCAGTACATCGGGCAGGAGTGCCCGGGGTATTTGGCGCGGACGGCCCTGAACGAGTTGTCATTACGACGAGCGCTTTCGCCTGAGGAGGAATCTGCTGTTGGTCAGGGGGAAGCCGATGTTTCCCAGGGGAAAAAGCCCACCGCTACCCACGATCTCCTCTGACGTTGGGATCGATCTTGCTCACCAGCTTAATCAACTGCTGCCGCTCTTTCTCGCTGAGGTTTTGCATTACTCGGGCCAGAAAGCTGAAGTGTGCGGGAAGCATCGTGTCGAGAAAACGCTTTCCTTTCGGGGTGATGCGCACGGGGCGGCCGCGGCCGTCGCGTTGATCGGCGCTGCGATGCACCATACCGTCTTTCGCCAATCCATCCAGTAATCCGCTGATCGACGCCCGGCTGACACCGCTCATCTCTGCCAGATCGGAAGGACTCAGGCTGTGATCGGAACAGGCCTTCTCCGGGCAGTTCTCCAGCAGCATCAAGATGGTGAAGCGCCCTTGCGAGATACCGTGTCCCGCAAGTTCCTCGTCCATGGCGGCGATCAGGTCGGAGGCGACACGGAGAAGGACCAAGGAAGTCTGCGTCGCAGTGAGGTCGAGCTCGGGGTAGCGCTGGGCGCACTGCCGCATGGTTTCGAACTTGGGCAGCTTTTTCAGGAGCAACATGCGATCAGTGTAGCGCGGAAGCGGAAAAGTGCTGAGCCCAATCAGCGCATCATTGGAAAGCTCGAGGATTCGGTTCCGTAATCGAGATCGAAGCCCAGCTGGAGCTTCGCGGCCTCCGACATCCGTCCCGGCCCCCAGGCCGGCTCGAAGACGATCTCGACGTTCACTTCCTTCACGTCCGGCAAGCGCTTGAGCTTGTTCTCGACATCGGCTTTGAGCACGTTGCCCATGCCGCAACCGGGCGCGGTCATCGACATCTTCACGTCGAGCTTGTGGCCGCCCTCAACGTCGCTGATAGCGCACTCGTAGATGAGCCCAAGATCGACCACATTAACCGGGATCTCCGGATCGAACACGGTCTTCAGTTCGTCCCAGACCAACTGCTCGCTAAAGGGTTTCTGCTCGGCCGCCGCTGGCGCTTCGGGCACCGGCAGACCAAGCGCGTCAGCGTCGCGCGCGTCAATGCGATACATGGCGCCGTACTGCCCGCCGCTGATGGTATAGCTGCTGCCCAGCGATTGCAGAATGCTGACCGGACTTCCGGCCGGAAGGACTGTGCGCGTGCCGGCGGGAATTTCGATGACTTCAGTGTCGCGACTTAACTTGAGGATGACGCCCATGGACATAACAACCTACTCCGTCGAAACAGCTTCCTGCTTGCCTTCTAAAGCCGCCTGCAAGGTGTGCCAAGCCAGTGTGGCGCACTTCACGCGTACCGGAAACTCTGACACGCCGGCAAAAACGGCCAGTTTGCCAAGTGCCTCGGGATCACCTTCGCCGTGGCCTGTCACCAGGCTGTGAAATTTCGCGAATATCTTTTCTGCTTCTTGTTTACTCTTCCCTTTCACGCTCTGCGTCATCATCGACGCCGACGCCTTCGAAATGGCGCACCCGGCCCCTTGAAACGTGACGTCCTTGATGGAATCACCTTCCAGATCCAGGTAGATGGTGAAATGATCGCCGCAAAGCGGATTGAAGCCCTCGGCCTTATGGTTGGCCGCTGGCAGCTCGCGATAATTTCGCGGTGCCTTGCTGTGCTCCAGGATCACATCCTGATACAGCTCGCGCAGGTCGGACATTTAGGCGAAGACCTCCTTCACCCTTTGGATACCCTTCACCAGCGCATCGACTTCTGCCCGCGTGTTGTACAAGGCAAAAGACGCTCGCGCCGTCGCCGGAATCTTGAAACACTGCATGACCGGCTGCGCACAGTGGTGTCCAGTACGAATAGCAATTCCCTCGCGATCCAGAATCGTACCGATGTCGTGTGGATGAATGCCTTCGATGAGGAACGAAATCACCGCGGCTTTTTGCGCGGCCGTGCCGATCAGGCGAATATCAGGCATCGCCGACAACGCATCTGTGGCATAGACCAGCAGATCGTGCTCATGAGCGGCGATGTTATCGAGGCCGAGACTCGTGATGTAATCGATGGCCACACCTAATCCGATTGCGCCGCCGATGTTCGGCGTGCCCGCTTCGAACTTGTAGGGCAGATCGTTATATAGAGTCTTCTCGAAGGTGACCGAGCGTATCATGTCGCCGCCGCCCTGGTAGGGCGGCATCGCTTCCAGTAAGGCCCGCTTGCCGTAGAGAACGCCAATGCCCGTCGGCCCATAGACCTTGTGTCCGGAGAAGACATAGAAGTCGGCATCCAGTTCCTGCACGTCGACCTTAGTGTGAGGCACGGCCTGAGCACCGTCGACAATAACCGGGATGTTCACGCTGTGCGCCAGTTCGATGATTCGGCGGATAGGATTAATGGTTCCCAGTGCATTCGAGACATGCGTGACGGCCACCAGCTTGGTCTGCGGCGTCAGCAACTTTGGCAGCTCGTCCATCTCCAACTCGCCGCGATCGTTGATCGGCAGAACCCGCAGCTTGGCATCTTTCTCTTCGCAAAGAATCTGCCAGGGCACGATGTTGGAGTGGTGCTCCATGGCCGTGATCAGTACCTCGTCGCCGGGACCAACGTGCTTGCGGCCATAGCTTTGCGCCACCAGGTTGATGCCCTCGGTGGCACTGCGTACAAAGATGATTTCGCGCTTGTCTGCAGCGTTCAGAAACGTCTGCACCGTGCGCCGCGCCGCTTCGTGTTCCTCGGTCGCGTGTTCCGAGAGGTAGTGAACGCCGCGATGAATATTGGCGTTGCCGTTCTCGTAGTAGTTCGAGATAGCGTCGATCACCACCCGCGGCTTTTGCGAGGTCGCTGCGTTGTCGAGATAGACCAGCGGATGCCCGTATACCTGCTGCTGCAGGATGGGGAAATCGCGGCGTACCGCCTCAACGTCGTATCCTTGTGTTGTGAACGGTAGACGCGGCTCAACGGAAACGCTGTTTGCGGCCGTGGTCATCCAACTTCCTCCCAGTTTCTTCCCTTGTCCTGACCTTCGCCCTCCAGGGCGATAGGCCGGGTGTGCGCCATCGCAAATAGATAGCTGTTGATTAGTCCCTCAATGTGATTACGAACCGGCTGTTCCTTCATGCGGTCCAGACATTCGTTGGCAAAAGCGAGCAGCAGAAGCTTGCGCGCCGACCGTTCATCGATGCCGCGTGAGCGCAGGTAAAACAGCGCATTCTCCTCGATCTGCCCAATAGTTGCGCCGTGCGTACACTTGACGTCGTCGGCATAAATTTCCAGCTGCGGCTTGGTGTCGATCTGCGCGTCATCGGAGAGCAGCAGGTTGCGGTTCGTCTGCTTGGCATCGGTCTTCTGCGCGTCCTTGTGAACGATGATGCGCCCATGAAAGACACCGTGCGACTTGCCGTCGAGAATACCGTTGTAGAACTGACGGCTTTCGCAATGCGGCTGCGCGTGCTCGACCAGCATGTAATTGTCGAGATGCTGGGTGCCGTCGCCAAGGAACAGGCCGTTGATCAGACACTCGGCGCCTTCGCCGCCCAGCACCGGATGCACATTATTCCGTACCAGTCCCCCACCCAGCAGGATGGAGTGCGTGGAAACATTCGCGCTTCTTCCCTGCTGCATGCGCAGAGTGGAGACATTGAAGGCATTGGTGTCCTCGCGCTCGATCATGTAGTGCGAGACCACAGCGCTGCCGCCGGCAACCAGTTCGGTCGCGGTGTTGGAGAAGGTAACGCCTCTACCCAGCGAGACGTAATCCTCGACAACCGCTACCTGGCTGCCCTCTTCGGCGACGATCAGGTTGCGAGGGTGCGTCATCAGCGGAGTTTCCGATGAGGTCGATACGAACAGGAGGTGAATCGGCTGCTCGACGACCGTATTCTTCGGGACGTAAACATAGCCGCCATCGTTGACGAACGCCGTGTTCAACGCCAGAAAAGCATCGCGTTGCGTGTCCAGATAACAACCCAGATGGGCTTCGAGCGATGCGGCGTCCGTGTCGATCGCATTCGCCAGACTCGCGACCTTCACACCGCGCGGCAATGCGCCCACCGCGGAGAGCTCAGGAGCGAAGTATCCGTCGACGAACACCAACTGCGAGAGTGCGGAAGGCAGATCATAAGGAGCCAGCGTATCTTTCGTAACACTCTTCGCGCCGGGCGTAGCGAGCCGGAATGCAGTCCTGGAAATGCCCGCGACATTGGTGAAGCGCCAGTCCTCATCGTGAGTGGTGGGAAAACCGACCTCGGCGAAGCGTGCAAAGGCGTCTTCGCGCAGTTTTTTTAGCCAGGCCAGATCCCGGCCCACAGCGCTCTTCTGGAAGGCGTTGAAGCCGTCCAGGTAGGTGTCGAGTTGTGCGACGGTAATGCTCACGTTATCTTGCGTCCCTCTGAATTGTGGCGTCCCTAATGGGACGAGTGCCGCCGTTAAAGCGGCTGAGCTCTTAAGTATTACTAGCGGGCATCTATGCGCGCGTGGCGGCCACTTCTGTTCCGCGCGCGGTGTAACCGGTATCTTCCAACTCCAGCGCCAGTTCAGGTCCACCCGAGCGCACGATGCGACCGTTCATCAGCACGTGCACGAAGTCGGGCACGATATAGTCCAGCAGCCGCTGATAGTGCGTAACCACGATGAACGAGCGATCCTGGCTGCGCATCGCATTGACGCCTTTGGCGACGATCTTCAGCGCATCAATGTCGAGGCCGGAGTCCGTCTCGTCAAGAACAGCCAGCTTCGGTTCCAGCACCGCTAACTGCAAAATCTCGTTACGCTTTTTCTCGCCACCGGAGAAGCCCTCGTTGACCGACCGATTCATCATGCGGTCGTCCATCTCCAACAGCGCGAGCTTCTCGCGCAGCATGGGCAGGAAATCCATCGCGTCCATCTCTTCCTGGCCGTGATACTTGCGTACGGCATTCAGCGCCGAGCGCAGAAAATACGCATTACTGATGCCGGGAATCTCCACCGGATATTGAAATGCCATGAAGACGCCCTCGCAGGCAGCGTCTTCGGCCTTCATCTCCAGCAGATCTTTGCCGTCAAACGTGATGGAACCCTCGGTAACGTTGTAGCTCTCTCTCCGAGCCAGCACCTGCGCCAGGGTGCTCTTGCCCGAACCATTGGGTCCCATGATGGAGTGCACTTCGCCGGGATTTATCTTCAGGTCGATCCCCTTGAGGATCTCGTTGTTGTTGATGTTCGCGTGCAGATTCTTGATTTCCAGTAAGCTCATTCGTTTCGTTCGTCCTAACCTAATTTTTCGCGGCTCAGCCGCCAATCAAATTGCTGTTATCACGAGCCAAGCGAGGGATCCGCTTTCGCCGCTCGTGGTATACCGTCTCTCTCTGTCCATCGCCAGAAGACGCTTGCCTCAAGGCCAGCTCTACTCGACCAGGTCACTCGGATTCGCGAACTTGAAGGTCCGCACTACCCGACCTTCCACCTATCCGACGCTGCCTTCCAGGCTTACGCTCAGCAGCTTCTGGGCTTCGACCGCGAACTCCATTGGCAGCTCCTTGAAGACGCGCTTGCAAAAGCCGTTCACGATCATCGAGACGGCGTCTTCAGCTTTCAGCCCGCGCTGCCGCAGATAGAAGAGCTGGTCTTCGCCGATCTTCGAGGTCGACGCCTCATGCTCCATCTGCGCGGTTGAGTTCTTCACTTCGATGTACGGGAAGGTATGCGCGCCGCACTTGTCGCCGATCAGCAGCGAATCGCACTGCGTGTAGTTGCGCGCGCCGGTCGCACCCTTCTGAATCTTCACCAGGCCGCGGTATGTATTCTGCCCATGACCCGCCGAGATGCCCTTCGATACGATGGTGCTGCGGGTGTTCTTGCCGATGTGAATCATCTTGGTTCCGGTATCGGCCTGCTGATAGTTGTTGGTCAGCGCCACCGAGTAGAACTCGCCCACCGAGTTGTCGCCCATTAGAATGCAGCCGGGATACTTCCAGGTAATGGCCGAACCGGTTTCAACTTGTGTCCACGAGATCTTCGAGTTCACACCCTTACAGGTGCCGCGTTTGGTAACGAAGTTGTAGATCCCGCCCTTGCCTTCCTTGTCGCCCGGATACCAGTTCTGCACCGTCGAATACTTGATCTGCGCGTTGTCCATTGCGACCAGTTCGACGACGGCAGCATGCAACTGGTTTTCATCGCGGATCGGAGCCGTACAGCCCTCGAGGTAGCTGACAGTGGCGTTGTCGTCGGCGACGATCAGCGTACGTTCGAACTGCCCGGTCTCTGCGGCATTGATGCGGAAGTAAGTCGACAGCTCCATGGGGCATTTAACGCCCTTGGGAACGTACACGAACGATCCGTCGCTGAAGACTGCGGCATTCAAGGCTGCAAAGAAATTGTCGGTATATGGAACGACCGAGCCCAGATACTTCTGCACCAGCTCCGGATGCTTCTGTACGGCTTCCGAGAAGGAACAGAAAATCACGCCTGCTTCGGCCAGCTTGCCCTTAAAGGTGGTGGCCACCGAGACGCTGTCGAACACGGCATCGACCGCCACGCCCGCGAGCATCTTCTGCTCGGTGATCGGGATGCCCAGCTTCTCGTAGGTACGCAAGATTTCCGGATCGAGTTCATCCAAGCTTTCGAGCTGCTTCTTCTGCTTCGGCGCCGAATAATAAGTAATGCCCTGATAGTCGATCGGGGGATAATGCACATTCGCCCACGTCGGCTCGGCCTGCTTGGCTTCGAGCGACGCCCAGTAGCGGAACGCCTTCAAACGCCAGTCGAGCATGAACTGCGGCTCATTCTTCTTAGCCGAGATCAGGCGGATGGTATCTTCGGTCAGGCCTTTCGGGACCCGCTCCTCTTCGATGTCGGTGACGAATCCCCATTTGTATTCCTGCTGCGCCAGATCACGAATTGTGTCTGTGTTCGAACTCATTGAACGCTCCCGGATGAATGTCCTGCGGTAGGCACCAGCTTGCCGTCGATGCCTCGAATAGCCGTCAACTGCAAAGGCTGCGCCAAGTCGGCGAGCATCACTCGCTGCAACGCTCCCCGCACAATTTCACTGATCACTCTCTGATTGGTTTTGATCGGGCAAGATCGTTCCAAGTCGCAAAGACCCGTGACATCGGTACTGCATTCGGTCAACGCGATAGGCCCTTCGATAGCGGCAATGATCTCCGCGACCGAAACCTCCGTCGGCTCTTTCGCGAGACTGTAGCCTCCATTGGTGCCGCGATGCGATATCAGCAATCCGCTCTGCAGCAGCAGCTTCAACACCTTAGTAGTGGTGGGTAGCGGCAACCGCGTCAACAACGCCAAGTCGCGGGCGTTGTAAACGGACGCCCTGCCCTTGCGGGCCATGGTGGTCATCAGTACGAGACCGTAATCGGTGAGCTTGGCGAGTCGAATCATTGCTTACACAACCTTAGATTCATATAGTACCGCATCGGTCCTATATTTGTGGAGCGCCTCACCAAAGTCACCTTGCCAAAGACGGACACCGACTGTGCACGCCAATCCCATGCGGAAATCCCTGACAAATGGTCAACGGTGCAATGGCCTTCTTTTCAGTGATTTGGGGGAGTTCCTAGGTTCTTGACGCCCCTCTTCCGCCTCCGACTCCGAGCCTCGAAAAAACGAGATCAATAGTATTTATCTCAATTCGTTGACTTCTCTCAATCATTCAGAGTAGATTGCCGAAGCTGTTGCTGATGTACAACTGCGAGCCATCTGCCTTGGTCAGCGGTCTGCATCGAAACCCGCCTTTTCAGAACAACACTTTAGAGCCTTTGAGGAGAATCATGAAGCTGATGCGAATGCTTGGACTCGCGATGATTGCGGTGTGCGCGGTAAATGCCGCGACCGCTCAGTCGCACTGGACACGTCTTACCAACTCACCGCCGGTCAACGTCGGCGCGATGCTCTTACTGACCGACGGAACCGTGATCGCGCACGAAGAGAACGATCAGAACGGAAACGTCGCCACTCTTGCCTGGTACAAGCTCACTCCCGATATCAATGGCAGCTACGTGAATGGCACGTGGTCACAAATTGCCAGCCTTCCCACCGGATACGGTCCGTTGTTCTTCGGCTCGGCTGTGCTGAAGGATGGCCGCGTCATCGTTGAAGGCGGCGAGTATAACCAGTACGGCGGCGAATTCACTAAGCTGGGCGCAATCTACGATCCCGTCGCCAATACTTGGACCTCTGTAACCGCTCCCAGCGGTTGGAACAATATCGGCGATGCCTCGACCGTGGTGTTGAACAACGGTACCTTGATGTTGGCCGACACGGTCACCCGGCAGGCCGCCCTGTTGAACTCCTCCAACTTGACCTGGACCAGCACTGGCACCGGCAAGTTCGACATTAACGATGAAGAAGGATGGGACCTGCTTCCCTCGGGAAAGGTTCTCACTGTCGATGCCTATGTTCAACAGGGCGATCCTAACGGCAAGAACTACGAACTTTACGATCCAACG
This sequence comes from uncultured Acidobacteriaceae bacterium, assembly GCA_963819055.1. Classification (GTDB taxonomy): domain Bacteria; phylum Acidobacteriota; class Terriglobia; order Terriglobales; family Acidobacteriaceae; genus Bog-257. Next base: position 131,242 of record CAWFUT010000032.1, on the reverse strand, counting down.
ACCGGCTCGTGGACGGTGGCGGGAACCACGCCTGTGCAATTGTGGGATTCCTGCGGCGGTTCGTTTGAAGTTGGTCCGGCTGTCCTCATGCCTAACGGCACGGTCTATGCTACCGGCGCCAACGGGTGTGGACCCGGCCACACGGCCATCTACAACGTCAGCACTGGTACCTGGACAGCCGGCCCCGACTTCCCTGGAACCTATGACATCGCTGACGGTCCTGCCGCACTGGAGACCAACGGCAACGTGCTTATGATGGCGAGCCCTGGCATATTTGGCAGCGGCAGCTCATTCTTCGAATGGAACGGCAGCACTCTGACGCAAACGGATGCGCCGCCGAACGCGGTCAACGACTCTTCTTTCCAGGGACATCTGATGATGCTTCCCTCCGGTCAGATTATGTTCACCGACTACACCAACGACGTGGAGTTGTTCACTCCGACCGGCAGCAATTACCCGGGGTGGAGCGCGACGGCTCTGTTGAATCGCACAAGCTTCACGCGCGGCAGCTCGCTCGTACTGTTTGGCTCAAAGTTCAACGGTGCTTCGCAGAACAACAACTACGGTGACGACTACCAGACGGCCACGAATTATCCGATCGTGCGCTTCGTCAACAATGCCACCGGACACGTGTTCTACGCTCGCACCCATGATCACTCCGGCATGCAGGTTGGCTATGTTGGTCCCACGTACACTCACGTGGACATTCCCACCAACATGGAATCCGGTGCCGCCGAAATGCAGGTCGTGGTGAACGGGATCGCTTCCCGAAACTACCCCATCATCATCCAGTAACCAGAGCCGGCACCGCTCGGGCGTCGTGTTCCAGTTGTGATCGGGCCATGGCGCCTTTTCTGTTCCTTCCGCCAGTTTCGTAATCGGGCAGCGCACAAAAACGTAGCCCACGGCAGGAACTCGCAAAGGAATCAAGAAATCAAGGCAAGCCGCTATCTTTTCTTGTCAGTCCGGTAATTTTCCGGTAAGGTTTCGACCAGAATTTACTTCTCTCTCCGAGGGGCGTTTCGACTGTGATCTTTTCAGAAGCGTCGGTGAGCGCTTTAAATTGCGCTCGCCCTATGTTGTTGCGAATTCCTCCGAAGTCCCTATTCGTAGGAACGCCCACAGTCGCCATCGCACTCCTCGCCCTTTTCACTTTGTTACCCGGCGGCGCAGGTTCATGTCCTTGTGATTTGATCTGTTTGCTTCGCCTTGCCGAACGGAACGGGAGTACGAATTGACAACAGACTGGAACGCCTCTGCCTTCACGTGGCCCCGTAGATTTAGCGTGGTGCCGTTAGCACTGGCCTCTGCCTTGGTGCTCACTCTAAGTGCTTGCGGTGGAAGTGGAAGCAGCCCGGACCCAACCCCTCGCCTGGAAAGCTCCAACGTCACCTCCACCAGCAACCCACTGGTAGCGCAATATTCCGTCACCGTTTCCGGCGCGGCGACCGTGACCGTCGAATTCGGCCCTACCACGAGCTATGGCTCGCAGACCTCCTCGCAAGTCACGCCGCCCGGCGGCGGCACCGTGAACGTTCTGGTCGCCGGCATGAAGCAAAGCACGTCTTACCATATGCGTGCCGACGTCAGCTCCGCCAGCGGCGTGGTGTACGATACCGATCACACTTTTCAGACCAGCGCGATTCCGGCAGATCAGGTCCCTTATGCCCAGGTGACGATCGGCTCCGGCCAGCAACCCTCGCCTGGAGTTCGGCTGGTAAGCGCGCTGGCAGAGACCTTCGCTATAGACAGCACGGGGAATGTCCTCTGGTACTACAAAATACCGGGTGCTCAGGACCCTTTCTATCTAACCAAGTTGATGTCCAATGGACACTTGCTAATCCTGGTCAATTTCCCTGGACCGCCTATTGATTCCACCTTGCGGGAGGTGGATTTAGCAGGTAACACGATCAGGGAGCTGACCCAGACCGAGCTTGCCCAGAAACTGACGAACGCCGGATACAACATTAACGTCGTATCCATTGACCACGACGTTCTGATACTTCCGAATGGGCACTGGCTCTTCATTGTCAGCGACTCCCGAACCTTCACCGATCTTCCCGGTTATCCCGGACAGACTGTGGTGCAAGGCAACGCTGTTGTGGATGTGGATCAGAACAATAATCCGACCTGGGTATGGGACGCTTTTGATCACCTGGATGTGAATCGGCATCCCATGAACTTCCCTGATTGGACCCACGCCAACTCGCTGTTCTTCGTACCTGACGACGGTAGTTTCCTGCTCTCTTTGCGACATCAGAGTTGGGTGATGAAGATCGATTACCGGACTGGCATTGGCTCGGGCGATATCTTGTGGAAACTCGGTTACCAGGGAGACTTCACCCTGCAAAACTCGAATTCCCCGTCCGACTGGTTCTATGCGGAACACGACGCGAATATTGCCAGCTCGAACCTCACCGGAAGTTTTCGACTCGCACTCTGGGACAACGGCAACGACCGCGTGATAGACGACGCTGGCGACACCTGCAGTCCGAGTGGTACGCCGTGCTATAGCACAGCGGCGATCTTTAGTGTAGACGAGACAAATATGACCGCGTCGAGGGCTTGGTCGTATCAGACGCCGTTCTCCTACTGGGGGGGGTCGGTCCAGTTGCTGTCGAATAACAACATCCTGTTCGATGAGACGGCGCCGTCGGACATACAGGGATCACGATCCATAGAAACCACCCAACAGGCCAATCCCCCTATCATCTGGACGTTGACGACCCCCTCGGTTCAGCCCATGTACCGGGTTCAGCTTATCCCGAGTCTCTACCCGCAGTAGCCTTGATGGAAAGACTTCGAAAGGAAAGCCGTGCTGATCGCAACGGAGCGGCGGCTTCCCTTTTCGAATCAACAACCTTGCCTATCTTCTCAGATCTCACGCTAACCATTATCTGCTGTAAGCGTCTGATTCAAGAAGAGATACGTACGAACTGCGCCATTCTACCCGTTTAGTCGCAGTTCACGGCGGACTCTCTCGATTAACGGTTGAACTAAGGGCAAAATCATGCGATAGTAAGCAGTTCTTTGGCTCAGTTGGACTCCTTCCCATGTGCATTTGGTCTCTCGGAAGAGGCCCCGGCCTTGCGCCCCTGAATCTTTAATGAAGCTTCATGAATCCAATTAGTTAGGCCGAGCCGAGGCATCGCAGGTGCTACTTCAGTCATCCGAATTACATCTTTAGACGAAACGGAAACAACGCAAATATGGCAAAACGACGTGGCAATCCTAATTGGGGCAAACCCGAGCCCATCGGCCCAATTGTCCCCACCATCACAGAATTCGAGCAGGTTGTAAAAGAGTTCAAACTGGCGCCCGATCAGTACATCCGATCGACCCGTCTGCGCGAGTGGGCCAGAAAGAATAAGAACTCGAAATATATCCCGGAGCCTCTTCTGGAAGCTTGGGGCTTCGAGATCGAATCGACGCTCTAAGCACGCTGTTTTGAGAGATCGGGCCGCTGCGGCGGCCCGTTTTCATTGCTTGGAACCGTTCAACAGCCGTCTTCCCAGCCAGGCCTCTCCCGAAAGCTCTCTTCTTTGTCAAGATAGGTTCGCTCTCCGTTGACGAATTCTTGACAAACCGGAACCATCCATTCGTCATGCTCCCCAAATCAGATCAGTCATCGGCACTCGCGAAAAACAGCTAAGCCTTCCCTGATCAACATCGCACCACCTTTGTTCAGGAGTATGTGATGAATCTTGACAAGAACCGGAGAACGCCAATGAAGCTGTGCGTCGTCGGTAGTTTGCTTTGCCTTCTTCTCACCGCTGCGATTGCCAGCGCCCAGCAGACGGCAGACAATCGACAACAGACGATCACGACAATCTCTTCCACAATTCCAAGCAACGGCGACATTAACCCATATGGAGTCTTCCGTATCCCGCGAACCAGGGGGCAACTCCGCCGAGGCAATATCCTGGTCAGCAACTTCAACAACAGTAGTAATCTCCAGGGCACGGGAACGACAATAGTGCAAATATCCCCTCAGGGAGACTTCAGCCTGTTTGCTCAGATCAATCCCTCCACGCTGCCTGGGCCGTGTCCGGGAGGAGTTGGTTTAACGACTGCTCTTGTAGTGTTGCGCAGTGGATGGGTGATCGTGGGTAGCTTGCCTACGACGGATGGCATGCCTGACACCGCTCAGCCAGGGTGCTTGATCGTGCTGGATAGCAACGGAAACGTCGCAGAGACTATCGCGGCCCCTGAAATCAACGGCCCTTGGGACATGAACGTCTTTGACGGTGACCGTGGCGATGGCGACGGCAATGGCCATCACGACGACGAGGCGACTCTGTTTGTTACCAATGTTCTGAATGGAACGGTCGGTGGCGGCGGCCAAATCGTGAATGAAGGAACCGTTTTACGCATCGTGCTTTCCGTCTCGGAAGGAACACCTCCTAATGTGAAGTCGCTCGCGGTGATTGGGTCCGGTTTTGCAGAACGTACCGATCCGGCTGCATTGGTAATCGGCCCCACTGGAGTAGCTCTCAGTAAGAACAAGAAGGTGCTGTATGTGGCGGACAGCCTGAACAATCGGATTGCAGCAATCGCGAATCCGCTCACCCGTCACTCCAGCGACGGCACCGGAGCAACGCTCTCAATGGGCGGCAGTCTGAACGATCCACTGGGCCTGACTCTGGCGGTCAACGGAGACATTCTCGCTGCCAACGGAAACGACGGCAACATGGTTATTACGAAGCCCAACGGCAGACAGACAGGCACCGTACTGCTCGATCCGGCAGGTGCAGGAGTCCTGTTCGGACTCATCGACGTTCCCGGACAGGGAGTTTACTTCGTCGACGACGGGACGAATACTCTGAACCTGCTGCACTAGAGTCACCGATCCAGATTCGGACTGACGCATTCACAAGTGGAATACGGAGTTCCTGGAGTGTCTCCGTATTCCCATCCAGATTTGGCCGCAGGATATACGATTGAATCTCCTCTGCCTCTCGAGGGCAGACGCTAGTCCCAATGCGGCATCAGGGTTGGTGTGAGCTTCAGTCCAGAACAGACCGCAGCCATGCTCGCCGGCACAAGCTTTGCTGCCGGCCTGAACGTTTACGCAACCGTTGCGACGCTGGGCCTGCTTTCACGAACGGGACTGATCACTTTACCTTCAGCGCTCGACCCCGTGCGCTCCTGGTGGATTATCGGCGTTTGCCTGGCGATGTTCGCGCTCGAATTCTTCGCCGACAAGGTTCCGGCATTCGACCTCATCTGGAATGCCCTGCAAACCTTCGTTCGCATTCCGGTAGCGGCGTTAATCGCCTATGTCGCCAGCTCGCATCTTCCTCCGGGAATGCAACTGGCCTCGGCGCTGGCCGGAGCTCTGATCGCCCTCGCAGCTCACGGCGGTAAAACCGCTATCCGCGCAGCCGTTACACCGTCGCCCGAACCCTTCTCGAACCTGGCGTTGAGTTTCGGCGAGGACGTGGGAGCGATCATGCTTACATGGGCGGCAGCGCAGCATCCGTACATCGCGGCCGCGATCGTTCTGAGTTTGCTGGTCGTCGTAATCTTCATGATGCGATGGGTTATTCGCGCGCTGCGTGAGTGGTTCCGGCGCGCACGCACTGCGGTTGCAAATTCGTGACATCCGGTTAGAGTATTGCCTGCTAGAATTTCACTAGCACTATGCCTGCACAAACGCCATTCTGCGATGTTGAGACTGCGCTGGAGGAGATTCGCGCCGGCCGCATGATCGTGGTTATCGACGACGAAGACCGCGAGAACGAAGGCGACCTTACGATGGCCGCCGAGAAGATCACGCCGGAGGCCATCAACTTCATGGCCAAGTATGGACGCGGTCTGGTCTGTCTCGCCATGACCGAGGAGCGGCTGGATTATCTGCGGCTTGGCCAGATGTCGTCCGAGAACACCTCCAACTTCGGCACCGCATTTACCGAGTCCATCGACGCGAAAGATGGCGTCACGACTGGCATCTCGGCCTACGATCGTTCGCACACGATCCAGGTGGCAATCGACTCGACGACTCGTCCGAACGATCTCGCTCGTCCCGGACATATCTTCCCACTTCGCGCCCGTAAAGGCGGGGTGCTGGTTCGCGCCGGACAAACGGAAGCCTCGGTCGATCTCGCACGGCTGGCGGGAATGGTTCCGGCTGGCGTGATCTGCGAGATCATGAACGACGATGGAACCATGGCTCGCGTTCCGCAGCTTACCGAGTTCTGCCGTCAGCACGACATGAAGATGCTGACCGTCGCCGAACTCATCCGCTATCGCATGGCGCACGAGCGTTATGTGCGGCGTCAGGCCGAAGCCATTGTTCCTACCGCTTACGGCGAGTTCCGCATGATCGCTTACGAGTCGGAGATCACCGGCGACTCGCACATCGCGATGGTGAAAGGCGATGTGGAACATGGCGGCAACGAGCCGGTTCTGGTGCGCATGCACTCGCATTGTCTAGTAGGCGACGTTTTCGGGGCCAGCGGTTGCGAATGCCGCAACGTGATTGACGCGGCCATGCGGCGCATCGCCGACGCAGGCCGCGGCGCGCTCATCTATCTGCACTCGACCTCGAAGGGCTATTCCGTCGAGCGCCTGGGCGAGCGCATGACCATCCAATTCCATCACGAACAGCGTCTGCCAACGCTGCCCGAAAGCCAGCGCAAGACGCAGCGCGAGATCGGGATCGGAGCGCAGATTCTGTCGGACCTGAACTTGAAGCGCATTCGCTTGCTGACCAATCATCCGCGCAAAGTTGCAGGACTCGAAGGATTCGGGATCGAGATCGTGGAGCAGGTTCCCGTGTCGGCCGGAAAAGCGTCGGTACGCTAGCCCAATGTTTCGCTACGTCTGTTTGGCCTGCAGTGAAGTTAAGGCAGCGGTCATCGCCTTCTTGACTTCAGGATCGGACTCCTTTGCGACCACCTTCTGTAACTCTGGGATGAAGGACACATCGCTCAGCTTGGTAACAGCATCCGCGGCCTCAATGCGCACCGTGCGGTCCTGGTCCGAGAGCGACTTCAACAGCAGATTGTGCAGCCGCAAGAAATTTATTGCGGATAAGTCATTTGCCCCAGGCAGCAACGACAAGGCTTCCTGGCGAAACGTCGGCTCGGGATCGTGCAGCGCTGTTATGAGAGCATCCGGGCAGGACTTCTGCTTGAGGTTGACTTCCAAAACTCTGGCTGCTTGCAAGCGTACCGCGATGTCCTCTTTGGAATTGTCGCAGTAACCCTCGAGCGTTTGCAGCCCTAGCTCCTCGTTCAAAACAGCCAGCTCCTGGGCGAGCCCGATCTTACCGTAAGGCTCTGTTTCCTCTTTCATCATGCGTTCAATGACCGGAACCGCCTCCTTCAATCCTTTCGTGGCAGCCTCCGCAGCCGCAAGGCTTCGGACGGTGGGAATGTCGCTTTGCAAGGCCAACAGCAGGCAATCGTTGCTCAGTGGTATGCCCATCTCGGTCAGTTGACCTTCGATGTAAGCCAGGCCTCCCGGCTCATTCATCACTTCGTCCGCGTTCCGACCCATGTCGGCGAGGGCCACCGGACACTGGGCGGCTGAGCCCGTGGCCAGGACACAAACCACCGAAATCACATAAACCAAGAGTCTCGCCATCATTGGAGCGTCTTCGGCCGTAGTGTAGTACTATCTTTTCGCTATTTCGCCTAAATTCGCCTTTGTATAAATCGTCTCAGGCTTTATCGTGCAAGTATGACGACGAGGCAGAAAAATTCTGACGCCTCGTGGCTATCCAGGTACATCCAATGCTCGCAGGAGCTTCGATCATGAGGTTTCGCCTGCTTTCGCAGTTCTTATTTGCCTTACAAGTCGCCACCTGTGTCGCGGCTCAAACCTCTGCGCCGGAGAAGCCGAAGTTCAGTCCGCCGTTGCGCAAGTTCCGCTTCACCTATTCGTTCACAGTGAAGGACATTCCTGCTGGAAGCAAACTGGTTCGAGTCTGGGTTCCGGTAGCGCACACCGACGAGCATCAGACGGTGCGGCTGGTCACCGTGAAAGCTCCGGTTCCGACGCGCATGACCGAAGACCCTGAGTACAACAATCAAATCCTCTACGCCGAGATTCACAACCCGGTACAATCCACCGCCGACTTCAGCCTGCAGTACGAAGTGACGCGCCGTGAATACTCGCGAGGCGACTACGCGCAACTGGAGGCGAAAGACACCAAACCCGGGGTTGTGCCGGTCACCATGGAGCGCTATCTCCAGCCGGACAAGCTGATTCCGACCGACGGCAAGATCAAAGAGCTTGCTGTTCAGGTAACCGGCAGTCAGCCAGGAACCGTCGCCAAAGCCAAAGCTGCGTACGACTACCTGTTCAACACCATGAAGTACGACAAGACTGGCACGGGCTGGGGACGGGGCGACGCCGTCTGGGCCTGCGACTCCAAGCACGGCAACTGTACCGACTTCCATTCGCCGTTTATTGGCATGATGCGGGCCGATGAGATCCCGGCGCGCTTCGATATCGGCTTCCCCATTCCCGAGAACAAGGAGCAGGGGGACATTTCGGGCTATCACTGCTGGGCAGAATTCTTCGCCCGCAATATCGGCTGGGTACCTGTCGACATCTCCGAGGCGTGGAAGGCCAAAGAGAAGGCCGGCTACTTCTTCGGAACCGTGGATGCGAATCGAGTGCAATTCTCCACCGGACGCGATCTCACCTTGTCTCCCAAGCAGGATGGCGGACCGGTCAACTATTTCGTCTATCCTTACGTCGAAGTCGACGGAAAGATCTATGACGGCCTGAACAAGCAGTTCAGCTTCGAGGAGATGACCAGCGGAGCGAACACGGCCGACTCCGGGCCAGCGCCAGCGCCGGCGATGTGAGGAAGGACGATTTTCGGTCGTCGCCAGTTCTGCGGTCGCCCGCTTGATCCGTTTCGGAACGCCAGGCTAGGTGACTAGGGACGCGAAGAGTAACTCCCCCTCCCTCTTGCCTCGTAAAATCCTGAAAACATTAGCTCCGATCCAGGAATCTCGCAAAATCCTGACAGCATGAGACTTATATACTAAAATATTGAGCCGCAAAGACTTACGAGCTAGCAGGAAAAGCGGACGGCTCGTCGGCCTGAAGGCCACATGGCCGAGACGATAAAGGACTTGATGGCGGCGCACCTGAAGATGCGCCCTTTCAGAGCTACTCGCCATAGAGCTTTTCAGCAGGCAGCCATCCCAGACCATTGCGAAAAGGAAAATAGGTTTTCAAGGAACCATCCGCTTACCACCGGCGGAGGTCGGACACACTGAGACCAACTTATCAGCGTAGTGGAACGGTAAGATTCGTCAAGGTTACGAAAGTACAATCGCGACGCACTGCACTTTCGTAATCAGTAGGCTGATCCAGGTCACTCGGTATCGTGCAACGTCAATTGTTTGCTGGAGGCAGCGCGGGCTTTCGGAATCTGCTTGAAGGTCGCATCCAGCAGGCGTGGATACTTGACCTGCGCGCCGTTCAGTAGTTCCTCAACCGTAAGAATCTTAATGCGAGGGTAAGTCCGGTTGTGGTACGGAGAAGCGTGCCCGTAAAACAGCTTATTGTTTGGCCATTACGCGAGATTCTAAGGCAATCGATTCCTGGCCGCGAGCCAACCCTGAATCGGGACGAGGGTGCGATCCGAGACATGCGGCGAGGGCTCTGCTCGCACAACTTTATTGCGTAATCTTCCACACGGTCCCGCAACCGAGACCGCCGCAGCCGCCAGAGAGACCTCCCTGGCTAGCTGTACCGTATACATTACCGTTGGCATCGACCAGTACATTGCCGAACGGCTGATCACCGTCGGTGCCTCCGCTGAAGTCGTGTAACGAGGTGTAGGTCCATCCGCCATTGGAGGGGGTGAGCTTAAAAACGCTGCCAACGCCCAAGGCGCCGTCCAGAACCGCCGTTCCGTAAAGGCTTCCGGAAGAGTCGATCGCCAGGCTACCCGTGGGACCGTATAGCAGGAAATCGAAGGTACCTTGATATTGCAGGCTGTACACGAGATGGAAAGTCCAATTGCCGCCGCCTGCCGGGCTGAGTTCGTACACGGTCCCCACCATGTTCGCTCCCCCGAAATTGGTTGTGCCGTACAAATTACCGGCGCTGTCGAAGATCACACCGCCGTAGGGGGCGGAGCCATCCGATGTGCACTGGAAGTTATAGAGCGTGGTCTTGGTCCAATTGCCGGAGCCGCTGGGGCTCAACTTGTAAACCGTGCCGCAGTTGCCGGTTCCACCACCGACGGTGGTGCCGTAAAGATTGCCGGCGCGGTCAAAGATGACGCCTGCCTGCGGGGAATCACCGTCCGCACCTCCCGCGAAGTAGTACAAAGCGGTTGCCGCACCGTTGGGGGTGAGTTCATACACTGCACCGTGGCAGCACGGAATTGTGCCGTAGATGTTGCCGGCAGCATCGTAGGTCAAATCACCCAGGCCGGGACAGGTTCCCAAGGTCACCGTTTCAATCTGGTCATTCCGACGCGGCGACATGCCGCTGCTGATTCCTTCGCAGATGGCGGAGATTCCGCCGAACGAATAGACGACGGCTTCCTGCCATAAGCAAAGCGTGGTAGGACAAGTGGTCGCTCGAGGGCGCAAGCTGTAGGCGGTTCCGCAACCAGGTCCCTCGCAGAACCCGGTTCCGCCCGCGTCCGTAGTTCCATAGAGCAATCCATTGGGAGAGAACGTGGGGCGGTTTATCGGGCCCGCTCCGTCGTTGGGACCATGGAATTTCCATAGCGGGGAAAGATTCCATCCGCCTCCCTGCGGCACCAGCCGGAATACCGTTCCACATCCTTCCTGAGTGCAAAAGGAACCGTTCAATCCTCCGCTCGACGTAGTACCGTACAGTCTGCCGCTGGCGTCTATGCTTAATCCGGCTTGCGGGAAGGCGCCGTCGGGCCCGGAAAAGGTGTGGAGGACGGAAAAGGTTTGCGCGTGCGCAGAGAGGGCCAGGAGAAGAGTCGCAGCAATTGCGATTGCGGTCGAAGCCAATTGGGAGTTGCGTAGGGGCGGCATTGGAATCTCCCTGTCTTCAAGGTGTCGTAGCCGGGCTGCTACTGGTTTCGATGATGACAATGAACAAATCCGGTTTTTATGCAGTTCAAATTCTCGTTAGTGCGGTGTGATCTCCCAGATCACGCTGCAGGTGAAACCGTCACAGGAAAGTGCGCCACCGAAAGCAGTTGCAAGAAGATCGCCCTGAGCAAAGAAGTTTGCTTTCGGCCATTCATCGGGCTCATCTCAAAGGGAACGTCAGCTTAGGTTTCTTTTTGGTTTTTTTAGCGTGCTGGATCTAAGGCGACGAAATCCAATTGCCAACGGATTTTGGCTCAGGACCATGGCGATGTCAACCTCGGATCCCAAGGCTTTTTGTCCAAAAGTTGTTGCAACGGCTACGATAACAACAGGAGTTTCCCTCCGTGAGCTTCTATTCGTGAGCTGGCCCAATTTTTGGGAACTCCTCGGCTCTGCCGGCTGAAATACGGGCAGAACGAGATCAGGTTCACCACCGAGGTGATGTTGCTGACCGATTGTACCGACGAGCAACTGCTGGGGCAGGCTCTAGCCGGAGAGGAAGAGGCGTTCACCGCCCTGTATCGCAGGCGGCAGGGACCGATCTTTCGCTTTGCATTGCATATGAGCGGATCCACGCAGATTGCCGAAGAAGTGACGCAGGATGTTTTCATTTTCCTGCTGCAACGCGGCCGTGACTTCGATCCGCAACGAGGCGCGCTGGGAGCGTATCTGTTCGGCGTGGCCAGGAATTACGTGCGCCGCGCACTGGAACGAAATTATCCGGAGAGTGTATTGAGCAGCTCGATCGAAGACGAAGCCGCATCCCTGGTGGTCATCCACGATCCCAGCGAGGGCATGGTTAGGCATCAGACATCGACTGCGGTGTGGAAGGCAGTGCTCTCGTTGCCCGAACATTATCGCGAGGTCGTGGTGCTTTGCGACCTGCAGGGCATGAGCTACGCCGACGCCGCCGAAGCAGTTCGATGCGCCATCGGCACGGTGCGGTCGCGGTTACATCGGGCGCACGACATGCTTAGCAAGAAGCTGCAGCATTCGGCCGCAGTGGCTCCGGGGATTACAGGTATTACGGCGAGGTGCGTATCATGACATGCCGTGAATTCAAACACCGTGCGGCGTCACTCACCTTATGGGAACTGACGCACGGCGAGGACGAAGAGGTCCTCGAACATACGGAAAAATGTGATGCGTGCAACACGTGGCTGCGCAAACAGCGAACGCTGGCTGTTTCCATGCAGACGTTGCAGGCCAGGACAGCCGGCTTGGAAGCCGGCCCAGATGTGGAACGGGCGTTATTGCGCGCCTTCCGGCAGGACACTCACCCAGGCTGGGATCCGGTCTACCGTGATGTGGCGGAGCGCAGTGGGCCATCGCGTCCCGCGATAACGCCTCTTTCCACGCCAATGGCTTTGCGGCTGAGCCGCTGCTTCGAGGTTGGCGCCTATGTAGCGATGGCAGCAGCGTTGCTGGTCGGAGTATTTCTCGGCCTCAGGCTGATGCAGCCCAACTCCAATGCGGCGACGGCGCAAGCTCGGGTGGCGCCCAGCAGCGTAGAGCAGCCCGCCGTGCACAAGCCGGCCGCCATCGCGAAGGAAGCGATCGCGTCCGACGAACACCCGCAGCCGGTAACGCTGGCGCGGAAAAAAGTGCAGCCGATGCGCCAAAGTAAGGGCACAACCGCGATAGCGGAAGTGACTAACGACGACTCGCAAAGCCTGGCCGATGCGGGATACACGGCACTGATGTTCTGTGATCCGCTCAGCTGTGCTGCCGAAACCCAGGTTGTGCGCGTGGAGTTGCCGGCAGCCGGAGGACAGAGTTCGCAACCGCAAATGGCCGATCTGGTGGTCGGGTACGACGGTGTAGTGCGCGCTGTCCGCATGGTTAACTGAAAGCGGGAAGCAAACCAGGTAAAACCGAAGTCAAAACCGTTGCAAGTGAATTCGAGAATGAGGATGCAGCTATGAGTCTCGGGAAAGAAATGAAAATTCGTGCCGCTTCGTGTTCCATTCTGTTAGGACTGTTCATGAGCGCTTCCACGCTGGCCATGGCGCAGAACGAGCCCGCGCCGCCGCCGCCCCCCGGCCCGGGAATGGGTGGAATCGCCTTGAGTATGCATGGCCCGGGCGTAGCCTTCTTCCATGAGGAAACCGTTGGTGAGGAACATAAGATCGTCACCGGCGCTCCCATGACTGCGGTGGTCGAGGTCACCCACGACAGCACCTTGCAAGATGGCAACACCATTCACACCCAGAACCAGAGTACGGTGTATCGCGACTCCGAGGGCCGGGTCCGCCGCGAAGTTCCCTTCGAGTTCATGACGCCGACCACCGGTTCCACGAAGGGCACCATGATCATCATCATGGACCCAGTTGCGGGCACGCGGTACATCCTAAACCCGGAGAAGAAGACGGCAGACCAGATGCCGCTGCGTCCGCCGAAGCCGCCGGCCGGCGCTGCTGAGGGTGAGCCGCCCGCGAAACCGAGCGACGACGTGAACGTTACCACAACGGATCTTGGGAGCAAGACTATCCTGGGACTACAGGCGACGGGCACGCGCGTGACTCGCACGATTCCGGCCGGTCAGATTGGCAATGCGAAGCCGATCGAAGTCGTCACCGAGCGCTGGATGTCTAGCGATCTACAAATTCCTATGTCGGTGACGCACACCGATCCGATGATGGGAACGATGACCAGCCAGGTAACGAGCGTCACCCGCGGCGAGCCTAGCGCTTCCCTGTTTCAGGTTCCGTCCGACTATAAGGTTGTGACTGGAAAACGGGGCGACATGATGTTCATGACGCGTCCGTAAGAGTGCAGTGCCCCTCAACGAAAGCGGAGGCCTGCGGGCCTCCGTTTTTTATTTCGGATAGCTATGAGCATTTAGCTGTGCGCTCTGGGTTCGGCCGTCAGCTCCTGGCTTGTACTCGATCGTGTCCACACTGTCATCAGGCCGAGAAGGGATCGGTTGTTTGTCCCTCAGGATACGACGCCGGTGTGCTCATCACGGCCGCGGACGAACCGCCCAAAACACCGCCCTTAAATACCGGCAACCGCCGTTTCGCCCAACAGTTCCTGCGATACCTCGCGCAGCCGCACGCTGAGCTGGAATTGCGGAGCTGTACTGCCGCGCCCCCAGCGATAGACATCCCAGTGAGCGCGCACAAACTTCGCGTCCGGCTTTTCCGACAAATCCACCAGCAGTGGGTAGTCACCGGGATAGAACTTCTGCTCTATGCCGGCGACTGCCTTGGCGTCCCAGGTCGCACCGTCGGCAGAAGCGTACACGAAGAGATCAATTGCTTCCTGCTCGACGACGGAGCTGATCGATAGTGTGAGGAGCAAAATACGACTGGCAGCGCCTGAGATCTCCAGCGCGTCGCTATCACCCTTAGCGGTGACCATGGTGTTGGCGGGTAAAAGGAAGGCATCCAGCATAACAGCATGATTCTAGCTAAGCGGACGGCCATGAATTGGTGACGTTGATCACAAAAGCCCTGTCCGCTCTTCGCTTTTCGCAAGAGAGAGCGGCTTCGTTAGCAGATCTCAGCCTCTTAACAAGACTGGAAACGGGTTTGCCCGCAGGAACGGTGCTCGGGAACGCTGGTGAAAGGCGAATAGCGTCTTTCACCGCGGCAGGTCATCAAGGAAACCGCGCAGCAAGCGCGCAAATTCTTCTGGCTGCTCGAGTGCCGCGTAATGACCGGCCCGTGGGATGATCGCCAAACGGCTGCCGGAAATGTTCTGGCGCATCAGCTCCGTCTCGCTGTGAGGTATGCTGTCGTCCGAGCCGCCGATGATCAGCGTCGGCACGCTGATCGTCTTCAACGTGGCCACTGAGTCAGGCCGATCGGCCATGCCCCGCTGCACGCCGGCAATGTCCTGCGGTGACATCTTCTGCATCATGCGGCGCGCGGAATCCACGATGTCCGGGCGGTTCGTCAGTGTCGTGGGCGACAGGAGCTTGGGCAGCGTATCTTCGATGAAGCCCGCTGTGCCATCCCGCAGAACTTTTTCGGCCAGCGCCAGGCGGTTAGCGCGACTCTCCGGCGTCTCTGCCGCCGCGCGTGTGTTGGCCAGCACCAGAGCGGCAACCTGATCACGCGTACGCCGCCAGAACTCGAACAGCGCGTATCCGCCGATCGAGACCCCGACGAAGAAAGCTTTCGTGATGCGCTCCTCGCGGCATAGCTTGGCCAGGTCGGCAGCCAGCTTGTCCATGGTGGCCCGACCTTCGCCTAGTTCAGAATCGCCATGCCCGCGCAGGTCGGGCATGATCAACCGGTAACGCGCGCAGAGCTGGTCAGAAACCGCTTTCCAAAAACTGTGATGCAGCGGAAAGGGATGCAGCAGAACCAGGTTCGGGCCACTGCCGGTTATCTGGTAGCAGAGCTGGGCGTCAGAGCTGCGGAAGATAGGCATCGACTGATGAAAACACAGATTCACCACAGTGGCACGGAATAGACTGAGTATGACTTACTCCGTGATCTCGGTCTCCCGGGTGAAACTCTTGTTGTCCCGGAGGCTCTACGTCCCTTGATAGGGCTGAGGCGGGCTGGCTGGCGGCGCCACCGGAACATATTCCGGCTCTTCGGGCATCACAATCCACGCAATGATGTAAGCGAGAACGCCTCCGCCGCCGAAGAAAGCCACCAGCAGCCACACTACGCGGACCACGGTTACGTCGAGATCGAAGTATTCGGCAAAGCCGGCACAAACACCGGCGATCTTGCGATCGCTTCGCGAGCGCATCAGTTTGCGCCGCCCGGCTACCGTGCCCACCCGTTTGCCGCAATACGGGCACACATTCGCATCATCCTGGACCACCTTACCGCAGTAATTGCAGTACATATCATCCCCCAACATTTAATACGGCAAGGATAGAAAAAGGTTCCCGGAATGCCAAGTCCCGTTCCTGTGCTCTTGAGGCATTTGACGACGGGATGGCGGTGCCGACCAGATCGAAACGGCATATGCACAGCGTACGCCCGGACCGGTGCGTCCCTGGAAGTCATAGCGATCGGGCTAGATGAAGATCAGGAAGTGCCGGGCGCGGGGATGGCTGGATGCGTGCCATATCCGGTTGGACGACGCTGCACCCACTCCCAGGCACTGGCCATGATTGAATCTAGGTCAGCATGCTTCGGCGCCCAACCCAGTTCGTTGCGAATCTTAGCGGAGCTGGCTACCAGCACAGCGGCATCGCCGGGGCGGCGAGCGATCTCGCGAACTTCGATTCGACGGCCGGTAACTCGTTGCGCGCAGGCGATGACCTCGCGCACGCTGAAGCCGTGACCGCTGCCGAGGTTGTAGATCAGCGGAGCACGTTCGCCCAGTGCGTTCAAAGCGAGAATGTGCGCCGCGGCCAGATCGCCTACATGAATGTAATCGCGAATACAGCTTCCGTCGGGCGTCGGATAATCGGTGCCGAAGATCGAGATGGATTCGCGCTCTCCGGCCGCAGCTTTTAGTACCAGCGGAATTAAGTGCGACTCCGGATGATGGCACTCGCCCGAGTAGCCATCTGAACCGGCAGCATTGAAGTAGCGCAGGCTGGCATAGTGCAGCCCATGAACGCGCTCAAACCAGGAGAGCATCCGCTCCACCATCAACTTCGATTCGCCGTAAGCGTTGGTGGGTTCCAACGGATCGGTTTCCTCGATCGGCGTGCGGCGCGGCTCGCCATAAAGAGCCGCCGTCGACGAAAAGATCAGCTTGTGGACACGATTCGCGAGCATCGCCTCAAGCAACGTCAGCGTCGCAGCAGAATTGTTGCGAAAGTACTTTTCCGGCGCCTGCATCGATTCGCCCGCCTCAATGAAGGCGGCGAAGTGCAGTACGGCTTCCGGTCGGTGCTCTTGCAAAGTGACGTCGAGCCGGAAGCGGTCGGCGACATCCGCCTGCACGAAAGGAATCTGGTCGGGGATGGCCTCACCGTGGCCCTTTGATAGATTGTCGTAGACTACGACCTCGTGACCGGCAGCGATCAAGAGACGAACCGTGGTCGCCCCGATGTATCCGGCTCCGCCGGTCACCAGAATCTTCATGTCGCTCTTCCAGATCTAGCCGGCCGGTTCAAGGCTTCTTCGGCTTGCGCATCCTTACCAGCTTGCGCGTTCCCAGTCCATCGAACTCTGGCGGCGGCTCCTTGAAGCGCTTCCAGAAACTCGGATCTTTCATCAAGTCAACGCAGATCGGAAGGTGTCCGTCGTGCGAGAAAATGGCGCCGCCCGGAACCAGCCTGGGATAGATGTTAGTCAGGCAGGTCTCCAGCGAATCGCGCAGATCGACATCGACGAAGGCGACCACCACCGGATCTTTCAGGCTGGGCATGGTCTGGTCGAACCAGCCTCGCACAAACTCGCACATCTCGAGGGCGCCATACTTTCCGACATTGTTCTTTACTTCGTCGAGCGCACCCGTGTATTCACCCTTGCCGAAGCGATCTTTCTCGGCTTCATCCACGTCAGGCAGGCCTTCGAAGGAGTCGTAGACCAGCAGTCTGCGGCCGATCAGCCTGGCCGCCAGGCTTAACTTGGCGGTGCTGCCGCCCTTGAAGCATCCGGCTTCCAGCACGACGCCCGGAGTCGACGACGGCACGCGCAGAATCTCGCTGACAATGGCCACGGCTTCGGCGTGCGTGTGCGCGCAGCGGAGATCTTCATGCGCGATCTCCATCTTGTGAGCCAGTTCTTTGCGCTGCGCCCGTGTGAACGGCAGACGCGGATCAAACCGCAGCACATCCAGCGGAACGCTGCGCTCTTCATCGACAAAGTAGTAATGAAACTTGCGTTTAGCGTCCAGTACGGACTTGGGTACCAGGGGCCGAATTGTTTCCTTCAAGCTTGCGCTCATGTGTGATCCGGAATGAAGGGGGGTTGCGACGCTATTTTACACTGCCGTCCGCCGCGAGCTAAGCATTGGCTCCACGCAGTTTGCCGAGTTGGGACCGCAAGATTCCTGCAATCTTCTCACGGGAGAGCATCTCCCATCCGGGCAAATGCAAGAAATACATCGCGGGAAGGTAGATCGCCGCGGTGACAACGCCTACTATCAGAATGCGGAGGACCAGCAGATTCGGGCTGATGAGATTGCGCACAAGATACGCTGCCACCCCGGCTACAACCGAAACGGCGGCCACCTTGAACATGTCGCGATAGAGCCGAAAGTCGCTCCACTCTGCATCGACGGTGCGCGCGGCCTTGAAGAAGATAATGATGCGCTCCAGATATTGCGCACCGACGGCGGCTACCGCCGCGCCAAACATGCCCTTGTAATGGATCACCGGCAGCAGCACGCAGAACAATGCCGCGAAGACGATCAGCCGGACAACCAGCAGAAAATTGCGCAGCTCTTTGTAGGCGCGGACGATTGGATCCATCAACAGCACCCACAACGGCAGCAGCAGAATACTAACCAGGAAGATGGCGCCGCTCTGCTTATAGGTCTGCGTATAGAACAAGACGATCAAGTCTCTACCGCCGACCATCAGCATGGCGAAAAGGGGAAATTCTATGGCCGCAACGCGGCTGCTGGCGTTGGCCGTGACCTCGCGAATTTCCTTCTTGCGGTCTTCTTTCTGGAGTGCGCTGATACGCACGATCATCACCGAGACGATCGATTCGAGCGCGAGAGTCAGCAGCGGCACATCGACCCAGCCGACCGCATAAATCGCGTAATCCTTGGGGCCGAGCGTGGCGCTCACGAAGTAGTTGTCGAGATCTTTCTGGATGACCCACAGCATGCCGAACGCGCCGTAGGGCAGCGCGTAGGCGAGCTGCTCTTTGAAAAAGTCCCACTCGAAGTGCGTCCAGAAACGCGGGAAGCGCTTGTCGAGATACCAGAACAGCAGGATGATCGACAGCAGTTGCGCGATCATCGCGGCGACGACGATGCTCTTCACGGTGCGGAAAGCCACGGCGGCGACGGCAATCATGACGGCGCGCGCCACCTGCGTGCCGACGATAAACAGGGTCGAGTACTTCACGTCCTGCATCGCCGTGGGGATTTGCATCACCAGGCTTGAGGTGAGCGTTACCAGCACGAAGAAGCCCAGCAAGACGGCCAGCGGCTCAAGCTGGTTGGTGCGGAAGAGCTTTTGCAGAATTTGCGGATAGATGAGGATTGCGGCCAGCGGTATCCAGCCGGCAATGAAGTTATAGACCAGGATGTTCAGCGCGATTTGGCCGCCGCGCTCCGGATGACGCGGCATGAAGTAGAACGCGCTCATGCCGACGCCGAAGGTGGCGACGTTAGTGGCCGTCGAGACGAACAGGAACGCTTCTTTGAAGACGCCGTACTCGGTCTGCGCCATGATGCGCACCAGCAGTATCGGCAAGCCGATGTTCAGGATGGCAGCCACGCCCTTCGCCGCAGTCAGCCAAAAAGCCTGCACCGCCAAGCGAGGATGTTGTTTAGTAGTCGTAGGGGTGGCCGACATTGCTTCAGACACCATAGCTGGAAGCGCGAAGTTAGTCGAGAGCGGGTGAGATACAGGTCGTCCCTGAAGGGGCTCTCGAAATGCTAGAAGGGTAGTTTGTGCCACGACTAAAATCGTGCCCTGACACGAGACTTAAATACCCCTCGAAGTATGGTCATCCCGACCAAGGACTTCAGTCTGCGTGGAGGGACCTGCTGTCCGCAACGGAAAGGTCTTTCAGACTCGACGGACAACAGGTCCTTCGATTGAGTTTGTCGGCTGCGCCTCCGCACCTCGCTCAGGATGACAACCAAGGGGATGGAGAAGCATGAAATTCACTTCCCTGCTTCCGCATCCAACGCCAGATCCTCAGCGACATTCTCATCCGAATCTTCCAGCTCGGCCATCAAGCCGTCGTCGGTCAAATCCAGCGGCCGGGAATTCTTCCAGTCGCGATGAACCACCGTGTGCAGCCGGTCCATCACCTCCTGATCGCGAACTTCGATGGCCAATTCGCGGCGGCTGTCGAAGCTTCCCGGCGCGAGATTGATCGAACCGATAATCGCCCGCACGCCGTCAGCGAACAGCAGTTTGGCGTGCAGCTTCAATCCCTTGAGCTTGTGCACCTTGATTCCGACATCGTCCATGATGCGCATGCCACCTACCGCTTCCACCAGCTTCTGCTTCTTCAGCTTGTGCGGCGGCCGAGCCAGCACGTGAACCTTCACGCCTCGCTCTCTTGCCCGCACCAGGTGCTCGATGATGACGGGGTCCTGATACCGCTCGTTCTGCACCCACAGTGAATGTTTGGCTTCATCGATAAACTGCCCTATGCGCTGGCGGCCATTGCCGATGCACCAGATCATGTGGGAATGAGGGCCCGGATTAAACGCTTGCCGGTCCCAATCCGCATCGAAACACTCAACGACTTCGCGGACTTCGTGCAAGTGCGCAGTGGCGACGGCGTAGTCGCGGGTCTCGGTAAGATTTTTCGTTTCCCAGTTCAGGGAGTGTATGAAAGCCGTGTGGTCGTCGACCACCATCGACTTCTCATGCGTGACTTCGAAGGTGGGGTTGCTATCAATCACGTCGATGCCGGCGTCGGTCAGCAGTGTCCGCGTTTGATCGTTCTCTTTCTCACCGCTGCGCCGCGCCGGATTCAACATGATCCGCACCTTCACACCGCGCCGTTGCGCCGAGACAACGGCGTGCAGCAGTTGCGGATCGGAGAACAAAAACATCTTGATGCGCAGCGACTTCTTGGCATGATTGACCGCGTCGAGAATCGGGCGGGCAGAATCGTCGGGTAGAACGACCAGGTAACGCGACATAAGGGGACCCCCTGAGCAAACAACGATGGCGCTTCGGACTCACCCCGAGGCAATTGAGCTTGCTAATGATCAGGCTTTGGCGGAGGCGGAGTCAAACTGGGCATGGTGCAGGCCGGCATAGATCCCATTCAACGCCATAAGCTGATCGTGGGTGCCGCTTTCGGCAACCACGCCGCCACTGATCACGATGATCTTGTTGGCGTCGCGGATGGTGGCCAGCCGGTGCGCGATGGTAATTACGGTGCGGCCCTTCATTAGCCGCTCCAGCGCTTCAATCACCAGTGTTTCGGATTCACTGTCGAGCGCGGCGGTGGGTTCGTCCAGCAGCAGGATGGGGCTGTTGCGCACCATGACGCGGGCGATTCCGATGCGCTGGCGCTGTCCGCCGGACAGGGTCGAGCCGCGCTCGCCGACCATGGTGTCGTAGCCCTTCGGCATCTTGGAGATGAATTCGTCGGCATTGGCGAGCCGCGCCGCGTCAACAATTTCTTCGCGAGTGGCGTTCGGACGGCCAAAGGCGATGTTGTCGAGGATCGTTCCGCGGAAGAGAACCGTGTCCTGGAGAACATAACCAATCTGTTCGCGTAGCGGATTGACCGCATAGTCGCGGACATCGCGTCCATCGATCTTCACCGCCCCGGCGGTCGGATCGTAAAAGCGCGGGATCAGGCTGACCACGGTCGACTTGCCACTGCCGGTTGGCCCTACGATGCCTACCATCTGCCCGGGTTCGATATTGAAACACACGTCTTTAAGAACCGGGCAATCGGGCGTATAGCCGAACGCCACATGTTCGAAGGCGACCTCGCCTTTCAGGAAGCGAGGCTCGAATGCATCGTCGCGTTCGGGAAGAATAGTGTCGGTGTCGAGGATGGCGCGCACGCGGTCGACGCCGACGGCGGCTTGGGCGATGGCATTGGTGGTGGTCGCCAGATCTTTCACTGGCTTAAAAAATTTGTTGAGGTATGACAAGTAAACCGTTAAAGCGCCGACCGTCATCACATCGCGCAAGATCAGCGATGCCCCTCGCCACAGGACGACCGCCGTACAAACGGCGGTCGTGATGGTCACGATCGGTGACAGCAGCGACTTCACCTTGCGGGCCTTGAGGGCGGCGTTCACGGTGGCGTGGCTAACCTGCGCGAGCGCCTCCTGCTCCATATCCTGACGTCCGAATGCCTCGATGACCTGCATCGACTCCAGCCCTTGCTGGACTACGGCGACGATCTCCGACTCCTCCTTGCGGACCTGGTGCGTGGCTTTCTTCACCGCCTTCTTGAAACGCGAGATGAAGAACAGCATAAACGGCGTCACCGCCACGGCAATCAGTGTGAAATCCCAGTTCAACCAGAACATCAAGCCGAGCATCGACACAATCGTGAGCATGTCGATCAGGATGTCGAGGGTCGACGATGAGGCGAAGTCCTGAATGGTCTCGATGTCGGTGGTGATTGTGCTGAGCAGCGTGCCGGTCTGATGCGTGTTGTAGTAGCCCAGCGAGAGCCGCTGGAGATGATGGTAGGTGCGCATGCGCAGATCGTGCGCCACCCACTGGCCGACGCTCTCGGTGTAATAGTTGTCGATGTAGCTGGCACAGGCGCCGATCAACGCGATCACGACAAACGCGAGCGCCGCCAGGCCCGCAACCTGCAACTTATGGCCGCCGTCCAGCATGGGCCGCACGAGCTCGTCCAGCGTGTGCGGCAACTTGTGATGATCGATGACGTTGTCGATGATGATCTTGAGCGGCCAAGGATTAGCCAGGCTCATCGCCGTTTCCACCAGCATGGCCGCCAGGATGATCAGGAGCTTCCCACGATAGGGACGAATCAATTCACGAATGAGGCGGAACATGCCGGGAACTCCTTGGGATCAGTGGGCGCTCCTGCAATGAGCTGTTGCAGCATTTTCGCCTGAAACGGCTACTTTGCAAATAGGTAAATCAGCGCCGGAACCTTAACTCCGGCGCTAACCTTTGGCCTATCCTCCAAGCACTCGCCTCATCCGGCACTCTCTTAGAATAGCCGTCCAATCCTGAAGAAGAATTTGCGATGCCCGGTGTCACCGTAAGCGTAAGCGGCCTCGACCGGTCCAAAGATGGTGTTGACCACTAAGCCCGCCGCTCCATCTGTCGGGAATCCAGATGCCCGGTTGACCTGCGGAGCCTGATCGTATACCTGGGCTGCTTCGTAGAGTCCCAGGAAGTAGACGCCGCTGCCCAACAGCGGCGGCAGTTTGGCCAGCTGCCGGATGTATCCCACTTGGAAGAGGAAGAACTGGTTCATCAGCAGCTCATTCGTGCCGTATGCGACGAGCTCTTGCGAGCCGCCTAAAGAGAATTGCGGCAGTCCGGTTGCGTAATTGAGGGTTGAACCTGCGAAGGCGCTCAAGAATATGGACGACGGCTCGCTGATCCGGAAGAAGTTGCGGGAGGCGACTTGCAGCGAGGGGAACTGATTGGGGGCCTCCGGACTTGCATTGTTCCACAAGAATTGCGCCTCCAGAGCTTGGCCGGCCCGAGGGATGACGGCATTATCCAGGCGATCCAGCGTGTATTTCACACGCGTGGCGCCGTATCCGCCGGAGATCGATGGTAACTCGTTAGGGTTTCCAATCTGCAGACCAAATTTCTGCCAGCCGCCTTCGTAACCGACACGCAGTTCACCGGTGGCTCCGAACTCGTATCCCACGTCCACTGCGCCGCCACCTTCATCGCGGCGATAAGTGGAGATCAGCTTGTTGTCGCTGTAGATGTAAAACGGATCATCGCTGATGAATGCTCGCGGCGCAACAAACCAGTGGGTGAGCGGCGTAAAGGGATGGTAGTACTCGCTCCTGAGACCGTACTGTGAAAAGAGGATGAAGTCATTGCGCCATTCGGAGCGAAACCCTCCCACATCGAGAAATGTGACGCGGGCACCCAAGTTGAAGGTGACATTGTTAAGGCTCGCACCATCCACCAGGATGAGGGGCCGGACGATGGGCGGGCCATAAGCGTTCTCTTCTGTCTTGATCAGCAGACCTTGCTGGCCGTTTCGATCCACCATTTCATAGCTCAGCGTCGAAAATCGTCCGATGCCCTTCAGGTGCATGATCTCCTGGTCGAGCTCGGTATAGTTAATCGGCTTGCCGACGATGGGCGCCAGCTGCTGCTCAACGCGCGTGGAGAGATGTCCGTTTACTCCGTCGACCGCGACAAAGGTTGGGATCGGAGGCGTCTTGATGCGACGCGATGCACGCTCGGCGAGATACTGATTCCAGGCAGCGTCGTCAACCGCCAGCGGCAGGAGGATTTTTGCCTTGGCTGCTGCGGCTTCGTATCCCAGCTTGATAATCTCGTCGGCTTTGTCAAAGCTGAGGGCGTTGTATTTCTGCAGCGGCACGGAGATCAGCAGGTCCGCGCTTTCCATGCTCTTGAGTTCGTTCGCGGAAATCATCACGGAAATCGATTGGCCAAGAACTCCAAAG
Source organism: uncultured Acidobacteriaceae bacterium (assembly GCA_963819055.1). Lineage (GTDB taxonomy): Bacteria > Acidobacteriota > Terriglobia > Terriglobales > Acidobacteriaceae > Bog-257. The sequence goes on along the minus strand of CAWFUT010000032.1, from coordinate 107,015 downwards.
GAGGACAGATTGGAATTAGCGGGGAGCGGAGCTTCAGCCAGATGAACAGCCAGGGTTATGTCGGCGCCCATCTGCTTGGCTACTTCTACCGGAATATTCTGTAACAATCCTCCATCGGCATAAATGGCATCTTTGGTCCGCACCGGGGTGAAAATTCCAGGCAACGACATGGTGGAACGCAGCGCCAGCGACAAAGAACCGTCGTGAAAGACTTTGGGCCGGCCGCTGACCAGGTCGGTGGCCACGCAGGCGAATGGAATCGGCAGGTCGTTAAAGCTCTTAATCTCCGAGTAGGGCAACGCGACTTGGTCCAGGATCAGGGAAACTTGTTGGCCGGAGTTAAAGCCTTCCGGAAACTGTACGCCCTTGCGCAACCCGAACTCCAGGCTGTTGGGGTAGTCGCGGGCGTCTTGCTTCCGACGAAACGAGAGGTCATCGAACGGGGTTTGTCCCGCCATTACTTCGTCCCAATTGATGCCATTCACTACGTCGCGCAATTCCGTGGCATCGCGGCCCGTGGCGTAAACACCTCCAACCAGTCCGCCCATGCTGGTTCCGGCGACATAACTGACGGGAATGTGATGTTCCTCCAGCCAGGTAATGACGCCCACGTGTGCGAGACCGAGAGCTCCACCACCCTGCAGAACCAACCCGATGGTTGGCCGATTCCCGGCTGTTGGCGGCGCCGCCGGGGAGTTATTGGCTTGAGCGAAAAGAGTTCCGCAGAGGGCCAACGGAAGAACCAGAAGATGGGAAAGATAGCGTCTAAAGCGGGGGTGCATGGAGTTCACCTCTTGGAAATGAACCTGAAGATTGCGGGAGCCTGGGTTGTCCGGTTGCGGCCACGGGCGCGAAGCGGCCAGTTGGGCGGATGGCCGGTGTCCTACGAAGCGGACCTCGTTTACCCCGGGCTCGACTTTCACTTCTCTGCTCGATGGGGGCTAGTCTTTGGTTCGGTCCTAGCTCTTGACCGGATACTGCTTGAACATCTTGGCCACTGCGTCGTTCACCTGGCTAACCAGCTTATTGGGATTGTGGGACAAGTTCTCCTGCGATATGCCGCGCCACACCAGCTTCTTGTTGGGCCCATCGATCAGGTCAACCACCAGTTCCCCTTTGTGGATGGTCACCGAGGTCGCGCCAAAATTTCCGTAGATGATGGGACCGGAAAAGCTCGGATCGAAGGGAGGAATGCCGCCCGTGGCGTTATACAGCGGATCGGTGGAATTGTAAGATGTCTCCTGATCGATAGAACCGTAAACCTGAATGATCAGGCCTGGGTTCTGATCGATGGCGACCCTTTGCAGACCGCGAGCCTTCAATTCTTCCTCAATGGCTCCCACTATATTGGCCGCGAGCATGGGATGAGCGACAGCGCCATGGGGCGCCCAAGCGTACGTTTTGAACTGAGTGAAGTTGGCCTGTTTGTCGTAAGTGACGTGGATCTTCTGTCCCCACATGGGACTGGTCACGACAAGAAGCAGGGCTGTCGCTATGACGTGTTTGAACTTCATCATTGCCTCCCCAATCCGGGTTCAGCCAAATTGCCGCGTTGAAACCTTCGTTCTTGTGCGGCAGACACAAACGGTGTCAACGCTAGATGTGCCCTCAATCCTCTGCAGCTAACAACTTTGTTAGCTGGATATGAAAAACTTGCCAGAGGGCGGCGAAAGGTGGGGCAGCTAGGTTGGCAAAGATAGCTCCGCGGAACTAAACCGCCCGCCATCGCTGATGATGTTAATTGCTTCAACCAAATCGGAGCTGATCCGGGACTTGAAGACGTATCCCGCGGCATCGAGTTCGAAGGCCGCACGAACGAAATCGATGTTCTCGTGCACCGTCAGAAAGATCACCTTCGCGCCGGCGCCGCTTTTCTTCAGCTGCCGAACCACGTCGAAACCGGTCATATCCGGCAGCGAGATATCGAGAATGATGACATCCGGCTTGAGCTCAGCAACCTGCTGCAGGACGGATGTCCCGTCCGATAAGGCGCCCACCACGACGTAATCCGGCTGCAGCATGTCAGCCAGGGTCTCCAACACCTCCGGATTATCGTCCGCCAGGACGAGTCGTATGGAACGCACGAGCCTACTCCACTAACAGCAGGATTCGCCGAATGCACGGGTAGAATTCAATTGCAAAGTTATCAATGCGGGTTGGGGCTGCCTACTGGCAAAACTACTATTTTCAGGACGGAAAAAACTAATGCGAGTTCAGGACGGGGTCATCTGCCGTTTGATCGCGTATTCCAGAAGTTCCGCGTTGGTTTTGACGCCGAGCGTCTCCATCATGCGGTACTTGTGAAATGCAACGGTACCCGGCTTGAGTTCCAGAACGCCCGCCACTTCCTTCATGGACATGCCTTCGGCCAACAATTGCAGGATTTCGCTTTGCCGTTTTGTGATTCGCTTCTCGTCGGTACGGGTCTTACCCTGATTCAGTAAGAAGGTTACCGTCTCGCGGGCGATTAGGGGTGATAGATAGGACTCACCCTGCACCACCTTGCGGATCGCGATCACCAGTTCTTCAGCGGCCGAATGCTTCAGTACGTATCCCGAGGCTCCGCGGCGAAATGCCTCGGCGGCCACATCAGCCGCTGAGTTCATGGTGATGAAGACCAACTTGGTCGCAGGTAGCTTCTGCTTGATCTGCTCGCCAGCGTCCAAGCCGTTGAGGCGAGGCATGGAGATATCGAGAATGACGACGTCGGGTTTGTGGGTGAGGGCAGACTTCACCAGGCTGCGTCCATCGGTGACGATGTCCATGACTTGGAATTCAGGTTCAAGCAGGGTTTTGCAGGCGTCCGCCAGTAGCCTGTGATCGTCCGCTATCAAGAGACGCGCTGCCGGTTTCCGTTCCATTCCGTGGGTGTGACCCTTGAGTGAAGTTACCGCCGACGCGATTATTACGGTTCAGCACAAGTGTATCCCTTGCGAGTAGGCGAATTACAGCAAAAACGATCCTCCGGTGCGCAGCCAAGTTGGATTCGAGGGTTCCAGCTTTACCGCAATATAGCGAAGCCAGCTGCTATGGTTTGATAGCTGGAAGCTGCGAAGCGATCTGCACGTTGAAGAGGCTATCCAGGCGTCGATCGAGTTGCATGAATAAGGCAGCTTTGGTTCCGGGCAGCACTTGCTCGAATTTTGGCAGATACTGCAGACGCAGGTTGATGATCTCCTCGTCCGCCTGTGCCAATAGCCGGGTCATGCTGTCGGCTTGGTCGGCAGTCATCGTCTTGTAGATCCGGGCGTAGTCCTTCACCAGACCGAAGCGCGTGTCATTCACCTTGCGAACCTCAGCCGTGTACTCGTTGTAGAGCGGCCAGAACGTTGCGGCCTCAGCATCGCTTAGCTGCAGGTTTTTCTCAACGATCTTCTTCGACTCAGCCTGAAGGTTCTGCCGAAGCAATGCAACATCCTTGTCGTTCACGGTAGGCAAGGGGGTGCTGTAGGTCTGCGCAGCGAGAGAGCCGCTCGCCAAAATGCTTACCGCCAGCAGCAAAACTCGAATTCCGCATGCGTTTGACATAATCTGACTTCCTTCAGGCGCGAGCAACCGAACTCAGTACTCGCCGTTTTGAACCTTCTGTTGCCAGAAAACGATTTCCATGGCCACGAGCCGGGCGATCAATACTGCCAGATAGAGCTGTCCGCAAAGAGCCTCGCCGACGGAAAGCGTGCGGGCCACCTGGGTGACGGGCGTGATATCGCCATAGCCGACCGTCGTCAGGGTTACATAACTGTAGTAGGCCCATCCGCTCATGTTCGTTAGTTCCTCGGTCGGACCGTGAAATGACCCTGGCTGAACGATTGCCACAATATGATAGGCGTGCGCCCATATCACTCCAAACAATAGATAAACGGCGATCGCCCCTTGGATACGAAGGTGGCTCACCCGTCCCGGTCGGAAGATCTGGCTGAGCAATACAAAAGCGATCATTCCGACCGCTATCAAAGTCGTCCAATCGGACCACAGCAGAATTCGTTGCGTATGGCGGTACCACTCGACCCAACGCACGACCAAAGCCATGCCGGCGGCTATGCTCGTCGGCACGAAGAGCCTCCATTGTCCCCAGGCGATGGCAACCCCGGAGATCAACAGAACCGAGAACCCAATGTCGCTGTAAAGCTGGATGTCCTCTTTTCCGAAGCCCAGTGACGGAAGGATGAAGGCTATCAGTATCTCGAGCAGCAGGAAGAGCGAGAGATTGGCTTGGGATTGCCAGGTCTCAGTAATCAGACCTTTGGCCTTCTTGCGTACGGCGGCCCGGCTGACAGCCATCGCCCTCTCCTGCTCCGGCATTATCCGGCTAAACATGCAAAAAGGGCCGATCCTGGCCCCATCTGTTCAACCTGCGGATCTATGTGCCCGATATACCTTTGTTTTGCAAAATTCTCACAACCACGCGACGGTTGGCGACTTGCTCTTCGGCGGTTGAATCAGACCCCACCTGGTCGGAGGTGCCCATCGCGCCCGGAGCCAGGATGTTCGTCATCGGAATGCCGCCCTGCTGTTCCAGGAAGTCGAGCACGTGTTCTGCCCGCTCCAAGCTGAGCTTCTGATTAAGGGCAACCGATCCTACGGCTGAAGCGTAGCCCTGAACCTGCATGGTGTACCCGTTGATGCTCATGGCCTGCTTCGCCAGTTTCACCAGTTGCGGCTTGTACTGCGGGTCGATGGCCGTGCTGCCATTGGCAAAGTACACGGTGACTACACCCAGAATGTTGTAATCGGCCAGTTCGCCGAAACGCTTGTTGGCGGCCGCGGTAGCAGCTGTGTTCGCGGCGATGTTCTCTTGCTCTTCGGTCAGCTGCGCCTGCTGCTGCTGCAACGACTGCTGCTCCTGGTGCAATTGTTGCTCACGTCTCTGTACCTGCTGCTGGTTGGCCTGCGCCAGCTGTTCAGTGGACGTGATACCGGCTTGAATGTCTTGCGCATTCTTCAGATCGCCGCTCTTGAATTTCACCAAGTCTGCGATCATTTGATTCTGGGCGTTGTACGCGCCTTGTACTTGTACGGGCAGTCCCGGGATGAGTGCCGCCATTCCTAATTGTTTCCTGCGGATATGGAACACGCCACTGGCTTCCTGTACCTGCGTGGCGGGGGTCAGTACCACCGTTACTTTGCCGGCGGGGTTTGTCTGGACGGTCAAACTGGCTCCGCTGCGCCCGGTGATCAAGCCCTGCAGTTGAGCGCTCTGCGCCAGCGATAGCCCACAGCCCATGCTGACGACGACGCACACAGCCGCTACAACCCAAACAACATCTAAGGTTCCACCCCGATGCATATGGATCTCCTGGTGCGTTCCTTCTATCAGATAGGCATCGAGCGCACGGCCTTCGGTTGGCCGCCGAAAACAGCCGGCAAATCTATCGCCTGTTCTCGATCGCTAGAGTGGCCGATGATTAAACTGCGATGACAAGACGCCCCACATAGTAGCCAGTTGCCGTCGCGCGTGAAACTGGCAAAAGTAGCAGAGGAAGACAAAATTTCCAGATGGTGAAACGCCGCCGGTGTACCAACGTGACAACAGTTCTTTTTAGTGTTCCTCCTATGTAATTCTGCTAGTTATGTCAGTTCGATCAGCGGAAGTACTATGCTGCGGCGGGCGTAAAGAGACTGTGTCCGCGATGAGGAGGGCTTGTGCGCACAAGATCCGGTCTGACCAAGGCAGTCCTGTTGTTATCGAGTTTGCTGTTGCTAAGCAGCATTCCGAGCATGGCTCGCGATAAATATGAAACCATCGATGCTACCGCGTGGGGTACGAGCACCCAGTTAGGCAGAAATGTCGGCATCACCATCATCATCTACGAATACTCGACGCCCCAAGATCAGGATTTGCTGACCGAGGCATTTCAGAAAGGTCAGAATCAGGGTCTGGTCAACACCCTGGAAAAGATGAAAGCGGTAGGCCACATCTCTATTACAGGAACGCTGGGCTATGATCTCAGCTTCATTAAGTTAATCCAGACGCCGACCGGCAGAACGATCCGCTTCGTGACCAACCGGCCGATCCGCTTCGGCGAAGCTTACTGGGATACCCAGAGCCAGTATTACAACCTGACTGCCGGCGAAATCAATATCGACACCCAGGACAAGAGTAAAAGTGCTGGCGTGCTGTATCCTGCGGCACAACTTTCGATTGGCTCGGACGGTCAGTTCGAGCTGAATCTCAACAAGAACCCGTGGAGGCTGGGCAACATCATCGATTGGTCTGGAACGCCCGGCGAGAACTAACTGGTCACCGACAGCCTGCGCTACAGGCACGCGGCCCGGGTGCGATCACTCTCCAGGTCAGTTTGTCGCCCGAGGTACAGATCACTGTAGGGACAATCCACTCTGCGCGAGGAGATTAATGAAAGTACAGCGACGTATTGCCGTTCCTGTCGTGCTCTTGATGCTCCTGCTCATCGGCCCGGCCAGCGCTCAAAAGAAGGGAAAGTACGTCTGCGACGAGCCTAACCCTGAGAGCCTCTGCACCACGGCCAACACCTGCCCGGCCGCGGGCTGCTCCGTCGACATCAAGCGGGACGGCATGAACAGTGCCACGGCAACGCCGAATTTTCCCAAGGCGAAGGGCAATTCCCTGTTTTGCGTGAAGGAAGGCACCGCGGTGACTTTCCAGACATCTTCAAAGGGGACCGGTTTTATCGTTGACTTTGGACCGTCGTCCCCGTTCGATCCGCCGGACACGATTATCGGCGGCGCTCAGAAGCCCATTCAGGTCACGGCGAAGCGGCCGGGCTGTTTCAAGTACTCCTCTGGGGCTTGTTACTCCGGAGCTACGAATGGGATGTGCGGATCCGGTACGGCTGAGGCCATCGTAATCAAGTAATCCTGGCGAGAGTTCAGCGGTCGACCGCCGGCAGCGGGACTCTCGCCTGAATCTTTGTACCGGCTCCCAGCTTGGAAGAGATTTCGAAGTTTCCTCCGACCAGATGTATGCGTTCCCGCATACTGATCAATCCCAAGCCGCGTGCGCTGCGCATCCTGCCCACTTCAAATCCGATACCGTCGTCCGAGATAATGAGCACCAAGTGTTGGCTATCGCCACTCAGATGAACGGTTACAGAGGAAGCGCGGCTATGTTTAGCGACGTTGTGGAGCGCCTCCTGCACTACGCGCAGAAGACCAAGCGCGATATCGTTATCGAGCTCGCCGGGAATTTTAGTGCAAGTGCAATCGATCCTGGTGCCGTACTGCTCAGAGAATTCGCGGCACAGACTCTTGACCGCCACCGCGAGCCCGAGGAATTCCAACTCTGAGGAGTGGAGTTGGTGAGAGAGACGACTGACTTGATTGCCGATCTCCTTGACCTTAGTACAGAGTTCGGCAACCCCGGGATTTCGTTTGCCCGAGGCTGAAAGCTGGCCTGCGCGCTGCAATTGAATTCCAAGCAGAGCCAGGGACTGTCCGATGCCGTCGTGCAGTTCGCGCGCGATACGGCGACGCTCCGCCTCCTGCGCAGTCATCAGACGCCGTGATAGCTCGGTACGGTCCAGCTCAGCCTGTTTCCGTTCGCTGATGTCCTCCGCAACGGTCAAGACACAGGGTTGACCGTCGAACTCAACCACCTCTGCCGAGAGCAGAACCGTTAAAGACTCTCCGTTTTTGCGGCCTACGACCGCTTCCATATTGCGAACGCTGCCTTGTTGGACCGCCTCGTCGAAGGCATGATTCAAACTCTCGAGACAATCTCGTCCGGCGATCTGTGACAAGGAGTGTCCAATGACTTCGGCACGTTGAAAGCCGCTCTGCCTCTCGAAAGCACGGTTTACTTCGATATACTGCCGGTCCCGGATGCGGACGATTGTGATCATCGCGGGACTAGCCTGAAACGCCTTAGAAAATTTTTCTTCCGATCTCCGCAATGCTTCTTCGGCGCGCTTGCGAGAGGCTACATCGCGAGCCACCACCGAGATTCCATCCATGGAAGGATAAGCCGTAACCTCGAAGAGAAAATCTCGCTCGCCGATGCGACAGGGAAATCTGAAGCTGCGGGCCACCCGGGTGGCGAGCACTTCACGGCACAGCTCTTCCAACTCGTTGGCGTCCTGCCCATCGGTGAATGCTTCGCTAATTCCTCTACCCAGAACCGCGCTGGCGAGTATTCCGGTGAGGCTCTCCGCAGCCCGGTTCCAGAAACTGAACTTGAGGTCGAGATCGAGCGTAAAGAACAGATCGCTAATGTTTTCGGTCAGAACCCGAAAATTCTTGCCACTCTCCGAGAGCGCATGCTGAATGGCTTTTCTGTGCAGCGTGCGATCTTCAATGATTCCCAAATAGCTTTCTGGTTCACCGCTGATATCGTTGCGAACCAGAGTTACCGTGGCTTTCAGCCACAGCACTCGACCGTCTCGCCGCAAGTGCCGTTTTTGACTGGAAAAGCTCTGAATTTTTCCGTCCAGGAGCTTGCCGCACTCGATGACCTCAGCTCGCAGGTCGTCGAACCGGGCGATTAACTGCAATGGTTTGGAGAGGAGTTCGGTCCGGGAGTAGCCCAATATCTCGCACAGCGCCTGATTGACAGCCAGCCACTGGCCGTCCAGCGACACTTGAGCTACGCCAAATCCGGCCTGCTCAAACATCGCGCGGAAGGCTTCTTGCTCGCGCGGAGGCGAGATGCGTTCATCGGTTAGGTCTTGCATTGGCCAGAGTCCAGTTACGCAGTGCAGTTAGGCGCAGTATATGACGAGGAACAACCACTCACGAAGGAAAATCGGTATGCCACAGGGTGGGAGTTAAGGCCATGCCCGCTCCGCTGGCGAGACTCGAATTCATGGCGTCCCGACAAGCCGCTTGCAATTCGTCGATCAGAGCGACGAGTGGAACGCTCGCGCTCATCCGTTCAGAAAACCGTGCCCTCTAGCATTTCTGCCAGTTAACGAAAAAGCGGGTTACCGGTAAGCTCTCGGGGTGTGGGTTGCCATGTAGACGGCGCAAGTCCGATAAGGACTAAATGCGCCGTTTGTGCGTGCGGAGAGACGCCATGCGACCCGATTCAGATTTTGCGAGGTACTATCGCCAAGCTGAGGAACGAGAGCGCCATGAACCAAATGTTGGAACGACTGATCGCGTTTGTACTAGCCTTAACCATTACTTTTGTCTCACCGCTGGCGGCCGTGGGGCAGGCGACCCAGGCTTCTCCGGCGGCGACGTCCCCGACTCCTGCGTCAGCTGCTTCCACAGGTAAACCCACGAACCCCGGACCGCCGAATCCGGGAGACCCGTGGCCGCGCATCATCACCTACCAGGGTGCCACTATATCGGTCTTCCAGCCGCAGGTCGAGAGCTGGGTCGGCGACCAGTTAAAGGCCTACGCCGCCGTACGCGTGAAGACCGCTACCAAGCAGGACACCGATTACGGCGTCATCTGGTTTAGCGCGCGCACCGAAGTCGACAAGGTCAACCGTATGGTGACGCTCGACAACTTCGTGCTGAATAAGCAGAGCTTCCCTACCCTCGCTAGCAATGGCGCTGCTTATGGCAATGCGTTCATTCTCGACCTGCCGTGGAGCAAAACCATCCCGCTCGATCTGCTCGAGACTTCGCTGGCGGTCACCAACGCTGCCGAGGCACAGAAGATCTATCAGCTGAACAACGATCCACCGAAAATTCTTTACAGCATGACGCCGGCAGTTTTGGCGCTCATTGACGGAACTCCAGTGCTGCGGCCTTCCGCCGACAATCTGCAAAAAGTGATCAACACCCGCGCACTGATCCTGTTTAATCCATCGAAGAACATGTACTACCTGGCGTTAATGGATGGCTGGGTGGAAGCGCCGACCGTCAACGGACCGTGGAATCCCGCCAAGCACGCACCAACGAAAGACATGGACAAGATCCGCCAGGGCGCCGAGACCAACAATCAGAATCAGCCAATGGGCAATCCTCAGCAATCGCTGGAGGACGCCTACAAAGACGGTGAAATGCCGAGCATCTACGTCAGCACAATGCCTGCTGAACTGCTGGTGGTTGAGGGCGAGCCACAGTATTCGCCGATTCCGGGCACGACGCTATCGTACGTCTCCAACACGGGCTGCGATATCTTTGTAGATTCCACCAGCAACACGTATTACGTCCTGCTCTCCGGGCGCTGGTTCTCGACCTCCTCTTTGCAAAACGGCCCTTGGACCTACGTTCCCGGGAAGCGCTTGCCCGTCGACTTCACCAAGATTCCGGTCTACAGCCCAAAGGCCGACGTGCTGGTTTCGATTCCCGGAACGCCGCAGGCGAAGGAAGCGGTGATCGCCAATTCGATTCCGCAGACGGCTACGATCTCGCGCACTGCGGCATCGATGACGGTGACCTACGAAGGCGCGCCCGTCTTCCAGCCCATCGCCGGTACGAACATGACCTACGCTGCTAACTCGGCGATTCCCGTGATCTACGTCCCGGGTAATACCTATTACGCCGTCAACAATGGCGTCTGGTTCATGTCGGCGGCAGCTACGGGACCGTGGGCGGTAGCAACCTCGGTGCCTTCTGTGATCTACACAATTCCGCCGAGCTCTCCGGTTCACTACGTCACCTACGTTCAGGTGTACGGATACACACCAAGCGTCGTCTATGTCGGCTATACACCGGGCTATTACGGCACAGTGGTTTCTTCCGACGGCGTCGTCGTGTACGGAACCGGCTATTACTATCCGCCTTATATCGGCCCGACGGTCTGGGTGCCCGCGCCGTACACCTACGGCGTCGGGGCGACCTTTGCCTGGAGCACCACCGCCGGATGGGCGCTTGGCTTTGGCATGGGCATGGCCATCGGATCCTGGTGCAGTCCGTGGTGGGGGCCGGTCGGCTACTGGGGATGGGGCTGGGGAGCTCCGGCCTGGGGATGGGGTGGCTGGGGCGGCGCTGCCGCCGCCAACGTCTACGGACGCTGGGGCAATACAGCCTACGCGGGAACGCGCGCTGCCTGGGCGAATCCGTGGACCGGTAACGTCGGCACCGGCGCACGCGGAAACTATTACAACTCGGTAACTGGTAACAGCGGATACGCCGCTCACGCCTCGAACTACAACGCCTACACCGGCAATTACTCCACGGGCTCGCGTGTAAGCGGCTACAACCCGACCACCGGAAATCGTTATGCAGGCGCCGGAGCTTCGGTGAGCAATGCCTACACCGGCAACTATGCGGCCGGGGCGCATGGCATGGACTACAACCAGCAAACTGGAGTGGTACGCGGCGGCGCTGCCGGAGTGGCCGGCAACGCCTATACCGGGCAATCCACGGCGGGCGCGCGCGGCTTCACCTACAACACGAATACCGGCAACGGTGTTGCACACACCGCAAACAACACCTATGCCGATCATGATGGCAACGTCTACAAGTACAATCCGTCATCTGGCTGGCAGCAGCACAGCGGCAGCGGCTGGTCGCAACCTAGCTCCAGCTTTGACAGATCCTCGATGGATAGCATGGCCTCTTCGCGCAGCGAGGGCGCCTCACGCTGGGGAAACTTCAGCTCCGGCGGATGGGGCGGTCGTTCTGGAGGCGGTGGCTGGGCTGATCGCGCGGGCGGCTGGGGCGGTGGCGGCCGCAGCTTCGGAGGAGGCGGCTTCCGCCGATAGAGAACTCCACATTTGAATTAAGCAGCGCCAGGTTCAAATCTGGCGCTATTTTTTTACCGTGATGCTGTCGGCAATTTTGTTGTACTCGTCGCGCGACACGATGTGCTTCTCCAGCAGCTCGTGCTCGCTCGAATAAGGACGTCCGGCGATGATGCGGTCGGCGGCAGCGGTGTCGATCCCAGGCAAACCCATCATTTGCGATTTGGAGGCTGAGTTCAGATCCAGCGGTTTGTCAGCGCTCGGGCGCGTCAGTCCGTCGCGCACACCCTCTGCTACCGCCTTTGCGTTGTCCTTCAGTTCGGCGGTCGCCTGGGCCGTCTTCTCCCGAACCTGCTCTGGGCTTTGCGGCCTGGTATTGCAGGCAGTACACCCTGTGAAACACAGCGGCGCCAGGCTCACAATCAATGCCAATACGATCGTACGCATGCAGTGTGAGATGCGGATTGAGAGTGCCGGGTTGATGCGCAACCAGAGCGCAAATGAGACAGGCACAGTCGCGGCTGTGCCTGGGTTTCTCTCGATGCACGACCACGGTACGCTCTGGGCAAAGGCACAGCAGCAAAAAGCGTTAGGGAGGCGACGGGATTTCGCACCGCGCCACCTCACTTCCTTCGCCTACCTCTCGAGCGACTACGCTTTGGCGTAATACTCAGCGTTCTTGGCGATGAACTCCTGCTTGTCGGCCGGCACCTCATCGACAACAAAGATCGAGTTGGTCGGGCACACCGGCACACAAGCGCCGCAGTCGATGCATCCATCGGGGTCAACGTAGAGCTGAGTCGCCGGTTCGAATCCGTCTTCGTCTTTCTTGGGGTGAATGCAGTCGGTCGGACAGGCTTCGACGCAGAGCTCATCTTTGGTACAGGTGTCAGTGATGACGTATGCCATGGTTACGATCTCCCAATTTTTTTTCTGTCGCCGGCCATTCAGCCGCTCAATCGGGCTGAGAGGTCGATTCGTGGCAACAGTCCGGGCAGAGGCGCCCACTGATGCACCTGGTTCGGTGCAACTCGCGGCTCCCCCGCCAAGTACAATGTACAAAGTGCTCAACCATTGCGGCGGTGACGCGAATCACTCAGCAGTTGTGAGCCCCCGCACAACCGAGAACAGGTGCCAGGTCTGCCGGCCAGTGGCACTCGGCTTGCAGCATTGATAGCAAACATCCAACAAAGCCAGCCAATCCGTGGAGATTTAACGCGGTCGGAGTGACGCAACGGGTAAATTCTGCATCTTAGAGGTAAGTACCCGGACGGAATCCTCCGTCTTCGGCTCTCCGCTATAATCGGCAGTTCGGCTTCGCTATTTTCGGAAGGAGCGAATGAATGCAAGCGGGTAAAAAACCGAGAGTTTTGGTCGTTGACGACGAGCAGGTCATTGCCGACACACTGGCCAAAATCCTCGATCTGAACGGTTACGACGCTTCGGCGGTCTATACCGGAACAGCGGCAGTGGAAAGCGCACGATCTCTCAAGCCTGATTTGGTCATCAGCGATGTCATTATGCCCGACATGAATGGCATTGAGGCGGCAATTAGCATCCGTGGCTTCCTGCCTAGTTGCAAGATACTTCTCTTCTCCGGCCAGGCCGCGACGGCTGACCTTCTAGAGAATGCCCGGGCCCAAGGCCATGAGTTTGAAATTTTGGCAAAACCCGTACACCCTTCGGATTTACTGGCAAAGTTAAAGTCTTAGAAGATGCCATCGAATAGTAGGCCGCCGATCTCTCGGCGGCCTGCTCTCGTCTGGGCACACACCCTTCATTAGCGGCAGCCTCGCAAACCCTTCGCAGTCCCTCCGGTCATAGGCGACTCACGGCGCCGATACTGTCACTGAGGCTAGCCGAAAACCTGTCGGATCCCTTGCACCGACTTTCCATTATTGGTACATTTGTACCATGGTAGATAGCGAGAAGCGTTCCATCGTAGTCGAACGTGTGCAAACCGGCGTTCGAATGGAAAAGCGGTTGTTGAAGGTCTTGAAGGCTCTTGCGGAGCTGAAGGACATGACTCTCGGTGATCTTTTGGAAGGTATCGTCCTGCACGCGTTTGAGGGGAAAGCTCCCTTCTCTCCGGAAACGTTAAAGGACATTGAAAAGCTGCGAGGCATCTACGGACTAACTTTGAGAGCCGCCGATAGCCACCAACTGAAGGAGCGTCGCAAATGATCATGACGCACGTCATTTTTGCTGCTGGATTTCTTCTAGCGGCAGCCACTTCCCTTGCAGCGCAGCAGCCGTCATCGAGCGAAACATTGACACACACGCGCACGGAATTCCACTTCACAGCCAACGCTCCCTTCGAACAAACAGCGCCTCTCTTCGGAGCCGACGAAGAGCGCAAATGGGCGCCAGGCTGGAAGCCCGAGTTCGTCTATCCGAAGCCGGCGCACGATCAGCAAGGGATGATCTTTCAGGTGGCGCACGACTCGTACACCAGCACCTGGGTGAACACCGCATTCGATCTGGCCGCCGGGCATGTTCAATATGCCTACGTGCTGAATGACGCCATGGTGACCACCATTGAAATTCACCTCATTCGCGAAGGTGCGGACAAAACTAGTGTGAGTGTGGTTTACGAGCGCACAGCGCTGCTGCCAGAAGCCAATGAACATGTGCAGCACTTCGCGAATGGCGATATGAAAGCAGGCAAGGAATGGGAGGAGCAGATCAACCGGTACTTAGCAAAGGTCAAGGCACAGTCGAGCGAGAAGTGATCTCGCCGCTGTTGCAATGCGAACAGTCTGAAGTGTATCAAGTACCGCCGGGCCGAACCCCAGCCTTCCCCAAAACTTATCAGACATCTGCACCGCTGAAGCGGTGCTCCGCCCCGACGGACCGGGCGCTATACCAGGCGGAGCTAACCGAAGAGCGACAGGCGAGGAGCGAAAAGGCCGCGTCCCTACAACTCCCGCCGACCTTCCATCGCCTTCTGCATGGTGACTTCGTCGGCGTATTCGATGTCGCTGCCGACGGGCACTCCGGTCGCGATACGCGTCACCTTCACCGATGACGACTTGAACAGCCGCGAAAGATAAGTGGCCGTGGCCTCGCCTTCGATAGTGGGATTGGTAGCGAGAATGAGTTCGTCAACGCTGCCGGACTCCACCCGTTTCGCCAGGTTGCTGATCCGAAGTTGGTCCGGGCCTACGCCGTGCAGCGGCGACAGCGCGCCGTGCAGTACGTGATAAACGCCATTGTAATGACGCGTCTTTTCGACAGCAGCGATGTTGGTCGGCTCTTCTACGACACATACCAGCCGCTGGTTTCGAGTTGCGCTCGAGCAATACGTGCAGGGATCGACGTCGGTAATGTTGTTGCACACCGAGCATAGGCGAAGGCTGGCCTTCACATCATGGATAGCACCGGCAAGCAGCTCGGCATCCTCATCGCTGGCGCGCAGAATGTGAAAGGCGAAGCGCTGCGCCGTCTTGCTGCCCACCCCGGGAAGCTTCTTCAACTCTTCAATCAATCGAGCCATCGGCTCGGCGAATCTGGACACTTGTTTATTCCTTACTGGAAAGCGTGAGTTAGAAGCGTGTTCACCACAGAAGCACGGAGGTCACAGAGGCCTTTGGTTTCTCTCGCCTGCAAATTTCATATTAATGATCCAGTGCTCAATGCCAGACCAAAGGCAAGCTCTGTGTGTTCTGCGCCTCTGCGGTGAAAACACCAGCTACATACCCGGAAGTCCCATACCGCCAAGCATGCCTCCCAGACTGGACTTCAGCGCCTCATCCACTTTGCGTGAGGCCTCGTTGACCGCGGCTACCACCAGATCCTGCAACATCTCGATATCGCCTGACTTCACCACCTCAGGCTCGATGATGATGCTAAGCAGTTGTTTCTGCCCGCTCATGCGCACGGTAACGCTACCGCCGCCCGACGACGCTTCGATGGTGATCTGCTGCATCTTCTCCTGCAGCTTTTCCGCCTGCTGTCGGGCCTGCGACAACATGTCCTGTAAATTGAAGTTATCCATGAACTGTTCCGCCCTTCAGCCGCGATCTTTCTGATCGATGACGGTCCGGATCTCGGCGCCGAACTTTTCCTGCATGCGTTGCACAACCGGGTCGTTGGCCGCACGGCTTCGCGCACCCGTACCGTTGCCTGCCCGCGGCGCTGAATTTCCGTTTGTCCTGAGTGCCGTCGCGGTGCCGCCGCTCAGCATCTTGAACTTCAGCGGCCTGGGGGAAGCGTTCGCCAGCGCCTTCTGAATGATTCGCTTGGGCTCGGGACCGAGGGCGATATCGATCAGCACCTCCGACATGGCGACCTTGGCTGCAACTTCCACCCCGCGCACCGACCATTCGGCTTCTTCCAGGTTGTGCGCCAGCATGCTCTGGCCAGCATCTTCCAACGCGCCCAGGATTGCATTACGCGCGGCGTCGGGAGTGATCTCCGCCGGCGAAGCTTCGACCGCCGTTTCTACTTGCACAGCTACCGCCGTTGCGGTGCCGCCGTCGCTCGGAGCATCTCTCTCGAACGCAGGCGCCGTGACCGCGCACGCCGAGTCGGCCGTCCGGTTGGATGCCGACGCGATCGGCTCAGACGGAATCTCGCATTTGGGCTCGCTCTTACGATTGCGGTCCGCCTCAAATGGACTTGGCCGGGCGAAGGGCGATGCCGCGGGCGTGCCGGAATCCGATTCGGTTGAGGGAGAGGATCCGGTGCCCCGGATTGCGGGGGCTGCTGCCCGCATCGGGGCCGTTGTGGCTGTTGAAGGCGAGGCATTTCTCCCTGCCGTCCTGGGCTGCGGGGAATCGCCACTCAGCAACTGCTCCAGCGGAAGCAACCGTTGTGCATGGACCAATTTCAGAAGTCCCAGCTCAAGATGGAAGCGCTGCTCTTGCTTATAACCGAGGTCATTATGCGTGCGCAGCATGATCTGCATGAAGCGCGTCAGGTCCTCTTCACTGAAGCGATCTGCTACACGGGCCACGCGCGCTCGCTCATCGGAGGAAATCTGCAGCACCGGGGAATCAGCGCCCGCAACCTTTGACACCAGGGCATTGCGCAGGAAGCGCAACATCTGCCGTGCGAAGTGCTGTGCGCTTTGCCCTTCGACGAGCAGCCGATCGACGGTCCGCAGGACATCCTCGCTGGAATTACGTGCGACCGCGTCCATTATGTCTTCCAGCAGGTCCGAAGAAACCGTGCCCACCAATCCGCGCACCACGTCGCCACTGAGGGTCGTGCCGCAGCAGGCAATCGCCTGGTCCATGATGCTGAGGGCGTCGCGCATGGAGCCATCGCCAACTTCGGCGAGCATGGCCAGCGCGTTGTCGTCGGCGGTAATGCCCTCCTGCTTGGCGATGTCGCGCAGTTGTTGAACAATGTCGTCGAAGCGCACGGCGTGGAAGCTGAAGTGCTGGCAGCGCGAGCGAATGGTCTGCGGAATGTCCTCCGGCTGCGTGGTCGCCATCATGAACACAATATGGCTCGGCGGCTCCTCCAACGTTTTCAGGAGCGCATTGAAGGCAGCGTCCGTGATCTGGTGCGCTTCGTCGAGGATGTAAATCTTGAAGCGATCGCGGGCGGGACGGTAACGGGCGGCTTCCCGCAGTTCCCGAATCTCATCGATCCCGCGATTGGTGGCGGCGTCGATTTCGATTACATCGACCGCATTGCCGGCACGAATCTCGACACAAGAATCGCAAACGCCACAGGGCTCGGGAACCGGGTGGTCCTTCGACTGGCAATTCAGAGCCATGGCCAGGATGCGCGCGATTGTCGTCTTGCCGATTCCTCGGTGTCCGCTGAAGATGTACCCGTGGGCGATGCGACCCTGCTCGATAGCGTTCTTCAGGGTACGGGTGACGTGGTCCTGCCCAATCACCTCGGAAAATTTCTGTGGCCGGTATTTGCGCGCGAGAACCTGATAACTCATGGAAGGAAACACTGATTATACGATCTCGGCGCTGCTGCCGTCCGAGATCGATTCGGTCGGACTAGCGCGGCTTGCCAGCGCCGTTTCGCCTCGAATTGCTGGCGGGAACTGCAGCATTTTTCTTGGCGGCCAGTTCTGCCCTCTTCTTCTTGCGAGCGTCGGCCCGCGCCTGCTTTTTCAGCTCCTCAGGCGAGTACATGCTTCCCCGGCAGCTCTTACTGCCGCAATAACAGGGAGCGTCGTCTTCGCCGTCATAAAGCCAGTAATCGTAGGTAAGCTCATCCCCGGCGACGATGTCCCGGATACTAGCGATAAAGACACGGTCTCCTTCCTCATCGGTCTCGCAGTTGGGGTCGCAAGAGTGATTGACGAACATCGCCATCCCGTGGCCGTCAATGACAACTTCGCCGTCGCCGACTCCGAACAGATAGGTGAATGGGCGTCCCTCGTAGCGATCGTCGCCTTCGGCTTTGGTGATGCGCTCGCCGGTGTATTCCAGAATCCGGGTGCCTTTGGGTATATTTTCCAGGGCGAAACATCCGGCGGCATGAATGTCAGAGGAGCGAATAATGAGGCGCGGCAAAGAGTGAGTCTCCCGGTGGTTTGGAGTGCAGTATAGCGTATCGCGGCGCCCTCTCCGGCAGATTCTCCAATGAAAAAGATTTGGTCTACGTCACAGTGCTTTGTTCATTTGGGAGTTCACATTCGGCGGCAGATTTCGTATCTTGGATGAGACGATTGGAAATGTGGAGGACGCTCTCATGGTTCACGTCCTGGTCCGTCACAAGGTCGCGGATTTCAACCGCTGGAAAGAAGCATTCGACACGCATGTGATCGCCCGTAAGCGCGCTGGAGAAATCAGCTTTCACGTCTTCCACAACCTGGAAGACTCGCACGACATCTTCCTGCTGCTGGATTGGGAGAGTGCGGATGCGGCAAGAAAGTTTATGACGTCCAGCGAGCTCCGGGATCGCATGCAGCAGGCTGGTGTCCTGGGGCCGCCCGAGATTCAGTATTTGGAAGACGCGCGAGCGGTACATCGTTCGTCTGCCGATTGATGTCCGAGAATGTCGCAGCACGATTTGTCCAAGTGTCTTGACAGCTAGTGGGTTCGTGCGGTTTAGATCAATTTCGAAATTGTCTTTTCGCTGCATCGCTCGACCGTAGCTCCAAACCAGTTAGATCGACTGAAACACCAGTATTGATGCGGGTTTCGCGAAACCCGGGATGTTGTCAAGAGCTTTTGCGCAAGAATTTGGGAACCGCCGTAAGAACACTTTTTGGACTGCATTGACAAACCACTCGGGAAAATTAAAATACCCGACGACTCTCCGGAATGATTTGCAACGTGACCAGCTCAACTCATAGTAACGACGTCCTCCTGAATACCGACCTTCCGGACCTGGAGCTTTACGCCAGCGGGAAAGTTCGCGACATTTACCGCATCGATAACGATCACCTGCTGTTCATCGCGACTGATCGGATTTCGGCATTCGATTACGTGCTCGCCACCGGCATCCCGCAAAAGGGGCGAGTCCTGACCCAGCTTTCGCTGTTCTGGTTCGACTTACTGAAGGGCATTGTTCCCAACCATCTGGCAACGGCCGACGTAAAGCAGTATCCGCAAGAGCTGCAGAAGTACGCCAACCAGTTGCGCGGACGATCGATGATGGTAGTGCGCGCCGACATGATCACGATCGAGTGTGTCGTGCGCGGCTACCTTTCGGGATCGGGCTGGAAGGAATACAAGTCGAACGGCGAAGTGTGCGGTATCGCTCTGCCCAAAGGCTTGCGCGAATCGGACAAGCTCCCGGAGCCGATCTTTACCCCGGCAATCAAAGCCAGCAGCGGCCACGACGAGAATATTTCGTTCGACCGCATGGTAGAAATCGCCGGCCGAGAATTGAGCGAGCAGCTTCGCGACCTGAGCATCAAGATCTATCAGACGGCTGCAGATTACGCAGAGACGCGCGGCATCGTCATTGCCGACACCAAGTTTGAGTTCGGGCGGACACCCGGCGGTCTGGTGCTGGCCGACGAAGTGCTAACGCCGGATTCATCGCGCTTCTGGCCAAAGGACAAGTACAAGCCGGGTGGTGCGCAGGAATCGTTTGACAAGCAATACGTTCGCGATTACCTGGAAGCGATCAAGTGGAACAAGCAGCCTCCGGCCCCGGCGCTACCGCCCGAGGTGGCGGCGCAAACGAGCGAGAAGTACATCGAGGCATATACGCAACTGACAGGCCGTCCGTTGCCGTGGTAGCTGAAATGCATGATGAGCTTATCAATTCTGGATTGGGTGATTGTGCTCATCGTGTTGTTTTCCGTTGTACAGGCAATTTCTAGCGGGTTTGTTCGTGAGTTCTTTGCCTTTGCGGGCGTGGTGGCTGGATATCTCATTGCTGCCTGGGAATATCCGGTTGTAGCGCATTTTTACGCGCGATTTGTAAGCACTCCATGGCCTGCACAGATTGCAGCGTTCTTTACCGTTTTTGTTGTGGTCGTAATTTTGGCCGGTATCGTCGGCGGACTTTCAAGCCGGATAATACGCGGGGTGGGTCTGCGCTGGTTCGATCGTCTGTTGGGGGCTGCCTTCGGTCTGCTGCGGGGGGCGGTCGGCAGCGTCATCGTTGTTATGGCACTCGCAGCCCTTGCGCCACAGTGGGGACTTGCGCAATCACGGATTGCTCCATTCATGGAGACCGCAGGACGCAGCCTGGTGTGGATCGCGCCGGCTGAGTTCCGCCAGCGATTCTGGGATGGATGGAAGTTGCTGCGTACAGTACCGGAGCATATTCCCGGGCACAGCAATCAAGACGGCAACGGCCAACACGAATCAACGCCATAAAGAAATTGAGAGCGGAAGAGAGGCGTCGTGAAAGATCAACTGGAAGCTCTGGTAGTGCAGATGTACAGAAGCGGTATCACGTATTCCGAAGCCGTCTCCGAATTCAAGAAGAAATTCATTCTTACGGTGCTGCAGGATAGCAACGGAAATCAATGCAAGGCGGCCCGCCAGCTCGGCATGCACCGCAATACTCTGAGCCGCACCATCACAGAACTCAAGCTCGACGCCAAGGGACTTCGCAACGGAACGCGCCGACCGCCACGCAGCGCACACAACGCACCCATCGAACGAAGGGCTGTTCGTTGAACTTAGCACTTCCCCGTTTATTGTAAAAGGGCAAGCCGCCACGCAGGAGGGAGTGTCTGCGTAAGCCAGAGCTCAGCGACCTGCTACAAGCCAGCAACGCCGATCCGAATTGATAATTTCAATAAAAGGGGAACAGCCATAGCTGCTCCCCAACTTTCTACTGGCACCAAACTCAGTGTGTGTGGTGCGTGGTGGAGTGGTGTACAGGTGCGCCGGAGGAAACTGGATTTCCATTCTTGTCGAGCAGAACACCGTCCGTCATCGTCATCATGAACGGATTCGGCGTGTAGCTCGCCAGAGTGCCTTGGAACGCCATCATGGAGCCCACGGTCGGCATCAAGCGAGTCGGAATCGGCTTCGCCATCGTCAACGTGATATCGGACTTCTTGGCTTCGATGTCGTCGTCGCTGCCGGCCAATTGGACAGAGGTCGCCGTGGCGCTGATTACGCTGGCCTGTAACTTTACCGCCTTGTTTTTGATGGCAGTCCACACGTTGTCTGCGGCCTGCTGATTGCCGGACGAGAGCACCAGTTCCCATTCCGCAAAGCTCATCTGCACCGGCGTCTTGCTCTTGACCAGGTCGGCGGCTTGTTCGGCCGGGGATGGCGGCGGCGGAGCCGCAGCCACGGTAAAGCCCGCAGGCGGCATGATGCTGCTGGAAGCTTTGGCATCATTAACGAGCTGATCCCAACCTTGGTCGGAACCGTGATAGCGGATGTACTTTTTCTTTCCGTAATCGAGGATCTGCTGCGTGGTCGGTCCCTGCGCCAAATTCGCGGCCTTGACAATGAACCAGAAGCCAGCAGGGTTCATCGGCTTCGACTCCAAATCCGCGGTCGCCAAGGGATAGACGTCAGCGATATTGGGCTGCGATTCCCACGACACTGCTTCTCCCAAATCCTTCTGAGCGGTGGCTAAGTCTTTCGCCTGAAGCGCGGCGAAGCCTACGGCACCGTCAAAGATCGCACCCATGTCATTGTGAAGCTTAGTGAAATCCGCATCGCTCATCCCAGCCGGCTTCTGCAACTTCGGCAGAGCAGCAAGGCCCTGGTCGCCGTATTGTTTGGCTTTGGCCAGGTTGTCTTGCATCTGCGGCCCCCCCTGCGAAGCAGCGGCGCGATAGTTGTAAGCTAGGAAGGCCAGCGCACGCACGTTGTTGGGGTCGGCCTGCAGCAGTCGATTGGCAGAGTCCATCGCCTTTTGCCCGTTACCCGCTTGTGCATAGGCCTGCATGAGGTTCTCGAGCGATTGAACCTTCATCACGCTATTGGGATAAGTTTGCAGGAAGGCTTCAAAGGCCTCGGCCTTCTGAGCGGGATTCGTCTGCTGGTAGGCGTTGATGTAGGCATTGTATTCAGCCGGGTTCTTGATTTCCGGCCCGGCCTGGGCCGTCTGACTACCAGAGGCGGGCTGCGTGGCTGCCTGCCCTAGTGCCTGCTGGACCATCGTTGTGCCGGCGAAGACCAGCGACATCATGATGAGAGACTTCTTCATTCTTGGCTCCTCAGTTATGGAGAACTGCGAAATACTTACTCAAATACGGAAAACAAAGGTCCGCGCTCGTGTGTCGCATCTCATCGGCGCGCCAATCGCTAGAAAAAACAGACCCTGCCCGGCCCCTGACTCTTGAATTGGAATGCAAGGTGCGGAAATCGCGATTATAAGGAGCAGGCTCAGTTTAAGGCAAGCTGCTTAGCACTTTACACCTTCCCGCGCTGCTAAGATGCCCCCAGTCCGGATTCAGGATGCGCGTGGGGGTAACTGCATTGCCGGCCGGTTCGAGGCCGCGACGGGCACAGCCAGGCTGACAAACGCCGGACTTAAGCTTCGTTTGCATCACCTCTTGCCCGAGATGAGAATGATTCCATGAAACCTGAAGATTCACTCTCCTTGTCGGGATCGGTCGCAGTCGTTACCGGCGGAAGCCGCGGTATCGGCCTCGCGATTGCACATAAGCTGTCGGCGATGGACGCCGCGGTGGTTATTACCGCACGAGACGAGTCGATGGCGAAGCAGGTCGCCAGCGATCTAGCCACGGGTGAACATCGCGCTGAAGGCGTTCGCTGCGACGTCACCGAACTCGACAGTGTCAACCGCTTGGGTGAACATTTGCGCAACAAGTACGGGCGGGTCGACATCCTGGTGAACAATGCCGGAATTTCGGGGCCGCCGGGAGTTTTGCACGAACTCGCTCCCACCGACTGGGAGGCAATCTTCAACACCAACTTGCGCGGCGTTTACTACGTAAGCCGGGCGATCATTCCACTGATGATCAAGACCGGCGCGGGCCACATCCTCAACGTTTCTTCTCTCGCCGGGAAAAGCCCGCTGCCACGCGGGGCCGCTTACTCCGCTTCGAAATGGGGGTTGAACGGGCTCAGCTATAGCATGGCCGAGGAATTACGCAGCCATAATATTCGGGTGAGCGTGATCTGCCCGGGTTCCGTGAACACCGATTTCAGCCAACGACGAAGCGACAGAGCCGCGGAAAGAATGTTGAAGCCCGAGGACGTGGCCCACGTAGTGGCCACGCTCGTGACTCAGGCACCGCAGTCGTTTATCAGCGAAGTCCTGATCCGGCCCACAATAAAACCGTAAACAAAAACAGGCATGACCACGACTACAAGTGCCCGGTTAAGTCATTGCCGACATAGCGGGGGCCTATAATCGAGGTTTGCTCATTCCACCTTCGTCTCTGAACGAACGCTTATAAGGACGCGCATTCATGAGAAAGAAAATGATTGCCGGCAATTGGAAGATGTACAAAACGCCGGAGCAAACCATCGCCTTCCTTCGCGATTTCCTCCCAATGGTGGCGACGCACACCCGGGATGAGATCGTTATCTGTCCTCCGTATATCGACCTGCAAACGGCCATCGAATCCGCGGCGGGTTCGAATGTTTTTATCGGCGCGCAGAATCTTCATTGGGAGAAGGAAGGTGCCTTCACTGGCGAAATCTCGGCGATCATGCTGAATGCGATCCAGGTTACGCACGTGATTATCGGGCACTCGGAACGGCGGCAATACTTCAATGAGACCGATGACACGGTGAACCGCAAACTGGAAACAGCCCTGGAGAACCGGCTCACTCCAATCGTCTGTGTGGGCGAAGTCCTGGAAGAGCGGGAGGCCGGGTTGACGGAAGACGTACTGCGACGCCAGTGTGTCCGAGCGTTTAACGGTATCTCGGCGAAAAAGGCGGCGAAGCTGGTGATCGCATATGAACCGGTTTGGGCGATCGGCACCGGTAAGACCGCGACGCCGCAGATGGCCTCTGACGCGCATGCTGTGATCCGACACGAGGTGGAAAAGAGCTTTGGCAACGATTTCGCCGAGAATTTGCGAATCCTGTATGGCGGCAGCGTGAAACCGGAGAATGCGACGGTGTTGATGTCGGAGCCGGAGGTCGACGGCGCGCTGGTCGGGGGCGCCAGCCTGGATCCAGGGTCATTCAACAAAATTGTGCAGTATTAGCCAAGGTTCCGGCGTTCACTAGGCCGGATAAGCTCGCGCTCAGCGTTTCTTTTGCTATACTTAGTAGGCCTCTACGTTTCTGCTTGGAACCCGCGATGCCTATGCATCCGGACGTGTGCGCGGAAGTGGTGAAATTGGCAGACACACCATCTTGAGGGGGTGGCGCCGAAAGGCATGGGGGTTCAAGTCCCCCCTTCCGCACCATACCTGACTGTAGTTGCCCAGCGACGTTTAGAGATTCAGACTGCTTGCGAGAGAGCTCTCGCCACGAAAGAGATTTGAGAATCACATGGTTGCACTGATCACCGCTCTTCACATTATCGTTTGCGCATTTCTCATCATCGTCGTGCTGCTGCAGAGTGGCCAAAGTGGCGACATCGCTGCCGCATTCGGCGGCATGGGCAGCCAGACCGCTTTTGGAACACGCACGGCCGCGACCATGCTCACCAAGGCCACGACCTATGCGGCGATCCTCTTCATGATTACGTCGATCACGCTTTCTGTGTTTGCAGCGCGGCGCGCCCACCTCTCCGGATCGGTTCTCGAGGGCAGCAAGTCGGCTCCCACGAAGTCCGTACCGCCGGCTCAGAAGCCGCCGGCTCCTGAGCCGCAGCCCATCACGCCGAACCGGTAAGTTCGTTGATAAAACTGCAAGCCTCCGTTGCGACGGAGGCTTTTCTTATGCGAAGCCTATTCGTCGCTGACCATGTAGTCCAGCGCTTCTTGGCGCGTGCTGAAGACAGGAAACTCGCGGGCGGAAAATTGCCGGACCGAATCGTATAGAACCTTGGGCAAGTTCTCGGTCAGCACCCAAGCTGCGCGCTTGACGTGGGCCCGGTCGAAGGCCGTGGCGATCTTGATGTGCTCTACCGCTTCGCGATCAAACTCAGCTTCGCTGAAGTCGGCGACAACCAGCACGGAGCCGCTCGGCTCCCGAGTGACAACAGCCGGTACCTGATCTGATATCGCGGATATTTCCTCGGGAGTGCAATTGGTGAAATCCAATAGCAAGACTCTCTGGTCGCGATGCGTCACAAACCGTAACCGTTCCATAAGCCTCTCCTGTGCGGAAGTTGCGGTTCCATGTGGCGGACCAAATTTGCCCAGCGGAAGGCGAAGTTTACTGCAGAACAGCGCATGACTCAAGCAGAGTTCATGCGCAACTGGATCGGCCCATCGTGATAGCTTGGTGGCATGATTCACGAGATTTTTCCCGTTGGACCATTGCAGTGCAACTGCTCCGTGGTCGGCGACGAGCAAACGAAAGAGGCGATCGTCATCGACCCTGGCGACGACATCGAACAAGTGATGGATATCGTGCAGCGGCACGGTCTCACGGTAACGCAGATTGTGGTAACTCATGCGCACATCGACCATGTTGGCGGAGCGATGAAGTTGAAGCAGCTGACTGGGGCTCCTGTACTGCTCAATCAGAATGATTATGGGTTGCTGAAGATGCTCGATGTGCAAGCTTCGTGGATTGGTATGCCAACGCCGGAAACCGTGACAATCGACTCCAGTCTTGAAACCGGAGATCAAGTCCGCGCCGGATCCCTGATAGCCGATGTGCTCCACACGCCGGGGCATACTGAAGGCAGTATCTGTCTGTATTTCGCGCCGCAGAAAAAACTGATCGCAGGAGATACGTTGTTCGCCGGATCCATTGGGCGCACCGACCTGCCCGGAGGATCTTACGAGAAGATCATGCGATCGCTGCACGGGCCGGTGCTGGCGCTGCCGGATGAAACCCTCGTGGTGCCAGGGCACGGTCCGCTCACGACCATAGGCGAAGAACGGGAGAGCAATCCGTTTCTTGTGCGTTGAAGAGTAGAAAAGCTAGTCATTGCCAACGGCGAGGCCTGGCGAAGAGCGAAACGCGTAGAGCGGTCGTTTTCCCTGTAATTCCCTTCTCCATACGCTTCGGACGATGAGAGTTTGCGGGACCAGCAAAACGGTCAGGTAGGACAGAACTGTTCCCCCGATCACGCCCAACGCTCCTAGCGATCGCACCAGGGCGATGGACAGAACTACATTAAGAACGGCGGCACCGATCGATAGAACGCCTTGACCGCGAGTGCGATTGAGCGCCGCCAGTAAACATGACTCGACGCTCATAAAACCGTTAACGATGATCCACAGGGCCATCGCTAACACTAAATGGGCTCCTGGCAGGGCCGTGGCTCCGGCCCAGAGTCCGATGAACCCGCGGCCAAAGCAAACAAGTCCCAGTGCGCAGATGAGATTCAGCGCGAGAATTCCCTTCATTGTCGCTAAGAAGGTCCGCTTTATCCACAAGTAGTCCTGGCGAGCATAGGCCTCCGCATACGCCGGCCAGAGGGCCGGAAAGATCAGCGACTGCAGCATCGCCGCCAAGCCCGCCACGCGCCAAGTCACGCTGTACGGCGTTACCTCGGACGCGCCCAGGTAATGACTGACGATGATGTTGTCGGAGCTGAAGACCACCACGGCGGCAACCTGAATTAGAAAGAATGAGGAGCCGGACGCGAGTAGGCCTTTCGCCGAGTGAAAGTCGATCGATGACCAACGCGGAAGCAGCCATGGCTTCTGCCAGATTGTGAGCAGCAACAGAATCAAACTCGCGAACGTCATACAGCCCATCGACATGAGATATAGAACCGGCATGGCGACGTGCAGTGCTATGCCTGTCGAAAGTCCTACCAAGCTGACTAAAGCTCCGGCGCCGGCCGCGTATGCGGTGCGATGAAGTTCCTGGTAGCCGGCTAGAAGTTTACTGCCGAGATTACAGGGCAACGCCAGTAGCATAAGTCCGACGGCGACAGCGATCGTATGCTCCACTTCGGTCGCCCTGACCTTTACGCTGACATTGAGGAGGCTAGTCCAGTTGACGCGGTGGGAGAGCACGGCGAATATTGCACCTGCCGTCGCAGTCGCGGCACACGTTAAGACGAACGCGTTCGTGAAGTATCGCCTCGCCGCCTCCTTATTTCCAAGAGCGTACGCCTGAGAGATCTGATTGGTCAGCGTGTTGGCGATACCGAGATCCAGCAGGTTGATCCAGACTGCAGTGGTAGTAATAGTCGCCCAGACGCCGTAACGCTCGGGGCCGAGATAGCGTACCGCGAGTGGCAACGTCAGCAAGCCTACAAGACCGGTCAAAATTCTGGCGGCCCCGCCTGACCAGACTGCCTTGGCCATGCGAGCGTATCGGCCACGGGAGGCCGGGATTGCAGGAGTAGGCATCAAAGCCCTGGCCTTTTCATGCCAGTTCGCAATTGGTCGACGGCGCGACGCACGGCTTCCGCCGAATGGACGTGCAGCAGGTGCTGCGAAGCTGTGGTCATCCCCGGCTTCATCGACGCTGGGGCCAGTGTCCTATGCGTCCTCAACATTTGCTCTGCAGCGGAGACGACGTGCTCTACGGTGACGGATTTAATGCAGTGCGGCGTGCGCATAACGCATGCGTCTTTGCAGCTGTCCCGACCGGTCTCCGGCTGCAAAACGCATACCAGAGGGCCCTTAGGAGCGAAGCGTACCGGGCTATTGAAGTGGTTAGGATCGCCGTTACGCGGATGGCGCGAGATCACAAGGGTCTTGCAACCCATGACAGCGGCCAGGTGCGCGCATCCGCTGTCATTGCCGATAAAGAGATCGAAGCGCTCCAGCACCGCACATACCTCGCGCAGCCGCGCTCCGCTTATGATGACAGCGCGTCCGTCGAGCTGCGCATTGAGCTGCAAGGCGTCGCCTAGCTCAGAGCTGGAGCAGATGATTGCCGGTTGTACATTGCCCTGCGTTCCGAGTTGATTGATGGTGTCGGCGTAACATGTCAGGGGCCAGCGTCGGCCCGGGCTGTGCGCCCCAATCCCGAGTGCAATCAGCGTTGCGCCGGCAGGTGTATCGGCTAATAACCGCACCGCCTTCCCACGGTCGCGATCGGTAATTTGCAGTATGGGCCGGTCATCGTCAATGTTAGCTCCTATGGTTTTGGCGACCGCAAGATTTCGCTGCACCTCGTGACAAACGGGGCCTGCCGGCAAGCAAATATCGAATGCGGCCTCAAAGCCCGCATTCATACGTCGTTTAGCAGAGGAGGTTCCCGAACTGTATCCGACTCGACTGGCTGCTCGGCTCAGAACGCAGAGAAAAGTGGCGAGATGCTCATCCACGTCCCAGCGCGGAGAGATGGCGAGGTCGAAGTGACGGCGTCGCAGCTGGGTCCAATACAGCACAACGGCTGCAAGAAGCCGCTTCGCGCGTTGCGGCAGCCATCGCGATTCGATCTTTGGCAACGTCAAGATTTCATCGATATCCGCATTGGGGACCAGCAACGGCTTGTAGCAGGACTGAACCACGACGCTGCAGCGCGACTTGGGATAGGACATTTTGAGCGCCCGGAACAACGGTGTGGTCAAAACCACGTCGCCCAGCGAGTCCAGACGAAACACGACAAAGGACAACTGCTCTTTCTGTGAAACGGGACTGATCGAACCGCGCCGGATGTGTACGCGCCAGAAGATTGCCAGCAGAGTGGGAAGACGGACCAAGAAGAAGAGTGGCAGCATAGTTTTTTAAGCCAAGAAACTTTTGCTGGCAACAGAAAGTGGCGCAGCCGCAGCGGTAAGGAGACGGGTGCTGCTGACGCCTTCTACGAGAGGAATCAGTTCAACCCTGCCTCCCCAGGCGCGGACCTCGGATGCACCGACCACCATCTCTTCCGTGTAGTCGCCACCCTTCACCAGGACGTCAGGACGAATCGATTCGATGAGCCGCAGGGGGGTGCTCTCGGGGAAAATCGCGACCGCATCGACCGCACTGAATGCGGCGAGGACTCGCGCACGTTCCCGCTCGCCGACGATAGGCCGCAACGGTCCCTTCAGTTGACGGACGGATTCATCGCTGTTCACTCCGACGACCAGGCGGTCGCCGTGGCGCCGCGCTTCCTCCAGCAGACGGATGTGCCCGATGTGCACGATGTCAAAGCAGCCGTTGGTGAAGACGATGCGCTGGCGGCTCGATCTCCATGCGGCTACACGGGAGATCAACTGATCCGAATGCAGAACCTTCTCCTCCATCCGGACCGGCAGCTGCGCGGACAGCGCCCCGAGTAGTTCCTCTTTTGTTATCGGCACGGTTCCGATCTTGCTGACAACGATTCCAGCAGCAACATTCGCCAACTGCGCGGCGGTACCGACCGGTACATGGCACGCCATCGTCAGTGCGAGAACCGCAATTACTGTGTCACCGGCTCCGGAGACATCAAAGACTTGCCTTATCACCGCCGGCGCATGTAGCTGCGAGCTGGGGTTCAGCACGGCAATTCCTTTCTCCCCCAGGGTCACCGCCATGAATCCGAGCTCCAACGAGCGGAGGAGTTCCTGACCTGCGTGCAGCAGACGCGTTAAATCCTGTCCAGCTTCTCCCGTGGCTGCCGCCAGTTCTTTGCGGTTGGGACAGACCGCAGTGGCGCCACGATAGCGCGCGAAGCTCCGACTCTTGGGATCCACCAGAACCGGAATCTGCCTACAACGCGCCTCCCGGATTACCGACTGACAGACTTCTTCTGCCAACGTTCCCTTCGCGTAATCGGAAAGGACTACAGCTGCACAATGGTCGAGCGCTGCGAGGGCCCGACTCAACAACCGCCGGCGGTCATCGACTGCGAAGCCCGTTCCCGCCTCGATATCCAGGCGCATCATCTGCTGATGCCCGGAGAGAATGCGTAGCTTGGCAGTCGTCGGCATCCCCGATACTGGTATCAGACAGGATTCAACTCCCTGATCGGTAAGCAGCGCTTCCAAGGCCGTCCGCTCACGATCAAGCCCGGCAAAGCCCACCAGCGTCACCGACGCTCCCAGGCAGGCCAGATTCATAGCGACATTAGCGGCGCCTCCGGGTTTCTCGTCGCGAAGGGTAGCTCGAACCACCGGTACCGGGGCCTCGGGAGAGATACGATCCACCTCGCCCCAGACGTATTGATCGAGCATCACGTCGCCGATCACGAGCACAGGAACGTGCTGCCAGCCGGAGGCAACCAGAGGAAGGACATCCTGCAGGTTGGAGATCATCGGGCGCTCCCGCCATTCGAGACTGCATGATTGATGCAACTTGCGAGTTCCACCCACTGGCACAGCACATGGCCGAACAGGATGTGCGCCTCCTGAATGCGGGCAGTGTCATCCGAGGGCACGCGAATGCATGCGTCAGCCAATGCTCCCATACGCGCCCCGTTGTTACCCGTCATGACCACAGTGGCGGCTTGCAGCTCGCGGGCTTTCTGCAGAGCTGCGCAAACGTTGCGGCTGTTGCCCGACGTTGAAATACCGACGAGAACGTCGCCGGGTTGGCACAGAGCCTCGACTTGGCGTTCGAAAACTTCGTCGAATCCGAAGTCGTTTGCAATTGCGGTTAAGACAGAGGTATTGGTGGTAAGAGCAATGGAGGCCAGGGCTGCCCGCGGATGGTGAAAGCGTCCCACCAGTTCTGCCGCCAGATGCTGTGCGTCGGCGGCACTTCCGCCGTTCCCGCACCAGAGAACCTTGTTCCCATGAAGTAAGGAATCGGTGATAAGGATGGCCGCTCGCTCAAAAGAATCCTGCTGAGTTTCAAGCTGGCGGATAATGGTCAGGTGTTCGGTAAGCGCGTCGGTGAAGACGCCGGCCAGGTTCAAAGAAGACATTCGCCCTCTTGACGCAATTAGTCTGAGGATCTTCCAGAACCTGTCATGACAGCTAATTGACGAGATTATAGGTGGCGATGCCGAGAAATCCTGTGATCGACTTCACAAACCTGCAATACGTATTCCTAGATCGGGATGGGGTCCTGAACCGCAAGGCTCTTCCGGGCCAATACATTACTCGACCTGAGGACTTAATTGTGCTGCCCGGTATCGCCAAGGCGGTCGCCGCGTTGAATCGGTCGGGACGCAAGCTGATTGTTGTAACAAATCAGCGCGGAATTGCCTTAGGGCTCTATTCCCGGGAGGACCTGGACAGGATTCACGAGAAGCTGCGAGGCCACCTGGCCGAGCATGGCGGCCATCTGGATGCGATCTATGTTTGTCCCCACGAAGCAGGCCAATGCAGTTGCCGCAAACCGCTGATCGGACTGTTCGAGCAGGCCTTCCGCGATTTTCCCGAAGCAACGCCCGAGCGCAGCGTTATGGTAGGCGATTCGCTGCGCGACATTGAAGCCGGCCTGCGGGCAGGTATGAAAACGGTGTTAATCGCGGGTGAGAGCACGAATTCTGCGGACGACGTACGTGCGAGCTCGCTGGCACAACTCGTGGCTCCCTCCCTGGCGAAATTGGTCCAGGAACATTTTGTGTCCGCATCGAGGGCTGACTCTCCGATCCGATAAGAGGCTCGAAGTGCGTTTTGCAATGGGTCACGAACATTTACCACAGCATTCGTGCTCCTGTTGTGCTTTAAAATCCCCTAATTTATGATGATTTCCAGCGGGGTGTTGTATGAAACGATTGCTCATTGTGGAAGACCAGCCGGCGGATCTTCGAGTGGCAGTCGACGTCTTGAAGTCACTCGGGCTGTCCTATGTAGAAGCACGTACGTCTACCAGCGCCGCCAAGCGGTATCTGGAAACCGCACTCAATCGGAAACAACCGCTTCCCGACCTGATCATTGTAGATTTAGATCTTGGATATGAAAGCGGATTTGAGTTGCTACGCTTCTGGCATGGAAACCCCTCCCTTTCCGCAATTCGTTTGGTTGTTTGGACTGCCATGGGCGAAGAACAGCAAGCCATCTGCCGTCTGTTCAAGGTAAATGCGATCATTCCGAAGTCCGAAGGAGTTGACGCGTTAAAACGCGCGATCGAACCGCTCACTGTGGCTGCATCCTGAACTCAACCAGTTACTTCCGTACCCGCTAGTCAAGTCAACGCGCGATACGATCAGGCAGCGCGTCTAAGTTCAGTCCGGATTCGCCACGCATCCGGCGTAGCTGTGATCGATTTTCTTGGAGGAAACAACATGGGTAAGCTTGGGGAGATTATTTCCCGCAACCAGGAGCGCATCCGCACTGACTGGATCAGCGACATGGCCAAGTCTGTGCAGCGGGCCGATCTCATCAGCAAGGTGGAACTGGACGAGCAGACGCGAGCGCTCCTCAATGCGATCGCGCAAGCGGTTTCGTCGGGGCAAACCGATGACGTCTCAGGATCAACGTGGAATGCCGTTCGCGATCTGTTGCAAGACATCTCCACCTCGCGTGCGCGGCAGGGGTTTACCCCGGCCGAAACCGCGACCTTCGTTCTTTCTCTCAAGCACCCCTTGTTCATGACAATCCGGCAAGACTTGGCGAAGAACCAGGAAGAAATGTTTGAAACGATTTGGACCGCCACTACCTTACTGGACAGATTGGCGCTCCTGACCACTGAGTTCTATGTGACCACCCGCGAAGAGTTGATCTCGCGGCAACAACAGGAGTTGCTGGAGCTTTCGACCCCGGTGGTTAAGTTGTGGGACGATATCCTGGCGCTTCCCATCATCGGCACCCTCGACAGCGCAAGGACCCAGGTCGTGATGGAAGAGCTGCTGCAGACAGTAGTCGCAACCAATTCCAAGTTCGCCATTATCGACATCACCGGCGTTCCGACCGTGGACACATTGGTGGCCCAGCATCTGCTCAAGACCATCACGGCAGCCCGGTTGATGGGCGCCGAGTGCATCATTAGCGGCGTTCGACCGCAGATCGCACAGACGATCGTCCACCTCGGCATTAACCTGGAGGACGTCATCACGAAAGCAAAGCTGTCCGATGCCTTTGCGCTGGCTCTTCAAAGGAGCGGCAGAGGCGTATTTCGGCTATCCGCCGGTATCGCTAATGGCTCTGGCGCGGCAGCGACTGCCCGCCGGGAGGACTGAGAATGGAACGTATCCCGATCCTGCGCATGGGACCATTTCTTCTCATTACGATTCAGGTCGACATGCACGACAAATTAGCCATGCAGCTGCAGGATGACGTCACAGAACGCATCTCAGATTGGGGATCAGCAGGCGTTCTGATCGATATTTCCTCACTTGAGATTGTCGACTCATTTATCGGGCGCATGCTGGCGAATATTGCTGCTATGTCGAGAGTGCTGGGAGCAGAAACGGTAGTGGTTGGCATGCAGCCGGCAGTAGCAATCACCCTTGTCGAGCTGGGGATGTCGCTGCCGGGGGTGCGGACCGCCTTGAATGTCGAATCGGGAATGGAACTTTTGAACACCAGCCTGGGCAGGCCGCAATTAGGGACATTCCATGACAGCAACGAAGCGTGAGCTGCTGCCGCTGCAGACCTCGAGTGACGTCGTGGTAGCGCGGCAGAAGGTGCGCCAATGGGCTATCGAGCTGCGTTTCAGCCTGGTTGATCAGACCAAACTGGTCACCGCTGCCAGCGAGTTGGCTCGCAACGCGCTTGACCACGGAAAGGGCGGCCAGATGGCGATTGAGATCGTCAATGGCGCGGCTCGAACGGGACTGAAGCTGGTTTTTGAAGACAACGGCCCCGGCATTCCTGACATCGAGATGGCGTTGAAAGATGGCTACACCACCGGCCCTGGCATGGGTTTGGGACTGGGTGGCAGCAAGCGGCTGGTCAACGATTTTTCCATCGAATCTGAAGTTGGCAAAGGTACGAAGATAACGGTAGTGCGATGGAAGTAGCGATCACCGAACATGTGCCCATCATCGACGCGTCTTCCGTGGGTGAGGCACGAAGGCGCGGGCTGCTGCTTGCAGACCGGCTTGGCTTCGATTCGGTACGAAGTGGTGAGTTCGGTTTGCTGGTCACAGAGGTCTCGCGCAACATACTGCTGCACGGAGGCGGCGGGCAGACGATCATGGTGGGTGCGAAGAATGGACACGACGCCGTCGGACGTATCCTGGCGCTCGATAGCGGCCCGGGTATCGCCGACATGACGAAAGCCATGAGTGACGGCTATTCCACGGGCGGCACGATGGGCGGCGGCATGGGCGCAATGCGGCGAATCGCTACCTCACTGGAGATATTTAGTGGAAGGTCAGGAACGATCGTTTTACTGGAATTAGGATCGCCATTGACTAAAGGAGGAGTGCACGTTGCCGGGATCGCGATTCCTTACCCTGGCGAGCGTCTCTGCGGGGATGCCTGGGCCCACCACCAGACATCCGAACGCACGGTGATTCTGCTGGTGGATGGCTTGGGGCACGGAGTACAGGCTGCCGAGACTGCGCAGGAAGCCGTGGCGGTTTTCTGGAAGCGGGTGGATCGTCCGCCGGGTGAAATCTTGTCCTACGTACACGAGGGATTGAAAAAGACTCGCGGTGCCGTGGCTGCGGTTGCGGAGATTCGTCCGCACGAGAGCGTAGTGACGTATGCGGCCGTAGGCAATACAGCAGCCTCCGTGGTAAACAATCAAGGGTCGAGGAGCCTGGTTTCGCACAGCGGTACGCTCGGGGTTGCCGCCCCAAAGATTCAGGAATTCAAAATTGACTGGTCTCCCGACGCTATTCTGATCATGCACTCCGATGGGCTGCAAACCCGTTGGGATCTGTCTTCTTACTCAGGACTGTTGGCGCGTCATCCCGCCGTGATCGGCGCAGCGCTGTTCCGGGATTTTCGCCGACAACGCGATGATGCCAGCGTCGTAGTTGCCAAAGCTGCTCAGTGATGTTGGAGCCAATTCTAGATATCGCTCTACGCACAGAACGCGACGTTGTCCAGGCACGACAGCGGGCGCGCGAGCTTGCGTCGCTGCTGGGATTCGACAATCAAGACCAGATTCGCCTCGCCACCGCGACCTCGGAGATCGCGCGCAATGCCTTCCGATACGCGGATAATGGCAACGTTCACTTCTCGGTCTACCTTGAATCTCCGCAGCACCTGGAGATTGTGGTCACCGATAAGGGTCCGGGCATCTCCAATCTGGACGATATTCTAGACGGCCGCTACAAATCGGAAACCGGCATGGGCATGGGTATTCTGGGCACCCGGCGCCTGATGGATGAGTTCGAACTGGTATCGGATTCCGGTGGCACGCGAGCCCGCATGGCGAAGCGTCTTCCCCGGCACGCTCCGGTCCTGACGCCTCGTTCGACCCGGGCGTTGGCTGAACAGTTGCGCGATCGGCAACCGGAAACACCCTACGACGAAATCGAGCGACAGAACCAGGAATTGCTGAAGACCCTGCAAGAGCTTCGGGCACGCCAGGAAGAGTTGGCGCTGCTGAATCGCGAGCTGGAAGATACCAACCGCGGAGTGGTTGCTCTCTATGCCGAGTTGGATGAGCGGGCCGATTATCTTCGCAGGGCATCGGAGCTTAAGACTAAATTCCTCTCTAATGTCTCCCACGAGTTCAGAACTCCTCTGAATTCCATCATCTCGCTGGCTCGATTGTTGATGGACAGATTGGATGGCGACCTTAGCTCCGAACAGGAGAAACAGGTGCGCTATATCGAGTCGTCGGCGCTCGACCTGCAGGAGATGGTGAACGACTTGCTCGATCTGGCCAAGGTGGAAGCGGGCAAGATCAAGATCCGGGTGAAGACCTTCGAGGTACACGAGCTGTTCAGTGCGCTCAAAGGCATGCTGAAGCCTCTGCTGGCCGACAACAATGCCGTCGAACTGATCTTTGAAGACCCGGTGGATCTGCCGCTGTTGCGAACGGACGAGGGCAAGGTCTCGCAAATTGTCCGCAACCTAATTTCAAACGCTCTGAAATTCACTCCAAATGGCAGAGTTTCCGTATGCGCCACCGCTGCCGACAATGAACGCGTACTTTTCGAGATCGCTGACACCGGTATCGGCATTGCCTTGGAGCATCAGGAGACGATCTTTCAGGAGTTCAGCCAGGTCGAAAACCCTCTTCAGGACCGGCATCGCGGAACTGGCCTGGGTTTGCCGCTGTGCCGGAATTTGGCTTCTTTGTTGGGCGGACGTCTCTGGTTGGAGAGCGTTCCCGGCAAGGGATCGACATTCTTCGTGGAGATCCCCGCGGTCTATATCGGAGAGGCGACCCCAGCCCCCGACGCACCGGCCTTGCCTGCTCCCGAATTTCGGCGGGCACCTGTCTTGATCGTGGAAGACAACCCGCAAACTGGAACTCTCTTCGAATCATATTTACGAAGTTCGGAGTTCCAACCGATCATTGTGGGCGACCTCTCGCAGGCCAAATCTTGGATAGCCAGACATTCGCCGATCGCTGTGGTCTGCGACATTCATCTGGGCGAGGATACAGCGTGGTCGTTCGTGGACGTGTTGCGGACAGATCTCCCGAACGTGCCTGTGATCCTGACGAGCGCCTACGACGAGTCGGAACGGGCTTCGACACAGGGGAACGTGTTTTTGCCTAAACCACTCGAACGGGAAAAGCTTTTGCAGGAGCTTCGCCGCCTGACCTTGCAAAACGGGACGCGCACGCTTCTCATTGTCGATGACAACGAGGTCTCGCGTTATATCGTTCGAGAATTGCTCGATCAGCCTTGGTTGGACGTGCGCGAGGCCAATAACGGGTCGGAAGCGCTCAGCATCATGGCAGAGTCCATCCCGGATGCCGTCATTCTGGATTTGCTGATGCCCGACATTAACGGAATGGAAATCCTGCGACGGGTGCGTGCTGATTCCGCCACAGAACACCTCCCGGTGCTGATCTATACCTCCAAGACGCTGACCGATGATGAGCGCGCCCAACTGCAATCGCTGGGCGCAAAGATCGTACGCAAAGAGGAAATTTCGACACGGCTCTCCGCGCAACCGTTCCTTGATTGGTTAACCGCCGTGGGCGTCTCGCCCGAGACCGGCATTTCGCAACCGAATGGCTGACAACCGTCCTCATCGCATACTGATTGTCGATGACCGTGAACAAAACCGGTACATCCTTGCTCGCGTGCTCAGGCAAGCCGGCTATCAGTGCGATTATGCCGGCAGTGGCCGGGAGGCCATTGAACGAGCGCATTCGATCCCGTCACTGATCATTCTAGATGTTCATCTGCCGGACGCTTCCGGATTCGACATTTGTCGCCGGCTTAAGGACGATCCGCTCACTGCGCATATTCCGGTGCTGCAGATCTCTGCATCCTTTGTCTCCGCGGAAGACCGGGCCAAGTCGCTGGAAGCGGGCGCTGACGGCTATCTCACCCATCCGATCGATAGCGTGGTCTTGATTGCGACCGTCCGCTCGTTGCTTCGGTTGCGTGCGGCCGAAGCCACAGCCCGAGAGTCGGCGGTGCAATGGCAGTCCACCTTTGACGCGCTCTCGGAAGGATTGGCGCTGGTGGACGCCAAGGGAGAACTTGCCCGGGTGAATGCCGCATTCATACAGCTTTGCGGCACTCAAGCCAACTGCGCTGCGGGCGAGAATGCATTTAAAGTACTGCGTGATTTGCTGGGAACCGATGCGCCACTTCGTCATCCCGGCGATGAACGTTACAGCTCGGATTATCTGGTCAACGGCAGGACGATTCGCGCCAGCGTCGACCGGGTGGATCTGGGGGGCGCGGGCATCGGCAAGATCCTTGTACTGGCAGATATCACAGACGGTAAGCTTGCCGAATATGCCATTCGCACCGCCGAGAAGCTGGCGGCAACTGGCAAACTCGCCCATGCCATCGCTCACGAAATCAACAATCCTCTGGAAGCTCTGGTCAATTTGATCTACCTGGCCTCTTCCGCCCGCCGGGTCGAGGATATTCATCAGTTCCTCGAGCAGGCAAACGGCGAGGTGGCACGCATATCGCGCATTACCAAACAATCACTTTCGTTTCACCGGGACACGCAGTACGCGGTGCCGCTCGATGTCGGTGGGGTGGTCGAAGAAGTTATCTCTCTGTATGGGAAACTGGCGGAGAATCGCAGAGTCCGCCTGGTCTATGACCGAGCTCCCACGCTTTCCGTTCACGGTTTTCCAGGACAACTGAGCCAGGTGTTCGGCAATCTGGTTCGGAATGCGGCTGAAGCTGCGCCTCCGGGAACAGACGTGAAAGTTCGTGTGCGGCGCTCGCGCCGAGCGGGACGGGATGGCACGCTGGTCACGATTCATGATCGCGGTGCTGGAATACCAAAGACCGTTCAGGAGCAGATGTTCGATCCCTTCTTCACGACCAAGGAGTTGAAGGGCTCGGGTCTGGGACTCTGGGTGTCGAAAACCCTGATTCTCCGGCATCAGGGCACGATTCGTTTCCGCACCTCAACCCGAGATTGTGCCAGTGGCACTACCTTCCAAGTGTTTCTGCCCATCGACGCGCTGAATCAGGCGGCTTTGGACAATCCTGGTATTTAGCTCTCTGAGCACGCGCGTTGCACTGCCCCGCAACTTCTTGCTTTACAATGTGTTTTCTGTCTAAAGCAATTCAGAGATTGCGGCGATGCCTTGCTGCGTTTGGGGGCTGGCAGACACGCGGCCTAAACCGCGCTGTCGGAGGCGTCGATCAGGCAAGTCGTGCGATTGCGCGCCGGGACTCTACGCTTTCAGATTCGAACCTTATGCGTCCATTACACTTCCGGATGAAATTTCTGGGAGCATTGAGTTTACTGCTACTGCTCTCGGCGGCTGCCGACGCGCAGAACCCGACGCTGATTACACTGGATCAGGCAGTTGACCTGGCTTTGGCGCACAATCATGCCTTGAAAGCGTCACGGACGCTGATCCTGCAGAATCAGGCCCAGGAGATTACAGCAAATCTGCGGCCTAATCCCACGCTTAACTTCGATAGTCAGTTTCTACCGGTGTTTTCTCCTTCCAACTTCTCTGGCGACAACTTGGATCAAGTACAGCAGTTCGATCTGGGTGTAGGTTACTTGTTCGAGCGCGGGCATAAGCGCCAACGCCGCTTACAGGCCGCCGTCGATCAGACGAACGTAACCAAGGCGACGATCTCTGACGACGAACGCTCTTTGACCTTCAACGTCGCCCAGCAATTTGTCACCGTGCTGCTGGCCGAGTCCACCTTGCGGTTCGCTGAACTCGACCTGAAGAGCTTTCAAAATACGGTTGACATTTCCGAAACCCAGTACAAATCGGGTTATATCAGCGAAGGCGACTACCTGAAGATCAAGCTGCAACTGCTGCAGTTTCAGACCGACGTATCCTCTGCCAAACTTGCTCGGGTCCAGGCATTGGTGGCTTTACGCGCGCTGCTCGGCTACGATGCCGTGCCAGCCAATTATGACGTAGTGGGTGACTTGTCCTATCAACCAGTGTCGGGGACGGTGGATGATTTGCAGGCAGAAGCGCTACATGATCGCCCCGACTACCACGCCGCTGTGCTGGGAGTGACGGCCGCGCAGAGTCAAATTGCTCTCGCCAAAGCCAATGGCAAACAGGATGTAAACGCTATCCTCGACTACACCCACACGGCGGGGGAGAATAGCGCTTCGTTCTTCTTGAACTTCCCAATGGCCTTCTTTGATCGCAACCAGGGCGAAATCGCGCGCACTAAATACGCCCTGCTACAGGCGCAGGAAACGCAGTCGGCCACTAGTGATAGCGTGCTTTCCGACGTTAGCAACGCTTACGAAGGGGTTGCGCAGCAATGAGGAAGTTGTGCAGCTTTACACCTCCGGGTATTTGAAGGAGGCGCAGGAGTCGCGAGACATCAGTGAATATGCTTACAAACGCGGCGCCACCAGTCTGCTGGATTTTCTAGATGCAGAACGCAGCAACCGGGCTACGCAACTCGCTTACCGTCAGGCGTTGGCGGACTATATGACCGCGCTCGAGCAATTGAAAGAAGCCGTGGGAACGAGGACTCTGCCGTGACGATGCATATCAATCGACGGCTTCGAATGCTGGTGCTGGCCACGCTCGCCGCCGTGGCGCTGACATTTGCTGGGTGCAAAGAATCGGCTCCGATCGGCTCCAATCACTCGAATCCGGCGGACACCGCCGAGTTGTTCACTATACCGGCCAACCAGATGACGCACGTCCAAGTGATAACGGTAGAACCAACCAAGCTTGACGCGCACTCTGCGACTGACCGGAGCGGTGGCCTACAACGGCTTCCACA
This sequence comes from uncultured Acidobacteriaceae bacterium, assembly GCA_963819055.1. Lineage (GTDB taxonomy): Bacteria > Acidobacteriota > Terriglobia > Terriglobales > Acidobacteriaceae > Bog-257. The sequence goes on along the minus strand of CAWFUT010000032.1, from coordinate 66,961 downwards.
CGACCCCCGTGATCACGCAGGTCAGCGGGCCGGTGAACCGCATCGCCGTCGTCCCCGGCCAGATGGTTACGCGCGGCGAGCCCATGCTCTATGTCGCCAGCCCCGATTATTCGCAGCTCCGCTCGAACTACCTGAAGGCCAAGGACGCTTACTCTCTCGCGCAAAAGTCCTATGCCCGCGCCAAGGATCTCTACGAGCACCATGCCCTCGCCGAACAGAATCTGGAACAGGCTGAGTCCGCCGAGGTGCAGGCGCAGGGAGACCTGACCGCCGCCGAAGCCGCTCTGAAGGTCCTGGGAATCAATGATCCCAATGCCCTGCTGACCGCGCCTCCTTCTTTCGAAGCCACGGTGAAAGCGCCTATCAGCGGCCAAGTTGTGGAACAAGATGTTGCCGTAGGACAACTCTTGCAGCCAGGCGCTACACAGTGCTTTGTCATTTCCGATACCAGCACCGTCTGGGTGCTAGTGAATGTCTATCAGAAGGACCTGCCCTACGTTCGCGTCGGCGATCCTGTCACGATTCGCACCGACTCGTATCCGGATACGTTTCAAGGCCGAATCTCATACATCGCGGCTGCCTTGGATCCGAATACTCGTACGCTGCAAGCCCGCATCGAAACCAACAATCCCGGCCAGAAGCTGAAGAAGGATATGTACGTGGTTGCATCGGTGGATGCCGGAACAATGCAGAACGCGATCGTCGTACCCGACTCTGCGGTCCTGCGCGATACGGAGAACCAGCCGTTCGTCTATGTACAGCAGGGCAACGAGCAGTTTGGAAGGGGATCCGTCACGATCGGCGAGAGCATGCAGGGACAAACGCAAATTACCAGCGGACTGAAGCCCGGTGATCGTGTCATCGGCGACGGTAGCCTGTTCCTGCAGTTTGCAAACTCATTACAGCGGTAGCCATAAAAGACAGAATGACGGCGAGGACAATAAGACCGGCACCTGAATGATTCATCGAATCGTACAAGCTGCGCTTCGTCAGCGCTTTCTGGTGCTGGTGCTGACCATCTTCATGATGGTCGCCGGGATTATCTCGTTCCGGCGTATGCCGGTGGACGCCTACCCCGATCTTTCCCCTCCGCAAGTCGAACTCGTGACCCAGTGGCCAGGTCATGCCGCCGAGGAGGTCGAACGCCTGGTAACGCTGCCGCTCGAACTGGAATTGAATGGCGTGCCCCGCGTCGAGGTCATGCGGTCGATCTCACTGTACGGTCTTTCCGACGTCATTCTGACGTTCGAAGAAGGCACCGACGATTATTTCGCCCGACAGGTAGTCTTCCAGCGTATGGCCCAGGCCACGCTGCCTGCCGGCGTCGCGCCCGACATGGCGCCCCTCTTCAGTCCCAGCGGCCTGGTGTATCGGTATGTGCTGCAAAGTCCCGACCGGTCTCCGCAAGAGTTAAAGACGATCGAGGATTGGGTGGTCGAGCGTGAATATCGTTCGGTCAAAGGCGTAGCTGACGATTCCGGATTCGGCGGTACGACCATGCAGTACCAGGTGCTGCTGGATCCCGCCAAGATCTACGGCTACCACCTGACGGTGCCGCAGGTCGTGAATGCCTTGACCGCCAACAATTCAAATGCCGGCGGAGGTTTCTACTCACAGGGTGGCCAGTTCTATTACGTGCGCGGAATTGGCTTGCTGCGAGATACCGGCGATATCGGCAACGTTGTGGTAGGTAGCAACAACGGCGTGCCGGTAACGGTGAAGGACATCGGAGAGGTAGAGATTGGTCACGCTCCACGGCTTGGAGAGTTCGGCTACCAGAAAAACGACGATGCGGTAGAGGGCGTGATTCTGATGCTGCGCGGCGAGCAGACGCAGAACGTCTTGAAGCGCGTGGAAGAGAAGACCGACGAACTCAATAAGTCGGTGCTGCCGCCGGATGTCAAGATCCACCCCTATTACGATCGCAGCGAACTCGTAACCCTCACTACCGATACGGTGGAAGCCAACCTGCTGCGCGGCATGGTGTTGGTGCTGATCGTGCTGATCTTCTTCCTGGTCAGTTGGCGAGCCGCGATCATCGTCGCCCTCACCATCCCATTGGCGCTGCTGTTTGCTTTCATCGTGCTGCACGCACATGACGGCGCAGCGAATCTGCTCTCCATTGGCGCGATTGATTTCGGTATCATCATCGACGGTACAGTCGTCATGGTAGAAAACATCTACCGTGAACTCGCGCTGCGTTCGGGCGAAAGCTACAGCCTGAATGAGGTCATCCTGGCGGCAGCGAAGGATGTCGACCGTCCTATTTTCTATTCGGTCGCGGTGATTCTAGCGGGATATCTTCCGATCTACGCGCTCAGCGGCCCATCGGCAAAGCTGTTCCATCCCATGGCCGAAACCATGTCGTTTGCGCTGATCGGTGCCCTGATTCTTACGCTCACGCTGGTGCCGGTGCTGGCTTCCTACTGGTTCAAGAGCGGCGTAAAGGAGCACACGAATCGCGCCTACGAATGGATGAAGCGCAAGTACGCCGGACAACTGGATTGGGCGCTTGATCGTCCCAAGCTGACCATGCTGATTGCGTGCCTGATCTTCGGTGCGACGCTGTTGCTGGTTCCATTCATCGGCGGCGAGTTCATGCCGCATCTCGACGAGGGGGCGCTCTGGGTGCGGGCAACCATGCCTTACACTATCTCCTTTGAAGAGGCGAGCAAGATTGCTCCGCAGATCCGCGCCATCCTGATGTCATACCCTCAGGTCACGGTGGTGGCCTCGGAGCTTGGCCGCCCCGACGACGGAACCGATCCCACCGGCTTCTTCAACTGCGAATTCTATGTTGGACTGAAGCCCTACAAGGACGCTGCATGGAGCGGCGACGCTGACACCAAGGCAAAACTCATCGAGACGGTGAACAAGAAACTGACGGCCTTCCCCGGAATCGTTTTCAACTACACGCAGCCGGCGGAAGACGCGGTGGACGAAGCTCTCACCGGCCTGAAAAGCTCACTGGCGGTGAAGATTTACGGCGATGATCTGAATGTGCTTCAGGACAAGGCAATTCAGATCAAGAACACCTTATCCAAGGTTCCTGGCTTCACCGATCTCACGGTCGTACGTGAGCTGGGCCAGCCAAGCCTTCTGATCGATGTCGATCGCGACAAGATTGCGCGTTACGGCATCAACGTTGCCGACGTAGAAGCGGTGGTCTCCGCTGCCGTAGGCGGTCAAGCTGCGACCCAGGTCATTCAAGGAGAAAAGCTGTTTGACCTCGTGGTCCGAATGCAGCCGCAATTCCGCAGCAGTGCGCACGAGATCGGACAGTTGCTTGTCGGCACTCCCGACGGGAAGCAGATTCCGTTGACTGAACTCGCGACGATTCGCCAAGGGAATGGCGCGTCGTTCATTTATCGCGAGAATAACTCTCGCTACATCGGAGTGCAGTACAGCATAGAGGGCCGCGACCTGGAGCGCGCGGTTCGCGACGGGCAGGAAGCGGTGAATAGGGCGGTGGTACTGCCGCAGGGTTATCGCCTGACATGGGGCGGCGAGTATAGCCAGTTCCTCGAAGCAAAATCGCAGTTAATGTTTATCGGACCTATCGCGTTGGTCATCATTTTCATGATCCTGTTCGCTCTCTACGGCAACTTCAAGTTCCCGGTTACGATTGCCCTGGGCGTCATCTTGACTGAGCCCGTCGGGGCGCTGCTCGCCCTGAAACTGACAGACACGCCATTCAGCGTATCCTCCGTGCTTGGGCTGCTGGCGCTACTGGGAGTTTCCGTTGAGACGGCCGTGATTCTTGTGTCTTACATCAACAAGCTTCGACAGGAAGGCATGGATATCCGCACCGCGACACGCGAGGCTTCCCTGCTCCGGCTGCGGCCGATCATGATGACCGCGCTGGTTGCGTGTCTCGGGCTGTTGCCCGCAGCGCTGGCCACCGGCATCGGATCCGATACTCAGAAGCCATTTGCAATCGTGATTGTGGCAGGCTTGATCTCTCGTCTCTGTATCGGGTTCTTCGTAAACCCTGTGCTGTATCAGATGGTGGCCCGCGAAGGCGACGTTCTTCAGGTGTAAGCAGCCTGGATTGCTTAGCGACGCGATCAGGAAGTTTGACTAACGTATTCTGCTGCGAGAGAATACATAAGGCGTTCTGCTCTGAGCGTCGTTCTGCTAAAGTGGGCCTGTGGCGCAGCTGGGAGCGCGCTTCCATGGCATGGAAGAGGTCGTCGGTTCGATCCCGACCAGGTCCACCAAATCTCTCAACAACTTAGACGGTAAGCTTGCTCGCGGACATGACGTTTGTGTCATGGCTTGTGTCATAACCCGCCGTTTTGGTGCTTGCGGCGAGGGCTTCCATCGCATTCCGCTTCGCCTCCATCCGAACGTGGCTGTATCTCTCCAACATGCGACGGCTAACGTGTCCGGCTATCGCCATGATGGTTGAATCGGAAGTTCCACCCTCTGCAAGCTGTGTGATGGCGCAGTGCCGGAGGTCGTGGAATCGGAAACCGGGCAGCCCTGCTTCCTTTGAGAGTGTTCTCCAAGCTGATCTCCAGCTTTTGACGTGCGCAGTCGGATCGAAAGCGGTGATGCTGTAATCGACGACTTTCTTGCCGCTGAACGTGAACTTGGGCACGAAGGCGGCGAAGATGTAATGCGACGGCTCGACGGACCCGAAAGAGCCCGCCCTGCGCCGCAACCGCGCCAAAGCCGAAGCCGCAACGTCGGTGAGAGGAACCACTCTTTCTCCCGCAGCTGTTTTGGACGTGCGAATTGTCAGAGTCCGGGCAAAGAGGTCAACGTCTGACCACTGGAGGGCTTTCAGTTCGCAGCCCCTCGCAGTTGTGTTCAGGCAGAGGATCGCGGCTAGATAAGCTGTTTCCCACTCAGGCCGCATTACAGCCGTTTTAAGAAGCCTCTGCTTGTCTTCCTCGGTCAATGCTCGTCCTATCGAACTCGGCTCTTTGAGGGGCCGTATATCGTCAGCAACACGCGCCCAGAGCTTCGCTCGCTTCAGTATGCGGCGAAGGATACCAAGTTCCGCATTTAGAGTTGCCGGGCCAGCACGCTGAACCACCTGCTTGATGTCGCCCCGTTTCGTTTCTTTGGTCTGACTTGCTCTCCATGCCCGGTACTCGGTGATGCGCTTTGCAGTGATCGCCTTCAGTGGTTCTTGTTTGAAATACGTTCGCAGCTGCACTAGCAATTGCTTCTCTTTGGCCCGGCTTGCTGGAGCGAGTTCCAGCGTCCGCGCAGTTACATAGTCGTCAGCCGCCAGTCCGAAGGGTTGCCGGGCTAGTGTCGCGGAGGTTTGCGTCAACTTCCCCAAGGTCGCCTCAGCTATTAGTTGCTTTTCTTTGCCTTGAGCATCCCGCCGGTCAGTTGTTCCGAGTGACTGCCGGAACCGCTGCCCATTCACAACGAAGTGTGTGTGCCACGTTTTACCGCGCTTTACGAGCGACATTCTTCCCACCTACTTTCTCTGTTGTCTTTTCAGCCTGCTGTTTTGGGGTGTTCTTTGCGCGATGCGCCTTCCACCATTTCAAGGCATGTTGCCGCTGCTTCTCGGCTTTGCATATCTCGGCATCGCAGACAGATTGGTCTTTCCTCCCGGCTATGAAGTAGGGGGCCGAACAATCGGCATTAGCACAGTACTTAAACTGCCGCCAATGCTCAAAAACGCCCTGAATGAGCATTGCTCGAACGCTGTACAGGTCTGGTACGAGCTTCCCAGCTCTGAATGAGCAGCCGAATGGGAGGTACTTCTTTGGCTCGTTAGCCCCTGCTGTCGCCCAACGTGTCTGCTTCCAAAACTTCAGATGTTTGGGAGAAGGCAGCCAATGCAGCCAAGAATCGAGAATCAAGTCGGTATCAGGCGAATCAGGGGCATTCCAAATACATCGAAGCTGGGACTGAATTGTGAACAATGCATCGGTGAACTCAGGTCGGACGTTTCTTCGACGCCAAAACGAAACAACCCCTCCCTGGTCGCGGAGATTTGCCAAATCCGTCAGCAATAGCCGCCGCTCTTCATAGGTGTGAAATAAGCGAGCCTCATCAAGCGCGTCCTCTCTACCGACTTGGACCGCTTGCGACCGATCCCAAGATAACCAAACAGGGTCCCGGAATACCCTGGCCTGCCTAGAGAGTTTCGGCTTCTTTGATTGCGCCATCATTCGCCTCTTTAGAGTTTATGCTTGAACAACACTAAACACTCTACTAGGGTGGCGTTAGATATGCCAGTACAAAGGGAGTCCGCAATGGAAATAACTTCGCAGGTGACGAGACTAATGGATTTGAAGGAACTTGCAGGCCTCTGGCGCGTTAGTCCGCACACGATCCGAGCCTGGGTGCGGCAGAAGCGCCTCAATCCCACAAAGATCTGCAGACGGCTTCTCTTCCATCCAGACGAATGCGCCCGTTTCTTAGCAGCCGGGAATCAAAAGCAAGGGGTCTGACATGACTGACGATAGGGTGCTTGCCCGACGAGATGAGACGCCCGAGATACTGCAATCCCTCCGCGAACTCCTGCGGGACCCACCCTTTGCAACACTCTTGATCCGCCTCGTTTCCGAAGAGGCCCGAGATGAAACGGGAATAAGGAGCTGTGAATCACCACGGTAGCGGATGCGACGCGCAGAAACGCGGTTTCTGCGCTCTCAGAGGCCATCCTACGGCACAGCCCGAACTGTGCGGTTCCGAATGTCTAACGTAATCGGCGGCCACAAAGGAACGCGATACTTTCAAGTGCCGGACTCTTTCGTCGATTCCGGGGACCTTCGAGACCTGAGTGGTTCGGCGGTCAAATACTACGTGTTTCTTTGTCAGCAGATGAACAAGACCGGACAGGTCGAACTGGAATACACGAACGAACAGATATCCACCTACACCGCCATAAAAGACCACAACACGGCAAGAAAAGCCCGCGAAGAACTGCGGGAACATGGGCGAATACGTCTGAGGAAAGGACCGTCAGGCGGGTTCATTCATGTGATGCTGAGTGATTCGGATGAGGTGTTCCCGCCTGCGGCGGGCCGCAAGCCGGTGCGATATCACGTCAAACGGGAAAGGCCGTCGAGCGACACAGCCCAAGCCGCGAAACCGCAACCACCGCGAGAAACTCCGATCTCTCTTAGACCCCACGCGCCCCCGCAGGCGCCAATAATCACTTTCTGCAGGGTTCACCGTCGTGAAACCGAGCACTGGGAACGCGATGGACAGCTGAACTGCAGGAAGTGTCATCCCGACCCAAGAGCGCAGAAGACAGCGCAGCCAGCGCCTCAACTGACTGCACGCGACGTCGGTTTCACGTGAGTTTTCCCGACCTCGCACGGGAATTTGTCACGCACCGACCGTGGAAAATCCACTACCCGACAGTGAATAATTCACTGCCGGGCCTCAGTCCCGAACAGGAACGACGCGGGTTTTCTAGATTTTCTGCCCTTATGAAAAGAACTATGAAGAAAGAATGTGAAGAGACTCTTGATTGTTGGCTCGTTGGCCTCGAAGAAGCACCCCACCTCAGTTCCGCGCTACGCTAATTGTCCGGGACGCAGAAAACACCATTTTCTGCCACACTTTTGCTTTGTTCCTCTCCCTCAAAGATGTACGACACCTCCAAGTTCTTAGCAACCCACTCTGCGGGGTCAGGTCCAAGCTCATCGTTTGTAACCTCGACTCGCAGCTTCCCATCCCGAATCTTTGCTCTCAAAATGTCGGTGACATCTTTCCACCGCGTGTCTGCTCCGTATCTGGCGGATTGAATAACCAAACGATCTCGCATGTACGGGGAACTCGGGTCCGTACTCTGATGAGGGGCGTTTGATTCGCGTGTCACCCCGAATGAGCCCTCAATTCTCTTCTTGAGCCGGGTGTAGGGTCCAGTTCCCTGTTGCCTCTTACCACAAACGTGAAAGAACAACGTCAGGCAAAAGCTACCTAATACCATGAGCGCCAAGAACAGAACCCAATACACTGGAGTCATTCTCTTTGCTTCGATAGCTTGGCCGAGGTCCACCGACCCCCACAAGCCCGCAAGTCCGATCACCGCGCTAAACAACCACGCCAAGCAAAAGTTCCTCCATTGCTGAGCTGTGTTGGCAGCTTCCCCGTCACAGAGCGTCAAAAACTCTTCTCGTCGTAATGGATAAGCTTGTTCGCTCGGTCGCGGCGTAACCACCGTACCGCCGCCTGTGGAATACTGAAGGGGTTCATCCCCAGCGCGTTGTTCCGGGTCACTCGGAAAAGTCATATCGCTATCTTGAGCACATGCAGGTTATGAAAGAGTGTGTTACCACAGTTTTTGCAGGTCAAGGTAAGGGTGGGGATATACGACTGAGCGCCTGTATACGGCATAAACACTTGAGGCGAGTGGACCTCCTCGGGTGAGGCGCTGATTCGGATCAGATCTGCATTCCAGTCATTCGCGTTGCAGCGTTGGCAGTAATCACCAATGGCCCCTCGCTTGCGCAGTTCTACCATTACGCGGTTAATTGCATCGACGAAACGCGGGTTCGTCACACGGCGATCCATTTCACTCATTGCTTTGCCTGCTCCCCATGATTCCATCCTACCGACTAGTGTCCATGTTTCCAATCACCCCACGGAAGTTCGCTGCTCCGTGCGGCTGCTCCGATTACTGACCACCGCGTTTTAACGGAGCGCCCTGACTGGTCGGAAATTACTCTATGCGCTCCACAATGATCTTCAACGGATCGCTGTCCTTTGCCGATCCCAACTCCATCGCCTTACGCTTAGGGTGGATGTACTGAGCCAGTTCAGCGTAGCACCGCACTTTTATTTCGGGTTTCGTTGCCGGGTCTTCCGCGAGCCGGACGAGTCCCTCGATGGGATCACAGCCCAGACTTTCAAGTTTCTCGGACAATTCGTGCGTTTTCCTGTTCGGCGTACCTGGCCGTCTGCCACCCGTCTTGGCTAAACCCTTAGGACGTGCCATCTCGTTCGACCTCCGACAATTCCAATCTATTCGTTTCCACTTTAGAAAGTCTTGGGGCTGTGGACGCGTATAATCGCGGCTCTATGACGACGAAAGAACAATCGCTAGCGGTTCTTGATACGTTCATCCGTTTGGGAACAGAAAACGCGGCGCTCAAGACTGTGTTGTCGTGCTACCGCCTTCCAGATGGGAGCCGGATTGATTGGCGGAAGGAAGTGATGGCGATAGTCGAACATCCCGAAACTCAGGGTGTCGCTCAAGAAAGATACGCTCACATACGGCAAGCAATCGCTGATCATCCTGAAGCAGATGACAATGTGGCCCTTGTTTTCGTGTCGATGCTGTCAGCTGAGACTCCGTAGAATGTTTCTCTTGCATGGCGCGCATTCCAGTGCGAAGATTCGCATGGAGCGCAACGCCCATGAGTCCCGACTGGCATCGGGGCTTTTCTTTTCCCATTAAAACACAAATTAGTGAAGAGCCTACACTTGTTCTTCGCGCTCTCGTCGGCGCAGTTCTTCAGCATCATGATACGGGCAACCATAGTCGCCATACTCACCCGCCGCGATTTCTGCCATGTCCGCCTTAGCACCATTGGCAGCTATTTCGGCCTGAGCGCAAGATTTAAGGTGTTCTCTATAGCAAACAATTAGGCTACTGAAGGGGGTGTTGCAATACACACAGCGCCGTTCATTATCTTCAGACCTATCTTCCCACAAGGGTTGCCGGTACTCGTTGCTGCTCTCCGCACCCTGGGTGCCCTGCTTTGTTTTCCTCGGAATGTCATCTGCAGCCTCGCGAGCGAGCAAGTCCTGCATTCCCCGACTGGCTAAAGAAGCGACCGCAGCCCTCGAAAGTGATGCAGCGTGCGATGGCGCTAATCCTGCCTTGTTCTTGGAATATTCCTCGTCGGTCATGGCAGCGTTACCCCGGAAGACCGGACCTCGAAGCGACGCCGCGCCACATCAACGCGAGCCTTCACGTCCTCAGCCATCTCAGCAAGGAGGTCGCGGCCCTGCACGCTCGCAGCTTCCACTTTAGCTCTTAGCTTGGCAACGTCGGACGCAGCGAGACTCGCGATTTCGAGCTCTATTTGAGCGAGCCTGCTTCTAATCTGCTTGATCTGCCGTATAACACGGACCAAGTCCGCTGCCACTCCCGTGCCTTTAACTGTTTCAGGGCTACTCTCATATTCCTCGAGAATCCTCTGCATCTCCTCAATGTTGCCTTGCTCATAAGCGCGATTCGCCTCCTTCATGAATCTTTCGCGGTTGCGGCGATCCGTTTCGTCGGTGGCAAGGTCGGGATGCATCCTCTTTGCCGCCTCTCGGTACATACTTTTCAGGTCTGCTGAAGGACTGAAATCTTGTGCTTCGGCAGTCTCGCCAATAGCAGACTGGGATTCCGTGGCCTGTTTACGAGCCTGTGTCGCGGCAGAGCGAGCCTCCTCAGTTCGCTCAGCCTCAGCTACCACTTCGGCGAACTTCGCATTCCACTCGTCAAGTTCGGCGTAGAGAATCCCGACCTGTCGGAGGTACCTTCGTTCAAATGCTGAAAGTTCGACTCGCAGATCGGTGAGGTGCAGTTCCCGATCTGCTAAATCAGCTTGGAGCAGCGCCAATTCCTCGCGCTTCTTTGCAAGCTCCTCTTCCTCTGGCGAGACCCTGCGATCGACTCCAGTGCCCATGGGTGCCCTTTAGCGGTTGTGTTGGTAGAAAAACGAACGATAACACTTGGGCGAGTTGTGGAGCACGGAGAAAAATGGAAGCCCCGCTGCAACTTGGGTCTTCCAAATTTTGCTTTTCTGCGAGAGAGTACAACGATTTCTGGCGCTGCTGCCAGGATGCTCATACCGCCCCCCCCGGGGGGCCGGTCTCTTGTGTCGCGGTTTGTGTCGTAACCCTCACCTCCCCGCCCAAGTCTGACCGTGTCGGAGGGTATCGCTATATAACAAGCGAGAGGCAGCGGGTAGCGACCAAAGCCGCACCAGCACTGCCTCTGTGTCACGTTCAGACTTCGTCGGTGTCACATCGTCGTGAATCGCATTGAGAAATGGCATGGAAGAGGTCGTCGGTTCGATCCCGACCAGGTCCACCAAACCTTCAACCCAATCTTCGTTCGAGGCGTTTCCTCCCAAACAGGCTGAGTCGTTTCGCGCTTCCGCTATAATCTCGCGCAGTCACCATGGCCGTCGCAGCAGGACAGAAACTCGGGCCGTACGAGATCCAGGCGCATGTAGGTGAGGGCGGTATGGGCGAGGTTTATCGAGCCCGTGACAGCCGCCTGAACCGCTCAGTCGCTATTAAGATTTTGCCCGCCTCAATGATCGACGACCCTGCTCGCATGCAACGCTTCGAGCAGGAAGCGCGCACCGTCGCTGCCCTCAACCATCCCAACATATTGTCGGTTTACGACGTGGGCGTACAGGAGGGCACACCTTTTTTAGTGATGGAGCTGCTCGAAGGCGAGACGCTTCGCGAGCGCTTGCATCGGGGGCCGCTCGGAGTTCGGAAGTCTGTCGAGATTGGCCTGCAGGTAGCTCACGGCCTGGCAGCTGCACATGAGCGCGGCATCGTACATCGAGATTTGAAGCCCGAAAACATCTTCATCACCAGGGACGGCCACACTAAGCTGCTGGATTTCGGACTGGCGAAAGCCACCGCAGTCGCGGCGACGGCAAAGACGTCCGGAAACATGTCTGACTTCACCATGCAGACAGTGCAGACCCTGCAGACAGAGCCCGGCGTGGTGATGGGTACGGCGCCCTACATGGCGCCGGAGCAGGTCCGTGGCGAGTCGGTGGACCATCGCGCGGACATCTTTAGCTTTGGCGCGGTTCTCTACGAGATGCTCTCCGGCCAACGGGCATTTTCCGGCGACACGGCGGTCGAGATCATGACGGCCATCCTTAAGACGGAACCGCCTGACCTCGACCTTGAGCACTTGAAAGTTCCGCCTTCGCTGGACCGCATTGTGCGTCATTGCCTGGAGAAGAATCCGGCTGACCGCTTCCAGTCAGCGCGAGATCTGACCTTCGCGCTCGGTGCCTTGTCGGGATCGGACTCCACCTCGGCTCTACATGCACAGACCTTGTCACGGCGTAAGGTGCCGCTCTGGACGCTCTGGACCCTGGCTGCTGCCGCCATTCTGCTCGTGGTAGTGGCAGCAATGGTCGGATATGTTGTCACCCGATCTCCCAAGCTCATACGCATGGAATTCGCGATTCCAGTGACGGCCGAAGTTGGGCACATCGCCATTTCGCCGGATGGCAGCATGCTGGCATACGTCGCCGTTGCCGAGGACTCGGGCGAGGGCGTTATCTACGTTCAGGAGATCGGGTCGTCCAGCGCCGCGCCGCTGTACGGCACCAATGGCGCGACTTACCCTTTCTGGTCCCCGGATGATAACTACATCGGCTTCTTTGCGCAGGGGAAGCTTAAGAAGATCTCGTCCAGCGGCGGTGGGACGCAAGTGCTGGCTAGTGCGCGCCAGCCTCGCGGCGGAAGCTGGGGCAGCAGAGGTGTCATCATCTATGCACCCGATTCCGGCGGTCCGCTGTGGCGTGTGGATTCCGACGGAACCGACGCTGCGCCACTCACCGATAAGATTTACGGTGAAAAAGGCGTCTCCTCACATCGCTGGCCCGTTTTCCTGCCTGACGGCGACCATTTTCTCTTCTGGGGCGGCGATTTTGACGAGAGCCCCGACGACAAGAGGAGCGGCATCTACTGGAGCTCGCTCGCCGATCGGGAGCATAAAAAGCTGGTCACGCTCGCCATTTCAACTCCCGGATATTCCAGAGATCATCTCTTCTACGTGGGCAGCAAGGGAGCGCTCATTGCGGTGCCGATGGATGCTTCTAACGGCACGGTTACAGGCAAGCCTCAGGTGGTCGCTGCGCAAGTGGGCAGGCACCCGTCGACTTACTGGGGAGCATTCACGGTTGCGCTGAACGGTACGGTTGTCATGCATCAGGGCACGGGAGCTTCCCAATCGCAACTGATCTGGTATGACCGCTCGGGCAAGGAATTGAACAAAGTAAGCGACGCGGGACTGCTGGCGAATCCCGATCTCTCACCGGACGGCCGTCGAGTGGCTTACGATGTGGCCGACATGAAAGGCAAGAACATCGACGTATACATCGACGACCTCCAGCATGGCGGATCTACCCGATTTACTTTCGACCCCGCCGAGGAAACTACGCCGGTCTGGTCGCGCGACGGTAAAGACATCGCTTACCGTTCTGCTTCGGGCGCGATTCTGCGACTGAAGAATTCCAGCGGTTTCGAGGGCGATCGGGGGATAAGCCCCAACGTTGCCGGTGGCGTCGATCTGATGCCGAATTCGTTCACGCCGGATGACCGGCAACTGGTGATGACGTCTATTTCTAACACCGGTGGTTCGGCACTCTACATCGTCGATCTGCAAGACCAGAAAATCACTCCGCTCTTGGCGGACCGGAACAACAAATCTAACGGCCAGATCTCTCCGGACGGGAACTGGATCGCTTACGAATCAGACGAAAGCGGCGACTGGGAGGTATATATCTCGCCATTTCCCACCGGCGGGGGCAAGCTGCAGGTTTCCCGTGGTGGAGGCATGGATCCTCGCTGGCGCGCCGACGGAAAGGAAATCTTCTATCTGGATTCCCGGGGTAATCTGGTCTCGGTTTCGGTCGATAGTGAAGGCACGCTATCTGCCGGTACACCGAAAACGTTATTTCAGAGTCATGCTCGCAGCAATGTTTCTTCCAGCGATCTTTTCAGCTACGATGTGACCCCTGACGGCCAGCGGTTCCTTATTGATCGCTACGTTAAGCCCTCCCAAACCCCGCCGTTGAACATTATCCTGAACGCCCTTAGCGCAATGCAGTAACTCTGACGGGCAGGTTACGATCGGCGGCGCTGCCTCCGGCAGGAGTTCTGGCATCCAAGATTGGTTGTGCGATTCTTGTTAAACTGTAAGCCCACCTCGTCGATTTTCCCCTTGCTCAAGAACTTGCTCAACAGGAGCGCGATGAGAAGTTTCGCAAATTTACTGCTGCTCGTTTCCATTTCGCTTGTCGCCGCAGCACAGGTGCAGAACGCGCCAGTTCCCCCTGCCAACTCTGCGCCGCCGGCGAGTCTCTCTTCCGATTTGGATCGTTTACAAACTGCAGCCTCGCAGGCCAATATCGATATCGCGCATATGCGCATCGAGAAATGGAAGGCCGACAACGGATCGAAGCAACAGGCGCAGACGAATGCCGACTCGCTGCAGCGCAATCTGACTTCGGCACTGCCGCTATTGATCGGCAACTTCCGGGCGGCTCCGCAGGACTTGACCGCCGGATTCAAGCTCTATCGCAATCTCAACGCGCTCTACGACGTGCTCAGCTCATTTGCGGAGGCTGCGGGAGCCTTCGGACCCAAGAACGAATACGAGGCGTTGGCACAGCCACTCGACATCATCGACTCGGTGCGCCACGACTTAGGTGACAATCTGGAGGCGCTGACCGTCTCAACGCAGACGGAAATGAACCAACTGCGGAATCAAGTCCGGGTCTTGCAGCAGTCGGCTGTCCCGCCGGCGCCGGCAAAGAAAGTCGTAGTTGATAACTCAGAGCCGGCCAAGAAGCCTGCAACGCACAAGAAGAAGGCTACCGCAACGTCGGCAACTCCCGCTCAGCCCGGCGCCGGCAGCACAACGAACCCGCCGCCCGCGACCCCCAAGTCGCAGTAGCTCTGAGGGGCACCTGCGTGCTGTCAGAAGCTCGCCCATGGCGGGAACCTTTCTGCAATCTGTGGTGTCTATTGCTGTAGTCTGCCCCAATCAGCCCGCGTTCCGTCCCGGAGCGCAGGTTGTCGAAGGCAGAAGCGCTAACCGTAATGGCGTCATTGTGTTTCGGAGTTGTTGCGGGTTCAGAAACTATTTATCATTGAGGTGCCGCCCGTGGCGGGAGTAACAACCTTGAGTGAACTCGCTAGTGCGATTGGAGTCCGCACCGAAGAAGCCTCCGTGGTGGCCGAATTAAAGGCCGGCTCGGAAGAGGCTTTCTATTGGCTCATCGCACACTACAACCAGCCGGTCTACAGCCTCATTTACCGGATCCTCGACGATCCCTCCGACGCAGCCGATACCACTCAGGAAGTCTTCATCAAAGTATTTCGTGGAATCAAGGGCTTCAACTCGGATTCCAGCCTGAAGACCTGGATCTATCGCATCGCGGTTCACGAAGCTTCGAATCGACGGCGCTGGTGGTTCCGGCACAAGTCGCACGAGACTTCCATTGAACCGGGTCCGGAACGCGAAGATGAATCGAGTTTCGGCGTTAAAGATACGCTGGTCGATGAAGCCAAGTCTCCGCTGCAAAGTGTCTACGATGAAGAATTGAAAACCAGGGTGGAAACGGAATTGAAAGCTCTCAATGAGCCCTACCGCACGACGGTCATCCTGCGCGACATTGAAGAGCTTTCCTACGAACAGATCGCCGAGGTCATGCAGACCTCTTTGGGCACGGTCAAATCACGTTTGGTGAGAGGACGCGAGGCCTTGCGCAAGCGTCTGGAAAGGCATCTGCCGGCGTTCGGTATGGCGCCAAGGGATGCGCGCGAAAGCAAGCGCCGCTCTGGCCCGGTCGGCCACGAAATTGAGGTCATACCATGAAATGCTCAGTTGCGAAGGGGTTTATGTCGTCCTATATGGACGGTGCTGTCACCCGCGGGCAATTGGCGCAGGTGAGTGAACATCTGCAGGCCTGCGCGGAATGTGGCGCCCACTTTGCATCCGTGCAAAGGACGCAGGAGTTGGTGGGCTCTCTGGGGCGGAAGGTGTCGCCTCCGGATCTGTCTTTGAAGTTGCGCGTGGCGATCTCGCAGGAGATTGCCAATTCTCGCCGCTCGCGTTGGGATTCGCTGCGAGTTCGCTGGGAGAATGCATTTAATGCAACGATGGTCCCGGCTACAGCAGGGCTGATTACCACGCTTATCATCTTTGGCGTGCTGATCAGCTTCCTCTACCCCGCCCAGGTACGTGCGTCGAATGATGTGCCAACGATGCTGTATACGCCCGCACAGTTGCGGTCCACACCGTTCGAGCTTTCCATGGGAGTACCCAATGCGGACTCACTGGTCATCGAGGCTTATGTAGGAGCGGATGGTCGAGTGCAGGACTACCGTATCCTGTCCGGTCCGGAGGACGAAGCGAGCATTCTTCCGCAGCTCAAGAACATGCTCATCTTTACCACCTTCCAACCGGCGACGGCATTCGGCCAGCCCACGTCCAGCCATGTGATTCTCACCTTCTCCAAGGTGCAGGTTAGGGGGTAAGTCCGCGCATCCGCCACTGGTGATTGCCGGCGCGATTCGCATTCGTCCGGAATAGCCGCTTGGGTTCGCGCCCTTCCGCGTCGGACGCCTAGAGTGAAGCCATTGAGCTTCCGGAACGCAGTTCAGCCGTACCATTGCCAACCTTGCATGCAGATTAGTGCGAAAATCTCAGTGTCACGTTTCCGCCAACCGCCTCAGGAGGCCGCGATGAGTATCTCCCATCGCGTCGCCGTAGCTCTCACCCTATTGGTTAGCCTGGGGCTGCCAGCTTTTGCCCAGACAAAGGCCAGTATCGACGTCAGCGATACATTGTTCAGTGTGGTTTCGGCGATGAACGTGTGCGGGTACGATCAGGAGCTGTCTTCCTCATCTCCCATTCGTATGCAGGTGCGCGCCGATCTGGTGGAGGCCAGTAAATTACCGCACGCAGCGGCGGCGGCTAATGAGATGTGCCGCTTCTATCAAGATCACCGACAGGGCGACGCTACCCACGACCTGGCACAATATGTTTCGCTCGCCCTGAACCTCGGACCGGCGCCAGGCTTCGAGCCTAAATTGAAAGAAGCCGACCTGCCGCCCGATGCTGCTTACGTTTTAGGTTTTGTCCCGGTTCTGAAGCAGTACTACGCTGCAGCGGGGCTGCATTCCATCTGGCTCAAGCATCAGGCGCAATATGACGCGCTGATCGATCAGTTCCACGATCCGGTCTCACGGATGATCAATGCGACCGACACTTATCTGCGCATGCCTATGTCGGGCTACTCCGGCCGCAGCTTCACGGTCTACTTTGAGCCAATGGCAGCGCCCGGCCAGGTGAATTCGCGCAATTATCTGCAGGACACCTACTACCTGGTAGTTTCGCCGACCGGAGACAACATCCACATGGATGCGCTGCGGCACACCTATCTCCACTTCGTGCTGGATCCGCTGATCGCCAAACGCGCGACAGCTCTCAATCGTCTGGCACCCGTTCTTCTGTCTGTTCAGACTGCGCCCATGGAAGTGGATTACAAGAGAGACATGGGACTGCTCGTTCTCGAGTGTTTGATTCGTGCCATCGAGGCCCGTAATCCGATGGATTCAAAGCTGCCGGAGAAAGATCGTTCAGCCCTGGTGCAGCGTGATGAAGCCGAAGGCTTCGTTCTGACTGGGTATTTCTATGATCAGCTGCGGCAATTCGAAAAAGCGGGCATCGGCTTGCAAGACGCTTTTCCAAATTGGCTGCACGATATCGATGTGCAGCAGCAGAAGAAGCGTGCCAGCCAGATTGCTTATGCCCCCGCGGCAACCCCTGACGTGATGCAGTCGTCCCAGCGCGCATCTCAGAAGAGGATCGACATGGCGGAGCAGGCGCTGGCCAGCGGCAATCCGGCGGAAGCCGAGAAATTGGCCCAAGCGAGCTTGAGGCGAACGAAGATTCGGCGCGGGCGTACTTCGTCCTGGCGAAAGTCGCCAGCTTCAAAGGCGACATGGAGGGCGCGCAGGCCGACTTC
This sequence comes from uncultured Acidobacteriaceae bacterium, assembly GCA_963819055.1. Lineage (GTDB taxonomy): Bacteria > Acidobacteriota > Terriglobia > Terriglobales > Acidobacteriaceae > Bog-257. The sequence continues at coordinate 49,238 of CAWFUT010000032.1, read as the reverse complement.
CAGAAGGCGGCGGATACGGGCAAGGACCCGCATGTGGCCTCCTGGAGTCATATTTACCTGGGACGTATTTACGATATCCAGGGAGAGCGCGATGACGCTGTCGCGCAATATAAGGCGGCTCTCGCCATCGCAGATGCCCCGCCTGACGCCAAGAGCGCTGCGGACAAAGGCTTGCAACAGGCTTACGAGACACCCAAGTCCAATGAAAAAGATCGATAGGATGCGTTTGCGCCGGCGTATGAAAGGAAGGTGATGACCAGATTGACTACCATACTAGCGACCGCTTTGTTGGCGGCCACATTCGCATCAGCGCAGACCACAACGTCTCCAGCGCAGAGCGCATCTGACGCGGCGCCTCAAACTCCGCGTGCGTCGAGCCAAACGTCAGGGGCGGAGGCAACGCCGGCGACCGGGAGCCATCGCATCCTGCAGGCGAAGTCGAAGGAAGAAATGGACGCGTATAACAACGCTCAGGTAATCGCCGAACCGGCAAAGGCTGAGGCGGCGGCGAATGACTTCGCTGCGAAGTATCCGACGAGCGAATTGAGTGCCTCCCTGTACATGCGGGTGATGAGCCTATATGGACAGGCAAACAATACTGAAAAAGTCATCGTCACCGGTCGGCAGGCGATCGCGGCCGATCCGACCAACCCGATCCCGCTAGTGCAGGTCGCTTCGGCTTTAGCGGAATCTACTCGCGACACCGATTTAGACCGCGAGCAGCGCCTGGCCGAAGCGGCAAAGGACGCCCAGGCCGCGATCGACAATCTCGATACCGGACTGCTGGTTCCGCCAAACGCCGACCCGGCGCGAGTTGAAGCCGCAAAACACAGCATTCTGACTATGGCCTATGACACGCTGGGCATGGTGAATTTGAACCGGAACGACTATGCTGCAGCAGCAACAACCTGCAAAAGGCTATCGACGAAAGCAGCGGAAATCCCGAAGGAGTGCTTTACCTGCGTCTTTCAGTGGCCCAGGACAAGCTGCAGCAGCTTCCGCAGGCTTTGGATTCTGCCAACAAAGCCGTGCAGTACTCACAGGCAGGCAGTACGGCAATGGCTTTGGCGAAGCAACAGCAGGCTCGTTTACAAAAGCTGATCAACGCCGGATCATCGGTACCGAGCCGGCAACAAGCCCGGGATCTGCAGCGGCGCCGGCGGCTGCTCCTTCTGCTCCGATTAATCCCCCTGCCGCGTCGGCTACGCCCCACTGAGCAGCATAATTTGCAAAAGCGTGGCTTATGCTTGGCGAAATCCATCGGGCCGCGCATAATGCACAACGAATGAAATCCGCGATCAACGATACGAGCGTGTTGGAGGATGCTCTGGGACACGTGTTCCAGAACCGCCATCTTCTGGAGCAAGCTCTAACCCACTCCTCTTACGCACGCGAAGCGGAATCACAGAGTGCGGCAGGAGGAACTCCGGCAATTGAGCTGGATAACGAACAGCTTGAATTCCTGGGTGATGCAGTACTGGCGTTCATCGTCAGCCAGGAACTGTTTCGCCGCTTTCCCGAATACCACGAAGGCGAGCTCTCGAAGTTGCGGGCCCATATCGTAAGTGCTCGACGACTTTTGCAGCCGGCCCGTGAACTGAAGATCGGCAACTACCTGCATCTGGGCAGAGGCGAGGAGCGTAGCGGAGGTCGCAGCAAGAGCGCTCTCCTGGTGAATGCGCTGGAAGCGCTGATCGCCGCCCTTTACCTTGATGCCGGCCAGGCTGCGGTTCACTCCTTCATTCTTAGCCGCATCCTCGAACCAGAGCTTGCCGAAGTACACCAGCACGGCGGCGGAACACTGCCGGTAATGGATTACAAGTCAGCGCTGCAGGAGGTCGTACATGCCAGCGGCCGTCCGCCTGCGCGCTACATCATGGTGAAGGAAGAGGGCCCGGATCATCGCAAGATGTTCACCATCGAAGCCCACGTTCCAGCTTCTCCCAATGGCGCAAATCCCTTCATTTGCCGCAGCCAGGGCAGCACCAAGAAAGCCGCGGAGCAAGCAGCCGCACGGCTGGCATGGGAACGTCTACAATCGTTAGAGAGCCCTTCCACCGCGGAAAGTACCCTTGAAGGTCGGGAGAGCTCCGAGTAGTCATGAGTGAAGTAGACGCCCCAGAGCAACCTGGCGAGATTGCACAGCAGGAGTCCCCACCAGCGCCGTTACGTGAAAGAGGCGGCCTTTACGCGCTGCAATCGCTTGCCGGCACCGTCGTCATCGCAGTCTTTGTCATCAGCTTCGTCTTGCAGGCCTTCCAGATACCATCGGAATCGATGGAGAAGACTTTGCTTGTCGGCGACTACCTGCTGGTCGATAAATCACATTACGGCCATTCCAACTTCTGGAACTGGCTGATGCCGTACCGGCCTATCCGTCACCAGGACATTATCGTCTTCCGTTATCCTGTCAATCCGCACCAGCACTTTGTGAAACGCGTCATCGCCATTCCCGGCGACCGTATACGTTTGGTCGACAAACACGTGTACGTCAACGGAGTGCGCCAGGACGACGCTTACGCTACCTTCAATCCCGGTTGGCCTAATCCCTATCGCGATGAGTTTCCCGCCGTCCATTTCCAGGGAGACAGAAACTCAGACACGGGAAATTGGTTTCGTGAAGTGGAGAAGCTGACCGAGAATGACCAACTAATCGTGCCTGAGGATTGTTATTTCGTTCTCGGGGACAATCGCGACGACAGCTACGATTCGCGCTATTGGGGCTTCGTTCCTCGGGAAAATATTGAAGGCCGCCCTCTGGTTATTTATTGGTCGATGGACCGTCCTGATCCGGCGATGAGCCCAGTTCCGCCGTCTGGTAAACTTGCCAATCTGACATTTAACGCGACTCAGCTGTTCGACAGTCTACGCTGGCACCGAATGTTGCGTATTCCGCAATAGACAGACTGCGCTCGAAGGATCAGGCTGCTCCAGAAATATCGCAGCTTAAAGCATCGCAAACGAAGCACGAACTCGAGGAAAACAGATTTGGCTGCTACCAAGAAACTTGTGAAGGCCCCGCCGGCAAAGGCAGAAGCGGCGAAGCCGCAGAAACCCGAGAAGCCCAAGGAGACTACTCCCGAGTTCATTGCTTCGATCGCAATCGTGCTGGTGACCGGACTATTCATCATCACTTTCACCCTACAGGCCTTCACAATTCCATCCAGCTCGATGGAAAACACTCTGCTGATCGGCGATCACGTTTTCGTCGATCGCATCTTGCTGGCTCCGGCTACCCAGTGGCTCGGCAAGCTGATTCCCTATCGCACACCGCGGCATGGCGACGTCTTCGTCTTCCTGCATCCCGCCGAACCCGGGTTGTACGTGGTCAAACGCGTGATTGGGCTGCCGGGGGATCGCATTCACCTGGAGGACGGCGCTGTCTATCGGAACGGCGAGAAGCTGAACGAGCCTTACGTAATCCGCCAAGGCGGCTTCGTTCCTTATCGCGACAACTTCCCTGCCGTGCCGCCGGGCCCTTATGAAGAGGTAACTCCAGAGTGGCGCGTCGAGCTACCCAGTTCCATCAAGAACGGTGATCTGGTGGTGCCACCCAACAGCGTTTTCGCCATGGGCGACAATCGCGACGTGAGCCTAGACAGCCGCTACTGGGGCTTCGTGCCTTTCGAAAATGTGATCGGCCGGCCCATGTTCATCTACTGGTCCTTCATCACTCCGCGGGATGAATACGAACGCCAGAGCATCGGCGACCGGATCAGCTGGCTGTTCAACATCATCTTCCACTTCTTCGGCCAGACTCGCTGGTCCCGGATGTTCCACGTGGTGCACTGATGCGGCGCCGTATGTCACGGCGGTTGATGTGGATGGTCATGCTGACCATTGTGCTGGCATTGGTCTTGCCTCCTTTCATCAACGTGAACCGATATCGGGGACGCGTGGCAGGCGCCATCAGCCGGGCGCTTGGGCGAGAAGTTACCGTCTCGAACATTGAGCTCAAACTCCTGCCCCGGCCAGGGCTAGTCCTGTACAACTTCGTTGCCGACGACGACCCGAGTTATGGTGCCGAACCGATGCTGCGGGCCGACAACGTTACTGCGTATCTGCGGCTGACTTCACTGTGGCGAGGCCGCCTGGAGATCGGGACGCTCGATCTGGATAATCCCAGCCTCAACCTGGTTCGCCGCAGTGATGGGCATTGGAATATCGAGGAACTGGTAGAGCGGGCCTCGCAGACGAATCCTGCCCCGACAGGTAGGCCGCGCCCCGAAGCTCGTCCCCGCTTCCCTTACGTCGAGGCTTCCAGTGGTCGAATTAACTTCAAGCTGGGTCAGGTAAAGAAAGCTTTCGCCTTTACGGATGCGGACTTTGCGCTTTGGCTTGAATCCGAAACCCAGTGGGGCATCCGCATCGAAGCCCGGCCAGTCAGAACGGATGTAAACATAAGCGACACCGGCACACTAACTCTGGAGGGCCGCTTCCAGCGCGCCTCCAACGTGCGCGACACGCCGGTTTATCTGAAGCTAACCTACAGCGATGGCCCTCTCGGGCAGCTCACAAAGCTGATATACGGACGCGATCGCGGATGGCGCGGCACGGTTCGGGGTAGCGCCGTATTGACCGGGACTCCCGCTTCGGCCGCAGTGACACTCGATGGACAGATTACAGATTTCCGTCGCTACGACATAGCTACCGGCGAGGCCCTCCGCTTGCGCACCCACTGCACTGGGACATACTCTTCGAGCGGCGACTCGCTGTATGACGTGCGCTGCGAGTCACCTGTAGGATCGGGAATCGTGCGCATCCGCGGGGACGCACAGAATTGGGGAGCCGGTGGCTATGACCTGGACATCTCCGGTGAGCACATACCAGCGGAACGCCTTGTAGCCTTTGCGCGGCACGCCAAAAAGGATCTGCCGCCCGACCTCACCGCCTCGGGCGAAGTCGCCGGAGCATTTACGGTTCGCAAAACTGCCACGACGGCGCCGCAGTGGTCCGGAGGCGGACAGACAACGGCGTTAGCTTTACACGCAAATGTGCTGAAGCAAGATCTTCAACTCGGCGAGGTGCAATTTGCGGTGCCGAGCTACGAACCCTCGAAGCGACCCAATCTGAAACGTCTCGGGCACCGGGTTTCCCAGGTTGCTAGTACTGGTTTTGAACTCGCCATAAGGCCATTCCCCGTACCCTTGGGTGCGGTATCTCCGGCAACCGGAAGCGGCGAGTTCACGACGGAGAACTACAATCTTCACCTATCCGGCGGGACAGAGCTCGGACGCCTGCTCAATCTGGCCCAGGCGATCGGTGTCGGCACGCCCGGCATCGGCTTAGCAGGCTCCGCCCAGATGGATTTGCAGGTTGCGGGTTCATGGACGGGATTCGCCGAACCGTATCCTTCCGGCAAGTTGCAGGTCAGCACCGCGACCGTTGAATTACAAGGCGTCTCTGAGCCGCTGCTCGTCGACACAGCTTCCGTCACACTACAAAACCAGCTAGTCGACATAATCGCGTTCTCCGCCGGCTTCAGCAAAGGCGGACAGTTCAACGGATCGGCCACGTTCCCGGTACACTGCACCAGCCCAGACAACTGTGTGGTTCAGTTCGATCTGCGAACGCAAGACGCGTCTCTGGCGCGGCTCAATCAGTTGCTGAACCCGGCCTTCAGCCGCCAGCCGTGGTACCACCTCTTAGATATCGGGAGAAGGCATGAGGACGCGCTCTCGAAGCTGCGAACACAAGGGCGCTTTTCCGTGGCGCATCTAGCTCTGGGTGAGGTCAGCGCGAACAACGTGAACGGATCGCTGGAGCTCTCGTCCGGCAAGCTGCGGATTCACGAGCTGCGCGCCGACCTGTTGGGGGGGCACCAAGACGGCTCCTGGCTTGCCGATTTCACCGTCTCGCCACCACGATTCATGGGCAACGGTGTCGTCAGCAAGGTTTCGATGTCCCAGTTGGCATCTCTGATGCGCGATACCTGGGCGGCGGGGAGCCTGGACGCCGAGTATAGCCTGTCGCTATCGGGTATGACGGTCGCCAAACTTCTGACTTCGGCCAGCGGCACCGCTGATTTCCATTGGAACAATGGCACTCTCCGCCATCTGATTCTCGATGGCCGAGGCGTGCCGATGGCTTTCTCCACTTTCGCCGGCAAGGTGGCTCTGCAGGACGGAACGTTCACCGTCACGGACGGCAAAATGCAATCCAGCGGTACGAAGTACGCCGTTGCTGGTACAGCCGGATCCGATGGCAATTTGAACATGAAGCTGGTGCGCGCAGGCGGCGCATCCTATGCGATTTCCGGAACGCTGGACAAGCCAACCGTCCAATCGGTCACGACCCCTGCCGCCGAGGCTGCGCTGAGATGATTCTGAGACGGCCACTCGGCACTCTGTTGGTTTTGATGCTCGCGCTGGCAACCGCTGGTTTGAGCGTTCTTCAAGCCGATGTCACACACAGCGCAGACTATCGATCGCTCACACAGAAGCTCGCATACCTCAAGCTCAACTCCACCAGGTCTCATCCCGATCCCAAGCCCGTGGTTTTGGCTGAGCCCGAGGTTAACGCCTATTTCAGCGAGGGCGGAGTCAAGCTCCCAACCGGAGTAAGCAATGTTCACCTGACTTCTCGTCCGGAGACTATCGACGGCCATGCTCACGTCGATTTTGAGGAGATCATGCGGGGACACAACAAGAGCAATCCGCTGTACGACCTCTTTAGCGGCTCACACGATATCCACGTGGTTGCCGAAGCTGCCGGAGTAAACGGCATTGCCAGCATCCAGGTGCAGACAGTCGAACTCGACAACGTTGCGGTACCCCAGTGGGCGCTTGAGTTCTTTGTGCAGCGGTATATCACACCCAAATACCCGAATGTGGGCATGACCAGCACGTTCAAGATGCCCTTACGGATTCAGACCGCAACGGTTGGAACGGGCAAGGTCACACTCGAACAGAAGTAAGGAATAAACCCGGGGTTCTTATTCCCTCGCCATCATCACAATCATTCTCTTGTTGCGGGTGATGGCGTGGTGTTTGGGATTCCAGAGGGTTGTGAGCCCATCACCAGTCGTACCGCATCGGCACCTTCAATAGTGATTGCCTCGGGCTGCTGCGAGACCCAATCTAACGGCGTGGCGAGCAATCGTAGGCCAACGATCGCTGGACGTGAGAGTGGCCGCCACTGGCTTGGATCGGCGTTAAAGTAAGCGGCCAGATCAGGGGCGTTCCATGGATAGAACCATACCTCCGAAGAAGTATTCGGCGGCAGCACCATCCACTGCACGTCGCGAGATCCGTCGGCGCGCGTGATTTCCACCTGCAGGCGCTCCGGCTTGCGCAGCTTCCACCACAACGGGTAATGCACTTTCAGCCGCAAGCGGAGGAAGTCGTACCCTGCGGGCCAATTCGGCATGCCGATGCTCGTAGCGGAATCGCGGTCGTTGATCGCGTATCTCTTTTGCGGCAGACCCAGAGGTTGTGCCTGCATTGCAATGCGATCGGCGCGTGAATCGTCTCGCGCCAGGCCAATAACTCCCGGCATCAACGATTCCGCCGTGCGGTAGTGTCGGACCATCCAGAACCACACTTCGGGAATGCGCGTGAAGTTCGGTATGCCGTCGACCGGAATGCTCAGATAGTTGCGCGACCAGGCCTGGGTTTCTTCCTTTGACCAATGACCCACGTCAGCATCGGGCAAATACAACGCCGCCGGTATCGATCTGCCGTTCAGCCCGGACATTTCGATTCGAGTTAGCTCTGGACCGCTCGCCGTATAAGCCTGCATGAGCCCACCGGCAACATTGCGCCGCGAGGCCAGGCCGAACATCGTTTGATACGGAAACACAAAAATAGAGTCCTTGGCTGAGCTGTGCTGCTGCAAAAACTTGCTGCCGACGCTCAGCATCTGCGGCGTCAGCGGCTCGATAAAACAGGCCTGCTCGAATTCGTTGTATCCCACGGGACAGGCAGTCATCGGTTCGCGCAGTTCGCTGTATAACCGCAGCACGCTCGATGGCCGGAAGATCGGGTGCGAAAACAGCATCGATGCGCCCACCGCCATGAACACGCCCATTACCGATGCCGCCCCATCAAACGAGAACAGTATGACGCAGGTGAAAAACGTCATAGCGAATTCGCCAATGATCACATGACCGATATCAGAGCGCACCAACGAGCTCTGCATCACGGCCACGCCAAAGAGAAACCCGCCAAGCAGAAAAGCAGTGCGCTCGGTAATTGCCGGGCGCTCCCTGCGCCGCGTGACGGCGCGGTAGGCAAACACCAGAATCGCAATCAGGAGCGCCACACACAGGTGGGTTACACCCTGGTCAGTCATGGCCGCCGGCGTGGCCCAGCGATACACGACGATCTGGTCCAGAGAATCTTTCCAGAACTTAAAGACGAAGGGAAGCGCCGTGAAGGCATTCACGACCACAGTCATGACCGCGAACGTGGCGATGAAGGAGGCTAACCCAATAATGAGCTGTCTGCCGAAATGGTAATACCTGGTTTCGAACGCCACAGCGGCGAAGCAGATTAACCAGGCCGCGGCCGCGTAGGTACCAGTATCGCCTCCTACGAGAAACGCTAGCGCGACCAATACGGCCCCACCGATTCCCGCGAATGCGCTACGTAACCGTTCCGACTTTACGGCGTACCAGCCACGCAAGAACACGGCAAACAACAGCACCGGTGAGGTGCTTCGCAGCGAGGTTTCCCAAAATGCCGCGAGCAGCAGAACCAATACAAAGCGTTTCCACTGCGGTTGCTCGGGCAGCAGGAGCCGCAACGCAAGATATAGAAACAGAAAAGCGCACCAGACAGGTAGGATGTTCCATGTCGCGTACAGTCCACCGAAAGAAAGCGGCATGCTGCGCGCCGGGATGGAGGATAGCCACTGGTAGATGGGTCCGTGGGTGAAGGCTACGTCGCGGCCGATCCAGATACCGCGCAAAGCTTTGAAGGTAGCGTCGAGGTGCCAGTTGTCATCGATTAGCCCGAGGTTTGGAACGAGCGTGACCGTACGGTGCGATAACCAAACGGTGGGAAACGATCCCAGCACCAGCAGGACGACCGCGAGGAAGTCCCAATAGCGGCGCCATGGCGGAAGCCGCCGCGGGCGGATCGAGGCGGGTGAACCTTCCTGGCACGGCGCGACATCAACCTTCTCCATAGACGCTGACATTCTATCAATCGCCAACTCTCACTGCTTTAAGGCATCGCACTCATTTGCGATTCACTGAATTCCTGTCATACTCACAAACCAGAGCTCATCAGCCATTCATCCGCGCCGGAAAGCGCCCTCGAAGCATCCGCAGCAAGCCCTTCGAAGCGTTCGCGTCTCCGGCACGAGAGGGGATATGCAGATTTCGGTTAAGGAACCAATGCCTCGCGCCACCGCTTCTGGAGTTGAGCGCACGGCCGGCACAGGTGCTCTCTGGACCTACGTTGTAGCGGGACTGCTTGCGGTTTTCTATTTCGTCACCAGTATCCAGATTGCGTCTCATCGCGTCTTCTGGTTCGACGAATTGTTTACCCTGTACATCGCGCGTCTGCCACATGTAAGCAGCATTTGGACTGCTCTGGGCAACGGTGTCGATGCCTTGCCTCCGGCCTACTACATGGCCGTGCGTCTTTTCGATTCACTTTTCGGCCCAGGTGATATCGCTGCGCGCCTTCCGTCGATGATAGCCCTCTCGATCGGATTGGTCGTGATCTTCGACTGCGCGCGTCGCCTGACCGACGGCCTCCATGGATTGATCGCTCTCTCTGTGGCTACCTGTTCGTTCCTTCCTTACTACGGATACGAGGCGCGCTCCTATGCCGTCTATTTCATGTTCGCCGCAGTGGCGTTGTGGGCCTGGACAAATGAGAGCTTGACCCGGACCACGCAGGCGGTTCTCTTCGGGCTGACCTTCTTCGCGGGCGAGTGCTTTCACTACTACTTTGGAATGTGTCTGCTGCCGTTCGTGTTGTGGGAACTGCTGCGTTGGAAGCCCGGTCAGCGTCCGTCGATAAAGATTCTTGCCGGCATCATGGGCGGCGTCGCGCCGATTGTCATTCTTTCGCCACTGATTTTGTCGTTCTCGCGAAAGTTCGCCGGCGGCTATTGGAACCGGCCATCATTCCCCGAATTGCGCGCGATTTTCTCCCAGCTCTTTCCCGACGGCTTGTTCCTGCTGTCGCTCATTATGATCTGGATCGTGCTTTCGCGCAGCGAGGATGAAGAAGAAATTGTGCTGCAGCCGATGCCATCGGCAGAGGTGATCGGATGGCTTTGCCTTGCCATCCCGTTCGCAGCTTTTGTCGTTTCCCTGAAGACGAACGCTTTCTATAGCCGCTACTTCATCGGCGTGCTGCCCGGCGTCGCCACAGCGCTTGCGGTTTTCCTCTGGCGGCACTTCCGGCGGGCGACGCAGGTCTCTATGGGAGTGTTCTTGTTGCTGGCCGGCTGGGGCGTGGGGCAGCAACTGACCACGGTGCGTCATCCGGACAGGGTCGAGGCCACGGGAATACGCCCGTTTCTTGCCGTCGAAGATTCTTTACATCTGGAGGGAAAGCGCTACTACGTCTTTTCGGGACCCTTGTTGTTTCTGGAGGCCCTGCAATATTCAGCGCATCCCGAACAAATCGTGCTGCTTTTGCCGTCCGACTTTAACCGGCAGGCGAAGGGACAGCCCGATCCCTATCAGCACCAGCGACTCGAGGCCAATCTTTCCCAGTACCACCCCATGCAGATATGGACCGTCGACGATTTGTCGCTTCACCGCGCGGAAGCGGCATTACTCGAACCCAACGAAGTAGCGCTGCGTGACTTGAGGCAAGCAGGAATTAAGGTTGAAACCAGGTTCTCGGAACCGTTACAGGTGGATTATCTGCACTGATTCGCTCGGGATGCGGCTATTGACCCCGGAACAGTGATCATGGGCGGATGAGGATACCTGGACCGCACCTCGGCGCTGATCCGTCTTTTCCCCGCTGCCTCTACTCACTCCTGCCGCTTTCTTCTACAATGTTGAGAGTCTGTATTTTGCGCCCTGTCGCGCTTCCAGGAATTCCCATATATTAACGTGACCTAACCAGGCAGCGCCTGACCTCGTGGCACCCATAGGAGCCGTCTTGAAGAAAATTGGAATCATCTTTGGCATGGAGACCACATTCCCGCCCGCGCTGGTGGAAAAGATCAACTCCATGGGCGAGCCTGGCCTTCAGGCCGAGCTGGCTGTCGTCGGCGAAGTCCGCATGGCAGAGCCTTCGCCGTATGCCGTCATCGTCGATCGCATCTCGCACGACATCCCGTTCTATCGCGGCTACCTGAAGAACGCGGCTCTCTCGGGCACCTACGTCATCAACAATCCCTTCTGGTGGAGCGCCGACGATAAGTTCTTCAACTACGCTCTAGGCGAAAAACTGGGCGTGGCCGTCCCACGCACGGTGCTCATTCCGCACAAGCAACATCCCGCCGGTACCAGCGACCGTTCCATGCGCAACATGCAGTTCCCTATGCCATGGGACAGCATTTTCAGCTACGTCGGCTTCCCGGCGTTCTTGAAGCCCTTCGACGGCGGCGGCTGGAAGGACGTCTACAAAGTCAACTCGCCGGAGGAATTTTTTAACGCTTACGATCAATCGCGAGATCTTTGTATGACACTGCAGCGCGGGGTTAACTTCAAGGAATACTTCAGGTGTTACGTGGTCGGCCAGGAGAAGGTGCACATCATGCACTACGATCCCTCCCTGCCCATGCACGAGCGCTACGTAAAGAACCCGCCGCCCACGGACCCCAAGCTTCTTCAGCGCGTGGAGCAAGATTGCCTGACCCTCTGCCGTGCTCTCGGCTATGACTTGAATACGGTCGAGTTCGCCTGCGAGGACGGCATCCCCTACGCCATCGATTACATGAATCCCGCTCCAGACGCGGACGTGAATTCCGTGGGCCAGGCTAATTTCGACTGGATTGTCAACAACGTTGCCGAACTGGCGGTTCGCAAGGCCAAGGAACATACCGGCAAGCCGTCGGAGTATCGTTGGAGCGCATTCCTCAATGGTCGGTTTGCCACCGAAGAGAAGCCTGCGAAGCCGCAGCCCGGCAAAAAGAGCTCGGACGCACCGCACCGCAAAACCGATTCAGACGCTGCCCCGGATTCCTCGAAGCCTGGCACCATGCTCGAGGCGGCATCTAAGCAATTGCGTAAACGAGCAACCAAGGGGTAATCAAAATGAACCGGCCAAGCCTCAGCATTGGGATTGAAGAGGAGTACCAGACCATCGATCCGGAGACACGCGACCTCCGTTCGCATATTCAGTCAGAAATTCTTTCCAAAGCCAAGCTGGCTCTTCATGAAGCGGTGAAGCCGGAAATGCATCAGTCGGTCATCGAGGTCGGCACGCGCGTTTGCCGCAACATCCAGGAGGCACGTGACAATATTCAAGCGCTGCGCCGCGAGGTGGTCACTCTGGCCAGCGAACACGGCATGCTGCTGGCGGCGGGGAGCACGCATCCGTTTTCCGACTGGAAGCTGCAAGAGATCTATCCCGACGAGCGGTATCACCGCGTGGTCGAAGACATGCAACTCATTGCGCGCGCCAACCTGGTGTTCGGGCTGCATGTCCACATCGGCATCGAGGACCGCAATACTGCGATCCACATCATGAACTCGATGCGGTATTTCCTGCCGCACATTCTGGCGCTGTCCACGAATTCACCTTTCTGGATGGGCATGAATTCGGGCTTCAAGTCATATCGCTGCAAGGTCTTTGAGCGCTTCCCGCGCACCGGTATTCCCGACACGTTTCCCAACTGGTCAGAATACGAAAATTTTGTCGCGTTGCTGGTCAAGACCAACTGCATCGACAACGGTAAGAAGATCTGGTGGGACATCCGCCCGCATCCATTCTTCGACACGCTGGAGGTGCGCGTCTGCGATATTCCCATGCGACTCGACGAAACCATCGCCATCGCCGCATTAATTCAGGCTACCATGGCAATGCTTTACGAGCTGCATGCATCCAATAAGAGCTATCGCATCTATGAACGGTCTCTGATTATGGAGAATAAGTTCCGCGCCTCGCGTTACGGAATTCAGGGCAAGCTGATCGATTTTGGAAAAGAAGAAGAGGTTCCGGTACGCGACCTGATGCTGGAATACCTGGACCTGATCGACGACGCCGTGGAAGAACTTGGCTCGCGCAAGGAAATCGATTACATTCACGAGATGTTAAAGATGGGGACCGGCGCCGACCGTCAGTTAAGAGTCTTCGAAGAGACTGGCGACCTGAAGAAGGTCGTCGACTTCATGGTCGCCGAGACGCGTGTGGGCGTCTTCGAAGGTGCCGCCGCGCGGAAGTGAGTCACGGTCCAATTGGGGCGGAAGAGCGTGCCTTCCGGCCTGCGTTTGCGAAGCCATTTTGAATTGTCATCACGAGGAGGGCTTCAGTCCGACGAGGGATCTGCTTTGATCCCCGCGACCAGATTGCCTCTCCTAGTGACCAGGACCAACTATTGATACTCTCTCGAAAGGTATTTGCTTGATTCAACCAACTCTCACCGATCTCACCAAAACCTTCTTCGATCCCGAGCTTTCGCCGGGCGCCCATAACGCGGTCAACACCTGCCTCCGCATTAAGCCGTCGGAGAAGGTCACCGTGATCACCGACAACGAATGTCGCGAGATCGCCGCCAGCATCGCCGCCGAATTGCAGACGCTGGGGGCGCCCTTCAAGGCATTCGTACTCGAAGATCTGGCGCCGCGCCCCCTGACCGATCTACCCCGCGAGATTGCCGAGGACATGGAGACCAGTGCTGTCTCCATTTTCGCGGTCAAGGTGCAGCGCAATGAACTGAAATCGCGCATGCAGATGACCGACATTGTTAACCGCCGCAAGATGCGTCATGCGCATATGGTGAACATCAACAAGCAGATCATGCTCGAAGGCATGCGGGCGGATTATGACAAGGTGGATGCCATCAGCCGCAAGGCGATGGAGATTGTCGCCAATGCCAAAGAGATTCGCGCCACCAACCCGGCGGGCAGCGACTTTACGGCCAGGCTCAATCCCAACTATCACTGGATCAAGACCAGCGGCATCATCAGCCGCGACAAGTGGGGCAATCTGCCAGGCGGCGAAATCTTCACCGCGCCTGGAGAAGTCAATGGCATCTGCGTTGTCGATGGCGTGGTGGGCGACTACCTGTGCGAGAAGTACCAGGACCTGAAGCGTCAGCCCCTGACCATCGAGATGAAGAACAACCGCATCACCAAGGTCTCGAGTGACAACAAGGATTTGGAGCAGGAGTTCTGGGCTTACACCCACTCCGACGAGAACAGCGACCGAGTAGGCGAGTTCGCCATCGGCACCAACATCGAACTGAAGCACGTCATTGGGCAGATCTTGCAGGACGAGAAATTCCCCGGCATCCACATCGCTTTCGGTAATCCCTACGGCGAACATACGGGCGCAAACTGGTATTCGGCGACCCACATCGATGTGGTGGGAACACAGTTCAACATCTGGGTTGACGGTCGCCAGATCATGGAGAAGGGCCGTTTCCTGATCGAGGCCTGACCATGATTCCCGCCCTCCGCGAGGAATTCAACCGCAACTTTACGCCGGAGAAATACCGCGAGTTTCTGCGCGCCCTCGATGCCACCGGCGGTACGCACATCGGCTTCCGCGTTTCCGAAACTCCGTGCTTCGTTCCGTATCCGCTAATCTCGCAGATGGCGCAATACGGGCAGCAGCTAATTTCGCAGCTGGTCGACAACCCCGAGTACCGCCAGATTTCCGACGCGACGATTCCCGTTGAGTACAACGTCCCCAACGAAACGCCTCTGCCGATGTTCGTGCAGGTCGACTTCGGAATAGTACGAAGCGCATCGGGCATGCTTGAGCCGAAGTTGGTCGAACTGCAGGCCTTCCCTTCTCTTTACGGATATCAGCCCGCGGCGGCGCATCAGTACGTGGAGACGTACGGCTTGTCGCGTGACTTAGGGATCTACCTCAGCGGCTGCGATCGCGAAGCCTACTGGCGGTTGATGCGGCAACTGATCGTCGGCGGTCACGATCCCGAGAATGTGATCCTGATGGAGATCGATCCCGACAACCAGAAGACGCTGCCCGACTTTCTGATCACGCAGCGCGAGCTGGGCATCTCCATCGTCGACATTTTGAAGCTGCTGAAGCGTGGGAAGAAGTTATTTTACGTGAGGGACGGCCGAGAGATCGAAGTCCGCCGCATCTACAATCGATGCATCGTCGATGAACTCGAGCGCAAGAACATCAAGCTGCCTTTCGATTTTCGCGACGAACTTGATGTCGAATGGGCAGGGCATCCCAACTGGTATTTCCGTATCAGCAAGTTTTCTATTCCGTATCTCAAACACCCGTCGGTGCCGAAGACCTGGTTCCTCGACCAACTCCCGTCATTTCCGGAGAACCACGAAGGGTTTTTACTCAAGCCGCTATATTCGTTCGCGGGCGCGGGCATCAAGTTCGCTCCCACTCCGTCAGACATTGAAGCGATTCCCGAAGATCAGCGCCACAACTACATCTTGCAGGAGCGCCTGCAGTTTGAACCGGTGATCGAAACGCCGCATGGGCCAACCCAGATGGAGATCCGCATGATGTACGTCTGGCCTGAAGGCGGCCAACTCACTCCGGTGCTGCCACTAGTGCGCATGGGACGAGGCATCATGATGGGGGTTGATCACAACAAGAATCTGGAATGGGTTGGCGGGTCAACGGCGCTGCTGGCTTGAACTTCGTGTCACCATTGGGCACATGGATCACTCCTAGCACCCACCTTAGTACGCTACCGTTAGAGCTTGATCGGTCGCGTCGTTCGGCAACTGATCCAATCACTCGGTGTCATTTCGCGCAAAGAGCTTTGATTTCGACACCACGGCTCTATTCTGACTAGCCGTTCTGGGAAGTCCTCAAAAAAACTTCGCCTAATCACTGACAGCACATTTCCACATGAAGTACATTTCGGCTCAACGGAAGTGTGGGCCATCACTCTTCAGGTTCTGCCATGGAGACCAGAACCAACCTTCAATAGCAAAGCCCCTCCTTAAACGGAGTAAAGGAGAAAAACCATGTTCCGTTCTCGGGTTCTACCCGTTCTTCTCTCTTTGTTCCTGCTGGCGTGCATTTCGTTGGCTCAGACCCCGCAATCCTACATTCCCACTGGCCCCTGCCGCGTGCTTGACACCAGACTGGCTGCCGGCCCCTTCGGCGGTCCAGAGCTGGCCGCCGGCACGGTACGAACCGTCAACATTCCTCAGAATCCCGAATGCGCGGTGCCTAACACGGCTACCGCCTACACTTTGAACGTGACCGTAGTTCCGTATGCGCAGCACTTGGGCTACATCACGATATGGCCGTCGGGACAGACACAGCCTCTGGTGTCGACTCTGAATTCGCTGGACGGTCGGACCAAGGCGGTTGCTGCCATCGTACAAGCCGGCAACGACAATTCCATTGACGTCTACACAACAAACGACACCGATCTGGTGTTGGATATCACCGGCTACTTCGTCGGACCTGGTAATCCGAATGCTTTTTATTACTATCCTCTGCCTCGTTACTGTGAGTTGATCAACACAGTCAATCCCCCCTCACCAGATGGTCTGGGCGGACCGGCAATGCAGGCAGGCATCGCTCGCAGCTTCCAGGTAACAAACAACCAGAACTGCACCATTCCGGCTGGCGCCACGGCCTACTCGTTGAATGTTACGGCCACGCCGGTTGGTGGAACGCCATTGGGCTACATCACGATATGGCCTTCCGATCAGGCGCAGCCCTATACCTCGACGCTGAACGCGCCCACGGGCACGGCAGTGTCGAACGCAGCCATCGTTGAGGCTGGCACGGGCGCCATTTCCGTGTATGCCGCGAACGACACCAATATTGAGGTATATCTCAACGGCTACTTTGGCCCAGCCAATCTTAATGGGCACACGGGCAACGCGTTGTACGCCTTCACCCCCTGCCGTGGAAACGACACACGGCCGAACTCGTTCAGCAACCGGCTGGACTATGTGCTGCAAACGCAGGGCGGATGCGCCAACACCACTCTGCCCGCGCTGGCATCGAGACCTGCTATCCAGGCTTTCGTATTGAATGCAACCGTGGTACCGGATACCGGACTCGGCTACTTCCCGATCTGGCCGTATGGCACCCCCATGCCCGTACCGACCACACTGATTGCGCTGGACGGGGCGATCAACTCAAACATGGCGATTGTGCCGGCGGGCCGGAATGGCGAGATTTCTGCCTTCGCCAGCGGCTCAACCAACTTGATTTATGACGTCTTTGGTTACTTTGCCAGTTCACAGCTGACTATCCTCACGCAGCCACCGATTCCTACAGGCACGCGCAATGTCCCCTACACGCCGTTTATTATGCAGGCTCGCGGGGGAATGCCGCCTTACACTTGGAGTGCTACGGGGCTGCCGGCAAATCTCACCATTGATCCGCACACCGGAACCATCAGCGGCTGCCCAGTAAGCGCAATAAATTCGCCGATCTCGATCAAGGTGCAAGACCAGACCCCGAATCCGGCGCCGCCGAGCTTCTTCGATACGGCGATCATCAATCAGCTGCCCTGGCTGACCATCACGACGACGTCGTTGCCCAATGGCACGCGTTATATCTACTACAGTGAGACACTCACGGCGATCGGCGGCTATGGCTCCTACACATGGTCCCTGGTCTCCGGAGCGCTGCCTCCTGGCTTCTCTTTGAGCCCGACGGGCGTGATTTCCGGCTACTATACCGGACAGAACCCCGGAAGGTGGAACTTCTCGGTTCAGGTGGCTGACCAAGAGTGTTCAGCTCCTCCCGCACCTACACGGACGCTGAGCCTCAGGATCAACTGAAACGGCGCCATTTCGTAGCGAATGTCCATGGCCGAACCAATCAGGCTCCTGGAGAAAATCCTGGAGCCTGATTCGTTTGACGGCCATGTCTGTTGTCAGAGGTGTTCTCGCCCTTTTATCCCGCCCGCGTCCGTAGAGAAAACACAGTCTGACCAATAAAATGGATTAACCGTGACCAGCCAACCAAAACACCAGATTCAGCCCGTCGACGATCTTCGTATCAAGTGGACCAAGGTTGTCCTTCCTCCGGTGTTCCTCGAGGAGGAGATGCCGATGACCGAGGCTGCAGCCGCGACTGTGGTTCAGGCGCGTCATGAGATCTCTGAGATCCTCGCAGGAAGAGATCGCCGCCTGATCGTCGTCGCCGGACCATGCTCCGTGCACGATATTGACGCCGCGCGCGAGTATGCCTCACGCCTGAAGGATGCCATTGCCGAACTCTCGGTCGAACTGCGCATCGTCATGCGCGTCTACTTTGAAAAGCCACGCACTACGGTTGGGTGGAAGGGTCTCATTAACGATCCGCATCTCGACCAGTCGTACAAGATCAACGACGGCCTGCGCCTGGCGCGGCGACTGCTGCTCAGCCTCGCTGAGATGGGTGTTCCTGCCGGAACCGAGTTCCTCGACATGATCACGCCGCAATACCTGGCCGGGCTGGTGAGTTGGGGAGCGATCGGAGCGCGCACCACCGAGAGCCAGGTGCATCGCCAGCTCGTCTCGGGGCTGTCCTGCCCGGTGGGATTCAAGAACGCCACCTCCGGCGACGTGCAAATTGCGATTGAGGCGGTGCTGTCAGCGGCTCATCCGCACACATTTCTCGGACACACTAAGTATGGCCAATCGGCGATCTTTGTCACCACCGGCAATCCGGACTGCCATGTGATCCTGCGCGGTGGACGGACGTCGGTTAACTATACGGGCGATGCGGTTGCCGATACTTGCGCGCAACTACGGGCGGCTGGGCTTGCGCCGCGGGTGATGATCGACTGCAGCCACTCCAACAGCGGCAAAGACCACCGTCGGCAGCCGATTGTGTGTCGCCAAATCGCAGATCAAATCGTAGCTGGTGGACGCAACATCGTGGGCGTGATGCTGGAGAGCAACCTGGTCGAGGGAGCGCAGAAGCTGCTTCCGGGGCAATCGCTGGTGTACGGACAGAGCATCACGGACGCCTGCATTGGGTGGGAGGAGACGCTGAAGCTATTGCGGGAACTCGCTGCCGCGGTGAGGGCCGGTAGGTGATGTCCTTACCAAGACGGACCTCTAATATCCAAGGTTGCATCGGTCAAAGCGAGATGAGCACAACTTAAGGGGACTGCGAAAACTATCCGGTCCATGCTGAGACAGCAACACTGGCAGTCGTGGCTTAAACCGAGAGTGTCTGACCTAACCGCGTCGTCCACGCGTTCGAGCCACGGGTCTGCAGGAAGTCAGTCACCCCTCCACACGCGCTAGCGCCAGATCCATCCACAGAAGCAGCGCAGGATGTCCCAAGCATTCGATTTGTGGAGTTTGCGTTTGCACATCGGGCATTCACGTTGCCACATATAGAAACCTCACTGAGAGCAAAAGACCTTGTACAATCAGCCTGATTCTTTCTCTCAGGACGAGCCTAACCCCGGCTCGTCGCGGCTCACCATCCCCTGCAGGTTGCAGCAGGATGCAACGAAGGAGTCATCCCCTTAAGTAGCAGACATGGGAGTGCCTGGCTTGCCGATGATGCCGGGCAAAGCCGGCTCCGGACGGTCAACATTACGAATGGAGTAGGCCTCCGGGCTTGAGTTTAATGCCGAAATATAAGCGGATTAAATACGGGTTAACTTGGCAAAGGTGAAGGCGCGGCCGGATGCCGCGCCGTAGTTTATTCGCCGGCGGACTTCACAGTTTCCTGCAGCCAGTAGCGCGCTTCGTATTCGCACTTCTTGCTGCAGAATGTGTGTCCATCGCGAGCCCGGCTTGAGTTTGTTAGATATTGGGAATAACACCAGAGGCAAACACTTGTGGAAGTGGCTGCGTCAGATCGTTTTGGTTGCATGGGCTCTCCCAGTGGAGTGTGAGCATAGGACAACTTTGATCTAAACGCAATCCGCAAATTTGGGGATTTACAGCCTTAAGGTTGTTCAGGAGGGAACGTGTGCGGGGAGTCCTTAATCGACAGAGGCGTTTTTGGAGCTATGCGGAGGGTTCGGAGGCCTTACAGTCTTTCTGGCCCGAGCAGATCCTTCATTGATTCTCGCCTGCGAATCAATTTCACACGTTTGCCATCCACCAGCACTTCGGCGGCTCGAGGACGGGAATTGTAGTTCGATGCCAGCGACATACCGTAGGCCCCTGTATCGAGAATTGCCAAGAGATCTCCCTCGGCCAGACCGGCTATTTTGCGGTCACGGGCGAAGAAGTCGCCACTCTCGCAAATAGGGCCTACGATGTCAACTGGCTCCGCGTTCTCCCCAGTGTACGCAGCTGCCACCACTGGTACGATTTCGTGATAGGCACCGTAGAGCGACGGCCGGATGAGGTCATTCATCGCTGCATCTACGATTACAAATTGCTTACCTTCATTACGTTTGCGGCAGACCACTCGCGTGAGCAACAGACCGGCAGTGGCGATGATCGCTCGTCCCGGCTCCAGCAGCAGATGCAGGCCCATGCCCTTTAAAGGCTTGGTTAAGGCTTTCGAGTACTGCTGTACTTCGCGAGCAAAATCAATGCTCGCCGGATCATCGTAGGAGATCCCTAAGCCACCGCCCGCATCCACGTAGCGGATGTCGAATCTCTCAGCCCGCAACGAACGCACCAGAGAGGTTACGCGCTCCATCGCCTCCTGGAACGGTCCGGCATCCGTGATCTGCGAGCCGATGTGGACGCTTACACCGCATGGCTGAAGATAGTCCTGCTGCGAACCGAGACGATAAAGTTCAGGAGCATCGCGCCAAGGCACGCCAAATTTGTGCTCATGGAGTCCGGTGGAGATATACGGATGCGTGTTCGCGGCCACGTCGGGATTTATCCGGACCGCGAACCAAGCTCTCTTACGCAGGTGCGCGGCTCGAGCGGCCAGCAGTCCCAGTTCACTGACACTCTCGACGTTGAAGAGAAGGATTCCCGCCTGCAGCGCCTCGTCGATCTCGTTCGCCAACTTACCAACGCCGGAAAAGACAACTCTGTTTGTGGCTTCGTGCGCTGCAGTCACCACGCGATGCAGTTCGCCGCCGGAAACGATATCGAACCCTGCTCCCATACGTGCCAACAGCCGCAAAATCGAGAGATTCGAGTTCGCCTTCACGGAGTAACAAATGGTGTGTTCGAAGCTGCGAAAGGCCTTCTCGAAGACGCGATATCGATCGCGTATAGCGGTCGCTGAGTATACATACAACGGTGTACCAAAACGTTCTTCCAGGCGAGCCAACGGTACGGAATCCGCATGCAGTTCGCGATCCGGATTGCCGAACAGTCGTTTCGTGCGCCCGTAGACAAACCCGGGCGGCCGCTGCTGCGCGTCCAGGCGATTCACTTTTTGGAGGAAGGTCCTTTCACTTTGATGGCAACGATGGTCTGATCGTCGAAGGCCTCGACCCCTTCAGCATGATTGGAAACGGCGGTGAAGATGGCATCGACAAGATCCTCGGCGCTGCCCCCGCACTTTGCTTTCACGATTTCCTCCAGCCTGTGACGACCGAACATTTGCCCCTGGGAACTAGTGGCATCGAGAATGCCGTCGCTGATAAACACGAAGACATCGCCCTTCTTACCTTGTATGGTCAGTTCTTCGTAGGTGGCATTGTTAAACAAGCCGATAGGCAGGCCTGTCGCCGGAATCTCCTCTACCTTCCCGTTGCGGCAGTGAAGGGGGCGTGGCAGCCCTGAATTTGCTAACTGCAATGTCAGTTGGTTGTCGTCCCAGACGGCATAGATCATCGACACATACTGTCCTTCGATCGGACGCTCTGCGAGTGAGAGGTTAATTACCTCCAGCATGTTGGCGGCACTGGGCTCTTCGCTCGCGTGGGAGCGCGCAATGCCACTTACCAGTGCGGCGTAGATGGCTGCCGGCGCTCCCTTGCCGCTGACATCGCCGACCGCGATGGCGGTCACGCCGCTGCCGCTGTACTTGATGAAGTCGTAGAGATCGCCGCCAATCTGACGAGCCGGAGCAAAGCGCGAGGCGACCTCAGCATGCTTCAAGACGGGCAGCTTCTGCGGCAGCAGGCGGAACTGCAACTCGCGGGCTAGTGCCAAGTCCTGTTCCAGGCGCTTTTCCTGTCGGGCTATTCGCTCGTACAGTGTCGCGTTCTCGATGGCGATTGCAACTTGGGCCGCCATGGTCGTCATGATGCGAACGTGGTCTTCGTTGAAGTACCCACGCCGCGTGTGCTCGATGTCGAGCACTCCAATGACCTTGTCCTTATAGATCAATGGTATGCATAATTCCGAGCGTGTCTCGGGATTAGCTTCGACGTAGCGCGGGTCCTTGCTGACATCGGGAACGAGTACTGCCTCGCCATGCTGAGCGGCGTAGCCGACCAATCCCACGCCGAGCGGGATCTCGTGCTTCAGCTGCACGCTCTCCTTGAAGCGCAGCGAAAACCGGTGTTGCAGCACGCTTCCGCTGGGATCGAGCAGCAGAATGGAAAACATCTGGTAGTCGATGATGCGCGTCAGCAGATCAGCAATCCGCTTCAACAACTGGTCGACATTCAGGATCGACGTCAGCTCGCGGCTGATCTCGGTCAACAGCGTTAGTTGCCTGGCCTGGCGAGCGACTCGCGTATACAGTCGCGCGTTCTCGATGCCTACGGCAATACGCGATGCGAACAGCGTCAGCAGCCGTTTATGTTCTTCCGAGAAGGCGTTGGGCTGATCGGCTTCCACATCGATGACGCCGATGACTTTGTTCTTGGCAATAAGCGGAACTGCCAATTCGGAACGGGCGCCAGGGGCGGAGTTGATGAAGTTCGCCTCGACAGCGACGTCATTCACCAGTACCGGCTCGCGGAGCTCGACTGCACGTCCGGTGACGCCCTGTCCGACTTTGATGCGTATGCGTTCCGCCACCTCCGGCGGATGCCCCACCTGGAACCGGATTCGCAGCTCCTGCGTCTTTTCGTTCAGCAGCAGGATGGCGAAGATCTCGTAATCGAGGAAGCGCTTGAGCATCTCTGCCACGCGCTGTAGCAGAGTGTTGAGGTCGAGCGTAGTGTTGACCGCGTCGGCTACCTCAAGCAGGTAGGAGTCGATTGTCGACGAGACTAAAGGCTCTTTCGTGGCGGATGACATTACGCGGCTCTTGGGTTAATGATATCAGCCGCTACGCCCGGCAATGGCACGCTGGACCTGTGGGAAAGACAGTTCCGACCTGCGTCTCAGCGTTTTGACTGCGGTCCATCCTCTCAGAAAACTATCGTCTTCCCGAACTTGGAGGCGAACGAATGCTCAAATCTATCGCCGTCGTCGCCGGCAGCTATCTGCTCTCGGTGGTTCTTATGATGGCCACTGACCCCTTGCTGACGCGTCTTGTCCGGGGCGATTTTGTCCGCGGCCGAATTCCCTCTAACAGCGCTCTTCTCGCAAGCAAGGCGTTGTTTGTAGTTGTCTCGATCCTTATATGGCTGGCTCTGTGCTCGCTTTGCTCCCAGCCAGCCCTCGCGTCATGTCTTATGGTTCTTTATCATTGGGGAAGTCGTGGGAGTTGCCGCAGGTATTCCCAGCTGGCGTACGGCTGGCCGCGCCGGTATTGGTCGTCCTGGATTTTTAGCTGGCCGTTGAGCTGCTGGATCGGCTTGATTATAGCGGGACGCCGCGCGGGGGCCGCAAACCCGGCTGCGAATTTGCAACTCTAAGTCCGTACATACTATTTGCAAGAGGCTAGGAATGAATCTGCAAGGAAATCGTCTGACTTGGCTTGGCCACGCTACTTTTCGCATTGAAACTGCCGACGGCGTCAACATCTACATCGATCCGTGGCTGCGGAACCCGCTTTGCCCCGAGGATGAGAAAACTCCTAAGAAGTGCGACGTTATGCTCTGCACGCACGGTCACGGCGACCATATCGGCGACGCCGTGACGATTGCCAAGAAGCTCAACCCAATGGTCGTTGGCATCTTCGAGCTGTGTCAGTGGCTGCAGAAGAAAGGCGCCAAGCAGACCTCGCCGATGAACAAGGGGGGGACGCAGACGGTTGCTGGCATCAAGATCACCATGGTGCACGCAGTTCACTCCTGCGGCATTCAGGAAGATGACGGGACCATGGTGTATGGCGGCGAGGCCTGTGGCTATGTACTGGAACTCCCCGGCGGTGTGAAGCTCTACCATGCTGGTGATACCGCGGTTTTCGGAGACATGGCGATCATCCGGGAACTCTATGGGCCGGAGATCGTGCTGCTACCAATCGGCGATCACTTCACGATGGGTCCGCGCGAGGCCGCGTACGCCTGCAAGCTCCTGCAGCCAAAAACAATGATCCCAATGCACTTTGGCACTTTTCCAATGTTGACCGGACAGCCCGGTGAAGTAAAGAAGCTTCTCGGCCCGTCTGCGCCCGAGATCATCGAAATGAAGCCGGGGCAGACGCTGTAAGAAAAAGCATTTGGCATTTGGCGGGCATCCCTTGGCTAAAGGCAGCCCCTTCTCAGGAATTGTCATTACGAGCGCCGTGTGTTGGCACTAGGAATCTGCTTTCCATCGTGAGCCAGAACCGCAGCCCCTCACCACACTCGTATGAAATCGCAGTCGGCAATTTGCGCTTGGCAAAAACCAAAGGCCGCCAGCTACAATGCGAACTGCTAATCGCTAGTTGCTGCTTTATGCCAAATATCACCTACGAACCAGCAGAAAACTATTTGTACGCCATGCTTCCGCCGCGCGATCCGGTGCTTCAGGAGATGGAGCGCCAGGCGAAGGAGCGCGACATTCCCATCGTCGGGCCCGCTGTGGGCCGACTCTTCTACCAATACGCCAAGCTGATCAACGCCAAGACTGTCTTCGAGATGGGCTCGGCGATTGGCTATTCCACCATCTGGTGGGCGATGGCCGTCGGCGCGGGCGGCAAGGTGCACTACACCGATGGCAGCCGCAAGAACTCCGACGAGGCCCGGCGCTGTTTCCAGCAGGCGGGAGTAGCCGATCGTATCGAGATCCACACCGGCGACGCGCTGGAGCTGTTGTCGGAACGCAAGGAGCAGTTCGACATCCTGTTCTGCGATATCGACAAGCACGACTACCCGCGCGCCTTTGCGATGGCGGCGGCTCGTGTGCGCAATGGCGGATTGTTTCTGATTGACAACACTCTCTGGAGCGGCAAAGTGGCCTACGCGGCGGGAAATCCTGAAATGCCCAAGCCGAAGACGGACAAATACACAGACGGCGTGGTCGAATTGAACCGCCTGCTGTACTCATCTCCGGACTGGTACACGACGATCATTCCCCTGCGGGACGGTGTGTCCGTGGCGCTAAGAGTGTAGGCCACGAATTCGGGTTATTGCATCCATTGTTGAATGGCAGACGATTACAAAGCCGACATTCTGGCGATCGCCGCGCATCGCGACGATGTCGAGCAGACTTGTGGGGGCACGCTGCTGAAGATGGCGGAGCTCGGCTATCGCACAGCGATCCTTGACCTGACGCAGGGGGAGATGGGGACGCGCGGCACAGTCGAGGATCGTGCCCGTGAAGCGGACGACGCGGCGCGCATTCTCAAGGCGGCATGGCGCCGGGCACTCGATATTCCGGACGGCCGCGTCGAAAACACCTACGACAACAAGCTGAAGGTCGCACGTGTGATTCGGCAGTTGCGGCCGCGGGTGTTGATCCTCCCGTACTGGCAGGCCCGCCACCCCGACCACGCAACAGCCGGCGTGCTCGGCTACGAAGCCACGTTCCTTTCGGGACTGGCGAAGCTTGATCTTGGCGCTCCACCACACCGACCCTTCAAGATCATCTACGCCTCACTGTATGCCGACGTGCGGCCGACGTTCGTGATCGATATTTCCCCCCAGTTCGAGACGCGTTTTTCATCTCTGATGGCGTACAAGTCGCAATATCAGGATCAGGAGACGGGAAGCAGACTTTTCCCTAAACAAGCCGAGATCCGCGAGCGCATTGCCGCCATGGCCGGCTATTACGGGCTGCTGGCCGGCGTGCAGTACGCCGAACCGTTCGTGCAGAAGGAAGTTGGGCTGGTGGATGATCTACTAACGGTGCCGGTGCAGTCGATCTAATAGCTGCCAGCTCGAGTGACGTTTGGCCGAAGGCGTTTCAGTGAGCCTTGGCGTCGACTTCGGAAGTAGTCAGGAGCCACCGATACGGATTCTTGACCTCCTTAGTCCCAAGCAGCCTGGTTGCGAATTTAACCAGGATTTTTATCGGAGCGGGAACGAATTCAAGGAAAAGATCGGCGCCCTCAAATGTCACATCCAGAATCTTGAGTCTTTTTTCCATCGCGTAGCGTTGGCCGGCGACGTAGGCCGCACTTTGAAGATCGTCATAGCCGAGCCGCGCGATCTCCTGGGCGTGGGTCCTGAACTGATCTAGCGGCTCACGATCCTTCAGAAGTTTGGCCAAATCATCTGGTTGTATCCACACTGCTTGATGGGGCTGCCATCCCAGGTATCTCACCAACTGATCCTCGGCTTGCTGGTCGCGCTTGGCAGCGATTCTAGGTAATTGAATCCGGAACATCCAACTTGCTACCCGCGATAGATCCGCTGATTCAGTTTCGCTTGCCTCATTGGAATCTGCGCGGAAGCCCCACTGCGTACAAACCTCGTTCAGGATGTCTTCTCCTTGCTGCAGCAAAGAGACGTCGCTCGGGCGGTACTTGACGGGAATCTCCTGTCGGAGGGCATGCCGTAGGGTCAGCGCAAAGTCCAGCGGAGCCCCAATCCGTCTGCCGGAAAGGTCAACTGCGAGCCATGCACGTTCTTCCTCTTCGGATGGGTAGTCCATCTTCGGCAGCGCAATAGCCCCGGCGTTGATGAGGTCCTCGAATGCACGCCTCCAGTGGGAATGCTCGATGTCCCGTTCGACAAAAATCGGAACACCTGGCTGCGGCACGATAAGCTGCGAATGCATGACGAAGTCGATGAGAAGGTCGATACGCAGCGGCCAATCCGGATATCCCCGGAGGTATTCTCGCAGGTCCGTCGCCTTCGACGGCGAAAGCATGGTAACGTCGCTCATGGCGCTCCTCAAAGGTGGGGGAAGGCGAGGTCCGGCCCGATTACTTCTTCCGCTTTACTAAAAACTTGGCGATCTCGCGCATAGTGGCGGCCCTCTCACCGAAGGCGTCCAGTGCCGCTGACGCTTTTGCGGTCAGCTCATCAGCCTTCTTCAGGGACGCGTCAACCCCAAACAGCGACGGATAAGTGGCTTTTTCGGTAGCTGTGTCCTTCCCGGCGGTCTTGCCCAGTTGCTCCGAGGTCTGCGTGACGTCGAGCACGTCATCAACGATCTGGAACGCCAAACCGATATTCATTCCGAAATCGCGCAAGCTCTGTAGCTGCTCAGGAGTCGCTTCAGCGTACATCCCGCCGGCGACGACGCTTGCGCTCAGCAGCGCCCCGGTTTTCGAACGGTGGATATACTCCAGCGTCTTAGCGTCAGGATGCTTGTGCTCGGCCTCCAGATCCATCACCTGGCCACCGATCATTCCTTCAATCGTCCCTGTTGCGTGGGCAATCTCAGCGATAATGACCACTCGGGCTTCGGCCGAACACTGTAGTTTCGCCAAAACCTCATAGGCGTAAGTCTGTAATGCATCTCCGGCAAGAATGGCCGTCGCTTCGCCGAAGGCTTTGTGGCTGGTGGGACGGCCGCGGCGCAAGTCGTCGTTGTCCAGCGCCGGCAGATCGTCATGGATCAGCGAATAAGTGTGCAGCATCTCAAGTGCGGCGCCCAGGTCTTCGACGCCTGGGGGAACGCAGCCCTCGACCATCTGCGCGGCTTCAATGCACAGAATGGGCCGCAGTCGCTTGCCCCCGGCGAATACGCTGTGCCGCATGGCCTGGTGAATCGAGGACGGATACTGCGACGCGGAAGGTAGCAGGCGCTCCAGTGCCTGGTCGGTGACGGCTCGGCCTTGTTCCAACGTTTGTGTCAGCATGAAAAAGGAAGTATAACAACGCTCCTCGCTTGCATGCTGATGGTACGACCCGGAGGCTACTCGATGCCGATGTCGACGTGCTCCAGCAATGCATCCCGCACGCGTTGAATCTTGTTGGCGCGAATTGGGCCGACGCTCTCCGTCTTGTGCGCCACATAGTCGCCGATCAGGCAGCCGAGGATCGAACCGACGAATACGTCCGAAGGAAAGTGCTGCCCCGCCGTCACACGCGTCACGGTTACGGTGCTCGCCAGGCCATATAGGGCAAGGTCGAGCGGTATGGAGTGATACTGATGCGCCACCGCAGAGGCAATGGTCCAAGTAAACATTGCGTGGCCGGATGGGAAAGATCCGTTGGTCCAGTTGCCTGCGAAAAACCTGCCCTCGCCCGGTCCACTGTAGGGCCGTTGGCGCTGGAAAATCGCTTTCATCGCGGCGTACATGATCACGCTGTCGACGGTAGCTTCGGCGGTTCGGATCCCAACCTCTTGCGAGTGCTCATTCCTGGTGAAGAGCCCGGTCAGATAGATTCCGCCCGCAATAGCGGAAGTGCCGTAGAGAGCTCCATTGGAGATGTTCCGGTTGGTGGAGTGCCAGCTTACGGGCACCTGATACAGCACGCTCTCATCGTTCGCGATCAAAACCCCGGTAGCCGCCAGAAATAGACCGTCCCAAACCAAGGCCTTCTTATGAAAGGGAGCTTTGATTAGGTGCCACTCGTCTTCACCAATCGTGCGGGCGGCACTTCCCACGGCACCGACAAAATTCTCGGAGGCTGGCGCGGCTGCGGAAGGCGCGTCAGGCAGGGCTGGGGTAGCAGCAACTTCCACCGCCGCCTGGGGAACTTCGCTTATTGTCTGTGTGAAGGCCGGTGGGCAGGCGACAAACGATACTGCCGCCATCAGCCAAAAGCAGCTCACCCTGACGCGAGCCTTCAGTGAGACCCACGCTGGATTGATGGGTTTAAAGATCATGGACTGCAACTCTCCTCACCACTGACATGCATCTATTCTGGGCGTTGGATTCCATCCTTGGCGCGAACGTTCGATCTTCTTACAAATTTGTAATGATCTGCTCAGCTTCCGGCATTGTGTGGTTGACCTCACAGCGGGAAGTGGCATCTCACTTTCGAAATCTAAAGCGAAGTAGGACGCCCATGAAGATTGCGGGAATTCTCTTATTGGATGTTTGTTGTGCCTAAGCACCACCGCGATTGCGCAGGACTCCACGGCGTCGACCACCACAACCAGCACGGCGCACACCTCCGCCGTGAAGGACGCCGGCCACGAAACCAAAGCGGCTGCCAAGGATGCGGGGCACGCTACCAAGAAGACTACGCAAAAGGCCGTGCATAAGACCGCGCAGAAAACCGACGCAGGCGCACAGAAGGTAGAAGATAAGACAACTCCGCAACAGTAGTTAACTAACAGGAAACCACATACGTAAGTCCGGCTGGCCAGGCGTGACCCCGCGTAGTGGGCTCCGCAACTCATCGTCACCGCAACTCTGCGCGGGCTGTCGTACCCTTTCTCCTACGCTCAGGCGGCCTCCGAAGCTGCCCACCGGTGGCGATCTGTAACCTGATTGTTCAAGTTCCTCTTGAAAAACAGTCGCGTGACATTCAAAATCAGATACTCGTGGGACATTTCTCGGAGGTGCAGGGATGAAGAAGCTTGGACTTATCTTGCTTGCCGGCGCAGTTTCAATTGGCATAGCGGTCGCTCAGGACACCGCCAAGCAGGACATGAAAGATGCCGGCCATGATACTAAGGACGCCGGAAAAGACGTAGGCCATGCCACCGCCACTGGTGCCAAGGACACAGGACACGCCACCAAGACCGCGGCCAAAGATACCGGCCATGCCACCGAAAAGGGAGCTAAAGCCACCGGTCACGCGACCTCGACTGGCGCCAAGGATGTCGGTAAAGGTACGGAAACCGGCGCCAAAGATGTCGGTAAAGGTACCGAAGACGCCGGTAAGGACGTTGGCCATGCCACGAAGAAAGTGTTCGGGGATGACAAGAAGAAGAGCACCGATACGAAATCCACCCCACCGCAGTAGCGGCCCATTCCTCCTCGCAAGCGGACCCCGCCCTCTGGGCGGTTCGTCCGCTGCCTTCGGCCCTTCCCGTGTGCGCTGTGTCCGCCTGCCCTGTGACGTACGCCACAGACTGCATGTACATGCCCCCGCAGAATCAAAGCGGAGGGTACTGTGTACGACATCGTCGAAGCGCGCCCGTTAGCGCGTGGTATCAAGCTGTTTGCCATCAAGGCGCCCCGGATTGCTCGTAAGCAAAAACCGGGACAGTTTGTGATCGTGCGTCTGGACGACTGCGGCGAGCGCATTCCGCTCACTATCGCTGACGCCAATCCCGAGGCCGGCACCGTTACCATCGTCGTCCAGGCCATCGGCAAGACCACCATGCTGCTGAGTATGCTGCAGACGGGCGACAAGATCCTCGATATTGTTGGACCGCTGGGCAAACCCTCAGATATCGAAAACTACGGCACTGTGGTAGTCGTCAGCGGAAGTGTAGGCACCGCCATGGCCTATCCCACAGCGCGCGAGCTGAAGCGGGCCGGTAATAAGGTTATTTCCATCGTCGGAGCCCGCAGTAAGGAGTTGATGGTGCTCGAGGATGAAGTTCGCGCCGTCAGCAATGAGACCCACGTTGTTACCGACGACGGCAGCTACGGCGACAAAGGCTTGGTAACCGACAAGCTGAAGCAGATCATGACGACCCAGAAAGTAGACTACGTGCTTGCCGTTGGACCGGTTCCGATGATGCGCGCCGTGGCGAACATGACCGGGCCGGAAAAGATCAAGACCATGGTCAGCCTGAACTCCATCATGGTTGACGGCACGGGTATGTGTGGCGGCTGCCGCGTTCTGGTCGACAACAAGAGCGAGTTTGCCTGCGTGGACGGACCCGAATTCGACGCCTCGCGAGTGAACTTTGACGTCCTGATGCAGCGCAACAATATGTACCGCGAGCAGGAGCGCCAGAGTATCGAGCGTCTGCAGGCCGATCCGCAAGCTGAACTGGATCGCTTACGCCGTAGAAATCACAAGACTGCGTGCGCCCTGGAGGCGACGGGGGTGACCTGTGAGTGAAACACCGGCCAAAGTGAAGAACAATCCGTTGCCCAACAAAGAGCGCGTCAAGTTGCCGCGCCAGCGGGTTCCGGAGCAGGTCGCGTCTGTCCGCGCCCATAACTTTCAGGAAGTCAATCTTGGCTTCCCTTCCGAGCAGGCCCGCCAGGAAGGGCTTCGCTGCATCGAATGCCCGCATCCCGGCTGCGTTGAGAAATGTCCGGTGTCGGTGGACGTGCGCGCGGTCATCGATTTGATTCTGGCCAACGATTATGTGGGGGCCGCAGCCAAGGTGCGTGAAGACAACGCGCTACCGGCCATCACCGGCCGCGTGTGCCCGGTGGAAGATCAATGTGAATCGGGCTGCGTGCTGGGCAAGAAGGGCGAGCCAGTCGGCATCGCATATCTCGAGCGCTTCGTTGCCGACTGGGAGCGCGAGTCAGGACACTTCGGCATCCCGAAAGCGGCCATCCCCACCGGGAAAAAGATCGGCATCATTGGCAGCGGCCCTGCCGGCTTGGCCTGCGCTGGCGATCTAATTCAGATGGGGCACAAGGTCCACGTCTTCGAGGCTCTGCACGAGCTTGGCGGCGTCCTGGTATATGGCATTCCCGAGTTCCGCCTGCCCAAAGAAATCGTGCGCCACGAGATCGACGTTCTGAAGCGCCGTGGCGTCGAGTTCGAGACAAATGTTGTCGTCGGCAAGACTGTCACCATCGACGAACTGATGCAGGACGAGGGCTTTGATGCGCTATTCGTAGCCACGGGCGCTGGATTGCCCCGCTTTCTCAACGTTCCGGGCGAACACCTCAACGGCATTTACTCCGCCAATGAGTTTCTCACCCGCGTGAATCTGATGCGCGCTTATCGCTTCCCCGAGTACGACGAGCCGCTTTACCCCTGTAAAGACCGTGACGTAATTGTCGTCGGCGGCGGCAACACCGCCATGGACGCTGTGCGGAGTGCGCTGCGCCTGGGAGCGAAGAGCGCCAGTATTTACTATCGCCGCACGGAAATCGAGATGCCGGCGCGTGTCGAAGAAGTTCATCACGCCAAGGACGAGGGCGTGCACTTCGAGATGCTGGTCAATCCCGTCGAGTTTATCGGCGATGAAAAAGGCAACCTGACTGCGGTGAAGTGTATCCGGCAGGAACTGGGAGAGCCCGATGATTCCGGGCGCCGCAGCCCTGTACCGATCAAGGGCTCAGAGTTCGTGACGCCGTGCTCGGTGGCCATCATCGCGGCCGGCACGTCGGCGAATCCTCTGATCCAGTCGACCACGCCGGGATTGGCCACGACCAAACGCGGCTATATCTCGGCAAGTGAAGACACCCTGGCGACATCGAAGCCGGGAGTCTTTGCCGGTGGAGACATCGTGACCGGCGGCGCCACGGTGATTCTCGCCATGGGGGCGGGACGCAAGGCGGCGAAGTCGATTGATGCGTATTTAAAGGGGCTGGTGGCACTTAGCAACTAGCTTCGAGCAACGGGATTAAGCAACCGGCGTCTGGCGAAAGCCGACAGCGTCAACCGCAGTCAAGCAAACTCTTGCGGGCGCATCTTCGAAGACACAAACCAACCGATCGACAGCAATGTCAGGATCGCGATGATGCCCTGCGAGATCACGCAATAGAGACACCAGATCTCCAGAACGTGCTTCTCGATGTTGGTGAGGTACAGCGCGAACGCCAGCGCGATCAGCGTAGAAATCAGAAGCAGACTCCGCTGGCGGGCCACGCCCAGCACCGCAATCAACAGGTATCCAGCAATCCCAATTGCCGCCACCGGGATGCCGAATATTACCGCGTAGGGACTGTGATTCACTACCCCGCAGTCCCACTTGTCGTTGATGCTGCACGGTTCTTTGCCGGCGTCATCGTAGTGGACTTTGAGGGCCAGGCCGGAAACAATCATTCCACAAATGGCGAGCACAAGAATCAGATAGCGCACACAGTTCTCCGAGGAACAGGCTGGTGACGTTGAGTTTCGCGAAGTTTGGCAGCGATCCCTAATTGTAATGTCAAAGCCCGGACGATATCGCAGTATGCGAGCAATACGGAGTTACTTTCTACATCTATCGCAATAGGCCGGACCGCCTGGCCTCCCACGTCTGCCCGCTAAAATTCGATTGCAGAAGCCGTTGCATCTGGGCCGGATCGACGTCACGCGCCGTTGTGATGTAGTACAATCCCTCTGCTCATGCGGCGCCCCGTTGCCAGTCTGCTGCTTGCGATATTGTTTGCCGGGTTAACTCTGCCCCTGCTACAGGCGCAGACTGCCGCCCCGGCGTGCTGTCGCCGCACCGGCCGGCATCACTGCACCGCTCCGGCGACACCCGATGGCTTCCGGTCGCTGGTGCCTTGCTGCCCCTTCGCGCATCCGCGAGCACTTAATAGCCACGGCAACTCGGCGCTGGGCACTGCTTCAACTACGGTCTTCGGGCGCGTCCCGGGACCGAGATTAGCAGCCGTTACAGTCGCACCCGTCCCACAGTTCTTCGCCTCCGACAATTTAAAGCGCGGCCCTCCTCTCGCCTGACACTTCCAGCATCATTCTCATGTTGGCCTGAAGTTCGAGCGGACTTCAGTGACCGCTTCGTGCGCGTCACGCTTCCATCTGTGCCCGGTGGATTGAAAACGTCGGGCGCTGGTGGCACGTAATCGTTGGGTCAGGGAGAAAGAATGAACTTTGCGACGGCGGTTATCAGATCCATTTTAAAACGTATACCTTGGCCAGCCGCAGCCGCAGTGACGCTTCTCACAGTGATCGTTCTGCTGAGCACAAGTACATTCGCCAGCGTTTTCGGCAGTGTTCGCGGAATTGTCCACGATCCCCAGCACCGTCCGATTCACGGCGCCCAGATTACGCTGAAGGCGCAAACCTCGGATTGGACGCAGTCGCAGGACTCCAGCAACACCGGGGAGTTTGAATTTCAGTCGGTACCCATCGGAACCTACACAGTCACTGTCTCGTCGCAGGGCTTCGCGGAAGTGCAGCAACAGGTCGTTGTTCTATCCGATACCAGTCCGGTGCTGCATTTCAAATTGGCGGTGGCCAACACGAAGGAAAACATTGTCGTGTCGGGAAGCCCGGTAGGGGCACCGATGGACAGGGTGACACCGACGACGATGCTTAGTCGTCAACAGATCCAGCAGACCCCTGGAGCGGACCGTACCAACGGCGTCGAGATGATTACGGATTACGTGCCGGCTACTTATGTCGCGCACGACATGTTACACATGAACGGTGGCCACCAGATTCTGTGGCTGATTGACGGCGTCTCCATCCCCAATACCAACATTGCTGCCAACCTTGGCCCTCAAATCGACCCTAAAGACATCGACTATCTCGAAGTTCTTCAGGGCAGTTATGACTCCAGTTATGGCGACCGCACCTACGGCATGTTCAACATTGCGCCGCGGACCGGTTTTGAACGCGACCGGCAGTGCGACGTGGTGCTAACCGCGGGGAATTTCTATCAGACCGATGACCAGTTGAGCTGCGGCGGGCATACGCAGAGATTTGCTTACTACGCCAGCGTCAACGGAAATCGCAGCAACTACGGGCTTCAAACGCCAATTCCCCAGGTCTATAACGACGCCGAGAACGGCTATGGCGGATTCGTATCGCTGATCTTCAACCGCGATCCCAAGGACCAGTTTCGCGTAGTTGGTTCCTTGCGGCAGGATTACTATCAAATTCCGGTCGATCCCGACCCTAATTCCATTGGCAATCAAATTCTGGCGTCTTCGGGCTCCGTTCCGAGCTATGGTCTGCACGATGCCGAGCGCGAGCCCGACGGCTACGGCATCTTCTCCTGGGTGCACACCTTCGATTCCACTACGCTGCTCACCCTTTCTCCCTTCTATCACTACAATGCAGCGAATTACCAAGGTGGCCCGAACGACTATCCGGTGGTTACGAACGTAAACCTGGCAGCAAATTACGTTGGTTTTCAGGGGATCCTCAATAAGAGCTTCTGGAGAAATGACCTGGAAGCCGGAGTGTACGGATTCTTTCAGCACCAGTACAACTACTTCGACAATGTGTTCACGGACGGGACGCCCAACTTCCCTGCTTCGTCCGTAAGCGTCAATGGCGGTGTTGCCGAGGAATTTATTAGCGACCGCTTCAACGCTACGAAATGGTTGACCATCATCGCTGGTATCCGCGGGACCGAATTCCGGTCTTCCATCGCCGAGAATCAGGCTGACCCGCGAGTGGGCGTTGCCTTCCGAGTCCCGCGCATTAATTGGGTTTTACGCGCCTTCTATGGTCATTATTACCAGCCGCCGCCGCTGGTTACAGCCACCGGCCCACTCCTGGGATACGCCAACAGCCAGGACTTTACCTTCGCGCCGCTTAGTGGCGAACGCGACAAGCAATGGGAAGCCAGCCTCATCATTCCCTATCGCGGCTGGAATCTGGAAGTCGACAACTATCAAACCAGGGCGACCAATTGGCTTGACCACAACAACATTGGAAATTCGAACCTTTTCTGGCCAATCACCTGGTACGCGGCGCTCATTCAAGGATGGGATCTGACATTGCGCTCCCCTACGCTTTGGCACCGCGCCCAGTTTCATCTGGTTTACGCCAACCAGATTGCGCAGGCGACTTCGCCCATCAATGGCGGCCTCATCTGCCCGAATCCCAACGACCAGACTTGTCCACTGTACGTGCCGCCCGGCTTTTCTCCGGCGGACCACGACCAGAGAAACACCTTAAACTGGGGCGTTAACACGATCCTTCCCTGGCACAGTTTCGCTTCGGGAAATGTTTACTATGGCTCGGGATTCGTGAATGGTCTGTACGGGACGCCGGACGCGCAGTATCCCGGCCCCTATCTGCCCAGCCACACCACGGTTGATCTGGCTTTAGGAAAGAGCTTCTCCGAAGGGAAATACGCAGTTTCGGTAACTGCGTTAAACGTGGCGAATCGCCGGGTCCAATTGGACAACAGCCTGACCTTCGGCGGATTCCACTGGAACGAGCCCAGGCAAATCTATGCGGAGTTCCGCTGGCGTTTTCATTATTAACCAGTTGGTGGGACTAGAAATGCGGCTTCAGCGGAGCGCATATCACATGCAAGATCGTATTGCCGCAGTTTAATTACGGCTCCGAACTCCTAAATCTTTCGAGGCTCGTACATAGTTATTCGCGGATACCGGGCAGGATGCGCGACAAATTTCATTACTGACGCCCACAGTGTGGGATGGTAAAATCCAACGCAACTGGGCGAGTAGATTGCCCCATGCCTGGCCGGGTATTGTTTGGGGGCATCTTCGGGCCCGCTTGCGTCAGGAGAGCTATGCGCCCTAGCGTCTACTTTGTCACTACCGTTCTCTTATCCTGTTCGCTTGCTATCGGGCAGGCTCCCGCATCCGCCCAACCCGCACAAAAAGAGTTTGTACAGATCGAAGCTACGATACCCGCATCCCCAACTCTATTTCGAGGCAGTGGCGCCTGGCATCTTTGCTACGAAATTCACCTGACCAACTGGAGCCCATCGACCTGGACCTTGCAGGGTATCGTGGTGTCGAGCGATAGCGGTACGACTCTGCTTAGCGTTCCCAGCGGCGCTCTGAGCAGCATTCTCTATCATCCCGGACAGATGCCGAATGCGCAGCCGGCTCCGATCAATGACATCGCGCCAGGCGAAGCGATGGTTGCCTACATGTGGGTAGACCTACCGCAAAATGGGACCTTCCCAGCGCAATTACGCCATGAGCTGACCATGAGGAAAGCCGGCGAGAACAGCAGCGTGCTGGTCGACTCCGCATCGACGCCGGTGTCTAACGAGTTGCCACAGATTACAACGCCGCTTCACGGCAAGAACTGGGTTGCCGGAAGCGCTCCCTCGAATTCGTCGCCGCATCGCCGCACCGTAATCATCTACGATGGCAAGCCCTTTATCGCGCAGCGCTATGCCATCGACTGGGTGCAGTTCGGTGACGACAACAAGACCTACAGTGGCAATCCCAAAGACAATCACAGCTATCATTGCTTTGGACAGCAGGCGTACGCCGTCGCCGATGCGGCCGTGGTCGAAGTGAAGGACGGCATTCCGGAGAACGTGCCCAACGAGACTCCGGCGGTCCCAATCAATTTCGAAACCGTCGCCGGCAATCACATCAATCTCGATCTCGGTGGCGGCGTATACGCCATGTACGCGCACCTTCAGCCCGGCTCCATTCGCGTCAAGGTGGGCGATCATGTTACCCCGGGCCAGGTAATCGGCCTGGTAGGAAATACAGGCAACTCCAGCGAGCCCCATCTGCATTTTCAGTTGATGAACCACAACTCACCGCTGGCCAGCGAAGGTCTTCCCTATACGTTCGCGAAGTTCTACGTTGCCGGCATGATGGTAGGAGATCCACCTGATTTCAAACTGCTGCACAGCGCGCCGGTAGCTCTACATGGCGAGATCCCGATGGAAAACCAGATCGTCAACTTCGAGCCGTAAGGAGGATGTAAAGCGGGTATACGGCCCTGATTCTCCGAGGCCTCCGCGATTCCACGAGTAACATCCCCAACGTCTCTGCCCCAGCCAGAGATGATTGCGCCGGACTTGCCGCGGAGGCTCCCAGGTTGCGTTCTCACGACGCCTCAAGGGGTAACTCCGAAACTCCCTTCAGCACAGCCGGCCAATCTGAACTTCCGATCGCACGAGTTGCCGTTCGGCCACATTCAATCCACAGTCATGGAGTCACCCTGATCGGGCGGGAGCGAGCTTCGCCGTAGGAAGGTCATCGAGAGATACGCTCCGATCCAGGAACCTAGCGCAGCGAAGCATACGTACATCCAGTTTCGCGTATAGCTGATGACGGCAAATGCAGACAATAGATACCATACGCTGCTCCATGTGGCGGCGGGCAGTCGCCGTCGCGAAGCCACGGCCGCACTGAACATCACATAAACTGCGTCCGTGGCGGCTGTGGACACAACTACTCCAAGCGCTAACCATGCATGAATCGCGCCCACGTGCTCACCTCACTAAGAAAGTTTCAGAAGTCCGAAGCAGGCGAAGAAATCATCCACCGAACGCCTCTTCGTTTCCTTGTCATTCTGAGACAGTCGAGAGCGCGCCGCTTGGACAACGGCGTCGAGCATAGCACCTCGAAGCATGCGCGCCCGGGCAGCGGCACGGAGCAAGCTGCCACGCCGGGTCGCTGTATCAGGTTTGACCGGACGTTCACATGACGATATGATCGAAGTGCGGGGTGGAGCAGTCTGGTAGCTCGTTGGGCTCATAACCCAAAGGTCGGTGGTTCAAATCCACCCCCCGCAACCATCCGAAAGTCACCGTTGAGCATGGCTCCGGTGACTTTCACATTTTGGGCATTACTTCCCAGCAGATCCCATTCGCCTTCAGCGACATAATGCCTTTTCTCACCTGTTGTCGTCGGGCTCATCTTGATCTCGGAAACGTGTTGTAGGATCTGTAGGCGCGCTCGAAGTGGATCTTCATTCAGCAGCGTCGATAAATCACTTATCTCTTCGGAAACGCGCCGTTGCAACCAAGCTGAGTCCAATCGATGTTGCGGGCGTTGAGTGTTGCATGACGACATTTTGTGAAGGACTTCCAATTCCCTCTCAGTCCTTCGCAGCCGCTCCAACAGAAAGTTAGATCCGCCGCTCCTAGCAATCGCATCCGCGATGTTGTTCAGTTGTTCTTCCAGATTTGCCGCTTTGCAATCCTGGTCTGCGATGGCGTTGGTGGGCTGCGGAGGCTCGTTTGCCCAGGCTGCTTCGATGCGCGAAACCGCATACGCTACCGCATTAGGCTGCATAAGTCGATCCCGGAGGCCTGCAAGAAGAACATCTTCGATCTCGTCGCGCCGCTGAACGACGTTGTTGGAACAGATACCGCGGTTGCGATGATGAGGGCAGCCGTACATGCCTACCCTGCTTGACGCTTTGCCCCGACCTTCCACAATGGCAAGGTTTGCGCCACAGATTCCGCACTTCAGGATGCCGCTGAAGATGTACGGAACCGAAGCCGAACGCTTCAGCAAACCCGGACGACCCGTTCCGAACTGATTGGCGACAACGTCGTTCCGCCGTTGTACTCGATCCCATAGATCTTGCGACACGATACGGAGTGAAGTGTCTTCAGTAACGATCCATTCGTTCATTGGCCGCAAGACGCTGATACGCTTATTAGTCCCAGGCCGCTTCTTGAATTTCCTTTTATTCCAGACAATTCGTCCGATGTACAGCTCCCGACGGATCATTTCCCTGACGGCGGTGTAAACCCAACTCGGCTTGTTCTTCTGTTTGGACCCGCGTGGTGGCGGCACGGCTTCAGCATTCAAGACCGAGGTAATCTTCTTCAGGGACATCCCCGATGCAGACATCTCGAAGATCCGTCTTATGATGGCTTCTTCTTCCTCGTCAATCTCGAGATGGACCCGATCAGCGACCTTCACGTTCCGGTAGCCGAAGCACTTCCCGCCGGTGTGGTAACCGGCCAAAGCGATTCCCTCCAAACCGCGGTGCGTCTTCTTTGCCAGCTCTTTGATGTAAATCGAATCGACTAGGCCATGCACGGTCATCATCGCGTCAGCCTGCTCGTCGTCCGAGTCGATTCGCTGAGAGACGGCAATTAGCCGGATACCAATGAAGCTGAGTTGCTCATGTATGCGCACTGCATCCGCTAAGCTGCGCGAAATGCGGCTAGTGTCGTCGACGAGAATAACGTCGAACAACCGGGGGGTCGTATTGGCTGCAGCGAGTAGGCGTTGTAAACCGGGACGGTCCAACCCCGCCCCAGATCTGCCCTCGTCGGAGAAGACATACTGGGGAAGGATCTCCCAGGATTTCAGGGTGGCGAAGCGCTGAATGTTGCGTTGCTGATCGACGATAGATGTGTCGCGCTGCTGGTCGGACGAGAACCTAGCATAAGTGGCACACCGAAGGGATTGGGGGTTCATGCGGCTTTTTTCGCCTCCACCTCGTTACGAAGCTTCTTTAACAGGGTTGGAATGATCACGTTGTCCATCCAAGTTTTGACTTCTGGAGAAACATCCTGAACCTGCCGGCCATGGTAACGTGGCCTTCTTGGCTGCCGGCATCTCCGTTGGGTATCACGCTGAGAGCGACACGTCGACTTGGGTCGACGCGAGGTCGATCTCATCGGAGTATCACCAATATTGTTGACTGTCTGCTCTTCCATCGACGGAACGACCCTCTCTGCTGCGGAGGATATTTTCATTGGTGTCATGCAGTATCGATCTTTGCATGAGCGCTGCGACTTGCCAAAGCAGGTCGATTTTGAGCCTGCAAAGCGATCCAAGGCTGAAGTGGTTCGCCATATCACTCAGACCAAAGCTTCGGCGGCGGCATCGCCTAAGTTCCCATTCGAACGGTTAAATATGGCTTTTTACTCGGTGCTCGCTTCGGCGTGTGTCGTTGCCGCGTCTGCAAACTGCTGCCGACAAAAATCCCTCGCGTGCCGCTCCAGCCGTTGCTGGCGCGGCTTTCCTTCATCCTCGAGAATTGACTAAAGATGAGCTGGTCCAGGAGCTCCAAGGAGTAGAGCGCCGCGTCCAGAGACTGCCAAGCTTGGACGTCACTGCCACAGAGGATGATTCTTCTTACGGGTAAACGTATGGAAGTGCAGAGAGTTGGAGCCTTAAGGAAATTGTCCATGGCAGCAGGAAGCAGATCCTCATGGCTGTGGGTGCCTGCGTTATTTATCTACTGCTGAGAGCCTGTAGGATCACCTCCGAGATGAATGCTTTCTTTTTTGCAGGTACGGGAGAAGGATAAGAACCTCCCTTGCTGCCCCCACCGTTTAGCCCGCTCACAGGCGTCGCTCTGGCTTTCAATGCCCTGCTGCCCGGAATCTTCCAAACGCTCTCAGTCGGCTTGACGCATAAACCACAGCCGTAACACGTTCCTGAACGCAGGCCAGATTCTGGGGAGCATTTTCCCGGAAGCTTTGTATCTCGGGACTTCGCATGCGAGTGGCAGTTGAACGGTTTGCCGACAACCCGTCAAAGTAGATGGCTTCCGAGTGGCCCACAATTCGGCAATTATTCCTTCACTCCCAGAACCCACACAGGAGCAGGGCATTGAAGACTCTTCTGCAGGATTACATACCGATAATCAAATCCGATCAATGTACGATATCATCCTCAGGGACTCAGAATCCATGAGGATTGCAAGCGCGGCGAGTGCATTCCCGAAGCATTACTACTCCCAGAAGGTTCTTCTGGAACGCCTCCAGGACTATTGGGGAGACCAACTTAAGAATCCTCTGTTGCTGGCACGGCTGCATCGCAACGTGGCCGTGGACGGCCGTTACCTTGCCGTCCCGGCAGAGCGATACCTGGACATCAAGACTTGGGGCCAGGCCAACGACGTCTGGATCAAGGTCGCACAAGAATTGGCGGAGCAGGCGCTCTGCCTGGCACTGCACAATGCCGGTCTGAAGCCACACGATTTGGGAGCCTTGTTGTTCACGACAGTCACCGGAGTCGCAAGCCCGTCCATCGACGCTCTGCTGATCAATCGTATGGGACTTCCAGCCAACATTCGCCGCACTCCGATTTTTGGCCTGGGATGCGTAGCTGGCGCCGCCGGAATTGCGCGCGCCGCAGATTACGTTCGCGCCTACCCTTCGCAGGCGGCGGCTCTGGTATCGGTGGAACTCTGTTCACTCACTCTGCAGCGCGAAGATCTGTCGGTCGCGAACCTGATCTCGTCGGGCCTTTTCGCCGATGGCTCTGCCGCCGTCATCGTGACAGGAGCGGAATTTGAGTCCTCGAGCTCTGAGATCTCTGGACCTAAAATCCTCGCGACCAGGTCGATTTTCTACCCCGGTACAGAGGAAATGATGGGCTGGAATATTTCCGAGAAAGGCTTCCGCATCGTGCTGTCGACCGAGGTTCCGA
The DNA here is from genome assembly GCA_963819055.1 of uncultured Acidobacteriaceae bacterium. Classification (GTDB taxonomy): domain Bacteria; phylum Acidobacteriota; class Terriglobia; order Terriglobales; family Acidobacteriaceae; genus Bog-257. Next base: position 7,305 of record CAWFUT010000032.1, on the reverse strand, counting down.
AACTGATTCGGCAAAACCTGGGGCGAGATGTGGACGCGTTTCTGGCGGACAACGGATACCGGCGAAGCGACCTTCAAAGCTGGGTTCTACACACCGGAGGACCAAAGGTGCTCGAGGCCTGCGCTACAGCACTCGGGTTGCACAATGGCGAGCTGGATGCCTCCTGGGATAGCCTGCGCAAGGTGGGAAATCTGTCTTCGGCTTCAGTGCTGGTTGTGCTCGAAGATGTAATGAAGCACCGCCGTCCTGAGCCGGGCACGCTCGGTCTGCTTGCCGCCATGGGGCCAGGATTTTGTTCGGAGCTTCTACTTCTGCAATGGTAATACGATTTTGAAAGGCATCGGTCATGGCGCTTCGCCATCGCGCCGTTTTTGGACCATCAGCAGTTCGGTGACCCCACCAAAAAAGAGACGGGATTCGACTACAGAAAATCCTTTGTCCCGGAAAATATTTCGCAAGTGAGAGCGGTCGGGAAAGCGCTGGAGGCTTTCGGCTATGTAGCTATAGACTTCATGATTGCGGTGCAGGAGCGTGCCCCACAGTCCGGTCCATGTTTTCAGACCCCAGTATTCCATCCTCTGAGGGATCTTCCCGCCCGGTTTGGAGAAATCGAGAAAGGCCGCCACGCCGCAGGGTTTTAGAACGCGGCTGATTTCGTCAATGGCTGTTCCAAGCTCCGCTGCATTCCGCAGGGCGTAGCCACCGGTGACGATGTCCACGGATTCGGAAACGATGTCGAGCGATCCCATATCCTGGTTGGCGAAACTGACATTCGAATAGGTATTGCGGTGACGGGCGATATCCAGCATCGGCTCGGTGATGTCCACTCCGCTGATGCGGCCACGCGGGTATTTGCCGGCCAGCAGAAACGCGATGTCGCCGGTGCCGCAGGCGAGATCAATGCAAACAGGGGACTCGTGAGAGGGAAGCCATGAAATCAGAGTGCGCTTCCATGCCGCGTCCTGTCCGAAAGAAAGTGCTCTAGTGATGAAATCGTACCGGGGCGCGACCTCGGAAAAATTTCTTTCGGTATAGTATCTCTTCGTCTCGGCATTCTCGAGATGATCGCCGATTTTCAAATCAAAGCGACCGGCCACTGGATCTCCATTTTCAAAGGGACCGCAAAAAGGGCTTACAGCAGGCCAACGATGGTTTGTGGCGTCGGTTGCCGCGTTCACAGCCCCCTTGTTCACCACACTCCATAATTCGCGTCACAGCGCGACAGTCGGGAAAGTTGCAGGCTGCCTATTTGTTAAAGACCAATGCAGGCCCGCTGACTCGCTTCCCCTTGAGGTCGACAGTCACCTCGACGGTGTCGGCGATCTTAACGAAGGGAATACCTTTGGTCATCCCGTAGTCCTTACGGTTGAAGGCCATGGTCCCATGAATCTCGCCTGAGCCTGTCCCCTCGCCGGAAACGGTTAGCGTCAACGTCTCGGGTTTAGAGGCTCCACGAATCGTGAAGTCGCCCTGCACATCGAACGTGTTGGGGCCAGTCTGGACAATCTTCTTTGACCGGAATGTGATCAAAGGATCCTCCTTGACGTCGAAGAAGTCTTGCCCCTTCAGCTTGTCGTCCTTCATACCACTTCCGGTATTGACACTGTCTGCCTGAATCTTAATGTCCAAAACGCCAGTCGTCACATCAGGAGACGTAAAGGTTAGAGTGGCATCCCACTTGTCGAAAGTACCGTTTATGGCCACCGATGCCTTCACGGAGAATTTAACCGAGCTGTCTTCCGTCGTAATCTTGAAAACAGGAACCTGCGCTCGGCTTAGTGACGGAAACACGGCGGACGCTAAGAAGAAGAAAACGGCGAATCGTATCGTACCGTGGACACGTCTTTTCGACATGAATTTCCTCCCACCGGTTGCCGTGAAAGCAACCAAGTGAACCCAGAACAGGCTCGGCCTATGATAATTGATGTTTGCTCGGAGGAGCCGTCAAATGTTACGGGCCGCATGGCGGAAGAATGGGCCGCATACTACGGCTCGATAATCACTACCCATTCGCCTAGATGGGCCCTTATACGGACTTTGGCTGTATAACATAGCCATGACTTTCCTGCGCCGCGTCGCAATGCTCTCTCGCAGCCGCAAGTTTGGCCGGCATCCCGAGGCCAGATGGGCGAATTGCGCCTTTGGCACGATTCAATCGTCCATCGTTTTGCTAGTGCTGTTGTCGCTGGTGCATCCGTCGCGGGCTTTCGCGGCGAATCCTGACCTGGAGACTGTGCTGACTGGCTCGCGCCAGCGTATTGAGAAATTGGACTACCGCGTGAGCGGGCGACTCACACAAGTGGAAGGTAATGGCAAGCGCACGAACTACAAGTTTGTCGCCAAGGCCCACTGGTTTCCCGATGGTCTGCGTCTGCTATGCGAAATCTCGGGGCCTGGCTCAGAGAAGACGACTCTCCTTCTGCATATGACCGTGAGTGGGCACCTGACTGTCGAGGCGCTACTTCCCGGCGAGAAAGCCGCCAGCGTATTGCCATTCGAACGTTGGAACGACTCACTAGTGGGAACGGACTTCTCCTACGAAGACATGGTAGAGAGCCAGTTTTTCTGGAAGAATCAGGAACTCCTGGCACCGGAGAAATACGGCGCACGGGATTGCTTTGTCCTTAAGAGCATGTCCTCCTCTCAGGACCAGACTCACTATGATTCGGTAACATCGTGGATTGACCGCGGCATTTTGTACCCTGTGCATGTGGTGAAAACGCTTCGCGGGACAAAGCAGCAGAAGGAATTCATTTACTATGGGCTGCGGCAGGTCAGCGGCGTTTGGTCTGCGACGCGAGTGGAGGCAAAGCTGCAAGGTAAGGCTGGCTCCTCGATTCTTTTGATCGAAAGGGGCTCAGCCAAGGCCAATCTTGGACGCAAGGACTTTGATATCAGCCAGTCCAGCGCTCAAGGAGAGAAAGTGAAATAAATCGAATCGTTTAGTTACGCTGTTGCGAGGCACGGTGCTGTCACGGAAGCATCCACGGTGTTCACCGTCATCGGACAAGCTCCTTTTCAGATGTTGCCGGTGCCCCATATAAGCCAAAGGGCCACCAATTCCAGTCGCCGGCAAGTTGCAATAGCGCCGGCCCGACAACTATCCGCACCGCTGTAGCATCAATGAACACCGCCACGGCGAGCGTAAAACCCAGCATTTGGACGACCAGAAAGCTTCCCATGGTGAATGCGGTGAAGACGGCAATCATAATTGCCGCGGCGCTCGTGATGAGCCCGGCCGTACGCGCCAGGCCTTCGATCACCGCTGATCTCTCGGATAGACCCCGCCGCCGTTCTTCGAGGACTCGGGCGACCAGGAAGACCTCATAGTCCATGCTCAATCCGAAGACGATGGCAAAGGCGAGAATCGGCACGATCGGGTATATGACGCCGGTCGGTCCGTCGAGCCCAAACAGTTTGCTACCGTGGCCTTCCTGAAAAACGACAACTAACGCACCGAATGAAGCGCCAACGGAGAGTAGATTGAGCAGAATTGCTTTGACAGCCGCAAATAAAGAACGTAACCCGATCAGGAGCGCCAGCAAGCTCCCCAACACGACGCCAAGGACCACCCTCGGCAACTGCTTTTTTACTACCGAGTCATAATCTGCGTCGAATGCGGGAACGCCGCCGATGCGCAACACAGCGCCGGGCACGCCGGTGATTGCCGCGACATCGAAGGAACGCACCTCTCGTACCCATCGTATCTGTTGGTTGGGCGAAAGAGAGGCGGTGGGCAGCAACTCAATCAAGGTTGCTTGGCGATCGCTGCTCAGAAAAGTCTTGCGGATTGACTCGGGCACATCGTCGAGAGCATCCGTAGTGTCAGACATTCCCGTGAGGGTCGGGAGGGATAAGACCTCTTCCGCTCTAGGGTCGCTCTGGAAGCGCTTCGTCAAGCGACTGACGGCAAGCCAGCCAGCCGGCGAGAGCGGCGGAGACTGCGGCGGTAACTCCAGAACCACTCGGAGAGCCTGTACAATACCCGACCGCCCCATGCCTTGAAGCGTATGCAGCGCTTGCACCGACTTGGCTGCGGCCGGGAACGAGCCATGGTCGGGAAGCCCGGGAGAGATTCTCCGCGCCTGGGACGCCAGAATCAGTAGTGGAATCCCGGCGACAAGCAAAGCTGTCCAGGGCCGGCCGGTTATGATGGTGCCCCACCGCACCCACCGCTTGCTCGCCGCGCCTAGGCTGTCCCGCGTTTTGAATCGTCTGGCCGGAAGACGCACTCTGGCGGCATTGATGCGATGCCCTAGCAGACCAAGCACCCAAGGCAGAATGAACGTACACAGCATGACACTAAAAACAGTTACCAGCAGGCCAGCTACCCCGATAGAGCGCAGTTCGCTGATGGGCACAGTCAGCAGTGCTGAAAACCCGATTGCAACTGTCGCGGCCGAGATTATCAGTGTCCGCCCCGCTTGCCCGGCAGCAATATCGGCTGCGTGGCCGGGATCAAAGCCTTCGGCCAGTGCTTCGCGAAACCGGCTCACCATCAGCAATGCATAGTCGATGCCCAAGCCAAGGCCGAGCATTGTCGCCAGATTCTGCACCAGAATCGACAGGTGCAAATAATGCGCCAGTAGCGCAGCCGCACCCATCGCCATCGAGATTGAGAACACTCCAACTCCCAGCGGCAATAGCGCGGCCACAAGACTGCCGAAAGCCAGCAACAGCAGCACGAGAGTTACCGGCATCGCTCGCTCCTCGGCATGGTCGACCTCATCTGCACTGACCTTGCGAAGATCGAAGGTCAGTGGCGCTTCCCCCGTAATCTCCAGTTTGATATTGGGGTATTGCGACCTAAGCTGACCTTCCATCCAGTCTGCTTTTGCACGCAGTTTGGGGACCAACGCCTCGGCAGTTTCATCGTGCGGGTCGAACCCGACGATGATCAAGGCGCCGCCATTGTTCCCAGTGAACAGTGGATCCGGCCAATCCAGACTCGAGACGGCACCCGACACTCCAGGCACACTACGCAATGAACTGGTTAAGAAGGCCAATGCATCTGTGCCTTCTGCTGAATCCGGATCGGGAATACCGCTGATCACCAGAATCAAGGGGTGCGCGTATGGAGACTGGAAACGCTTCGCCAGGTCCAGGTCAACTTTTCTGGATTCTGCGCCCTTGATGAGAACAGCTGTCTCCAAGCGACTTTCGACTTTGTAGGAAAAGGGCAGCAGCATAAGCGCCATGACAAATCCCAACATCGCCAAACAGAATCGTCGGCGAGCGGCATCATGGCCAGTCTTAAAGCTTCGCATTACCATAGAAGATCCACGCCGTTTACTGGTTCGTCTGAGCGCAATGAAAAGACTTCGGTGGTCTGGCACGTCCATGATAAACGGTCAAATGAGATATTCATTGGGGTTCGGCCTTCAGCCAGTTAACGATAGATGTGGGTAACTAGGAAACGCAAACGCCCTTGTCCGCGAATGGGAATAGTTCCCGGTTGGTCGGCAAACAGGAAACTATGGATTTTTGATCGCAAAATAACTTCACGCTAATACGCCAGTCCTTGGGCGACCCACAGAGCGACGGTAAGGTCTGGAAAGCAGGCGATCGCCAATCGAAGTGTCATGGAACGCGACTTGGTTTTTACGAGACGATGCTGCCGCTGGCCTTTGGTCTAGAGCTCGTCCAATGTCGGCGCTGCCTCATTTCTGCGAAGCCTTCTACGGATGGCAAGAACCGTTACCAGCAGAACGACAAAACTATCTTCGTCCGACCACCACGCTTGTTTACTGAGGGAGCCACGCCCTGCACCCGTCGTGCCTGATGGACGCTGACCATGAGACACTATCAATATGACTTTTCTGTCACCCTTCGCCCTCTTCGCACCCTCGTTACGTCTATCTGTCTAAGAGGCGAATAATGGCATCTTCCACCCTTCTCACGCCCAGTTCTGGCGGTTCCAGATTCAGAGTCTTTCTCTGGATTTCCCTTGGCCTCACTGCGCTCTTTGTCTTCATCACTTCAGAAGTTCTACTCGTCACCGATTACCCCATGTACCACGCCTACCGTCTGCAGGTCATCGCCGACCGTCATCTCCTCATCCCCCATACACTCTGCGGCATCATCGCTCTCCTAGCCGGTCCTGTGCAGTTCTCGTCGCGCCTTCGCCAGCGTCACTTGAAATTCCATCGCGTCCTCGGCCGCACCTACGTCGTCGCCGTCTTTGTCGGCGCCTTCACCGGAATCGCCCTCGCTTGGGGCCGCCCCGGCCTGCCAGGAACCTCCATGCAGGCCGCCGCCTGGATTGTCTGCACCACCGTGGCCTTGATCACTGCGCGTAATCGTCAAATCGTCCAACATCGCCAATGGATGATTCGCTCCTACGCAGTCACGTTTACCTTCGTCTCCAGCCGCGTGCTCAATCTCTGGCCCCGCTACTGGAGCCACCTCGGCGACACCCTCTCTGCCGTCGGCGTCATCGCGTTTACGCTGGTTTCCTTGCTTGTTGTCGACGTCGGACTCAACTGGCGCGCGCTTACCACCCGTCGTGCCTGATAGTCGCCGGCTATGGGTTCAATAGGAAACCCCCGCGCCCTTGCGGCACTCCTCCCCGTGAAAGACGAAGTTCTCATCCTCGGTAGTGGAGTGGCAGGATGTGCCGGCTATGATCGCGCTCGCCTGCGAGGGGCGGCGATGACCTTCCGGTTGATGACTGCCGCAGTAGTTCACATGAACAAATTGTCACGATCAAAATCGCATCGCAGGCGTCTAAGTTAGTGAATCCCTATATTTGAACGAACGTGACACCGAAGACTGCGATTGTTTAGCGGAGGCAGCGTTGTACACGTTTCTTTCGAGCTCTCCCGACGCTCAGAGAAGCTGTGCGACTCCGGCTCAACGAGTTCGCAAACGTAATTAACGTAATTCTGGATCAAATGAAGTTGCACAAATTGAATATCGGCATTATCGGCGGTGGAATTGGCGGCGTTGCCGCCGCGGTGGCTCTGCACCGCGCGGGCATCGAAACAACAGTCTACGAGAGGGCCACCGAGTTCCGCGAAGTAGGTGCGGGCATGATGCTCTGGCCGAACGCCACGCGCGTTCTAAAGGAATTCGGCCTGCTTGAAAGAGTAGCAGCATCGAGCGGCACGAGTCAGCATTTTCTCGTCCGCTCCAGTGCGGGTACGATCCTGATGGATATTGCGCTGGGCCGGTTTGAGGTGCCCGCGCTATGCACACGCCGCTCGGACCTGCTGGATGCATTGCTGTCGGCACTGCCGCTCGAACGGATCCGCCTCGGCCACGATTTCGAATCCTTCGAACAGCTAAAAACCGGCGTCAGAGTTA
>CAWFUT010000031.1:0-113875 GCA_963819055.1 uncultured Acidobacteriaceae bacterium | reverse complement strand
GGCTGGCCTGCTCTCCCTGCACGGCTTGTCCCGTCGCCGGCTGCTTGCCCAGGTTCTGCGCGGAGGTGACGATGGGGACAGAAACAAAGCTGAAGAACAGGAGGGCGGCACCGATCGCCCGGATCAGGGGCGAGCTGTACCAGGTCATAGGTCGCGAGTTGGTCATGAGGCTCTCTCTCCGAGGCGGTGATTCCGCCGGGTGAGCAGAATGTATGACCTCTTCCGAGTTGCCTCAAATTCTTGGGGCTACTTTCTCGCTCGAAGTTTCAGCTATTTCGAGGTGAGACGGATTAAGAAATGCGGCGTTGCTCCGCCATGTTTTTCTGAGCAATGTTCAGGGATATAAAACATGCGGCGCATTCACTCGGATGGGCGTGAATATGGGCACCGTTGCGGAAATTAGAAATGACAATTCCGGAATCGTCTGCGATGCGATGTTGTTCTCAATTCCGGAATTGTCAAAACGGAGAATTCCTTAACTTCGTTGCTTCAAGACGGCAAAGAGAAAGCCCCAGCACGGCAGCCGGGGCTGAGGGAGAATACGCCTGGTTGATGTCAGTGGGGACTCGCGAATGCATTGCCGAAGCTGCGCTGCAGCCCGTTGGCTCGTTCCGTGAGGTTGCTCTGCGCCTTCTCAAACACCACATAGATGGGCAAACCTGCGGGCAGGGTCACGATGGGATGTTCCATCAGGGTCATCCGGTTGATCTCTTCATCGCCCGCGGTGCCGACATTTTCTGCCAGTTGCATCCGCATGAGATCGGCTTCACTGATCGCGCCATTCAGGTTGGGTTGTCCAACCAGCATCGCGCTCATCTGCCCGATGCCCGTGGCCGCACGCACGGCAAGTTCTTGCCTCGTCCTGTGCCCGTTACCTTGCCGCGCAATGGGCCGAGGTTGGTGTCGTTCGTGAGAGCGTCGGTAGGAATGACGAACCGTCAGGCGTTTCCAGATGGTCGAAGTGGATTTGCAGGTAGCCGCTGCGGTCCGCCTGATGGAGAGAACCGACGGCCTTGGAGCCGCGGGCACGATAAGTTGTCCGTCGTGCTCGTAGCTGTACTCGACGATTGCAATTACGGGTTGATCCACTGCAGTCGTAACAACCGATGCCAACCTCGCTGCCAAACGCGAACCAGTGCCCATATCGAGCAACGGAACCTCTTGACCGGTTGGGCGAATTGCGACGATTTCTCCGTACTCGCAGTAAACACCAGCGACGGTTTGGCGAGGCTATCAACTGCTTTGTCCTGTGCCTGTGCAGCACTTGCGCCCGCGGATTCCTGCTGCCCATACGGAGGCGGTGCCCAGCTATCGCCGTTGTCGCTTGACTTTGGAAACGCGGGAATCTGGCCAAGGTTTCTTGCCTGAACATCTGCCCGAGCCGACTTGGCCTCGCCTGCGCCAACCCGGGCTTTTTTCGTGTTCTCGATATCGTTCGCGTTCACCTGTCCAGGCTGCTGCTGGTCTTCCCGCATCGGCTGCATGCTGCCCTGCGGAACCACAGAGCCGTTGTCAGATGGAACGGCAGTGTCCGACGTTTTGGGACGTCCCAAACTTGCATCAGCGGTCTTCTTGGTTCGCGGTTTGCCCTTGTCGGAGAACAGGATCAGCATGATGAATGCAACCGCAACGACGCCCGCAAATCCGATCAGCAGGCGTACGGTTTTGTCATCCTTCGCCATGCGGAAGCTGCGCTTTGGCGCGGCCATCTCTTGCGGCGTTTCGCTTGTTGACTCCTTGTCCTGAGCCTCCTGTGCCTGGCGCTCCAATTCGGTGAGATAGAGCGTATGAGCTTTCCGCGAACCGTTGTTTGTGTCTTGATTCATCTGAGACATGGGACTCCTCTCTATTTACTTGGCGGACGCGCTGCTTGCGGTAGCTGTAGGGGCTGTGAATGGCAGATCGACCAGCAGTGGCCGATTCACTGCATCGGCAGTCGCCAGCACCAGTTGCATGTGTTCCTGGTACTGCTTGAAATCGGGACGAACGAGGCGCACGACGCCATCGGCGCGCGCCCCGGGGGCAAGTCTTCGTTGGGTGAATCGGAAATCACGGATGGCAACCTGGTCGGCAAGCACTTTTTTCTTGCTCCGATCATCGGTTGATTGATTGCCGCTCCCAGTTGGGTTGCCCAACTCAACCTGTGGCGGTAGCAACTCGATCCAATGCTGGCTGTTGTTCAGGACTGAAAAAGCGACAATCGCGTCGGGTCCATCTTCGGTGACGGCACCGAGGCTCGCCGCTAGATCACCGCGGTTCGCAGCTCCAAGCGGGGCTCGAGACATTTGCCTGTTGCCGATAGGCGGATTCGTAGGCCGAGGGGTCTTGCTTGACTGAAGCCGGATTTGCCTGCGAGGTCTCCTCTGACGGACCGATCAGAAAGCCCTTTCGCTGCTTGTAGGTCAGTACGAAATCTACCGGTTTGGTATTGCTGCTCACAGCGCCATCACTGATCAGCCTGAGGCTGACCACCTGGCCTGACTTGGTGGCGATCAACAGGTTGCTTGCTGCAACTTGGGTAGTGATCGGTTTAACAACCACCAGTTCCGGCTCGTGCTCATTGTGTTCAGCCTGGAAGAAAGTTGGAGCGCCGACAACCACCGATGAGACCGGCTCAGGCATGCGAATCGTTGCCGCATACAGCGGCTTGAGCCGCAGGTCGGTTACTGTATCCGGCGAAATGGTCAGATTCGAAATGACAGGCTGAACATCTTCGTGGCTGGCTGGAGCTTCCTGTGCGTAACCCGCTGTGGGGGCGAAAGCGATCAGTACAGCGGATGCGATCGTTATGATGTGACCTTTCATCGGTTAGGCTCCTTCGATGTATGTTTGGCCGATAGCTCTTGCAGGTATCGTCGTCTGACGTCTTCCACGTAACGGATGACGTCTGCATTGCTGTATTGGAGGGAATGGACCCTGTGTTCCCCGGCGTAATAGGCGGCTACGGTCAGACGAATATCCCCGTGATACTGCGCGAGCAAATCACGCAGGTACCGGACGCCGCCACCTACGTTCTGGCTGATATCGAATGAGTTCCGCACACCGAAGCGGGCTGCGGTACCCGGCATCAGCTGCATCAATCCGCGAGCATCCTTCTCCGAGACTGCACGCTGGTTCCAATTCGATTCCTGGCGGATGATTGCGCGCACCAGCTCCGGTGGAACGTGATAATGCCGCGCATAGGCATCGGCATAGTAGGCAGCCTCAGCATGGTCGGCAGCCCAACTCCGAGTAGCGAGAACCACCGTGAGGACCGGCAAAAGGAGCGATATCCTTCTCATGCCGCAGCCCCTTTTGCCAACACTTCAGACTCTGCGAGCGTGTGCTGCACCTCAGTGGTTTCCATCGACTCCGCGTAATGCCGGGCCGCATGAATGATGCTCGCGAATCCATCTCGCAACAGCAGGCGCTGGCGGTCGCGCTCTGTCTTCGCCAGCAGCGGAAGCAGCATGTCGCGATGCTCGCTGGTGATCTCATCGATCCCCAAGTGCTGTAGCGATAACGCCATGTCGATCATCTCGGACACGGATGGCGGCTTTTCGAGGCTGTAGGCCCTTAGTGCCTTGGCGAATCCGGCGATCAGCCGGTGTGCTGGCGCTCCCGCTTCCGGTGTGCGCCGTGCAACGATCTCACCTTCGCGTTCAGCGCTCGGGTGCTCGACCCGCACGTACAGGCTGCGTCGGCGTATGGGATCGCCCAATCTTCGTTCCTCGTTCGAGGTCAAAACGGTAAATGGAATCGAGGAGGCTGGAACCGTTCCAAGGCGGGGAATGGACAGGCGCCACACAGAGAGCACCTCAAGCAGAGTCGCCTCGAAACTGTGGTCTACCTTGTCCAGTTCGTCGATGAGCAAGACGCAAGGCGATGGATACTGCAGTGCTTTGAGCAGCGGGCCTGCTGCGAAGAAATCCAGCGCTGAGAGTTGCTTGCCCAGCGAGGCCCAATCAGAGGCCCCGGCGCCACGCGTAACAGTGTCGAGGTACAGCCTCTGCAAGCCCTCGTCGAACTTGCCAATGGCCTTCTCCTCGGTAATGCCCTCGTAGCACTGCAGGCGCTCCAGTGGGGCACCGATCGCGCGTGACACCGCGTAAGCGAGCTCTGTTTTGCCGCTCCCAGCCGGTCCTTCCAACAGTAGTGGTTTTTGTAAACTGGCCGCCAGATAGACGGCGGTGGCCGTCACGGTATCGGTGATGTACCCGACGTGCGTGAGCGCTTGATGGACGTGCTCAGAAGATTGAAACACCCCTAACCCCTCTCCGACCCTGTCTCAGGGTGGGAGGAGGTTAGGAACATTCCGGAGTTGCGTCAAATTTGATCGGTGTCTTGCTCGTGCGCTTCTGGGAAGCTCGTGGGTCTACTGCTTAAATGCGTAGATGTTCCCATCTTGGCCTTTCCAGCCATTTTCCGTTTTTTGGAATTCGTAAGATCCCTTCACAGTCTCAACAGTTCCTTTGCGATTGGCACGAATACCGACGCCTGGAGCTGCGGCAGGGTCATGAATTCCATTGTCGAGATACCGAACCTGTGCCTCAAAATCCAAAAGATAATGGCTGCCGTCCAAGCGTCCGTTCGTCTTCTTAAAAGACACAAGCTCAATTCCGTGGTCCTTCTTGAGGAGATCGTGCCACACCTGCGCTCCGTCTTGTTCTGTTGGAACCGGCATCTCGGCCTTTTGGCAAGCCGTTAGAAGAAGCATCCCGATCACGAAGGCTGGCAAAAACGTTTTGCTGAACATAGGGGCCTCAGAATTCTAAAAATCAATCGGCTGAGTTATTCGATGCAGAAGAATCGCTGGCACTCAGGCGACGGCATTCACCAAGCCTTCTTTGTGTAAGGTCAGCAACTCGCGTCGGCTGTTTAGTTGGGCTTCCCTTCGCTCTCTTGAAGTCGGCTGATTTCTTGCTCAACAAGTCTGTTTACCTTCTCGCGGATGGACTCCAACAGCATCCATTTCTGTTCCAGCATCTTCTTCGTTTCTTTGATGTTGCCAGCAGTGCGTTTGGAAAGGTGCTTCCGCTCGTCGTCGATGATCGATTGAAATAGCTCGACGATGGATCGGACGTTTTCGTACACATATTGGAACGCTTCCGAACCGTACCGGGTCGTTGCAAACGTCACGTATGCTAGCCCGGTTCCTGTCAGCAGTAGCGCATTCGGCACATGCGGATTCTCTTCGGAGAAGTCGTTGATAGTCCCTAGTACCTTTTCCTGAAGAGCTTGCCACGGAGCCATCTCGAAATGAGGGAGGTCAGAAGGATTCTTTTTCTTGGACACAGTTGCATTCACCTTCGCTTGGAGCGTGCAGAACTGACTGATCGCCGAATGTCTCTGAGCTAAATCGCAAGTGTGCCTCACGGGCCAACGCCAGGCATGAATACCCGACCGCACCTGGAGCATGTGAAACTCATGTTCCAACGGAGCAAAAGCATCGGCCAAGTCCTTCGGTTGTATGCGAAAGCCTTGATCAGAAGGAGGAAAGCGACGACGGCGAGCACGAAGAATGAACCTGTTGCAAGATCTTCGAAGCGTAAGGTCAATTGCACACGCCCAGTGATCCTGCGAAGACCTTCGGCAGCTAGAGCTGAAATCAACGGGCTCACTGCAATTAAGCCGACCCCTGGCCAGTAACTGCGCTTCCTAGGAGGGGCTGCGAGCAGACTCAACTGAGTTTGTGAAGTTCCTTCTGTCCAACCGCTCCCGCCGGCAGGCCCTCCCGCCCATCCGAACCCGCTCCTCACCGCTGAGAACCGAGAGACACCAGACATATAGACGGCGGAAAGCCGCGTTGTGTTTTCGCTTCCACATGTTGGACAGGAATACCGGACCTGAGCATTGGCGGGCCGTGGAAGAGGGATTGCAAATTTCGGGGACCGTGCCCAGGACCGTTGAAGAGCCTTAATGTTGACTTCTCGACTACTCATCGCGAAGGGCACGTTACGACAGAAGCGGCGGGATTGGCAAATAGAAAGGATACAGAAACCAAATTCACGGCTCCGGAATCCAGCAACTCTCGAAAGTTTCGCGTCACTGCAACTTTTCTCTTGCGTTCGAACCCGAAATAGTTTTAAGTGTTGCGCACAAGGATTGGAGATCACGGAGCACTGTGGTTTCGATTCTTCCTCCGGCGGCTGCAGCCTAACGCGGCTTCCGGCCTGTCCCGTGGGCACCAATGCTCACGTTGTTCGAATCTGTTACTCAGCTCACTTCAATCTGCTCAAAGACGTTGACTGCTCACCTGCATCTCCGGATCGCAGGTCATTAAGTGCGGCCGTGATTGGTCCGCTCGGCGAATCGCGGAGGGAGCATCGTTTGCTTCCTCCTGGCTCGCTCCCTCGAGCATTCGGTACTTGCAGTTCCAGAACCTTTTCAAATCTGACAGCGACGGGCGAATCGCGTGGGCGTCTGTCCACTCGATGGCGCTCACCCGTAATGCCAGATTACGGGTCCGGAAGCGAGGCATCCGATTCAGCGAACTGATCGGGAGCCCTTTGTACTTCAGAGCCGCTGGTTTTCTGGCGTTGGGCGAGCAGATCATGTCCGAAACCAAAGCATTAGTGACCGAGCGTCGAACCCTCCACATTGTCAGCCCCTCCGAAGGCGCACTTGGGGTTATCAGAGCGCCTGAACCCTTTGTCTCAGCTGAAGAAGCCGCACGGTTCCTTTCCGTGAAAAGGCGTCAGCTTCTTGCGCTGGCACGGAGTGGCTTAGTTGGTGCGTATCCACTTGGAACAGGAAGTGTAAGAAAGGTGTGGGTTTTCCGGCTTTCCGAGCTGGCAGCCGCGTTAGAGCAGCGGCTAACAAACCCGCGAACCCAAAAACGCGATACCATCCCTCACGGGCAGTCTTCACGCTGAAACGAGGCAACTATGAGTTTTCAGCGCGGAGCTTTACGCAAGGTGCATCACAGGGCCGGAGATCGATGGATGCTGCGCTACCGGATAACTCGCGCCGATGGCAAGCGGCTGGAATGCCGTGAGTTCGTTGGCCTTGTCCGCGACCTTCCCACGGAGAAGGCCGCCCGACGAGAAATCGAGCGTTCAGGGCTGCTTGTTCGCATCAACGCCCAGGAAGCTGATACCCGCATCCGCTTTCATGCCTTGGCGCTGCACTATCTTGAAAATGATTGCGGGCCGGACGCGCTTCGTCCCAAGACCGAACGCACGGTCCTTAACACCTCACATATCGCCCACGCCTACCTTATCCCGCAATGGGGAGAAGCTATCGCGGACGATATCAAACCGCTCGATATACAGCATTGGCTCAGAACACTTCATGCCGAGAAGGGCTTGGCATGGACCACGATCAGCAAATTGCGCGGCACCATGCTTCGGATTTACCGGATCGGGGCCCTACATCAGCTCGTGAAGAACAATCCGGTGCTGCCGGTCGAAACTCGCTCCACTACGGATTACAAGGCCATCCTTGTGACGCCTAGGCAAACATGGCAGATCATCGAGAGCTTTGCCAATCCGCTCCACCGGATTCTTATCCTCACCTGTGCTGCAACTGCCCTGCGCGCCTCCGAACTTTTGGCGCTGCGCTGGGCGGATGTGCTCTGGGAGGAAGGGAAGATTGCGATCACCAAACGCTGGTCACGAGGCAAAGACGGTCCCACCAAGACCCGCAGGAGCGAGGGCTATGTGCCGATGCACCCCGGCCTCGCGCAATTCTTGTTGGCCTGGAAGGAACAAACGCCCTACGCCAAGGAAACGGATTTTGTTTTCCCGTCCCTTAAAGCGGAGGGTCGAGTTCCCATCTCGCCTGCCGTCTTTGTTGCGGACCATCTGCGCCCCGCCGCTAAAGCTGCAGGGATCCAGATACCGGATGGCTACCGCTTTGGCCTTCACAATCTCCGGCACTCGCTTTCAAGCTGGCTGGTGAACAAGGGCAAGGCCGAGCCTAAAACTGTGCAGAGCCTGCTTCGCCACAGCCGTATTCAGACCACGCTCGACCTGTACACCCAGGGCGACGGGGAGGAGACACGGGCGGCTCAAGGCGCGTTTCTCCGGGAGATGGGAGTCGCCACGGAGATGATCCAGTGAATTGTGGAAGATTTGCGGAACGGGCTTTTTGGCGGTTGCTCGTAAACCCTTGAAAATATGGTGGGCGCTATAGGATTCGAACCTATGACTTCCACCGTGTGAAGGTGGCACTCTACCGCTGAGTTAAGCGCCCACGTATGCGGTATTCGCATTGTAGCAAAAGTTTGGCCGCGGACTGCTTGCAGCACCGCGCGCTCCTGTGTTCATCTAAGTGCGCATGGCGCTCGAAGAATATAAGCGGAAACGAGATTTCAAACAAACGCCCGAGCCTCCGCCCAAGGTTGGCAAGCCGGGACAACGGCGGTTCGTGGTACAGAAGCACCGCGCCACGCGGCTGCATTATGACTTCCGTTTGGAGATGGATGGCGTGCTCAAGTCTTGGGCCGTGCCCAAGGGTCCGTCGCTCGACCCCGCCGACAAGCGACTGGCGATGCAGGTGGAAGATCATCCCGTTTCGTACTTTGATTTCGAGGGCACAATTCCAGAGGGCAATTACGGCGCAGGCACGGTCATGGTCTGGGATGTGGGCACGTGGGAGCCAGAGGGCGATGCGCGCGAGATGCTGGCCAAGGGCGACCTCAAGTTTCGCCTCGATGGCCAGAAGCTAAAGGGAAGCTTCGCGCTCATCCACATCAAATCTCGCAAACCCGGCAATAAGGGCACCGAGTGGTTGCTGATCAAGCATCGCGACGCTTATGTGCAGACCGGCTATGACATCGATAAGTACGACAACTCGGTACTGACGAAGCGATCGTTAAAGGAGATCGCGAGCGACGCGGGCTCGGCGGAGTGGACAAGCAGCAAGAAAGTTGCAGGGCGCGGCACCTCCAGCAAGAATGACTGGCTGGCGGACTCGATCGCGAAAGCTGATGCTAAGAAGGCACGGGCAGCCAAGGCGACAGCACGGAAGACAGCTTCGGTGAAGTCGCCGGCGGCTAAACCGCCTACGAAGAAAAGCGCACCGGCTTCAGCGAAGGCGATAAAAAAAAACTCCAGAGCCCGCAAGACGGCGTAGCTCCTGATGTAGTCGGCATCGGTCGCAAGGCACCGATGCCGCACGCGATTCGTCCCATGCTGGCGACGCTGGTCGACCAGCCCTTCGACAGCGACGAGTGGCTCTACGAGGTCAAGTGGGACGGCTATCGCGCGGTGGCCTTTCTCGACGGCAAGGCAGTGCGGCTGGTCTCCCGCAACCAGAACGATCTGACGGCAGCCTATCCCGAGCTGCACGAGATTCCCAAATCCATCGGAGCGCGCACTGCGATTCTCGACGGTGAGATCGTCGCGCTCGATAACGAAGGCCGCTCGTCCTTCGGCCTGATGCAGCAGCGCACCGGCGTTGGCGAAGGTGGCCGCCGCATTCGCCGCACCCGCGATGACATTCCAGTGGTGTACTACATCTTCGATCTGCTTTATCTGGACGGCTATGACCTGATGCATGCTGACCTCGAATTGCGCAAGCAGTTACTCGCTTCCGTTGTTACCTCCGGCGATCTGATTCGCTACTCCGATCATTACGTCGGTCAGGGGACAGCGCTGTTTGAGGCTGCCGCGCAACGGGGACTCGAGGGCATCGTCGCCAAACGTCGTGCCAGTTGCTACCTGCAGAAGCGCAGCAGCGAGTGGCTCAAGATCAAGGTGGTCAGGCGGCAGGAGTGCGTGATCGGCGGCTACACCGACCCGCGGGGGGCACGCGAAAACTTCGGGTCGCTGGTGCTCGGTCTTTACGACGACAAGGGACGGCTGATTCCCGTCGGGCAAGCCGGCAGCGGCTTCACCGGACAGTCGCATGAGCAGATGTGGAAGAAGCTGCACGCGCTCGAAACTTCAAAGAATCCGTTTATGGGTAAGATTGAGAGCGATCGCCGTGTGCATTTCGTAAAGCCGGAGCTGGTGGCCGAAATCAAGTTCACCGAATGGACCCACGAAGGCCAGAGCGGCGGGATCAAGATGCGCGCGCCGGTGTTTCAGGGATTGCGTCCGGACAAACAACCTAAGGAGTGCAAATTCGAGATTGCGACGAGTACGGAGACGGAAGTGAAGAAGGCGGAAGCAGGGAGAGGATGATTTGCACCGACGGCGACGTGCAAGTCGGAAGAGGCTCCGTCGGCGATAGTGTGTGTCAGGGCTCGACTTCACAGACTGCCGAAGAACGCCGTGATGACGCGCTTTGAAGGGGCCCACCTTCCGGTGTGCCATCCCGAAACTTTTATTTTCGTTCCCGCGGAGGCCTTCCGGCCGACCAGCCCTCCGCATTCAACTTTTTCAGTAGCCTGTTTGCTCGTGCCACAGCACAGCGCAGCCTTTGGCTGTTGAAAAACTCATTATGCGAGGCTTGTGTCGTCGGCTGGAAGCCGACTCTGAGACGGAGATAAACGGCTTAAACGCCGGCCTGAAGGCCAGCTCTGCCCGAACAACTCAGCCGCGTGGGTTTTGCGGCACGTCTAAAGACATGCGCCTGACACAAACCTGTTGGTAAGGGATTTCCTAGCGCTTCTTCGCAGCCTTGATGGCTTTCTTCACAGCCTTCTTGGCCGGTTTGGTGGGGGCCTTCTTAGGCGGAGCCGGAGCTTCTTCCTCAACTTCTTCGGCCGCACGGCGCTCTAAGGCTTTAGTCACGACGTAGGCCATCTCTGCTACCGGCGACGGCTTGCCGGTCCAGATCTCGAATTGCCGCGCGCCCTGCTGAACGAACATTTCGAGGCCCGGAATCACTTGCAGATTCTTGGCGCGAGCCATCTTCACCAGCTTGGTTTCCGCGGGCGTGTATACCAGGTCAAAGACGTACTTGGTATTGAGCTCTTTCTCTTCCAGCGGCGACTGCTTGGTATTGTTCATTCCTACGGGCGTCGCATTGATGATCACATCAAACTGCTGCTTGGCAATGTCGGCGCGCTTCATGTACTTCACCTTCGCCTGCCGCGCCAGCGTCTGTCCCTTTTCCACGGTGCGGTTGGTCAGGAAAACCTCAGCCCCCTTGTTCCTTAGCCCGAAAGCCGCCGCCCGCGCCACACCGCCTGCCCCCACAATCAGCACACGAATCCCCGCCAGGTTCATTCGTTGCTCGAGCGGCACAATGATTCCGGCGACGTCGGTGTTAAAGCCGTAGAGCTTGCCATCAGCCGCGCGCACCAAGGTGTTGCAGGCGCCAATCTGCCGGGTTAGCGGGTCGGAGTTCTCCAGCAGCGAGAGGATCTCCTGCTTGTACGGCATGGTAATGCTAAGGCCGCGGATGGGAATGTCCTGCACGCAGGCCATCAGATCCTTGAGGCTTCGGGCGTGCAATGCCAGATAGACGGCGTTAACCGTCTCGCGTCGAAACGCGGCGTTCATCATGACAGGCGAGAGCGAGTGCGACACCGGGTCGCCCGCCACTCCATATACCTGTGTCGCCTGGTCAACCATCTCGATGCGGTAGACGTCGCGCAGTTCGCCGGCCAGCACCTGTCCGGGAGCGGTCTCCTCGCCCTTGGCCGCCGATCCGAAGGTGAACACGCTACCGGCCCTGACCCCGAGCACGCGGCTGATGATGCCCTGCTCGCCCATGCACAAGCCGACCATCTCGTGTTTGCCCGAGTTCTCTTCCAGCAACTTCATCATCACGACGTTGTCGCGGAGGCTGGTGGCCGTCGAGACCAGTTTGTAGAAGTCGGCCGGGTACTTGGACATCTCCTTGAACTGGCGGTCGATGTTCTTGGTGGCTTTGAAGTCGTGATAGGAGATGATTAGCCCGACGCGGTCGTAAAGGTCGCGCAAATCATTTGCTTTCAGCGATTCAACGCTTTGCAGCTCGAGGTCGACCAACTGGAATCCGAGATCCGCTGCCTTATGCAGGATCGCGATCTGAGCAGCGACCGCGCCCTTGAACTTTCCGCCATTGACCGCGCGTCGGCAGGTAGCAATGAAGGTCGCTTCGGGGTGAAGCTCGACGAAGTTCTTCAGCTTGGGCAGCGCGGCCAAGGGCTGGGCAATGTAGTCTAACCTAAGCTCTAAAAAGGGGTTATCCCGCACCAGAGATTCGGCGCGTTCGACCATCGTGGGTGCATCGGCGCCCACCACGGCGATACAGAGACGGGGGAGCCGGAAACGACGGATTCGTGATGCGTAAGTGCTTGAAGACTCGCGCATGTAGCTGCAAGATCGTACCGATGCACAAAGAAAGTTGCAACACGTTATTACGGAAAAATGAAGAACAGATCAGTTAAGCCCATGAAATGACACGAATCAGGGGCGGCACTAGAGGGCAGATCAGAGTGCACGGGCTTCTCTGTCGTGTCGCCAGTAGATTGTAAAAGTGGAAGGAATACCGAGTTTTAGCCATCCGATTAATGGTTAGGTGGGAAAAAAGTATAAATAACGACGGCATTGCTATGCATGGAAGTCCGGAATGCGTGCCATCGGCTGGAGCCGGTCGCTTCCTTCGACTGTCTGTATACCCAGCGCTTCCGCACTGGGCGACGGAAGTTGCGTTCCGCCTGTCGCGCGATTCTGGCTCGTCGTAAATCGTTCAAACCGCCAACGTATCGGCGACCGCTATTCTCCAAAGACTTCTGCCGTGAAAGCCTGCAACTCTGCGCCCCGAAGCCAAGCGTCGGGAGCCAGTCCTGCCTTCAGACAGGTTTGCGCGAGGAAGGTCTCTCGATCCCATCCCCACTCCACCGGAACCTGGGGCAGGAGCAATCCGCGCCGGCTTCCCTGCAAGACGACCAGCCCATGCTTTCCTACGACAACGTCCGCCGGGGATATTGGCTTCAGGATCGATAGCACGCTGATCTCGATCCTGAGTTCAGGAGCCTGGACTCGGGTCACCGGCTGGAAGCGCGGGTCGTCGAAGGCGGCCGCTCTCGCCGTCTCGGCCACGGTAGCGTAAAGCGACTGGGTTGGGAAGACGTATCCGATGCAGCCGCGCAGTTTGCCATGCAGATGAAGAGTGGTGAAGGCGCCACGCTGTTCGGCCAGGTGCTCACTCGCAGGTGTCGTATCGGGCGGTCGGCCATCCAAGGCCGCTTCGATCGATTGGTGCGCCAGACGTAAGAGGAGTTGACGCTCCCGGGGTGAGAACTCCGCAGTCTCGGCAGTGAGCGGCGGGGGGACGGATTCAGATCGCGGGAACATCATTGCGCTTCCTTCGCCTGCTCAGCACAAAGGAACGTTTGCGGCGACGCCGCTCGGAGGCCTGGTCCACCTGTTTCCAGAAAGCGACAAAGTAGTCGACGGCTGACCACAGAGACAGCCCTACCATCAGCCATATCGAAGCGACGGCAACCGGATACATCGGCACGCCGAGCAGATATGCCCAATGATGGTCGATGATGGCGGCCAGCACGCAGAATATCTGCACACACATCTTCAGTTTGCCTAGATCGCTGGCCTGAATGGTAAAGCCTTCGGAAGCGGCGATGGATCGGAGACCGCTCACCAGGAACTCGCGCCCGACAATGATCACCACCATCCAGGCGGGCACGACGCGTGGATTGAACTCCACCAGCGTCACGAACGCCGCAGCGATCAGCAGTTTGTCAGCCACCGGGTCCAGCAGCATGCCCAAAGTCGTGACTTGAGAACGACGCCGGGCCAGATAGCCGTCGATCGCATCCGTAAGCGAAGCTGCGAGAAAAACCGCGCAGGCCAGAAGCTCGCGTTCGCCGGTTGCAGAACTGAAACGGTTGCTGGTCAACACCCAAATGAGCACAGGAATGCTGAAGATCCGGACCAGCGTGATGTAAGTCGGGAGGTTCACAAAAACCAGAGGTGGCACACGTCCGCGCCTGCTGCGGCGTCGCAACAGCCGATTATGCGCTACAGGTTAGATTGAAAGCAATCGCCGAAAATAAGCCCGGAAACCGCTATTCGTCGTGGTGCACTACGATCTCGTCGAGCATGACCGGTGCCTGGTACTGCTCCCAATAGCTATACCCAACCGGAATTCCCTTCACCCAATCGCCGACACTCATCCCCAGTCGCAAGACTTCGCGGGTACGACGGGAGCCGCGCTGCGCGGTGCTGAGGAAATGCGCGCTCGCAACTACAACAATGTAAATCGCAAGGACGGGGCTGGCGATTGCGACGGCAACCAGGCGTAGATAGAAATACAGGCGTGCCATGATGACTCTACACGGGAAGAACGTTTCCACTGGCTGTACAACTTGGACGCTATTATGCCCCAACTGGAGGTGCGCGGCTGCAGGGTTAGCGAAAATTATTTTTGTCCGAAAGCGAGAACAGCTCCCGCGTGGGGAGCTGTTCCTGCCGCAAAGTTTACCGAATCGTAACTACGCGTAGATCCCGCGTTGGCGAATCGTGTACGCCACCCGATCGATAGCCAGCATATAAGCGGCGATGCGGTTGTTGACGTGGTGGGTTTCGGCGTAGCGCACTACGTCTTCAAATGACGAAACCATAATGTGCTCCAACTGCTCGTTGACCACCGATTCCTTCCAGAAGTAGCCCTGCCGGTCCTGCACCCACTCGAAGTAGGAAGCAGTCACGCCGCCGGCATTGGCCAGGATGTCAGGCATGACGAAAACTCCCTTGTCGGCCAGGATGTCGTCGGCAGCAGCAGTGGTGGGACCATTCGCGCCTTCGACCAGTATCTTCGCCTTTACTTGGCTGGCATTGGCGGAGGTGATGACGCTCTCGGTCGCGGCCGGGACCAGGATCTCGCAGTCGGTGATCAGCAGGTCAGGAGTAGTAGCCTTCTCGGCTTCCTTGAAGCCGTGGATGGTGCCTTCCTTCTGCCGGAACTCCCACAGAGCATGCACGTCGATGCCGTTGGCGTTGTACAGGCCGCCGTCCCACTCGCCGATGCCGATGACCTTGTACCCGGCGTTGTGCATCAGCAGAGCGGCGTTGGAGCCGACATTGCCAAAGCCCTGAATGATGACGCGCGTATCCTCGGCCCGCATGTTGAGCTTTTTGATCGACTCATCACAGATGATCATCACGCCGCGGCCGGTGGCCTCGCGACGTCCCCGCGATCCGCCCATGTTCAGGGGCTTGCCGGTAACGACCGCCGTGACCGTCTGACGCATGTGCATGGAGTAGGTGTCCATCATCCATGCCATGGTCTGCTCGTTGGTGTTAACGTCGGGCGCGGGAACGTCTTTCTCGGGGCCAATGAACTCGATGAGCTCAGAGGTGTAGCGGCGGGTCATGCGTTCCAACTCGCCCTTGGACATATTCTTGGGATCGCAGACAATGCCTCCCTTGGCTCCGCCGAAGGGAATGTTGACGACCGCGCACTTCCAGGTCATCCAGCTGGCGAGGGCGCGCACTTCGTCCAGCGTCACATCGGGCGCATAGCGGACGCCGCCTTTCCCCGGGCCGCGCGCAATCGAGTGCTGTACCCGGTAGCCGGTGAAGACCTCCAGCTGGCCGTTGTCCATGTTGACCGGGATGTGGACGATGATCTCGCGATTAGGCTGTTGCAGCACACGCCACAAACCTTCATCGAGCTTCAGTTTCTCGGCCGCCAGATTGAAGCGCGCGGCTTGTTGTTCCCACGGATTGCTTTCCTGTTCCAGCGAATGTACGGTAGCCATACTGTCTCCGAATGAATTGCGGACGCCCTGCGTGAATAGGACGTGGTTGGTTTGGGCGCGCGTCCTGTCTTTAGGCCAAACTTTCAAAGTATATGCAGGGTTTAGAAGGGCCGCAAGTTCGGCCCGAGGTTCGGGTCCGTTTGGGGCGACATTCACGTGACCCGCTCGTCAGCTCTCGGTGGACGGACATTCTCGAGAAAACGAACCTCGCAGGCGCCGATGGCTGCGAAGTTTTGTCGAGCTTGAGTCAAGCTGAGATGATAGTTTGGACCACCGCGTACGATTTCAGCGTCATGTTCGTCCTGGCCATCATCCTCCCAGAAACATACGGGACAAATTTCGTCCCCTCCCCGTTCCGGTAACGTCAGATAACCGCAACAGGGGCATGGGTATGTAACTCCCTCTATTCGAGGCTTCGTGACATTGACGAACGGTTCATGCATGAGGCGATCAGCTGCTGAAAGTGTTAGGTCGCTTCGACAGTCAGTTTCAATCCCATGGCCTTAGTCACGGCAACAAGAGTAGACAACCGCGGGTTACCACGCTGTGAGAGGGCACGATATAGGCTCTCTCGTTCGACACCAGCCGCTTTGGCCACTTTAGCAAGGCCCCCTCTGGCTTCGGCGACGTGACGCAATGCGATCAATAAAGCCTGCGGCTCGTCTGTCTCTTCGAGTGCAGCCTTCAGATATTCAGCGGCCAACTCTCGCTCTTTGCGCAGTTCGCGAATTACGGCTGCATCATGGGAAATACTGGCTCGGCCTTTCATCTGGTACTCCTTTGCCTGTAATCTTGAAGGTACTCGACGGCGCGGGCGACGTCGGCCGATTGAGCCCGTTTGTCTCCCCCACACAAGAGCAAGATGCATGTGCGGCCAAGCTATGAGTAATACAAGCGATAGCCTGGCCCATAGTGGATGCGCAGTTCCGAAACACCTTCGCGCATTGGCTTGCAATCTCCGAAGTTACCGGCTGAAAGCCGATTGAGGCGTACAAGGATTCGGGCATGCGCACGCTTGTCTCTTAATCGGGCCAGCCACTCGCCAATCACATCCTTACCTTCCGGTGTCACGTATCGGCGAACTTCTATCACGTATTCGTTGTAATTTATAAGTTACAGTGCCTGCAAGCCAAGTTTCCGAGTCCCTTATAATCCGGACAAGCTCAGCCATGCACACACCTGACTACCGCACCTTCCTCGAGCGCAGTCGCAACGCCACGCTCATTCCTGTTGCGAAAACCTTGAGCGCGGATTTGCTTACCCCGGTCGGCGCGTTCTTGAGCATCGCCGAGCGCCAGAAGTACGCGTTCTTGCTGGAGTCGGTAGAGGGTGGCGAGAAGATTGGGCGCTACACGTTCCTGGGAGCTCAGCCACGCGCAGTAATTACCGCGCGCGGGCAGGAGCTCACGATTCGCGAGGGCTCCAAAGTCAGGAAGCAGCAAGGCAGTGTAATCGAGTTGCTGCGCAAACAGCTACGCCAGCACAAACCAGCTACCATCGCGGGATTACCGCCGTTCACCTCGGGTGGCGTCGGCTACTTCGCGTATGACATGGTGCGGCAGTTCGAGCACCTGCCCGCGACCACCAAGGACGACACGCATTTCCCGGATTGTGTGTTCACCTTTTACGACCGACTGCTGGCCTTCGACCATCTGCGGCATCAGGTGCACATCCTCGCCGCGGCCGATGTTCGTTCGGAGTCGCCGCGTAAAGCCTACGATCGCGCGCTGGCCGACATTGAGGCGATTGAGCAGAAGCTAGATCGCGGGCTGCGCGGACAGCGGCTTAAGTGGGCCGGCAACGGCAAAGCTAAGGCAATCAGGATCCACAGCAGCACCAGCCACGACGATTTCGTGAAGAGCGTGCGCCGGGCAAAGGAATACATCGCGGCCGGCGATGTATTCCAGGTGGTGCTGTCGCAGCGATTGGACTTCAAGCCCCCGGCTGAGCCGTTCCAGATCTATCGCGCGCTGCGCACGGTGAATCCCTCGCCTTACATGTTCTTCCTCAAGCTCGACGATATGCACGTGCTGGGCGCCTCGCCGGAGATGCTGGTGAGGGTATCAGGGCGCAAGTTGGAATATCGCCCCATCGCCGGCACCCACAAGCGCGGAACGGATGCCGCCGACGATGAGCGCCTGATCGAGCAATTGCGCGACGACGAGAAAGAGCGTGCCGAGCACGTGATGCTGGTCGACCTGGGCCGCAATGACCTGGGACGTGTCAGCGACTACGGCACGGTCAAAGTAAAAGACCTGATGTATGTCGAGAAATATTCGCATGTGATGCACCTGGTGTCGGCCCTCGAAGGTCATTTGCGCGAACACCTCGACGCACTCGATGCGCTGGCGGCATGCTTCCCTGCCGGAACTCTGAGCGGCGCGCCCAAGGTCCGCGCCATGGAAATCATCGAAGAGCTGGAGCCCGTACGTCGCGGCGTCTACGGCGGGTCAATTTTGTACGCGGATCACGCAGGGAATCTCGATTCCTGTATCGCCATACGAACGATGGTGGTGAATGGAGATCGCGCCTACGTTCAAGCAGGAGCAGGAATCGTCGCTGATTCGAATCCAGAGAGCGAATACCAGGAATGCATGAATAAGGCGAGCGCGCTATTGCGCGCCTGTGAGAGAGCGAGGGACTAGATGGTATTCGTTCTGGACAATTACGACTCTTTCACTTACAACCTCGTTCAGTACATCGGCGAATTAGGCTGTGGTGTTGAGGTGCGCCGTAATGACGAGATTACTGTCGCCGAGATTGCTGCGATGAAGCCCGACCTCATCGTCGTCTCCCCCGGTCCATGCACTCCCAACGAAGCCGGTATCAGCATCGAGCTAATCCGGCACTTCGCTGGAAAAATACCGCTGTTGGGCGTTTGTCTCGGTCATCAGGCCATCGGCGCCGCTTTCGGTGGGAAGGTTGTTCGCGCCCCTAATCTAATGCATGGCAAGACCAGTTCCGTGGAGCACGATGGCAAAACCATCTTCCGCGACATCCCTTCACCGATGACCGCGACACGCTACCACTCTCTTATCGTTGAGGAAAAAGGTTTACCCCCGGAATTGGAGATTTCGGCAACCTGCCGTGACCGCGATGGGACACGGGTCATCATGGGCCTGCGTCATCGCAAGTTCGCTGTCGAGGGCGTGCAGTTCCATCCCGAAAGCGTACTTACCGATCAGGGAAAACAGCTGGTTCGTAACTTCCTCGCGCTGTAACTCGTATCGACAGGTACAAACGTCAACGGTATATAGTGACGTTCAGAAGTTTCCAGTTTCAAGTCTTCACTTTCGTGGGAAGGCCTGCGCTCGCGACTCGAAACTTGACACTCGGCACTCGAAACCTACTATGGCTGACGTTGTAGAGCTGCGCGGAATCCGCAAAACCTATGACCACTTTGTGGCCGTCGAACGCCTGTCGCTAAGCATTCGTCAGGGGGGCGTCTACGGCCTGCTCGGTCCCAACGGAGCCGGAAAAACTTCCACCATCCGCATGATGATCGGTATCACCATGCCCGACGAAGGCGAAGTTCGGCTCTTCGGCGAACCATTTCATCGCCAGCAACTCGACCGCATCGGCTATCTGCCGGAGGAGCGCGGCCTCTACAAGAAGATGAAGGTGCTCGATCACCTCATCTTTCTCGGTCGCCTGCACAATCTGTCGGAGCACGAAGCGCGCAAGCGCTCGCTCGCATGGTGCGAACGGCTGCAGATGACCGACTGGACGCAAAAAAAAGTGGAAGAACTGTCGAAAGGCATGCAGCAGAAGATCCAGTTTGCCGCTACGCTGCTGCATGAGCCCGACCTCGTCATGATGGACGAACCGTTCTCCGGACTCGACCCGGCGAACGCGCTCATGCTGAAGGACGTGCTGATCGAGCTGAAAAAAGCCGGCAAGACCATCCTCTTCTCCACTCATCGCATGGACCAAGTCGAACGGCTTTGCGATTCCATCTGCCTCATCGATCACGGACGCGCGGTTCTGGAAGGCGATCTGAAAAAGATTAAGTCCAGTTACGGCAACAATCATGTGCAGATGCAGTTTGAAGGCGACCCCCGGTTGGAAGGATGCGCGCTGGTGCAGTCCTTCAACGATTACGGCAACTATGTCGAAGTACGACTAGTGCCCGGAGCCGACGCCCAGCAACTTCTGCGTATTGCCGCGGAAAATGCCCGCATCAGCCGCTTCGAGGTGGTAGAGCCGTCACTGGAAGAGATTTTCATCCAGCAGGTGGGTACTCATGCATAACGTCTGGACGCTCATTCAGCGCGAATACCTCGAACGTGTACGCACCCGTTCCTTCGTCATCTTCACGTTGCTGATGCCGGCGGCCATGGCCGGAATCGTTTTCGTCCCCACGAAAATCGCGCAGATGAGCTCGGGCGGCGAGCGGCGGCTGGTCATCGTGACTAATGATATGAAGCTGGGAGAAGCTGTCGGCCAGCAACTGGCGGCACAACAGGCAAGTACCGACGCGGAGTTCGATCAGGAGTACGCCGCCCCTACGACTTACGCCATCCAGGTGGTAACCGATACCAGCGATGGGGAACGCGACCGCCTGAATAAGCAGGCCTCCGACGGCCAGATCACGGGCTTTTTGTGGTTGACGAACGACGCGCTCGCCAACCGCAGGATTGTCTACAGCACGAAAGAAGCCGCCGACTTCAGCCAGTCATCCGAATTGCGCAGCGCTGTGCGCGCCGCGGTCACCAAGCAGCATCTGCAACAGCGGGGAATGACCAGCGACGACATTGACACGCTGCTCAAGCCCATCCGTCTGGAGACGATTCGCGTCGAAAAAGGACACCGCGGGGCAAACGGCGCCACCATCTTTCTGACTGCATTCGGCATGGTGATGCTGCTGTATGCGGTTGTGCTGGTCTACGGCATGTCGGTCATGCGTTCCGTTATCGAAGAAAAGAGCACACGCATTCTGGAGGTGCTGCTGTCGTCGGTGACCGCGAAAGAATTGCTGGCGGGAAAAATTCTGGGTGTCGGTGCCGTGGGCCTCACACAAATCCTCGTGTGGGTGATCTTCGCCGCGCTCTTCTCTGTGCCGGGCCTGGTGGCTGCCAAGTCTTTCCTGGGCGAAGTTCACATCCCCATGGTCGGGATGTTCGCATTCGCCATCTTCTTTCTGCTCGGCTATCTGCTCTACAGCTCGATGTACGCGGCGATCGGCTCGATGGTCAACACCGATCAGGAGGCGCAGCAGATGCAGTGGCCGGCCATGATGCCGATCCTGATCGCCATCTTCCTGATGAACGCGGTCATTCAGCACCCGAATTCGCCGCTATCGTTCTGGCTGTCAATTATCCCGTTCTTCGCGCCCATCCTGATGCTGGTACGCATCCTCATCGAGCAGCCGCCGATGTGGCAGATTGTGCTCTGCATCGGACTGATGCTGGCGACGATCTATGGCTTGCTGTCCCTGTCGGCGCGGATCTATCGCGTCGGCATCCTGATGTACGGGAAACGGCCGACCCTGCCGGAGCTGCGCCGCTGGCTGAAGTACGCAGGTTAGAATTCAGGCGTGGCTGACCGAACCAGCGCCGAAGGCGAACCGCGCTTCACTCTGTCGCAGCGGATGCAACTGGCGCTGGTGTCATGGCTCGTGCCCGCGATTCTGCGGCTGATCGGCTGTACGTTGCGCGAGACTACCACTTACGAAGAAGGCGCAATCCAAAGCCTCGATGAGGCCTACCCCGGAATCTTTCCTTTCTGGCATCGTTGCGTGCTTCCTGCAACCTGGATCTACCGCCATCAACATCCGGCGGTGATGACCAGCCAGAGCCGCGACGGCGAATTCATTGCGCGCGTGATCCAGCGCTTCGGATTTGTTCCTGTTCGCGGTTCGAGTTCGCACGGCGGTCAGCGCGCGCTGCTGGAGATGAACAAACTCCTGGCCGAAGGAAACGCCGTGGCATTCACCATCGACGGTCCGCGTGGCCCCCGTGGCGTCGCCAAGAAAGGACCGGTGCTGCTGGCCCGCATGAGCGGCGCGGCCATCACCGCTTTCTATGTCGCGGTCGAACGAGCCTGGGTGCTGAACACGTGGGACAAGCTGGTAATCCCCAAACCTTTTTCGCGGATCTACGTGCGCTTCGCGCGCAAGATCTTCGTTCCTCCCGACGCTGACGACGCGGCCATGGAGCGCTATCACGCCGAGATGCAGGCAGCCCTCGACCGCATCACTGAGTTTGCCGACTCGCAATTTTCCACTACCCGCAATTGACACCCGCTGTCTCCCGCCAGTACAGTCGTAGGTCATCCGAGCCGTTTTAGCAAAAGGATGACGTGTTTGCGGGTGTATCCCGCAACGAGTCCGCAATGCAAGTTGCGGCTTCGACAGTTCCTTCTCAATCAGCGTTCGCGCGTTCCGTCTTTCGGCGGAACTGGGAAGCGGGTATGAAGCCCGCGCTGCCGCGCAACTGTAAGCGAGTCATGGCGAACAGGCCACTGTGAAAACGGGAAGGCCCCGCCGCTCAGCCCCAACAACCGTAAAAACGGCGATTGTCGGGGACCCTGTATGCGATCTCGATCGCAACTCGCGAGCCAGGAGACCGGCGCGAACGACAAGGTTCCACGCACTTCGCACGTGCTCTGGACCTCGGCTACCAATCCCTTTCGCGTGAAAAGGAGGAGTCCTTGCCTACGATTCGCCTGTTGTTCTTTGCGCTGCTGTTTTGTGCGGCGGCGTCTGCTTCCGATCTCACCATCACCGTCCAGAGCCCGTCTGGCGATCGCGTCTCCGGCGTGCAGATCCAGCTGTTTCGCAACACTGGCGGCTCCGGCGTGGCCACCCAAACCACCATTGGCGATGGCACCACCCAGTTCCAGAATCTGACCGACGGAGAATATCGCGTCGTCATTCTGGCGCCCGGCTTTGCAGAACAGTCCCAGCAGGTGACGCTCCCACAGACGCGGACTCTAACAGTCGAACTCAAGCTGACGACTACGCCGCAGACCGTCGTCGTCACCGGCAGCGCGACGCCGTCAACAGTCGAGCAGAGCGGTGCCTCAGTCGGCCTGCTCGACAGCTCGCAACTCAAGCTGCTGAATCCGGTAGCGAGCAGTGATGCGCTGCGCTACATTCCGGGCGCAGTGGTCGATACCTCGGGACAAACCGGCGCCATCTCCAGCTTGTTCGTTCGCGGCGGCGAGTCGGATTACAACAAGGTTCTCATTGACGGCGTCCCGGTGAACGATCCTGGCGGCTACTTCGATTTCGGCGCGGTACCCATGAGTAACGTCCAGCGTCTGGAGGTCGAGCGCGGCCCGGAGAGCACGGCTTACGGCACGGACGCGATGACCAGCGTGGTGCAGTTGTGGTCGACGACCGGCAGCACACTAACGCCCGAGGTGGCCTTCGGCGCCGATGGCGGCAACTTCTCCACCGCGCACGGATATGCTTCGATTACGGGCGCGCGCGGTATCTTCGATTACAACGCATTCGCCGATCAGTTCAACACCAACGGTCAGGGAATCAACAACCAGTATTCGAATTCGCTACAGGGTGGCAATTTCGGGGTGAAGATTTCCGACCGGGTCGCGTTTCGGTTGCGCATGCGCCACTACAACAGTTGGACGGGAGTGCCTTCGAACTGGTGGTTCAACGGCGCGCCGGAACTGCCTCCGGATCCGAACCAGTACGCGCATCAGAACAACTTTCTTGGCAGCGGCGATCTGACGGTGAGCGGCCCAGGATCGTGGCAACATCAGTTCTCGGGATACGAATATCACCACGTGGCCTTCAACGACAATCCGGTCGACGATCTCAACCGCCCCTTCGATACAGCCTTCAGCAACCTGACGAAGTACAACGTCGCGGGCTTTAAGTATCAGGGAATCTGGACACCGCGAACCTGGGCGCAGACGACGGTTGGCTACAACTTCGAAGACGAGAACGGCTACATCACCAGTAACGATGGTACGGTGGCGTCCCCCGACATCAGCGTGACGCACGGCCTGCGACGCAACAACTATCTCTTCGGCCAGGAAGCGATCGCCTGGAAGCGGCTGTCGGTGCTGGCCGGCCTAGGATACGTGAATAATGAAAGCTTCGGCAATAACGTCTCGCCACGCCTGTCGGCATCTTATCTGCTATTTCGCGGCAATGACGCTTTCAGCGGAACGCGTCTGCACGCCGGATACTCCGAAGGTATCAAGGAGCCCAGCTTCGAGCAGTCCTACGGCATCTCGGGGACATTTCCGGTCATTCCGAATCCAAATCTAAAGCCGGAACAGAATCATGCGGTCGAGGCCGGCATCGAGCAGAGGCTGTTTAATAATCGGCTATCGCTGAGTGCGCTGTACTTTCACAACTTGTTTCTTGATCAGATCGAGTACCTGCTCAACTCCGTCACTTTCATCAGCCAATATGTGAACTTCAACAAATCGATGGCACAGGGAGCAGAGGTGGTGCTGAGCGGCCGCCTCCGCAATGACCTGTCGCTCGTCGCGTCCTACACCTACACGTCAACGCAGATTCAGGAAGCTCCGCCATGCGATCCCAATGCCGGTTGCGATCCGTTGATCTATGGAGTCGGCGCGCCGCTGCTGCGTCGTCCCAAGCAGGCCGGAAACATGCTCGTGACCTATACCCGTCCGCGCTGGGGTGCGACTGCCGGTGTCACGGCCGTCGGCCGGCGTCCAGACTCGGATTTCCTCTTCGGCCTGATTCCGCCGATCTATTACGCGGCGGGTTATGCGCGCGTCGACTTGGGAGGATGGTATGACTTCGGTCGTCACGTCACTGCGTACGCCAATCTGGATAACGCTTTCAACAACCACTACAACGAAGTGCTTGGGTATCCTGCGCTGGGGTTGAATTTTCGCGGAGGATTTCGCTTCCGCTTCGGTGGAGAGTAAACCGGGACAACCGGTTTTCGCAGCCCTGCCTGTACAATCGTGATCGCCATGAGTACCGCGGTGGAGATGGTTGTCGATCGGACGAAACAGGCGAGTCCCGCGAGGAACCGGCTGTTTTCCCTCGACCTCTTCCGCGGCATCACGATCGCTGCCATGATCGTGGTGAATAACCAGAACAGTGAACAAGCATACTGGCCTCTGCGCCATGCCGCCTGGAATGGATGGACGCCGACCGACCTGATATTTCCATTTTTCTTGTTCATAGTCGGCATTTCGCTGGTCTTCTCGTTTCAAGCTCGGCTGCAGCGAGGCGAGTCACGACGAAAGCTCGTTCTCCACACCGTACGCCGCAGCGCCGTCTTATTTCTGATTGGCCTTCTGCTCAATGGCATGGCGTCGCTACAGCCGTCTACGTGGCGCATTCCCGGTGTGCTGCAACGGATCGCTATCGTTTATTGCGTTGCGTCGATCATCAGCTTGTATTCGGGCACCCGCGACCGCGTTGTGTGGATTGCCGTGCTTACCATCGGCTATTGGGCGCTCATGCGGTTGGTCCCCGTACCCGGTCATGGCCTGCCATCGGTCGACGTTCCGCTGCTGCATCCTGACTTCAACCTGGCTGCGTACCTGGACCGCAAGTTGATGCTCGGCCACATGTGGGAGAAGACCCGCGACCCCGAGGGCCTGCTCAGCACCATACCGGCCGTAGCGAGCGCGCTATGCGGCGCCTTGACTGGCGAGTGGCTGCAAACCAAGCGCACCCCAGCGCAGAAGCTCGCAGGCATGCTCGCAGTGGGCGTCGTCGGCGTTATCGCGGGAGAATTTTGGAGTCACTGGTTTCCCATCAACAAGAACCTGTGGACCAGCTCTTACGTAGTGTTCACGGCGGGAGGCGCGCTGATCTGCCTGGCTCTATGCTGCTGGTTGACTGACCTCAAGCTGCATCGCGGATGGTGGACCAAGCCATTTGTGATTCTGGGTACGAATGCGATCGCAGCTTACGTGTTGTCGCAACTAATTGGCGGATGGTTCGGCTGGGACCATCTGTTCGCCTTCCAACATCTCGAAGTGAATTCTCCCGCGCTCGGTTCTTTGATCCACTCGCTGCTGATTCTCTGCTTCTGTTTCCTGCCGGTCTGGTGGATGCACCGCAAGAAGATTTTCCTCAAAGTCTGACCCAGGCCGAATCCGCGAACCTTGGCCGCCACTTTGTGCGAAAAATGCAAGTTTGACGCTGGTTCCGTCTCCAGCCTAATATCCGTGACTAATGTCGGTGCCGGCTCCCATGGACGGGCAGGTATTTGGGCACTATCGGCTGATCGAGCAGATCGGAGCCGGCGGCATGGGCGTGGTCTTTCGCGCGCATGATGAGCAACTGCGGCGCGACGTCGCGGTGAAGATCCTGCCTCACGACCTGTTCTCCGACGCAGCCAGCCGTGAACGCTTCCGCAAAGAGGCCTTAGCCGTCGGCCGGCTCAACCATCCCAATATCGCGATGGCCTTCGACTTCGGCGAGCAGAGCGGAGTCGACTACCTGGTTACCGAGTACATTCCCGGCATCAACCTCGACGAGAAGATCGGCAAGCAGCCGCTTCCGCAGAAGACGGTGCTGGAACTCGGCATCCAGATACTCAGCGGGCTGGAGGCGGCGCATCGCGAAAACGTCGTCCATCGTGACCTCAAGCCGGGCAACATTCGCCTGAACCGCGATGGACAGGTGAAGATTCTCGACTTTGGATTGGCGAAGCTCGCCGAGCCGTTTGACGAAAATGCGGACACGGTCAATCTCACCAGCAGTGTCTCAATCAGCGGCACATTGCCCTATATGGCTCCCGAACTGCTGCGCGCGGAAGAGGCCGATGCCCGCGCCGACATCTGGGCAGCCGGGGCGGTATTGTACGAAATGGCGACTGGACGCCGCGCCTTCCCCGACCGACAACCATCCCTGGTCATCGACGCGATCCTCCACTATGACCCGGTGCGGCCGACACTGATCAACAAAAAGCTCACGGCGTCGCTCGAGGCGGTGATCCTGAAGGCTCTGGACCGCGATCCTGACCGGCGGTACCAGTCGGCGCGCGAGTTTCGCGTGGATCTGCAGCGGCTCCTGGCAGGAGGAGAAATTGCCACCGACACGCTGAGACAGTCGCAGGTTGTCGAAGTTTCGGCGTATCGGCGGCAGCGGAAGTTCGTTCTGGTTTTTCTGGCGGTGCTGCTCTTAGGACTGGCGATCGGCTTCTTCGTGAACCGGTGGGCTCCGCTTCCCCCAGCCCATCAAAAGATTCTGGCAGTGCTACCCATCGAGACGGTCGGCCAGGACGCTGCCACTAACGCGCTGGGGCTCGGACTGACCGAGACACTGACCGCCAAGCTGGTGCAGGCAAGTGACGGCGATGCGGTACAGGTAGTCTCGTCACAAGACCTGCGGGCCAAGGCCGTAAAAAACGCCACTGACGCAAGGCGAGAATTCGGCACGGACGTCGTGCTAGAGGGCAGCTTACAGCAAGCGGGTCCTAAGCTACGCATCATCTGCAATCTTGTGGACTCGAGAACTGGCCGGGAACTAGCTACCCGAACTATTACGACAGAGACCGGTGACATCTTTCAGTTACAAGACCAGGTAGTTAACGAAGCTATCGGGATGCTGTCAACGGGAATGGTACCCAAGAAAGCACGGGCGAGTGTCACACCGACGACAGCACCTATAGCGTACGAGGCGTATATTCGTGGCCGAGGATATCTGCAGGAATACGAGAAACCGGAGAATGTGGATAGCGCCATTGGAGAATTTGAACGAGCAATTCAATCTGATCCGGCTTTCTCGGCCGCCTATGCAGGGTTGGGCGAGGCGTACTGGATTGGATACCAACAGCCAATGGATCGTGGGAAGGAGTGGCTGACTAAGGCCGCTCACAATTGCGAACTGTCCGTCAAACTGGACCCACAACTCGCCAAGGCTTATGCCTGCTTGGGCAACATCTATTACGGCACGGGTCAATATCAAAAGGCAGCAGATCAGTTTCAGCATGCAGTCGATCTCGATCCTGTCGATGATTATGTTATTGGGCACCTCGCGGATGCTTATGAGAAGCTTGGTAAACTTTCGGATGCTGAAGCAGCCTACAAGAAAGCAATTTCGCTTCGGCCCAATTACTGGGCGGTCTATAACTGGCTCGGTTACTTTTATACCGGACAGGGCCGCTATGCAGAAGCTGCTCAATTGTTTCAGAAAGTCACTGAGTTAGCTCCCGATAACTATCGAGGCTATTCCAATCTCGGTGCAATTTACGTTTACGAGGGCCAATATGAAAGCGCTGCCCAAGTTTTGCAAAAGTCGATTGACCTGCGTCCTAGCAGTACTGCCTATATCAACCTTGGCGCTACGTACTACTTCCTGCGTAAACTACCGGAGGCGGTTGATATTTACCGACGCGGGATCAAACTGGATGATCGCAGCGTTTTGATTTGGGGAAACTTGGGGGATGCTTTGGCGCTGATCTCGGGCAGGGGCTCTGAGGCGAGCTACGCGTATAGGAAGGGCTTGCTGTTGGCGAACGCACAACTTGAAGTTAACGATAAGGATATTACCGCCTTAGCTCTCGCGGCGGAATATAATGCGATGCTTAACGACCGAACACAGGCAATTGCAATGGCGCAAAGGGTCTTGACCCTGGCCTCCAGCGATCCTGAAGTAAATGTTAGGGCTGCACGCGTTTATAATCACTTTGGAGATAAGGAAAAAGCCCTGGGTTGTCTCGAGCAAGCTGTGAAAGAAGGTGGATCGAGATTCAATATAAGAGATACGCCAGATTTTGCAAATCTTAGAACGGACCCACGATTTCAAAAGCTGATGCCTCACAATTGAATTCCGGATTCGTTAACGGTCGACTTGCACTCCTGTATAGGTTCCTCCCAGACATGAATTCCCTGTGGAATCTTTAATATCGTAAGGAAATGAACCCGTCGTGCCGGAGAACTGGTAGGTCTGGGTTGCGGTGTTTGCGGCGACCGATATTGGCATATTATCGCTCACACCTTTTATGGGTGAATTCGGGAAGACGACTGTATAGGCTGAATCCCACGATTGCCAGACGACTTCGTCCGGCAGAACTGAGTCAGGGTGAACTGCGAATTCCGGATACGACCTTGCCGTCGAAGCTGGCGTCGGAATTGAGGGAGGGAAGGTCTGGCATTTGCTATCTGACGAACGCGTGATGACGTAAATGATCTGCGTGGAGTGGACTTCACCGCCTCTTCCGCTCAACAAGCGAAGTTCATTCTGCTCGATGTCGATTTGCTTCGTTAGTAATTTCTCAGCCTTAAAGGCAGTGACACATACCGCGACGGCAGCGAACCAAACGCCTATATAGAGAACCACTCTATCTCGCGACGTCATCTGATGCCCCCTATGAGCAGAAGTAGGTGCATAAAACGTAGCACAGGCGACTACCGTGTCAAGGAAATACTGGATTTAAGACTTTGGAGCCAACTTATGTTTGGCACTCTTGGTTGAATGATAGCTGCAACCACGAGTTGGCAGGAGACAATGCAGCTTATCTTCTTACATGACGAACAAATCTGCCAGCGAAGATTCAGCTTTCCTCCCGCTTCAGATCGCCCTTGATGTCCAGATTTCTAATCAGCCTGTGCAGGTAGTTCGGATGAACGCCTAGCGACTTTGCCGCTTCGGTGTAGTTGCCCTTGTGCTGCTTTACCGCGTCGAGGATCATCGTCTTCTTCAGCTGATTAATCTTATCGTGGTAGGTCTTACCATCACTTTGCGGTGGGGGCACTTCGAGAATAGCTTCGGGCAGGTCTTCGGGCACGATCTCATCGCCGATGCCGAGAACCATGGCATGTTCCAGCGCGTTTTCCAGTTCACGCACATTACCTGGCCAGCTATAGCTGGTTAGCAGCGTGCGCGCTGCCGAGGAAATTCCCTTCAAAGGACGCTTGCATTTTTCCGCATACTTTGACGAGAAGTACATGGCAAGTAGCGGGATGTCGTCAGGACGATCGCGTAGTGGTGGTACCGTGATTGATACGACCTTAAGTCGGTAATAAAGGTCCTGGCGGAATTCCCCGTCCTTGATCGCCTCTTCAAGATTCTTATTCGTCGCGGCAATCACCCGCGCCTCGAGCTTAAGCGTTCGCGTGCCGCCCACACGCTCAAATTCACGCTCCTGTAGGGCGCGCAAAAGTTTGACCTGGAGTAAGGGCGACATCTCCCCGATTTCGTCGAGGAAGATCGTGCCGCCTTCGGCGACTTCCAGGCGGCCTTTCTTCATTCCGATCGCCCCGGTGAAGGCCCCCTTCTCGTGTCCGAAGAGCTCGCTTTCCAGCAAGGTTTCGGGAATGGCGGCGCAGTTAATGGCCACGAACGGCTTGCCGGCGCGCGGACTGTTGCGATGGATGGCACGCGCCACCAGCTCTTTGCCGGTACCGCTCTCGCCGCGGACAAGCACGGTGGCATCGCTCTTCGCTACCTTGCCGATGAAAGTTTCGACCTGGCGCATTCCTTTACTTTCGCCGATGATGACGCCTTCCAGGTCGAGTTCCGCCTGCAACCGGCGATTTTCGTTGCGCAGAGCTTCGGTGGCGAGAACGTTGTCCAGTGCGACGGCGGCAATCCCCGCAACGGAGCTCAGGAAGTGAACGTGGTCGTCCTGAAAACGCTCCTTCTTCTCAGCCGAAGTCAGATACAAAACGCCGATGATCCGTTCCACACCAACCAACGGCACACACAACACAGTTTCCTTCTCGCCCGATTCCTCTGACGGCCGGCTGAGAACCGGCGAACGCTCCCAAAGAGCCCGCTGCACCAGTTCACGGCGGATACTTAGCTGCGAATTGCCACCATGCCGATGCCATACCCGGCTCGAACTTGGCTCCTCATCGGCGTGGCGCAGAATCAGAATCGCTCCCGAATCGGCGGGAATGACTTCTCCCAACAGCTCCAGCAAGCGCTGCTGCAACTCCTGCAAGTCGCGAATCGAGTTCAGGATCGAGGTGATTTTGAACAACGCGTTAAGATCACGCGCCATGCGTCCGACGTCGGTGCTGGGACGGGACACGGATGAGAATGCGCGAATGTTGGTAGTCGTCAACAGGTCAACGGGCTCGGCTTCGCGGAACTGCACCATCTGGGTGAGCTCTTCCGAGTCGTCGGTGATAAGAAACACGATTTCGCAGCGTCCAACTCGAATGGTGTCACCGTGCGTCAGCAGTTTACGGCGCACCGGGATGCCGTTGACGAATGTGCCGTTATGGCTTTCGAGATCAATCAGTTGATATGCCGAGTCGGTTTTACTGATGGCAAAGTGCCTTCGTGAAACCGCACGATCGCGCAGGCAAAGCTGGTTACCAGAATCCCGGCCAACGGAAAGCTGATCGCCCACGAACTTTACCAAGGTTCCCTTTGCGGGTCCCGCAACCACTACAACCCTGGAGCCCAAGCCGCTCTCTCCGGGCAGCGAATTTAGTTCGTCGTTCAGGGGCGCAACCATAGCAGTTGAACAAACCATATGGATAGCCTTCGCTATCCATCCAGATAGTAAAAGTAACTGGAATCGGACAGGAAAGAAAGGCTTGTATGGCTAGGAAACGGTATGTCATTGCAAACTAAGATGATTTGATAGCCTGTCCAGTCCCAGGAAGCTTGGCATCCGATTTGCAAAGGTAAGTGTATTCGAGCCGCACCTCCAAGGTTTGAACGAGCGCACACCGAGAATTTTCCTGGAGGGAATTGCGCCACGGCGCGAAGCAGACTCTCCGATGGCCCGGAGACCGTGATCCGCGCGATCACGTGATAAGAAGACCCGGAGTGGGAGCGCTCCGGGTCTTTTATCTTGGCCGCTAGTCGCCAAACCTGTCTGCCAAGCCTGTGTGACAGGACTAATCATTTGTGACCTTCCTCACAGACGCCCCCGGACCGACCGCCCTATCGTACGGAATATATGAGCCCGCATTTCTGTCTGTGAAAGGTCTGAGATGTCATCCTCCGTAGCTTCCACTGCCTCTCGCGTTCTCAACTCCAGCATTGCCGATCGGATTATGAGCGCCGAAGAAGCAGCTGCGCTCATCCAGCATGGTCATCAGGTAGGCATGAGCGGGTTCACCGGTTCCGGCTACCCCAAAGCGGTGCCGCTGGCTTTGGCGCGCCGCATCGCTGATGCGAACCTCCGGGGCCAGAAGTTCCAAGTCAGCATTTTTACCGGCGCTTCCACCGGACCGGAACTCGACGGCGCACTCGCCATGGCCGGCGGCATCCATCTGCGGCTTCCCTATCAGTCCGATCCCGAGACCCGCAAGCGCATCAACGCCGGCGAGATGGAATACATGGACATTCATTTGAGCCATGTCGCTCAATTTGTGGAGTATGGATTCCTCGGCAAGCTCGATGTCGCCTTGATCGAAGTGACCGCCGTACTGGAAGACGGGCGCGTGGTACCGAGCTCGTCAATCGGCAATAACAAGACCTGGATTGAGCAGGCGGAGAAAGTCATCATCGAAGTGAACTCCTGGCAGCCGATGGCCCTGGAGGGCATGCACGACATTTACTACGGCCTGCAACCGCCGCCGAATCGCGGGCCCATTCCTCTCACACATACCGGCCAGCGTATCGGCAGCCCGTATCTCGAAGTGCCGCCAGAGAAGGTTGTCGCGGTGGTACTTACTGATTCTCCCGATCGCAACAGCGCGTTCAAAGCACCGGACGAGAACTCCCGCCGCATCGCCGGACACATTCTGGAATTTCTCTCCTGGGAGGTGAAGAAGGGCCGCATTCCCTCGACGCTTCTTCCGTTACAGTCGGGCGTGGGCAACATCGCGAACGCCGTCTTGTTTGGTCTGGAGGAAGGGCCGTTCGAGGGTCTGACGTCCTATACGGAAGTCATCCAGGACGGAATGATTCGGCTGCTGAACTCCGGCAAGCTGATCGCAGCGTCGGCAACTGCATTTTCGCTGAGCCCGGAAAAGCTGGACGAAGTGAATGCCGATATGGGCAGCTACCGCAGCAAGATTGTGCTGCGTCCGCAGGAAATATCCAATCATCCCGAGATTATTCGCCGGCTGGGCGTGATCGCGATGAACGGCATGATTGAAGCCGATATTTACGGCAATGTGAACTCGACCCACGTCATGGGATCGCGCATTCAGAACGGCATCGGCGGTTCCGGCGACTTCGCGCGCAACGGATATTTGTCGATTTTCATGGCACCATCGACGGCCCAGAAAGGCAGCATTTCGACCATCGTCCCGATGGTTTCGCACGTAGACCACACCGAGCACGATGTTTCGGTCGTGGTCACCGAACAGGGGCTGGCGGACTTGCGGGGTCTGTCGCCTCGCCAGCGCGCACACTTGATCATCGAAAAGTGCGCCGCGCCGGACTTCAAGCCAATATTGACCGATTATCTCGGCCGGGCAGAACGGCTCTCCTACGGCCGGCATACGCCGCACCTCCTCGGAGAGTCGCTGGGCTGGCATAACCGGTACCTGCGCACCGGTAACATGAAGCCCCACTCGGAGGACTAAAAGCTCCGAGCCGGAGTCGCCTCCTGACAAAAAGCCGCCCAGTGGTCGGGCGGCTTCAAATTTTGCTGCAGCAAATTAGGTACTGGAATGTTCCAGAATGCCCTTTTCCAGCTTCTCCTGGCATTCAATACAGTGGCGCGTCCACGGCACTGCTTCCAGGCGCTTGGCATTGATCTCGGCTCCGCACGAGATACATTCGCCAAAGGTACCTTCGCGAATCCGATCCAGGGCGCCATCCACCATCAGCAGCAATTGGCGATCGTTATTGCTCTGATGAAACAGGAATTCCTTGTTGTAGGAATTCGCAGCGCGGTCAGCAATGTCCTGCGCCGACTCCAGATCGGCGTCGCGCCCATCCTGAGCGGTGCGGCTTACGGCGTGGCGTAGCTCCCGTTGGCGATCCTCCAGCCGCTTCCTAAAAGCCTCTAGTTTTTTCTTATCCATGGTCGGTACCCTGCCATTCCGTCGCAAGATCGCCCTCGTACGGCTGAAGGCAAAATGCGATGTGCGAAGCGGAATCATATGCGCCCGGCAGAACGCCGTCAACTGTAACCGCTTGCACGATGCGCTAACGTCTGGTCTATCCAGCCGTTGGATGCCGCTGATTCCGGAGGCGTTCCTTGCCGTCCAAAAGCAAAAAAGCGGCCGTTAGGCCGCTCTTCAGAAAGAGGCGAGCGAGGAAGGGATCGTTCAGGGAAGGCGATGCAAGGTATGATCCCGCTCTGCGGGACATACCGGGAGATATCGAGACAGACGGTAGAGGGTAATTTTCAAGGTTTTGTGCCTCTTTGATGTATGAGCTTTTGCAGTTATGCTTCCAAACGAATTTGATCGCCGGCGGATTGCAGGTTGCAACCTCCAAAGTAGTTGTCAATAGCGGTGATATCGCGATTGGCACATCGCCGCGGCCAG
This sequence comes from uncultured Acidobacteriaceae bacterium, assembly GCA_963819055.1. Classification (GTDB taxonomy): domain Bacteria; phylum Acidobacteriota; class Terriglobia; order Terriglobales; family Acidobacteriaceae; genus Bog-257. The sequence continues at coordinate 79,971 of CAWFUT010000031.1, read as the reverse complement.
AGTGGGCGGGACTCGTAAGGGGAATTAAGATGGTATCGGGGTACTTACGATTAGGCAGTAAGGTTCTTATTTTGAGCCGCGTTCTGCTCTTCAATTAACTTGAGCTTATTCAGCAGGGCCTTGTAGCTGATCTTCAGGATTTTTGCCGCTTGGCGACGGTTCCATCGGGTCTGTGTCAGCACCCGTTCGATGGCCTCTCGCTCCGCTTGCATGGCCGCGCGCCGACCGATTTCCAGCAACGATGGCGAATCCATCTCCGCTGTTCCGCTCTTTCCTGACGTGATCGGAATGGCAGAGCCGCCAGCATGCACATAGTCCGGTCCAACCTTATCCTCCTTAGAGTTAGGGGGAGCCGATACCCCGGAAACCGAGCTCATGATCGGCTTGTGAGTGGAAAGTTCGCGGATGATTTGCGCCTCATTTCCGACGATCACATAGCGCTTGACCAAGTTTTCCAGCTCGCGAATGTTGCCCGGCCAGTTGTACTCCATCATCCGATTCATCGCGTAGTCGGTGAACCGTGGCGGCTGCTTGGCATAAAACTCGCTGTATTTGCGTAAGAAGAATTCCAGGAAAACTGGTATCTCCTCCCTCCGCTCGCGAAGCGGTGGAATGTGGATCGTAATTACATTCAATCGGTAAAAAAGATCCTCGCGGAACGTGCCTTCCTGCACCGCGTTTTCCAGCGGCTTATTCGTCGCTGCCAGCACCCGCACGTCAACCGAAATGTCGCGCTTACCGCCCAGGCGCGAAAACTCTCCGTCCTGAAGAACGTGCAGTAGTTTGGCCTGCAACGCCGGATGCATCTCGCTGACTTCATCCAGGAAAAGAGTGCCTGCATTGGCTAAATCGAACTTCCCCAGCTTTTGCCGGTTGGCGCCCGTGAATGCCCCGGGCTCATATCCAAAGAGCTCGCTCTCCAGCAACTCATGCGGAATCGCAGCACAGTTCACCTTCACAAACGGCTTGTCGTCGCGACCGGACTGCGCGTAGATCATGCGCGCCACAACTTCTTTTCCGGTGCCGCTTTCCCCGCGAATCAGCACCGTCGCGGTCGTGTCGGCCACCTGCTCGATGGTCTCCTTCACCTCTTCCATGCGAGGACTGGTTCCGAACAGACCAGAGAAGTCGCGGTTGCGACGAACCTGGTCACGGAGCTGCGAGCCGTCGCCCGACAAGCGCTGCTTGTCCAAAATCTTGTTAATGCGCAAATCAAGGTCGGCAGCTTCGAACGGCTTCGGCAGGTACTCGTCTACGCCGAGTTTGGAAGCAGTAAAAATGACCTCCGGATCGTGCCGGGCAGAGATCATTACGATGCAGACTGCGGGCTTGGCTTGTTTGATGCGACCCAATAAGTCGAGCGCAGTGGCGCCGGAACCGGCGAGATCGAGCACTACCAGAGCGGGATCGCAGACGCGCAAGGCGCGCAAGGCCTCATCGCCCCCGCTGGCGCTGCTTACCTCGAATCCGCGGCGAATCATCTGGGCTGCCAGAAGCCTTCCCGTGGCGATGTCGTCATCGACCACCAGCACCCTCAGCTTTTGCGTTGGAATCATGCCGCGCCCCTAGTTGCGATTTCGACAGTGAGGAAGCATGTCCCGCCTCACACAGGGAAATGAGCTTTCACTTATGAGAATCGAAATACCCACTTCCGGGTTGCACCTGCCGGACAGAATGCCTGCTTGCGGACCTTCAAGTGGGTGCAACACTGGATATGAGTGTGGCGGTGATTGTACCGCGACCCATGAGCGCGAAGATAGCGGCTGCTCCGAATTTTTTGCGGATCGAAGGGAAAACGACTAGGGCGACCCGCTTCGGTCGCCCTCCGTGCAAGAATTAGTTGCCGCCGGAAACTGTCCGCAGCTTACCCGGCATGAAGTGGTACGGAGGCCACGGTCCGGTAATCGACACGTGGCAATCCTTGAAATGCCGTGTCGCCGTGCCATAACGATTCTGATACTTGGCAACTGAATTGGACTCGATCAGATGAGCAAAATCGATGAGGATGCTGCCAGAGTCGGTGCGCTTGCAGATAACATCTTCTTCAATCGGAGAGAAAAGTTTATGTACCTGCATCGAAAGCGCGCGCGCTTTGGTCTGACGTTCCCTCTCGCGGCTGGCCTGTTCTCGCAACTTGAGCAGATAAGCCCCGCCAACCCCATTCGGCAACTGAGAGACGGCCTCTTCCAGATTGCCGTCCTTCACCAGGAGCTTAAAGTGCATTTCTGCCTTGCCCCGTAAACGATCGACTGTCTCCAGGAATGTCTTGCGATTGGCGCGCACGGCGCGACGCAGCGCTTCATCCGAATCAAAAATTGTGCCAAAACGGAAAGGAAGTACGGTGAGGGTCCGGAAGCATTCGCTGATAACTCGGGAGTGATCAACGATAGCCTGCTGGGTAAGGGTTTGTTCAGGAGAATGATCGCTGACGATAACAGCGAAGTCTCCGCTGGGATACGCCAATACCGAGGCACCGTTCACGCCTCGAAGATTCTCTAACGCAAAGGGGCGTCGGGCTCGTGTTCCATTCTGAAGGCCCTGCTGCTCTGTAATACAGTACGCGTACCACGCCATCTTAGTCTCTCCTGGGAGTACTCGCACACCAACATTGAACGAATGCTGTGCATGAGGGAATGCTGACTGTCGAACGTGGAACTGCAGATTTCAGGCTTAGTCTGGGAATGGACGAGGAACCACCCCCAACACCTTCATCGTATCCCCCAAAGGGGGTAGACCGCAACCGGGAACTCTCCGGTCGGGTCAGCTTGTTGCGGAATAAGACAAAATCCGGCGCAATCCCGCGAGGATGAACACGCCTGGCTAGCGGCGTTCTATCGCTGGAGTTACGGGTTCAAAACTCTCCCACGGCCAAAATCTCCCAAGCCGGGTGTTCCGCGATCGCTAAGTCCATTCCAGCGCTCGGCTGCAGGGGCTCTCCAAAAGGCGAGCCCCTCCCGGCCGTATGGCGTGGCTGTTGAACAACTTGCAAGCTATGCGCTCGCACTGGTTGTGGACGTGGGCACCGCAGTGTCGTTAGGCGTCAAGTTGCTGCCCGACATCTGCTGCCAAATCTGCTGCACCGCCGAAAATGCCTGCTGAGCTGTCGATATATCGCCTGACTGCAAGGCCTGGCCAAGCTGTTCGAGGCTCTGCGAAAGCTTACCGCCCATCCCATGACCGTGCGAGTGCCGAGTCGACGGACCCACCGTACTCATCGAGCTGAACGCCTGCTGCGCCGCGGACAGATTTCCTGACTGCAGTGCCTGGCCTATCTTGCCGAGCGTTTGAGCCACCGGATTGGTGGCGCTGAGCTGGCTGGTAACGGACTGTGACAGCGTGACAAAGTCGGTCTGTGCCTGCGTCAGCTTCCCGCTCTGCAGATCCTGACCCAGCTGTTTGAATTCATTGCGAACCTGCTGATACTGGTTTTGAATACCGTTAGTACTGCTACCCGATACAGAAGTAATCGACATATCGCCTCCCAGCGAGAACGCCCTCCCGCGCGACCTCTTGCTGTGCCGGAGGATCAGCGGGCACGGGAAGGCGCTTCGCATAGTGCAATCGAGCAGCTTGAATTCCAAGTATGTAAGCAGAATTTAATCGTTGAGGAGAAGGTTACTTGTCTTCGATCAGCCGCAGCACGATCTCGTCGATGGTGTCGAGCGCTTCCTTAGTCGCCATGTTGTTGTTATTGGTCATGACGGAAAAGGCAATGTGGTCTCCCGCCTGGGTAGTCGCGTAACCGGAGAGCGAATATACGTGACTCAGTGAACCGGTCTTGGCGCGAACCATGCCCGCCGCCGGAGTGTTACGGAAGCGATCGGCCAGCGAACCATCGGTGCCGGCGACCGGCAGCGTATCCTCGAACGCCTGCCCCCAGGGCTGCTTGTGGCAGTACTGCAGCAACAGCACCATGGCCTCGGGCGTCACCAGATCTTCGCGCGAGAGACCCGATCCGTCGAGAAAGACAAACTGGTCCGGCTTGATTCCGGCATTCACCAGGAAGCTGCGTAGCACTTCGAGGCCGCCTTGAATCGAGCCCGAATTCCCCTTCTCCTTGCCCAAGAGGCGCAGCATCAGTTCGGCGTGCAGGTTTTGGCTCACCTTGTTGATGACTCGCAAGTCCTGAGCGATGGGCTGCGACTGGTAGCTCGCCAGAATCATGGGCGAAGGGTTCGGAGGACGCGAATCCGTTCCTCCTCCCGAGGCCATCGAGGTGACGCTGAACGTTTGCATGGACGCCAGTTCGGTGTGATGGGTGCGGGCCTTGCCATAGACCGTTACTCCGCGCTGCTCCAGCAGCTGCCGGAACAGACGCGCTGCGAAGTCGGCTGGATCGTCTATGGCCAATGCTTCACTGAAGCCGGGATCATCCTGCGGAATATTTCCCCAGAAGGTCAACAGGTTCGAGCCGGGTTCGCGATTGATGGAAACCGTCCGCGGTCCGCTGCCCGATGGCGTCGTAATAACGCGATTGTCGATCTTGTAATACTCGGGAAACGGCGTGACGTTCAGGAACGCCCGCTCGCCCGGCCGGTCAGCGGGCATGATGTTCACGAAGATTATATTGTCATTGATGGTCAAAGCTGAAACCGGAGCGCCCCACTCGCGCGCCAGGTCGTCCTGCGACCAGCCTTCCCCATAGCGCTCCCATACAAAATAGGAATCGTCGGCAACCACGTCACCGTCCACGTACTTCAACCCGTGCTGCACCAGTTGGTCGGCTAATGCCTGCAGCACCTGGATTGCCGGCGCCTTGCGCTCAGTGTGCATGTTGTACGGAAGCGTACGCCCGGATAGATTTGGATCGCCCCGGCCAACCAGGATCAGGTCGGAATCCAGCCGGCCATACTTGTCCAGACTACCCATCGATTCGACGGTCGTCTTGAAACGGTAGTCGGGCCCGATCAATCCAAAAACAGCGGCGGTGGTGAAGAGTTTGGCGTTGGAGGCGGGGGTGAAAAGTTTGTCCTCGTTCAACTCGACCAGCGGACGACTAGTGTCTAGCGATATCGCATCGACTCCCCAAAAACCGCGCTCGCTCTCTGGCCCGGCGAGGATTTCTTCGATATCATGTGCCAACTTCGCAGGACTCGACGCCCGCTTCTTGCCGGCGGCTTGAGCGGGAACCAGCAGCGCCAGCCAGATCAGCAAAACCCCGAGATAGCGAACCGGGAACATAGGACTACTCTCAAAATTCTAGCATCGGCAAAAAATAGAGCCAGTTAAATGCGACGCTGCCGTAATCGACCTATTAACTTTACGTTCGATTTCGACCGGCAGATCGGCGGGTACAATCGCTGAATGCGACGACCCCTTTACAGCTGGCAACTTCGCTCCCGAGCGCTGGAACTCGGCGAGCGGACCCTGGTGATGGGCGTGGTGAACGCAACGCCGGACTCGTTTTACGACGGTGGAAGCTTTCTTGCTCCGCAACCAGCCGTGGAACACGCGTTGCGTCTTCTGAGTCAGGGCGCCGACATTCTCGACGTCGGCGGGGAATCGACACGGCCGGGTGCGCGCGTAGCTGCCGAGGAGCCTTCGGCAAAACACATTCCGGTCAGCGAAGAAGAAGAAACTCGCCGTATCTTGCCGGTGGTCGAAGGCATTCTCCGCGTGCAGCCGGATGCGGTAATCTCCGTCGACACATACAAGGCCGGAGTCGCTCGCGCGGCAGTGAAGGCGGGGGCGGAGGTGGTCAACGACGTCAGCGCCTTTCAGTGGGACGCGCAGATGGCCGATACCTGCGCGGAATTGGAATGCGGCGTGGTGATGATGCACACGCGCGGCACTCCGGGACAGTGGCGTACGTTGCCACCGCAAGCCGACGCTCTGCAAGTTGTCGAGCATGACTTGGCGAATCGTGCGCAAGTAGCATTCGAACGCGGAGTGCAACGCTCGCGAATCGTACTCGATCCTGGCTTTGGCTTCGGCAAAAACTTCGAGGAGAACTATCCGCTGCTCGCGCATCTCGACCAGTTGCAGCGTCTCGGCTTTCCCATCCTGGCAGGTACCTCGCGCAAGTCATTTATAGGCCGTACCGCAGGTAATAAAGCCGGCCACGACCTGCCGCCTGACGAGCGTCTCTATGGATCGCTCGCCGCCATGGTCATCAGCATTCTGCGCGGTACCCACATCGTGAGAGTGCATGATGTGCGGGCAGCCGTAGAAGCCGCAGCAGTGGCCGATGCAGTACTAAACAGTGATCCGCCGGATGGAGAGCGTGCGTAGCTCTTATTTTTCCTCACAAGAAAACGTCCCTGCCGAACTCGCAGCCCCACTCTTTCCCCCCGCATCTTAATCGTGTTTCAATCTACGTTGTTGTGCGCCGCGATGACAAACCTCGATCACCTGAGCTCCCACCCGCGAGTAACGGTTCGCCGTCCGGGCGTGCCCGATGCTGCCGGCGGTTGCGTTGTGTACTGGATGCAGCGCGCGCAACGTGCTTTGGACAATCCCGCGCTTGATGTCGCCGTAGAAGCCGCAAACGCTTTGCAGCTGCCTGTCGTGATCTTCTTCGCGCCGGTGCCGTTCTATCCGCACGCCAACCTGCGACACTACGCATTTTTGGCGCAGGGTGTTCCCGACACAGCGGAGCGCGCGCGCAAACGCGGCATTGGATACGTGCTGCGGCGCTATCCCGAACACTCGCTGTTGAAGTTTTGCGAAGACGTGAAAGCTGCCCTCATCGTGGGAGACGAAAATCCCATGCGCGAGCCTAAGCAGTGGCGCGAACTGGCGGCGAAGAAACTAAGGTTGCCGCTGTGGACGGTAGATGCCGATGTGGTTGTGCCTTCGAAGTTGCTGGAGAAGGAACAATACGCTGCACGAACTATTCGTCCCCGCTTGGAGCGGCGGCTGAAAGAGTTTCTGACTCCGCCCTCCAATATCAAAGCCAAAGTCGAATGGGTGAAGCCGCGCCGTCTGCAAAGTCTGCCCGATGATGGATCGCTCGATCTGACCGAGCACTGGAAAGATCTCGATCGCTCGGTCCAGCCGGTCAATTCTTTTCGGGGTGGAACGAACGAAGCTCTGAAGCTACTCCATGATTTTGTTAGTCATAAGCTCGCCCGCTATCCCGATCGACATGGAAAGCCGGAGCTCGACGGCACCAGCCGTTTGTCGCCTTATCTTCACTTCGGGCATATCGGACCGCATACCATCGTGCGTGCGGTCGAAGACAGCAAAGCGCCGCGTGCCGCGAAAGACGATTACCTCGACCAGCTCATCACCTGGCGTGAGCTATCCATCAACTTCGTTCACTTCAACCCGCTCTACGACTCGATTGAGAGCGCGCCTGATTGGGCGCATCGCACACTGGCCAAACATGCCCACGACGAGCGTCCGCTGACTTACTCGCGCAAACAACTGGAAGAGGCCGAGACCCACGATGATCTCTGGAATGCCGCCCAACGACAGATGCTTCATACCGGATGGATGCACAACTATATGCGCATGTATTGGGCGAAGAAAATACTGGAGTGGAGTTCCTCACCTGCCGTCGCCTACCAAACTGCTGTCTATCTCAACGACAAATACTTCCTCGATGGCCGCGACCCCGATGGCTACGCGGGAATCGCCTGGTCCGTCGCTGGCAAATTCGATCGCCCCTGGTTCGATCGACAGATCTTCGGGACTGTCCGCTACATGTCGGGCAAGGCCGCGCAGAAGAAATTCGATGCCGACAGATACATCGAGCAGATGGCCGAGCTGGCCGGAGAAGCCGGGCAAACACGCGATCTTTTCAAATGAAGCCTCGCGACGGGCTGCTCCGCATAGTCACTCCGATCCACTAATTGCCTCATTTCAGTGATTTCCATCACAATCGCCCTACTCCTTTCGTCCGCTATTTTCGCGGCTTTCCGCTACTCTCGCGGTGTAGAATTTTATTGTTATGGCATTCCCTACTGATCGCCCTCGCCGCCTGCGTCGCACTGAAGCGATGCGCTCCTTTGTCCGCGAAACCCGCCTGACCCCGGAGGGCTTCGTCTATCCGCTTTTTGTCTGTCCCGGCGAAGGCATTCGCAAGGAAGTGCGTTCCATGCCCGGGGTGTACAACCTGTCAATCGACGAGGCGGTGAGAGAGTGCGCCGAAGTGAAGTCGCTGGGTATCCCCGGCGTCATCCTCTTCGGACTGCCCGAGACCAAGGACGAGGTTGCTACCGGGGCCTGGGCCGATGACGGCATCGTGCAGAAGGCAACTCGCGCCATCAAGCGCGAGGTCCCCGGCCTGCTGCTGATGGGCGATGTCTGCCTATGCGAGTACATGTCGCACGGACACTGTGGACTGGTCGACACCTCCGACCCCAACGCGAAGGCGCGGCGCGAAGCGCTTGAGTTCGTCGACGAGCTGAAGTCGAAGGGGAAGTTGTTAATCACCACGCAAGCAGCCTCTGCGGCCGCCGCCGTTGCAGCCACAAACATCATGACGGCGTCCGCCGAGGAGTACGAGATCCTGAACGATCCCACGCTGGAGCTGCTGGCCCGCACCGCCGTTTCTCAGGCCAAGGCCGGCATGGACATCATCGCGCCCTCCGACATGATGGATGGACGCGTGGCCGCTATCCGCACCGCTCTCGACGAAAACGGATTTCAGAGCATTCCCGTGCTTTCCTACGCCGCTAAGTTTGCCAGCGGCTTCTACGGACCCTTCCGCGAGGCTGCCGACTCGGCTCCGCATTTCGGTGATCGCCGTTCCTATCAAATGGACCCTGCAAACCTGCGCGAGGCCATGCGCGAGATCGAACTCGACCTGGAAGAAGGCGCGGACATGATCATGGTGAAGCCCGCAATGCCTTACCTCGACGTACTGCACGAGGCGCGCCTGCGTTTCGATGTGCCGCTGTCGGCGTATCAGGTGAGCGGCGAGTACGCGATGATCAAGGCCGCCGCCCTGAATGGCTGGATCGATTACGAGCGAGTGATGATGGAATCGCTGCTGTGCATTCAGCGCGCGGGAGCTTCAATTACGCTGACCTATTTCGCTAAAGAAGCGGCGCGGCTGCTGGCGTAGCTCGTGTGTCAGGGTGGAGTATGCCCTCCAGCGGGCACAGCGCTTCATTTTTCCTGATTGTCATCCTGAGCGCCGCGTCCGCGCTTTTGCTTGTCCGCCGCGAGGTTCGCGACGGGCGGACGCGGAGCCGAAGGACCCCTATCGCGGAAGATCCGGCCGGCGTGGCGGTCCTTCGACTTCGTTCGGCCGGCGCCTCACTTCGCTCAGGATGACAGTCTTCGGTCGTCTGTGCTCTTCAACCGCGCCACCGTTCGTTCCTGCCCCAGGTTTACCATCACTGCGAACAAACTGGGCGCAACGCCTTGTCCCGTGAGCATCACACGCGCGCCATTAATCAAGGCCCCGGCCTTCACATTCTTCTCTGCAGCGAAATCACGCAAGACCTGTTCCGTCGAAGCCTCGGTGAACTGCGGCGCCTGCTCGTAGCGTGACGCAAGCTCTACCAGCATCCCCCGCACAGCCTCGTCCTTCAGAAATTTCGCGCGCGCGGCAGGATCAATCTCGAACGCGTCGGTGAAATACGCACGACAGAGCGTCGCGAAGTCTTTCAGATTCCTGGCACGCGCCTTCACCAGGTCAACAGTAGTCTCCATGGCCTGGCGGCTGGTTTGAAAGGGAATAATGCCGACCTTCTTCCACTCTTCCTCGAGCAGCGGCAGCAGCAGAGTGGCAGGCGTGGCACGGATGTACTCGGTGTTGAACCAGTCCAGCTTCGAGCGATCGAAAACGGCATTTGACTTCTGGATGCCACTTAGCTCAAACAGATCGATCAGCTCTCGATCGTGCAGGATCTCCTGCGTTGAATCCGGAGGCGTCCATCCCAGCAGCGCCAGGAAATTACGAAACGCTTCGGGAACAATTCCTTCTTCTTTGTAGGCGATGACGCTTGTGGCCCCATGACGCTTGCTGAGCCGCGTCTTGTCGGGTCCCAGGATCAGGGGTAGATGGGCAAACACCGGCCTTGGTTTACCCAGCGCTTCGTACAGCATCATCTGCTTGGGCGTGTTGGAGAGATGGTCGGCGCCGCGCACCACGTGCGTCATGCGCATGTCGATATCGTCGACGACGACGCTTAGATGATAAGTGGGCACGCCATCCGAACGCAGCAACACGAAGTCTTCAATCTCGGAATTCGCAAACTCGACGCGTCCGAAGACCGCATCCTCGAATGTGGTACTCCCACTCTCGGGGACACCAAATCGAATGGCCGCCCCTTGGCCCTCCCCGGTTCTCTTCTTTGCCTCTTCGCGATTTATGCCGCGGCAGGCATCCCGGGTTACGCGACCTTCTGCCACACCCTGCGCGCGCTGCTGCTCCAGTTGTTCTTTGGCGCAGAAGCAGTAGTAGGCATGGCCGCTGTTGAGCAGCGCACCTGCAGCCGCGCGATACAACTCCATGCGCTGCGTCTGGAAGTACGGCCCCTCATCCCAATCGATGCCCAGCCAGCGCAGGCCGTCAAGAATACCGTCTACCATCTCGGGCGTCGAGCGCTCAAGGTCGGTGTCTTCAATGCGAAGGATCAGCGTGCCGCCGAGGTGCCGCGCGTAGAGCCAGTTAAAGAGAGCGGTACGCGCCCCGCCGACGTGCAGGTAGCCGGTAGGCGATGGCGCAAAACGTAGACGAGGAACTGAAACGTGATCGGTGTCTGATGCCATATGTGGTGGAACACTTAATCGGATGTTTCTGCGTAAGAGCGTGGAAGAGCATAGCCATTGACCTCATGCCCACCGGACTCTTCCCTTCAAGCAGAAATAATATGGAATCCCGCTTCTTTCGCCGCATCCAGCAATCGCTTATCGCAGCCAATGAAATGGCGTTCAAAGGGACGCCCGCCGCTCCAAACATAGGCTGCAGCTAATTGCAGGGCGTCTGCCCCGCGAAGCTGATACCTCTCCAGCATGGACTCGGCTATTTCGCGCAACTCTTCCGCCGGTTGAATCTCATACCATCCGGCCCGGATGACATTAAATTTCTGCAAAGCCTGTTTATATTCCAACCGGGTGAGCGTCCCGGCCCTCAACTCTCTTGCAAACGCACTTCGCGCTTCCACCGGTGTCGCCCACCAGGCAACCACGTCGTAGGTCTCGCTCAACTCCTGTACCGAAGGACTGAACCGTTGCTGCAAACAGATCGGTACCAACGCACTGCTGTCCCAGAACGCTGCCTCCATCAACGCCCCTCTTCACGCTCGTCCAGAATCGCGCGCCTCGCAAGGTCATCCTTCAAGTCAGGACCGGGCATGGATCGCAACTTCTTCCAATTAACCGGACCATGGGCTGGCGGTTTCATCGTTCCGGACGATATGAGGCGGCGATCAATTTCGGTGAGGCCTTCCGTCGTATAGGGCAGGATGCGCGCAATCGGCAGGTCACGATCACGCACGATGACTTCTTCCCCTTTGCGAACCAGCTGCAAATAAGCGCTAAGCTTGTTTTTCAACTCAGCCACATTCACCGTCTTCATAGCTATATTCTATCACCACATAGCTATGTAGCTAACTCGCTTTCTCCCGCTTCTCAATCTTTGCCCAGGTATCGCGCAGCGGCACCGTGCGGTTGAACACCAGCGCTCCCGGCTTGGAATCCAAGTCCGCGCAGAAATATCCCAGACGCTCAAACTGGTAGCGGTCCCCCGGCTTCGCATTCGCCAGCGACGGTTCCAGCTTGGCGTCGCCAATAATTTCCAGTGAGTTGGGATTCAGGTTCGCCGTAAACTCCTGCCCCTCGGGAACGTCACTCGGGTTCTCGTTCAGGAACAGGTTTTCATAGACGCGCACTTCGGCATCGATCGCATGCTCCGCCGAAACCCAGTGAATCGTCGCCTTCACCTTGCGATTGTCAGGAGCGTTGCCGCTGCGCGTCTCAGGGTCGTAGGTACAGTGCACCTCAACCACCTCGCCCTTATCGTTCTTGACCATCCTCTTGGCGGTGATGAAGTACCCGCCGCGCAGCCGAACTTCCTGTCCCGGCGATAGCCGGAAGAACTTTTTCGGGGGGACTTCGCGGAAGTCATCCTGCTCGATGTAGAGCACGCGAGAGAACGGTACCTTACGCGTTCCGGCGCTGGCGTCCTCGGGATTGTTCGCCAGTTCCAGTTCTTCGGCCTGGCCCTCGGGATAGTTGTCGATGACGACCTTCAGCGGACGCAGCACCGCCATCGCCCGCAGCGCGCTTTTGTTGAGGTCATCGCGGACGAAGTGTTCCAGCATGGCCAGATCGATGATGCCATTCGTCTTCGACACGCCGATCGCGGCGCAGAAGTTGCGGATCGCCTCCGGCGTATAGCCGCGGCGGCGAATGCCGGAGATGGTCGGCATACGCGGATCGTCCCAGCCGCGCACGCGCCCTTCCTGCACCAATTGCAGCAGCTTGCGCTTGCTCAGCAGCGTGTAGGTCAGGTTCAGACGGTCGAACTCGATCTGCTGCGACGGAAAAATTCCCAGCTGCCGGATGAACCAGTTGTAGAGTGGACGATGATCTTCGAACTCCAGCGTGCAGATGGAGTGCGTGATCTGCTCCAGCGAATCCGATTGGCCGTGCGCGAAATCGTACATCGGATAAATGCACCACTTGTCGCCGGTACGATGATGCGACGCATGCAGGATGCGGTACATCACCGGATCGCGCATGTTGAGATTCGGCGAGGTCATGTCGATCTTGGCGCGCAGCGTGCGCGAGCCATCCGGAAATTCGCCCTGCCGCATGCGCTCGAACAGGTCGAGATTCTCTTCCACCGAACGATTACGGTACGGACTTTCCTTGCCCGGCTCAGTCAGCGAGCCGCGATACTTGCGAACCTCCTCCGCGCCCAGATCGTCGACATACGCCTTGCCGGCCTTGATCAGCTGGACAGCCCACGCATGCAGTTGGTCGAAGTAATCGGAGGCGTAGAACATGCGATCGCCCCAGTCGGCGCCCAGCCAGCGCGCGTCGGTGATGATCGAGTCGACGTACTCCTGCTCTTCCTTCTCGGGATTGGTGTCGTCGAAGCGCAGGTTGGTCTAGCCCGCCGAACTCCTTCGCCAGCCCGAAGTTCAGGCATATCGACTTGGCATGACCGATGTGCAGGTAGCCGTTGGGCTCGGGTGGAAAGCGGGTTTGCACGCGGCCGTTGTACTTATTGGTCTTCAGATCGTCGAGAACGATGTCGCGGACAAAATTTGATCGCTCGGTGGATTCGTCCGGTGTCGCCGCGGGAATCTCCTCATCGCGAGTGGATGTAGACATGATGGCGTAGCCTCAATTCACGGGCGAAGCGCACGTCAGCGACTGCCCAAAACTTTATTTTACGCGGTAAGAGGGGCTGTGCAGGTTCGCTGAAGCGTCGATCTAAGGAATTGTCATGACGAGCGAAGCGAAGGATCTGCTTTTCGTGGCGACGGTATGACGTCGCGAAGAACAGCAGATCCTCGTCGGGCTGAAGTCCTCCTCGTGATGACAGTTTCAAGGGCAGAGGCAGACTAAGCAGGCACGCAGGAGAGCTGCTACGGCCAGTTGATCTCGGCCAGCAGCACGGCAGTGCGCGATGGCGGCATGGTCGGTGCCCATGCCTTCGGGTGTCTTCGCCTTGATGCCGACGCGCGAGGGCTCGAGGCGCAGCAGCTCCGCGACCCTCTTCTGAATCTCGGCAGCGTGAGGACCGATCTTCGGTTCAGCCAGGATCAGCGTGCTGTCGACATTGCCGACCCGGTAGCCGGCTCCGTCAACCAGTCGCAGGGCTTCCTTGACGAAGAGCACCGAGTCGGCGCCCTTCCACTTGGGATCGCTGGGCGGGAAGTAGGTTCCGATATCACCGGCGGCGATGGCGCCGAGCAGAGCGTCAGTGAGCGCGTGCAGCAGGACATCGCCGTCGGAGTGGCCGGACAAGCCGCTGTGATGCGGAATCGTGACGCCGCCGATCTTCAGCGGGATGCCGGGGCGGAACTCGTGCGAGTCCCAACCATAGCCGATGCGCGGGATGCGGGAAGTCTCAGAGGACACGTGCTCACTGATCCTAGGTCAGCGTTTCTGGGCGGAGCACCGGTTTAGCAGTGCGTCAGACCTCAATCTATGATTCGTCGGCTTTACAGTTTGCTGAAAAGCTCGTCCTGCAACGCTTCTGCCGTCGGCTGAAGCCGACTCCGGAGCAAAAAATAAAAGACTTAGACGCTGGCCTGAAGGCCAGCTTTACCCGACACTTCACCGCACGCGAGTTTTTAAGCAAACTGTTTAGCTGCGGAGGCTCCTCAGGCACCGAAGCGCAAGACTTGCCAGGGCGCTTCAAGATGCACGCCTGAGGGCATGCTCCGACCTATAGCAAGAATTCAGTTCCGTCTAAGTTTGGCCTTAGCTCAAGCTCACGGCTCAAAGCTCACAGCTTCCACTCACCCGCTCAAACTGACTTCGCGGTTCTCCTGCGCCAGGAAGAACTCTGCCAATTCCATATCGGCGGGCGTAGTGATCTTCATGTTGCGGGGCGAGCCCATCACCACATGCACCGCACTTCCGCTGCGCTCGATCAGCGATGCCTCGTCGGTGCCCATGAAGCCGTCGGCCATGGCTTCGTCGAAGGCCTTCTTCAGCAGTCCGAAGCGGAAGCCTTGCGGTGTTTGCGCCAGCACCATCTTCTCGCGAGGTACGGTGGCAATCACCACCGCTCCGTCGGAGGTGCGATCCACCTGCTTGACCGTGTCGATCGCCGGCACGCCGGCGATGGCCGCGTCATATTTTTTCACCGCTTCGATCACGTTGACGATCGTCTCCTGATCGACGAACGGCCGCACCGCATCGTGCACCAGCACGATGTCGTCGTCGGCTGCCTTGATGGCTTGGAGCGCGTTGGCTACGGAGTTCTGCCGGTGCTCGCCGCCCTCGACTACGCGCAGCGGCTTGCCGAACTTCTCTTTCTCGATCTGCTTCTGGAAGCCGGCAGTTTCGTTCTTGCGCAGCGCCACCACGATCTCGCTGACCGCGTCGCAGGCGGCAAATTTGCGCAAGGTGTGCACCAGGATAGGCGTTCCCTGCAGCTCGAAGAACTGTTTGCTCTTGCTCTTGGGGCCGCCGGAGACCGCGGACATTCGCGTCCCCAGCCCGGCAGCAGGAATGATCACAACAACTTTCATACGGGCAGCCGAGTATAAATGGCGCGGTGGGGGCAATACAAATCGCGAGAACAACGCAATTGACGTGGTGCCCCACGTTCACCCTTCTGTCGGGTTAACGTGGGAACGTCACCGCCCAGGTTAACGTCCTAAGGCAGAACGTGAACCTGGGGCACCACATGACGTATTTTGTTTTTCCCGCCACGTGTGCGAAAGTAGCGCGGTGCGCGCCGTTGCCTTGTTGGGACCTCATGCCAAGGAGCACCACCTCCGGCCCTTCGAGTTGCCGGGCGTCAACCTCTTTTCCGGCAACCAGCTCGATCCCACCGATCAGCCCGAGGCAGCGCTCATCTTTGGCGGCGACGGCACCATCCACCGGCATCTCGGCGGCCTGGCGCTCAAGCACATCCCGACGCTGGTGGTTCCCATCGGCAGCGCCAACGATTTCGCACAATCGATCGGCATGGAGAGTTACGAGACCGCGAAGGCCGCGTGGCAGAGGTTCTGCGCTGCCGGCGACAACGTGCAGGCTATCGATCTTGGGACCATATCTCTTCTTGATCCGAGCGCCGTCGCCGCAAAGCCGACATCGAATGATGCGATGAAACCCAGCGAGCAGCGTCAGCCGTGGCAAGGCGAATCGCTCGAAACCATGCACTTCGTTCCCGACGGATCACGGCGCGATCTGCCGCAGATGGGCTCGCGCATCATGCAATCGCAACTGCGCCGTATGACGGAAGCCGAAAGCGAGATCGCACGGACTACCTATTTTTCCTGCATTGCCGGTACGGGGTTGGATGCGGTGGTGAATCGTCGTGCCTTGAAGCAGTCACCCTGGACGCGCAGTCACGGCGGCTATGTCTTCGCTCTGCTCCAGACCCTGGGAGCGTTTCGCCCGCCGCACATCAGGGTCTCAATCGAGCGCGATGGCGCGTGGACAAGCGTAATTGATGAGCGCGGCTTCCTGCTCGCCGCCGGTAACGGGCCGCAGTACGGGCACGGCATGCGTATCACGCACCAGGCACGCCTGGACGATGGTTTGCTCGATCTCTGTTTCGTCCGCGAGATGCCGAAGCTGCGTCTCCTGCGCTTCTTCCCCATCGTCTATGGCGGCGCGCATATCGGGATGAAAGAAGTGGAGTACTTCCAGGCTCCGCGCCTGAGGATCGTCGCCAATCCGGTTATGGAGGTCTTTGCCGACGGAGAATACATCTGCACAACCCCGGTCGAGTTCGGGGTCCAAAAGAACGCCCTGCACGTGATCCTTCCCCGTTAACCCTTGCGCAATCAAGATTTCCAAGTTAAGCGCCCGGGATGAACTACGCCAATTGTGGGACAAATTGCCGCGGGTAACCCTCATTTTTCTGGAACTTATAAGAAGCGACAGGGTCTATACTGTTAGCAAAAGCCGATGTCTACCCCCGCAGCTGTTAAACCGGCGAAGGATGCCGTTACTCAGATTGCGCCGCAGGATCAAGTCATCCCCGCCCTCTTCGGCGAAGGCGAAGGACTCTATCCCCAGCGCAAGGACACGTTCGTCTACTCGTTCGTGATTCACATGCTGGTGGTGGTGCTGTTGATCTGGTCGGGACATTGGGCTCTCGAACATAAAGACGAAATCAAGCAGCAGATGATCGGCGTTGTGACCGACATTAGTCCATACCTCCCGCTGCCGGCGTCCAAGACACGCGCTGGTGGAGGAGGCGGCGGCGGCGACCGCGACAAACTCGCCGCTCCCAAGGGCGCTCTTCCCAAGCTTTCCAAAGATCAGATCGTGCCGCCGGCCATCGTCATACGCAATGACAATCCGAAGCTGGCGGTTGACCCCAGCGTAGTAGTTCCTCCGCAGATCAAGCTGCCCACCGTCGGCGCCATTGGCGATCCGCTCTCCAAGGTCCTGGGGCCTCCTTCGAACGGCATTGGATCGGGCGGCGGTATCGGTAGCGGCAGCGGCGGCGGTGTAGGATCGGGCACCGGTCCCGGCGTTGGACCGGGACATGGCGGCGGCTATGGCGGCGGAGCCTATCGCGTGGGTGGCGGCGTCAGCGCGCCCAAAGTGGTTTACGATCCCGACCCCGAATACTCCGAAGAAGCGCGTAAAGCGAAGTATCAGGGCACAGTGGTTTTGTGGCTCGTGGTCGCGCCGGATGGCCACCCGCAACAGATTCGCGTGCAACGCGCACTGGGTATGGGGCTGGATGAGAAGGCGATCGAAGCGGTGCGCCAGTGGCGCTTCGAGCCGGCCAAGAAAGACGGCCAGCCCGTCCCAGTCATGATCAACGTCGAAGTCAATTTCCGCTTGTATTAAGTTCCACCATCGCGAGAGATGGGAAGCGCGGCGGGGCAAGTCAGCCCGCCGCGTAGTTATTTGTGAAATCGGAGTGCTGGGTACGCTTGTTCTTTACGAGATCGATCTAGGGGCAGGCTTTCTGTCTGTATCAGCGATTTTCAGATTCAAACTGGCGGCGGTCCCATAGGTTTGTTGCGAACCGACCCAGCCACGAGCCGGATAAATACCAGCACTCCGATCACAGCCAGGATGCGCAGCCACCATGGCCAGTGCGTCTTCGGCTTATCCTCGGGCGGCAGCGTGGCCAACGCCATCCCTGCAACGTCGCTAGCCAGCATTGCCACCGGCTGCACCGACGCCATGGACTGCAGCCCCACAGCACGCGTGCTCGCGCTGGCGGCGATCTGCACTTGAGTGCGAGCCACACCCACCGCGCACAGTAACACGACAGTGGCGGCGATCTTTGTCATTGAACCCATGATCTAGAGAGACAGCTAACTTGCACTGGCTTCGAACTTCCTGTCAACAAATAATAACGCTGGAGAACATAACTGACTCTTCATAACGGCTTTCGTCCCCAGGCAGCGACGAAGTTGATGGTGCTCGTCCAATAGTGCGGGTCCTGAAAGTGCAAATAGAATTCCGCGAACAAGTCGTCGCTGATATGCCCGGACTCTGCCAGCTTCGCACGCAGCTCCCGCATCGTCTCCAGCCAATAAACCGCCCATGCCGAGCCGCCATTGAACTGCACCGCGCGCCCTTCGGCCGCAACATCGCTTAGGCCCAGCGAATCCATGAGCGGCGCGATTTTGCCGCCAACAAAATAATCGATCCCTGAAGCCTCCGCCCAGCGAAACCAGCCCTGCCAGAATTTCCGCAATGACTCCGGTTCGGCGGCCGTCGCGGGAAGCATATCAGGCTCGGTGACCAGCAGAATGCCGCCGGGGCTCAGCGCGCTCATCATGCGCTGCAACGCCTGGCGAGGAGAAGGTAGATGGTGTAACAGCGCGCGCGTGACCACCAGATCGTAATGCGCCTGCTCGACCGGCCCCTGCACGATGTCGAGTTGCCGAACCTCGAGACAAGGTGATTCCGGTCGTGCAATGCAACTGATTTCGAGATCGCTTGCCACCACATGTCCCGACGGACCAACTTGTGCGGCCAGCCACTGCGCGATGGAGCCGTTGCCACAACCAACCTCAAGGCAGCGCCATCCCGGTTGCAGTCCTAGCCGCAGAATCTGCTCGCGTTCCGTAGGATCAAGCAGCTCCGACATTAGCGCCAGCCGCTGCCGCTCGCCGCGCAGATTGTGGGACAAGACGTACGCGTTCATCGTTTTCGTACCACTCTCAGCGCGATAACTCGGCACCGCGCACCTGAGCTTAGAATGAGACGGATCTCTGGTACTATACGCGACCTGTCAACCGTGCTCTTCGAGGACGACCGACTTTTGGACTGGCAGAAAAAATCTTTCTGGCTGTTGTTCACGATCCTCAGCATCGGCGCCTTCTTTCTGCCGTTCTGGTGGGGAGTGGGCGAGACTTTCGCCTCGGTCTTCGTGAGCTGGTGGATCATCTACCGCAGCGGCATTTTCTAATTCACCAGTCCTCCTCGCCACCTGTGCCCAGCGCTTCATCCCAACGCCGTTCGACTCGTCCCAAAGTCGCTTGCAGTTTGCAAGTTAGTTTTGCTAGTGTGTCGCTCGTGCCTGGAAGGCCGAACTCGAAACGGCGTTCCGGATGCCCGGTGAGCCGCTCGCTGGAAATTTTTGGAGATCGCTGGTCGCTGCTGATCATCCGCGATCTGATGATTCGCGGTCTGCGTAACTTCAAAGAGTTTCAGCAGTCGGGCGAAGGAATCGCCAGCAACATGCTTGCCGACCGTCTGCGCCGGCTCGAGAAATCGGGGATCATCTCTGGCGAAGCGGGCAACAGCGATGGCCGCAGGGTGGACTATCGGCTGACGCAGAAGGGCATCGACCTGGCGCCGGTGCTGCTGGAACTGCTGCTGTGGGGCGCTCAGTACGAGGACAGCGAAGCGTCATGTGCCGCAGTCGGAAAGATGGCGGAGCAGCGCAAGATAATCCTCGACGAGGTGCGACGGCGCTGGCGGGAGGGTGACCGAACTCCGCTGCAGGCCAAGACCGGCGAGTGGCTGCTGCCAAATTCGACGAAGTAAGCGTGGGGAGAACGGGACTTCAACAACCAAACAGGGAGAGCAAATGGATATCAACGCATATCTTCTTTTTAACGGCGACTGCGAAGCGGCCTTCAAATTTTACGAAAAGCACCTGGGCGGCAAGATCGAGATGATGATGCCTCACAAGGGTTCTCCGGCCGAAGCCCAGGTGCCTGCCGAGTGGGGCGACAAGATCATGCACGCGCGGATGACTGTAGGCAATCAGGTGCTGATGGCCTCCGACGCGCCTCCGGGGCGCTACTCGAAGCCGGCAGGTTTCTCCGTCAACATTGGACTGAACGATGCAGCGGAAGCCGAGCGCATCTTCAATGCACTGGCGGAAAAGGGGCAGGTGCATATGCCGATCGGCGAGACTTTCTGGGCGATTCGCTTCGGCATGCTGGTCGATCAGTTCGGAATCCCGTGGATGGTGAACGTCGAAAAGCCAATGTAGTTCGGGCAATCGGGGCGAGTTGCACAACCAAGTCACGTAGTCACAGCGGAGATTGAGGAGATATCAATCATGAGAACGTTAGCAACAGCAACGGCACTGGTGGTCATGGCGCTGGCTGCTCTGAGTTCAGCTTACGGAGCGGCGGCGGATACGAAGGAGCAATACAGCAGCATGGCGCCTCTCCGCATGTATCTCGACGATCGCGATAGCGAGATCGCAATGGCGCGCAGTGCAGCGCCCGAGGCGATATCGCGTGACGCGACTGTTATGGTCTTGACCGACCATGGTTACGTGACCGCGGTGGAAGGCAAGAACGGCTTCGTCTGTGTCGTGGAGCGCGCGTGGATGTCACCGATTGACTCCCCGACCTTCTGGGATCCGAAGCTGCGGGGACCAATCTGCTTCAATCCTCCGGCAGTGCGATCGATCCTGCCGGCTACCTTTGAACGCACCAAGTCGGCAATTGCCGGCAAGTCGAACGTCGAGATCGTTGCCGCCAACAAGCTGGCTTACGACAAGAAGGAACTGCCGCCGCTGGAACCGGGCTCCATGAGCTACATGATGTCGAAGCAGGCGTGTTTGACGGCGACTGGCGGCAACCTCGCGCACATCATGGTCTACACGCCGCACCTGGATCCGGCGACCTGGGGCGACGGTGTACCCAACTCGCCGGTCTTGCTGAATCCGCAGTTCAAGGATGCTGAGCCGATCGATGTCTGGGTAATTTCGGTGGGCAAGTGGTCCGACGGAACGCCGGCGCCGGTGATGTAGCAACACCGGGGCTAGCGGCTGGAATGCAAGCATTCAAGCTCAGGGGAGCGCCGGTGCGCGCTCATTCCGTTCCGAAATACATAAATTCCGGAACTGCGCTGTCGATTTGTGGCGGTTCAAACGTCGGACTGACAGGCATTCAAAAGCAGGAGGAAGAAAGAGGATGAGTAGAGTACGCGTGCTGGTGGGAACGAAGAAGGGCGCTTTCATTTTGGAGGCGGACGGCAAGCGGGACAAGTGGGAGGTCAGCGGCCCGCACTTTGCAGGCTGGGAGCTCTATCACCTGAAGGGATCGCCGGTCGATCCTAACCGCATCTACGCCTCGCAATGCAGTGGCTGGTTCGGCCAGATCATTCAGCGTTCCAGCGACGGCGGCAAGACCTGGGAAACCCCCGGCGGCGGCCCCGAGAAGTCGCCGCAAGGCTGGCCGATGGGCGAAAGTAACAAGTTCGTCTACGACACCTCGGCCGACAGCGGCAAGACCCTCAGGACGCATCAGTGGTACGACGGCACGCAGCATCCCTGGGAGTTCAAGCGGGTCTGGCATCTGGAGCCGTCACTCACAGACCCGAACACAGTTTATGCGGGCGTAGAAGACGCAGCGTTGTTTGTCACCAAAGATGGTGGCGCAAGTTGGAAGGAACTGTCCGGGCTGCGTGGCCACGGGACTGGACCCAGTTGGCAGCCTGGCGCGGGCGGCATGTGTCTGCACACCATCATCCTCGATCCCGCAGATCCGGATCGCATCTACATCGCGATCTCAGCGGCGGGAGCATTCCGCACCGACGACGGCGGCAAGACCTGGAAGCCGATCAATCGCGGCCTCCGCTCCAACTTCATGCCCGACCAGGACGCGGAGGTGGGACACTGCGTGCATCACATCGCAATGAATCCCAAGCGTCCGGGAGTGCTCTTCATGCAGAAGCACTGGGACGTGATGCGCAGCGACAATGCCGGCGACCATTGGCAGGAGGTCAGCGGAAATCTGCCCACCGACTTCGGCTTCGTCATCGACGTTCATGCCCATGAGCCGGAGACGATTTACGTGGTGCCCATTAAGAGCGACTCGGAACACTATCCGCTCGACGGCAAACTACAGGTCTTCCGCAGCCGCAGCGGCGGCAATGAGTGGGAGCCGCTGACCAAGGGCCTGCCGCAGAGCAATTGCTACGTGAATGTTCTGCGCGATGCCATGGCGGTCGACACGCTGGACTCCTGCGGCATCTACTTCGGCACAACCGGTGGGCAAGTGTATCTGTCGCCCGATGCCGGCGACAACTGGTCGCCCATTGTTCGGGATCTTCCCCCGGTGCTATCGGTTGAGGTACAAACATTGGCATGATTCGAGTGGTCCTGCCTCAACATCTGCGAACTCTTGCGCACGTGAACGGAGAGGTGCAACTGGAAGTGGAGGGCCGGGCCACGCTGCGCTCGGTCCTCGACGCTCTGGAGGCACGCTACCCTATGCTGTGCGGCACCATCCGCGACCATGTCACCCAGCAGCGCCGCCCCTTCCTGCGCTTCTTTGCCTGCGAAGAAGATCTCTCGCACCAGCCACCGGATAGTCCATTACCCGAGGAAGTCGTGAGCGGGAAAGAACCCTTCCTGATTATTGGGGCGATTGCGGGAGGATAAAAAAGACCGGCTGCCGTTGCGGCCGGCCTGTCCAACTGTTTCGAACCCGTCTCTACTTCGAGGTTCCTGCCTGTTTCAGAATACCTTCCGCGAAATAATTGTCGATCTTGGACTGGTCGCGGATGGTCTCGTAGTAAGCCTCTTTCAGTAACTGCTCGCGCCGGTCGCGCAGTTGTTCGCGGATGGCCTGCTGCACGCGGGGATCCTTGAGTTCGCGCTGTCCGGCAACTTCGCGGCTCATCAACTTCACAATACGAAATCCGAAGACGCCCTTGGCGCTGGGATCGAGCACCGGTAACACGGCAGTGTATTGTCCCGGCTTGAGCTTGTTGATGGCGTCGTAGGCAAGCTTGTCGGTCTTGAGGGATGACTCCGGAATGAAGCCCAGGTCGCCGCCATTTTGCGCGGTCTCGGGCTGCTCGGAATAGCTCATGGCGACGGTGGCGAAATCCTCGCCGCTGTCCAGGCGGTTCTGGATCATCTGCATCTTCTTGCGCGCTTCCGCCTCGTTCTGCGCCTTCATGTTCTTCACCTGCGGATTCGGCTGGGTGGTGACCAGAATCTGCGCCAGGTGATATTGCGGCTCAATCAGATTGAACTCCGCCTTGTGTTGGTTGTAATAGCTGGTGATGTCGTCGTCGGTGACGTTGATCTTCGAGGTCACTTCCTTATTCAGCACCTTATCGATCGTCAGGGAGCGCCGTAGGTCCTTCTTGAAATCCTCGAGGGTGATCTGCCGCTCCTTCAGGCGCTGATCAAACTGCTCCTGTGTGAACGGCGCCTTGATCTCAGTCAGCTTGGCGTTGACTTCCTCGTCGGTTGCCAGCAGGCCAAGTTTCTCGGCGCGCTGCATCAGGATTTCGTTGTCGATCAGGTCGCTCAGGATCTTCAGGCGCAGCGTATCCGCCTGCTCGGCGCTGGGCTGTTGGGGAGAGCCGGCCACTTGCGCGTCGTAGAACTTCTGCACATCGGTGCGCGTAATCTTGCGGCCATTGACCGTGGCCATTACGTCATTGCCGACCTCTTTGGTGGCACAGCCAAGGCTGACCAAAAGCGCACTCAGGGCCAGCAGGCTGGCCATCGCCGCGAGACTTATCGATCTCTTACGTTGCAGTTCC
The DNA here is from genome assembly GCA_963819055.1 of uncultured Acidobacteriaceae bacterium. Classification (GTDB taxonomy): domain Bacteria; phylum Acidobacteriota; class Terriglobia; order Terriglobales; family Acidobacteriaceae; genus Bog-257. The sequence continues at coordinate 56,433 of CAWFUT010000031.1, read as the reverse complement.
AAACTTCGCCCCTCCTGGGAGGCACACACCCTGCTGCAGATTTTATGGCCCGGATTAAGTCCACCGGTAAATCAGCCCTACATACAGCCGAGCCAAGGTCGGCTACTGCTTGCCCCCTCCGGGCTGGACTTGAGCTGCCGGTTTGGCCGGAGCGGGCGGCGGAGGTGGAGGCTCCACACCCGCAGCCTTGAGCTGACGATTCAATGCCAGCCGCAAGTCGTTGGCATCGATTGCGCCTTCGACTTTTTCACCATTGATGAACAGCGTCGGCGTGGCGCTGATGTTCAGCTTGTCTCCCTCGGCCATCGACGCCTTCACCGCAGCATCCGATTGCTCCTTGATGCACGCCTGTAGCTTGGTAGTGTCGGCGCCGTTCTTTTTGCCGAAATCCATGGTGATCTGGTCCAGCTTGTTGTAGGAGTCCTGTGGGTTCTGCTGGCCGCCGCTGATCTCGCGCTGGTTCGCATGCAAATAATCCGCCAGTTGCCAGTACGCAGCACCACTCTGGGCCGCCAGGCAGTTGGCGTCATTGGCTGCATGCTGCGCCCAGGGATGGATCTGGAGCAGCGGGAAGTCCTTGTAGACGATCTTGATCTTGTCCTTGTACTCCGGCAGGATCTCGCCCATCAGTGTGGCATGCATGCGAGCACAGAATGGGCACTCGAAATCGTCGAAGTTGACGACTGTCACCTTGGCGTCAGGATTACCGCGCACTGGGCGTCCGGCAACGGTGATCTTGTTCATCGTCTCCGCGTAAATGTCCTTGGTCAAGTCAATCTTGGTAAATCGAATCAGCGTTTTCCCATCCTTGGACAGCAGGAACTCCGCTTTTTGCGACTTTCCGTCGCGACTCATGGTCACGGGCAGCGTCTCGTAGTTCGGAAACTCACTGCCAGTCGGCGTGCCAACCAGGATGTTTACGTCCGGCGGGATGTTGAAATAAGCCCGTATCTGTTCCTGCACGTGCTCGGCGACATCCGCAGGCACTGTTGGCAAGGAAGAGGCGGCGCCAGAGTTCGTTTGCGCCAGGCTAAAAGTACACAAGAGCAGCCACACGACTGCCAATCGCTGTAGAAGCAAGCTGCGAAAACCGCCTTTCGGAGGGAACCATGTTACCTCGTTATTATCTCATGGATAGGGTTGCCGCCCGACTGGCGCCGCAGTCCGTCCGGCGAAAGTAGCGCCGTCAGCCCCGCTCAAAACCGGACCGCCTGAGGTCGGCGATGGAAAGCAAGGCATTCATGGAGCCGGAGCGGAAGCCTTCCAGGTCGAGCGTCACGTAGGTAAAGCCCAATGCCTTGAAGAGGCGGGCAAATTCTGCGGCCATTGCAGTGGTCATGGCGCTGGCCAGTTCGTCTTTTGCGATCTCGATCCGCACGATCTGACCGTGGTGACGCACCCGAAACTGCCGGAAGCCAAGCTGCCGCAGCGCCTCTTCTCCCTCCTCGACAGCGGAGAGGGCTTCGCGCGTCACCGCTCGCCCGTACTCGATGCGCGAAGCCAGGCAAGCCGAAGCCGGCTTGTCCCACACTCGAAGACCCGCTTGCTCCGCCAGTTGTCGAATATCTTGTTTGGTCAGACCCGCGTCCAGCAATGGAGCGACAACGCCGTGTTGATGCGCTGCCTTTTGACCCGGCCGGTAGTCGCTCTGGTCGTCCACGTTGACGCCGTATGCCATCGCGTCATATCCGTTTTGCTGGCGGAACTGTTCCATCACGGTGAAAAGCTCGTCCTTGCAGTGGAAGCAGCGCGCTCCATCGTTGCGGCGATAATCAAGACGATCCAGTTCTTCGGTGTTGACCATGGTGAGCGGTATCTGTTGCTCCTCGGCAAATGCCACCGCGTCGCGCATCTGCGCACGAGCAAGGCTGGGTGAATCGGCCAGCACCGCCATCATGTTTCCTGCCAGCTCCCGGCTGGCAACCCACGCCAGGAAGGCGGAATCGACGCCTCCGGAATATGCGACCAGCAACCGCCGCATGCCGCGCAGGCTCGCACGCAAGCAGAGCAGCTTCTGTTGTAGGTCCTTCGCTACAGAGGGCAGTCGGGACGGCAGAGCAGACATAGCTCCATTGTAAGACAGCTGCGGCCGGGGAAAGGTTGTGGGTTAGTAAAGACGTTCCAGCTTGCGGATACTGCCAAACGTGCCGACATTGGTCAGGCTGAAGGAGAAGCGAAAGGTGTTTTCCGTGTTCAACGGGCTAAAGGCCCAGCGCGAGTATTGAAATGCGATTCCGCAGCAGTCCCAGTTGTAATTGGTCTGGATCGTCGCGGCCTGCAATAGGTCCTGATTGAGCATCCACGCCGACGTTGAACGCCGCACTCAAACCTTTTCGACTCATGCCGCCCCAAATCAAACCCATGCGCCACTGGTCATAGACATTCGGAACCACCACGCCGTTAATGATGGCCGGCTCGCCCGGGGCATTCACATAGGTTTGTCCGGCCGTCACGTAGAAGTTAGAAAAGCGGTATCCGGCATAGATTGAGCTGGCGTTGATCTGGTGCAGCACCGGGTCGTAATCCAGATCCCACTGGAAATCCGTAAGACCGGCCGTGGCGCGCAGGCGGGAGATGATTGGCGACCAGATGCGAGGCTCGGTGAGGAAAGCGATACCGGTGAAGTCCACCGTGCTGTCAAAAACATTCCGCGTTCCCGGCACCAGTGCTCCGCCGAAATTCGAGTTGCCAAAGTACTTCTGCGCAATGGCCCAGCTGAATATCTCGCTGGCCGGCGCGGACTTGTCCTCGCAAACACCGAAACCACCGCCCTCAGATGACTTGAGCTTCTCCGAAAACTCCGAATGATTCGGGATGCTGAAAGCACTTTGGGACTGAGCTTCGTCTTTTTCGAGAAGATCCGGTTCACAAATCCGTATTCGACTTCGTTGGTGTCGGCCAGGATGTCGCGTTAGTCGAACCGGAGTATCTGGCTGAAATTTTCGATACCAGACTGATATCGATAGATCGCATACGGTTCGATCGTGTGCTTGATCACGCGGCCGAAGGGTTTGTGCTCGAAGATGCGCGAAACCGTGGGCGGGCGCAGTTCGAAGGACGCGTTGCCCACGTTGCGATTGATAGGATTATTGACTGCGATGCCGATCACGGTCGTCGAAGTCCCTGGCTCCAGCCGCTGCGAATAGTAGGTTTCGCGTGCGCCTACCTCCGGACGGAACGTCCACCCGTCGAACAGCTTCGGCCATGCGATATAAGGCGCGGCATCCAGCCGGCCCACGAATGGAGCCGTTTCGAAGCCAATCTCATTGCGCGAAACGCCCGCGGCGGCCAGGTCGTACGAATACACCAGGTTCGACCGGCTGAATGGCCGCTCCGCGGTGGAAAACTCAATCGTCGGCGAGTGCACAATTTGAATGTAATCACCGGGAGTATCGCTCTGGTAGTCCTGGTAGCTGTCGGCCATCACGCCAAAGGCGTAGCTGTCCCAGTTCTTATAGACAAATCCTGTAGAGCGCACCTCAGATTGAATCGCCTCTGCGAATCCGAGGGCAAACACCTGCCGAAAAATAAATGAGGAGAGATAGTCGACGTTGAGTACCGCCTGAAAGCCGTCGCCCAGCTTCTTGAACGCGTTGACACGCAGGTCCTCGCCACCCTGATTCTGCTTGTAGTAGGGTCCCGGCGGCGCGCCCTGGTTATCGATGACCCCATAATAAGCAGCCTGAACTCCCCAAGTGTAGCCAAGCGCCCGGAAGTCGCCGAACTGCGCCCAGCCTCTCGAAGAGTAAAGCGCTGCGCCCAGCGTCGCGTCTGCATTGCGACTGATCACCCAATAAAAACCGTCCCCAAAAATCGTCCCACGCGTGCTCGACGATCCGATCGTCGGAATCAGAAAGCCACTCTTCCGCCCCAGATTGTCGACTGGGTGCTCCATATATGGGAAGTAAAAAACCGGAATGCCATGCAGCTTCAGGGTGGCGTGGTGCAGGATGGCTTCGTCCCCAACTTCCACATCCGCGGTCTTGGAATCCAGCTGCCACTTCGGCTTCGGCAACTGACACGAGGTCACATACCCGCGGTTGACACGGTAGAGATCCGGCCCCAGCTTGTCCACCACTTTACCGGTGAAGAAAAATGGCGTCGACGAAGTGAGAAACATCTGGCGATTCTTCACCTTCACCCCGGTCGAGCCAGTCACGTCATAAAACTTTCCGGTGTCGCGGCTGATGTCGTAGGTGGCACTACTTCCCACCAGGTGTGCGTTGTGTATCGCGCTGTCGAAGACGACGTTCCCTTTGGCTTTCAGAATTCCCGTCGTCGAATCGTATGTCGCCTCATCCGCATGCAGAGTGTTCGGACCAAAGCGGATTTCCACATGGCCACGCACGTTGTAGATGTCCTGATTTTTTTCCTGCTCATCCGCGCGGATCAAGACTTCGTTGCGCCCTAGCGGAACATTCATCGCCGGACGCTGCGGACCCAGGTCCTGGTCGCTTTCCTGCAAGCGTTGCTGCACCAGCTGCTCCGTGGCGGTATCTTCGCGGCCGGAATCGGTTTTGACGGTGACCGGCGGCGCGTTTTCCGCTTCAATTTGCTGAGCTTCAGCGGGACGCAACTGGCTGGTTAATACACTGGGAAGCACAAAGGCGTGACACAACCACAGCGCCATGATAATCAATCGAGTGCGGGGAATCATCGACAGGCGTGCGTCCCTTTGCCAGCTTTAGTTTAGGTTACCTTGCAACTTAGCACGTTGCAGCGAGGCAGGCAAAATACGAATCGCACTGCTGGTTTCACGCGGCTCTGGACGTTCTTCTAAACCCGCCCGATGTTTGCTGGTTGCGCAATCGACGCAATTCGAGTGCACGGTTTAGCTGTGTCCGAATATTCGGCGGATGACCTCCCGTCCTCACTATTTGTACGACCACGGCTTCAACCAGGACCCGAGATGCGCTGCGGGCAAGAAGGATAGTCGCGCCACGACATGACCGAACAGCAGATGTTACGCTCCGACACTTCTGATTCGTTGCCATCCGCCGACGAACTCTGGCGAGATGAAATCCAGGCGCGAGTCGCGCGCTATCGCACCCGCCGCGGACGGCGTATCGAGGGGACCTACAGCATGCGTTTTCCCTTCGGACCCGAGGAACCGGAAACACCCACGACTTCGCACCCATCGGCGAATGCTGTCGTAGATTCCGAGCCGGAGATTGACGAGTTTTCTCACCATCAGGTCGCAGCGCTGGATGACGTGCTTGGTCTTCCTGTCGAGGGCGCCACGCCGGAGGTCAGCTACTCTCCGACCGTACAGATGACGGCGGTGGAGTTGATCGAAGAGCCCGCAGAGATCTCCACGCAAGTTGCAGAGCCGGAGCCGGATGGTTCTTCGCACTTCACTGTCGAGCCCGAGTCCGAACTTGAGATTTCCGAGGCTTCCGACTTTTCCCTGGAGCCGGATCTCGAGCCCCTGCCTCCGCCGCTTCCGCGGCCTCCAGCGAAACGCAAGATCATTGCTTTCCCGCGTCAGGCTACGAACCAGGAAGAGGTCTACCGCCTCGCCGATCCAGTTGTCCCGGAGCAGCCTCGTATTCTGGATGTGCCGGAAGAGCTGGAGCCCTTTCCGACAACGCCATTGCTCGAAGGCCTTCAGCTGGGTGCCGCACAGCAGTCTGCGGTGCCGTCTCCGGACCACATCGAGCTGCCGTTTCAGGCAGCCAGCATTTCTCGCCGTCTGGGCGCCGGGCTTCTGGACTTCACCATCGTGGCGGCAGCCAGCGCCGCTTTCGGCGGCGTCGCCTACAAGATCCTGCCCCAGCTACAGCCCACCAAGCCGCTGCTTCTCGGTGCAGCCACGGTTCCCCTTCTACTCTGGGCCGTTTATCAGTACCTCATGATGATGTATGCGGGCAGCACCGCTGGAATGCAAGTCGCGAAGATGCGCCTGAGCACCTTCAAAGGCGGAGCTCCGAATCGGCGTCATCGTCGCAGCCGCGTCATCGGCCTCTATTTCTCCACCGCTTCGCTCATGATGGGGCTGCTTTGGTCGCTGGTCGATGTCGATACGCTGTGCTGGCACGACCGCATCAGCCACACCTATCTCACCAGGCGGGACTAGGCGCTGCCCCCTGGACTTTGCGATCGACCCGCATCGCCGCGGCCCGGTTAACAAACCTGTAATCTCCTGCCTGCTGACAAGTTCTGCGTAAACAGATACATTCAAGCCAGCCCATCGGTCGAAGCGTCCAGCCGCCGCTGGCATCAGTAATCGCAGTACACTGACTAAGCCCCCTTTCCCGGAACATGCAGGCGGGGGAAGCTGCCCCGGAACATCCGGCGACCACTTATGGCTTCAAAGCCCGAGAATCTCCAACGACCCGCAATCAAAGTCTTCGTCGCCACTACGGTGATGTTGACATTCATCTCCTACTGGCGAGCGGCCGCCATTATTCTCTCCGATCTCGCCTCTTCAGCCTATTACGTGGGCGGCGACGCCGAGAAGGTCATCGGCAGGAGCGCTCCCTGGTTCGTGCTGGCGGTGATGCTGTTCAGCTACGCGGTGCGCGCTCTCTATATCGAATCCAGTTCGATGTTTGTCCGCGGCGGGGTTTACCGCGTGGTGAAGGAGGCCATGGGTGGAAAGCTGGCCAAGCTCTCCGTCTCAGCTCTCCTGTTTGACTATGTGCTCACAGGGCCGATCAGCGCCGTCTCGGCGGGACTCTATGTATCCGGATTCCTGACCGACACCTTTCACCATCTCGGCTACAGAATCACTGTTCCCGACAACTTCTTTGCGGCTTGCTTTGCAATTGTCGTGACGCTGTACTTCTGGTGGAAGAACATCCAGGGGATACACGAATCGAGCGAACGTGCGCTGCAGATCATGAAGATCACGACCGTCATGGTGGTGATTCTCATCATCTGGTGCCTGGTTACGATCGCCAAAACCGGCGCGCATTTGCCGCCGCTCCCTTCGGCAGCGACGATGCACCACGACAAGGAGTCGCTGGGCTGGCTTCTAGGCACCTGGGCGGCGCGCATTCCTCTCATCATGATGCTGGTGGGCTTCGGTCACTCCGTGCTGGCCATGAGCGGAGAAGAATCTCTGGCGCAGGTCAATCGCGAAATCGAGCACCCCAAACTGAAGAACCTGGAAAAGACCGGACTGGTTATCTTCCTGTACAGCCTGTTCTTCACTTCGCTGGTCTCCTTCTTCGCGGTCATGATTATCCCGGACAAGGTGCGGCCCGATTACTTTGCCAACCTCATCAGCGGCCTGGCGATGAACGTGGTCGGTCCCTACAGTCTGAAACTGATCTTCCAGGGATTTGTCGTACTGGTGGGAGCTTTGATCCTGGCGGGCGCCGTGAACACCGCCATCGTGGGCGCCAACGGCGTACTCAATCGCATGAGCGAAGACGGCGTACTGACGCCGTGGTTCCGCAAGCCTCAGAAGAAGTACGGCACCAGCTTTCGCATCATCAATCTGATCGTCGGGCTGCAGGTTCTGACGATCGTCGCCAGCGGCGGAAACGTCTACCTGTTGGCTTCGCTCTATGCCTTCGGCGTGATCTGGAGCTTCGCCTTCAAGTCACTGGCTGTGGTGGTGCTGCGCTACACCGAGCCGGAGAACCGGCAGTGGAAAGTTCCGGGCAACTTCCACATCGGTAAGACGGAAGTCCCTGTTGGACTGTTCCTCATCTGCCTGGTGCTGTTTGCCACGGCTTGCGTCAATCTTTTCACCAAACCGCTGGCGACCGTCTCCGGCGTCGCGTTTAGTGTTTGCTTCTTCGCGATTTTCACCGTCTCCGAACACATCACCGCCAAACAGCACGCGCATGAAGAATCGGGTCTGGACCAGTTCAACGTAGCGCAGAACGCAGAACTGAATGCGGAAACGATGGAAGTCCGCCCGGGCAACATCCTTGTCGCCGTGCGCGATCCCCGCAATTTGTATTACCTGCGAAAAGTGTTAGCCAAGACCGACACCACCAAAACGGACGTCGTGGTGATGACTTCGCGGGTGTATCACCGCGAGCATACATTCAGCGGCAGCATCGAGATGGACTCGTCCGAAGTCTTCGAGAGGTATGAGCAGGAATTGTTCACAGCCGTAGTTTCCGCCGCCGAAAAAGAGGGTAAACACGTTTCGCTGCTGGTAGTGCCGACGAACGACGTCTTCGAGAGCATCGTGGCCACAGCCCAGCGGCTACACACCTCGGTAGTGGTTTGCGGCATGTCGAATAAGCTGACTGCCGATGAGCAGGGCAAACTAACCGGAGACGCGTGGGAGCGTTTGCCCGAGCCCCGTCCACGCTTGCGGCTGGTGGTATTTGAACCCGACGGAACCAGGCACGAGTACATGCTGGGTCCGCACACGCCCCGCATGCGGCAGGAAGATGTCGATCTGCTGCATGGGTTGTGGAAGGAGCTGACCAGCGATCCCCACTATCGCGAACTCCATCACTACCACGTGCTCAATGTTGCGCTGCAGGAAATGAAGGCGCGCATGCAGGACGACCATCGTAAAGATGATGTTCTGAAGGACATCTCCGACGAGATGACTCGTAACAGCGAAGAGCCCATTGCCGAAGACGACGCTCAGTCCACTCCGCCAACCTAAAGGCTAGTCATTCCTGATCGAGTTGGTGCTCGATGTTACAGCCATCATGAAAACTGCCGCCATACTCACCGTCAGCGATTCGTCCTCCCGAGGGGAGCGTGCCGATCTTTCCGGTCCGGCCCTGGCGGAGTTCCTGCGCCAGAGCGGCTTCGAGGTCAGACGGCAGGAGATCGTTCCTGACGAGCAGGCGACCGTTGAATCCGCATTGATCGACCTCAGCGATCATGTGCAGCTGGTCGTCACCACCGGCGGCACCGGCATCGCCGAACGCGACGTCACCCCCGAAGCGACGCGCGCCGTCTGTTCACGGCTGATCGAAGGCATTCCCGAGAAGATGCGCGCGTCCGGATTGGAGCACACGCCCTACGCCATCCTGAGCCGCGGCGTATGCGGCATTCGCGGACGTACGGTCATCCTGAATCTGCCCGGCAGTCCGAACGGCGCAACCCAATCGTTGCACGCCGTGATCGAAGTTCTGCCCCACGTGGTCGATCTGCTGGCCGGAAAAACCCAACACGAATAAAATCCGGGTGCCCCAGATCTCGCGACTTTCGAGACCTGGATTTTTTCAGTATCAGAATCAATCCCTAGACATGATGAGGATAACCTCGGTCGAACACACGTGATGATCGCGACGTTCTATACCTGGCTGTGATTACGACCTTGTCACGGAAAACCTCAGGTCTCGAACACCGCGAGACCCGGGTGCTCCGGACTTACCTACTCAATCTCGGAACTGCTATTTTTATAACCCTCATCGTTTACGATAGGCGCTTGGATCCTGTCACTCATTTTCTGACCGGGGCGTGCATGGGCCGCTCCGGCTTCAACCGCAAGACGGCGCTGGCGACGGTGACCATGGTGCTCGCCGCCGAAGCTGCCGACATCGACGTGGTCTGGTCGTTCAAGGGCTCGATTGCCGGGCTGGAGCACCATCGCGGCATTACTCACAGCTTTGTCGGCGTGCCTTTCATTGCTGCCGCAGTGCTCGGCCTGGTGTGGCTGGGACATCGATACCGCGAGCACCGTCGTGGCCCTACGGTTGCCAAAAGCCCGCCGTTGCGATGGGGATTTCTGTACTTCTGCGCGCTGCTGGCCGCACTCAGCCATCTCCTGCTCGACTACACCACGGCCTACGGCATCCGACTGTTCGAGCCGTTCAACTACCGCTGGTACTCGTGGGACATCGTCTACATCGTTGAGCCCCTTATGCTGCTGGCCCTCATCGCGGGGCTCGCGATTCCTGGCCTGCTGGGGCTGGTGAGCAGCGAAGTTGGCGCGCGCAGCAAAGTTCCGCGAGGCCGCACTGGCGCGATCGCTGCGCTGATTTTCGTCGTGCTTCTCTGGGGCTACCGCGACTACCAGCACCGCCGCGCGATCACCGCGCTGAATTCATTTGTCTACCACCAGGAGCAGCCGCTGCGGGTTGGCGCCTATCCCTACATGATCAACCCCTTCCGCTGGCACGGCGTGGTGGAGGCGAGAGATTTCTTCGAGACGGTTCCGGTGAACTCGCAGGGACCGGACGTCGATAACGAGGCCGGCATCCAGTTCTACAAGGCGCCGCAGACCGCTGCGATTCTTGCGGCCGACCGCTCCCACTTTGGCCGTGTTTATCTCGACTGGGCCGTCTTCCCTTACGTCAGACAAGAGACGAACCCGCAGGATCAGCCGGGCTACCTGGTGAATTTTCAGGATCTCCGCTACACCTATCCAGGAACGCGGCGGGCGCCGCTGGGTGGCTATGTGCTGCTCGATCCCGAGCTGCGCGTCGTTGACGAGGGCATGAATTCCAGCCGGCCTCCAACGCTGGAGAACCTGGAGCATCCGCCCGGGCAGCGATAGCCGTAAGCGGTCTTGCAGAATCCTGCTGCGGCCCTTGACGCAGGGTCGGGCGATGTTCACAATCAACAGACGAGGTGCTCGATGCTGGCTTATCTTTTTGTCGTTATTGCCGCGGCTGTCCACATCCGATGGGTCGCGCTGCCGTTTAGCTTTACTCCCGTCCTCGCCTCTCTGCTGTACTTTGGGGCGCGTATGCCGCGCAAGCAGATGTGGGCGCCGATTGCGATCCTGGCCGCTTCCGATATTTACCTCACGCGCGTGACCTACGGATATCCGCTCACAGCTGACCACTTTGTTACCTGGGCATGGTATGCCGCGATGATCCTGCTGGGAGGCGTGCTCATTAAGGGCTTCTCGGCAGTACGCATTGGCGCGACTACGCTGCTCGGCTCGATCTCGTTTTTCCTGATCAGCAACTTCGCCGTGTGGATGGTCTGGCATATGTACCCCAAGACGCTCAACGGCCTCATGCTGTGCTACGCCGCGGGTCTGCCCTTCTTCCGCACAGCAGTGATCTCGGACCTGCTGTTTGCGGGCGCCTTCTTTGGGATTGGCTACCTGGTCAGCCGCGAACGCGAAGCTGCATCGGCCGCCGCATAACATCTCAGCGTTTCAGGTAAGAGGCCGGACGCCGGGCGTTCGGCCTTTTCGTTTTGTGCCCAGTTATGGCTAAGAAGCTCCGGCGGTTGTCATCCTGAGCGAAGCGTCCGCCTGGTTTCTCCCGCCGCGCTTTTGCGGCGGGCGGACGTGTACCCGAAGGACATGCGCTGGTCCCTTGCGCCGCGTTGAATCAGTACCGAATTATTTCGAGGACGCCGGCAGCTGCTGTGATTTCCTGAGCGAACGCCGCTTGCGCAGCCGCCACACCCACCAGCCAATGAGGATCGCCACTGCGACGATCGCGATCAGATGGCGCAGATGCTGGTGCACCACGCCTCCGGCGAAGCCCAAAATCTGCGGGCCATAGCGGATAACGATCAGCGAGACCAGCGAGAAGCGGATCAGCCGGCCGAAGAAGATGGCCATCAGGAAGCGGCCAAAGCTCATCTCAGCTACACCAGCCGAGAGCACAAAAAGCTTGAACGGCGTCGGCGGAGGCAGCATGGAAGGCACCATGATCGCCAGCACCCCGTGACGCTCGAAGGATGCCGTGATCCGGTCGAAGCGCTGCTGGCCGATGCGCTTCACCAGCAGCACCTCTCCACCCTTGTAGCCGATGAGGTAGATGACGATGCTGCCCAGGGCGGATCCCGCCGCGCCCATGGCCGCGTACAGCAGAAAGCGCGTGGGGTCGGCGTAGGCATAGCCGGCCACGATGGCGTCGAGCGGCATGCCCAAAAAGGCGGCGTCAACGGCGGCGAACCCCAGCACCCCCCAGATGCCGAGCGGCTTCAGCACAGCCAGGATAAAGACAGTCCACTTGTTGAGGAGATGTTTCAAAGGAAGTTGTCGGAAGACAGTTGTCGGTTGTCAGTTGCCGGTTGTCAGTACAAGGAGACCGGCTCCATTGATTTTACGCGAGAGCGAGATGACGCGTTTGTTTATGCCACCGCTTCCGTCGGTGTTTAGGCTGAACCTCATAGCTCACGGCTTACAGCCCTTACCACCCAACTGACAACCGGCAACCGACAACGGCATAATGTCTTCATGCCTTCCGGCAAGAGCCTGCAACACACCCTCGACTCGCTGCGCGACAAAATCCGCTACCACGAGCACCGCTATTACGTGCTCGACGATCCCGAGATCTCCGACGCCGACTTCGATCGTCTGATGGACCAGCTGATCGATCTCGAGTCGAAGCATCCCGAGCTGATTACGCCCGACTCTCCAACCCAGCGTGTCGGCGGGCAGGTGAGCGGCCAGTTCGCCAGTGTGCAGCACTCCACGCCGATGCTCTCGCTGGCCAAGACCACCAGCGAAGCCGAACTGCGCGACTGGGAGCGCCGCGTCCATGATCTGACTGGCGTAACCAAGGTCGATTACGTCTGCGAGTTGAAACTCGATGGCATGTCGATGGCGCTGCGTTACGAAGCGGGAAGGCTGGCGCTGGGCATCACTCGCGGCAACGGCACAGCGGGGGAAGACGTCACCGCAAACGTGCGCACCATCCGCAGCATCCCGCTCAACATCTCGCCCCAGCAGCTGAAGAAGGCCGGGCTGCCCGCAGCTTTCGAAGTGCGCGGCGAGCTGCTGATGCCGTCCACGTCGTTTGTTCGCATGAACGAAGAGCAGGAAGAAAAGGGGCTGGCGAAATTTGCCAATCCACGCAACGCCACGGCCGGCACGGTACGGCAACTCGATCCGCGCATCACCGCGCGCCGCCGCCTGGATTTCTTTGCCTACGGCCTGCTGGTCGACGGCCACACAATTTTCGACCGCCATTCCGAGGCTCTGAAGGCCTTGCAGGCCGCGGGCTTCAAGGTGAATCCCAACCATCGCCTGGTCCATAGCATTGACGAAGTGTGGAAGTTCATCGGCGAGTGGGAGGCCGAGCGCGACACGCTGCCCTACGAAACCGACGGCATCGTGGTGAAGGTCGACCGCATTGGCCTGCAGCAGGAACTGGGTTTCACCGGCAAGGCGCCGCGCTGGGCCATCGCCTTCAAGTACGCCGCGCACTCGGGCGAAACCCAGATCGAAGACATCCAGGTGCAAGTGGGGCGCACTGGCAAGTTGACGCCGGTCGCATGGCTAAAGCCGGTTCCGATCGGCGGCACTACTGTCAGCCGCGCCACACTGCACAACATGGACGAGATCGAGCGGCTGGGCGTGCGCATTGGTGACTGGGTGCTGGTAGAACGCGGTGGCGACGTCATCCCGAAAGTCGTGAAGGTCCTTGAGGACAGGCCGCGCGGGCACAAAAAGTTTCACATGCCCGAGCGCTGTCCGGTTTGCGGCGGACACGTGGTCCGCGCCGAGGGCGAGGCCGATCACCGCTGCGTGAACGCCAACTGTCCCGCAAAGCTGCGCGAGAGCATCCGCCATTTCGCCTCACGCGGCGTGATGAACATTGAAGGCATGGGCGATGCACTGGTCAACCAACTGGTCGACGCCGGGATGGTGAAGAATGTCGCCGACATTTACAGCCTGACCGAAGACGGCCTGCTCAAGCTGGAGCGCATGGGCAAGAAGTCGGCTGACAACCTCCTGAAGGAGATCGAGAACTCCAAGAAGCTGCCGCTGGACCGCGTGATCTACGGGCTGGGTATTCGCTTTGTCGGGGAGCGTACGGCGCAATTTCTCGCCGACCATTTTGGCTCGATCGAGGCCCTGATGGCCGCCAGCGAAGACGAACTGCAGCAGGTAAACGAAATCGGGCCGCGGGTCTCGGCGGCAATTTGCGAATTCTTTGCCGAGCCCAAAAACGTAGCGCTGGTGAAGCAACTGGAGAAGGCCGGAGTGAAATTCACCGGCGAGAAGAAGAAGCGCGGCACCACGCTGGCGGGAAAAACATTCGTGCTCACCGGAACGCTCGAGCGGCACACGCGCGATCAAGCGAAGCAAAGGATTGAGGATGCCGGCGGCAAGGTCGCGGGCTCGGTGAGCAAGAAGACCGATTACGTGGTCGCCGGCGCCGAGGCGGGATCGAAGCTGGACAAGGCTCGCGAGCTAGGCGTCGCGGTGATCGGCGAAAAAGAAATGGAAGAGCTAACAACTGGCAATTAGTAACCAGCCGCTAGCGATTCGCCACGGAATACTGGCTACTCAGGATCGCCGCAACCTTGCACCGCATTGCGGGTTCCTGCAGAAAGCGGTCTGGTCCGGCTATGCCCCAGCCTAGCCGTCCTAGTACAATGTAAATTCCTGCTGCATCTTCGATACAGGTTGAGCAGTCCAGCGTGGGAGTGTGGATGAGGGTTTTGCCTAAGGCTGTCTTTATAACATTGATCGCGTTCGCCTTACTGGGGGAAGTCGGATGTGGAGACCAATACCGCCCGGTCGCCAATCCCGTCCTCAGCCCGGGGGGACAGCCTCAGAGTAGCCATTTTGCCTGGGTGGTGAATAACAACCCTCAGGGCGACGGTAGCACGACGGAGATCGATGTCTCCGGCGATACCAACCTGGCGGTCAATCCCATGGGCAAGGGCACCAGCGCGGAGGCCTTCCCCACCAACTCGCTTTCTCTTTACGTTGCCAATGCCGGCGACGACACGGTGATGCAATACCTGCCAACTCTGGCGGGCCCCATCACCACAATTTCGTTGCTGCCCGGGTCGCATCCCATCGCCCTTACGTCGTCACTCAACAGCGTCATGTACGTTCTGAATTCCGGACCGAACTCAGACTGCCAGACTTCAGGCTCGATCAGCGCCATCAACACTGCGACGCTGTCGGTATCCAGTACCACCTGCGTCGGAGTGAATCCGATCGCCATGGTGCAGGGACCGAGCAACGGCTATATCTACATCATCAACCAGGGCGACGACTCGCTGACCGTGTTCAATCCCGCCGGGCCCAGCGTAGTGACCACCCTCACTCAGACCAACGGCCTGGGACCAAATCCGGTGGCGCTGGCAGTAACTCCGCAAGGCTGGATCTGCATCGTCACCCAGGGCGACGGTACGCCTACGCACCCGCCAACGCTGAACCTGATCTTGTCGGGATACGACTATATCGCCGCAAACGCGCCGCTGGGTATGCAGCCTAACTTCGCTTTCGTCGACCCCAACCGCAATCGCTTGTACGTCGCCAACGGCGGCGATAATACGGTCAGCGTATTTGACAGTTCGTCGATCACCCCTTCGGGGAATCCCCAGATCCCTCTGCTGAAGACCGCGCCGGTGGGGACGGATCCAGTCGGCGTGACCGCCCTGCTGGATGGCTCGAACTTTTTCACCGCGAACGCGGGATCGAACGACGTGAGCGTGGTCAGCCAGAACAGCTTCAGCCTGTTGTCGACCGTCGTACTGCCCACTGGTGCCAATCCAGCCTTCATCGCGTCCGACCCGACGTCACAGAAGGTTTACGTTGCCGACCAGGGCACGTTTGAAACGACGATCATCCAGACCTCGAATAACACCATCTCCGGAACTATTAAGGCGCCGCCACAGGTTTCAACCTGCACCAGCAATTGCGCGCTACAGAAGCCGTTGATGATCCTGACCCAGTAAAGCTACTCCTCGCTCTTTTCGCTGGATACCTACGGCGGACCTTTGCGGGTTCGCCGTTTTCCTTGCCATCAAGGCTTTGGGCGTCATCCTGAGCGGAGAGAGTTTCGCGGAGCGAGCGAGCGGAGTCGAAGGACCGCTACCCTCAGCCCGTGCCAGCCCGTTCCACGCCGTCTATTGGGCATAGGGCGGGTCCACTCTACGTAAACATAAATTCCTTGGTCCGCAAATCCCGCACCGTATCCCGCAGTTTCGCGGCCTTTTCGAACTCAAACCGTTTGGCCGCCTCCCGCATGTCGGTTTCGAGCTTCGCGATATAGGCGTCAAGCTCCTCCTGCGAGCGGAACTCCGGCATGCCTTCCACCTCGTTGGTCAGATCGGCGTAGTCGGCGTTCGCCACCGCCACCAGCGACATATCCAGCGGCCTGACGATGCTCTCCGGCGTGATGCCGTGTTCCTCGTTGTAAGCCTGCTGAATGGCGCGGCGGCGGTAAGTCTCGTCGATCGCCTTCTTCATCGAGTCGGTCATGCGATCGGCATAGAGAATTGCCCGGCCCTCAACATTGCGGGCGCAGCGACCGATGGTCTGGATCAGCGAGCCCGACGAGCGCAGAAAGCCTTCCTTGTCCGCGTCGAGAATCGCTACCAGCGAGACTTCCGGCAGATCGAGCCCTTCGCGCAGCAGGTTGATGCCGATCAGCACATCGAACTCGCCCTTGCGCAGATCGCGCAGGATTTTGATGCGCTCCAGGGTCTCGATCTCCGAGTGCATGTAGCGGCAGCGCACGCCCACCTCGGCGTAATACTCGGACAAATCCTCGGCCATGCGCTTGGTCAGCGTCGTTACCAGTACGCGCTCGTTCCTCTTGGAGCGATCGCGAATCTCGTGCAGCAGATCGTCAATCTGGCCTTTCACCGGACGCACCTCGACCTCGGGGTCGATGAGCCCGGTCGGCCGGATGATCTGCTCGATCACCTCGCCGGCCGACTTCGTCAGCTCATACGGGCCCGGCGTCGCCGAAACGTAAATGACCTGATTCACCCGGTGTTCAAACTCTTCGAAGGTTAGCGGGCGATTGTCCAGGGCGCTGGGCAGGCGGAAGCCGTACTCAATGAGATTCTGCTTGCGCGAGCGGTCTCCGTGCCACATGCCGTGGACTTGCGGAACCGTCTGATGCGATTCGTCCATGAACAGCAGGTAGTCGCGGGGCACGTAATCCAGCAGCGTCGGCGGCGGCTCGCCCGGCAGCCGTCCGGTGAAGTGTCGCGAGTAATTCTCGATGCCGTGGCAGTAGCCCATCTCCTTGATCATCTCCAGATCGAAGCGTGTGCGCTGATGCACTCGCTGCGCCTCGACGATGCGGCCCTGCTTTTCCAGTTCAATCTCCCACCACGCCAGTTCCTCGAGAATGGAGGTGACGGCGGCGCTCTTGCGCTCCGGCTTCATCACGTAATGCGTTTTGGGATAAATCGGCAGCCGCGAATGTTTCTGCTTGACGGTGCCGAAGAGCGGATCGATCTGCGCGAGCGATTCCACCTCATCACCCCAGAGCTCGATGCGATAGGCCGAGTCGTCATAGGTCGGAAAGACTTCGATGATGTCGCCGCGCACCCGAAACGTTCCGCGACGAAAGTCCCCGTCGGTGCGCTCGTAGAGAATTTCGACCAGCTTGCGGGTGATCTCGTCGCGCTTGATCTTCTGCCCCTTTTCCAAAAAAAGCAGCATGCCGTAATACGCTTCGGGCGAGCCCAGGCCGTAGATGCAGCTGACCGAAGCGACGATGATGCAGTCACGGCGCTCGAACAGCGACTTGGTGGCCGACAGCCGCAGCTTGTCGAGCTCGTCGTTGACCGTCGCTTCCTTCTCGATGTAAACGTCACCCGCCGGAATATAGGCCTCCGGCTGGTAATAGTCGTAATACGAGACAAAGTATTCGACCGCGTTATGCGGGAAGAATGCCTTGAACTCGTGATAGAGCTGCGCTGCCAGCGTCTTGTTGTGCGCCATGATGAGCGCGGGGCGGTTCAGGTTCTCGATGACCTTGGCCATCGAAAACGTTTTGCCCGAGCCGGTGACGCCCAGCAGCACCTGATGCTTCTCGCCGTCGGCAATGCCGCGCGTCATCGCCGCGATGGCGCTACCTTGATCGCCTTGCGGTTTGTATGGACTTACAAGTCGGAATTCCATGACACCTTGGCCCCGCCCAGGGCCGGCTCAATTCGTTGGGAAGCCTCACAGAAGTGAATTTCGGCGAGTGGGCATCTCTCCATTATACGACGGCAAAAGCGGGCCTCCTTGAGACTTTGGGCGCCGCCTGGACCCAGGAATTTTTCACCCCGGGCTGAGTCGGGTTTCTAATTTTGGATCGTATTCTCAGCTTCTTTCGTCAGCGTCTGCAACACCCCTTCACGCGCGGCCTGATTCTCCGCTCCGAACCTTGGCGGCTCGATCTGCTCCAGATATCGCCACGCTGCATGTGTCTGAGACAGGTCGCCCTTCCGATGGCGCTCTTGCGCGGCCTCGCACAGCAGCGCAAACGCGAGCGACTGGCTGAGGCGATGAAGAAGCTTGCGGGCGTGCCGCTTTCCGCTGCTCTGGTTGCGAAGAGTAACCCGAACCGCCTGGAAGTCGCCGCTCAGCCGCTTTTCCAGCGCCATTCTCAAGCGATTTAACTCCCGGGGCAACTTCCCGATGACAGCCTTCAGGCGCGCCTGGTATTGCTCCCAGCCCCCGTATTTCGGAACCAGCAGCCGCAGCAGCTCCAACGCCTGGATATTCGCCGGTCCCTCCCACACTGTAAGAACCTGAGCATCGCGCAGCAGCCGCGCCACCGGATAATCGCTGGTATAACCGTTGCCGCCGATCAGCTCCAGCGCGGCCCGGCTGGCCGCAATCGCATATTCGGCAGTCAGATATTTCGCCAGCGCTGTAGAAAATCGCAACCAGGTTCGCCGCTCGAGGTCGCGCTGCACCTCGTCAAACGTGATCGCCGCCTCGAAGGCCAGCAGCGCCCCAGCTTCAAATTCCACGCGCAGGCGCAGCAGGTCATCCTGCACCATGGGATATTCGGCGAGAACGTGCCCGAAGGCGCGACGCGACTTCGCCCACGCCAGCGCCTCGCGCAATGCCCTGCGCTGCACGCCCACCGAGCCGACGGCGTTATGCACGCGGCTGTATTCCAGCGCCTCCATCATCAACTTGAAGCCATGCGGAGGCGGCGCGATCTCAAACGCCTCGGCGCCCAGCAGATCGATCTCGCCGGTCGGCAAGCCCTTCGTTCCCAGCTTGTCCTTCAGTCGGCGAATGCGGTAGTGGTTGGGCCGGCCAGCGTCGAGATGACTGGGCACAACATAAAGCCCGAGTCCGGCCGATCCTTCCGGCGCTCCCTCGGGACGCGCGGTGGCCACGGCGAGCCCGCTGTTGGCGTTGCTGGTGAACCATTTCAGCCCGTAGAGCGCGAAGTTTTGTCCGCTTGGAACAGCACGCGTCGTGGTCGCTCCAACGTCGCTACCGCCATGCTGCTCCGTCGCCCAGGTGCCGCCGGTCTTCGCCAGGCCGTCCATGCGGACCACGTCATTCAAGAATCGCTCCCGAATTGCCTCAGGCGCGTGCGAGCTGAGCACGTAGGCCACGGCCCCAGTCAGCGTCACCGGACAATGCAGGCTGATATCCGATTGCGACAGCACGAAGCCCATGGCAAACGTCAGCAGATGCGGAGCCCCTTCGGCATAGGGCAACCCGATGATGCCGCGGCGATAGAGCTCGGCGTGCTGCTCGTCGTACGAGGGGTTTGCGACGATGCGATTGATCACCTCGCCGTTGCGGTCGTACGTCTCCAGAGCGGGCGGCGCGTAGCGGTCGGTGTAATTGGCCTGCGCGTCGACCGCGGTGCACACCCACTCGTACAACTCGGCGAGCTTCGATGAATACTGGCTCATGCGCGGTACACGCGCTACGAGCCACGGTTCAAGGTAGGAATCGAAGGTTGTTGGGCTGGTCATGGCGCCTCCGCGAAAGATGGCGGGACAACTATTCACGAGGTTAACGCTTGCGCGAATAAGAAGAAACGAATTCGTGCTTGCGTTCCAAGTTGAAACTGTGGCATCTTAGAAACTCCTTCTGGAGAAGACCCATGATTGCGCGCAAAACATTTCGGTGCGCCGACAGTTGCAGCCTGCAAGGGCGTGCGACCGGTCATGGGCTCCGTCTGTCTTTCGTCGTTAATCGTTTCCGCTAAACGCGGCAGACGAACCCACTAAGCCAAACTCTCACGTAGAAGCAGCCGTGCGCTGTCTTCGCAAGTATTCGCGATTCTTCAAGTCGCAATGCTGATTGCTGTTTGAGGTGAGCCATGTTGACGTTGAACATCCTCGGAACTCCCAGGCGCCGCGAGGCGCTGTGCCCGACGTGTCTTTATGCGGTCGTGCAGAAGGGATTCAGCGGAGAAAAGCTCACCAACTGCAACCTGGGAGGCGGCCTGCGTGAGCTGGCGTTCGAGGTGAGTGAGTGTACGGCGTATGTCGATCGCCGCGCCGCAAAGCCCGAGCGCGTGGTCGGATTCGTCCGTCCCGATCCTGAGGCGAAGCCCACGGTCACCGTGATCAAGATCGCCCGGCTAACTACCACATTGTGAGACATGCATGCGGTGCTGCTGTATCCGTGTGCCCAGACGCCGGCTTGTGCCGGTTAGAAAGCAACTATGACCACCATTTACGTAAAGAACGGGACGCCCGCCGACTCGCAGACCAAGTGCGCGTCGTGCGTGCACGCCCACATCCTGCGCGGCTTCCGCGAGAGCGAGGAGCTCGCCTACTGCACCGTGTCCTACGGACCGCCGCTGAACGTGCCGTTCAAGGTGTACGAATGTTCCTGCTACCTGGACCGGAATCGTCCGACTTGGAAGCAGATGACTGACCTGGCAATCGACATCCTGCCCCTGTCGTCGGCAAAATCCGCCGGCTTCCGCACGCAAGCGGACGGCGCTGCCGAAGAGGAAGAGGAAGAGGAAGACACCGAGGTCGCGACGGTTAACCATTAACTTGCTAGAGTAGAAACCAGCCGGAGGCCGCTCCGGCTGGAGTTTTTCTTGCAACCCATGCTGCTGGAAATCTGTTGCGGCTCGGCCGAGGACGCTATTGAGGCGGCGGCCGGTGGCGCCGATCGTGTCGAGTTGTGCTCCGCGCTGTTTCTCGGCGGCTTGACTCCCAGTCTCGGCTCGCTTGTCGAGGTCAAACAGCGAACGCAGATTCCCGTGATGGCGATGAACCGTCCGCGACAGGCCGGCTTCTGCTATTCGCCCGCGGAGTTCGCGGTGATGGAACGCGATGCCGAACTGCTGCTGGAGCATGGCGCAGACGGCATCGTCTTCGGCATCCTCAATGGCGACGGCACGGTCGACGTGAGGCGCGCGCGTTCGATGCGCCAGCGTATCGTTGCGCGGCAGGCGGTGTTTCATCGCGCTTTCGACGTCACGCCCGATCCGTTTCGCGCCCTGGAGGAGTTGATCGATCTCGGTATCACTCGCGTGCTCACCAGCGGCCAGAAGCACGGAGCGCCGGAAGGCGCGGGGCTAATCAAGCAACTCCGCGAGCGTGCCCAGGGTCGAATCGAAGTACTGCCGGGCGCGGGTATTACCGTCGACAACGTCAGGCAGCTGGTGGAACGGACCGCCTGCACGCAGGTTCACCTGACCGCTTTCACCGAGCGGCAGGATCCGTCGACACTGGCGAATGCCGACATCTATTTCGGAAGCGCGAACGGGCCGGAAGAGTCGAAGTACGATCTCACCGACCGCGACTTTGTTGGTCGCATGAAAAACAAGCTCGCCGAGATCGGGAAGGCAAATTCTGCACCCACAGTGAATCGCCCGTGATGAACAAGAATCTGCAATACGCCTTGCTGCTATTCTGTTTCGCTTCGACATCGCTTCTGGCGTTCGCACAGAAGGTGCCTGCGTCAAAACCTGTCCCGGCGGCCACGACCACCCAATGGACCGACGAGCAAAAAGCGGAGATGACCGTTCGCGTTGGCCAGGACTTCCTGCACGCCTGGGACGGCTATAAGCAGTATGCCTGGGGACATGACGAGTTGCAGCCGCTGACCAGAAGCTATCGCGACTGGTATGCCCCTGCGAAGAACGCAAAAGGGCCGGCTGCTGGCGAGCCCGGCAGCACGTCGCTGCTGATGACTCCAGTCGATGCGCTCGACACCATGGTCCTGATGGGGCTGAAGGAAGAGGCGGACAAAGACCGCGAGCTCATCGACACTAAGCTCTCATTCGACAAGGACATTTACGTCAAGAATTTCGAGATCACGATTCGCATGCTGGGCGGCCTGCTGAGCAGCTATCAGCTCACCGGCGATAAGCGTTTGCTTGATCTGGCCGACGATCTGGGCACGCGCCTGCTCCCGGCCTTCAATTCCCCGACGGGCATGCCGTATGTCTTCGTTAATCTGAAGACCGGCGCGACGAAGGGGGTGGAGAGCAATCCGGCGGAGATCGGTTCCTTGCTCATCGAGTTCGGCACGCTCAGCAAGCTCACTGGCAAGCAGGTTTACTACGACAAGGCCAAGCGCGCTCTGCTCGAGGTTTACGATCGCCGCTCGCCCATCGGCTTGGTCGGCTCCAGCATCAACATCGAAACCGGCAAGTGGATCGACCCGACCAGCCACATCAGCGGCGGCATCGACTCGTACTACGAGTATCTGCTGAAGTGCTCGATCCTCTTCCACGACAAAGACTGCGAGCGGATGTGGAAGACCAGCATCGCCGCGCTGAATAAATATGTCGCCGACCCCACGCCGACCGGCCTGTGGTACGCGCAGGTCAACATGAATACCGGCGCGAAGATCTCGACGCACTACGGCGCTCTGGACGCCTTCTTCCCCGGCGTGCTGGCGCTCTCGGGCGATCTGGAGCGCGCCGCGCAGTTGCAGCAGTCAAGCTACAAAATGTGGACGACCTGGGGCGTTGAGCCGGAAGAGTTCGATTACTCGACGATGAAGATCACCTATCCGGGCTACGAACTGCGGCCAGAGATTATCGAGTCGACATACTATCTGTACTACTTCACCGGCAAGCCGCTGTACCTCGATATGGGTGGCACCTACGCCGACAGCCTGGAAAAATATTGCCACACCGACGCCGGATTCGCCGCGCTGGTCAACGTCGAAACCAAGCAGCAGCGCGACGATATGGAAAGCTTTTTCCTGGCTGAAACTTTGAAGTACCTGTATCTGTTATATGCTCCGAGGTCGACGCTGGACCTGCACAAGGTGGTGTTTAACACCGAGGCGCATCCAATGCAGAGAACGTGGTAGGCCGGTTCGACATCTAACTCTCACAGGTGAGCATGGCACTGGGAGCGCAGCAAAACACGACAACCGTCAGCGCCACCGGCCCGGAGCGCAGTTACACCGGACCGCTCGCGATGGTGACCACGTTGTTCTTCATGTGGGGCTTCCTGACATGTCTGAACGACATCCTGGTTCCTCACCTGAAGTCGATCTTCGACCTGAACTACGCCGAGGTCATGCTGATCCAGTTCTGTTTTTTCTCGGCGTACTTCGTATTCTCGATTCCCTCCGGCAAGATCATCGAGCGCATCGGCTACCAGAAGATGATGGTCGCCGGACTGCTCACCATGGGGCTGGGCGCGCTGCTCTTCATTCCGGCAGCGAGCGTTCCGTCGTTCCCGCTGTTTCTCACCGCGCTCATCGTTCTCGCGGCAGGCATCACCGCCTTGCAGGTATCGGCGAATCCTTACGTTGCCGTGCTGGGTCCGGCGCGAACCGCGTCGAGCCGCCTGAATTTGACGCAGGCGTTTAATTCGCTGGGTACCACAGTTGCGCCCTTTTTTGGCGGACTGCTCATCCTTGGCGCAGCCATACCGAAGACAGCCGAAGAACTGCGTGCTCTATCGCCGCAAGCGCTGAACGCGTACCGCCTGGAAGAGGCATCGTCGGTCAAGCTGCCGTATCTGGTTATCGCGTTGGCGCTGATCCTGCTCGGCATTGTCATCGCTAAGTTCAAGCTGCCACACATCCCCGAAGCCGAAGGCGGACACGCTGTTTCGAACGACAGCGTCTGGAAGCATCGCAACCTGGTGATGGGGATTGGCGCCATTTTCTGCTACGTCGGCGCGGAAGTCGCCATTGGCAGCTTCCTGGTCAACTTCATGAACCTGGCGGAGATCGGCAACCTGCGCGCCGCCGTCGCCGCGAAGTATTTGACGTTTTATTGGGGTGGCGCGATGATCGGCCGATTCATCGGCTCGGCTGTCTTGCAAAGAATTTCCACACGTGTCGTGCTCGGCTTCAATGCTGTCGTCGCCGTCTTGCTAGTCTGCTTGGCGATGTTGAGCGCCGGACATCTGGCGATGTGGGCCCTGCTGCTGGTGGGGCTGTTCAATTCCATCATGTTCCCCAGCATCTTCACGCTGGGCATTGAAGGCCTTGGCCCGCTGACCGGTGAAGGCTCCGGTTTGCTGATCATGGCGATCGTCGGCGGAGCCATTATTCCGGAATTACAGGGAGTGCTTGCCGATCGCGTCGGCTTGCATCACGCTTTCGTGCTGCCGGTAATCTGCTATCTCTACATTCTGTTTTTTGCAGCGAACGGGCTGCCACGGCGCGCCGCGCCGTTAACGGCCGACTAACACGTAGTGCTTGGCTCGCCGTGTTGTAAGGGCCTATCGGCTGGGGCAGCCTCTTTGACTGCTAGCGCACAACCCTCTTGCCGACAAACGCCAGCACTCCTAGTACGCTCATGGCCAGCCAGCCTAACCCAGTCGGCTCAGGAACGGTACTGCACCAGTAGCAATAGCTAGTCGCGGTACCCAGAATGGTGAACGACTCCGAAGGAATGGTCCCAACGGAGGTATTCGACGCCAATGATGGGCCGCTGTTCTGGTCCCAGTAAACAGGCCAGTCGAGACCGTCCACTGCATTCTGCAGATTCAGCCAGTAGGTACCGGTGTTCAGGTACAGGTCGGGAAAGCTCCCGGTCTCTGTGCAGATGTTGAAGGAGCCATTCGAAAAGCAGCCGCTCTGGGTGAAGCTGACCGTCTGATCGAAAAACGTGGTGCCGCCGTATTCCGACGACGTAATGGAAACTTCAGCCGAATACAATACGTCGCCAGGAAACATCCATACTGCGAAAGAGACGCCATTGACTGAGCACGGATCGTTTCCCCAGAAGCCACAATTATTTGAGTTGTTGAAGTAGAAGCTATTGCTGGTCACCAACCCGTAGTTCACCATCCAGCCATAATCCTGACCATCGATCGGCCCGTTGTCGTAAACATCATTTTGAGCGGCCGCAGGTACTGTAACCGCTACCAGGATTAAGGTAAGTAGAGTAGCGCGGAGAGTCATAACTTCTCCTTTCATCCCGTTAAAAAACACTGCCTGTGTCGCCTCGCTTACAGAGATCTGTGCCATCCGGCCAGCAACAGCGCTGCCAGACCCGAGCCGAACAGCAGCCAGCTGCCCGGTTCCGGAGAGGTAGGGGGTGGACTGCCATACCCGCCGATGGTGAAGGATTCCGAGGGAATCGTTCCCACCGAGCTTTCCGACGCCTGCGACGGGCCGGAGTTCTGGTCCCACCACACCGGGTCGCCGGTATTGACCACCGCATTCGACAGATTCAGCCAGTAGTTACCCGCATTGAGGGGGAGACCTCCTCCAAAATAGGCTGTCTCGTCGCAGACGTTGTACCCGGCCTGGTTTTCAAAACAATTCGAGGCGGTAAACGACATCGTCCGGTCGAAGTAAGAGGTTGCGCCGAACTCCGAAGAGGTGATCGAAACCTGGGCTGTCTCCAGCGTGTCGCCGGGGAACAGCCAGGCGGCAAACTCCAGGGAAAACAGAGAAGTGGAAGAATTAAGGGGGAACTGATTGCTGACCGCAAATCCGAAGTTGATGAGCCAGGCACGGGTCTGGCCGTCAGTCGGGCCGTTGTTATAGAGATCCTGCGCCGCGACGGGAACAACCATCGCGGCCAACAAAAGAGCGATTAGAAAAATAGAGAGCCTGTTCATGAGGGCTCCTTCCAGTAAGTGCTTAGGGAGCGGAACTTTTTCTCCGGGGATTCAACTATTTATGTCGTAACGCTGCTAACAATCCGAACAACGTGACCGCGCCTGAGCCGAGCAGCAGCAGGCTGCCGGGCTCTGGAGAAGTAGGTGGCGGCGGACCACAGTCAGGAGAATTTCTGCCAGCACCGCATTCTCCATTCAACGTGAACGACTCGGAGGGAATGGTGCCGATGGAACTCTCGGAGGCTAGCGACGGACCGCTGTTCTGATCCCAGTAAACCGGATCGCCGAGGCTGCTGGTCGCGTTCGACAGGTTCAACCAATACGTGCCAGCATTCAGGGTGACGGGAGCGAAGACGCCGGTCTCATTGCAGACATTGAAACCGCCGTTCGAGAAGCAGCCGCTTCCCGTGAAGCTGACGGTGTGGTCGTAGTAGCTGGTGCCACCGAATTCGCTGGAAGTGATCGACACTTCAGCCGACTGGAGGGTGTCCCCGGGGAACAGCCAAGCTGCGAACGTGAGGGTGTTGAACGTGGCGTTGGACAGAACGAAACTATCGCTGACGGCAAAGCCAAAGTTGATAGTCCATCCGAGCGTATAACCATCGGTCGGACCATTGTCATAAAGGTCGTTTTGCGCCGCCGCGGGAACCACTGCGGCGATCAGAAAGATCACGATGATTTGAGCGATAGGTAGCTTCATAGAGTACTCCCTTCACCACCAACCGCGGTGGTCAGAAGCCTGTGGGAAGATAGGGGCGCCCAGAGATGTGATAAAAATCTGGCAACGGAAGAGGGGTTGCCGCCAAAAGCGTTTACCGCCAGGACAATCAGGTTGTCGAACGCGCAGTGAGGTGTCGGTTACCCAACCGCAGGGACACTCTCATCGTCCCTAATGCTCTACCTCGGCGGAACGAATTAACAGGGAAAAATTAATGGCAGATAAAACGCGCCGTTCAGATTCGGGAACGGCAGGAAACCAGGCGTAGGGGGCAAACGAAACATCGCGGAGGCCTCGGTGCGGGTTCGCCTCCGTTTCCTCCGCGATGGTGAGTCGACGACGGTAAGTCGGCGAAAACTTAAGCTACGCGATCGCGCGCTGTGCCGCAACTGTGGCAGCTCGCTGTGATGTCGACGCGGTTCTTGCGCAGATGATCTTCGAAAGCTGACCAGCGCCGGGCGCGGTCGCTTTCAGAAATGTAAACATCATTCGGATTCGTCAGGTGATCGCGCTGCGCCTCTACCGGATCATTGACGGCACGGTCTTCCGCTTCTTCGGCGGCGAGGGTTGGCATTTCCTGACGCTGCGCTTCGCCCGGAAGGCGTGAGTCTTCCGCCTTGGCCGCCAGTCCCGACGGACGCATACGGATCTTGCTGGGATCGGGCTCCGCGCTCGTAAACTTATTCACCAGCCGGTCAGGCATGTAGGCCTGATCGTCGACGCCCGAGCCTCGGCCGGCCGGCATCTCGCTGGCTTCCGGCGTGATGCTGTGAGTGCTCCCTTCCTTATGCATCACCGGACCCGAGCCCCACGCCTCGCGCTGCTGAACTTCCTGCTCGGCCCACTGCGCGTCGGTCGCCGCCTTCTCGTCGTACTTCGGCAGCGCCTCAATCTGCTTCTTGGTGGCGTTGATGGAGAAGTCGTCGTCGTTCTTTCCGTAAGGACGGATGCGGTCCGCCGGGACCAGGAACTTCTTGCTGCTCAACCAGCCGCCGGTGTCGACCACGGCATACTGAATCGTGCCGGTGGCATGATCGAAGATCACGTCATCGATTTTGCCCAGCTTGTCGTCGTCGGCGCCGTAAAGCGCAGCGCCGCGGATGTCGTCCACATCGTCGGAGAAGCGGTAGTCGCGAAGCATTCCGTAATGAGCAGCCATGAAGAACTCCTGTGCGATCGGTTTCGCGTACGGGAAATGTGATGCAGGGCCGGAAACCGATGCCGCCTCGTTAGTGGATGCGGATGGACGGAATCGCTCAGGGCACAGCTCGTGACGAGCGGTTCCTTCGACTCCGAGTCCCCCCGCCGCAACCGCAGTGGCAGAAAAGCAAAGGCGCGGACGCTCCGCCGAGGATGGCGCGTTGAGATATAGGTTTTGCTTTAGCTGATGGCTGATGGCTGATGGCTAATCGCGAGCAGCTCGTCGCTGCTTTTAAAACTTTGCCTTCAGCCTCTCATACGTCGTCTCCAGCAACTCCGGAATCACGCGCGTTTCCCCGATCACGGAGATGAAATTCGCGTCCGCCACCCAGCGCGGCAAGGCGTGCATATGAATGTGGCCGGCGATCCCGGCGCCGGCGGCTTTGCCGATGTTCATGCCGATATTCACTCCGTCCGGACGATAGAGTTCCAGCAGCGCCGTCTCCAGCCTGCGGGTCAGCGCCATCATCTCCTGCGCGGCGGCCTCCGGCATTTTGTGCAGGCGGTCGATGTGCTGGTAGGGGACAATCATGCTGTGTCCCGAGGTGTAGGGAAAGGCGTTGAGGATGACGAAATTGAACTCGCCGCGATACACGATTAGCGCTTTTCGTCGTCGCCGGAGCGCAGCAGTTCGCAGAAAATACAGCCTTCGGCGTCACTGGAGGCGTCGGCGGTGGTGATATAGGAGTAGCGCCAGG
The DNA here is from genome assembly GCA_963819055.1 of uncultured Acidobacteriaceae bacterium. Taxonomy (GTDB): domain Bacteria; phylum Acidobacteriota; class Terriglobia; order Terriglobales; family Acidobacteriaceae; genus Bog-257. The sequence continues at coordinate 28,242 of CAWFUT010000031.1, read as the reverse complement.
GTGTCCAGAGATAATCCATCGTACTGGCAGAGTACCATCCCAAATTTTTCACCGGCCCAACTCCGGACATTCTTATCACATTCAGCCTGTGACGCAAGCGCCTTGACACGCCGCTTGTTGACATTAAAAGTTGGTAAAAACCCTGCAAAATCGGGCGGCTTCTAGCACTTACGCGTTTGACACCACCCCCCCCGGTTGCTATAGTCGAAGAGTTCCCTTGGATGCGCAGCCCGCTCCATCGGATCCGGCCGCTGGGTTGTCCAAACCCGCTTTGAGCGGGACAATCATACCTGTAGAGACTCAAGCCAGCAGTCCGTTTTAACCAGGCTCTCTGCTCGCTTTCAAAGCGGGTCGAGTGTGCGTACGCAACCCATGTCTTTCGAAGAAACCCACAACGCCCCGACCACCCAGACCCAGGAAGCCGGCGCTGCCGAGCAGCCCGAAACCCAACCCGTAACGCCTGAACAGCCCCAGACCCAGTCCGCTGAACAGCCTCAACCCGAAACGGCTTCGGAGACCGTCAAGCCCCCCGAGCCGACACCGGCCCCGGCCCGCGCCGAAAAAGAGCCCAGCATGGAAGATTTCGCCACTGCTCTGGAACCTTCGAGCAGGAGCAGGCCCAGACCGAAGCCGCCCTGAACGAAGATCAGATCGTCACCGGCACCGTGCTGAAAGTCACGCCGCAATACGTGGTCGTCGACATCGGCTACAAGTCCGAAGGCGTCATCCCGGTGGCGGAGTTCCAGGACCACGAAGGCAACGTCTCCGTGCAGCGCGGCGACGAGATCGCCGTCATGCGCGAGCCCGGCCACACCGAAGAGGGCTACATCCACCTCTCGCACCAGAAGGCGCAGCGCCTCAAGGCCTGGGACGATATCGAGAAGGTCTTCAACGACAAGGCGCCGGTGAAAGCGCGCGTCATCGATCGCATCAAGGGCGGCCTGACCGTCGACATCCTGGGCGCGCGCGCCTTCCTGCCCGGTTCGCAGGTTGATCTGCGCCCGGTTCGCAACCTCGACGCGCTCAAGGGTCACGGACATCGAAGTCCGCATCATCAAGCTGAACAAGAAGCGCGGCAACATCGTGGCTTCGCGTAAGCAGCTGCTGGAAGAAGAGCAGTCGGAGAAGCGCGGCAAGACGCTGGAGCAGCTTCACGAAGACGCCATCCTCACCGGCACGGTGAAGAACCTGACCGACTACGGCGCCTTCGTCGACCTCGGCGGCATCGATGGCCTGCTGCACATCACCGACATGTCCTGGGGACGCCTGACGCATCCGCGCGACCTCGTCCAGGTCGGCGATCAGATCCAGGTCAAGGTGCTGAAGTTCGACAACGAGAAGCAGCGCGTCTCGCTGGGCTTCAAGCAGCTCACGCCTGATCCGTGGCTCGATGCCTCGGAGCGTTATCCGATCGGCGCGCATGTTCGGCGGCCGCGTCATCAGCGTCACCGATTACGGCGCGTTCATCGAGCTGGAACAGGGCATCGAAGGCCTGGTCCACGTCAGCGAGATGACCTGGTCCAAGCGGATGAAGCATCCGTCGAAGATGGTCAACGTTGGCGATCAGGTGGAAGCGGTTGTGCTGAACGTCAACCCGACCGACCGCCGCATCAGCCTCGGCCTGAAGCAGCTGGAGATCGAATCCGTGGGAGACCCTGCACGAGAAGTTCCCGGTGGGAACCATCGTCGAAGGCAAGGTCCGCAACCTGACCGACTTCGGCGCGTTCATCGAGATCGAAGACGGCATCGACGGCCTGGTCCACGTCAGCAACCTGAGCTGGACCAAGCGCGTGAAGCATCCTTCGGAAGTGCTGAAGAAGGGCGACAAGGTGAAGGCGATCGTGCTCGCGATCGAGCCGGACCAGCGCCGCCTGTCACTCGGCGTGAAGCAGCTTCAGCCCGATGTTTGGGACACCTTCTTCGAGCAGCATCGCGTGGGCGATGTGATCCACGGCAAGGTGCTGCGCCTGGCAAGCTTCGGCGCGTTCGTCGAAATCGCCGATGGAGTCGAAGGCCTGTGCCACAACTCGGAAGCGGTGGAAGGCGACGGCTCGCCGCTCAAGCTGGAACCCGGCATGGAGCACGAGTTCAAGATCATCAAGATGAATCCGGCGGAGAAGAAAGTCGGACTCAGCATCCGGGCGGTTGGCGAAGAAGCCACGCGCGCCGATGTCGAGTCGTACAAGGCTCCGGCGGCAACGTCTACTTCGTCCGGCAGCGGTTCCACGATTGGCGAATTCATGTCGTGGAAGCGCGCCAGCAACGAAAACAATTAGTTAGCAGTAAACTCGGTCGCACACCGAACAGGCCGCCAGCGATGGCGGCCTTTGTTTTTGGGAAGGCGCGAATCGCTTTGAGCTTTGGGCTCTGGGCTCTTAGCTTTTAGCTCTTAGCAAAAATATCAATGGGTGTCATCCTGAGCGAAGCGAGAGCGCGTAGCGCTCGAACGAAGTCGAAGGACCCCTACCGTCACCCACTTTTCGCGATTGTCATCCTGAGCGAAGTCGAAGGACCTGCTGTTCTTGCTGGTGGCAGGACCTTCCGCTGTGGCAAACAGCAGGTCCCTCCATTGCGCTTCGCTGCGGTCGGGGTGACGACCGATGGTGCAACCACTAGCCCCTAAGCAGTGCTCTGCGCAGGTCTACGAAGGCTTCGGGCGCAATTGAAAATGGCGGGTGAGTTCGAATCTCGTTCAGAGTCTCGATGTAGGCATCGACCATCTGCGGTTGATATTGCTGCAGGATAATTTCCATGGCCGCAAGTTTCGACTGAGCCTCAGAGACTCGCTTGGTCATCTCGGATAGTAGTTCCACAAGAAGACTGCAGGTTTCCTCATTCATAGCTCCGCGATTATAACCTCAAGCATGAGCACTGCGATTGCAACCTGCCGCCGGCTAAAGCCGGCTGATGAAATCTGAAGCTGCGCGTGCACGCGGGCGTGAAGGCCCGCTCTACCTATATCTGCATCGCCTGTGCCTTCCCGATCCGAAGGCCCGCTCTACCCGATCACCGCGCCGCCTGTGCTTTCTCGATCCCGCCACCGTCCTTCGCCGGTGATGACGATCCCGCCGACCACCACGGTATGTCGAAGAACATCTCGACCACCGGCTCGCCTTTCTGCCACACGGCGAGCATCGTCATCCCAGGCTCCTGGTTCAGCATTGCCGACGCAATCGCCACATTCGCCGCCGCCTCAATCTCGGGATCGGGCAGCGCCGTCGCTTCCTGCAAGGCAAATCCCGGGTCCAGATGTTCGGCTACGATCACCGTCCCCTTCCACGCCGCCGTCGACGGCCACAGAGATTTCGGCGCCTCGTTCGCCGGATCGGCGAACGCATCCGTCTGGTAGAGATCATCTGCCGCCTTCATCGCCTTGCTGACATATTGCCTCGCACCCTGCGGATCGTTGGCCTGCGCGCTGAAGGCTGCTGCCCGCACCAGGTAATGCGCGCGGGCCAACGGGGACAGGTCTTGCGCCGCATTCGCCAGTGCCTTGGTCGCCGTGATGGCCGCGGGGAAATTCTTGCGTCCAACTTCCATCGCAGCAATTTTTTCCAGTGCGCTGCAGCGCAACGTCATGACGTCATAGTCGGAGCGCGTGGTGTTGCTCAGGGTCTGCGCGCTGGCAATAGCGGCATCCACATCTTTTGCGGCTGACTCGGCGATGGTGTCCGCCATTTGCCGCTGCTGGAGAAACGCAGGATCAGGACCGGCCGGTGCTGGATCTTGCGGACCGCTCATACCCACCATCATGTTCATGCCCGCACTGTCCGGGCTCAGCGACGAGCGGCCGTCAGGATACTTCGTATTGAGCGCCGCAACCGTCGCGTGATCGCGCCGCAGCGCGTCGGCTTTCGCCGGATCCACCTTGTCCAGCACTGGCAGCAGTTCGAACAGCTCGTAGTCGTACACGCTGCTGAATCTGGCCTGCCCGCCTTTACCGCCAACCGTGATCGACGCCTGCTGGTGCTGCTGCTGGTCGCTGGTTTGTTGCTTCGCTGCCGTGTCCAGGACCAGGTCGACGGCGTCGACGACCAGGGCAGGCGGAAGCAGGTCGTATGTCCCCAGGATCAGGTTTGCATTCCGTCCGCAAACCGGTTTTGCGAATCAATGCTGCTGTTCCGATACGCAGCCACCGCCGACGAGAACACCGCCTGCCTTTCCCCGGACTGTTGCGCACTCAGCCGGTTGATCACCTGCTTGGCATCACCGTAAGGAAATGCCAGCGACGTGTCCCATTGCGACAGCCGCTTCGCTGCAGCCGTCAGTCGGCCATGATCCATGTCCTGCTTCACCAGCAACTGCAGCACTACCTCGCGCACCTTGGGATCGGGAGAAGACTGCATGCCCAGCAGGGCCGCGGGAGCTGCCACGTTCAACGCGCGAACAACGTTTCTGCTCCTGCTCGGTACGATAGCGATCGTCCGAAATATTGGCCGCCGACTGAAACGCCTCTTTCAGCAGCTCCACCTGCTTGGCGCGATCGAGGTCCTTGTAAGCCCGCGCCATCTCCTGCAGTAAGTAGGTCTGCATCTCCGGCGAGTAGCGCCCCAGATCGCTCTGGACGGATTGCAGCAGCGACACTGCCTGCTTTTGCCTGGCGTCAAGCGGTGGCTTGGCTTTCTTGTCCGGTTTGGCTTGCGAGGTCGTCGCCGGCCTGTCTGCCGCAGCAGGTTGCGTCGTGCTTTGCGCATTGGGCTTCGGAGTTATAGCGGGAGCGGCCTTGGACGGAGCGGGCGATGATGTGGCCGCGGTGTCAGGCGCAGCGGATGTCTGGCACCCAGCCGTTGCGCAGCCCAGCGCAAGGAGCATAAGGAAAATGCCCCCACATTTTGCAAGCAGTCGCACCCTGATAATTGTAGGGAAAGCCCGGCAGCGGCGCTACTTATTCGTGTTGATCTGCAGATTGATGTTGGCGTTCGGACGGTCGTCGAACTGGCTCAGAGTTTTGGCTGTTACTCTTCATGCCGTTCTTCTCGGCATAAACTTCGTAGTCAATATTGTGCGAGAGCTCGGGGAAGCGATAGGTGCCGTCCTTCTGCGCGATGTAGGTTTTCATCGCCAGCGTCTTGGTGTTCTTCAGATAGACAATCGCCTCCGGAATCGGCTTGTCGGCTCTTGTCCGTCACCGTCCCGTAAGCGTCCGCGAGGTGGTCGCGCGGAGTCTTGCGGTTGCTGTCGGAGGAGCTGCCCGTTCCGCCCATCGGGATCGTCAGCTGCGCGCTACAGGCAAAGGCGACCACCAGAACGAACAACGCGATCCCGAATAGCTTCTTCATCTGATTTCCCTTCACGATCAGTGATGCGAAAGTTCCTCTTGGTGAGGTGAATGCCGACGTCCTGCCGCTCATCGTCTTCGATGTGCGCCGTGACCTGCGGCTTGGGCTGGCCTTTCGGCATCTTGATGTCGGCCTCGATGATGTAATCCTGCCGGCCTGCGGGAACCCGTTGCGCAAATTCGCCGCTGCTGTCGGAGACCAGTTCCCACTTGGCTTTCTTGTCCGAGGCCGGCCGAATCTTGATAGGAACGCCGGCCACCGGATGATCGTCCGGCCCCCAGACGGTGCCGTAAATAATGTGCGTAATCGTGCTTATTCGGATTGGAAGAATTGTGGCGCGGCGCCGTTGCGCGCCATGGCAAAAGACGAAAACAGGAGCAGCAGCCAAGCAGGGTGCCGCATAATAGGCCCGGATGCGTGCTCTTCCGGGCAAGCTAATACCCTTCCTCTTCTTCGTCCTCGTCGTCGTCTTCTTCCTCCTCGTCTTCGTCTTCCACCCGAGTCAACTCCAGAGGCTCCACCGCGACCACTTCAAAGTCGCTGCCGCATTCCGGACACGACACGATTTCGCCCTCGTCTACTTCATCTTCTTCGATATCCAGATCGCTTTCGCATTCAGGACAGATCACCATGATTGCCTCCCAAGCTCTTTTACCCTCGCCTCGGACGAAACGACAGCCCGCCGTCCGTGCATTTATATTTAGAATCTCTTGGCGGTATCGTCAAGTCATAGACGCCACCGGATCGCAGAGGTTTCTCGAACTTTTATGTTTTCCAAAAATCGGAAGCTGACCGGAATCGCGGGTGTGATGACCCTACTTACTGTGGCGGTTGCTTCTGCCGCGCCGCAATCCTCCAGGCTGCCGCCCCTTCGCCCGACCCACAGATCACTGCTGCGTTAAACGAAATCTCCTCGGCGCAAATCCAGCGCAACATCGAAACGCTCGCCGGCTTCTTCACCCGCCAGACCCTCTCCGCCGGAATGCCGGGCATGGGCGATAAAGGGCATCGACGGCGCGACCGCCTGGATTGAAGGCGAACTGCACCGCTACTCCAGCCAGTGCGGCGACTGCCTCCAGGTCAAGACCGATCAGTTCATCCAGCCGCCCACTCCGCCGCGCGTGCCCGACGCCGTTACGATCACCAACGTTTACGCTATCCTGCGCGGCACCGATCCGGCAAATGCCGGCCGCATTTATATCGTCAGCGGCCACTATGATTCCTTCAACAGCGATCGGACGACGCCGTGGGCGCGGCTCCCGGAGCCAATGACGATGCCAGCGGCACCGCCGTTAGTCTGGAGTGCGCGCGCGTACTGAGCAAGCATCGTTTTCCGGCAACCATCATCTTTCTTACTGTGGCCGGCGAAGAGCAGGGACTGCTCGGCAGCACGCACTTCGCCAGGATGGCGAAGGCCGTCGGCTGGGACGTTGAAGGCGTATTGAACAACGACATCGTCGGCGGGGATCGCACCCCGGGGGATACGCTGCGCGATCCGCACCTGGTGCGCGTTTTTTCGGAAGGGATTCCGACGACTGCGACTGCGGACCAGGTGAAGCATATTCTGGCGCTGGGGTATGAGAGCGACGGCCCTTCGCGTCAGCTGGCGCGCTATGTCGAGGAGACCGGCAAGCAGTATCTGACGCCGGAGAAGTTTCAGGCCATGCTGGTCTTTCGCCATGATCGTTTTCTACGAGGCGGTGATCACATTTCATTTAACGAGCAGGGATTCCCGGCCGTGCGATTCACCGAATTTCGCGAGAACTTCCATCATCAACATCAAAACGTGCGCACCGAAAACGGCATCGAATACGGCGATCTGCCGAAGTTTGTGGACTACGATTACACTGCCAATGTGGCGCGCTTGAATGCGGCGACACTGGCGTCGCTGGCCTCGGGGCCCGCTCCGCCCGCCGACGTTAAGCTGTTGACCAAGTCGCTGGAAAACGATTCCACGCTGGAGTGGAAAGCTTCACCCGGAGGATTGGCGACGGCCTATGAAGTCTTGTGGCGCGATACCACAGCGTCAGACTGGAAGCATGTGCAGGCAGTGGGCAACGTGACACACGCGACTGTCGCAGTATCGAAGGACAATGTGATTTTCGCGGTGCGTGCGCTGGATGCCAAGGGACATCGCAGCGTCGCCGTGGTGCCCGAACCGCAAAGATGAGCGTAGTGTCGGGTGCTGAAAAACTCCGCGGCGGTTTGTTCGGGTAGAGCGGACCTTCAGGTCCGCGTCCAAGCCCATTATTTCCCCTTCTCGTAGTCGGCTTTAGCCGACGGAACCGCAACCGCAACGTGCGGCTGTTCGACATGGACTAAAATATAGGTTCGTTATGCGACGTACTTCCAGCATGGGATTGAGCTTCCCGCCCTTCACCCGGGCGGTGAAACAACTGCTCATCGCTAACGGTGCGGTGTATCTGCTCGTGGCCTTGCTTAGCGCTTTTACCGATGGCGGTGAGCGCTGGATGCAGCTGCACTTCGGCCTGGTGCCCGCGCTGGTGGTCTTCCGCGTCTGGGTCTGGCAGCTGGCGACGTACGCCTTCCTGCATGACGGCCTGCTGCACATCTTCTTCAACATGCTTGCGCTCTGGATGTTCGGCGCCCAGCTGGAACAGGACTGGGGCTACAACATCTTTATGCAGTTTTACTTTTTCTGCGCCGTAGGAGCGGCGTTGACCACGGTCGTTGTCTCCTTCACCGGTCTGCTCGGCGCCAATCCGCTGATCCCCACGGTCGGCGCGTCCGGCGCGATCTTCGGACTGCTGCTGGCCTTCGGCATCCTCTACGCCGAATCGGAGATCATGCTCTTCCCCATTCCCTTCATGATTAAGGCCAAGTACTTCATTATCGGCCTGATCTTCATTGAAGTGGCTCTGATGCTGGGATCGGCCCGCCGTCCGGGCGAATCGGTCGCCTACATGGCGCACATGGGTGGCTTGCTCTTTGGCTACATCTGGCTCAAGTTCGTACCGCGGCGCGGCTTCGCCCACGCGGCATCGGAGCGAGCCTTTGGACTGCGCAATTCCTACTATCGGTGGAAACGGAAACGCGCGGCGCGAAAGTTCGAAGTCTACATGCGCAAGCACGACGATCGCGGCGACTATAAGCACGACGACTACTTTGACGAGTACGGCAACTTCCGCGACCCCAGCGCCCGCGACGACCGCAAGACGAATGGCGACTCACGACCACCGTGGGTGAATTAGCTGTGGGCCGTGGGCTATGGACAGAGGGCGCGACGCAACTGACCGTTAGCTTTGAAAAACGGTTTCCAGGCTCTCGTGAATGACGGGGATGGTGCACAACTCGGGCAGCCGTTGCCAGTAGCGGTGGACTTCGGGATCGGCCTGGGCTTCGGCGCGCATCGCCGCCGAGGTCCAGTAGCGCACGTGCAGCAAGCGATCGGGACGCGCCGGATCGCGTCGCAGCGTATCGCGGGAATATCCTTTGGCGTGCATGAGCGTGTAGAGCTCACGCAGCATGGCCAACAATTCTTCTTCCTTGCCCGGCAGCGCCTCCAGAACAGCTACGGATACGATTTCGTCAGCCATTCATTCGCCTTTCATGCTGATCTATGCGACAGGCCACCGGCAATCATGAGCCGCAGGAAATTGGTCGCGCCCGCGCTTTGCATCGTGCCTGCGATCAAGCCGAAAACCTCGCCCTCGCCGACCACCCCTAGACGCGTCAGCTCGGCCTCGGCAAACTCCCCCATGTGCTGCACCGAGAGTCCGGCCGGACAGCGGACCGGCGTCACGCCCCACAGTAAATTCATACGTTTGCACACCGCCTCGTGCGGAGTAAAGGCATAAATGCGGGGCGCGGGCCGATATTTCGAAAGCATGCGGGCGGTCGCGGCACTTTCGGTGAAGGACACGATGGCGCGCAGGTCCAGGTCGCGCGCGGCGTGGGCCATGGCCTCGCATATCGTCTCCGCAATCGACAGCCGCTCGCCGGGCTGATGCGTCGGAACCAGCCGCTGCGTGCGGTCCTTCTCCGCCTCTACCACAATGCGGGACATCATGCCGACAGCCTCGCGCGGATATTTGCCCACAGCGGTTTCGCCCGAGAGCATCACGGCATCGGTGCCGTCGAAGATGGCGTTAGCTACGTCGCTGGCCTCGGCGCGCGTGGGCCGCGGATTCTGGATCATCGATTCCAGCATCTGCGTCGCGGTAATCACCGGCCGCCGGAAATCGAGGGCGCGACGGATGATGTGCTTCTGGATCAGCGGCACCTTCTCCGGCGCAACTTCGACCCCGAGATCGCCGCGAGCGACCATCACACCGTCGGTAACCTCCAGGATGGCGTCGAGGTTGTCGACGGCCTGCGGCTTCTCCAGCTTGGCGATCAACGGCACAGCGCAGCCACGCGCGGCAATGGCCCGGCGCGCGCGCATCACATCCTGAGCGGTGCGCACGAACGAGATGGCAATGGCGTCGACCCCCTGCTTCAATCCGAAGTCCAGGTCGGCTTCATCCTTCTCCGTCAGCGAAGGGATGCTGACGTTGGTTCCCGGCAGGTTGATGCCCTGATGCTCGCCCAGCGCGCCGCCGTTCAGAACGCGGCACACCACATTGCCATCGACGATCTCGGTGATCACCAGCTCAATGCGGCCGTCCGACAGCAGAATGTGCTCGCCGGGCTTCACGTCGTTCGCCAGCTCGCGATAAGTCGTGGCGATGACTTCGGAGCTGCCCAGAACATCCGCTGAAGTGATAGTCACGAGCTGGCCGGTTTCAAGCGTAATCGGCAAGTGATCTTTCAAGCGGCCGGTGCGGATCTTCGGACCTTGCAGATCCTGCAGATGCAGATCGACCGGCCGAGTTCGGCAGCGACTTTGCGCAGCCGCCGCGATGACTTGGCGCGTGTTCCTCGTGGGTGCCGTGCGAGAAATTCAGACGCGCCACGTCCATACCCGCCAGCATGAGCTCGCGGATCATCTCCTCCGAGTTGCTGGCCGGACCAATGGTGCAGACGATCTTCGCACGACGTGTTGCGGCTTCCCTGAAGGGACTCATGTTTGTCTGCCTCGGCGCGAAGGCTATTGAATCCATTCCTGCTTCCTATCTTTTTCGCCTTCGCCAGCCCGGGTAGAGCTTCCCTTCAGTCTGGCCTCCTCGACTGTACTTCTCTTCCACAGCCGACTTCTACCCGAGCCCTCGGTCTCCACCGGCTCTCGAAAACCGCGGACTGGCCTGGGTGCGTCACCTGTTGTTAGCCCGCTTTCTCTCTTTCTCTTTCTTCTCCTCCCGCATCTTTCACCGCTCCGCGTGCCTTCTCTCGGCCTCGATGTCGGAATGCGCTCCGAACAAGAATCGCGGATAGCGCAGCGCGTTGAATTCTGCCCCGATCAGGATGACCAGCGACACCAAATGCAGCCAGATCAGCAGCGCGATTGCGGTAGCCACCGAGCCATAGATGATGTTGTAGTTCGCAAATCGCCGCAGATAGAAGCCGAACAGCACGGTCGACACGAACCACAGCACGGTCGACAGCACCGAGCCCGGCAGCACGCGATGCCAGGGCTGGGTGCGTGGCACGCCATGATGAAAAATCAGGCCGATGACCGCAATACTGGTCAGCGCCGCGATGATCCAGCGCAGCATCGTCCACAGGCCGAGGATGTACGGCCCCAGTTCGTGGCCGACGCGATAGATAATCCAGGCCTCAATCTGATTGCCGAATACCAGCAGCGACGACGCGAAGAACAGCGGCACGCCGGCCAGGACCACCAGCAGAAACGCGATCATGCGCTCCTTCACCAGCCCCCAGATTTTCGGCATCTGATAGGCTGCGCGGAAGCCCTGCATCCAGGAGATCATCACCCCTGAGCCGGTCCACAGCGTGATGACGATCAGGGTCAGCAGAAACTTGAGGCTTACCGGCTTGCTGCCGGTGAAGTACTCCAGAACCGCGCTGCGCGTGCCTTCGGGCAGGATGCGGCCAAGTGCGTGGCTCAGCTCGCGCACCACCGCTTCGGTCATGTGCGACATGGAGAGCAGCGACGCCATCACCAGGATGGCGGGAAACAGTGTCAGGATGGCGGAAAAAGCTGCTGCCTTGGCCACCTGGAAGGCGTCATGTTGAAACGCCCGCCACAACGCCATCCGGAAGTGTCTGAAGAACCGGGACATTTGAGAGTAAAGGGAAGTTTACACAATCAGGTTACAACCACGTAATTCGGGTGCCCTGGTCTCGCGGGGTTCGAGCCCGGGGGATTTTCGTTTCCAAGGTAAACACGATTATTCGAGCTCATGATTCTTAGAAAATCTCCGGTTTGCGTGAGGGAATTCCGCACGCAATATCGCATACCTACATGAGCGCCAAAAAACGGCAGCCGTACCCGCCCAAGCCAAAGCGTTCCTTGAGGAGAAAATCCATGAAGCTCGTCCCTTCTAATTGGGCGGCCAAGGCCGTCCACTTGATACTGTTCTTCGTCCTGGCGTCGCTTACGGTAGTGGCTCAGGCTCCGCCGAGCGCCGATACGTTCAGCGCCGGCTCCAATCCGCGCACCAACTACGGCGGTTGGCCACTGCTGCTCGTCCAGCCGGGCAGCAACAGCTACATCCAATTCAACCTGTCGACCGTACCGCCCAACGCCAGTGTAGCCAAAGCCACCTTACGACTGTTCGTCGATTCCATGAATCGCTCCGGCAGCTTCGATGCCTTTGAGATCAACAGTGCCTGGAGCGAAGGCACGTTGAATTACAACAACGCCCCGCCACTCGGAACGTCGGCAACGGGCGGACACTCCATCGCGGTGTCGGCGTCCAGCGTCAACCAGTTCGTTCTGCTCGATATCACCTCGTTGGTGCAGGAGTGGGTGAGCGGAAGCTTGCCCAACAACGGCCTGGCTCTTTCGCTGACGTCCTCCGCCGGCAGCTTCTCCTTCGACAGCAAGGAATCGATTTACACCAGTCATCAGCCGGAGTTGGAGATCACGCTGAACGGCCCCGCCGGGCCACAGGGTCCCGCCGGACCGCAAGGGCCTCAGGGACTTCCTGGCCCAACCGGTCCTGCTGGGCCACAAGGGCCGCAGGGAGCTACTGGCGCGCAGGGCCCAGCTGGACCGCAGGGATCGCAAGGTCCGCAAGGCGTGCCGGGGCAGCCTGGAGCGCCTGGAACGCCGGGGCCACAGGGACCGCAGGGTATTCAGGGACCGGCCGGACCGGCTTACAGCGATAACTGGGTATTCAGTGCTATTGATGTGCCGGCAGGTGAACTGGTCGCCATCGATCAAGATTGTGGAGGAGGAAACATCGCTATCGCGGGAGCGTGTGGATATGCTCCTCTCGACGTAGGCGGCTTTAGCATGACCGTTGTTTACTCCGGTCCCGACCCAGGAGATCACGAAGTCTGGCGGTGCGTGGTCAGAAACAGCGACTCCGCTGATCATTCCATAACTTACGGAGCCTTCTGCATTACGCCCGGAGCAGGTGGAACGTTGTCGCAGGTCAATAAGTCGATGCAGCTTTCTACCGGAAACTTGAAGTCGCAGAAGTAGATCGGCAGCGACAGTAGTCTGAAAGCAAGGCCCTGTTCAAGCATAAGCCGGAGCGGGGCCTTTCGCCTTGGAAACGAAAACCCCAGGTCTCGACAATCGCAGGCCCTTCGACAAGCTCAGGGCAGGCTGGGGCACCCGATTTACGTTGTGAAGTTTACTGGCCGGCTGGTGTTCCGCAGTGTTGCTCGAAGGCCTTCTTCAGCTCGAAGGCGATCTCGGCGGCCTCGCGGCGCTCGATGTCGCTGCGCTGCATCATGTACAGCAGTTTGCCGTCGCGCAGAATCGCGATGGACGGCGAAGACGGCGGATATCCGGTGAAGTAACTGCGAGCGCGCTGGGTGGCTTCGACATCCTGTCCAGCGAACACCGAGTACACCTTGTCCGGCTTGGGACCGTTCTGCAATGCCGCACGCACGGCGGGACGCATACGGCCGGCGGCGCATCCGCAAATCGAATTCACAATCACCATTGCGGTGCCGGGCTGCGTGGTGATGATCCGGTCGACTTCTTCGGCGGTGCGCAATTCCTGAACGCCCACGCTGGTCAGTTCCTCGCGCATGGGCACAAGCATCATCTCGGGATACATGGTTTCTCCTGGAGAAAGGGTACTACGTTTGGATGCTAACCGGTCGATGGTTGACGCAGTCTGCGCAGAGGTAATGCCGGGTGCCCCGGTCTCGCCGGGTGTCCCGGGGTCTCGCGGTTTTCGAGACCTGGGGGTTTCTGCCTGATTACCGATGAACGAGCGCGGAAAGGGTCGACTTCCGACCGGAAGGTCATAGCGGCTCGCGTAAAAACCGGATTTCTCGTACACGCAGACGTTTCCGACCCGGATTTTTCACATACGTCCGCAATAAAAAGCCCGGGGTTTTCGCCCCGGGCTCGGTGTCGCCGCTAAAGCGGCTTGTTCTGTTGGAAGCGCTGGACGCGGGGCTGAAGCCCCGCTCTCCCAGCTTAGCTTTGTTCGGTGATGATCTCCTCGGCTTCGTTCTCGCCTTCGTGGCGGAGCAGTTCCAGCGCGCGCTCGGCTTCTTCGTACGCGGCCGTCACTTCCTCCTGCACCTTCGATGCGGCCTGCTCCATCTCCTGCGACAACCGGACATTGCGGTAGTACTCCATGCCGGTTCCCGCTGGGATCAAGCGGCCCACGATGACGTTCTCCTTCAGACCGCGCAGGTGATCGACGGCTCCCTGGATGGAAGCTTCCGTCAGTACACGCGTGGTCTCCTGGAACGATGCTGCCGAGATGAACGAGTCGGTCGAGAGCGAGGCCTTGGTGATGCCCAGCAGCAGCGGACGGCCGGTAGCCGGCTTGCCGCCGTTCGCAATCGTCTTCTCGTTCTCTTCGCGGAAGCGGAACTTGTCGATCTGCTGTTCCAGCAGGAACGACGTATCGCCCACGTCCTCCACTTTGACCCAGCGCATCATCTGGCGAACGATCACCTCGATGTGCTTGTCGCTGATGTTCACGCCCTGCAGCCGGTAGACTTCCTGGATTTCGTTCACCAGGTAAGCCTGCAGCTCCTTTTCGCCGAGTACGGCGAGAATGTCGTGCGGGTTCAGCGGACCATCCATCAGCGGTTCGCCCGCCCGGATACGCTCGCCTTCCTGCACGTTGACGTGAACGCCGCGCGGCACCTGGTATTCCTTCTCGGTACCGTTGTCGGCCACGACGTAGATCTTGCGCTGACCCTTGGCCACGTCCCCGAACTTCACCACGCCATCGATTTCGCTGATGACCGCGGTCTCGTGCGGCTTGCGGGCCTCGAACAGCTCCTGCACGCGCGGCAGACCGCCGGTGATGTCCTTCGTCTTGGTGGTTTCGCGCGGGATCTTCGCCAGAACATCGCCCGGAGTTACAGTGTCGCCATCCAGGATCATCAGGTGAGCACGCGAGGGCATCAGGTACCGCTTGTTGCCCTTAGCGCCCTTGATGACGATGGCCGGCTGGCGCTTCTCGTCCGGCGAGTCGACAACCACGTGACGCGAAAGTCCGGTCACTTCGTCGACTTCTTCGTGCAGCGTCAGACCTTCCTGCAGGTCCTTGAACTGCACCGTGCCACCGATTTCGGTGAGGATCGCGAAAGTGTACGGATCCCACTCGACCATGACATCGCCGAGCGAAACCTGCGCACCGTCTTCGACTTTAACCTTGGCGCCGTACACTACCGCGTAACGCTCCTTTTCGCGGCCCTTCTCGTCGACCACCGCGATCGAACCGTTACGGTTCATGACCACCAGGTTGCCTTCCTTGGCGCGTACCGTGATCAGGTTGATGAAGCGCACCGCACCGTTGTTCTTCGCATCCAGGCGCGACTGCTCGCTGACTCGCGAGGCCGTGCCGCCGATGTGGAAGGTACGCATAGTGAGCTGCGTTCCCGGCTCGCCGATGGACTGCGCCGCGATGACGCCGGTAGCCTCGCCCAACTCGACCAGTCTTCCGGTCGCCAGGTTACGGCCATAGCACATCACGCAGACGCCGCGCTTCGACTCGCAGGTGAGCACCGAGCGAATCTTCACCCGCTCGATACCGGCTGCCTGCACCGCGCTCGCCAGGTCTTCGGTAACTTCCTGGTTGATGTCGACGATGATGTTGCCTTCGTAGTCCTTGATCTTCTCCAGCGAGACGCGGCCCACGATACGGTCGCGCAGCGGCTCGATGATCTCGCCCGACTCCACGATAGAGGTGACGTAGATGCCATCGACCGTTCCGCAATCGTATTCGCTGATGATCACGTCCTGCGCCACGTCGACCAGGCGGCGGGTCAGATAACCCGAATCCGCGGTCTTCAAGGCGGTATCCGCCAGACCCTTACGAGCACCGTGCGTCGAGATGAAGTATTCCAACACCGTGAGACCTTCACGGAAGTTTGCCGTGATCGGCGTCTCGATGATTTCGCCCGACGGCTTCGCCATCAGTCCGCGCATACCGGAGAGCTGGCGGATCTGCTGTTTCGATCCGCGAGCGCCGGAGTCGGCCATGACGTAAATCGGGTTCATCTCGCCCGCTTTGTCCTGCTGCTGCATGTCGCCGAACATCTCATCGGCAACCCTTTCCGTGATGCCCGACCAGATTTCGACGACCTTGTTGTAACGTTCACCGTTGGTGATGGCTCCGTCCAGATACTGCTGCTGCACAGCGATGGCGGCCTTCTCGGCCTCCTTCACTAGTCCAGCCTTGCCCGCCGGGATGACCATGTCGTCGATACCGATCGACAGGCCAGCCTTGGTGGCGTAGTGGAAGCCGAGCTGCTTGATGCCGTCGAGCAACCGCACCGTAGTCTCCAGGCCGAAGCGCAGGTAGCAGTAGTTCACCAGGTTGCCGCTGCCCTTCTTCTTGAGCAGGCCGTTGATGTACGGCATGTCCGGAGCGCCACGCTTGATGTGGTCGTTCATGATGGCGCGGCCCACGGTGGTCGAGATGTACTGCCGCTCGAACATGGTCGGCTCGGTGTGCGCCACATCCTGATCGTCGTACGCGGTGGTGAGGTCGATGACCTCGCCCGAGTAGCGCAGACGGATCGGGGTAAGCGTTTCCACTTCGCCCATTTCCTTGGCGAGCAGCACTTCATCGATGTTGGCGAAGGCGCGGCCTTCACCCTTGGCGCCTGGCTTGGCTTTGGTCAGGTAGTAGATACCGAGGACCATGTCCTGTGTGGGCACGGTGATCGGCTGACCTGATGCGGGCGACAGGATGTTGTGCGAGGCCAGCATCAACACGCTGGCTTCCACCTGCGCTTCCGGCGACAGCGGAATGTGCACGGCCATCTGATCGCCGTCGAAGTCTGCGTTGAACGCGGTGCAGACCAGCGGGTGGATCTTGATGGCTTTGCCTTCCACCAGCACCGGTTCGAAGGCCTGAATGCCGAGGCGGTGAAGCGTGGGAGCCCGGTTCAACAGAACCGGGTGATCTTTAATCACCTCTTCCAGGATGTCCCATACGATGGGCTCCTGCTGCTCCACCATTTCTTTTGCCTGCTTGATGGTGGTGCAATGTCCGGTCTGCTCCAGCCGGTGATAGATGAACGGCTTGAACAGCTCCAGCGCCATCTTCTTCGGCAAGCCGCACTGGTGCAGCTTGAGGTCGGGACCGACCACGATCACCGAACGGCCGGAGTAGTCGACGCGCTTGCCCAGCAGGTTCTGGCGGAAGCGGCCCTGCTTGCCCTTCAGCGTGTCGGAGAGCGACTTCAGCGGGCGGTTGTTGGCGCCACGCAGCACGCGGCCACGACGTCCGTTGTCGAACAGCGCGTCCACGGCTTCCTGCAACATGCGCTTTTCGTTGCGCACGATGACTTCAGGAGCGTGCAGGTCCATCAGCTTCTTCAACCGGTTGTTGCGATTGATGACGCGGCGATAGAGATCATTGAGGTCAGACGTTGCGAAGCGGCCGCCATCGAGTGGAACCAGGGGACGCAGCTCCGGCGGAATGACCGGGATCACGTCCAGGATCATCCAGTTCGGCTTGTTGCCGCTCTTGCGGAAGGCTTCGGTGACCTTCAGGCGCTTGGCGTACTTCAGCCGCTTCTGGACCGAAGTTTCCGTGCGCATCTTCTCGCGCAGCTCGACCGAAAGGGTTTCGACTTCCACCCGCTTCAGCAGTTCCTTGATGGCCTCAGCGCCCATCATGGCCTTGAAGCCGGAGGCGCGGTGTTCCTGGTCGAGCTCGCGGAAGCGGGCTTCGTCCTTGATCACCTCGCGCTCTTTCACCGGAGCTTCGCCGGGCTCGACCACGACGTAGGCTTCGAAGTAGAGCACGGACTCAAGATCGCGCAGCGAGATGTCGAGGATGTGCCCGATGCGGCTGGGCAGACCCTTGAAGAACCACACGTGCGAGCAGGGCGAAGCCAGCTCGATGTGGCCCAGGCGTTCGCGGCGGACTTTCGACAGCGTGACTTCCACGCCGCACTTGTCGCAGATCACGCCGCGGTGCTTCATGCGCTTGTATTTGCCGCACAGGCACTCCCAGTCGGTGACCGGCCCGAAGATGCGGGCGCAGAACAAGCCATCGCGTTCCGGCTTGAAGGTGCGGTAGTTGATCGTCTCCGGCTTGGTGACCTCACCGTGCGACCAGCTGCGGATCTTTTCCGGCGAAGCCAGGCTGATACGAATGGCGTCGAAGTCGGCAATCGGATTTCCGAGATCAAATGGACTCGAGCGATACATGTTTAGTCCTCAGATTCTTTGAAGGGGCACGCCTTCATTTGAAGAAGCGCCTCTCAGCTTTGAAGGGGCACGCCTTCAGGCGTGCCGTTTAGTTCCTTCTTCTTCCGGCTTTATCCTGCTGAGGCGACTTCCCTCAGGGCCTAAAGGCCGGCGATTGATTTTGGCGAGCGGCACGGCTAAAGCCGTGCCCTTTCAAACCGCCACAAGCGTCAATCTGCCGCGACGGGATTTCCGGAGCCGGCAATTCTTTCCGCTCCTTGGTCTTGATCAACTCCACGTCGAGACACAACGACTGCAATTCGCGGATCAGCACGTTGAACGACTCAGGTACGCCAGGCTCAATGGCCGCTTCGCCTTTGACGATGGCCTCGTAAATCTTGGTGCGGCCATAAACGTCATCGGACTTCGCGGTGAGCAGCTCCTGCAGGATGTACGCTGCGCCGTATGCTTCCAGCGCCCACACTTCCATTTCGCCGAAGCGCTGGCCACCGAACTGAGCCTTGCCGCCCAGCGGCTGCTGGGTAATCAGCGAGTAGGGCCCGATGGAACGCGCGTGGATCTTGTCGTCGACCAGGTGCGACAGCTTCAGCATGTAGATATAGCCAACGGTGATCGGCTGTTCGAACTTCTCGCCGGTCATGCCGTCGTAGAGATAAGCCTTGCCTGAGGTCGGCAGATCGCCTTCCGCCAGCAAGCGACTTGATCTCGCCTTCCTTCGATCCGTCGAATACCGGCGAAGCGAAGTAGACGCCATCCTTCATGCCGTCGGCCGCCTTCACCAGCAGCTCGTCGTCGAGCGCGACCAGTTCGTCGACAAACGGAGTGCCCTTGAACAAGGCTTTCAGCTCCTTGCGCAGGTGCTCCGCCTTCGAGTTCTCCTTGATCATCTCGCCGATCTTCTGCCCCAGTGCGAAGCCGGCCCAGCCGAGGTGCGTCTCCAGAATCTGGCCGACGTTCATACGGCTTGGCACGCCCAGCGGATTCAGGACGATCTCCATCGGCGTTCCGTCGTCGAGGTATGGCATATCCTCTTCCGGCAGAATGCGCGCGATCACGCCCTTGTTACCGTGGCGGCCGGCCATCTTGTCGCCGACGCTCAGCTTGCGCTTCATGGCGATGTAGACCTTCACCAGCTTGATTACGCCGGGAGGCAGTTCGTCGCCCTTCTGCAGCTTCTCGACCTTCTCGCGGACGATCTTGCGCAGCACGTCGATCTGGCGCGAGGTCATCTCTTCGATTTCGTCGATCTGCTCGTTGATGCGCGGGTCCTTATCGGGGAACTTGATGCGCTTCAAGTTGCGCGTCGAGATCCGCTCGATGGTGTCGCGGTCGAGAACCGCGTCCTTGGTCAACAACCGCTTGTTGGTGCGCTCGTCGTGCAGGTCGGCCAGAACTTCTTTACCACCCAGCAAAGCTTCCAAACGCTTCAAGCGTTCGTCGGTCAGGATTCGGATTTCATCCGCCAGGTTCTTCTCCAGCTTGGCTACCTGCTCGGACTCGATGAACTTGGCGCGCTCGTCCTTCTCCTGCCCCTTGCGGGAGAAGATCTTCACGTCGACCACCGTTCCTTCGATTCCGGGAGGGCAAGTCAGCGAAGCGTCGCGAACGTCGCCGGCCTTCTCGCCGAAGATGGCGCGCAGCAGCTTCTCTTCCGGAGTGAGCTGGGTTTCGCCCTTCGGCGTTACCTTGCCCACCAGGATGTCGCCGGCCTTCACGGTCGCGCCGATGCGGATGATGCCGCTCTCGTCGAGATCGCGCAGTGCCGACTCGCTGACGTTGGGAATATCGCGCGTCACTTCTTCCGGTCCCAGCTTGGTGTCGCGCGACTCGATCTCGAACTCCTCGATGTGGACGGAGGTGTAATAGTCCTCCTTCACCATCTTCTCGGAGACCAGGATCGCGTCCTCGAAGTTGTAGCCGCGCCACGGCATGAAGGCCACCAGCACGTTACGGCCGAGCGCCAGCTCGCCCATGTCGGTGCAAGGACCGTCTGCAATGACCTGACCCTTCAGAACGCGGTCGCCCTTCTTCACGATCGGCCGCTGGTTGATACAAGTGTTCTGGTTCGAGCGCTTGAACTTGGTCAGCTGATAAATGTCGCTGCCCACCTCGCGCGAAAGCTGCATCGGATGATGCTCGCCCTCGACGCGCACGATGATGCGCTCGGAGTCGACGGAGTCGATGATGCCGGAGCGGCGAGCCAAAACCACCGCGCCGGAGTCACGCGCCGTGACGCCTTCCATGCCCGTGCCGACGATCGGCGCTTGCGCGCGCAGCAACGGCACCGACTGACGCTGCATGTTCGCGCCCATGAGAGCGCGGTTGGCATCGTCGTGCTCCAGGAAGGGCACCAGCGAGGCAGCTACCGATACCAGCTGCTTCGGGCTGACGTCGATGTAGTCGACTTCGTCGCGGCTTACCAGCACGAAGTTGCCGGCCTTGCGGGCGTTGACCAGTTCCGCAACGATGCGGCCCTTGTCGTCGATCTCCGCGTTCGCCTGCGCGATGACGTGGCGATCTTCTTCCCACGCCGACAGGTAGAACGAGAACGGCTCGAAGTCGATCAGCTTCTTCTTGCGCTCCTTCAGATCGGCATTGATCTTCAGGATCTCCGACTTCTCCGCGTGATCGCCGACGCGATACTCGCTGTCGCCGGCATTGACCACGGTGAGGAAGTCGAGCACGCGGCCGGACTTCACCTTGCGGTACGGCGACTCGATGAAGCCGTAGTCGTTGATGCGGGCATAGCAGCTCAGCGACGAGATCAGGCCGATGTTCGGGCCTTCCGGCGTCTCAATCGGGCAGATACGTCCGTAGTGCGTCGGGTGAACGTCGCGGACTTCGAATCCGGCGCGCTCGCGCGACAGACCGCCCGGGCCAAGGGCCGACAGGCGGCGCTTGTGGGTGATCTCCGACAGCGGGTTCGTCTGATCCATGAACTGCGACAACTGCGACGATCCGAAGAACTCGCGGATCGCAGCCATGACCGGCTTGGCATTGACCAGGTCGTGCGGCATGGCCGTCGACATCTCCTGGTACACGCTCATCTTTTCCTTGATGGCGCGTTCCATGCGGACCAGTCCGATGCGGAACTGGTTCTCCAGCAGCTCACCGACCGCGCGTACGCGGCGGTTGCCCAGGTGATCGATGTCGTCCACCGAACCGATGCTCTTACGCAGCTTCAGCAGGTACTTGATGGTTCCGTAGAAATCGTCCGGCTCCAGCGTGCGGTTCTCGAGGTTGGTGGCGTCCTCGCTATCGAACAGCTTGATGTTGAACTTCAGGCGGCCCACCCGCGAGAAGTCGTACTTCCGCGGATCGAAGAACATGCCGTGGAACAGCGCCGTGGCGGTGTCCAGCGTCGGCGGATCGCCCGGACGCAGCTTGCGGTAGATCTCGATCAGCGCTTCCTGCGGCGTCTTCACCGAATCGCGGCGCAGCGTGGCGCTGATGACCGTGCCCACATCGTCGCGCTCCGGGAAGAAGACGTGAACTTCGGCAACGCCGGCGTCCATCATCTTCGACAGCTTGTCGGCGGTCAGCTCCGTGTTGGCTTCCAGGAGCACTTCGCCGGTGTTGGTGTCGATGACGTCGGCCGCAACGAATGCGCCTTCCAGGTCGGTCAGGTCGGCTTCGATCTCGGAGATCCGGTGCTTCTGGATTTCCTTCATCACCGCAGCCGTAACCTTGCGGCCGGAGTGCGAAACCTCGTCGCCGTTCTTCGCCGTGATCGCCTTGGCCAGCTTCATGCCGAGCAGATTGGTCGGCTTCTCGGTTCCGGGATCCAGCGTCCAGTACAGCTTCTTGTCGCGAATGGCAATGCGGTCGACGGTGTAGAAGGTGCGCAGAATCTCTTCGTCGGAACGCAGGCCCAGCGCGCGCAGGAAGATGGTTCCCAGGAACTTGCGCTTGCGATCGATACGCACGTACAGGATGTTCTTCTGGTCGTATTCGAACTCGACCCACGAACCACGGTACGGAATGATCTTGCCCAGGAAATAAGTGCGGTTGTTGGCGGTCTCGAAGAACACGCCTGGCGAACGGTGCAACTGGCTGACGATGACGCGCTCGGTACCGTTGATGATGAAGGTGCCGTTGTTCGTCATCAGCGGAATGTCGCCGAAGAAGACTTCCTGCTCCTTCATGTCGCGGATGGAGCGGTTGCCGGTCTCCGGATCTTTGTCGTAAATGGTCAGGCGCATGGTGACCTTGAGCGGCGCGGAGTAAGTCATACCGCGCTCCTCGCACTCGGCCACGTCGTACTTCAGCTGCAATCCCACGGGATCGCCGCACTTGTTACAAAAATCGGGAGTATTGGCGTTGTAGGTTCCGCACTTGGTGCAGAGCACGTCGCCCAGGTGGAACGGATCGGTCTTCACCGTCTGACCGCAATTGCGGCACGTGGTACGCAGGTGATTCAGCCCCTTAAGGTGGCCGCACTTGCACTCCCAGTTGCCGATGGCAAACTCGACAAAGTCCAGCTGCGAGACGTTGCGGAAGTCGGTAATCGGAAATACCGACTGAAACACCGCCTGCAGGCCGGCATCATCGCGCTCGCTCGGCAGCGCGTCCATCTGCAGAAAGCGATCGTACGAACGCTTCTGCACCTCGATGAGGTTGGGTATCTGAATGGTCGCCGGAATTTTTGAGAAATCAAATCGATTTCGGTTGGCAGTTTTCTGTTGCGCCATGTATAAAGCTCCTAATCAGTGGCAGCCAGCGCCAGTCCGCTGACCGTCGTGGCAAACCGTAGTGCGATGTGGTGCACGCGCTTGGCGCCGTCGCACATTGAGATAACTTGAGGTAAGAAGGTACCGGATGCTGCAGTTTTGCGCGAAAAGTGAATCGCGCCCGCAGAGACAGAAGCTCCCCGCCAGCGCCGCTTGAGGCGTCGTGCAATCCCATAACCAATTAGCCTGGGATGGCGGCGCTTTTGGCACCGCAATGTTTATAACTTCCCGCGCCAGTATGTTCAGGCCTTGTTCTCGTCCGGTATGCCGTCGCGTCCGAGCTGACGCGAGGGTCCGACACACCAGCCGCCCGCCATTCATGTTTTGATGCTGGAAATCCTAAAAGGACTCCAGCATCACTACGATGCCCGGGAATTCCACGGCTCCCCGCTGAGAGAACCGCTCTTCTTCCTCGGCTTCATCGCGCCTCTCCCCGCCTGCTCCGGCGTGGAGAAGAACGTAGCCGCCGCCTCGTTTGTCCGCAGGCAGCAGCAGCCAGAAACTCCGGTCAGCGCGCCCGGAGTACAGTCGCCCCGCCCGTTGTCAGCTACGCAGCCGAGCGCCAAAACCAGCGCCGGCCGGGTACCTACCGCAAACGGGGCGATCACAATGCAATCGGCCAGGCGCCAGCCCAAGGCAGCGCCCGCCTGCAAACCACTACTTGATGTCGACCTTCGCGCCGGCGTCGGCGAACTTCTTCTTGATGGTCTCGGCTTCTTCCTTGTTCACGCCCTCTTTCACCGTCTTGGGCGCGCCATCGACCAGGTCCTTGGCTTCTTTCAAGCCCAGGCTGGTGACTTCGCGGACAGCCTTGATCACGTTGATCTTGTTGGCGCCCACTTCGGTAAGGACGACCGTGAACTCGGTCTTCTCTTCCGCCGGAGCTGCAGCTGCGGCACCGCCGCCGCCCGCCACCATCACCGGAGCCGCGGCCGCAGCCGAGACGCCCAGACGCTCTTCCAACTTCTTTACCAGGGCCGCCGCATCCAGCAGCGACAGGCCTACGATTGATTCTTCCAACTGCTGTAGATCTGCCATGTCTTTATCCACCTATTCGTTATTCGTTGTGTTGATTTCGTTCCCGTCTCTGAGGTTTCCAATGTGTCCTACCGAGCGCCAGACAACGCCCGGGGATCACCCCTCACAACGGATAACGCAATCTTCTCGGAAGCTTTCGCCTCCAAACCTGTTCCCACACTGACAAAACTCCTGTCATCCTGAGCGGAGGCAGCCTCTTTTGCCGCCGGAGTCGAAGGACCACCTATGCCCGTCAGAATTCCGGGTGCCCCATCCTACGTCCAGCCGTTTGGCGGAGAGCGGGAGCCACAAACCTAAGCCTGCGCTTCGGCAGGAGCTTCACGCCGGCGCTTCCGCCGCAGGCCGCTTCCGCCGCCGGGGCCGCCTCAGCCGGCGCCGGAGCGCCGCCAAACTTGCCCTTCTCCACGCCCTGGTTGATGACCACGGCCATGTCGCGGCCGACCGCGTTCATCACCGTCACCAGGCGCTGCGCCGGAGCGTTCATCAGGAACAGCAGCTTCGAGTAAATCTCTTCCTTCGACGGCATGCGGGCCAGGGCATCGATTTCCTTGATGGCGATGACTTTGCCATCGACGATGCCCGCCTTGAAGCTGTACTCCGGATTGTCCTTGGCGTACTTGCTGAGCGCCTTGGCCAGTGCGACCGGATCGCCGCTGGTGTAGGCCATGCGAGGTCACGCCGGCGAGGCTCTTTACCGCTTCCTCAATCGCCGTGCCCTTCGCCGCACGCTCGGCCAGCGTGTTCTTCAGCACGCGATAGCGTCCACCTGCGCTGCGAACCGCCTTGCGCAGCTCGAAATCCTTTTCCACAGTCAGCTTGGCGAAGGTGCCCACGATGCCGTGCTTGGCGCTCTTGAACTCCTCGGTTAGCTGTTCGACCTGTTCGATCTTCTTTGCTTTCGTAACGGCCATTTTCGATTCCTTGTCGTCTTGAAGGCACAGCTTCAGCTGTGCCGTAATCACCCTATTTCTCTGAAGCGACTTCAGTCGGAAACATGGCCTCACCGATCGGAGCGACCTGCTCACGGCTCAAGCCGTGCCCTTCAGAACCTAGGCTTTCGCTGCCGCTTCCACCGCCGAGATGTCGATCGGCACGCCCGGCCCCATGGTCGAGCTCAGAAAGCAGCCCTTGACGTACTTGCCCTTCGCCACCGTCGGCTTCGCCTTGATCACGCTGGTGATCACCGTAGCCGCGTTCTCCACCAGCTTCTCCGGCGGGAACGAAATCTTGCCCACAGGCACGTGTACCAGCGCCGTCTTGTCGGTGCGGAATTCCACCTTGCCGGCCTTGGTCTCGGCCACAGCCGAGGCAACGTCCATGGTCACGGTACCGGTCTTCGGATTGGGCATCAGACCACGCGGTCCGAGCACCTTGCCCAGGCGGCCCACCGACTTCATCATGTCAGGCGTGGCGATCACGGCATCGTAGTCGGTCCAGTTTTCCTTCTGGATCTTCTCCACCATGTCTTCGCCGCCGACAAAGTCAGCGCCCGCGGCCTGCGCCTCGCGGAGCTTCTCGCCGCTGGCAATGACCAGAACCTTCTTCGACTTGCCCAGTCCGTGCGGCAGAACCACCGTGCCGCGGACCATCTGGTCGGCATGCTTGGGATCGACTCCCAGGCGCATCGTCAAGTCGACGGTCTCGTCGAACTTGGCGTACTTCACTTTCTGGAGAAGAGGCACGGCGTCCTGAAGCGTGTACGACTTCGCCTCAACTGGCTTCGCGCGCCTTCTCGATATTCTTTCCGGACTTCTTCATGCGTTTTCCTCATCTCCCACCGCGGATCGTTGTTTTGATCAGCCGTGGTATTTGCGATTCAAAACCCTGTCGCCCCTGAGGGGCTCGGCCATTGGGGCTTCCTACCCAGCATTCCGCCTGCGGCTCCATGCTGGGCTAGAATATTCCGCCCTTCGGGCTCTCGGCGTGTCCAAACTCGGGCGCCCCGTTCTACGCCTTCTTTTGGCGCAGGGCGGAAATATTCCTTAGCTCAAAGCCGAGCTCACGGCTCATAGCCACTGCTACGCGACGACTTCGATCCCCATCGACCGCGCGGTACCCTTCACGCTTTTCATCGCGGTCTCAATCGAGGCTGCATTCAGATCGGGCATCTTCTGCTTAGCGATCTCCAGAACCTGCTTCTCGGTGACCTTGCCGACCTTGTCCTTGTTCGGCGTACCTGAACCCTTGGCCACGCCCGCGGCGCGCTTCAACAGAATTGCAGCCGGCGGCGTCTTGGTGATGAAGGTGAACGAGCGGTCGGTGTACACCGACACCACGACCGGGATAATCAGGCCGTCGAGCTCCTTGGCGCTGGTCTTGGCGTTGAACTGCTTGCAGAACTCCATGATGTTGATCTGCGCCTGACCGAGCGCCGGACCAACCGGGGGAGCCGGAGTAGCCTTGCCCGCCGCAATCTGCAACTTCACGGTACCGGTAACTTTTTTTGCCATTTAAATTCTCGCTTTTCGCTACTCGCTTTTCGCTCTTCGCCAGAAACGTCGCAGATGATGCCAACGGCGAAAAGAAGAGCGAAGAGCGGCCTTCCTACGTAATAACCTTTTCGACCTGCCCGAACCCGAGTTCCACCGGAGTCGAACGCCCGAAGATGGTGACCATGACTTTCAGGGTCTCGCGATCTTCGTTGACTTCGTCCACAATGCCGGTAAAGCTGGCAAACGGGCCTTCGGAGATTCGTACGGATTCGTTCTTCTCGAACTTGACCTTGAGCTTGGGCTTTTCCTTGCTGTCGGCGACGCGGTACACAATCTGATTGACCTCGTCCTGCGACAGTGGCGTTGGCTGCTGCCCGGTGCCCACAAATCCGGTCACCCGCGGCGTGCCTTTCACCACGTGCCAGACGTTGTCGTCCATGTCCATCTCCACCAGCACGTAGCCGGGATAGAACATGCGCTCGCTGGTGTACTTCTTGCCGCCGCGAACTTCTGTGACCGACTCCGTCGGAATCAGCACGCGTCCAATCTTGTGCTCCAGCTCGGGATAGGCGCGCACGCGCGATTCGATTGACTCTTTCACCTTGCGCTCGAATCCCGAATAGGTATGGATGATGTACCACTTGATGTTGGGGTTCGCGGGCTGCTGCCCATCCGCATCTGCTGGAGTATCCGTCGCCGCCGGCTTTGCTTCAGCCGTCGCCGTTGTTCTCCGATTTGATTTCTTCTGTCATTTTTCCGCGCATTGTCGCCTCAGCGAGTCAGATACTTCAGCAAGTGGTCCAGACCCTTGCCGATCGAGCGTATCCACCATCCAGAAATAGACGCCGAACAGAAACACCGTGATGATGACCACGGTGGTCGTGCCCTGCACTTCTTTCCGCGACGGCGTGGTGACCTTCCGCATTTCGGTGCGCACGTCGTTGTAGAAGCTCTTCGCGCGCTGCGGCCACGCTTTTAGCGTGCCCAGATTGCCATCGCCCGCACTCCATTGCTGCTGACTTCGCCATCTGCTACCTTTTTCCGGCGCTTCCGCGCCTGAACTTCGCTTCTCGCGTCCGCATTCTCTTCCATCGGAAGGCGTCGGTCCAAAATCTGGCAGGGGCGGAGGGATTCGAACCCCCAAGTTCGGTTTTGGAGACCGACAGTTTAACCGTTGAGCTTACGCCCCTGTTTTGCTGTCTTGGCCATTCAGCTCTTCAGCTCTTGCCATTCTGCCAAGCGATGCAACCGATTTGCAACTACGCCAGCTGAAGCTACTGCTAACGGCCATTACTTCACTTCCTTGTGCGCCGTGTGCTTGCGGCACGTCCGGCAGAACTTGCTGAACTCCAGCCGGCCCGTTGTGGTCTTCTTGTTCTTGGTGGTGGAGTAATTGCGGTTCTTGCAATCACCGCACTGCAACGTAACAATCTCTCGAGGCATTTGACTAATCCTTTTCGTTTACCCCGCGGCTTTGTGCCGCGAAGCCTTGTCCGCGTCGAAGCGCGGATATCAGTGGAGCGATTTCGCTCCGCCGAGAATTTTGTTGTCCGCCAGCGGCGCTGAGTGAGCCCGCCGCAGGTGCCCGCCGTTCCGCCGCCTTGGCTAGAGGCTGCGCCAAACTTAAGCAATGATCTCGCTGATCGTGCCCGCGCCTACGGTGCGGCCGCCTTCGCGGATAGCGAAGCGCAAGCCCTTCTCCATGGCCACCGGCGTGATCAGCTCGATCTCCAGGGTGACATTGTCGCCCGGCATCACCATCTCCGTGCCTTCCGGCAACGTCGCCACTCCCGTCACGTCCGTCGTGCGGAAGTAGAACTGCGGCCGATAGCCCTTGAAGAACGGCGTGTGGCGCCACCTTCATCCTTCGACAGCACGTACACTGCGCCTGTGAACTTGGTGTGCGGCGTAATCGATCCTGTCTTCGCCAGCACCATGCCGCGCTCCACATCCTCTTTCGGAATGCCGCGCAGCAGCAGGCCGGCATTGTCGCCCGCCAGACCTTCGTCCAGCTGCTTCTTGAACATTTCCACGCCGGTCACCACCGTCTTGCGGGTCTCGCGGAAGCCGACAATCTCAACTTC
>CAWFUT010000030.1:0-15426 GCA_963819055.1 uncultured Acidobacteriaceae bacterium | reverse complement strand
GCCGGCACTCGGCGATCAGCTTCTCGCCTTGCGGACGAATGTTGCACTGGATGGTCACCTTGCGCGGCTCGTCCTTGTAGAACTTGAAGGGGGCCAGGAAGTTCACCTCTTCAATGCTTTCGATATGCCAGCCGGGATGCAGGCACAGCGCGGCTTCTGCGAACACCTCGATGCCCATGACCCCCGGCAGTACCGGTGTGCCGTCGATACGGTGATCGTTCAGGAAAGGTTGTACCGTGGGATCGAGCGTGGTCTCCATGGTCAGCCCACTGTAGATGCCGACTCCGGTGATTTTTCCCCATCGGGCCTTGCCTGGACAGAAGTTCGTTTGCAGTGGACAGCGCTGTCGTATCGAGGCCGCCGGTTGGGTTTTACGCGTTGAGCAGCGCCACCAGGCGCAGTCCGACCACAACCTCGCCGCGCGTCCCGCCGCTCGTCGAGTTCTCGGCGGATCAGCGGAATGCCGGCATCGGGCGGCAGCATCTCAATACCCGCGATCTCCATCATCTTGGGGATGGAGCCGCGAGTGGCCATGCCAATGCCACCCCACGCCGTCCAGTCGATCACAATGCCCCGGGTCTCCGGGCGCGTTGTACGGAAGCTCGACGTGTACTTACAGAGTAGGTCGTTGGCAGCGCTGTAATCGGTTTGTCCACCGTTACCGAAGCGTCCGGCGACGGAACTGAAGGCGACGGTCGCAGCCAGCGGCATGTCGCCGATGGCGTGCAACAAGTTGAACCAGCCGTCGGCCTTCACGTCGAAGACGAGGTCGAACTCGCGCTGGTCCTTGTCGGGCAGGAAGTGGCTGCGTTCAAGTCCGGCGGCATGCAGCAGAACGTCGATACGTCCGCTGCGTCGGCGAACCTGATCGATGACTTTGGCCACACCTGCCGTATCCGCCATGTTGACGCTGAAGTAATGCGCGGTTCCACCAGCGGCCTGTACCGCCTGGATCGCGCTGAGTGCCGCCTGTGCGCGTTCCAGAACAGCAAGTTCTTTCTCGACCAGGGCCGGGGTGGCGCGCTCGCCGCGCGCCTGAATGCGCGCAAATAGGTCACGTTTCAAGCCGTCTTTGTCGCTGACGAAGCGCAAGAGGTCGGCGCTGTTGGCGTCCGGCTCAGGAATCAGGTCGAGCAGGTAGAAAGTGCCGCCCGAGGCTGCAGCCAGATCGGCGGTGATCGCCGAGACGATGCTGCCGGCTGCACCGGTGATCACAAACACGCTGTCGGCATTGAGCTTCACTCCCGGCTTGCCGTCGTTGGCCGGCTGTTCCTGCAATCCGATAGTCCACCGAAGGTCGGTCTTGTAGCCGATCTCGACGGCACCCGGATCGCGAAGCGTTTCTTCAATCAGAAGGGAAGCGATCTCCGTCGCGCTGCTGTCAGCCGCGAAGTCCACGGCTTTGACCAGCGCTTCCGGATGCTCGCGTTTGTAAGCCTTGGTGAAGCCGCTGACGGCGCCGCCCATGGGAGCGACGGCTCCGGCCTCGTCGTAGCCGTGATGTCCGCCCAGTCGCGTCGCCGAGACCAGGAATGTTCCCTGCGCGGCTACCTGTTCGTAGAGCTTGCGCATGACCATATAGAGCGACTTCACGCGTACGCCTAATGACTCATGCCACTTGTCAATGTCCATTCCCGACAGCGGACCTTCGTTGTCCAGCGCGGGCAGCCAGTACACACCCTGCACCGGCTTGTCTTTCAGGAGTTGGTCGAGCGCGCTTGAGAATGTGTTTGGGTTCGATCCGAAGAGCGAGAGCACCTCCACACCTTTTTGGCCCAGTTGCTGGGCGAGAGATTTGGCGACTCCGCCATTGTCGGACATGATCAGCACGCGGCTGCCGGCGCCTAGCTTCACACCAGTGGCCTTGCACAGTGCAAGAGGCGGGCGCAGCGTTGGAACCGGAACGCGGCGTGGAACCTTGTTGGTGGCGTCGAAGTTCAGGAGCGGCGGAGCCGGGGCCTTTGGCACGGGCGGGGCACTGGCAACCTTGTCCGTCGCAGTTGCAGTTGCTGGCTTCACCGTTCCCGCCCTGTCCTGCGCGAACTTGATGACGTGGGCCAGGGTAGGAAAGTCGCGCAGCTTCATGTTCTCGTCGCGCGGGATGTTATAAGCAGCGCGCACGGAGGCGAACATCTCCGCCTGCTTGACCGTATCGATGCCGAGGTCGGCTTCGAGATCAAGGTCGAAGTCCAGCATCTCTTTCGGATATCCGGTCTTCTCGGCGACAATGTCGAGCACCTTCTCCTGGATCGCTGCGAAGTCGAAGGCCGCGGGTTCGGCTGTCGTCGCCACGGGAGCAGCCGTCTGGGAGACTGGCGTGGCTGGCGTACCTGTCGGGGTCGACGCGGGAGTTGCTCTGTCTTCCGCCAGGCTCGAGGCCGCGATTACAGTGGCTGCCGAAACTGCTCTGTCCGGCCGCTTTTCCTGGACGAAGCGGATGACGTGAGCCAGTGTGGGGTAGTCGCGCAGCTTAAGGTTCTCGTCGCGCGGGATGTTATAGATACCGCGGATTGCCGCGAATAATTCTGCTTGTTTCACGGTGTCCACGCCGAGGTCGGCTTCCAGATCGAGTTCCAGATCCAGCATGTCCTCGGGGTAACCGGTCTTCTCCACAACCAGTGCGAGAATGCGCTTTTTCACCTCGTCCGCGTCGGCAGACGGCGTTGCCGGTGCTGACGACGGCGCAGCTGAAGGCGCTGCGGTTGCCGCCTGGTCCGCAACTTCTGCGACGGCCGCTTTGACCGCAGGAGAGGGTGCCGGAGTTGTCGCCGCCAAGTCGGGCCGCTTTTCCTGGACGAAGCGGATGACATGGGCCAGTGTCGGATAGTCGCGCAGCTTGAGGTTCTCGTCGCGCGGGATGTTATAGATGCCTCGGATAGCCGCGAATAACTCCGCTTGCTTGACCGTGTCTACGCCGAGATCGGCTTCCAGGTCTAGTTCCAGATCCAGCATGTCCTCGGGATAACCGGTCTTTTCGACGACCAGTGCAAGAATGCGTTTTTTCACCTCGTCCGCATCGGCAGACGGTGCTGCCGTGGGGGGGGCTGTCGCCACAGCAGCCACGGATACCTCCGCGAATTCGGTGGCTGGCGTTTTAACTTCCGCGCCGGACCCTATCGCAGTTGACAGATCCGGACGCTTCTCCTGCACGAAGCGGATGACGTGCGCCAGCGTGGGGTAATCGCGCAGCCTCAGGTTCTCGTCGCGCGGGATGTTGTAGATGCCGCGGATGGCTGCGAACAACTCCGCTTGCTTCACGGTGTCTACTCCCAAATCCGCTTCCAGATCGAGATCGAGGTCGAGCATCTCTTTCGGGTAACCGGTCTTTTCGACCACCAGGGCAAGGATGCGCTCCTCAACGGATTCCCCAGCGGGCTGTGGGGTGGGCATCGGCGTCGTTTCTGCGACCGCGGCTGCAGCAGGCACAACGACGGCTGAGGCCACAACCGGCGCTGCGGCTTGGTTCGCAGGCTCCTTAACGACAGGTTGCTGGGGAGTTATCGTGCCGTTCGCTGCCAGGTCGGGCCGCTTCTCAAAAACGAAGCGGATCACATGCGCCAGGGTTGGATAATCGCGCAGCTTGCGGTTCTCGTCGCGCGGGACGTTGTACATCTCGCGGATGGATGCAAAGATCTCCGCCTGCTTCACCGTGTCCACGCCAAGATCGGCTTCGAGGTCCAGATCGAGATCGAGCATGTCGGCGGGATAGCCGGTCTTCTCGACCGCCAGCGCCAAGATGCGCTCCTTCACTGCGTCCGGGTTCGAGATGGCGGGACCTGGCGCGACCGACTGCGCTTTCGCCGGTGGAGGAACTGCCTTCGCTACTGCCGCAGGTGCGGGCTTCACTTCGTTTGTAACCACTGGCTCCGGAGTTTTGGCTACCGGTTTCGCGGGGGTCTGCGTAACCGGCTGAGTCGCCGCCGGTGACGCGACGGCGTGTGTAGCTTCAGGGGTCGCAGCAATGCGAGCATGCGGCCCCTGATCGCGCACGCGCAGGGTGCGCTTCACCACCTCCAACTCCGCTGTGGGGAATCCCGCAATGCCGCACAGCCACTGGCTCCACCGTTTTGCATCAGCCACGCGCGAGGCATAGCCCAATGCCTTCGGGCTAACGCGTGCTCCATCTGGTGTCCGTGTCCAGCGCATCAGCGTCATGCTGATCTGCGAGCCGAATCCCGCGCCCAGGCGCAACGCATATTCGACAGGGTAGGGACCACCCTTCGACAGGTTGAGCTTGCCTAATTCAGGATCAACCTCCTTGAAGTTCGGGACCGGGGGCACAATGCCGGTCTCCAGCGCCTTCACTGCAAGCACGTCCTCGATGCCCGTAGCCATGGCGTGGCCGGTGTAGCCCTTGGTGTTGGCGATGACGATCTGATCGGCAACCGCACCGAAGGTCTTCCGTAGAGCGAAGACTTCGGCGGAGGCGCTGCCGCCTCGTGCCGGAGTGTAGGTCTCGTGCGAGACAAACACTGTCCGTGGTGCGATCTCCTGCCGCGAGATACCGTAATTGCGCTCGACCTCCGAGATCAGCTTCTCCATCACTTGGGTGATGTGCTGCACATCGAGACGGCTGCCGTGGAAGGCACTGTTGGCCGTTACTTCCCCGAGCACCTCGCAGATAGGACGGATGCCGCGTTCGCGCGCCGCCTCAGCGCTCTCGACGATCAGCGCTGCTGCTCCCATTCCCATGATCAAACCATGACGGCGTTTATCAAAAGGCGTGGCCGCTTCTTCTACTATCGCGTCGGTGGCTGCGGCTCCGCTGGCCAGGAAGCCGGCGCCGAACCACTCGATCATGTTGTCGGAGGTGACGTCGTCGGCGGAAATGATAATGACGCGCTTGCAACGGCCGGCGCGAATCCAGTCCTCCGCCAAGGAAACCGCTTGCGTCGTGGTCGCGCAGGCTGAATTGATCTGGGTGTTGGGACCGCGCGCGCCGATGTACTCGGCGAACTGCGAATGTCCCATCGACAAAGTACGGAAGAGGAAGCGGCGGTCGAAGACATACGGCTTTTCCTCGATGATGGCGCGCAACTCATCGATGCGCTGCGCCACTTGCTGACCCATCGCGGAGTGTCCGTTGGCGCTCTGTGCGCTCCACTTTTCCAGCCGGGCCAGTTCCTCGCGGCGCGCATGGTCGGTGTAATAGCCCGACATGATTTGGGCGAAAGAGTCATAACCCGGGAAGGCAGAGCCCATGATCACGCCGGTGTCGTCGCGCAAATCCTCAGGCAGGCTCCAGTGGTCTGGGAGCTGCGTTCCTTTGGTCGTGGTCTTATAACGCATGACCAGTGGAATGCCGGCATCGCGCAGGGCGTCGATGCCCGCGGCGATCGCCAGGCAGGTCACGCGGTCCAGCGCGGCCAGGCGATCGGCGGAGATGCCGAACTCATTTTCCATATCGAACAGCCGCCCGCGTCCGGCGAGCTTGATTACTTCGGCGACGTCATTGATCAGCTCGAAGGTAGGTTCGCCGTTTTCGCTCTTGAGCAGGCGAGTGATGTTCTTGTCGAGCATGGCACGGCGGAAGCTGGCAGGAATGGCGGCGATGAACTGATCGCCCTTCAGCAGGCGTGCGATGTTGCCATCGTCGAAGATGTGATCGGTGCCGGGCAGGCCGATGGCTGCGCCCGTGATGACGATTGGTGCGCTCTTCGCAGCCGGCTTCTCACCGTGATAGAGCTCCCATCCGCGATCGAGCACGTCGGCGAACATTCGTCCGAGTCGGTCATATCGGCTTCCGTTCTCAATTGGTGCAATCGTATTTGCAGGCAGTTTTGCAGGAGCATTGTTTTGTGACGCTCTGACTGTTTCTGGCTGGGATGGAGCCGGAACCGTTGTGGCAGCCGGAATCCCTCTGCTTACCGCGGCGGATTCCGTACCCAGCCCTGCGGCGTACATTCCACACAACGCCTGGTTGAACGCGGTTGAATCGTCCAGCTTGGGATGGTTGGTGAAGAGCGAGAAGACCTCAGGGTCGCTGCCGAGAACGTCGTCCGCGAATCCCTGCAGCGCCTTCTTCGGTCCGACCTCGACGAAGACACGCGCGCCGGCGTCATAGAGAGTGCGCAGGCCTTTAACGAACTGCACCGGCGCGGCGACTTGCTGGGCCAGCATGTCAGGTATCTTCGCGCCCACCTCCGGTCCGGTGGGATAGAACTCTCCGGTGACATTAGAGATGATCGGCGTAACCGGCGTCCGCAGGCGCAGCCGCTGCAGCATCTGCTTCAACGGTTCGCTTGCCGGGGCCACGATGGAGGTGTGGAAGGCGTGGCTCACCGGCAACTCCACTACGTTGTAGCCGGCGGCCATGAACATCTGCGATGCCTGCTCGACGGCGCGGCTGCCGCCACCGATTACCGACTGGCTGTTGCTGTTGACGTTGGCCAGCACCACATAGCCGTCAATGGTCTTCAGCAGGCGCTCGACTTCGGCGATCGGGGCAAACACTGCCGCCATCTTGCCGTTGTCAGCCATGGAGACGCGGGT
This sequence comes from uncultured Acidobacteriaceae bacterium, assembly GCA_963819055.1. Taxonomy (GTDB): domain Bacteria; phylum Acidobacteriota; class Terriglobia; order Terriglobales; family Acidobacteriaceae; genus Bog-257. Next base: position 8,934 of record CAWFUT010000030.1, on the reverse strand, counting down.
CATCTCGCGTCCGCGCGCGCTCACCGCTTCCAGCGCATCTTCGAAGGGCATGGCGCCGGCGGCGACCAGCGCTCCGTACTCACCAACACTGTGTCCCATGGTCATGTCGGGGCGAATACCGTAAGCCGCAAGCAGGCGGGTGGTAGCGATATTGATGGTGATCACAGCGGGCTGGGTAATGGCAGTCTGGCGGAGATCGTTTTCCGCTTTCGTTACCGCGGCCGCATCCGCCGGATCGACAAACATGATTTCGCTGAGTGGCTTGTCCAGCAGCGGCGTCATCACGCGATCGGCCTCGGCAAACGTTTCGGTGATGATGGGCTCGATCTGGCGAAGACCTCGCATCATGTTCACGTACTGCGAACCCTGGCCGGTGTAGAGGAACGCCACCTTGGGTGCTGGCCCGTGTCCGCGAAAGATGCCTTGCGCGCGCAGGGCCTTCCAGAAGGTAGGTTGATTGGCCGCGAACGCCTTCAGTGCCATAGCGCATTTTGCCGCCAGTTCGGCAGCATCGGCGTAGTCGATCGCCAGGCGTTCCGGCGAACGTAAGTCGGCTTCAGCGGGAGGTGCAATCGCCGGTGTTTGTCCGGCCTGGGCTTGTTGCTGCACGGAACGCAGGCGCTCCAGCAACTCCGCTTCAAAGGTGGCGCCGATCACCATCGCTCCCCGCAGAGGAGCTTTGCGCGACGTTGTGGCGGAGATGACTGGGGGCGCGGCCTGCATTGTCACCGGCTGTGACGTCGGCAGGTTGGCTGGAACCGCAATCGACTTCTTGCCGTTACCGTTCAACCTCCCGGGAATGTGCTCTTCCATCACCATGTGAAAGTTGGTGCCACCGAATCCGAACGCGCTGACGCCCACGCGCCGCGTGACATCGGCCGGGATCTCCCACGGCTGCAATTCGGTATTGACATAGAGTGGCGAGTGCACGAAGTCGATGTCAGGGCTGGGATGTTCGCAGTGCAGGCTGGGCGGCAGCATCTTGTGATGCAGGGACAAAGCCGCTTTCAACATTCCGGCCGCGCCGGCCGCACCTTTCAGGTGTCCAATGTTCGATTTCACTGAGCCGAGCGCGACGCTGTGCGCCGGCAGGCTGGTCTGGCTAAGCACGTCGGCCATGCTCTGCGCCTCCACTACATCGCCCACTCGGGTCGAGGTGCCATGGCCTTCGATGAGCGTTCCCACGGCTGGCGATATACCGGCGTTTTTCCAGGCGCGCTCGATACAGAACTTCTGGCCGATCGGATTTGGCGCGGTGATGCCCTTACCCTTGCCATCGCTCGATCCGCCGATGCCACGCAGAACGGCATAGACCTTGTCCTGATCGCGTTCGGCGTCGGCCAAGCGTTTGAGCAGGAAGATCGCCGTACCTTCGCCCATCACAAAGCCATCCGCGCCCTCTGCATAAGGGCGAGTGCCCGTAGCTGAAAGGGCGCCGATCTTGCAGAACTTCACGAACGTTGGCGCGCCCATGTTGCGATCAATGCCGCCGCTGACGGCGATATCGAAATCGTTCTGCACCAGGCCCTCGACGGCCGAGCTGATGGCCGCCATCGCCGAAGCACAGGCCGCATCGCAGACATAGTTCGGGCCGTGGAAGTTGTAGAGGTTGGCGATGCGTCCGGCCATGCAATTGGCCAGCTCGCCGGGCATAGTGTCTTCGGTGATATCCGGGATACGCTTGCCCATCCGTTCGTGCAGCTGATCGGTGATCTCTTTCCGCAACTCTGGAGGTAGTTGCGCAAAGCCGGGGCTGGCCGCTAATTCTTTGGCATATTCCGGGAAGAACACTCGCAAGGACGACATGTAGTGCTTCTCGCCGGCCATGGCGTTGCCGAGAATGACCGCGGTGCGATCGAGGTCCAGCGGGCGTTTGGGATAGCCGTAATCTTCCAGGGCTTCGCGCGTGCAGGCGATGGCCCATTGCTGCGCAATATCCATGGCGTCAGCGACGCGCGGCGGTACCGGAAGCTTCCACTTCATCGGGTCCCAGGTATATTCACGCACCCATCCGCCGATCTTGGAGTAGGTCTTATCGGGCGCGGCATGATCGGCGTCGTAATAAGAGGCGACTTCCCAACGATCGGCTGTGACTTCGCTAATGCTGTAGCGGCCGGTCGTCACGTTATTCCAGAAAGCGGGGACATTGGGCGCGTCGGGCAGGATTGCTCCCACCCCCACGATTGCGATTGCACGCTGTGCGGTGTTTTCCATGATGATGAGCCTCTTCAAGTGGTGGTGGCGTCCGTGGGCGAGGGATGGGGCGCCACACCACGGTCAACGGGAGAGAACGGTTTCCTTCATTTCCTGGGCTGCGGTCTTCGACGCACGTCCGTAAAGGACGTCGGCAACGTAATCCATGTCGGCAAGCAGGCCGGCCTGGGCGCGATGAATCGCAGCGAATCCGATGGCCGCTTCGAAGGCCGGCATCTCGGCGTCGCTGACGCCTCCGGCTCCGGCGACGGCTCGCAGGCCATCGCCAGCAACTTTCATTGCGGCTTCGCGAGCAAAGATGCGGCTGATCGCCGCCAGCGCGGCAGCGTCGAAGCGGTCGTTCGCTTTCTCATGCAACCGACCCTCGGCGGCGAGCGCCGCACGGCGAGCCAACGTGGCAGCGCATTCGGCATAAGCGATCCACTCACCGATGCGCAACAGAATGTGCTGGTAGCGCGTGAGGCGATGAATGCGCGCTTTCTCCATGACTTCGGCCAAGGCATGCAGGCTAAGTGCGGCAACATCGGCGCCGACGTTCGGATGGGCCGCGTGCAACAACTCCACCTCGCGCGCGCGCTCGTGATAGTGCTGCCCGCGAGTCTTGAGGTGCAGTTGCCACCGGTCGCGGCTGATGGTCATCTCCATGATCTCGGAGGTGCCCTCGTAGATCCGGGTGATGCGAACGTCGCGGCTGATCTTCTCCACCATGTACTCGTGGGTGTAGCCGTAGCCGCCGAGCGCCTGGATGCTGGCGTCGGAGGCGGCGTCCCCGGCTTCGGTGGACATGTACTTGGCGATAGCGCCTTCAGTGTTCAGGCTGCCTTCGTTGCCGGCGTCAATGCGTTGGGCTGTCTCCTCGATGAAGGCGCGACCGGCCTCCAACTTAACGACGTTAGGAACGATCAGCTTGTGGGTGTAACCCTGCTTCTCCGACAACGGTGTGCCACCCTGGATGCGCTTGGTGGAGTAAGGAATGGCGCGGTCGAGCGCGGACCATCCGGCTCCCAATCCGAAAGCGGCGACCATCACACGCGTGTAGCCGAAGACCATCTGCGCCTGAATCAGGCCCTGGCCTTCAACGCCGCCGACCAACCGATCGGCGTCAACGTAAACATCGTTGAGCGCCAGTGCGGCGGTGTTGCTCAGGCGAATGCCGTGCTTGTCTTCCGGCTTGTCGTGGGTGAAGCCCTTGGTGCCCGTGTCGACGATGAACCAGCTTGGCCCGGCGGGCGTATTGGCCAGGATGGTGCAGTGATCGGCGATGCCGCCGTTTGAGATCCACTGCTTGCTGCCGTTGATTTTGTAACCGACGATCTTGCCATCTTTCTCGACGCGATCGGCGGTCGTCTTCAGCGATCCAAGATCGCTGCCGGCTTCCGGCTCGGTAGCGCCGTAGGCGAAGAGAATGCCTTCGTCGGCGATCTTTCCCAGCCATTTCTTCTTTTGCTCCGGCGTGGCGCCGAAGGTGATGGGATCGCTGCCAAGGAAGGTAGCGAAAAGCGAGGTAGCGACGCCAAGATCGATGCGCGCCATCTGTTCGCAGATCAGATAGACGTCCATGGTGCTTCCGCCCATGCCGCCGAACTCTTCCGGAATGAACAGCAGCTGAATGCCCAGCTGGTCCGGGTTGCTCATGTGCCGGACGATGTCCACCGGACATTCGTCGCGTTCATCGAGGGCGATCAATTCTTCGTCGGGCAGCCGCTTTTTGGCGAAGTCCCGCAGCGATTTCAAACTCAGGTTCAGTGTCTTCTTGGTGATCATTGATAAGACCTTTCGTAGCCGCTCGCTTTTGGCCGGGTAGAGCGGGCCTTTAAGACCATGTAGAAATTTTTCTTTGATTCGGAGTCGGCTGTTAACCGACGGCAACTGTTCAGCCAGGCTGAAGCCCGGCTTTCAGTTCTTGATTCGGGCCGGGACGCGGCGCCGAAGCGCCACTCTACCCGTGCTAGTGAGGTGGGAATCACGCCGTCACCTTCTTCAACTCGCGCACTTTCTCTGTCAGTTCAGGCAGAAACTCGAGGATGTCGGCGACGATGCCGACGTCCGCCACCTGGAAGATGGGCGCTTTAGGGTTTTTGTTGATGGCAACGATGAACGGATTGCCCTTGAGTCCGGCAAGATGCTGGAACGATCCGCTCATACCGCAAGCCATGTAGACCTTGGGGCGCACGGTCTGACCGGAAGAGCCGACCTGCCGCGACTTAGGTAACCACTTGGCATCGACAACCGGACGCGAACAACTGACGACCGCGCCCATTGCCTCGGCGAGCTCCTGCGCGATAGCGACGTTGTCCTGCTCCTGAATGCCGCGTCCGATGGAGACCAGCACGGGCTCCTTGGTGATGTCGACATCCGCAGCTTCGGGAACAATGGTGTTGAGATAACGACGCCTCGCCGTTAACACGCCGATCTCGGCTGACTTGTCGACGATATTGCCGCTGGCGCTCACGCCCTCCAGCGGTTTGAACGCGCCCGGGCGAAGATTCAGGACCGCGCCTGACGAGATATCGCAGGTGACGTGTGTGCTGAGCTGTCCACCAAACTCCTGGCGAACGATCTTCAATGTGTTGCCTTCGATACCGTCGATGGCGACCACGTCGGAGACGAATGCGGCGTTCAGCTTGACCGACAATCCCGGAGCGAGGTCGATTCCGAAATGATTGTGTGCAATCAGCACGATGCTGCCGGCCGGCACGATCTTCACCAGCGCCTGACGAACAATCTCGGCGTTCGGATACGCGAGCGTCTCGCCGGCGATCTTCCAGACTTCCGGGTAGGAGGCTTGCAGGCTTGCGCAAACAGAATCCAGTTCCGCGCCCGTGCCAGTGACGACCGCAGTTGGCGTAGCGGAGGGGTCAAGCCGCTTTGCGGCGGCGAGCAGTTCCGCGGCGCAATCGTCCGGCACACCGTTCTTGTGGGTGAGATAGGCAAAGATGCGGGCGGTCATTGCAGGCCTCCTTTCGCTTTCATCAGGTCAATGAGCTGGTCCGCGATCTCTTCGCTGCTGCCTTGGAGGATCTCGGCGCCCTTACCTGCGGCCGGCACGAAGTAGTCCTGCCGCTTCACCTTCGCGGCGGCGGCGCCCACCTGAGCAGGATCGATGGCCAGTTCGGCCGCGCCGTAAGTCGGTACTTCCAGCGAGGCGACCTGGCGAATTCCACGCATTCCGACGTAGCGCGGTTCGTTGATGCCGGTCTGGATCGAGAGCACACACGGAAGGTCGATCTCGCTCACCTCGCGATTGCCACCCTCGATCTCGCGGCTCACCTTCAGCTTCTTTTCGTCTAATACCTCGATGGAACTCACCAGCGAAGCAAACGGGTAATCGAGCATCGCAGCCAACATTCCGCCGATCTGCGCACCACCGTCTTCGGCTTGTACGCCGGTCAGGATCAGGTCGAACTTCTCCTTCTGCGCGTACCCCTTAAGAACCGTCGCGATGCCTTTGGCGTCGGAGCCGGCGAACGCTTCGTCCGAGAGCAGCACGCCGGCGTTGGCGCCCATGGCCATCTCGCGCCGCAGGATCTCCTCGTCTTCGTCTGTACCGACGGTGGCGACCGTCACCTTGCCGCCGGATTTGGCGACAATCTGCAAGGCCTCTTCGACCGCGTAGTTGTCCGGTTCGTTGATCGAATAGACCAGGTCGTCGCGCTCAATGTCATTGCCTGCCCCGTTAAGTTGGATCTCGTTCTCCGAGGAGTCGGGCACCCTCCTGGCGCAAACTAGAATTTCCACATCACCCTCCGATTGAACTTTGTTTTCGTATCACTCATCTTCTTCAAACGCTTACCGGTGTTGCCATCTCGTCCGTTTTCAACTCCTGCGGACGCCAGGGAACCAGGTGCCGCTCGACCACCTCCGTCAGGTCCAGCGCGGTCATCTTGCCTTCCATGCCGGCGACCTTGATGGCGTCCTCGATGTTGACCATGCAGAACGGACACGCGGTGACGATGACGTTCGCGCCCGCCTCGGCAGCCATCTGCACTCGCTTTACACCCATGCGCTGATCTTCCTGCGGCTCGTAAAAAAGCATCAGGCCACCGCCACCGCAGCAGAACGAGCGATCGCGGCAACGGCTCATCTCTACCCGCTTCATGCCGGGAATAGCGTCGAGCACCTCGCGCGGGTCGTCATACACCTGGTTGTGCCGGCCCAGATAACAAGGGTCGTGATAGGCGTAAACGTTGCCCCCGTTTTCGACGCTGCTGAACCTGAGCTTGCCTTCACGAACCGCGCGCGCCATCACCTGGCTGATGTGCTTCACCGGCGGCACGTCTTTGTAGTCATGTTTCAACGCGTTGTAGGCGTGGGGGTCGGAAGTCACAATGCGCTTCACGCCGGCATCGCGGATGGCGTCGGTGTTGTGGTCGCGAAGCGCCTGGAAAAGCATCTCTTCGCCGAAGCGACGTACGTCGTGACCGCTATCTTTTTCCGCTGCGCCCAGGATGGCGAAATCTTCTCCGGCTTCGGTGAGGATGCGCGCGGTGGCGCGGCCAATCGCTTGTATGCGGTCGTCGTAGGAGGTAATGCTGTCTACGAAGTACAAGGTCTCGGCCACGTCACCATCGCTAGCGACCTTGACCTGGCAGCTTGCCGCGAAGGTCTTGTCCTTCGTCCAGTCGGCTTTCTTTTTTTCCAGCTTGCCGTAGGGATTGCCGCGGCTCTCCAACGCCTTGAGCGCCTTCTGGATCGATTTGGGCACGTTGCCGTCGTCGATCATGCCGCGCCGAAGATCGACGACCTTGTCGATGTACTCGATCAGCAGGGGACATTCTTCTTCACAGGCGCCACAGGTGGTGCAGGACCAGATCTCGTCTTCGGAATAAATGCCACCGATCAGCGGCTGGCCTGTGTTGGCACCACCGAAGACGGGATAGTGCTCGAACGCGTAATCCCGAGCCTTGATGCTGAGGAAGCGCGGCGACAACGGGCGCCCGACAGCGTTGGCCGGGCAGTTGTCGGAGCAGCGGCCGCAATCGGCACAGGAGTAGAAGTCGAGCATGTGCTTCCAGGTGAAGTCCTCGAATTTCTTCACTCCGAAACTTTTCACCTGATCGAGCTGTTCGTCGGCGACGCCCCAGCGGACAGGCTTGACGGTTCCGCGGTCCAGTTTGGCGAAGAAGACGTTGAATAGCGAAGTCTCGACGTGGAACTGAATACCGAATGGCCGATAGCAGAGCAGGAAGTAAAAGCTCAGGACATCGATGACATACGCGCTCAGGTGGATTCTCCAGAGGGTGGCCATCGACAGCTGGCCAAGCGTATCTCGGAGTGCCCAAGGGAGGGACAGCATCGGCAGAAACTCGACTGCTGCGCCCTGCCGCACTTGAATGGCGACTCTGCTCGCTTCGAAGAGGCTCTCGGAGCACATCAGGAGCGCGATCAGGCCGAGCAGGAAAATAGCGTCGATCGAGTGCCCCTTGCCGTATTTTGGCGGCACGGCGTATCGAGCCGGCTTATAGAGGATGCGGCGCAAAGCTGCTGCTGATACCGCCAGTAAGACGAGGGTAGCGGCGTAATCCGCGACGACATCATACAAACGGCCGACGGTACCTGACGCGACGAAGTCTTGCGATAAGCCGAATAACAGAAGATAAAAGGCGCGGGTGGCGAGAATGATGAAACCGGCGAAGATGCAGAGATGCAGAGTGCCCGCAAACCGATAGCGAGGATGCTTCCATTGACCTAACCAGAACTTCAAAAGTTTCTGTGCACGGACCCATGGCCGGTCGAGACGGATGTCGCGCTCGGCTCGTACAAGCGGAGCAGCCCGCTTGGCGACGATATACGCGAAACAGGTCAGCCCCGTGAATTGTATGAGCATGCTAGCGACCAGCATTGGGTTCAGCCAGTCGGCAGTCCGCGCGAGGGCGAGCGCAAGAACGACCATGAAGTGCATCTCCGGTTGCGGCCAAGACGGATTGCGCAGAATGACAGATGATGGACGACGTGGGACCCGTCTCCGCGATCGCAGTGCAGATCCCTTTAGAAGTGGCGGTCTTACTCAGTCGAGTAGAAGTGCTGCTCGGCTGGTTAACTTGCATTGTGCCGCTGCCACGGCGGCCCGGTCAGTGAGCGCGGTCTTGGCAGGATGTGAGAGAGATCACATCAAGCTGTGGTACGCCAATACGCGACAGGGAATGAGGTCAAATTTGCGGTGGAAGTGCGAAAAATCGCGTTTGCGCCTGTGGGGCCTGATGAGAACCAGATCACAACAACAGGCGTCAAAGGTCACTGCGACAAGGTTCAGCCTGATGCGAAGATTCGATTATGGGGCAGTTTGCCCTCGCCCGTGGTTGACAGAGTTTCGGCTGCGTGGCGACGGCAGATGCACCCGGGATTCAGAGAGGTCGACAATTATGACCCACGTTACCTCGACACCTAACCAGTCTTCCTACGGACGTAAGCTCGTAAACGCCGGTATATCCGGCATTCGAAGCGGGTACCAGGATTTTGATCCAGCACTGGCTTCGGCTCTGGTTGCGAGTTCGGCAGAGGAATCTCTGAAGCTGGCGTTGACGGGTGCTTGCCTCGGTATCGTGCCTGCGGTTCTGCTGGCTCGCCGTTCCCGCGCTGCCAATAGCATTGTGTTCGGCACCCTAGGCAGCGTATTGGGGTTCGTCGTCGGGTTTTCCTGGAAGACGCGCCCGTTGACCTCCAAGCTCGCTCATTCCGCCCTTCATGAAGTGCGGCGGGTGAAGGACGAGCACTGGCTCG